>NZ_ATLK01000001.1 GCF_000737845.1 Bifidobacterium bombi DSM 19703 | reverse complement strand
CACCGTTGCCACCGTTACCAGTGTTGCCACCGTTGGAACCACCGTTGCCAGTGTTGTCGGAACCACCGTTGCCAGTGTTACCACCGTTGCCAGTGTTACCACCGTTGGAACCACCATTACCGGAACCACCGTTGCCAGTGTTGTCGGAACCACCGTTGCCAGTGTTACCACCGTTGCCAGTGTTGCCACCGTTGCCAGTGTTGCCACCGTTGCCAGTGTTGTCGGAACCACCGTTACCAGTGTTGCCACCGTTACCCGAGTCGCCCGAAGTAGACTTCACGATGAGCTTGACCGTGCGGGCCTCACGACCCAACACCACGCTCACGCTCTTCTTATCATCAGCAACCTTCACACCCGTGGAACCCGGAGCCACGCCAGAGAACACGTAACCGGAAGCGACCGGCACACTCATACGAGAGCCAACCAAAGCATCAGCCGGAGAAGAAGCCGGCATGGACGCCACAACATCGGAAGGCAAGACGCTGCCATCCTCACTTACATACTCGAACGACACCTTACCGGCAAGACGACTGGAATCACTGGCATCAGACTTCAACTTGAATCTGAGCGTGCGGGCCTGCTCGCCCATCACCACGCTCACGCTCTTGCCATCCTGAGCGACCGTCACACCTGCAGGAGTCTGGGACACACCAGAGAACACCGAAGGAACCTCGGACACACTGTCGAACAGGTAGCCCGGAGCGACCGGCACACTCACATGAGAGCCAACCAAAGCACCAGCCGGAGAAGCAGCCGGCATGGACGCAGCCACGGCCTTCGCCAGAGGCTTGCCATCCTCACCGACATACTCGAACGACACCTTACCAGCACGACGGCCGGGAACACTGGCATCCGTCTTCACGACGAGCTTGACCGTGCGAGCCTGCTCGCCCATCACCACGCTCACGCTCTTGCCGCCCTGAACGACCGACGCACCCGTGGAACCCTGATCGACACGATCGAACAGGTACCCCGGAGCGACCGGCACACTCACATGAGAGCCAACCAAAGCACCAGCCGGAGAAGCAGCCGGCATGGACGCAGCCACGGCCTTCGCCAGAGGCTTGCCATCCTCACCGACATACTCGAACGACACCTTACCAGCACGACGGCTGGGAACACTGGCATCCGTCTTCACGACGAGCTTGACCGTGCGAGCCTGCTCGCCCATCACCACGCTCACGCTCTTGCCGCCCTGAACGACCGACGCACCCGTGGAACCCTGATCGACACGATCGAACAGGTAGCCCGGAGCAACCGGCACACTCACATGAGAGCCAACAAAAGCACCAGCCGGAGAAGCAGCCGGCATGGACGCAGCCACGGCCTTCGCCAGAGGCTTGCCATCCTCACCGACATACTCGAACGACACCTTACCAGCAGTCTTGCGCACCATCTTGACCGTCACCGTCGTATCCGAACCCGGGAACGTACCCGTGATCTTCGTAGCGGTGCAGCTGGCCGCGGAGGACGGGTCGCAACCCGTGAACTTCCAACCCGCACCATCAGGCAACGAGAACTCGAACGGATCACCCTGGTTACCGGACTTCGAACCGGGAAGACCAAGCTTGCTCACCACGTCCTGAGGAACGGGATTGCCCTTGTCATCCACGTACCTGAACGTAATCGTGGATGCGGCCTTATACCCATTCAGCCCGTAAGTGACCGCACCGGTACGCACCTGCCCGGGCTCGCCGGGAGCCGGCCTGAACAGCCCAAAGTCCGGATCGGTGGTCGAACAGGAGGCCTGGTCACCACCATTGAGGTCACCACCATTGACGTAACACGCCCCCGGAACAGGAGCAGGATCCACCTGAGTCCAACGACCGGAAAGACCCGAAAAAGCAGAGGTACCATCGAAATACGTGCGAGGCCCCAACCGCAACGACCGCAAACCAGGCATAACATCGAACATGGAATACATGCTCGTGACGTGGCTCATATCCCAACCACTTACATCCAACGACGTCAAACCAGACGATTCACGGAACATGGCCGTCATGTCCTGGACGTTGCTTGTATCGAAATGGCTCACATCCAACGACGTCAAAACAGACACACCAGCGAACATGTGCGACATGTCCGTGACCTGGCTCGTATCCCAACCACTCACATCCAACGACGTCAAACCAGGCGTACCAGCGAACATGGCATGCATGTTCGTGACGTGGCTCGTATCGAAATGGCTCAAATCCAACGACGTCAAACCTCTCGCATGTTCGAACATGTTCGCCATGTTCGTGACGTGGCTCGTATCCAAACCACTCAAATCCAACGACGTCAAAGCGAGATCATCATTGAACGCGCTGCTCAGATCCGTCGCGCCCTGGATGTTCCGCAGGCCAGTCACCGACGTCAGATTGTTCATCCGACCCAGACGGACACGGCCACCCGGAGACAACTGGATGGGATTGTCGATCGAAACCGAAACCACCTTATCCAAATTCAAATTATCAAACTTCGCACCGTCGCCGGAATCGCCTTGCAGGGCGGCCCTGCCGGTCACATGCACCGCACAATAGCCGTCACCGGCATTATCCGCATACCAATCGGTACCGGTCTGCCTGCCAGAGAAACAATCTGTAGCACTTTGTGGTGAGATGCCGCTTCGGGTTCGCGGCTTGGACGCATCCTGCGCGGAACGACCAGCACCACCATCCGGCGCCGGATCCGCGAAAGCCGGCAGCGAGAAACCACCACCGAATATCGCCACGGCGGCGATCACGCCCACCAGCGTGCGCCACCAATCCCTTAATCGTCTACCAAACATCCATTGACTCCTTCATCCCTGACTACAACACCACTACATGCCAGACCGGCCCCGTTTCGGGACCGGCATCACGGCGACGGCCCACGCCACCACACAACCCGGTATTGCGAAAACCTCGCCTGCCATCGGCATCACACCACGATGCCCAACACACGCACAGATACGAATAACGATGAATCTATGCATTAAGCATCAAGGTAAACCCCCCCCCCGACAAACCCGTATAAGAACGAAATATTCGCAACAGTCGGATATGCGCCGCCTTAGTGGCTCACGTCGAAAAAACGAACGGAGGGAAAACCTACGAAACACGCGTCACAAGGAATCTGCCCCTCCAAACGGGCCAACCAGACAAGACACCATGCCAAACGATTGACAAAAACCCGCGCTCGACCCTTACGCCGCCGAGCCACACCACCACGGACGCCAGCAACCCCACGAAAATATATGACCGGTAGCAAAACCACGATAAACCATTCAGATGCAGGACAGGAAAAACAGCGATCATAGACCATGCGTCACCTATGTCAAACCAGGGGACCCATTCACCGACACGGCAGCCGGAAGATGGAACCAAAAACGACCCCAAACCCGGACCAACAGAAGACGGGCCATCCTCCAAGCCCATAGCAAAACCCGGAAGAAACGAACAACCACACCCACTGGGGCAAAGCGAACACAACCAGCATCCGTACTTGCGATCGACGCACGCAACAGCCACCCAAACCACACCACAGCAACGATCTCGAACCTGTTAACCCAGCCGCCACCCACACGCCGCAGCCCACAACCACACGTCACCACCACAACAACGCAAAGGGCCGCCCGAGCGAATCCGAAAAAAACGACCCAGCACCGCCACCACGCCTGAAACACCCACCAGCGCATGCATTCGATCCCTCACACCACGACCAACAGACATCACGGCACGTCTCCACTCGCGCAACGACACCACCACGTACCCAACGCACCGGGCAACCACACCGACACCGTACACGAACACCGACACCGCACCGACATACGGCCGGCGCCGGGCACCACGAAGCAAACATGCATAACCGCGTCATGCACTCAATAGCATCAGGGTATACTCCCAACGAATTCAAACCACCGGATATACACCACCATGCACAACGCATACGACAACGAACAGCGGACGCTCCCAAGGTTCCAGGGCAGCCGACCTCCTCATATGCTTTCGTTGTGCAGCCAGACGTTTATCCCACTGTTTTCAGCCGACCCGGCCCGATCCCACCCACTTGCCACGGACGGGCGACCCAGCGCCTGGAGGCATGCAGTCGAAGTAGCAGCGACCTGATCATGAACCGACAAATCTTCACACCACAGAAACCAGCCGCATCATCGGACCAATCAAACATTCACCGTGAGTTCATGCGAAATCCGAACGTTACGGTTTTGCGATAAAAACCGGAATACGAAGCAGGCCGAATATCCGGTCATGACGCTCATATAGCAGTAAGAGTCTGAGCCGCTTGGTTTTGACTACATGAATGACGAGACGATGCGGACTCGTCACCCCAAGTCGACACCACGCCAGACAGTCCAGCCGGAGAGCACGGTCACAAAGCCGGCATAACCGGCCTACCCTCCGTCAACGGCTTCACCGGAAAAGAGACACCCCACGGCGCGCCAGACAATACGCGTTGCCGAGCCAGGTATGGCGGGATGTAGGCCAGACCGACCCAAGACGGGGAGAATTCTGACTCATCCAAATGCTTGGATAACGCCCATCCGAACTGCGGGACCCCAACAGATTGAAACCGTTTTTGCACACCAGCCAGTCCGGATGCTGGGTCGCTATCGCAAGCCCCTCCTCCAAGGTGAGGGGGGAACGCTCATCCGATTCAATGAGCTTTCGGGCTACATCCGGCTCACGGTTCACGTAGCAGGTGCCGGTGTGGGGTGCAATGACCAGGTAGAAGGGGCCTTCCGGGGGATTGAAACCCGGCTGTTGCAGAAAGCTGGCCACATCACGCGGCGGCATCGTAGTGAAACCTGCCATCCTGTTGATGCTGGTACGGGCAATCAACGAATCCGGAGCGACGAGCTCACGAGTCGGCACCAGAAGAATATCCACCGAAGGATCGCGGTGATCGGGCGAGATGACGGGAGCCCGCTGATCATCGGTGGCCCTACGGACCGCCAACTCACCGGATTCCTCAAGAATATCCAAGCTGGTGGCGCGTGAACCCGCTCCATTGACGTCCGCACCGCTCCAACCCGCAATCTCCTCGTCACTGCAACCTTCGAGCGCATGGATCAACGGGCGCGCCAACGCTCTGAACGCCTCCGCACTCATATCGGCCACATCGGGGTAGCCCAAAGCGACGATACGGTCCAGTTGCCTTTGTACTTCTACGGATGCCTTCGACATGGCTTCAGTATCCCACAACCGGCCAACCGAAATATCGGCGCAAGCACATCAGCATATCAAAGACGATCGGTGAAATGCTTACGCGCTATGATCTCCGCGAGCTCTACGGCATTCAACGCCGCACCCTTGCGCAGGTTGTCGTTCGCCACGAAGAAGGACAGGCCATGCTCGCCATCCACCGCCTGGTCTTGGCGGATGCGCCCCACAAAGCTCGGATCACGACCGGCGGCCAGCTGAGGTGTGGGAATGTCGTCAAGTTCCACGCCCGGGGCGGCGGAGAGAATCTCACGGGCCTGATCGGGAGTGACGCTACGCTCGAACTCCGCGTTGACGCTCATCCCGTGGGCGGTGAAAACGCCGACGCGCACGCAGGTGCATGAGGCCTTGAGATTAGGCAGATGCAGGATTTTGCGGCTCTCATTGCGCAGCTTCTGCTCTTCGTCAGTCTCCTGCGAACCGTCATCCGCAATGGAACCGATGAAAGGGACGACGTTGAAGGCGATGGTTCTCGCCACTTTGGTGGGCTTCGGGAAATCAATCGCGGAGCCATCGAAGACGAGTTTGTCGGCACCCTGATTGAGTGCGGCCTTCGCCTCGGTCATCAGCTGCTCCACTCCCGCCCTGCCGGCTCCGGAAACCGCTTGATATGAGCTCACAATAAGCCTTTTGAGTCCAAAAACATCGGAAAGCGCTTTAAGAGGAGGAATACACGCCATCGTGGTGCAATTAGGATTGGCCACGATGCGTTTGGGAATGTCGTCGAGATCCTGTGGATTCGCTTCGGCCACCACAAGCGGCACGTCATCGCACATACGCCACTGCGAAGAGTTATCGACCACATAAGCACCGGCCTGTGCAAAACGAGGCGCCCACACTTTGGACGCGTCACCCCCTGCGGAGAAAATGGCGATATCGATGCCTGAAAGGTCGGCTACGGCTACATCCTCGACTTCGATATTGCGTCCCCGCCATTGCAGCATCTTGCCCGCCGAATGTGCAGAAGCGAGGAACCTCAGATTGCGCACCGGGAAATCGCGCTCATCCAAGACACGCCTCATCACCATGCCGACCTGGCCGGTGGCACCAAGAACCGCGACATCCACACCATTCTCATTGATCTGGACCATACCAACCTCCACTTCATACCATCGTGAACCGCGAAAGCGGACAGCGCACAGCGCTCCGCCCACAGCTCACCGGGTAAGTGCAACCAGGAGCCAACACCGCAGTGCCCGCCGCATCGCTCTTCTAGAGTACCGCAACCGACCGCGACCGTCCGAATGATTACTATTACTTGAACACCGGAAACCTCACCGCCAAGAATGAACACCGGAAAGGCGAAAAGATTCAAACCTATCCCAACGATCTCTTAGCGACGACTCCCCTACGACGGATCAGCTTGGCAGACAAGTCGTCTCACGGTCAAGCTGTTGGAATCCACCGAGCCCCACTCTGCAGCTGCATACACACGATTCCGGCTCAATATAGACCCACCCACATCACAAGCCTAGCCAGGTATCACCGCCTTACCAGCGACGGCGTCACCGACCGGTTCCACCGTAAACAACGGCTTCGACCTGAGTGGCGTCAATCCCATAGGCAGTGTGCAGGGCACGGACGGCATCATCAAGTTGGGCAATGGGAACAAGCGCCGCAATCCGAATCTCGGATGTGGAAATCATAAGCACGTTTATTTTCTTGTCACTGAGTGCCGCAAAGAACTTCGCGGCGAGCCCCGAATGCGTCTTCATGCCCACACCAACGACGGCCACCTTACCGACTTCGGTATCGATATCATACTCTCGGTAGCCAAGGTCGTTCCGTGACCCCTCAAGCACAGAACGAACGGCGTCGATGGAGGTTGAAGGAACCGTGAAAGAGATGTCGGCTGTACCGGTGGAAGCCCCGGCCTGCACTATCATGTCCACGTTCACCCCGGCTTTAGCGAACCGCTCGAACACACGGGCGGCCATGCCCGGCTCATTGCGCACACCGCAAATGGTGACAAGTGACTCCGTCCGGTCATGTGCAACTCCTGAAATGACCGGTGTCTCCGGACCAAGGTCGGGAAATAGTTCACCCATGGATTCGTTCGCCGAACCATCGGCTTTGCGAGCTTCATCCGAGCCAGGCGTACGGGGAAGGCTCGCAAGGTTCAAAGCATCGTTCGCCCCTGACGGACCATCGGCACCGTTCTCATGGTCGGGCATGTCGGCTCGATGCAGCGATTGACAATCATGTGAACCGTCGCCGACATTCGGCGTAGTTCGACCAATACCCCTGGCATCGGCATTGTTGACGTTACTTGCCATTCTTGTTCTCCTCGATCATAGTTATGGAGTGTGGGACTCCTGATTCGTAACTGTATTGATGGTTACTGTACTGATTGCTGCCGTACGCGCTTGCTCATCAATTAGGTAGTGAGACTTGACCAGCCCTCAGTTATCTCACATCCAGTCAAGGTCCACTTGTTTCCATCCGATTTCACCGGATCCTGTGAATCGGCACCGACAGCGTTCATCGCCTGAAACCAGATGTCAGATCATGCCGATCGGCAACATGCGATACAACTGATTCCATCGCACTCAAGGGCAACACGTCATCACCTCCGCATGTACAAATGTCTTCAACAGGGATTTTCATGAGCAGATCCTATAAATTGGGCAACGAGCCAGGAGCCACGCCTTCAGGTAGAACTAGAGTTCCCATACGACTCGAAAACGAACTGCGCACGTGCAATGGCATATTGAAACGCTGAGCATATTCCACACATCGCAGAGCCAGCACCTTTGAACCACAGGAGGCCATCTCCAAAATCGCCTCATACGGTATGACAGGAATCCGCCTGGCCGTAGGGACAATGCGAGGATCGGCGGTAAATATGCCGTCAACATCAGTGTAGATCTCACATACGTCGGCTCCGAGCGCCACGGCAAGCGCCACGGCCGAAGTATCCGAACCACCACGGCCGAGCGTGGTGTAATCACCGTCGGCGTTAACCCCTTGAAAACCAGCAACGATGGCAATGCAGCTTCATCGAGCACTTTACGCACACGCCGCGGCTTGACCGATTTGATATGAGCCGCACCAAAACGCGCATCCGTCATGAAACCCGCCTGGGAACCAGTGAAGGAGTGGGCATGCTCACCGGCTGCATGAATCGCCATAGCGAGCAAACTCATGGAGATGCGTTCACCTGCCGTCATCAGCATGTCCATCTCACGCGCCGGCGGGTTCGAATCGATGCTATAAGCCTGGTCAATAAGGTCGTCAGTGGTGTCGCCCATCGCCGAGACCACCACCGCCACATCGTTCCCTTTACGTTTGGTCTGTACGATGCGTTTGGCGACGCGCTCGATCGACGCCGCGTCCGCCACGGACGAACCGCCGAATTTTTGCACAATCAGAGCCACAAGTCCCTCTGTCTTCCCGTAAGTCAGCCTTGCATTCCCTACGAATCCTCACACTGACCGAATACAGCCATTATAGGAATGCGGTATGGAAGAACGAACTCGGCCGTCATAATGTGGGACATCGGACATCGGACATCACGCCTGAATCATGCGCCGTACATCACCATGGGCACTGGAAGAAAGCCGATCAGCCTCTTGGCGGCATAGCAAGGAAAACGCCAGCACCCACGGCCGTACCCAAGCCCAAAGTCCAAGACCAGACCTAGGCCAACCAAAACCGGATTCACACCAATGCTCAAATGTTTGGACCTAGATCCAAGCCGACCACAAAGTCAGGCCTACTGGCCAAATTGACCTAATCCCAGGCATCCCAAACCATCAAATCTCCTGTCTGCCGGACAGCGCGCGGCCCAACGTTATCTCATCGGCATATTCCAAATCTCCACCGACCGGTAGGCCACTGGCCAGACGGGTGACCTTAATGCCCAACGGCGAAAGAAGACGGCTCAAGTAAGTCACTGTGGCTTCACCTTCGATGTTCGGATCGAGCGCCAGAATGATCTCCTTGACCTCATCTGTCTTGAGCCGGTCAAGCAACTTGGGAATAGACAGGTCGGAAGGCCCGATTCCGGCCATCGGGTTTATGGCTCCACCAAGCACATGGTAGAGACCATGGTATTCACGAGTGCGCTCGATGCTCATCACATCCTTGGGCTCCTCCACCACGCAGATCATGGAGCGGTCACGCCGCGGGTCGGCGCAAACCGGACATGGACTTGTTTCGCACACATTGCCGCAAACCTCGCAGAACCGCACTTTCTCTTTCACTTCATGGATGGCTTCAGCCAAAGCGTCAGCTTCCTCATCACTAGCCGAAAGAATATAGAAAGCAATGCGTTGCGCACCTTTGGGACCGATACCCGGCAATTGCGCGAAAGCATTGATGAGACGCTGTATGGCGCCGTCATAAGCTAATGCCATATTCTCATTCCCTTCTCCATCTGAGTGAGAGCGACCATGGACAACACGTTAGTGACAATCTCACCAACACACCATCGACACATCCTCACCAGAACATCAGCCACTGACTCGCCAAAACGCCACAAGGTCCGATATGACTTCCAAGACAAGATGACAACGAGACCACCCTGCACCAAATCACCAGGCACGCTTCTGGCTCTCCTGAGATTTGGCGGCAGGCTTGGCATTTTTGGGGTTTTTGGGATCCTCCGCGTCGAACTCCTCCACTTTCTTCACCTCGAACATTCGAGTGAGATCATCGATGCTTACCGCATCGTCACCGCCCACCGATCGATCGCTCAGCGAATAGACATCGTCCTCAGGCGGCACTTCGGGTTTCACTGGATTGTATACATTCGAATCGTGTACATCCAGATTATGTACATCCGAATTGTGCACATCCGTATCAGTCCGTTGCACATCAGCTTGACGATTCACATCGGACTGCGGAAACACATGCGGTGAGCGCTCCGTACGAATACTGCCAGCCGCCGCAATTGTCGGGGCAATGCCGCCGACTTGGTCATCCGTATCCTCCGCGACCGCCCAGGGATCCACTCCATCACTTATGTCTGGAACCGCAACATGCTTCTTATGATGCACGTTCGCATCGGAAGCGGGGTCGCCATGCGCTTCCAAGGCTTGGATACCCGAGTCATGATCTTCGACAGGGCCCTTCTCTCTCTCGGGAACCTGACCGACTCCTAATCGAGCAACTTCCGTCTCTTTGGCGTCGTGCTGCGCCTGAGCTGGTGTCTGGAACCAAGGATCTACATCCTGATCTTGAACCGCGTGAGAGGCGTCATCCGAATCGCCGCCATCCTCATCACGAACCTTTCTCCGTTCCTTGGACTCTGAAGCGCGGCCACTGGGGGAGACGATATCCGACGCCATAGTAAGTCCCGCCTTGGCCATGGCGATCTTGCGTTTCACCTGAGCCAGTTCTTCGGGTTTCATGCGCTTGGTGGAAGTCACGTGTTCCCCATTCGCCGCGACGGGTGTAGGTGCGATGGTTGTGGAAGGGCCAAAGACGACCTTGACGGTCTCGAGCACCACCCAAGAAGCCTTTTTACCTTCATTCTCCGGGTCCGAGGCAATAGCCAGGGCGAATGCGTGTTGACTGAGCGCCGTGTCGAACGTCATGGAGAGTCTTGCACGACCGGCAGGATTCGTGGCCAGCGACACGACCGGAACCTTTTCCTGGTTGACGTATTCACTCACGCCAACAGGCAAAGCCCGCAAAACGACTTCCCATTTTTCCTGGACGGGCGCCGCCGGATCAACCTCACCCACCGTTCGACGTACGGCCTTTTCGGCAGCCGAGACCTTGATGGTGTCCGCCGTTTGCGTCGCGGCAGCATCGGGATGCGCGGGTTCCGCCTTAGCGGTCGAATCGACGCCACTCGTCGCCTCCTTTTGCGGAGTTATACCGGAAGATACAGATTTTTCAGGCTCATTGACGGCACTCCCGGCATCAGTTCCGACACCCCCGACATCGGGAGAAGTCACCTTACGCGAGGAAACGGAGGAACCAGCATGACCCTGTTGAGCGGGACCTCCAGTGACCGCGGGACCCATACCTGCGTCCTTTTCGGTTTGTGCGCCACGACTCCCGATGAATCCTCCCCGCTGAACCGAACCGCCCTTGCTGGCAGCAGATTGGGCACCGGTTGAGCTGGGCGTCATTCCCTCACTTCCAGTTCCTACCGCACCGGCAACAGCCGTAGGTGCGAATCCCGACCGGCGTGCAGCTAAAAGACGTGCGGCCAAAAGCTCCAAACGCATACGTGCCGACGTGGCGCCAACCATGCCGGCAAGCACGGAATCTATGATTTCCGCAATCATGGTGAGGGCGGAAAGTCCAAGAGCCTTAGCCTGACGTTGCAGTTGCGACATATCGAGCGAAGCGGTTTCCTCGCCAAGCGATTCGGCCGCCCGCTCCCCTCCAAGGGTAAGAACAAGCAAATCCCTTATACGTGCTAGAAGATCCTCTACGAATCTCCTTGGTTCGAACCCTCCGACAACGACCTTTTCGACCACCCCATAAAGGCCTTCACCGTCACCTTCGATCAGGTCGTCAACCGCCTCACCGATAAGGGCGTCCGGAGTGAATCCAAGCAACGAGACGGCCGAATCATATGAAATCTTGCCATCGACGGCACCCACCATAAGCTGGTCCAAAACAGAAAGCGTATCCCTGACCGAACCGCCACCGGCTTTCATGGCCAAGCCCAGAACACCTGGCTCAGGCTCTATCTTTTCCTGCTTACACACCTTCTCGAGATATGGGCCCATCACTTCCTGCGGCACCAGTCTGAACGGATAATGATGTGTCCGCGAACGGATGGTGCTGATCACCTTATCTGGTTCCGTGGTGGCGAAGATGAACATGACATGCTCAGGCGGCTCCTCGACGATCTTGAGCAAAGCATTGAAACCTTGCTGGGTGACCATGTGCGCCTCATCGAGGATGAATATCTTATACCTGTCTCTGGCAGGCGCAAAGGCCGCTCGCTCACGCAGTTCCCTGGCATCGTCCACGCCATTATGGCTTGCGGCGTCTATTTCCACCACATCGATGGAACCGGGGCCGCCTGTGCCAAGATCCTTACAGCTGGGGCATTCACCGCAAGGATGCGATGTGGGCCCCTGTTCGCAATTGATGCATCTGGCCAGAATTCGGGCAGAACTGGTTTTTCCGCAACCCCGCGGTCCGGAGAACAGATAAGCATGAGTGAGCCTGCCTGCATCCAGAGCGCGAGATAGGGGCACGGTGACCTGATCCTGCCCGATAATGCCGTCAAACGTGTCCGGACGATACCGTCGATACAATGCAAGTGCCATATCTACTAACCTACCAACACCAAGCTATTTCCCAATGATTCAGACATCAACGGACCTATCGTTCAACTACAGTCCACCGGTCCGGCGCGCGACTGTACCCGGACACGTGGCAAAAACGGAACGTCCGTCGCAACACTCACCGTCACCGTCACGTCCTCCTGCACCACGGTACATGATTCCTGAACGGCATTATTTGAACGCACCTGCGATCGTGAACGCAGGCAGACAAAGCTATCTCCGTTGCGCAAAGCGCTTGCCGCAGCCAAGGCACCTTGATCGGCGGCCGTATGTGCCCGCGAGATGCTAAGCAGCACATTAGCACCTGCGGCGATGACCAATAGCAGTATCGCGACGACCGCGATGAGAGCAGCACCCATTGCGGTACCTGAACCGCGATCTCTGAATCGAGGACACCGAACGAATTGCCTGCCGGCGCGTATGCCCCTCTCCGCCGAGAATCGACTTTCGCGCCCGACAAGACCATGTTTCGGATGCGATGTAGCCCCATCTTCATCAGGAAGCCGGTCAACACCATCGTCATTCCCGGTGATATGCCAATCCGCACAAGCCTGTAATCCCATACCCTTCGAGATGAGAGTCGAGGGCGCAGCACGAAGGCGTTCCCACCGTATCATTGTTCTTCCCCAATCGCTCTGCCATGTACGACTTTCGGCAACACATGTAGCGGATCGGAGACGATTGGGCAGCTGACCACAATCTCGACCTGTCCATTCATCCTTGCCACCGATACATCGACGTCGGCTCCGGCCGCATTGCGAGCCACGGTTTTCGTTTTATAGTCATCTTTCGAAATGATCGCGGTTCGCGCTGCGGCCGATGCCGCATCCTGACATGTCATGGCCACAGTAGACGCACGAGCCAGCATGAGAATCAAAACAGCCGCGATCATCACCGCGGGCAACACCACGGCGAATTCAGCGGTAACCGCGCCCTCATCGCTTCGCCCAAAGCACTTTGTCCAGTACCGTGGGAAAGAACACATCCCGACGGGCTTATTGCGCTTGTATCCCATGCCATCTCTTCCGTTTGAACCATCGTGGTGACAACCGCAGTATCAGACCACACCCAATGCCTTCTTCACCAAACCCTCAAGCAGTTTTCTGGCCATATCGGATTTGAGGACCCCTACCAATACGGCTCCGAAGCCGGTCGCAGCTACCAACACAATCGCATATTCCGCCGTGGCCGCACCTTCATCGACCTGGCAGGAAAGCGTGCGAAGCTTCATATCGAGCATGCAGGCCTTTTGCCTGATGGAACCCACCGCCTGCGCCAAACGTTTTCTTTGAGCCGTTAACATTCCGCTTCGGCTTGAAACAAGATCAATCTCCTGACTATTCATCATTCCTCCTTGGTGTTATTGGTGTTATTTGACTCGCAACCGATTGATTGCGATATATCCAGTCTGATGCAGGCGGGCATGATATCCAAGCGCCACAGGGAGCTGTGGTCGAACGCCCGAAGTTATGCACTGAGGCAGTGTGTCGCAACTGTCTTATAAACATGCCGACGAACGGACCAACTTTCTATCTCCGCCAGGAAGCATCCGGACCACGACCATTTGAAAAACAAGCCGGCAATAACAGGCCCAGACAAATAACAGGCCCAGACAAATAACAGGCCCAGACAACAGGAAAGGAAAAAGGAAAGGGAAAAGGGAAAGGGGAAACACGAGCCCCGATTCATAAAATACCCACCATCCATGCACACGACCATGAAGCATTCACTGAGCACTCCGTCAGGACACGAATGAAGCAACTGCAGGAATCACACCGATAAGCATGAACGCCGGCAAAAAGCACAGACCCGTCGGCATGAGAATCTTTACCGACAACTTTGAGGAGGCCTGCTCGATGTCATGGCGTTGCCGCGCATCAATCTGTTCGATGGTGCTTTCCAAACGACTGATGGGAGAGGAACCTCGCATCCAGGAATCCTCTAAGGCATCCCGCAGCAAAGACAAATCCTTTTCATCCCTCTCATCGAAAAAGGAGCGTGACGATTCACCGAACCAGTTTCGCCCACCCTTCTCGGACACCGATTCACCGCCGGCACGTATCCAGACATCATGCCATGCATATCCGCGCAACAATCCATCCGCCACAATCCGCAAACTGTATGCGAACGGCCCCGATAATACCTGGCCGACCTGCTCCAACGCTCTGGGAATGGAAGCACCCGACTGCACCGCTACAGCGACCATCCGCAACACCAACCCGATGGAGGGACGGTCGGCCTCATGCCCATCAGATCCGGTATGAGCCATGCCGCACCCGGCAATGCCGTATTCTTCTCGTATCGACAAAAATTGCGTGCTCAGACGCCCTACAGACGCGCACGCAGTGGACAATGCCAGGTAACAGCACATGCCCAAGCAGACACCGGCACAGAAGCAAAACAGTCTGAAACCGAACATGATGCGTCTCCCTTCAATCGTCTGGTTCTTTCTGTCAATACGGCTTCGATGCCAATGTCCGAAGGCCTTGGTTTACAATCATGCCTGTCATGCCAAGCATGGCCTATCATGCCTGCAGGCGCAACTCCATAGAAGCAGCTCACTGTATCGCTTCGATGACCCTCTCCGTCAGGATTTTCATCCACATCACCCCGATCATGTAGATCAGTGTTCCCAACACCAAGCACAGGCGCCCCGCATTGGCTCCGAAAAGAAAAGCAAGGGAATGCGCCCCAAGCAGCTCAGCGAACATCACCGCGGCTACCGGCAAGACCGTAAGCAACCTGACGCTTGCTTTGGGAACCGCGAGCGCATTCTCCATCTGATCGTCAAGCAAACGCATCCGTCGATATGAGTCCTTGACGGCCTCAAGACAATGCACCGCAGGGCAACCCGACGACTGACTGATTCGACACGCCAAATCAAGCTCCACTGCCATCCGACGCACCTGAGCTTCGCTTTCATCTGCTTGTGCGAACGTTTCCAGCATTCGCGCAAGCTGATCGACATTCGGCAATGAGGGAGTGGAACTCAGCCACTCACCCGACATATAAGGTGCAAAGGCCTTATTCAGAGATCCACCTGAACGCACATGAGCCTGAACTGCATCTATAAGGGCAAGCATCCCGGATCCCTTGGCGCCAGCCGTATAATCGACCGCCTCGGCACCATCCGTAGGCATCCCTCCCCCGACCACCGCCCCACCCCGAACACAGACCAACCGTTCAACGGTGCTTCCGCACTTGAATCCACACAGGAGAACCGCAACAAACAGAAAACAACCGGTCAGTACGGCACTTTGCACATCCCGCATATCCTCACCTTCTTTACCGCATTCGAACATTGTCCGAACACTGCGACGAACGGTTCCAACAGGGACCGAGGAGCAGGCACCCCATCGGGGCGACGGCCCCACCTCCGCGGCACCGCCATACGTCCCTCTCCCTCCGTTCACCCCACCGACTGTCTTACATCCAACGCCTTAGAAACTCCACCCATAGAGGTCCGGGCACGGCTTTACCACAACCATTCCAGTTGGCCACGGCTTCGCCTCTGAAACCATGCTCGTCAACGGTCAGCCTTCCGATTTCGGTGATATACCGCCTGCCCCGATTTCGTTCGATATGCAATACCACATCGAACGCATCGGCAGCCAGCATGGTGACGGCACGTTGATTGAGACCGGCCAACAAGCCCAATGAGACAAGCCTGGAAGGAACACTGCGAACACCATCGGCATGCAAAGTGACCATGCCACCACGATGACCGGAATTAAAAGCTCTGAGCAAATCGGCTATCTCTTCACCCCTGCATTCCCCCAGCACCACACGGTCCGGACGCATCCTGAGAGTGGCCTTGACCAGTTCAGGAAGACCGACCGCCCCCTTCCCTTCCACGTTTGCTTCGCGAGAGACCAAAGAAACATAATCGTCACGGCCAAGATCGCCCAGCTCTCTGACTTCCTCGACGCTCACGATGCGTTCACGGGGGTCGCACTGACGCAGAAGCGCCTTAAGCAGTGTGGTTTTGCCGGCTCCCGTTCCGCCTGTAATCAGGATGGTGGCGCGTCGGGCCACCAACGAGCACAATAACGGATACCATTCACTGGGGAACAGACCCTGACTCCCCAATCGGTCCAGCCGAGGCGCCATATGGCTCGGGAACCTGATGGAGATGCAGGCCCCTTGGGGCACCAACGGCGCAATGACCGCATGGATCCTGATTCCCTCGACGTTAGAGGCATCGGCTATCGGGCAGGCATCATCAAGCCTTCGGCCGAGCTGGGCGCACAATTGCACGGCGTACTGCCTGACCATGTCAGGTGAGCGAAAGGGGACCTTCGGAACATACTCGCTCATCCCGTTTCCCCGATCAACCCACACCCTTCCCTCACATGTGACGGCCACGTCGGTCAAAGCGTGATCATGCATCAGATCGTCCAACGGACCGAACCTCACAAGACGTCACCTCCCCTCAGCCAGCGTTCTATGTCATCGACCACTGCACCGACCGCCGGTCTGAGCGTTTTAGGTACATTCCTGATGCCGAGCCCCTCGAGCACATCACCAGCCAGCTTCGCATCGGCATGTAGCGTACCGACAAATTCCCTGCCCAGATACAGCGAAGCCTCCTCCTGTTTCAGAACCCCGCGTCTTCCCGGAGCACCACGAGGCCGCATTCCGACGATCGCCATATGGTGCGGAGTATGGGCCGGTACCTCCATCGGGCCATAGCCCACACCTACAAGCCCGCCCCCAGGGGCGTCCACACCACTCTGTGCCGATGCGTGGCCTTCATGTCCGTGACTCCCCGCACCGCCAGCAGCACCGTACGCAGTGCGCAGCAATGCTTGCGAACGTATCGTGCCCAATACCGACAGCTCGACAAGGACCACTCTGGGCGCTTGGTATAAGGCAGGGGCATCCGCCAAAACGGATCCATACGCGGCATCGACCACGACCACGTCCACCACAGCCGCCAACGCCCTGATCACAGCCTCCACCAGCCACGGCTGGGGCGCATCGCCGTCCCACGGGTCGAAGGCCAGAACCCGAACTCCTTCCCACTGGGGCAATTGACGGTATAAAGCCATTCCTGAAACATTGCCTAATGGAATGTCCAGCGAACCGAATCTTAGCCCCTGATCGTTTTCCATACCCAAAAGCACATCCAACCCGCCCTTTTGGAAATCTGCGTCCACTAAAACGCAGCTGCACCCCCTACCCGTCAACTCAAGCGACAGCAAAGCACACAACGTGGTCAGACCCACACCACCACTGGCGCATTGCACGACCACCACATTGCCTGGAATACCGTCCCGGACCGACGAATTCCCCGCCCCAACGGCGGCGTTGAAACCTTTTCTAGCAGGAACCGGCTTTGGAGGAAACCGGCTGACGACCGGACCGTCCGTGTGAGGAAGAGGGACTGGCACAAGCGCACGACTTGACATACGCCCACCGGACGTTCGCATCAACCCTGGTTGTTGTTTTCTATCGTTCATGGCTTCATTGAAGCTCTGAACGGTGCGGAGCGATGACGAAATCCATCATTGTGGTCGAATGATATGAGTTATCCACAAATCGCGCGAGTCAACCTGAAACACACCGTCATTGTCCGATAATCTACCCACATCCGCATAAAAGCGTTGACAACCAACATACTTATGCGCACACAGGTACTCCAACCGATCCGTCCATCAGAAAAGGACGGACGCTCGAAAACCTGTCCAATGTCACAATCGCATTGTTGAGGTTCGCCCATCAGAGGAGAACGAACGCTTGAAAACGCACACGGATGGCACTGAGAACCAAATGTTCACATCACAAAAAGCAGCAGAAAAGGCAAACCAGACCGACACCTGACAACGAGTGCAAGAACCGCAACTCCCAAAGCCACGAAGCCGCGGATTACCATGACACTGCCGCACACAGAAATCAGGAACGCCGGAAACCGAAGATCCGAGTCCCCAATCCAACGCCGAAAATCCAACGCCTGAAACCCAAAACCCAGATCCAACGCTTGAAACCTGAACCTGAAATCCAAAATCCAAAATCCAAGACTCACGCCGAAAAATCGGATGAGGATGAACTCACTTCGTCGTCGGCTTCTTCAGAATGGTGGGCAAAGGCATCGGGAAAGGCTTATGTGCAATCTTTTTCGTCGAAGCGGCGCCAGCCGAAGCCACAGCCGCCTTCTCGGTAGCCCTCGCCGCAGCCTCTGCAGCCCACTTCGCATACTCATCAAGATCGTCTTCGTCGGTCGACACCTTTGAATGAGACAACGACGGCTGTGCCAGCCTGTCCTCCCCCTCGGAAAACCGGTCAAACCCTTGATCCACGTTGTCATCTGCCGATACGTCAACCGAGTCAGAATCCGACTCATGGCCTTTCAGCTCCTTGGCGAGCTCGTCATAATCGGTGTCGGTTGTCAGATATTTCAACTTCCTGGCTATCTTCTTCTGCTTAGCCTTCTGACGTCCGCGGCCCATTTGACCCCCTGCATGATCTCTACTGGTAACAATTCATCATTACGTAGGATACCACTGACCATGCTCAGATTCCGCTTTTTTCTCGTTCTTTCATTGTCGGCTCAGACTTTTAGTATAAAAACACCAATTCACGGGGATTCCACACCTTCATAGGATATAAGGAAATAAGGGTTATCATGACGGATGCAACGGATGCAGACAACAACGCGCACAACACGAACGCTGCCGCCCGATTCACCGCGGCCGGCAATGAAATGAGCGCCAGCTTCCTCGCAGCGAAAAAACGCTCCGATGAGACAACGGCCCGGTTGGAGGCACACCCCGAAGAATTCACCATGCTCACCGGCGACAGACCTACGGGCAGACTCCACCTAGGCCATCTGTTCGGCTCCATCCGATCCCGTGTCGAGATGCAGGACAAGGGCGTACGTACCAACATCATCATCGCTGACTATCAGGTGATCACGGACCGCGACACCACTGACCACATCGGCGAAAACGTTCTCAACATGGTGCTTGACTATATGGCGGCCGGCATCGATCCCGAAAAGACCATGATCTTCACGCACTCCGCGGTGCCTGCCGAAAACCAGCTCATGCTGCCGTTCCTGTCGCTCGTCACCGAAGCTGAGCTGGAACGGAATCCGACGGTGAAATCGGAGAAGGAGGCATCGGGGCACGCATTGACCGGGTTGTTGCTGACCTACCCGGTGCACCAGGCCTGCGACATCCTCTTCTGCAAGGCCAACGTGGTTCCGGCAGGCAAGGATCAGCTCCCGCATATTGAGATGACACGGACCATCGCTCGCCGTTTCAACGAACGGTACGCGCACAAACACCCGGTGTTCCCCGAACCCGCCGCGATTTTGTCGGATACCCCAGAGATTCCGGGACTCGACGGCCGCAAGATGAGCAAGTCCTATGGCAATTCCATCATGCTCGGAGCCACCGCGAAAGAGACGGAAAAACTCATCAAAAAGAGCCCCACAGATTCAGAGCGACGCATCACCTTCGATCCAGTGAACCGCCCGCAGGTATCAGCCTTGCTCACTACAGCAGGATTGGTCACCGGGCGTGACCCCGTGGAAATAGCCGACGAAATAGGCGATGCCGGCGCCGGCGCACTCAAACAATATGTCATCACGTCGGTCAACGAGTTCCTCGCACCCCATCGCGAACGCCGCGAGGAACTCGCGAAGGACATGGATTCCATACGCGACGTCATTCATGACGGGAACAAACGAGCCAATGCGATAGCCAATGAGACGCTGGATGAAGTGCGTGAGGCCATGGGTATGCTGTACTGACGTCCCTGCCGAGAAGACGCTGAAAGGCGGGCGGCGGGACGTACCGGAACGATTGGGTACCAACGGCCGATTGATGACTCGGCAAGACCAATCTTCATGCCGCGAGCACCATGATTCCACGGTTTTCCACCCCCTTGCGATTCCTATGATTCCAATCTGCGCCAACCATCCTTCTCACCTTCGCTCCCGATTGGCGACCATATTAAAGGTCAAGGGGCAATGACCGCCCACACGGCTCACCAGACCATCTGAAACCGCGTGTTCGCCCTGAACGCCAGGAGATCCTCTGAATACGTATCATCGCGGACGGATCAGCACTCACTCGCGGCGGTCCAATGTAGCGCTCAAGGCCCACAAAATGGAGACCACATCGATTCCTTCCTGTGCAAAAGCCCCCACCACGGCCGGAATGAGATCGAACGAGGCCGCTACCATGCCCACCACGGCGAGCGCAAGCCCACCAAGCACGGCCTGAAGCATGACACGCTTGGTCTGCCGCGCCACAAGAACGGCGTACGGCACCATCATGATGTCATCGTTCATGATGACCACTTGAGCCGACTGCGAGGCGGCCGTCGAAGCCCCGTCCGTCATCGCCACGCCAATGTTGGCGGCCGCAAGCACCGGGGCATCATTGACGCCGTCACCCACCATCATCGTCACCGGACGCACGGATGACCGGCCGGTCACGATACGCTCGAATACACTCCGCCATCGAGCCGCTTCTACCGATTCATGCTGTGCGGCACGGACCACATCAAGTTTGTCTTTGGGAAGCATCTGCGCATGGACGTCCTCGATCCCTACCTCTTTGGCAATGGCATAAGCCGAATCCCAATGATCGCCCGTAAGCATACTCAGTTTCGTTATGGAAAGCCGCCTCAGCTCGCTCAATGCATCCTTCGCATCGCGCCTAGGCTCATCGCGTAGCACGATACGGGCGACGAGCTTCCCGTCGAAAGACACGAACGCGGCCATTTCATCCGGCCGCAGTTCGGAAAACCGGACCTCCTCGTCCTGACGTGGAGACCACGCTCGACCCGAAGCACCATCTGGGTTCGAAACTTCCTGCCTGCCCGGAACCAAAGCCGAATCACGGGCGACAGGCGAAAGCCGC
Organism: Bifidobacterium bombi DSM 19703; assembly: GCF_000737845.1. Taxonomy (GTDB): domain Bacteria; phylum Actinomycetota; class Actinomycetes; order Actinomycetales; family Bifidobacteriaceae; genus Bifidobacterium; species Bifidobacterium bombi. The sequence goes on along the minus strand of NZ_ATLK01000001.1, from coordinate 1,596,487 downwards.
ACCAGTCCGTCGCACGATGCCTCCGGCTCCTGAAGCACACCGACATCCTCGTTTCCGTCGAACCGCTCCTCACCGGCCATCACGTAACGAAGCCGCCCCACACGAACCCGCACACCCATGACGGTGCCACTCACCCCTTCGCCCGAGTTTTCCTGCACATCGCCGGCGTCAAGCGAACGCATATCCAACGGTCGGCCCCAAGACTTGTCAGTCGACGAAGAACGCCCAGACTGTGAGGAGGATGCGCGAACCTCTCCCGACGCGCCGGTCGACTTACCTGTAGAAGATGCGCCACGTCCAGACTTCGAGGAAAGCGAATACAGCCTTGCCGCCGCTTCGCCGCCGGCTTTGGCTATGCCTTGGGCGAGAACGTGCACTGAATTCGACTCAAGCGCCCCGGCAACCGCCAGAACCAAGTCAGAGCTTCGCATCCCGTGCTCATCGCAGACGGAACGCTCGCCGGCGACATCCTGACCGCTCCGACTGTCCGATTTCAAGACCCGAATCCGATTGGATCGAACCCCGGATGCCGGAGTCTCATTGCACCCTGAGTCCGGTCTGCACCATCGTCGCAGCACTTCCGCCTCCTCGGCACCGTCGGCCATATCTACACGGATGACCTGCGGCCTTTTGCCCGTCACGGTTCCGGTCTTATCGAAGAACACATGAGTGACGCGACCCAGGTTTTCAAGTATATCCTGGCTTTTGATGAGGATTCCGGACTTTGCAAGACGACTGGTCCCGGCCATGAACGCCACCGGGGCGGCGATGAGCAACGGACATGGCGTAGCGAGCACCAGTACTTGCGCGAACCGCAACGGACTGGCCGAGATGAGCCACGCCAAACCGGCGATGACGAACGATAGGACCGTGAACGGCACGGCGAGCATATCGGCGGTCTTGATGACTGGGGCCCGGGATTCCCGAGCAGAACCGACCAACTCCAGGATTCGCTGATACTGCGAATCCTGCGCCAGACTGGTGGCACGCAGCAAGAATGCTTTCGAGCCATTGACAGAACCCGAAAACACCTCGCAACCGCGCCCCACCTGCCTGGGCACGGGCTCACCATTGATGTTGCTCATATCCAGTGTGGCGACATCGCTCAGCATGGTGCCATCCACCGGAACCGTCTCCCCGGGCAGGACATTCAGCACGTCACCGAGTCTAACGTTCTCCACCGGAACATCGGAGCCATTGACGTGCGCGACCTGCGGTGCGGCGGCCATCAATGCGGTCAGGTTGCCTTCCGCCCTGCTCTGGGCGAAACCTTCGATCGCGTCACCCGACCAAACCATGAGCACCACAGCCCATGCGGCCCAGTACTGGCGTACCGCAAGGGTGGAGAGCATGGCCACGACGGCCAGCACATCGACGCCGACATGACCGTGACGCAGATCTTCGATCATCTCCCGCAACGATGCGACGACGGAGACTAGCACGAGCACGACGACGACCAGCTCCCCGATCGTCGGATTGTACGTCCATTGACGCACGCCCCAAGGTCGCACACGCCGGCATAGCACCATTGGGACGGCACCGGCGATGGTGAGCAGCAACATGGGTATCCGACGACACAGACGGATGATCATATGTACATAAGATGACATGACGTTCCTTACGCTGGTAATGTGCCGGCATTCGCGTGACCGACACCTCGGTCACGCCTTGTTAACCCACCGGACCGCATGCCACGGTTTCCGATACACGGCGTAAAGATGAATCTCTGTTCTCACTCATTATAGCCGCACCCCTCGAACGTTGGAAGCCTTGCGACGATGCCGGCCGCAGGATACAAAACACAGAAACGCAGGATACAAAACACAGAAACGCAGGACACAAAACACAGAAACGCAAGACACAAAACACAGAAACGCAAGACACAAAAAGCACAGAGCACAAGACACAGAATGCGGAGCGATGCTCCAGTGCGCACCATCCTTCCGGTGCCTAACCCACGGCCTACCGCCAGACGATCGGAACGGAACCATGATGTGGGAACCCCAAGGTTTCAACGTGGCATGAAAGTCCTTAAAATGGTGTCCATGAGCGATGTAAACGCGTTGGACCTCCAGTCCGGGCAAATGGTGGGCGGCTATACCCTGATCGACCGCCTTGGCGGAGGGGCGATGGGATCGGTATGGAGAGTACGCGATGACGGCGGACAGACCTACGCCATGAAGATACTGCGCGACTCGTTGAAAGAAGAGACGGATGACGGCCCGCTACAGGAGGACGTGGAATCCGCCGGGCCCTTGAACGGGCACATGACCCCGGCCATGCGGCGCAACCCACGTGTCACCGCCCGGGAACGGCTCCGGAGGGAAGCGCTGGCGTTACGCAAGGTGCAGCATCCGGGCGTGTGTTCCATCGTCGACATGGAACTCGACGATTCGCTCGCCTTCATAGTCACCGAACTCATCGAAGGTCGCAACCTGCGCGATGACGTGAACATCAACGGTCGCTACGAAGGCGAGGACTTGGAGCTCCTGGCCCGCAAACTCATCAGTGCCGTGCGGGCGGTGCACGCCCAAGGCATCATCCACCGCGACATCAAACCGACCAACGTCATGGTCTCAGCCACGGGCCCGGTCTTGGTTGACTTCGGCATTGCCATGGCGCAGGGGGAAAGCCATGTGACCCGGACCGGCCTGGTGATGGGGACGCCCGGCTTCATCGCGCCGGAGATCATCGACGGCGATGAATCCGACGAAGCCACGGACTGGTGGTCACTGGCCAGTGTGCTGGCATTCGCCGCCACCGGCAAGCCGGTTTTCGGGGACAAACCGATGATGGCAGTTCTGGAAAGGGAGGCTGCGGGAAGCGCGGACCTTTCCGGACTCCCGCCGCGCACGTTGTCCGCCTTCCGGCAGGCGCTCAGCCCCATACGCACGAAACGATGCAGTCCGGAGCAACTGTTGGAAACAATCGAGGCCGACGCCACGGAGAGCAATGGCTGGACCGGTGGTGACGCGGCGTTCCCTTTTGACTCGTCCGCACCGGACCATCACTCCGGTGCAGGTCACGATGCGGCCGCCCACCGGGGCATGGCCGGTGAAAACTCAGACGGCAACCCGCGGATATATTGGAATGACGACGACACCGATGTCGAGCGTGCCGCACCAATGCGACCCGGGCATGACGACGCGCCGACCTCCACAACCCAGTTGCTTCCCATAGAGGATCGGGACACGGCGCTGGTCGGAACCCAGATATTGCCCAAGGATGACATGCCGGACGTCACTACGGCCTTCCCTATGGCGCCGGTAACGAACGACACCGTCGTCATGCCGGTCGATACGCCCGCACCGACGGTCGCGATGCCGGGTCGGACCACGATCATGCCTCCAACTGACGGCCAACCCTATGCATCCACAGAAGACGACCTTGGGGAACGAAGAGATACCCTCCCCCCCGCCGTCATGCCACAATCAACGGAGAACCCGACATCTTTGGCCGCGGGAAGGGCGGGTCCGAGAGATCCTTCGGACCTCATGGCCCAGGTGTCTGCGGACACTGTGGTATCCGTCCGCCGGCAGAGGCTCCTCTCCCGATCCGTGTTGCCGGCATGCCTTATAGCCATACCGATAGCGATGCTCGCGAGCGCCTACCCTATGCTCGCGTCCATCGCCGCATCGACCCTGATATGGTTTCTGACGACGTTGGGACTGAGCGAACAGGCCCAGCTTGCCCGCGAGGAGAAGCATGGGGGAACACGACGGGGCGGCGACTTCACACGCCGTTGCCTGGAAATGCCGTGGCATGCTTTGAAGGGATTGGCCTTCAGCATTCCGCAGATTGCGCTGAACGCCGTGATCGCGCTTGCCGTTCCCGTCATCATCGAGCTCGTGTTGGGTCTTCCGCATTCCACGTTCACGTTTCCCCTCGGTTCGCAGAGTCTCCCCGTGCCGGTCTTCGCCAACCAGCCGCTGTCATCGACGGGCGTCACGCAGGTGGTCTGTGCGGCTGCATCGTGGCTGCTCGTCGTCTTCGTCGTCCACGGCGGGCACACCTTACGCATCGGTGCGGGGTACTTGCGCGGAGACTGCGCTTCGCAAAGTTCCTCCGCGACGAAGCCCTGGCAATTGGGCGATGTTCCGGTAAGCTCGAACGTGATGACCACCGCCAGAGTCCATCCGGATCCATTGGCCAACGCCGGCAGACAAGACGTGGCACGCCGACGGTCCGCAAACCGCTGGGACTTCATACTGCTCGTCATCTGGTTTGCAATCACGCTTCTCACAGCCGCGACATGCCTGACCGCCGATCATCTCACATGGTTCCCATTGTGAGCGCGTGATGCCCACAGAGTCGACCCACGATCCGGTTAGCACCGCTGTGTAGGCTTCCGCACCCTTACGCCGCGCACTCCAGACGCCGCCCATCCGCACACCGCATCCATTACAGCCGCAACGATATAGTGGAGTAAGGAATACGTGACGGCATCAACGCGCATGCCCATGGAACGTCAATAAACTGAAAGGAACAGCGCTATGGCACAAGAACCGAATCGTTCATCACAGAACCTCGATCGGAAGCAGCCCGGCGACACATCCGTCAGCGCAAATCGGCAAACCCAGTCCGAACGGCGCAGGGCAAGGGCGCGCCGCCGAGCTCAGGCGGAGATGCTTGCCCGTCAGCAGGCCGAAGCGGAGGCCGAAAACGAACGCCGTCGCCAAACCATCATCGGCATCGTCGCAGTGGTGGTGGTCATCGCGCTCATCGCGACCATCGGAGGCATCGTAGGCTACAACATATACAAGCGACACAAGGCCAACTCCTTGACCATGGACCAGGCTTATTCGCAACTTCAACAGGTCCGGACGAAGCCATCAACCGCAAACAAGCAGGGAGGCCTCCTGTTTTCACGTGAAGGCTACGGCAAGAAGGCCCCCGGTGCGCCCACTATGGAGATATACATGGATCCGCTGTGCCCTTGGTGCGGCGAGCTTCACCGCCAGGTGGGACCCACCCTGGAGGATATGGTGAACGCCGGGCAGATCAATCTCGTCTACCACCCCATGAACTTCGAAGATAACCTCTCCACCGACAATTATTCGACACGCGCCGCAGGAGCCCTGGTCTACATATCGGCCCACGACCCGAACCAACGTCATTTGATGGACTTCATCGACAACATATATTCCAAGGATTTCCAGCCCGAGGAAGGCAGCGGCTATGTGCCGACCGGCAACGACAAGATCAAGACCCAGGCGCTTAAGGCCGGCGTGCCCCAGTCCGTGGCCGACAAGGCGTTCTCGGGAACCTATAACGACTGGCTGCACGCTTCGTACCAATACACTGTGCGCAGGCCTGAGCTGTGGAACACATCCGGGCAAGCCAAGGGCAGCCTTTCGACCCCGACCATTGTCATCAACGGGCAGAGGATTGACATGAGCCAAGTGCCGAATTCCTCTTCAAAGCAAAGGGCGCTTATACTCAAATCGTTGGGGCTGAACGAATCACAGGTTGGCGTCGAAGGAGAGATGCCCGACATCGGCACCGAAGGAAAGCCCGAATCCATGTCGTAAACCCAAAATAACAATTCGAAAAGCGAGGCCCGCGCCAACGCGGGCTCCATTTTTTCGTCTCAGCCAAGGGCCAGAGCGACCTTTCACCGGTCTGCGCGCGAGAGGACACGAACCATTGCCAAACCAACCGGACCTACCTTTCGAACCGCGCACGGAACCGACCACGCATGAGCGCACTGACCAAACCGAATCGGCATACATGAAATCCATGCCACATTGATGCCACGTTTTTTGCGGTGCACGGCCACCGCAAACGGAGGAAGAATGCGTGACGAACGGCTTCGCCCATATATGGCGCACAAGGCCATCAACTCGATTTAGGGAACGATGGTGACGCCGAGCACATCCATGGAAGTGAAGGAATCGACGCATACATGGATGCTCGCGACATCGCGTCGAAGATGGGACAAGTCATGAAGTTCAGCAGCAACAGGCTTTTATCGGGACTCACCACCGACACTCGGCAACTGGTCGGACCCGCCGACCTGCCCATCGGTAAGGCCCACCGTCTGCAACACGGCATCCTTGTAAGACAGTCCCTCATCCGCCAGCTTGTTGATATCTACCAACTGCCCGTTGCATACAATGGACGGAGTAGCCACTCTCCCGGCAAATTTGCCGGACTTGGCCATCAAATCCTTGCGACGCTTGGTATAGTCGTTACTCCGGTCAACCCATTCCTTGAATTCGCCGCTGAACGCCTTGCGCGCCACCGGCTCAGGCACACCGGCCTTGATGGCTTGATCACGCAGACTGTCGTTGCTCACCGGCTTATAATCAGGTAACTCGCGGGGCATGAAATCCGATGAATAGATGTTCTGAAGAAAATTCATAAGATGCTCCGAATTGGAATCATGATCGGTGATATAGGCGATGGCTTCAGCAGTGCGTGAAGAGTAATCGTCAGTTGACAGACGGTCAAGGAAGGCCACCGGATGGACCGATAGATTGATCTGACCGGCGGCGACCATCGTTTCCAAAGTACCATCCATCTGCTGAAGAAAAAGTTTGCAGCCGGGGCAGAGCGGATCCATGAAGACCTCGACGGTCGGCACACCGTTGATTTGCGAGCCATACCCATTGCGCGAAAGCATTATGCCGCCTTTCTTATCTGCGTATTCGGGCACGACCTTCACTTCCTGCAACGCGTTGTAAGCGTCCTGCTCGGTGATACTGCGTTGCAACTGACGTTGCTCGAAAATCTGTTGCAAGGACACACCTATCGTACAAATCAAGACAATGCTCGCCGCAAGAGTCATGATAATGATCCGGCGGCGCCACTTACGCTCCCTCGCCTTACGGCGGTGGTGCAGCGACTCACGAGAGCGCGCATCCATGTAGCGTCTATCAGAGCCGACGGCGACATCAGACGGTTGAACCAACTTAGCGTCCTGGTTCCGGACGTACCTGCGTGCCGTATAGGCGCCGCGTTCAGCTCCTGACTCCATATCGATTGCCTTCAGTTTTCCAAAATGCCTCAAACCTTATGACAGCACCGCCATAAACACACATACCTATGCTCTTCATTGAAGCATTACAATTATAAGTCGCCTGTTGTATGAACCAACAATCCGTACCTATCCAAACCAACCAGATACATAACACCTCCACATACCGTAAAATTGTAAAACTTTGACGGACACTGTCAAATCGACACGTCGTTTCCCCGTAGGAACACTCAGCACGAAAATACCTGCACCAATTAGGATTCAACAACACAAAAACCAATACTCTCGCTTGACTCTCCACATGCTTTTCCATAGCATAAAAACGTTCTCGTATTGCGCATATGGCTCAATGGAAGAATTCAACAAACAATCAGGAGAAACAAGAAATTCACATCAATAATTCCGAAAAAACACATTTGACATTACGATAGCATCAAGAACTTTTATCGTGTCTAGTTTGGCACTGCGAACGTCAAACCCGTTTTCGGTGCTTTCAAACACGACACGCGACACGCCCAGACTCGGTAGAGCACGAGTTAGGCTTATTCTCGTATAACGATGCGTCGGTATCCTAAGACGCATTGCCTCCTTAGCTCAGATGGCCAGAGCGGCCGCCTTGTAAGCGGCAGGTCGTCGGTTCGATCCCGACAGGAGGCTCACCTGAGCAAAGGGGCAGGCAACTTGGTGTTGAATTGATCTCTTTTCTCGAGTAAGGCGCAGAGGCCTGAATATATGCGGTTTCTGCCAACTGGCGGGGTTATTTACCCGAAATCCCGCCTTCAGGGCGGGAGTACCCCCTTCACTCCCGCCCTTTTACTTCACCGGTCGTGCCAGGGCCGACGACGGATTATCCCAATCGCCAACCTACTTTTACATTTATGACGCATCAAGTTAAGATGGATTACGCGGAACATAAACCGAAACCGAATCAGGAGAGCGCATGGAACGTCGTTGGACACCTCAGAGATTCACGACTCTCAGACGTATGCGCATCATCATATGCGTCGCGGCGGTGACCTTGACATGCATCGCGGCATTCGCGTTGGGAGCGCGAAAAACCGTCGCGCTCAGCATCAACGGTGAAACCCACACGGTCACCACGTATACGCAAAGCGTCGATAGACTGTTGCAGACAAATGGCGTCAAAATGAGGACGCACGACATGGTCAAGTCAACATCAAACGGAGCCCTGCGCAACCACGACACGGTCAATATGCAAAGTGCATATCAGGCGACTATCACCATCGATGGCCAGGAGGTACCTTTTTGGACCGTGGCTTCCAGCGCCGACCAGCTCCTTGGCTTTTTCAAGTCCAATGACGCACGGGCCTCCAGAGTCACGGTCAACGTGAACAACGTATACAACCAGCTCACCGGCGGGTTCGTAATCAACAGATCGGGTCCGGTGACCGTCATCGCCGACGGCAAGACATCCGTAGTGCCCAACGGGAAACTTACGGCTGCATCGATTTTGGATATGAAAGGCATCACACTGGGCAAAGAGGACCGCGTAAGCGTGGAAGACGTCGACGGGAAGACCATACTGCGCGTGCAGCGTGTCACGCATGGCGAGGAAACCTTGGATGTCGCGCTCCCCTACGGGACCCGCACGATCGTGGATTCTGCGCTTTCACCGGGTGCCAGCGAGATCCGCCAACAAGGCACGGACGGAGTCAAACGTCAGAACTTTAAGGTCACGTATGTGGACGGCGCTGCCGAAAGCAGGACACTGACATCGGAAACGATCGTGACCCCACCCGTCGACCAGGTCATCGCGGTAGGTCCATCGGCTCCTGCCCCCGCACCGAACTCCGGTAAAGACAAGGCCAACGGATCCGGCACGTCCAGCGGCACGTCCAGCGGCACATCCAGCTCGGGCGCCACTGGAGCAACCGACAGCGGGGCTTCAAGTGGCAGCGGCGAAAAGGACAAGGAGAAAACACCGTCTGCCCCTTCACAGAATCCGATGCCTTCACCGGCACCAGCTCCCACACCAAATCCACCAGCACAACAACCACAGCCCACACCCACTCCACCACCGGCCAGCAATGATAACGGCATGTGGCACGCATCCCCTCAAGTCGCACAGACCTATGCCAGAGGCGCGGTGAGGCAGATGGGTTGGAGTGACCAGGACTTCAACGCCTTGGTACCGTTGTGGGACCATGAGTCCGGCTGGTGCTGGTGGCAAAAGAACCCGAAATCCACTGCTCTCGGCATTCCCCAGTTGCTTGACTACTATTATGCATCGGTGCCGAATTACCGTGACGATGCCGGCGTCCAAATCAACATCGGCCTGAGCTACATCCGTAGCCGTTACGGGAGTCCATCCGAGGCATGGAGGGTTTGGCAAACGCAGAGTTGGTACTAAGGGTCATGTCATGCAAGTCATGCATGTCATGCAAGTCATGCAAGTCATGCAAGTATAGCGAGGCAGGGCATGACTTGCCTTCGCCCAGTACATGATGGCGCAACGCCAGGTCTGCACGGTCTACGTATAAGGACGGCTCCATAGAGAATCGGACTGCGACCCGCGTGAATCTGGGCAGCGTTTCGACCCCAAAACATCGTCGCAGCGTCATGCCCAGCGCCACCTCATGCGTGCAACGGCCATCCTCTGGTTCCGGCGCATTGTGTAGATTGAAGGTCATGGGAAACGAGCAATCGGACGCATCCGATCGGATGGATAGACCAGGTGAAGTCAGGACGAGCGAAAAAAAGGACATGACAGTGTCGGAAAGCGTGGCGGCGTCTCATGACACGGATGGTTCGGCAGACCGGACCGGCGGCGCGGCGCGACTGTTGGGAGCCGCGGACGTCCGCCGTATTGCGGCGGAGGCTGGTATCAGCCCGACCAAGAGATTCGGGCAGAATTTCGTCATCGACCCAGGCACCGTACGGCGTATCGCCCGCAAAGCCGAAGTGGGCGAAGGCACGAATGTACTGGAAGTAGGGCCAGGTCTGGGCTCATTGACACTGGCCCTGCTGGAGACAGGCGCCAACGTCGCCGCCGTGGAAATCGACCCCGCTCTGGCGGAACGACTGCCCCGTACGATTGCAGAATACATGCCGCAGGCAGCTGAACGGCTCACCGTGATTAAGGCAGATGCGCTGACACTGCAACCCGGGGACCTACCACACTTCACAACGACGAACAACGACGAGCGATGCCCATCGCACTCCACCGCCGTGGACACGGCCGTCTGCACGGTTGAAAACGCCGCAGACTCCGGCGACAGAGCTTCGTCAAACGAGGTGAACAGGCACGTGGGCGGCGGCACGGACGGATTCACCCTTGTTTCGAATCTGCCCTATAATGTTGCGACTCCTGTTTTACTGACCTTGCTTGAGCGCTTCCCAAATCTGAACCGATTCGTGGTCATGGTGCAGAAAGAAGTCGCCGACCGCCTCTCGGCACAGCCCGGCAACAAGGTCTACGGGGCTCCAAGTGTGAAGCTCGCATGGTACGGCGAAACGGAACGGGTCGGACTCGTTGGGCGCAACGTGTTCTGGCCGGCACCGAACGTCGATTCGGCGCTCGTCTCCTTCACCCGCACCTCTGACACCGGCACGACCACTTCAGGCACCTTCCGTCCCACACGCGAGACGTTGTTCCGGCTTGTGGACGCCGCTTTCGGACAACGTAGGAAAACACTGCACGCCGCACTGAAGGGAATGGTGACAGAGGCGGAATTCTCCGATGCCGGCATCGATCCGACAAGACGCGGCGAAACGCTGACGGTTGAGGAGTTTTCATCGCTGGCACGAGCCTGCGACCTGCACGACCGACTCCAGCCGTAATGCACAAGACCGCCATGATGTGGCGGACGAGTCATGGAGTGTCGGTAAAATATACTGCAAGAGGGTTGCGATGTCGCTGGATGATGCGGCAGCCAGCACGACGGACAAGCGCAGATCGACAGGAAACGGGAATGCCACAACGAAACATTGACGAACGCGAAGAGCGTAAGCAATACGTGCACAGACGTCAGGTCAAGGTGTTCACTTTTGTGGCCGCGGTGCTGGCCGTGGCACTCATCGTTTCGGTGTTGTTCGAGTTGCATGGTTTCAGCGGCAAAGCCCAAACCTCTCCTAGTGAGCAGGCCGACACCAACTTCGGCGCGGCTTCGGTCTGCGCGCCTCTGAACGAGCATAGGAACGAGGCGGCTTATCCTTCCAATTCCACGGTGTATGTACGTGTCCTTAATGGTACAAAGTCCCGCGGCTTCGCCGGCGCTGTCGGCGAAGCGCTAACCGACAGACTGTTCAACGTCACTTCCGTATCGAATTACACACGGCAGAACGTGAAACGCACGACCATCTATTACGGCGTCAACAACATCTATCAGGCATACACCGTGCTCGCGAACTTCTCCGATGCGCAAATGGTGATGGACAACCGGCAGGACGCCCTGGTCGATGTCGTGCTGGGCACTTCATTCAACGATCTGGTATCCAAAAAACAAATACCGGCGAAAAACGCGAAAATCAAGAACCTCAAAGGCTGCACGAACCTGGATAAGGTCGATAAGGCAAAATTGCCCAGTGCACCTGTGCACGACGCTCCTCCAGCCCCCGCCGAGGGCGACCAGAACAGCTGAAGCCAAGGCGGACGAAACCGGAGGAATCCGAACCCATATATTGGCGAACGGCGCATCATGTAGCCCTCGAAACATGGACGCCGGCTAGGCATATGCCCAAGAAACAAGCCTCACGACAGCTGGCGGCGCCTTAGACCCCGACACCGGTACCGAGAGCCGTACCGTACCGCCACCGAACAAGCGACCAAATTCAGTGGATGGGTAGGCGCACCGCCGTACGCGACACCAGCATGAAGCTAGCCCTGCTCCCGAGCCCATCGCTCAAGCTCGGCCTGCGCCTCGGCGCGGCTCGTCGGGCCATGGTCGAGACGGAAATCGAGCATATGCCTGTAGGCACGCCCCACCATTGGACCGGGCTCGACGCCGAGTATCTCGATGATGTCGTTGCCGTTCAGGTCGGGACGGATGGCGTTGAGATCCTCCTGCTCCTTAAGCTTCTTCACACGGCTCTCAAGCTCATCCATCGCCTGCTCGAATATGAGCGCCTTACGGCGGTTACGTGTGGTGGCATCGGCGCGGGTGAGTCTGTTGAGCCGCTCGTACAACGGTCCTGAATCCTTGACATAGCGTCGTACGGCAGCATCGGTCCACGGTTCCTCGACGTAGCCGTGGAAACGAAGGTGCATATTGACGAGGGCACTGACATCATCGATCATACTGTGGTCGAAATGCAGAGCCTTCATGCGTTTACGCACCATCTTCGCCCCCACGGCGTCATGGTGATGAAAACTCACCTTGCCCCGCGGCTCAAAGCGGCGGGTTGCTGGCTTGCCGATGTCATGCAGCAACGCCGCAAGGCGCAATGTGAGATCCGGTGCTGGGACAGGACCGTCGGGGCCGGTCTCCAGAGCGATGGCACGGTCAAGCACCCTAAGCGTGTGCTCAAAAACGTCCTTATGACGGTGATGTTCATCAATCTCAAGCTGAAGCGCCGGAATCTCGGGAAGCACGATGTCGGCCAGACCCGAATCGACCAAGGCCTCCACCCCCTCGTGTGGCCGTTCGGAGAGCAGCAGCTTCACCAATTCGTCACGTACACGTTCCGCGGAGACGATTTCGATGCGATCGGTCATCTCCGTTATGGCCACTGCCGTATCGGGCTCGATGCGGAAACCCAGCTGAGCCACGAAACGGACGGCACGCATCATGCGCAATGGGTCATCCTCGAAGGATTGGCGCGGATCCACAGGGGTGCGCAGAATTCCCTTGGCTATATCGTTCGCACCGCCGAACGGGTCCACGAACCGAAGATCGGGGACACGAAGAGCCATGGCGTTTACGGTGAAATCCCTTCGGGAGAGATCGCCTTCGAGCGAATCACCGTAGCTGACTGCCGGCTTGCGCGAATCAGGGTCATACTTGTCACTGCGGTACGTGGTGACCTCGACCTTCACCTCCGTACCATCAGCACGACGCCGCATGGCACCCAAGGTGCCGAACTTACGCCCCATGTCCCAGAAGCCGTCATGGCCGAAACGTCTGAGAATCGGCTCGAACTCCTCCGGACGCGCCGACGTACAGAAGTCCAGATCGTGGCTCGCCCGATGAAGCAACAAATCGCGCACAGGGCCGCCGACCAAAGCCAGTTCATGTCCTTCCTGCTCGAACATGCGTCCCAGTTCAATGGCCTCAGGCCATACCTCGAAATCCAATGTAACTCCTTAAAACAAGCAAAACAGCCGTTTAAAGTCTATTTTTACTATCTTCTAGCATACCTTCACCCCATCTGCACAGCGGGTTGAGTAGAGTAGGAAGCATGATAACACCCGCAGACATGGCTCGCATGGTAGCCAAGGCCGCGGGCAAGCGCGCCCAAAAACGCGAAATCAACGATTCCGGGCCGCAAGACAACTTAGAACCTGACTCACTGCTGTATTCTTCAGGCCCAGAAACAGAGTTGGGCCAAGCCTTTGACGGCGCGTCACTACGTAGATTAAGGGCGGCGCTGAACAGCGAAGACGGCGAGGGGAAGAAACCACCGCAAGGCAGCAGGCAGGGAACCGATCAATGGCACACGACGGAAGAGACTCCCACACCTGCCTTGATGGCCCGAATCCACCAAGGTGGACCTCACACCACATTCGCTTCGCTGGATGCCCAGGAGCTACCGGCCGTGCGAGAGTATTCTGCAGGAGGGCTCATTTTCGATGATAGGAACCGTGTAGCCGTCATAGCGCGCCATTCACGCAGCGGCCATCTGGAATGGTGCTTGCCGAAAGGACATATAGAAAAAGGCGAGACGCCGGAGGAAACGGCGGTCCGCGAAATCCACGAGGAGACCGGAATCCTGGGTGTGGTGGTGACCTCCATCGCCACCACGGATTATTGGTTCACCGGCACGGATGAGCGCGTCCACAAGCTGGTGCATCATTTCGCTTTACGCAAGGTCGGAGGATTCCTCACAGTGGAAGGCGATCCTGATCACGAAGCCGAGGATACAAAGTGGGTGGATTTCGAAGATCTGGACAAGGTGCTGAGTTACCCTAACGAACGTAAAATAGTATGGCTATATGCCAGAAAGATGAACAGGCAGGGCCAATGAAACACCTTCACGCTCACAGGGCGTCGACGTGCCGCCTGGCCAGCCGCGCCGTCATCCTGATCACCATCATGCTCTCGTTGTTCTTGACCTTGGCCGTGGAGCCGGCTCCCGCATCGGCGGTCCCTCAATCCGCCGAGCCGCGGCCGCAGGCAGCGCTCACACTCACCTCATCGACGCCCGTGGTCAGTGCAAGCTCCGGGTACCACATTAAAGTCACCATCGCCAACAAAAGCGACCATGTCTTGAAAGCCGGACTGCTCCGCGCCGCGACGAACACATATTACAACTTCGTATCACGCACCGACCTCAACGATTGGGCGCGCGCCCAGAACACCATCCCCACCTCCAACGAGCTAGGTCGCGCCGATGTGCCTGAAATACCGGTCAATGGCACGACAACGGTGAGCGTGGATGCCAACGCCGACCAAACCACACTCAAGGCATTGCAGACATGGGGGCCAAAACCAGTGAGAATAGACTATTTCATTGGGCATGATCCCATCGCCCTTGACCGGACGGCAAGCCTGCGCACCTTCCTTACACGTTCAAAGGACGGTCTGAATACCGCCGACACCCCACCGATGCAGGCCACGGTGGTCATGCCGTTCACCGACATCTCATGGCGACTGGACGGCAAGGCCGTTGATGCGCTCATGAGCGGCGACAAGGGCATCCAAGCGTCGGAAGCGTTGCGTAACGGCGGAGAAGCCACCGACGAGCAGACGAGATCCACGTTGAACGACGTACAGAAACTCGTCGAAAACCATCCCAAGCTCCAAGTGGTCACCGATCCGTCATATGCCAAGACGCTGAAATTGGTACCTAAATCAAGCGGCGTGATGCAGCCGGGGAATTTCGACATCACCGCATTCAGCGCACACGGCAATCCCGAAGACTACAACGCGGCGGGGGTATCCCCATCGATGTGGAACAGCGAAGCCGCTACCGCCCAATATCGTACCGCCGTGGGAGACGCCTCGGCATCCCCCTCCGCCTATGCCTGGCAAGGCGACAGCACTTGGACGCTCAACGCGCTTTCCAGAGCCCGGGAACAGGGCTATACGACCGCCATCGCGCAAAGCGGCATCGAAGACAACGGGGATGGAGCCATACATTCCGACATATACTCCGTTCCCACCCCTGCGGGCGAAATCACACTTGTCGCGGCGCAACGCGATTTGACCCAGCTTTCCCAGGGCAACCCCTCCGACAAGTCTGCAGCGGCGGAGCAAAGCGAAGCTGGTCGAATTTCCAGGCTTCTGGCGCAGAGCGCCTTCTATCAAATGGAACAACCGTATTCGAACCGCAATGTGCTCATCTGCCTTTCACCATCACGCACGGCTGATGAGAACGGGACCATCATGAGCTCGCTCGAGCAGGCCACCTGGCTTTCATTGACCGACTTGGACTCCCTAACAAAGGCAGAGGCCTATGCATCAGGCGAGCAGGCCGCGGCACTGCTCCCCAAGTCGGCGGAGATGAGCCAGCAACATACGAAACAACTCGCTCAAAATCTGGAGTCTCTGAAAAGCAGCGCCGCAGATATCGAGCGTTTCCGATCCTCGGTGCTTGATGCGCCCGCCTCCCCTACAGGCGGCTTGGGGAGCAACGAGGAAAGGCAAGCAGACAGTAACGGCAAGAAGAAGAACGACGATCCTCAATCCCTCGCACGTCAGGACGCCAAGGAAACCGCCAATCGCACCAAAAACTCTGGCACGTGGATGAATGCCGTCACCTCGCTGCATAACGAGCTGGCCTTTCACGCACTATGCGCGCACATACACCAGCCGGAGAAAACCGATGAAAAGGGACCAACGGCACGCAGCGATGATGACGCCGCGAAAGCCGAAAGTGCCAACCACCTTACGGACGATGCCAGAGGTTTGGCCGATCGGCTGTTCCAAAGCGTGCGCATAAGCCAGTCGGAACCGTTAACCGTGGTGAGTGAAACGGCCTCGATGCCCGTCAATGTAACCAACGACTTGCCTTATCCGGTGCGGGTGAAGGTCTCATCACTCACGGACTCCATGGAAATCGTCACGTCAAGGTTCGAGGAGGTCGCCGTACCAGCCAAAGGCACGTCGCAGACGACCTTCACTGTGCGCGTCTCCACGTCGGGGACGGCCACGGCGCACATGAATCTACTCGATCGCTCGGGTGTCGTGTTCTCTTCGCCGCAATCCACGAAGATAACCTCCACGTTGCGCATCAGCGACGTGACGGGCTGGCTGTTCATCGCTTTCGCCTTACTGCTGGCTGTGGTCGGTCTATGGCGGCAATTCCACGTTACAAAGGATTCCGATCAATGAGCTCTTCTGTAGGACATAACTCCATGGTGATGGCCACCGGTACGGCGGCCTCCCGCATCACAGGGCAGGTGCGGACCATACTGCTGGCCGCCGCGTTGGGGACCACCGGGCTGGCCGCCAACGCCTACCAAGCTGGATCGCAGATTCCGCAAGTCATCTACACTTTGGTATCGGGCGGCATCTTCAATGCGGTATTGGTGCCGCAGATCGTGCGTACCCTCAAATCCAAAGACGCACAGGAACAGCTCAATAAACTCATCACCTTCGCAATCGTTCTACTGTTGGCGGTCACCGGTGTCGTTGCGGCACTCACTCCGGCTTTGACAAGGTTGTACGTCAACGGCGGATCGGACATGCTCGCCTTGTCCACGGCGTTCACCTTCTGGTGCGTTCCGCAGATATTCTTTTATGGGCTGTACACGGTGGTCGGCCAAATCCTTGCGGCAAAAGACCATTTCGGCATGTATGCATGGAGTTCCGTAGGCGCCAACGTCATCAGCTGCGTCGGTTTCACCGTCTTCATACTCATGTTCGGCAAGGCCGACAAACAGCCACTCGGATTCTGGACGGAAGAGAAAATCGCGCTCACGGCCGGGACATGGACACTCGGCGTCGCGTTTCAGGCGCTGGTACTGTTCCTTCCACTGTTCAAACTCGGAATCCATTATCGACCGCGATTGGGCGTGCACGGCATCGGACTGCGGCAAATGGGGCCTGTTGCGGCGTGGAGCCTTGGGATAGTGGTCATGGACCAGCTCACGACGATCATCAACACACGGGTGAGTACAAGCGCGCCACTCAAGGCCCACGAAGCCTACGGCACCAGTCTGTATGAAGTGGCCGGGAACGCCACTTACCAGAACGCCTTCACGATTTACGTCCTTCCGTATTCCCTGATCGCGGTTTCGGTGGCCACGGCCATATTCCCCCGTATCGCGCAGTTCGTAGCCGATCGTGACGTCGATTCGGCCAGGGTGACGCTCAGTCGCTCCTTACGCAATGTTTGGCTGGTCATGTGCTTCTTCACAGCCGCATTCGTCGTCATGCCGGTGCCCATCTCCCTGGCGCTTCTGCCCTCCATCAGCCTAAAGGAGGCGCTGCTGATGAGCGGCCCCTTGGTGGCACTGGCACTCGGCCTCCCTCTGAGCTCCTTGTTCCTCATCATCCAGCGTACGTTCTACGCCTTCGAAGACGGATATCACCCCTTTCTTTTCGTGACGTTGCAGTACCTGTCCCAAATTGGGATCCTACTCCTGGGAACCCTGTTCATCCGCGAGGAGGATTGGGTGACGCTGCTGGGAATGAGCATAACGGCGAGCTACATGGTCTCCTGCCCGGCCCTCATTATCATGCTGCGCCGACGTTTCGACGGCCACATCGACGGCACAAGGGTGCTGACGACTTCCATCAAGGCGATTGTCGCCGGTTGCGTCGCCGCAGTCGGAGGGCTTGCCATGAGAAACCCCGTATATTCACTGTTCGGAGCATACATTCATGATGGATCGGGACATATGAGTTGGATTCAATCCATCGGGGTTTGCATCATACAGAGCATCGTGGTTATCTTGCTGTACGTCGGCACACTGCTGGTGCTGCGCACGCCAGAGCTGTCTTCCTCGTTGGAAATCATAAAATCACGAATCGCCAACCGAGGAACGGACAATCGGAAAGCAAACCGCGTCACCCGCAAGGAGTCCAACGAAGACATCGATGGGCACACCACCGCCGTAGCTCCCACCGGCATACGTCAGGCGCGGCGAGACCTAGAGGAAGGTTCCGATCAAGACTGCACCCTGCCGCCGGAGCCCGCATCGAGGAAAGTCGTCTCCAACCGATACGGCCGATCCACAGCCGATGAACGTAAGACGGACCGCGAAGCATCCGCCTACGTACCGGCCTCCATGCCGCCGTCATTCGCCGTCTCATCAGCGGCGGCTGATTCCCGCGGCTCAGGCAACGCTCCTCAACGCCCTTCAGCCGGGGACATTGGGAACCGAAGCATCAAAGACCCCAATGCTTTAAATCGAGGCCAGGCGCGGAACAGTCGGACGTCACCTGTCTTCGGCCAGACAAGCGGTGCGGCCGGCGACGAGTACGCCAGTGGGGCCCACGCCTCCACAACACCGTCGGGCAACGTTGACTCGGCCACTCCCGACGTTAATATTGAATTAGGAAAGGTCTTCGAACCCGCATTATCGACAAACAGAACCGGAACAGACATGGAACTGAAATCACAGGACATTGTAATCGATCGATACATGCTGATTTCTCCGCTTCGCAGAACCCCGGGATTCGAGGCTTGGCGCGTCTTGGACACGGTATTGGACCAGGACAGGCAACTGTTCGTCATCACCGACACGTCCATCACCTCCAAAGTGGAGGCCATCGCCTCATCGCTCGCGCTCTCCACCAACAACCGATTCACCAAGGTCAGCTCGATGCAGTACGTGCATAAGGCTGCGGTGCTGGTCACGCAAATGGAATCCGGAGTAACCCTCAGCGACTGCCTGGGGACCGGCAGCGGGCATGGCAGGTTGGACTTCCAATCCATGCGCCTGATAACGATGCAAGTCACGGAAGGCTTGCGGCAATTGCTTTCCGACGGCATCGCCCTTCCCACGCTTACCACCGACATGATTCGCATCGGCACGGACGGCATCCAGATTGCGGACGCTCCTGTGAGCCCGATGTTCATTGACCTGCTGCATACGCCGAAGATGGATGCCGAACGCACGGCCATCTATCAGACCGCCTCATTGCTCTACGCGATGATCACCGACCGCGCCAGCGCCGACATCCCTAATTTCGACTTGGAACAGCTCCCCGAGGACACACCGGAGGAATTTAGTCTCATCTGCCAGCGCGGACTTGATGTTGTCTACCTCGACCATTCCTCCAGCATCTCCTTGGTTTCGCTTTCCGAACTCATGACTTTGCTGGGATCGTCGACGACGGTGAGAGGTTCCAACACAAATAAGCTCCTTCGCACCAACGCAATCGATGCCTGCGGCATGGGCTCAGGCGAACAGACAGACGCCGATGCGACAATCGAGCGTACGGCATTACGACAGTTAGGTGCCAGCAACGCGCTGCCCATCACGAAAGAGCTCATAGCGCATCTCTCCGGTGAGACTGGAACCGCCGATGGTGAACCGGAAAGCTCGCAGGATTCGAACAATCCAGGCGCATGCAACGAACCGATTCCGTCAATCCATGATCCAGCCGATGACCGGCAGGCCACAGGACACCCCGAATCAGGCGGGGCTGCCGAACGCCGACCACAGCAGACGGCCAACGCCACGGCACGTACCTTCAGGTCGGTCATTTCAGGCAAAAACAACGGATTACGCACCTCAGGCGACGGCCAGCCAACCCAGGGCACTCGCGATGGTTCGGACTTAGCGGACAGCACCTCCGATACCGCCGGACTGGACTTTCACGACATCGCCGCAGCCGAAATGGCACAGGCCTTTAAACCAGTGGATGCTTTCGCAGATAATTCACTGTTTCCCGGCTTCAGAAAAACCAAGGCCGACAAGACCGGACTAAGCGGCCCCGAATTCGCTTCGCGTCCAGGCGTCCCCTTCACGCAAAACACACGTATCAGTATCGACCAGAATGCCGGCGACCCCGCAGGCGGCTTATCGGCTGTGGATCATGACGCTGCCGACGGCGGCACCACGGATAAGCCGGGCAATGGGTTGCCCGAATCCGCCATGGATGCTCAGTCGATGAAACACGATTCGACACGCGAACAAGCCGGTGCTAAAGCCGATTCCGAGGTCGAGGCCGAAGCTGACGAGACCCGCACCGGACTGCCATTGCTGGCGAGTTCGTTCAACGGTGCAGCTCCAGAAGGCGCTCAAAATGATTTCCTTGCATTTCAGGCGACCAGCCGCATCCCCATTTTCACCGAGGCAGGCACCCCCATCAGGCCGGGCGAGGAATCGGCACGCGCCCTCATCAAAGAAAGGGACGCTTCACGGTTGAACGCGGACGGCGCGCTCCCGCCTAGTTTCACCCCTGCCTCACAGGTCGAGAAGGTGGAGGAATTCACTGATTCTCCCGCGCTCAAACATAAAACCACCAAAATCATCGTCGTGGTGCTCGTGGCCTTGCTGCTCATCGCAGCCCTCGGTTTCGCCATGCTCGGTCTGGTCAATCATAGCAGCGGACTTGGAGGCTTGGGACAGCAGAATTCACAGTCGGGTCCATGGCCGAAGATCGACGTCAACAAGGTGCCGTTCAAAGGGAATAAGGACGAAGAAGGATCTGGACGGACTGAGGATACTCCAGCCAAACCCAAACCTGCGCCGCAACCGGAGAACACGACACCATATACCATCGCGAGCCAGTCTTTCATCGACAACACGGACGGTCAGCAGGGATATGGCTACCACATCCATCTGAACCAACCACAACCCGTTTCGCGGTTCGTCATCACCATCCGCTCCTCGGGCGGCAATGCGCAGCTCATGGCGAATACCAACAAACCCACCTCAGGCCAGAAAGTGGCACAGTTCAGCTTCGACCAGAGCGGCACGACGGAGGTAAAACTCAAGCAGAAAGTCACCACACAGGATCTCCTGGTTTGGGTGCCGATCAATTCCCTGCCAGGAAATTCGTTCTGGGTCGAAAAAGTCCAGGTCTTCTAGGCGCAATCAATGTCTTGGGATGACGACCCCGGCTATAGCCGCTCTTTCTGCGCTCTTTCAGCGGCCCCTCTGGTCCTCTGGTTCCCTGCCCCCCCCTATTCCTCTGGTCCCCTGGTCCTCTTCCGGTTCTCCTCATGCCTCATGAATCATCGATGCATGGGCCCTGCCGATTGAGAAGCATGGTTTTCCGCAGTAACAGTCTTCGATGATGCGGCTTCAGAAGCGATGACCGCCGATAACGGCCGTATAAGGCAACGGCTTCGACGTGTTCACCGTGAAATTCTCTCCTATGACCGGACAAAGAGTTCACGGGACCGTCCCGACCGGCGGTGGGCGGTCCACGCCTGGTCGCGCCACTGCGCCGACGTGCCGACGCGCCGCATGTGACCGACCGACGCAGAGTCTCCGCCTCACACGACAATGCCGGGTACTAGAGTCTGATATATGAATGCGGTGATGAGCCATCCAAGGCATCCGTTGGACGGACGCGCGTCGGATGCATCATCCACCGGCATGACGAGGCGCGGCGACTCAACGCTACGGACAACGGGAAAACGACGAAAGGCTTGGCATGTCAACTGGCGAAGGCACCACCGTCAATGGCGGATCGAAGAGCGGCAGGACGGGTGGCGCGACATCCGAAAAAGCCGTGGGTCCCCATGGCACCGCGAAACCGGTCCGGTCCACAGACCAACCAAAACCCAGAATCATCAAGAACGATCCATGGTACGACTCCTATGCGTCCCGCGCGGATGCCATGAAATCATCCGAAATTCGGGCGCTTTTTTCCGTGGCCAGCCGTCCCGATGTCGTCTCGCTTGCCGGTGGAATGCCCTATTTGGAACGCATGCCATTCGACAGACTTTCGGAACTTATCGCCAAAATGATGCGCGATGAGGGTGACAAAGCCTGGCAGTATGGTTCGGCTCAGGGAGACCCGCACCTGCGAGAAGACGTGCTGCAGATCATGGAGCTCGAAGGCATCAAGGATGTGCAGGCCGACGATGTGGTCATCTCCAACGGCTCTCAAAACGCCTTGGACCTGATAACACGCATCATGTGCGACCCAGGTGACGTGGTGATTGCGGAGGCACCGAACTACGTAGGTGCCCTCGGCGTATTCCGTTCATTCCAAGTTCAGGTGGCGAACGCCGAAACCGACGAGGATGGTCTCATACCCGAATCGTTTGAAGAGACGATCAAAAGCCAACGTGCAGCCGGCAGAAAGGTGAAGTTCCTGTATACGGTCCCCAATTTCCACAATCCCGCAGGCGTGACGATGAGCGTCGAACGCAGGCCTCGAATATTGGAGATTGCACGCAAATACCACGTGCTCGTCGTGGAGGACAACCCTTACGGCCTTCTTGGGTTTGACGGGCAGACCTACCCGGCACTCAAATCGATGGATTCGCAAAACGTGGTGTACCTTTCCAGCTTCTCCAAAATCATCGCCCCAGGCATGCGCATCGCTTGGATCGTGGCACCCGCAGGCATCCGCCAGAAGCTCATCCTGGCGAATGAGGCGAGCATTCTCTGCCCGCCGAACATGAGCCAGATGACCATCACCACCTACCTCGACAACTTCGATTGGAAGGCCCAGATAAGCGACTATCGCGGCATGTACAAGGAACGATGCAACGCCATGGACGCAGCGCTCAAGGAATATCTGCCATACTGCTCGTGGAACAAACCCAAAGGCGGCTTCTACATATGGCTCAGGATTCCCGACGGACTCAACTCGAAAGAGATGCTTCCACGCGCCATCACAGCGAAGGTCGCGTATGTGGCAGGTACCGGATTCTACCTCAACGGCGAAGGAACGCATCATATGAGGCTTTCCTTCTGCTACCCCACACCGGAACGCATCCATGAAGGCATACGTCGTCTCGCCGGGGTGATGGACGCGGAACGCGAAACCGTGGAGCTTTTCGGCACCGCTTCCAGCCGCATCGATGACTCTGATGACCGAACGGACAAGAACGTCGCAAAGCGCACCGCACCCGCCGCGAAGAACGCCACATCAAAACGGAATCACACCGTTTAGCAGCAGGACCACAATCCAACCACCGCACATAACCGAACACAAAAGGAAGGCAGCACGATGATGACAAACGCCAGAAAAACCTACGGGAAGCATCGCGCGACACGCCAGGAGACCACGACTCCTGCGAGCGCATCCCATAAACCCACGCATGCAGCACATAAATCAAGCATCGACCGCTCGACGACCAAGGTGCTCATCGTCTGCGGCGGATTCAGCCATGAACGCGATGTATCCCTTCAATCAGGCCATCGTGTCGGCGGTTTCCTCGAGGAAGCAGGTTGGAATGTAGCATTCCACGACATCGATGGTGGACTGCTCCCCTATCTTTCGGACCCCGACACCAGACCGGACATCGTCTGGCCGCTGCTCCACGGTGCAATCGGTGAGGACGGTTCCATCCGTGATGTCCTGGAGATGGAGAGGCTCCCTTACATCGGTTCGCGAGCCAAGGCATCACGCACTGCATGGAGCAAACCAATCGCCAAGAACGTGGTGCGTAAGCTTGCGGGGCTGAACACGCCGTATTCCGTGACGTTACCGGAATCGATGTTCCGCGAACTCGGAGCCGAACGGGTCGTGCAGCTGGTCGACGATTCGCTGGGCATGCCGCTCTTCGTCAAGCCGACCATGGGCGGATCCGCGATGGGATGCTCGCAGGTGAACTCCGCCAAGGAACTGCCGCATGCCCTGATCGACTGCTTCGCGTACGGCGACGTGGCGATGCTTGAGCGGGTCGTCGAGGGAACGGAAATCTCAGTCTCCATCTTCGACATCGACGGCGAGCTCTTGGTACTGCCCCCGCTTGAGGTCGCGGTTCACAGCGACAATTACGACTACGAGGCGCGCGTGAATCCCGAAGCATCCGACTTCTACGTACCGGCCCGTTTGGATGCCCCGGTTCTCGCCGCTGCACAAGACGCCGCCCTCAAGGCTCATCAGACGTTGGGACTGCGGGACATATCTCGGACGGACTTCATCGTGGATGAGGACGGCGTACCGCAATTCCTCGAGTCCAACGTGGCTCCGGGGATGACCGACACCTCACAACTGCCCCAGGCCGCCACGGCAGCCGGCTACGACCTGGGCGACCTGTACTCAGCGCTTGTCGAGTCCGTGCTAAGGGAAAAGCGCGCCGACTGAGTTCTACACTGCCTTTCCGGATGACGCCGGTTGACGCCCTTGGCGAACGGCATCAACTGGCGTCATAAGAGACCATATGAAAGACCGGTCTTGCATGACTTTCACTATAGACAGCAACAGCGGCAGGTCACGGCATCGCAGATCAACTCACAGCAGCGTCGACTGCACCGGCACGCACCATACGATGATTCCGGCAAGTATGATTGCCACCGCCAGGCCATAGACCAACATTCGCTTCCCAAGCGACCAAGCGCGCAACGGGCGGAAACCGTTGACCAACAACCAAGTCAACGCCAGTCCGGTCACAAACCCTCCGACATGCGCCTGCCAGGCCACCGCATGGTCAAAGAACGGCATGGCGAAATTAATCGCCATCCAGACCACCATGGTGCGGATGTCCTGACCTGTGCGACGGAACACGACAAGCACCGCGGCGAACAGCCCGAACAATGCCCCCGATGCACCATATGCGGATAGCATCCAGTCGCCGCTCAGACGGCAGTAGACCTCCATGCCGGCCGCACCGCCGAGTCCACAAGCGATGTATAGCGCAAGGAAGTTCCAATGCCCCATCAGTCTCTCAAGATACGGTCCGACGACGAGCAAGGTCATCATATTGAACAGCACATGGAAGACCGAGGGTGCATGAAGGAACATCGACGTCAGCCACGTCCAGGGCATACGGGTGGCCAATGGGGGCTGAAACGAGCCGTAACCGATCATCAGTACGAAACCGTTTGGAGCGAACCTGCGCAAGGCCACCTCCACGATCCAGATCGCGAAGCACAGAGCAATCGTCACATCGGTGACCACCGGCCCCCCATCCCTCCAGTAATAGCGCAACTTATGCAGGTACGGGCGGCCGTTCGTCTTGAAACCGTTTGTCATGGCACTCTCGCTTTCCAAGCCATCGCCGAACATCTATTATCCATTCAACCGATACCATAGCATTCTCGCTCGTCGGAAGCGTCATGCACCACCATTCAAAGTTCAGCGACACCTTCTGCAGGCGGCATCAACGACCTGACCGCACTGACCTGGCCACGCTTCCGAAATGCGTTCCCCGACCCGCCAGCGTTCCTGATTCGTAAGCGTACGCAACCTTAGCCGTGATTCCCCTCCGACGGGCGATTCCGGACAGACTGGCCTCTTAATGGATCAGCACTCCTGACCCGCGCCAATTTCCGGCACGCAGTGCTTCCCCCCCTTACCAACGTTCCCCCACAACCCGCCGCCAGACGCCTGATAACGGTACTTCCGCCATTTGCGTCAATCATTGGCTTAGGAACCTACCCATCGCGCGATGATACGGAATCGAAGGGATACAAGCGAATCTTAAGCTGGACGACAAACGGGAAAACCGCCTTGTCACCAACATCGCTCGTGCATCACTGATTCGAAGTCAGCATGAGGTCTCATGAAAAAACGCCGAATTTTGTTCATCTCACAGCATTTTCACAACCAATCGGCTATGATGGTACAAGGAGTTGGCTTGGAAGAGCAAGTCAACAGTAACTAGAAAGGAGCCGTAATGGAGAATAAATCTTCAAGCGGTTGGAAGTTCTTTGCACTGCTCTTCGGTGGAATTCTCGCGGCAGTAGCATGTCTGTACTTCTACAAGCAGCAGAACCCAGACTACGATCCTTGGGAAGAGCCTTGGGAGAACAGTTCTTCACCCGTCGACCTCGGTCTTGACAAGAGTGAGGATGCAGGCGAGACTGCAGGGCAGGCAACGGCCGAGCCCGATCTTGCCTGATAGTCGTCGGAACTGATAGCCGTTTCGCCGTTGTGATGCCGTTGATAGCTTCACAGCGGCATTTTCTTTTGCCCAACGTATGGTTGCAGATACTGTATGCATTCCCTCGATCCCCTCCGTCCTCATGAACCGTGGCGCCCGCTTCCTTAACGCACCTCAGGCAAGGAAGCCATCCATGCAATCGCAATGCCGTTGCCTTCCACCGTAATGAATTCATTGCTTCCTTCGTCGTAGATATCTCCCACCCCGCGCCAAAACCACCCATCCGCCATAAGAACGTTCTCCACGCTTCCCTCCCCCTACCTTCGTTCATTCATCGGTGCACCTGACGGTGCGGTTCCACGTACGCGGCCGTTCAATGACGAACTCGGCCTTGCGGGCATGGTGACCACACGGATTGCCCATTCGTCGGTCGAATTCCCGCCAAAATCGCGTACGGAAATCCTGGCGGAAGCAAACGCCATTGCCCCGTGCCCGCACAATATGGATAGAATGGCCGTATGGCAGCAATTCGCGAACAGGATATCAGCAAAGGCATGAAGGCCTTTGACCAGTGGCGGCGGCAAACGTCGCAGCACATGGGTGAGAGTACAGGCGAAAGGCTTGCATTCAGCCCCGACTTACCGCGCTCCACCTGGGCGATGGCCGTGCGCTACTCGTTGTATCTTCTTGAAAACAAGGCACCCGGCCCCGGCGTTGAGGTGCGCGTGGCACCTTGGGGTGCCGTCAAAATCCTCGACGGCCCCGCATCGGACCCCCACAACCTCACTCCCCCCGATGTCATCGAACTCGACCCTGATGTATGGCTGAGACTGGCTTGCGGGCTGACTGAGTGGGACGAGGAGAAAGACGCAGGACATATCAGCGCTGTCGGTGAACGTGACGACTTGAGTGCATTGCTGCCGCTTGATTGAATGCCGGTTCGGCATTGATTGCGGGGAGTCTGTGCACCCTGCTCCGCCGAAATGCATTCGAACATTCGATTGGCCTGCTATCCACGGTACCATAACGAGATTCTCAGCCTTCACTCGCATCCTTAGCATCGGCTTTGAAAACGGCAGCAACAACAATAATCTCGCTGGGATTACACCTGACTGGCCATTCCTTGACGCGGGCCTGTACCCAAAGATGCAGAAAGAAGTCATAGGCGGTGAATCAAAGCGCACCACTTCGTTCCATTGGGAAATGGGCAATGACTCGCAACCCGCAAAGTTGTTTCCCACGGGTTTATCCCACGGGCTTATCCCGCAGGGTTGTTCTGCAGGGTTGTTTCGCAAAGCTATCTCATGGATTTACAGAACCACACCATCACCAGGA
Organism: Bifidobacterium bombi DSM 19703; assembly: GCF_000737845.1. Classification (GTDB taxonomy): domain Bacteria; phylum Actinomycetota; class Actinomycetes; order Actinomycetales; family Bifidobacteriaceae; genus Bifidobacterium; species Bifidobacterium bombi. The sequence goes on along the minus strand of NZ_ATLK01000001.1, from coordinate 1,569,144 downwards.
TTACATCACATCCGAACCTTGAATCCGCCAACTGAAAGCGTGGCAGTGCGCAACCGAAGCACCAGAGCGGATGACGAGAATCGAACTCGCCTTTACAGCTTGGGAAGCTGTCGTTCTACCGATGAACTACATCCGCGATACACACAATGCGTACGAAAAGATAGTTTAGCACAACGCCTGGGATTATGCACACTGCCGAGTCACCGCGCGGCGGTTCCACCTACTGACGACCTGATGGCAATGCCGATATCCGGGCAAAGGCCGCGTGACTCAGTAGCGACCGGCAGCAACACATCCGATACGACAGCCCGACCGTTATAGTTCAGCCCGGTGACGACCCACCCGGTTTGCGTTCGACCGGATCGCGCCCGACGACTTGCATCGATGAATCGCCCCCAACTGGCTTTGCGTGCAGCGGCTTGTGTGCAACGGCTCGCGTCCATCGGTTAATGTCAGGCCTGGTCGCATCCGAACCGGAAAACTGCAACCCAGATCGGAGACAGATAATAACCGTCACACAGGAAAGAAATTGTTACAGTTTATGACGTTTCAAGGCAGCATATGTTGCTGCTAATAATTCGCACGACAATCTGTGACATTATGTGGCACTTTCAGCAGCGATCACCGATTCCGCACCGCGCGATTCATTGCTTAATACCCTGTAACGATGCCGGCACGGCACCGGTGATGACGCCAGACAGACTCCCTCTATGCCGTTGCCTATTCAAGCCATTGCCTATCCATGCCGTTTTGCCCGTCTACGCCATTTGCTCATCCACGCAGACGTATATCACTTCAACCTCACCGTCCCATCAACCAAGCCACATATTTGGCACAACGCCGGTTCAACCGACGCCGCGCCAAACACAATACAAGCCGGCCTGAAACAAACCGCGCGGCACGCGGAAATCACCCGGACTCAGTCCACGGACTTCAACGCGTCAAGCATGTTGATTCGGCTCAGGTGGCGGTTCACATATGCGCCGAGAACTGCGGTGATTACCGTCACGGAAACGAGGGGGACCACAAAGCCAGTCCAGCTGATCGACGGATCGAACATGACATTGTCTGGCGGCACGGCGGTGAGGATATAGCTGTGCAGCCAGGCGCCGAATACGTAACCCGCCAAAATACCGAGGCATGAAAGCAAAATCGTTTCGCGGTAGATGTACATCGTCACCTCAGGATCATAGAAGCCGAGCACCTTGATGGTGCTCAACTCTCTGATGCGCTCCATGACATTAAGGTTCGTGAGGTTGTACAAAATCACGATGCCAAGCAGCGTGGCGATGATGATGAGCACCCACATGATGATGTTCAGCGATTGCACAACCGTATCAATCTCACCCATGAGCGTCGTGTTCTGCATGACGCCCTTGATTCCACCAAGGCGCATGAACGAAGCAGCCTGACGCTTGACGTTGCTTACGCTGCCGTCTTTGAGGGTGACCAAATGGGCGTTAGTGGCGTAATCGGTGTGGAACGTGGTCTCATAGGTCTGCGGGCTCATGAACATGAAATGGCCGAGATACATCTCGCAGATGCCAGACACACGCACCTTGTAAGTACGCCCAGCCTGCGCCTGGAACTCGATAGTTGACCCCACTTTGGCATGGGTAAGCTTGGCAAGACGCTCCGATATGACGACACCACCCGAATCGTTGCCATTCCCACTGTCAAGCGAGATCGGCTCATGACCGTGCCGGGTGTGCAACCGCACATAGTCGCCAAGCTGATTCGTTTCTTCAGGAACAATGAGCGTGATTTGCTGCTTGTCATCGTTACGGCCGGCCACTTTCGTGACGCTTTCGTAGTGAATCGCGGTGGAACGCTTGATATCTGATCGCTTCAGACGCGCCTCAATTGCCTCACCCTGAGAATCGGTGACGTGGTTGTTGTTTGCGGCAATAAGGCTGTAATCCAGAATCGGTCCGAACTGCTGGGCGTTGATGCCAGAAATCGATCCCTGCACAGCGAAACCGGCCATGAGCAGAGCGACAGATCCGGCCACCCCGAAAATAGTCATGAACATGCGCTGCTTGTAGCGGAAGATATTGCGAGCGGTGACCTTATGGGTGAAGTTGAGACGATTCCAAATGAAGGGAATATGCTCAAGCAGAATCTTCGAGCCACCTGAAGGCGGCTTGGGCAGTAACAAAGCGGCCGGACGCTCCCTGAGCTCCTTACGCGCGCTGAGGAACGCCGGCACTACAGCGCTGAGGAAGGCCAGGAATACGGCGGCCAGAGTCACTTGCCAATGGAAGCTCATGTGGATGAACGGAATATCAAAAGCGTGCCCATAGGCGGCGTAAACAATAACCGGCATGAGCAGGTGACCGGCAAGAATGCCGATGAACGCACCAAGGGCCGAAGCCGCACCGCCATAGACCAAGAACTTCTTCATGACGTCGCCGTTCGAATAGCCCAGCGCCTTGAGTGTTCCTGCATTGATGCGCTCCTCTTGCACAAACCGAGTCATAGTGGAGAACGTCACCAAAGCGGCTACGAGATACAGGAAGTACGGGAAGATTCGCGAAAGAGAGTCCACGATGACCGAAACTGAATCGTAGACGGTGTAACCGTCAGATCCAGGTGTCTCACGCCGTGAATCGAGCGAATACGTCGGTTCTCTCATCGCCTTCAGTGCCGAGGTTGCCTCATCGACCTTTTTCTGGGCATCCTGGATCTTCTTGGTCGCACCTGGCTGGGCTTTGTTAAATTCATCAAGTTTAGCTTGGTATTCGGCAGTTTTAGAAGCCAAGTCAGTTTTACCTGAGTCGATGGCCTGCTGAGCGGATGATTGGGTCGTAGCAAGCTGCGTTTGTGCTTGCGCCACTTGGGATCGGCCTTGCGCCAGTTGAGATGCTGCGGCATCAAGCTGCGATTTTGCCTGTCCAAGCGCATTCTCCTTGGCGCTCACCTGTGCGTTCGCCGCATCGGCCTGCTGCTTCTTGCCGTCGAGCTGCTGTTGGGCAGCGGAGACCTGCGCCATTCCCGGATTGTAGGTGTTATTGATGAAGTCGTCATGAGCCTGCTGCACCTGAGGAAGCGTCACGTTCTGCAACTGTGAAAGCTGGCCCTGCAACGCTGACAGCTGCTGCTGGAGTTGCGTGAGCTGACCTTGCAACTGCTCTTTCTCTGCGGGGGTCAAGGTCTGGTCCTGCAGCTTTGTCTTGATCTGATCGATCTGACTCTGAACCTGTGAAATGCCACCGTTCGTCTGGTCTATGCCGGAATGCACCTGCGCAAGGCCGTTCTGGGCCGTGTTCAATCCGTCCTGCAGTTGATTGCGTGACTGGTCGATCTGGCTCTGTGCGGCGCTCACCTGGGCAAGAGCGTCATTGACCTGCTGCCGGGCGGCACTCACCTGCGGCACCGCATTCTGGTAAGTCTGGTTTTGCTGGTCGTAGGTACTCTGCCCCTGGTTGACCTGAGCCTGCGCCGCTGCTATCTGCGAACTGGCACTGGCGCTGGCGCTGTCCAATTGCGCCTGTGAATCAGTGATTTTCTGTGCACCGGCATCGAGCTGAGCCTTGGCATCATCAAGCTGCTTGCGGGAATCATCCAACTGGCTCTTGCCATCATCGACCTTTTTCTGTCCACGGTCAATCGCTGGTTGCTGCGAGTTGCGGACGTCCTTCAACCTCGCCACGGGCCTGTCGCGCAAGATGTCGCTCAGGGCATCCTTGTGACGTTGCAGGGCATTGGTGTAGGACTTCGAATAATGATCGGGCATACGGTCCAGATCCGAATACGTCAGGCGCGCAATCATGTATTCAGGGGAATCAAACGCCGCAGGAGCCACGACGCCGAAACCATCCAAGGAACCGGAACCGGAAGTGGAATTGCCGAGATTGACGCGGCTGAGCACTTCGGGCGACTGCACCACACCGACCACATGGAACGTATGCGAGCGCAGCACCTTACGGCCGAGCTGGTCGGACTGCTCATTGACAATCAGACGCGAACCGACCGGATGGTTCTTGGCGAGCACACCGTTGACGGCTATTTCCTGCGTACCTTTCGGCATCCTTCCCTGTGTGACTTCATATGTGGAGATGCGCTTGGTCGCGGAATAGATGCGCACGCTTTCATCGTCCAGCTTGGCTGCGGAGCCCGGTTTAGCTCCGTCCTTGCTCACCGTGACGTCCTTCAGGTAGCCGTATTCGATGCGGCTGGCATCGGGCGCCCGGTCGATGTATTCGCGATCGGCTGCATCCAAACCGTAGTCGCTGATTACCGAAAGATCAGCAAGATGGTGGGCGTTGAAATACCGATTGCCGGTATCGCGCATGTCCGGACCGGTCACGGTAAGTCCCACGAGGGCGAACGATCCGAGCGCCACCAAGCAGACGATGGCCACGAAGCGTCCCATCGAGCCGCTCAACGACTTGCGGATGTCCTTCCAAAGCATGGATTTTGAAACTGGCTTGCCGGCGCCATAGCGAGATGATGTTGTCATTCGTTCCACCTCACCATTCGATGTCGTCTATGTCCGTCGGATTCGCGTTCTCTTCAATCCGTTGGACCCGCGCATCATGCATGTGGATGACACGATCGGCGATGGGGGCAATCGCGGCGTTGTGCGTGACGATCACTACGGTGGCGCCGTGAACCCTGGACATATCCTGCAGGATGCGCAGCACCTGCTTGCCCGTGTTGTAATCAAGGGCTCCGGTGGGTTCATCACACAGCAGTATCTTGGGGTTCTTCGCCACTGCACGAGCAATGGCCACGCGTTGCTGCTCGCCGCCGGAGAGCTGCGCTGGGAAACTATCGAGGCGTTTGCCAAGCCCTACGCTGATCAGCGTCTCAGTGGGATCTGCGGAATCCTGCACGATCTGTGAAGCGAGTTCCACATTTTCGCGAGCCGTAAGGGACGGCACCAGATTGTAGAACTGAAAGACGAAGCCCACGTCGTGGCGACGGTAAGTGACACGCTCCTTAGCGCTGTACTGGGCAATGTCATGCCCATCGATGATTACCTGTCCTTCGCTGCAGGTATCCATTCCACCCAAGATGTTGAGCATGGTGGATTTGCCTGCGCCGGACGCCCCGAGGATGACCGCGAGCTCGCCGCGTTCCACCGTGAAATTGACATCGTTATTCGCTGCGATGACCGTGTCACCAGTCTTGTAACGCTTTGTTTCGTGAATCACTTCGATATAGCTCATCGTTCTCCATTCACCCCTGTCGACGCACGACTCAACAATCTTGTAAAGAGTCTAAAAAGTCCTCTTACATACATCAGCTTGACGCAAGCACCAAGCACCTGTCCTTTTGCCGCCCCAATGCCAGCGGCTTTGACGCGAACTCAAGCGCACCGACATAGGCCTGCACCGGTATACCACAGCCATACCGATTTTTCATGTGCAAACCGTTAGCGTTAACATACCAGTATTTTATTCGTAAACCACTATACTCAGACCACTTGTGCTTGGCTTATAGCTGAGCATATACCGAAACTTGAGGGGAAGCACCATGCCCCATCTCCGCCCAAACGACCACATGCGCGCACGAACGGACTTGGAACAGGCAAAGTCACACTCTTCTTCCGGCGATCGGCCTTTGCGTGAACTGGTGCGTACTGCACTGGTTCAAGCGACGCGGCACGGCGGCACATCATCCGCCGTACGGCAGACAATCCCCGCGGCACCCTACAATATGAAGTATGAACGCAACCCGTGGCCCTCTGGTCTCAATCATCGTGCCGGTATACAATTCGCAACGCTTTTTGCGCCATTGCCTGGACTCAATCGTCGGCCAGACCTACCGCAACCTGCAGATTATCCTTGTAGACGACGGTTCGACCGACACCTCGGGCGGCATCTGCGACGAGTACGCCGCCCAAGATCAACGCATCGAGGTGATCCACCAGAACAACGGCGGTATAGCAAAAGCCCAGAACACGGGACTGGATGCCGCACGCGGCGATTACATCGCCTTCGCCGACAACGACGATATCCTGGATGCGCGCAACATCGAACTGCTGCTCCACGCACTCGTCACCACCGGCGCGGACATGAGCAAAGCCCGCTGGCGGCAGTTCGGTGTCTCCCAGATGGATGCGGTCACCGCAGAAGCCGCCAAAGGCGCATCAGCACCGGGACACATCACCGTTTTCGAAGACCCGTTACGGGCTTATCAGTCGGTGTTCTGCAAATCGCTGCGCATCGCGGGAGATCTGCTCGGTCGGAAAAGTGAAGCGCGCTATTTCAATGAGGCTAACTGGTGCCGTCTCTATCGGGCGGAATTATGGAGCGGCGTGCGCTTCCCGGAAGGCATGTACGCGCAAGACACAGCCATCGCAGGCGAGGTGTATATCCGCATGCACGCCGTGGCCGACATCGACGTGAATCTCTATAACTGGCTCCAGCAGCCGCAATCCGTGACCCATCGTAAGCATGCGGCCGCTTTCTACCACGACCATGTCACGGCGGCCTTGCACAACATGGAAATCTGCAGACGGCGTCATTTGACTCCGGCTCGTAGCTACTACACCCTAATCGGAAATCTGCATTATGAGACCAAAGCCGCGTCACAGCCAAACACAGCACCGCAGGATGCGGCGATAGTTCGCCACGACCGTGACGCTGCGGACAAGGCCATTTCGATGATGACCAAGACGGAACACACGCACTGCGACGCGCTTCGGTTGATGCGCCTTTTAGAGAAGGCGGTGTACGACCGCAAAATCAAAAACATGTCATGAAGACGCGAACCCGGTCCTCCGTCCCTCGACAGTGATGCTTTCCACGGCATCTTCCGGTGCGGGTTCGTCGCCCGACGCATGCGGAGCTTTGATTCGGATCACCCCCTGACTTTCGCACCTCTCATGGCGCGGATCTTGCGCTGCCCGTCCTTCCATCCTCGCAGCATGGCGCGAATCTTGGCGGGGCGATCGCGCTCACCAACGATGACGAACAGCATGTCCGTAAGCATGCGGCGCAAGGAACCGAGATACGAGTACGTACCGAGTTTATAGTCGATATATGGGTTATTGCGCTGAATATAATACTGGCGGAAAGCCGCATGATTCCAGATGATCGGATGGTGCCCCAGGACGTGGATGCTGCGGCTTTCACCAATCTGATGGGGCATCACCACGTCGGAGCACTCCACCAATTCATATCCTGCCGCCACCAGCCTGCGCGAGAAGTCGAAATCAACTCCGTCGATAAACAGCCATTCGTCAAAGCCGTGCACCGCCTCCCACCCAGCAACCGAAGTAAGACTGCCCGACGTTATGCATTCATCGCGCGAGCGCTTGCTGTGAAAAACCGTGCCGTCGCGGCGGTTCTTCAGTAGCGGGCATACAATCCCTACACGTGGATGGCGCCCATCCATCCGCCCGCGAAGTTCGCTGCCATACTTCTCGACCATATCCTCTGGGATTTGAGAATCGTCATCCAAGGTCAGGACCCAGTCGTATCCATGGCCGCGCGACCACTCGAACACGCGGTTCAACGCAGCCGCCACGCCAAGGTTCCCGGCATTCTTCAGCAGCACGACACGCTCATAAGGCGCAAGCTCCGCTTCGATTTGAGCGACGTTGTCCGACCCGTTGTCCACCACGACCACGCATTGCACCTGCCGCATCAGTCGTGGAACACTCGCCTTGATATCCTCGATATCAGGATTGTACGTCACGATTCCCGCTGCTATGTTCACCCGCGAAGTTTCCTCATCACCCATAACTCCAGTTACCTTTCACATCTACTTCTATAGCGAGTTTATCCAATTTGTTTAGCAAATACCTCACATTGACTATACTTTTCTTCAATGAAACAGTTATGGGAAAAGTTATCAGCACGATATCGATACTCGTGGATTCTGCTGAAGGAATTAGTAAAGACCGATTTCAAGCTTCGTTATGAAGGATCATGGCTTGGTGTGGCTTGGTCGGTGATTAAACCGCTGATGTTATTTGCCGTCATGTATGTGGTCTTTGTGCGATTCCTGCGCGTCAGTGACGGAAGTCCGACGTGGCCTATCGTCTTACTTTGTGGCATAAGTTTGTGGAACTTCTTCAATGAAGCAACAACGATGGGGATGCAGTCAGTTGTTTCGCGTGGTGATTTGCTGAGGAAAATTAATTTCCCAAAGTACATCACTGTTGTCGCAGCAACAATTGGATCACTTATCAGCTTAGCCATAAACATGGCGGTAGTCATCATCTTTGGCTTTTTCAGCCATGCACACTACACATGGCGTATCATCTTTCTACCGCTGAATTTTGCTGAGCTATATCTGATGGCTCTTGGCATGGCGCTCATTCTCGCGACTCTATTCGTGTGGTTCCGCGATTTACAACATTTGTGGGAAGTCTTTATGCAAGTCGCATTTTACGCTACACCCATCATTTACCCGCTAACAATGGTCACACAGATGAATCCCAGTAATCCGAAAGTCGGAATGACCGTGCAAAAACTGATGTTACTTAGTCCACCGGCGCAAGCCATTATGGATATCAGACACAACCTGTTGTCACCAGAAAACGTCCCTACAGTGTGGGGAAGCATTCACACGTGGTATATTAAAATAATCCCAGTTATACTTACTGCTGTCATTTTTCTATTTGGCGTGTACGTTTTCCGTAAGAACAGTGCAAAATTCGCTGAGGTGTTGTGATGAGCAATAATCCAGAAATTCAAAACAAAGACATCGTCCTTTCCGTAAAAAATGTCTCTAAATCCTTTCGTTTGCCCACAGAGCAAGCCAGTGGTATAAAGCAAGCACTAATCAACTGGACTCGAGGCATCAAGGGTTATAGAGAACAGAACGTACTTAAAGACATCAGCTTTGAGGTGGAGCGGGGAGATTTCCTCGGTATCGTTGGTCGCAACGGTAGTGGCAAATCAACTTTATTGAAGCTCATTTCAGGCATATACACTCCCGATTCTGGCTCCATTGCTTACCAAGGCAAGCTAGTGCCGTTCATAGAACTTGGTGTTGGTTTTAATCCTGAACTCACTGGTCGCGAGAATGTCTTTCTTAATGGAGCTATGCTTGGTTTCTCAAGGACTGAAATTGAGGCGATGTACGACGACATCGTAAGTTTCGCCGAACTCGAAGACTTCATGGATCAGAAGCTCAAGAACTATTCGAGCGGCATGCAAGTACGTCTCGCATTTTCGTTAGCCATTAAAGCCAAGGGCGACATTTTGGTACTTGATGAAGTGTTGGCCGTTGGCGATGAGGCATTCCAGACCAAGTGCAACAACTTCTTCACGGAAATCAAGAAAGATCCGTCAAAGACTGTCATTCTCGTCACACATTCGATGGATTCGGTCAAAAAATACTGCAATAAGGCAATTCTCATTCGCGACGGGAGAATTGTAGTTAATGGAGACAAGAACGACGCCGCCAACCTTTACACGGAAGATAACTTGAAAAGCTTGCAGACAGACAAGCATGAAACAAATGAAAACCCTGACAAATATCCATTGGGACTCAACGAAACGGTTCCATATTTAAAGTGCGTTCCAACATCAGAGGTCGTACTATCCAGCCAGCAAAACTTTGAATTTGATATTGAATATGAATATACGAAAAATGAAGATTTCGATTTAGCGTTTTCCATGTTGGATATGACCCGTGGTGGCATTCCATATGACACAGGTGCTATTCCCATGGGTAGAGGTGGAAGCGGAAGACATAAACGCCACTTTTCTTTACCTCTCAATATCTTCAATAATGGTACATATCAAATCACTGCTTCACTTCGAAAGCCTGATCCGAAAAATCCTAATGAAACAATACGAATCGGCTATACTAACGAGGAGAATGTCTGTTCATTCTCAATAAGTGAAGATGCGCACGGTTCAGATTATGCATTGTTAAAATATGATGCAGTAAAACTTACACAACAATAAGAACACATATCGTATTGGATTTTAAGAGAGGCGCCACACACAACGCATATATGGCGCCTCTCTTAAGGTTGCAGAAAGTTCATCTTCCGAGCACTTTACTGACTATACGCCAACCCCAGTTATAAAACCTCGCTTTTGCTTTTTCACCCATCGGCGCAGTGACTACATGCGCAATAAAAGCAAAAAGTCTGTGAATACCGTGTTTGAACTTACGCCCCAGTAAAGGCTGTTTCTTAAGTGAACACCTCAGACTGTTCGCATTGGCAAGCAGCGTCTCACCCTCTCTGCATGAACCCATAGCATCAAGAAGTGTATTCGTAGTGTGCAGCAAAGAGTCAACTTCTATGCGTGCATAACGATCACTCATAACCCACGCCGGATAATATCCTGCGGCTTGTGTTACATAGCCATTAGCTCTCTCAATAGCATGTGAAATGGTACCATCAACACCCATCTGTTCCTCTGACAAAAAGTCATCATATGTCCATTTTGCTTCAAAAAGCTTTTTCAATGCGATCGAACGGAACCAGTAGCATGATCCAATAGCTGACATCGTCGGCTTTGCTGGATCGAGTGGAACGTGCAAGTCCAGCGTGTTCTCCAACAAATCCTTGGTGATGTCAAAATTCGGCCCCCAATCCAATGGAAGTGTATGCGCAAAATAGAGTGCATGATAAGGCGGCATGGGAGATACCATACCGAGACGTGGATTCTGCGCAAAAAGTGTCAGAATGTTTTCGACATATTGCTCACTACCAAGGGTATTCTCCATGAGCTTGTATGAAAACCCCTGAGTCTCTGTCCCATGATGTCCATTTTTTTGATTCTGGCTGGATTTTTTATCGTGCGCGAAACCAACAACCTCATATTTGCCGCCAAGAACTACATCTCTGGCTGCCACTAACAACGCCGAAACGTCTCGTCCACGATTCTTCACTGGTATAAACGTTGGTTTCTTACGGATACCGAAGTTCTTTATCCCTGTAGCGATTTGCGGAATCTTGTCCTCGGTTGTAGTAATATAAAGATCCGTTTCTTCTGGAACATTGGCTAAATATTGGCATGTATCGTTAAGCATATCCATAAAATATACGTGGAAGATGAATGCTGATTTTGGCCTGGGGACGTTGCTTGGATTTAGCGTTTGTGACGGAAGCACATAGTCCAAGTGCATTGCCTTGCGCAAATCTGCTACATTATATGACTGTAGCAGAGCATCCCAAATAAGATTCACATCATATACTGTATTTGTATTCAAATAATCATATAAATCAAGAGCTGGCTGACCTGCCGTTTGATCGAAATATGTAGAGTAATCTACGAAAAATGAACGACGTTTGAAGACAGGGCACCGATCGTCACGGATGAGCTGCACAGGCATATAGAGCAACGGATATGAAGAAATACCTGCATATTTATGCCAATCGACATACGAGCTCCATGTAAAGCCGAGATTTTCAAAGTGTTGAGTGAATTGCATCTCATGCCGGCGAGTCACTTCAGCATAATCCGTCCATTGAGGTAGATTTTCCCAGTATTCTTGGAAAGACTGAGAGGAAACGAGCGATTTACGATAAGCATGCCAGTAACTTTGAAGATGCGTAGGGATGCTTTCATGATTGATGTTCTCTGCAGAATAGGCAGTAATACCCCAAAAGTCGACATCCCGCTTGTCCATTTCATGGAACATTTCTGCAAATGGATAGACTGGACCCATAATAGTGTCGTTCAGGCAGATTACCTCATCATACTGCTTTAGCCGATTCCAACCCAAAGTGAGCATGGCTTCACGATACGCTGCTATATCGAGACCCTTATTTTCTCGTTCTATAAGCATGTCTGTATAGTGAGCGAACAATTCCTTTGTCGGTTCATCTACTGCTCCATTGGAAACAACGACGATATCAGACACACTTTTTCTGAGGTCATCCAAGAATGGCTTAATATATGTAGTCGCATGTCCATTTGGATCGAAAAAACAATAGATGGCTAATCGTCGCTTACTAGATCCGGCATTTACAATCTTGATATTGCTCTCTTTTTGATGTTCTGCGAGTGCAACACAAGCTTGTGTACGAGAGGCCTCAACCGCTGCAACGTCCCCCCCTATTGTCTGTTTTTTTGCTGTTATCATAAGTACACAGCAGTTCCAAGGTACGAGCAATGGATTTATAACGGAACAGTTCATCCTTGATACTCGGCATTGCATTTGCTTTGGTTAAATCCTTGGCACGGTCAGAAATTAAACGATATACCTGGGATAGCGCTGTATCAATGTCCCAAATGTGAGCGAATTCCAACATGGCTCTTTCTTGGTTCTGGGGCGACACACGCAACGCCAAAGTCGTTGATACATGCTTCGGAATTTCATGACTCAGCCAGCTAAATGCACTAGTCGCGGCTGCAGAAGGATACAGCTGAACATAGTGTCCGACCGCATCGACCACGTCTTTCATGGACTGAGCCTCGTTACCGAATTGTCTCGATGTTATACGCTGCATGCCGGTAATTCCACGACCCCAGTGGTAACGCAAAATGTGCTCACTAGTGTGTAGTGAAATCATGTTAGCCTGATCAGCAAGCACGAAATATTCATAGGCATCCTCCATCCGTTGCAACCTTCTGGATGACATTATCGCGAACGCACTTTTGCATAAGGAAGCAGAAAATGCTGTAGCTACCACTGTCCAAACACCATGGTGTTGATCATCATCTGAAAAAACACTTAATAGCTTGTCTCTGCCAAGAAGTGATCCTTCCATACAATTATAAGTACTCTCTAAACGTCTGGCTTCTTTAGATTCAGCACTATCTTCTGGAATGACGCTAATCCCGAATCTTATAAAATCAGCATTATTACTCTCTCCACAGTAACGCATCACTCGAGTAAGTGCATCAGAATCGTATTCATCGTCCCCGTCAATGAAAAGAATCCACTCCCCACGACCTATTTGAACACCAGACCTACGTGCAAGATGGAGACCCTCATTATGCTGTTTATGTAATACACGAATTCTGGCGTCCCGCCTGGAATAGTCATCTGCGATTCTCGGAGTATCATCCGTACTAGCATCATCGACGATGATAACTTCGAAGTTCGTATATGTCTGCCGCAATAGGCTGTCGAGACATTGAGCCAGAAACTGGTCGACATTATAAGCAGGAACCACGATGGATATTTTCGGTGCACTTATCATAATAACGAACTCCGCCAATCAGTTCTTTTTATTGATGATGATTTTGTTGTCGGCCACGTCTTTCAGATGCTGTCCGTAAGGCGATTTCCCATACTTGTGCGCGGCCTCAAGCAATTGCTCCTTGCTGATCCATTCATTCTCATACGCAGCCTCTTCCAACACAGCGATTGGAAGACCTTGTGCATTCTGCACAGTACGTACGTATTCCGCGGCTTCATAGAGGCTATCCATCGTACCTGTATCAAGCCAAGCATAACCACGGCCAAGCGTACTCACGCGTAACGTACCGTCAGCAAGGTACATGCGGTTCAAATCGGTAATTTCCAACTCTCCACGAGCGCTAGGTTCAATCTGCTTTGCGAAATCAACCACGCGCTCATCGTAAAAGTATAGACCGGTTACGGCGTAGTTGCTGGCAGGACGCTGCGGCTTCTCCTCAATGCTGACGGCCTTATTGGCGTTATCAAATTCGACCACGCCGTAACGCTCCGGGTCATCGACATAATAACCGAATACACTCGCCTGGCCATGTTGGGCATAGTGCACAGCCTCCTTAAGCATATGCCCAAGGCCATTGCCATAAAAGATATTGTCTCCGAGAACCAACGCGCAAGGTTCACCAGCAATAAATTCCTCCCCAAGGATGAATGCTTGGGCCAAGCCATCCGGACTGGGTTGAATCTTATATGAAAGGCGCACACCATATTGTGATCCGTCACCAAGAAGCTTTTCGAAGTTAGGTAGATCCTTCGGCGTCGAGATAATGAGAATATCACGAATACCGGCGAGCATCAGCACACTCAATGGATAGTATATCATCGGTTTGTCATACACCGGCAATAGTTGTTTGGACGTTACAGTGGTCAACGGATATAGCCGCGTGCCTGACCCACCAGCCAAAATAATGCCTTTCATACCGCCGTTTCCTTCCTTTCAGCCTATTGGCAAGAGTTCATATTCTAGTATGCACGCCTTATAACCGCAAACCAAACGGCCATGTGGACAAGAACACTTGGACATATGAATTTAACGTCCACTCTTCTCATTCATATAATCCTGTAAACTTTGTTCCCAATCAGCAGGACGATATCCGGCATGTTCTATTTTGGAGAGATTCAAAGCGCTGTTCCTTGGGCGCGGCGAAACCAAACTGGTGGACCTGGCATAATAATCGGCAGTGCTCACAGGCTTCACTTTGTCACCGTTACCATTGGTTTTATCAAAAACTTCAGCTGCGATTTCGGCCCATGATCGTACAGCACCTGAGCCAGTCAAGTTATAGGTACCATAGGCAGCTCCAGAATTCAACAGATGGAAGATGGCCTCAGCCATATCGTCAGTGAAGGTAAGCCGACCGTATTGGTCGTTCACTACCGTTACTGCATTGAAAGTATCGTTTGGATCGGCTACACGATTTGAAAGTTCCATCATCGTATTGACGAAGTTGTGTCCCTGGCCTATCACCCAGCTGGAGCGGAGGATGTAGTGACGCGGTGAATTCGACACCGCAATATCTCCTGCCGCCTTGGATTGACCGTACACGCCAAGAGGAGAAAAAGGCTCAGTTTCCGTATGCTCCTCAGTCGTTCCATCAAAAACATAGTCGCTTGAAACATGAACCAGCGTTATATTGTGCTCTGTGGCGACGCGTGCCAGTAGGGCTGGACCTTGAGCGTTTGCCTTCCAAGCCGCGACACGACCTTCGTCGGTCTCAGCTTTATCAACGGCCGTATAAGCACCGGCGTTGATGATGGTTCCGTACAAACTCCAATCGTATGCTTCATAAGCCTTGGAATCTGAAAAGTCGAACTCGTCTCGGTCAGTGAATTCGAAACCTTGCAATCCATGCCTGCGTACATATTGCTCAATCGCCTGACCAAGCTGGCCATTGGCACCAGTCACCAGCGTTCGACGCGGGGCCATCGGTTTGGCGTCCTTGAGCATGGGGTGGTGCAAATCCGCCTCGCTGCGCTCGCTCTGTTCCAGAGGTATGGGCCATTCGATTCCCAGGTCCGGGTCGGCGAGATTGACGAATGTGTAGGTTTTCTTCTGCTCGAGCGACCAGTGCGCGTTCACTAGGTAGGTATAGACCGTACCGTCCTGAAGCGCCTGGAAACTGTTGCCCACCCCGCGTGGCACGAATATGGCGCGTGACGGGTCGAGACGGGTGGTGAAGACCTGTCCGAAACTTTCTCCCGACCTTAAGTCAACCCAGGCGCCGAAGATTTCGCCGGCTGCGATGGAGATGTATTTATCCCAAGGTTCTGCGTGGATGCCGCGTGTCACGCCTTTCTTCTCGTTGTAGCTGATGTTGTTCTGCACCGGTCCGAAATCCGGAAGGCCCAGGGCTGTCATCTTGCGCGCTGCCAATTTTCCTTGAACCAGCCGCGGTTGTCGCCATGCACCGGCAGGTCGAAGACCAAAAGCCCGGGAATGTTTGGTCTTCGTTACCTTGAGTTCCTTTTCGAATTCGAATGGCATATCTTTCCTTTACCTCTCTTCGACGCTGCGTATGCGCATGATTGCTCGGTGCTCACTGACCTTGACGCTTGTACTTGGCTTCCGTCTCCGCCTTCGCGGGCTCCCACCAGTCTCGGTTGTCCGTATACCACTGAATCGTCTGTTCAAGACCGCCGGCGAAGTCGGTATGTTGCGGACGCCACCCCAGCTCGTCACGAAGCTTGGACGGGTCGATGGCGTAGCGGCGATCGTGCCCCGGCCTGTCTTTGACCCAATCGAAGGCGTCTTCCGGCTGACCCATCGCCCGCAGAATCTCACGTAGCACCGTGAGGTTGTTTTTCTCCCCATCGGCTCCGATGAGGTAGGTCTCTCCGATCTTGCCTTTTGTCAGAATCGTCCAGACCGCCGAGGAATGGTCGTCCGTATGGATCCAGTCACGGACGTTCAAGCCATTGCCGTAGAGTTTGGGCCGGATGCCATCGAGGATGTTGGTGATCTGGCGGGGAATGAACTTCTCCACATGCTGGTACGGACCATAGTTGTTGGAGCAGTTCGAAATGGTGATTCTGGTGCCGTAGGTGCGATGCCAGGCGCGTACGAGCATGTCCGCCGCGGCTTTTGAGGAGGAGTAAGGGCTCGAAGGATGGTACGGGGTTTCCGTGGTGAAACGATGCGGGTCATCGAGCGCAAGATCGCCGTAGACCTCATCGGTGCTGATTTGATGGTAACGTACGTCATATCTGCGTGCAACCTGCAGCAGGCGATAGGTGCCCACGATGTTGGACTGAATGAAGGGCTCGGGGTTTTCTATGGAATTGTCGTTGTGCGATTCCGCTGCGTAATGCACGATGGCGTCATGGCCGG
The DNA here is from genome assembly GCF_000737845.1 of Bifidobacterium bombi DSM 19703. GTDB lineage: Bacteria > Actinomycetota > Actinomycetes > Actinomycetales > Bifidobacteriaceae > Bifidobacterium > Bifidobacterium bombi. Next base: position 1,552,748 of record NZ_ATLK01000001.1, on the reverse strand, counting down.
GGACGATTTTGTCGAGCAGGTCCGCATCGCAGATATTGCCGTGGACGAACTCCACCTGTTCCTCTGGGAGGCCTTCGATGTTCTTGATGTTTCCGGCGTATGTCAGCGCATCAAGCACGGTGACATGGGTCTGCGGGTGATTGTTCACTACGTAGTGCACGAAGTTCGATCCGATGAAGCCGCAGCCACCGGTCACAATGATGTTCTTAGGAGCAAAATCAGTCATGGCTCCATTCTAGCCATAGGCATGGCGAAGCGCAGATTCCTTCTCCTGAATCTATGAAAACATGGTTATAATGTACCAGTAAAATTCACTTTTCTTGAACGCTCCCATAACAGCCTAAGCCTCTGCAGATGTACTTCAGAAACATTCGACCTTTTGTCTCTATGGTATTGCGTTACAATTCACGAATCGGCGATTTCATTGCTTATCATTTGTAAGTGGCTCATTTTTTGTTGCCTATAATCATCCACTTTCCGACACCATCTTCTTACCACTGTGTTTCAATCCTATCTTGTACGTTGCAATGCTTGCTCGTGGACGAAACATCTCAAAAATCACGATCATTCCAAGGACAATAAAAGGGCAACCGATCCAACAAAATGGAAGAACCGAGAATGGGAATCAATCGAATTACTAGCAGAACCATTACCCAGAGAGTGTATAGATCAAACCGTATAGAAAATAGGAACGACCAATCCCATGTAACGAATACTTCCCCTTCATCTTGTCCGCTTTCAGTGCACTATCTAATTGCCTTCATAGTTTGTCTGCGCAATGGGGCACATCATTAGTCACTCAACAATATGAAGGTGTCACAGTGCATTCTCGTAAAAGGAACCACCGAGCTAGCTATTTCATATTTCGTTTGCAGTATCACGACTTGAGACATTGATGTTTCCTGTTTTTCAGACTTCCGTCTTTAATCGACCAATCTTTTCGCGTTCGACTTTTGATGGAACCAAGCACACATGTCCGACCATCAGAACCCAACGAATTATCCGTATCAGCAAGCATCTACGTAGTAAAGGAACGACCTTTCGGTTGAGACTTAGTAGGATTAGCCTCTTGATATTGAGCGACTATCAATATTCACATATCGCGGACTTGCACACCACTTATCACCAAAACATGTATGCCATTGAGCTGACAACACAGGCGCTCAATCACCTAATTGATAAAACTCAAGAATTGTTCATAATCCGATATGTATACCAACCGTCAATTTTAAGGCCCACCTGTTCAAAGCCAAAGCGGCCGTGCTGAACCGCTGTAAGGTTGGATTGACTCATCACGTATGTAATGCCAAATTTGTGCAATTGTTCAGGAGTCAATGAGACTTGAATTCTATCCGGAGTGACAAGTCTAAAAGGCTTCGCGGATTCCCTTTCACAAATCTCAATTGCGACATACGCATATCGATTATAAACATTGGCATACTTGCCTGTTGGATCAATCTTACGCCAGGCCGATAGATGCGGCGTCACTTGGATGCTATTGAAAGCGGGAACTCCATTGGCGACAAGCAGCTGGGGAATATTGTCTCCTATTCTTGAAGGCCCCTCCACGATCCAAAGACCCGCATGCTTGTTCTGGATTGTCCTGGCCTGATTGCTTAGCGACTGATTATCCAACTGTTCAGCACCAATCCTAGTGGGATTGACAAGCCCACCACAGACGATAACCGCGAACATCGCGAGGGATGCAATACATATTGAAACGACTGTATCATACTTCTTTATGATGAATAAAAGACCGAAACCTATCAGAACAACCAGTACAGCCACGATAGATAAGGTCAATTTACCTGCATAAGCTGGATTATAGCGACGACTTATGACCACAATGAGCAAAGCATAGATAAGCACAATCGCAAGACTGAAACGCTTCTCCATAATGGTAATTGGCCGTGAAAGACACCTGCATAGCAGCAACACATTAGCTATGGCAAAACCCAGATAACAGCGTGATCCTGTGACACGAGAGAACAAAGTGACCGAAGCCAGCCATTCAGGGACGCCAACCGTCATAAACAGGCACATGGCACAGCTGTAAATGAAAAGCAGGATTGAGAGTACATCCTTTTTCTTCAGCTTGAAGAGCTGGTACAAGGCAAGCAGCAAACCCAATGGGAAGAAATCAACCATCTGCGCTGTTTCAGAAGCATTGACGGGACCCACATAATCTTTGAGCGAATACAACATCGATGTAAATCCATTGAAAAGATTCAGGAAAGGCATGTCGTCACCCGTAGAAACGCGATGACCTGGATAGACAGTGTTGAGTGCAGCCACGATCGTCGGCCTTGAATAATAGAGCACGGTTCCAAGCAGGAGAATTGTCACCGCTACGCATACGACCACCCACAGCCAATCCCGTAGCGTCATATGAATATTTTTCCAGTTCTCCGCCAAGGACCAGGCAAGCAAAATCATAATCAAATAAGCCAAAGGCACCTGTAAAGCCGGGTATAAGGCAAGGATGAACATGCCTCCGCATTGACAGATGACTGCAGCGCAACTGAGTCTATGCCACGAGTTGTGGTCGTGACAGTAATGATTGAACAACACTATCGCCAATGAAGCTGCAATAAGGAGTTCTACGATCGAATTGACGGCATACCACCATTGAACGATGGGGGAATATGTGACAAGAGTAGCTCCTGCAGCGGCCAAACGGCGGCTAGCTGTCATCAGACGGATAAGCTCATACATGCACAGGAAAAGCGCCACCATACGGGCTGACCAATAAAATGCAAGCCCTCGTGAGGAACCTAAGAATAAATAGCCCCATTGGAAAGGACGGAATATTTCAGCCAAAGCTAGCACAGGGGCGTCTTTGATGATGAAAAGATCGGTACTCTGTCCACTGGGAATTGTGCTGAAATAACGATAATTGTTGTATTTCTGAGAAAAAGCGAGAGGGGTTAGGCCCATATACTCGTCAGTACGAAGGGCTTGAGACTTTCCCAGTGCAATACCTGCATTGCTGGGATGCCCCAGAAGAGCATCCCACTGCCCCAAGGATGAACCGTTGACATCAAAAATAACCGCAAACAAAACAATACAGACGGCTATAATGAAACGATTCTTATGCAGCCAGGATCCCGTTCGAGAGAATCCGAAGACTAAAATGGAAACGATGGGTAAAAGCAGCACCCATAAGATGAGAAAACGAACGATAACAACAGAAACACTTGCATCAATACTCGCGATAGACAGCAACCTACGCGCGCATACTGGGAACGCGAACGACGCAAGAAGTGCCAAGAACGCTGAAGAAAACATAAAGAGGGTTCGTTTGAACCTAGGTGAGGAAAATCGGATGAAGCATTCGAGTTCGCTCGGCCGGTAGACCTTATCGTTCCGCATGTTACCTCACTTCTACAGACGCCTGCTTTTCTCGATTCCAAGAGTACTTTCCACCTTGTAAAACAGCGCTAGAAAGGACAGAATAAAAATATCTTCCTGTTTTTGGGGATTAAGAAACCCACGCAAACAAGCGATTGTAACACGGAAACGACCTATTCTAGAATCAAAAAGATAATGACCCTATTACTCACGCAATTTTTTAACCCGAAATAAACTCTTTTCTAGAAAACCAACAAAACGGAAGACACTGAAGATAATGCTCAAGAAAACTGATTGCCGGCGTCGCTTCACTACCAGGATATCAAGTGCGTGGAATCGAATTGAAGACATGATACAAACAACCAAGCATGAAAATAGGTAAGAAAGACCAATCTGCCGATTCTTATTCAACGTGCATTTACTTTGTGACGATACAGTAGGTCTGGGAATATCTATCTTAGAAAACGTGACACATTAATGTAACACTGGCCTAAATAAGGTATGATCATATAATTTTCAAAATACCTTGCTTCGTACATATAACAATTACACTGAAAAAGTGTGACATCACATTCAGCACGGTATCAGCGATTATTAAAATGAGGGCACTAAATGCAACTGGCAACAACAACGGCTCAATGACCCATTCAAAGGAGAGGATTCTACTTGAAAAGTAATATCAATCATTAACCATATCTGACAACTGTAGTATCTGCATTAGAAGAGCTTAATAAGACTCTGTGCATTATTACATAATATAGGCAAATTCAAACGATACATCTATTATTATTTCAGTCGTTTCAAGATATATCATTACTGATCTACTGGTGTAGACTGCATATTAGGATTTCTATGCTGAAAATAGAAACTTATGCTCGTCATGATCACTTCAGCAGCCAGGGCCAGGAAAGCCACATACCGATTTACAGTAATCAATAAGTCATCAAGTATGACAAATTACAATGTTTTCTTATCATGTCCTTCCTGTAGGAAGGCAATTCTATAATTAAGAAGCGTGGAGATTACTAAATCAAGCACATCACGGTAAATGGAATACATAGATATATATTTTGAAAGCTCGAAAGGAATATGGTATGGCTGAAATCGCTGTGCTTCTGCCATGTTATAACGAAGAAGTCACTATCGGTAAGGTTGTCAAGGATTTCAGAGCTTCTCTGCCAGACGCAAAGATCTACGTTTACGACAACAATTCGACTGATCAGACCGCGTCAATCGCCGCACAGGCGGGCGCTATAGTTCGCAAGGAACCCCGGCAGGGTAAAGGAAATGTAATCAGGGCGATGTTCGAGGATGTAGACGCCGACGTCTACATCATGGCTGATGGTGATGACACTTATCCCGCGGAGGCAGCGCCTGCCATGGCAAATAAAATCATCGAAGGCTACGACATGGTCATTGGTGACCGCTTGAGTTCTACATATTTTGAAGAGAATAAGCGACCATTCCACAATGCCGGCAATAAGTTGGTCCGCAATTCCATCAACTTTCTTTTCGGTGCACATGTAAACGATATCATGACGGGCTATCGGGCTTTTTCCTTCACTTTTGTAAAGACATACCCGGTATTATCGAGAGGATTTGAAGTCGAGACCGAAATGACGATACACAGTCTCAACAACAATCTTAAACTTTACGAAATGCCTGTTAAATACCGCGACCGCCCTGATGGCTCGGTGAGCAAACTAGACACTGTAGGCGATGGAATGAAGGTAATTTCTACCATTTTCACAATGATAAGGGAGTACAAGCCACTACCATTCTTCGGCAGCTTAGGTCTTATCTCGTCATTGGTCGGTCTAGGATTCCTGATCAGCGTCATGATTGATTTCTGGCGTACCGGCATGGTGGCACGGTTTCCAACACTCATCGGCTCCGTCATGCTCATTGTAGCCGGATTGCTTTTCATCGTGACCGGCATCATTCTGGATGTCATTGCCAAACGAGATCGAAAAACGTACGTCACAGGTGCAAACATTTTTTCATATTGGCACCGCCACTGAATCCTTTGCTAAAAGCGATGCCAATACCGACATATGGGCTGACTTATCGCTGGTGTCGCAATCTGGCACGTCAAAAAAGCAGCAACCCGTAAGGTTCACGAATACTTAACGAATTAGCCTTCCAATACATAAAACAAGGAGATATCCGAACCCGCTAACGACTTAACGCTTTACCTTGCCAATGCTGCGCATTACTGCCATTACTGTAATAAAGTTGAACAGTAGCGCCATTCTTTGATGAGCCTCCTGCAACGTCCAACACATAGTCACTGTCAATAGCGGAAATAAGAGTGCAATGGTCCCCATTTTTGACCGCCACCCATTTTTGAGCCCACGAACCGTTGGAAGAGAACTGTTGCACTCTTGCATTCAACGTTGCAACACCGCCACTTACATCGAGGACCTTGCCAGATCCGGAGTTGGTCAGTGTCACGTAACCCATTGAATCATGACTGACCTGCCAAATCTGCGCACCACTATTATTTTCCTCGTACAGTTGAACGACCGCCCCATCGGAATGCGAACCAGAAACCACATCCAGCACTTGCTTATATGCATTTTTTGTTGCAAAAACATATTTACCGTCGGCTAGATCTGTTTTGTGGGCCGCAGCTAAAGCATTAAGAGCCGTACGAGGGGTTTTTGCCGCCACCGGTCTCCACTGCTGCGCCGACGTTCCATTATTTGAGTAGAGCTGAACCACAGCGCCATTCATGGTTGAACCACCGGCAACATCAAGCACGTAACTGCGATTGATGCCGGACATAAGAGTATAGTGATCGCCGCTTTTCAGCGCTATCCACTTCTGAGCCCACGAACCATTGGATGTGTACTGCTGAACCCCTGCGCTAAGCCGAGCCACTCCACCATTCACATCCAGCACCTTACCTGATGCCTGATTGGTCAAGGTAATGTATCCATCGGCATCATGACTGACCTGCCAAGCCTGCGCATATGTGTTATTTAAATCGTAGAGCTGAACTTTCCCACCGTCTTCATGTGAACCTCCAGCTACCTCCATTACCTTATTCTGGGCGGTTGAGGAAATAAAGGTGTACGTACCATCTGCCAAATCGGTTTTATGTTGAGCTGCGAGCTTATTTATTTTATCGCGATTTGTTGTTGCATCTTCGAGTCTCCACTGCTGTGCGCTTGAGCCATTTGAATTGTACAGTTGAAGGTACGTGCCATTTTGCGTGGACCCACCTGGAAGGTCCAGAGCCTTGTTGGCACATTCGGGGAAAAACGAATAAGACCCGTTACCGTTGAGCCGAGGCATCCAACGTTGAGCTGAAGTATGATTCGGTGCGTATTGCTGAATAGGCGTTGAATTCAGATAACCAGCTCCAGCGGCTTCAACGGCTTTCCCTGAACCAGCATTGGTAATCTCATAAATCGCATTGCCTATCTCGTGAAAATTGAATTTCTGTGCATCTGTGTCATTCCACGAATACACTTCCACCCCAACATTGTCATCATCCGAAGCACTAGGAATATCAAGAACTTGGCTGGAATTTGCGACCGAAGAAATCCTCTGCGCCCGAGAAGTGGATATTTGAGTCACGGAACTTAAAAAATACTGCTGCGAACCACTCAAGGTCGGGTCATTAAGTTGCAGTTGCGTGAAATCCGTTGTGTTTCCTAAAGCTAAATCAAGAACGAAATTGCCAAGGGCTGACTGTATGACGAGCCCACCCCGTTGACCCGACTCCCTTAGAAACCAGTGTTGCGCGGCAGTCCCGTTCGCCGCATATTGCTGAATTGCCTTGCCGGCTCGGGCCTGACCACCTGGAACATCAAGGACCTTGTTCGAAGCGACGTTTTTTATTTCATAGCTGCCGTCATTCTGGGCGGTAAAAAGATAGCGTTGGGCATCTGAGTGATTTGCCCCAAAAAGCTGCAACAGCGTACCATCGGCAGTGGAAGCGCCCGGCACATCAATACCTGCAGTATCCCGTTGTGCTGAGCTTATATAATACTTTCCATTACTGAGTGATACTTGTGGATGCTGCGAAATATCGGTGAAGGTGTTATGCCCCCAAGGCCATGATGCCGAATAGCTGAGATTCCCGAAAGCATTGAGGTCAACGCTTCCCCCAATGCCCGGGATGCTGCCATTGTCTGCATATTGCCATCCGCGCTCATTTGTCGAGTATCCGAAGCCGGTCCGTGGACCGTAGCTGGCGACCCATCGGGTTTTCGAATGGATATTACCTGAGTTGAGGGGGCCGTTAAGGTAGCCCGTATACGAATAGATGGAAAGATTGTTATAGCCGCCCGCCTGCAGCTGGCTGTACCACGAATTGACGATACCGTCATACACCCAAGGGCTTGACGGAGGTGCATGACCAGTCCAAGACCAATGTTCCAGATCGTAAAACACCGGATAGCTCAAATCCGACGGGCTCACACCAGCTCCCCTGAGCTTGGCCACCACGTCCTGGCCCTCGGCGGCGGCACCTGCGGAGTCATACGCATATGAGTAAATGTAAACCCCAAACGGAATGCCCAGCCGCTTGCACTCGTTGATATTGCGGATTGCCTTGGGATCATAATCGTTACCCCAACCATAGGAAATACGAATTATGGCGCCCTCCACACCTGAGTTTTTCACGGCCTGCCAATCGATGTCACCCTGCCACTGGGACACGTCGATGACGCCTTTGGCCTGTTGCGCGAACAAATTTCCCCCGGCCTCGAAAAAAGCCGGGGTGCCGTTGTACGATCCCCAGTAAGCGCCGTAACCGTTGTTTTGCAAGGCTATGTTACGGACGCGTGGCACCGACTGGCTTCCAGCGTCCTTCCCACCTGTCGCCACGTCCACTTCGCCGCCGTTGGCACGAACGGCTTTCTTCACCTCACCCGCCTGAACGGGGATAAATCTTTTGCCGTCAGTTTTGCCAAGTGGATCCGGCGGTTGTGTCGACGTACCCACGATCTTCGAATCGGTCACGGTGGCACCAGTTGAGAGGTTGACCGTGGTACCGTCTTTTTTCGTCGCCAGCGTGGGCGCGACCACGGCGGCATCGTCAGGGGTAACCGCACTTACTTTGTCGGGCAATGGTTGTGTAGGATTGTCAGGCATGGAACCCAGACCATTGCGAGACATCCTCTGGTCGCCGATAGTTTTTACATTGGTCTGGTCGCTCAACGTTCCACCGGTATCCGCATTCGCCGTAACGGGCGATACACCCAAGGCCCCCACCAAGGAAGCCGTCATCATGATTACCAGTACACGCCTTACATCAAATTTTGACATATCTGCCTTATATTTTGAGATTCTCTCTGTTTCAAACTCCTACTTCTCATAACTCACTAAGTGACGATTATAACGTACAGTTCGACAGCTCCACGGAAAACTGCAACGTCTGACGAAACGCGTTCAACCCGCGTCTCGCAGGCATCGCAGTCTTCATGTCACGATCTTCGCACTATCCTCACTTCTCAGCATGTCCTTACCACAAGTACAGCCGCAGCTTGACGCATCCCAATCCTCACGGCATATCACGACAATAACACCACATCTATGATGCGGAAGAGCCCCTATCCATCCGCACTCCTTCCGATTCACAGGTCTTGCAAAACTTCGCAGGATCCTTGATCACTGCCCAAGGGCGATGTCCCGTATCTGCTCCGGATCAATCACTTTCTTGTGTTCCCGACCTTCCTGCGCACCCTGAGCACGCTCATAGGCATCCACACGTTTCCAGCCCGCGAAATCAATGGGCCTGATGCCGCGGGAAGACAGCAGACGGTCAATGGACCGAGGATCGCGATCCACACCGAAACGGGCGCCACCAAGGAAGACCGCGTCGGTATTGGTTCCCGCGCCTTCCAGTTCCGCTGGCGCGCCGGTACCGGCTGCGGTGGGTTTCGCCTCGGCCAGATCCTCAAGCATGTTATCCACAATGGCGAGCGCGTCGGACTTGGTGGATCCGATCAGCCCCACCGGCCCGCGCTTGGCCCAGCCGGTCGCGTAAAGCCGCGGGCACACCTCATCCACTCCACCCATCTCCACGCCGGTCTGCGTGCAGATGCGGCCATCCTGATTCGCCAGTACGCTACGTCGGCTGTCGTAAGGCACGCCTTCCACGCTTGCAGGCTTGTAACCGATGGCGTGGTACACCGCCTGAACCGGATATTCGACAAATTCGCCGGTACGGTGCATATCGCCGTCCGCACCGGTCCACGTGCGCTCGACACGCAACGCGGTCACCTTGCCGTTTTCTCCAAGGATCTCAACCGGATCGCAATTGAAGTGGATGTAATACCTCTTGCTGGCCGGATTGCCCTCGAAATCAGAACCAAACCCGTTCGCGTCTTCGTCCATGGCCATGTCTTCAGCCATGTCGCGCACGGTAAAAAGCTCCTCCACCATCTGTCTGGTCAGCTTATCCTGACCAGCGATCTCAATGGTCTCGTCATCCAGTTCGAAGTCCTTGTCATCGACGATGACCTGCACCCCAGGAAGCTTCTCCAGCTCTCTGAGCTCCTGTACGGAGAATTTGGCCTGCGCCACCCCACGCCGAATGAACAGGTGCAGCTCGTTCGCCTGGTTCGCGGCCAAGCCCTCATACACATTGTCCGGAATATCGGTCCCGGTCTTCAGGTCATCGGCACGACGAACCAACTCACGCGACACATCCATCGCCACGTTGCCTCCGCCGATGACGGCGACCTGCCGGGCATCAAGCGGCCATTGGCGTGTGCCTTCAGGGTAGCCGTCGTACCATTGCACGAACCGCGCCGCGCCATACACCCCGTCAAGGTTCGCACCACGCAAATTCAGAGGCTTATCGGCCACCGCGCCGGTCGCGAACAGTATCGCGTCATAGCGCGGTACAAGATCGCCCAATGTGACGTCCTTGCCGAAATCCACATCGCAGTAAAGATGGATATCGGGATTGTCCAGCGTCTTCTCCAACGCGCTCGAGATGAACTTTATAGCGGGATGGTCGGGGGCCACCCCATAACGCACCAGTCCGAAGGGAACCGGCAGCCTCTCAAAAAGATCGATGCGCGCATCCTGAGGCAACCCCAATTCCGCAGCACGTTTGTGAAGCTCCCTGAGAAAGATATCCGACGAATAGACGCCGGCGGGGCCCGCGCCCACGACGGCGATGCGCAATTCGCCCCCGTCGCGGGAGTAATTCCCAGTCTGCTTCGACACGGACTCGTTGTCATCATTCAAATGCTCAGTCATATCAACCACTTTATCGCAACCCCGAGTACCACGGAAACAGATTCCGTGAAAACCCGACAAACGCTTCTCCCAGGCGGGACAGCAATGCTCATGGTTGAATCGGATGGATCTTCCGTGCTTCATCGAGCGCCAACCGCACCACCCCGGGCACGTGTCTACGCACACATACAAAAAAGAGGTGGCGCGATCCACGTCGCGCCACCTCATACGAACCGCTGCAAGACTCAACGACTCACCAATCGCACTGGTTTAGAAGAAGCCGAAGGGATCCCAGATCCCACCGCCGTCTCCGTTGCCGCCGTCGTCGCCTTGGCCGTCTCCCTGACCGTTACTGCCGGAGCTTGGACTCTTCTTTTCCTTGCGGTTGGAACCAGTGACCTGCTTCTCCTCCTGGTCGAGAGTCACGTTGACCTCGATGGTCTTGCCGCCCCGGACGATGCGCAAGTCCGCCTTATCCCCGATCGATGCCGCCCTGACGTAACCCAACAACGCCGAATTGCTACCGACCGCACGATCATTGAATGAGACGATGGTATCGCCCTCTTTAAGACCGGCCTTCGCGGCCGGGCTCCCTGAAGCCACGGCCGTACCGTCGCTACCCTTGGTGATCTGGGCTCCGGTTCTGGTGATGCCGTCCGCCGTCGTCGAGGCGGTCTTGATCGTCACGCCCAAGATCACGTGCTTTGCAGCGCCATCCTTGACGATTTCATCCGAGATGCTCTTGACCAAGTTCGAGGGAATGGCAAATCCGATGCCGATGGAACCTGCTTGGCCCGAGGAGGAAGAAGCAGTGGCGATCGACGAGTTGATGCCGACCACTTCGCCAGCGGCGTTGAAGGTAGGACCGCCGGAATTGCCCGGATTGATGGCCGCGTCGATCTGCACGGCGTTGGTAACGATCTGAGACTGGTTCCCGTCCATCACGCTCACCGGTCGATTGATCGCCGAGACGATGCCCGTCGTCGCGGTGTCGTCATAGCCCAGCGGGTTGCCGACTGCCATCACGTTCTCCCCCACCGCGAGCTTGTCGGAATTGGCGAACTTCACCGGTGTCAGGTCCTTAGGAGCATCCTGCAGCTGAATGACCGCCAAATCGGTCGTCGGATCGGTGCCGGTGACCTTCGCCTTGTACATCTGCCCGTTGGCCAGCGTGACCTGAATGTCCTCACTGCCAGAGATGACGTGGTTATTGGTCACAGCATGCCCGTCGGTATCGATAATGGCACCGGATCCCTTGGCCTCACCGCCCTGCACCTTGGTCTGAATCGAGATGACCGAATTCGAGACGTTCTTGGAAACGCTGGTCCAATCGGGCGCCGCGCCGCCTTGCGGCTTGGCGGTGCCTTCACCGGAGGTGTTCGACATGATCCCGCTCATCGAACTCGAATCATGAATGGGCACCCATCCGTTCGACAAGGCCACATAACCGAATCCGAGGCATAGGATGGCCGTGAGCACTGCAGAAACCACTGCGACGAGTACGTTATCGTTGGATTTTTTGCGCTTCATGGGCTTCATGGGATTGTTGGGGTTCATGGGGCCGCCGAAATCAGCTCCGTATGGAGGCACATTCCCCGCCTGACCCGGCACGGGAGGCACCGGACCACCGACGCCGAAACCTTGAGCGTATTGTCTGGTCGGTTGACCGTCAAACTGCTCCGTAGGCTGAGAATCGGATTCCGCGCCGGTCATGCTCCCGGCATCGACGTCTTCGGCGCCTGCCGATCTCGGTGCGAATTGACCATATTGAGGCTGCGCATACTGACCATACTGAGGCTGCATAGGCTGCGTATGCTGCTGGCCGTTCTCCACCCCCGCATACGGGTTCGAACCGAAACCATTGTGCGGTGCCGTCGATTCACCGTCTTTTACATGCTCCGGGGTCTGGTTTTCTCGAGACTGAGGCGTTTCACCTGACTGCGGCCCACCATTTGACCCCGGCTCGGCGGAAGGCTGACCTCCGCCCACTTCAACGCCATCCTTCGTAGCGGAGGCACCGACTTGTTCACTTGCCGCACCCTCATTCACACCGGTGTCCTGACCGTACAATCCGCTGAACGGATTGGACTGGCCGCCCTGCCCAGCCTGACCCGCATCGCGCCGCGAAGCTGCCTGCTGCTCACCGGACAGCGACCTGTCGTCATTTTCAGCCATGATCACTCCTTCATCGTTAAGCGCCAGCCATAGCGGATGACGCCTCATGTGTTTCGCTATAGATGAGTAAAGACAGGCTATCTGAAAGTTTGCTGGACGTTCCATAGAAGAGCGATCCCTGTTTCCAAACCCCGTCACACGCCAAACCAACCCTCTACATGTCGCATGTACGTTTTCAATACTAATAAATGGCGTGAACCGTATGGAATGGGCTTTGCACACGGCTCCCACACTCTGTCAGCTTATATTCAGCCAATTTTATTCCCGAAAATCGATATCCGCGATGTTCCATGTGCATAGTCACCGATACGTCGAAGGACTACACATGCCAATGTGGCCGTCTTGGCAAGCCATATGGACACGGCAGCATTCCGCGCCACAGCCGAGCACGGCACCATGTGGCGAGATTTCGTGTCCATACGGACACATCGACGTTTCGTCGCCACACCGGCCCTGTGCTACCGAACGTCCATGGCATAGGCGTGCAGGAGCGCCGCGTCGAACCGGCTCGGCATGGTTCCTCCTAAAGTACACACTATGAACACAACAGCCGCAACCAACGCAGACGCAGCAGCGGATGCCCGACACCTGCAGACAGCAGCAGCCGACCACAGCGGTCACCCCGCGGACAACGACTCAACCATCCGCACGGCAAGCCACCTGGCCCACAGCGCTTCAGGATTGCTCGAGCACCCTCGCGGAGCCCGACCCGGACTGCCCGGCGATCGATCGGAATTCAGCTTCGAGCAGCATTCACGTCTGGAAAGTTGCGCTCAGGGCAAAGGACACGATGGGGCGCGCTACGGACGTACGGGAATCATCCATACCCCGCACGGCGACATCCGTACACCCGCTTTCGTCCCGGTCGCTACGCAGAGCGCCATGAAGGGGGTACTGCCGGAGACCATGAAGGACCTCGGTGCGCAGTGCCTGCTTTCCAACGCTTTCCATCTTTTCGAGCGCCCGGGTGAAGAGGTGCTCGATGAAGCTGGCGGCTTGGCGCGGTTCATGAACTGGGACGGCCCTACGTTCACCGATTCGGGCGGATTCCAGGTGCTCTCACTCGGAGCGGGGTTCAAGAAAACCCTTGCGATGGACGTGACCGACATGAAGAACGACGACGTCATCGCGGAAGGCAAGGAACGGCTAGCGTTCGTGGACGAGGACGGCGTGACGTTCAAATCACCGCTGAACGGCAGCAGGCACCGTTTCAGCGCTGAAATTTCCATGGGCATCCAGCACAAGCTCGGTGCTGACATCATGTTCGCCTTCGACGAGCTGACCACACTGATGAACACCCGGGGCTACCAGGAGCATTCCGTAGAGCGCACGTTCCGCTGGGCGCGCCGATGCGTCGAGGAGCACCGGAGGCTGACGCACGAGCGCGTAGGCAAACCCTATCAGGCGTTGTACGGAGTGGTGCAAGGAGCCAATTACGAGGACCTAAGGCGCCGCGCGGCGAGGGAGATCGCCTCCCTCGACTTCGACGGAGTAGGCATCGGGGGAGCCATCGAAAAACGGCTCATCGGCGACACCTGCGCGTGGATCTGCGACGAAATGCCGGAGAACCGCCCCAGGCATGTGCTCGGAATCGCCGAGGTCGACGACATCTTCGCATGCGTCGAGAACGGCGGCGACACCTTCGACTGCGTCTCACCCGCTCGGTGCGGACGCAACGGGGCCATATTCACTCGACATGGACGTTACAACATCAAACGTGCCGCCAACAAACATGACTTCAATCCCTTGGAGGAGGGCTGCGAGTGCTACACCTGCACTCACTACACCCGCGCTTATGTGGATCACCTGCTGCGTGCGCATGAAATGAACGGCGCCACGTTGGCCACCATCCACAACGAGCACTTCTTCGTCAAGCTCCTTGATGACATCCGCGCCTCGATCGATGCAGGCTACTTCGAAGAGCTGCGGGACGAAACACTGGCGCACTACTACGAAAACGGTTTAATGAAGTGATGGTCAGCAAGTTGTGCAGATAGGCTTCGGATGGAAGCCGCGAACCGCGGATATACAGAACAAACTTCCGGATTTTCCGTACAGGCGAGCCGCAGCAACAGGAAGCGACAAGGAGCGGAAAGCAGAAAACGGAAAATCCGGAAGCTGGACGCACCGCCTAATGCCGATCGACTTTGGTGTAGGAACCTTCCGCGCGAGGCCGCACCACGATTGAATCGACATCCACGGTATCGGGCTGTGACAACGCCCAACGCACGGACTGCGCGACATCCTCGGCACTCAGCGGATCGGGAACGCCCTGATACACCGCTTCGGCCTTCGCCCGATCGCCACCGAAACGCTTGAGTGAAAACTCATCGGTCTTCACCATGCCCGGCGAAACGTCGATCACGCGCAATGGCTGCCCTATCTGCTCCAACCGCAGGACCCGGGCCATGACACGCTCGGCCGCTTTCGCCGCACAGTAACCCGAACCACCCTCATAGGGCTCAATGCCAGCCGTGGAGGAGATGACCACTACGGTGCCGCCTCCGGGGGCCTCCTTGAGCGCAGGCAGCAGCTTCTGGGTGATGCGCAAAGTGCCGATGACGTTCAGCTCATACATATTACGCCAATCATCAAGACTGGAATGTTCCACGCTATCCTTGCCGAACGCCGCCCCAGCGCAATTCACCAGCGCCTTGACGCCGCCGTCCAGCGAAAGGACCCGCGTGACCGCGGTCTGGGTGGAAGCCTCGTCCGTGATGTCGCAGATTGAATATATGCACGTTCCAGCGCCATAACGTTCGTTGAGCTCATCCGCCAGCGAGAGCAGCTTCGCCTCGCGACGCGCCAACGCCACGACCCTCCATCCGTCGGCCGCAAGCGCCTCGGCCGTGGCTCGACCGATGCCGCTGGACGCGCCGGTCACCACTGCCCTGCGTACACTCAAACCGACCTGCGAACTCTCCTGGCCACGGCCATCACCGGCAGCAGCCGAACCGGAACCCGCTTCCGTTCGCAACGTCTCCTCGTCGTCTTGCGCTTTCAGACCTTTCACCACCATGCCAACCTCCTTTGTCGTACCACACCAATCATAGTTTCGACAACATGACAAAGCACCGGCGACCGGCGAAGCGCCGCAGGCTGATCTTACGCAAGACCAACGGGGCAATTCAGTCGTTTTTCATGAAACCAAGCGACTGCATGAACGCCAGGGTGTCCTCCTTACGTTTGAAAACCGCCGTATTGCCCAAAATGCGTTCGCAGATATCGCCCAACTCGTCCTTGATGGCCTCCCTCACACCCTGGCGGTCGGCACGGCCCCCGAGCTTGTCGCGCAGCTCATCCCACTCGAAAGCGAACTCATGCTCGGCCTCGGGCAACGGACCGCCCGCCACAAGCGCATCCTCGATATGCGCCAGTTGGTCTTTGAGACGGCCGGGGAGTACGAACAACCCCTGGGCCTCGATCAGCCCGATGGGTTCCTGCTTGACCGCCCAGAATTCGGGATGGGCGTGGAATATCCCTTGCGGAAATTCCTCACTGACACCGTTGTTGCGCAGAATGAGATTCATTTCGTAGCCACGCTCCGTCACCACGACACTGGGCGACACAGCACTACGGCGACCCTCCGGCCCCTCGCAGACAATGGCGAGCCCAGGATTGCTGTAGTGCACCCATCCTTCGCGAATACGGTCGGACACGGCGACAATTGCGGCACGCGAGCGCGAAACCACACGTACCGCCGTTCCGGGCCAATCGAGAATCTCCACGACGCACTCGCATGCCGCCTGCCTCTGCGGAAGAGGACCGGCGCAACCGTTGACTCTCCGTGAATCGGCGCCGACGACGGAAGCGGGCAAGGCAGGCAAGACGCGGTTGTCGGCATCTGGACCCAAGCGAAGGGTGGCCCAGGCGCCCGCCTTGTGCATGGGCATGAGCTCACCGCCGCCCTGATAATGGTCATGGGCAAGCACGGAGCCGCCGATTCTGGGCAGCGCGGCGTTGCAGCCCAGGAAATAACCCGGAAAACGGTCGACGAAATCAAGCAGGTTGACAAACGTCTGCCGGTCCACGTGCATGGGCGTATGCTCCGCGTTCACACAGATGCCGTGTTGGTCGAAATAGCCGTAGGGCGAAAACTGCCAGAACCATCGACGACAACCGAGGGTGACGGGTATGGTGCGCAGCGTGCGCTTATCGCGACCGGCGAACCCTTCGTTTTCATAGCAGATCGTGCACTTGGGATACCCCCCTGAAACGCTGTTTCCCACAGCGGCGTTCTTCATGGTACGAAATTCCGGCTTAGAAAGGTTGATGGTGACGATGAGCCCATGCGAGGCGAAACGTAGGTTGCGCGACAAACGCGAACGTTTCACGTAGGTGCTGTCCGAACAGTAATCGTAGAACCAGCGCATCGCCTCCATCGGACCGGCGGCGGCAACGGACTCGATGCCCTTGAATCGGCTCCGCAACACGGATGGAGACGCTGTGAAGCACGACATCACCGCATCGTCCAAGGCATCGCCGTTGACCGCTGCGTCATCGATCGCCCTAGCGGAGGACCGCTTCGACCGATCGCTGCCGTCGGAAGTCAGGCCCCCGCCGTCGGAAGTCGGATCCCCGCTCAGAAGTCCGGCAGCCACGGCCGCTTCACGCAGTCGATTCAGAAGCGAATCCACATCGGCACCTTCGGCCTTCGTGCCCGTCGGATGGTACGAGTCGAGCGCAAACAAGGCCAATACACGATTGCGGGCCCACACCTCGTCGTCTGGACTGAGCGAAAGACGATCCAACGCAAAGTCGCTCAGCGCATCGATGGCTTCGTAGACGCCGTCCATCGCCATCCTGCTCATAGCCTGCCTCCTGCAGCGGCTCCGGTCATCGGATCCATCACCTCATCGACGATCCTAGAGGTCTGCGCCTCCTTGTCCTCCATCTCCTGGACGAGCTTGATCTGCGTACGGCAACGGACCAGATTGTGCTCCGGGTAGGCCACGGCGAAGTACGTGTCACCTGCAAGAAAATCCGTAAGGAACCGCATGCCGCATTCCAAGGTCATCATCCGGGCACCCAGACCCAGCAGCTGAACCTCACGATCGGTGATGCTTGGGCGCACCGCCCCGACGAATCCCTCGGTGTATGCGCGGAACAGGTCGGGGCTGAAATGCACTTTGCTGAGATCGCGCTCGTCCTCAAGGGCGGTCGAGGCCCCGAAGCGTATGGAATCACCGAAATCAAAAAGCATTGACCCGGGCATGATCGTGTCGAGGTCGATGATGGCTCGGGCCTTATGGCTCTTCGCATCCATGAGGATATTGTTAAGTTTGGTGTCATTATGCGTCACCCGCAACGGAATCGAACCATCCGCCAGACCATCCATGATGATGCCATAGCACGAAACCCGGTCGAGGTAAAACCGGATCTCATCACGACAGACGGCGGCACGCCCGAATTCATCGGCTTCGAGTGAAGCCCGGAAATCACGGAAACGCTTGGGGGTATCGTGGAAATGCCTGATGGTCTGCGTCAGCCGAGAGGCATCGAACTGCGCCAAATCATTCTGAAACTGCCCGAAAGCGACACCGGACTCCCGGAACACGTCGGTTGAGGGGACCAGATTATACGAAATCGTGTTTTCGATGAACTTATACACACGCCAGTCGCCACTGTCGAAATGACGGTATGAGCCACCTTCCGTCGTGGGTATGATGTCGAGCGTCTCCTTCCCCCGTTCACGCAGGAAGGCCGTGACCAGCTCGATGTTGCGCATAAGGCTTCCGACATCCGCAAAGATGTCGGTGTTCATGCGCTGTAGGATGTAACGACTCCGATCCGTAACAAGCAGATAGGTCTCATTGATGTGTCCATCCCCATAAGGCTCTATGCTTTCAATCAACCCTTCGATGGCGAAACCGCGCGCGACCGCGTTCAGCCGTTCGGACAGCGGCGCTCCGTCACCCACGCGGCCGGCTTCAACGCCGCCGATAATGTCCTCATTGCCTTTCATACCACGCCTTTCGTAGTCATCAATGCCCGATGCGCAACTGACGGCACAACCGGCCGAAGCCCCGAAATCGCTTGCAAACCAGGCATATGCCTCGAAACCTTTCGGAAAACCCTACCGAAACAGTCCGCGCAATACACTTATTGTTAATATAATATACATAAATATAAAATCATGTCCAGACTTCGGCAGCCATCCCAGCAACCATTCCACATGTCCCTCCAAAATCGGATCAGCACCACGACCGATCCGGAACCATGCAGACCGCCCACAGGGCCGGAGCCGTTACCCGCTCTCCGGAAATGAGGATGTATAATCTTACCGAACTCGTTCATTCGATATCCGTGACCTTGATAGGTACATCGCACGACCCACAAGGAAGGGAGGATGCATGTCGGTCAGCGTCAACACGACGGCCCATCTGCACACCCATGCCACCTCAAGCAAGGCGAGTCCGGCGGACGTACGACGCAACAACCGCTCGTTGATCTTCAACCTGTTGTACCCCTCCCATGCCTATTCGCGTGCGCAACTGGGGCGCACCACCGGCCTTTCCCGCGTGGCCATCTCCGACGTCACCAACGACATGCTCTCCGAGGGGCTCATCTATGAGTCGGGCTACGAAACCCATGTCGCAGGTAAGGGAAAGAGAGGCATGCTGCTCGGCGTGGATGGGGAACGCCTGCGCATCATCACCATCGACCTTTCGCAGGAGCATCTCATCAGCGGCGAAGTGACCAATCTCCTCGGCACGCCCCTGCAGCATGCGGAGATCGCACTCGACTCCCAAAAAGGCGTGGACTGCGAAATCATCGCCTCTCTGATTGAGCGCCTGTGGAAGGAGGAGCTGCGAATCGGGAACGACAGCGGACGGGTCATCGGCATCGGCATCGCCGCCACAGGAGTCGTGCACGACGGGGTGATTCTCACCTCAACCGAATGGGACTGGCACGACGTCGATCTGCGCGGAATGTTGGAGCGACGGTTCGCAGTGCCCGTATGCGTCACCAATGACGTCATCTGCGCAATGATGACCGAACGATTCTTCGGCAAAGGGAGCGGGAATCTCCTGTTCGTCAAGATAGACCGCGGCATCGGCGCCGCCACATTGGTCAACGACATACCCATCGTGGGTGAAAACTACGCCAGCGGGGAGATCGGCCACATCGTCGTCGATCCCGACGGCGCGCAATGCCCATGCGGCAAACGCGGCTGCCTGGAGACCATCCTTTCCGCACCTGCCTTGCGCGAGCGAATGGCCCGAGCGGCGAACGAAAACGAACGCAGGCAGGTGATCGCCGATGCGGGGGAACACCTGGCCCAGGCGATAGCCATGCCGGTGGGACTGCTCGACATGGGGGACGTCTGCGTCTGGGGGCCGCCCGACATCGTCAACGACGTGTTCATCGACACCGCTCAGCATTACCTCAACCGGTCCACCGCATCCAACTTCCATAAACGCACCACCATACGGCGGTGCCAGTGCGGCCAGGACATCACCTTGCGCGGAGCCACCGTCGCCGTGGCCCAAGCCGCGGCGACGGGCGGTGAGACCATCGCCTCGCGGGAATCAGACGACATCTGACCGACCAGGCTCCCCAATCCTTATGCCACGATGACGGGAGTCCCTCCCGCCCCGACCTATTGCGGGTCGAGCCACCGGCGTGACCTACAATGCCGATGTGCGCCCGCCGGACGCAACCGCACCGCAGATAGCAAATCCTTTACCGCACCAAACCTGGACCGGAGAACACGACACGCACGCCATCATCGTTCCGCACGACGACCTCACCCACCCGGTACGCCTCCTCCTCATTGGACCGGAGCATGGAAAGCGCCGCCTGCGCCTCATCGTGGCCTACAGCCAGCATCATGCCCACACCCATGTTGAAGATGTTGTACATCTCCATACAATCGATGCAGCCGGCACGCTCTATCGCCCCGAATATGGGAGGAACGGGCCACGTACCTAGATCGATCTGCGCGGCAAGACCTTGCGGCAGCATGCGTGGAACGTTCTCGATGAAGCCGCCTCCCGTGATATGCGCGACGCCCTTTACCAGACCGGCGCGCACCAACGGCATGAGTGCCTTCACGTAGATCCTGGTAGGCGTCAGGAGCACATCGCCAAGCGTCGGGGCGGCGCCAATGCCGTCTTCACGGGCGGATTGGGCGTCGACACGCGGTCGGGCCGCAACGCCACGATCGCCGTCATCCGCCATCACCGCATCGAACGGGGTGTCGACGGTGTATCCGGCTTGGTTGAACAGCGCCTTACGAGCCAAAGAAAAACCGTTGGAGTGCACGCCGCTGGAAGGAAGGGCAATGAGCGTGTCCCCGGCTTTGATGCCCGTGGCACCGCTGGCGCCGTCGATGAGGCTGGACTTTTCGACCACACCCACGGCGAAACCAGCCAGATCGATCTCATCGGCGGCATACATCCCGGGCATCTCAGCCGTCTCACCGCCGATCAGCGCGCAACCCGCCTGCTCACAGCCATCGGCCACGCCCGAAACCACTCGTTCCAAACACACCGGATCGTTGTGCCCGCATGCGATGTAATCGAGAAAATACAACGGTTCAGCGCCTTGAGCCACAATGTCGTTGACGCACATGGCCACGCAGTCGATGCCGATGGTGTCAAACCTTCCCATGGCCTGGGCCACCATGAGTTTGGTTCCCACGCCGTCCGTGCCGGAGACCAACACCGGTTCCCGGTACCCCAGGCCCGAAAGATCGAACAGTCCGCCGAACCCCCCGATGCCGCCCATGACGCCGGGACGGGACGTGCGGGCCACGTGTTTGCCGATGCGTCTGACGACCTCATATCCCGCTTCGACGCTGACGCCGGCGTTTTCATAAGCCTGTGGCATTGATGCTCCTTTGTTGCTTGTGTTCGCTGCGATTCTCGCCGCGTTATCTGAAATTCTCCCGCATCGGCTGCATCCTTCGGCACGAATGCTGCTTCGCCCGTCACAGCGTCACTTTCCGACGCCCGCGTCATGGCGATAGTCACTGCACCGCCACTCGCGTCTCAACCGCTCACGTTCGGACCGCGGCAACGACCCAAGGAACGGCTCTTCATAATCGTCGAGAGCCGTTGGATAGTCACCGTTGAAATAGGCGACGCACAACCCGCCATATGGCGCATCCTCATGCATGCCGATTGACTCGACCAACCCGTCCAGGCTCAGGAACGCGAGGGAATCGGCTCCGATATAGTCGCATATTTCAGACACGCTCATTTTGGCGGCGATGAGCTCCTTGGTGTTGGAGATGTCGATGCCATAGAAACACGGATAACGCAAAGGCGGCGAGCTTATCCGCATGTGGATCTCCTTCGCACCAGCCTCGCGCAGCAACCGCACAATGCGCCGTGAGGTCGTGCCTCTGACTATCGAATCGTCGACCACGACGACGCGCTTACCTTCGACGACCCCGCGCACGGCCGAGAGCTTCATGCGAACGCCCTGTTCACGCAACTCCTGCGTCGGTTGAATGAAAGTGCGGGCAACGTACTGGTTCTTGATCAGTCCCATTTCATTGGGCAGACCACTGGTCTCCGCATAGCCGCAAGTGGCGGAAAGTGAGGAATTCGGCACCGCTATGACCATATCGGCCTCCACCGGTGCCTCACACGCAAGGCGAGCGCCCATGCGCTTACGCGCCGAATGGACGTTGATGCCGTAGATATTGGAATCGGGACGCGCGAAATAGATGAATTCCATGGAACAGATCGAAAGCTGCGGATCGGGCACGTACGTCTCGATGCTGTAGCCATTGTCGTCGACCGTCACTATCTGACCTGGTCCGATGTCCTGCACGAACTGCGCGCCGACCACATCCAACGCGCACGTTTCGCTGGCTAGGACGTACGCGCCCCCAGGCAGCCTGCCGAGTTCCAACGGACGAAAGCCGTTGGGGTCCGAGATGCCGATAAGTGCGTCGTTGGTCATGAGCAGATACGCGAACCCGCCGTGAACCCGCGGAAGAACCTCCTTGAGCCGCGCCATGAGCGTCGGCTTGTCGCTGCGACGGATGAGGTGCATGAGCACCTCCGTGTCGGAATTCGAGTGGAAAATGGCACCTTCGGCCTCAAGGCCGCGTTTAAGACTCGTGCAGTTGGTCAGATTTCCGTTGTGGCAAAGGGCATAGTCACCATCATGAAAACGGAACAGGAACGGCTGGATATTCTCCACGTTCTTCGAGCCGGAAGTGGCGTAACGCACATGGCCTATCGCGCCGTCACCCTTCAAACGCCGCATCTCGGTTTCATCACGGAACACGTCGGTAAGCAGCCCAAGGCCACGGTGCCCAGCGAGTGATCCGTGGTCGTTCGCCACGATGCCCGCCCCCTCCTGCCCACGGTGCTGCAGCGCATGCAGACCGAAATACGTCAGATGGGCGGCATCGTGATGCCCCCACACACCGAACAGCCCGCACTCCTCATGGATGTCCTCAAGCTCGACCGACATATCGCCCTCCTCGTTGAAGAGTCTTGTATTGCATGATTTGACCGATCTGGGTCTCGGCACCATAACCGGCGTGGATCCCACGACCGCATACGCACGTTCGGCATCCATCAACACCGCGATGCCGATTACCGCTACCGTCCACAGGGAAAACCAGCGCGGAGGGGAGGTGCACCAACGCTGCACCACGCCCCAAGACCAAGGATTCGCTAAGCAAAATACGCCACCCCCGCCTCGAAAACAGGCTGATAGTGGTCGCCCGGAACATTGCGGTAGAGATTGTCGCCGCTGCGCTCACTGTGCCCCATCTTGCCCAAGATTCGCCCATCCGGACTGGTTACCCCTTCGACGGCAAACACCGATCCATTGGGGTTCACGCTCAGATCCATGCTTGGCCTGCCGTCGTCACCGACATATTGTGTGGCGATCTGGCCATCGTCCACAAGCTGGCGAAGCAGGTGCGGCGAAGCCACGAAACGCCCTTCCCCATGTGAAACAGCGACGGTATGGACGGCTCCAACGCTCGTCAACGACAGCCAGGGCGATTTCGTGCTGGCCACACGAGTACGCACCAATCGGCTTTGATGCCGCCCGATGGTGTTGAACGTCACGGTTGGGCACTGCGAGGTCATGTCGACTATATCTCCGTAAGGCAGGAGACCCAGCTTGACCAAGGCTTGGAAGCCGTTGCATATGCCGAGCATGAGCCCATCACGGTTGTGCAGAAGGTCGCGTACCGCATCCGCCACTTCAGGAGACCGGAAGAAGGCGGCGATGAACTTCGCGGAGCCGTCGGGCTCGTCACCACCGGAGAAGCCGCCGGGAATCATGACGATTTGGCTTGCCCTGATGGCGGCCGCGAGCGCTTTGGCCGATCCGGCGACCGCCCCGGCCGTGAGATTGTTGATGATCAGGGTATGCACTTCAGCCCCCGCACGCCGGAACGCCTGCGCGGAATCATATTCGCAATTGTTCCCCGGGAAGACGGGTATGACCACCCTCGGGCGAACGCCACCGACGTGACGAGGACGCGATGAGCGGAAAGCGGGCACATCGAAGTTCAACGTCGGAACCGCGGAGGTGCCGTACCTATCCCGATTCGCGGCGGCCGAGGCAGCGGCACATGCCTTCGAACGATACGGGTAGACGGACTCTAACACGCCCTCCCAACGTTCCTGCACATCATCCAGGTCCGCCGATTCACACATCATGTCCTCGTCATCGGGTTCGGCGTGGAATCCATCGGCATGAGAACCACACACCCGGCCGTCGTCATCGGACATACTCGCCTGACGGCAACCCCGCCACGATTGAGCTTTTGGGGATACCACGGTGAAACGGTAATCGGCTGTCGTCTCACCGATGACCTGCATGTCCATCGAGTCCGGATCGACGTCGGGCAGCCCGGCGCCATCCTTCAGCTCGATTAGGAACGAACCATACGCCGGAACAAAAAGATCGTCGACATCGATGCCGGCGAGCCGCAAACCGATCCGATTGCCAAGAGCCATCTTGAACAACGCCTCGGCAGCGGCTCCGTAGCCCGGGGTCGATATGGCGAGCGCCGAACCGTCCGCCGCCAGAGCCTGCACCACGTCCATCACGGAAAGCAGGCTCTTGGACCGGGGGATCAAATCGTAGGCCCCATACACCGCACAATGCTGGTCCACCTTGCCCTGCGAACCGCCGACAGCGCGTTCATCGCCGTATTTCGGCGCGATGCGCACGATGCGATGACCCGCACCCTTGAACTCGGGTGAGACGACGTGCGAGGCGTCGCCCACTGAAACCGCGAACGAGATCAGGGTGGGAGGCACGTCGAGGCCCTCAAATGTGCCGCTCATCGAATCCTTACCGCCTATGGCGGCGACACCGAGGTCCACCTGGGCCATGAGCGCGCCAAGCACCGATGCGGTTGGCCTGCCCCAACGGATCGGGTCGTCGCCGAGTCTGCCGAAATACTCCTGGAAACTCAGATATGCGGCATCACGGGTGAACCCTGTGGCGACGAGCTTCGCCAGGGATTCGACCACGGCCAGATACGCGCCCGCATACTGGTTGCGTTCGCTGATGTATGGGTTGAAACCCCACGCCATCGCCGAAGCGGTGTCCGTCTCACCTTCCACTGGGAACTTCGCGACCATCGCCTGCGTGGGCGTCAGCTGCCGCCGACCACCGAAAGGCATGAGCACCGTGGCGGCCCCGATTGTGGAATCGAATCGTTCGGCCAGGCCTTTGTTCGATGCCACGTTGATGTCACCTACGAGGGCGTTCAGCCGTTCGGACAGAGAACCCATCCGCCACGGATGGGTGTAGGCGAGTATGTCCTGGCCACCAACGTCGTCCCCGTCATTTCCCGAGGCTGTGCGTTCGTCCGCGCGGATATGGACGCTCTGGTGTTTTTGCGCACCGTTGGATGCGAGGAATTCGCGACTGAGATCGACGATTGTGTCCCCACGCCACGTCATGCGCATGCGCGGCTCCCGGGTCACGACGGCCACCACCGTGGCCTCGAGGTTTTCCTCCTTGGCATACCTGAGGAATTCATCCACATCCTTCGCCGCGACATCCACGGCCATGCGTTCCTGCGACTCCGATATCGCCAGATCCGTGCCATCCAGGCCCTCGTACTTCTTAGGCACGGCATCCAGATCGATACATAGACCGTCCGCGATCTCGCCCGTGGCGACGGACACCCCGCCCGCGCCGAAGTCATTGCAACGTTTGATGAGTCGGCATGCGTCCTTCCGCCTGAACAGGCGTTGCAGCTTACGCTCCACGATGGCATTGCCCTTCTGCACCTCGGCACCGCGCTCTTCAAGTGAATGCTCATCCTGGGCCACGGAGGCACCCGTGGCCCCACCGATGCCGTCCCTGCCCGTGCGCCCTCCGAGCAAGATGATCCGGTCTCCGGCGGACGGAGTTTCACGACGCACATGGTCCGCCGGCGTAGCGCCCACCACCGCGCCGACCTCCATGCGTTTGGCGACGTAGCCGGGATGGTATATCTCACTGACCTGACCTGTGGCGAGGCCTATCTGGTTGCCGTACGAGGAATATCCTTCGGCCGCCGCCGTCACCAACTTGCGCTGGGGCAGCTTCCCCGGAAGCGTCTGGCCGACCGGCACCCGTGGGTCACCGGCTCCGGTGACGCGCATGGCTTGGTACACATAGGAACGCCCCGAGAGCGGGTCGCGGATACAGCCGCCAATGCACGTGGCTGCGCCGCCGAACGGCTCGATTTCCGTGGGATGATTGTGGGTTTCGTTCTTGAACAGGAAAAGCCAATCCTGAGTCTCCTTCTTGGTTGCGGCGCCACCGGCGTGGCCGCCGCCCGCCGCCACATCGACCTTCACCTTCACCGTGCAGGCATTGACCTCCTCGGACTCGTCGAGGCTCTCAAGTCCGCCCAGCGACTTGATCCACTTGGCTCCGATGGTTCCTATATCCATGAGACTGCAGGGTTTTCCCTCCCGTTTCAGCTCACGTCGCATCCGCAGATATTCGTCGAACGCCCTACGGACCACGGCATCATCTATACGAACGTCGTCGAGTCGCGTACCGAACGTGGTATGGCGGCAATGGTCTGACCAATAGGTATCGACGACCTTGATCTCGGTGATGGTCGGCACCCGGCCTTCGCCACGGAAATAGTCCTGACATACCTTGATATCGCCCAGGTCCATGGCCAATGCGCGATCACGAATGAAACCACGCAGGCCTTCGTCATCAAGTTCATTGAATCCCGTAATCCGTTCGACATCGGCAGGCACCGGAACCCGCACCTGCAATGTATCCGGCACCGGCGCGTCGACGTCGGTCTCCCTGGATTCCACCGGATTGATGACATAGCGTTTGACGGCTTGCACATCGGTTTGGCTCAAACTCGAACCTTCGAGCACGTAAATCGTCGCGGTACGAACTTGCGGGCGTCCAGCCTGGGAAATCAGCTGAATGCACTCCGCCGCGGAATCAGCGCGCTGGTCGAATTGTCCCGGCAATGGCTCCACTGCGAAAACAGCGCGCACGGACGAAGAGCCGTACGAGCCATTTCCTGAAACGTCGACTGCACCGTCTCCCCCTTCCTGTGTACCCATCGGCATGCCCTCGAGCAGCGCATCGAGGTCCGTGGCCGTCACATCGCTCTGCGGCTCGCTGAACACTGTGCGCACCGCGCGTTGGAACAGCTCCTCGCTAACACCGTCCACGTCATAACGGTTCACGATGCGCACCGCAACCAATGTATCCAATCCCAATACGTCGCGCCACTCATCAAGAAGCTGATCGGCTTTGACCTCAAACCCCTGCTTCTTCTCGACATAAATCCGAAAAACCAAGTCCTTACCCCCTATTTCGGCACTGCGTGCCTTTTCGGTCTTTGCTAATCAATAGTGCTGACAGGAGCTAAAATCGCGGCTTGCCAAGACCCAGCACCCGTAATTATTCTCAACCATGGCGCCGCAAACAGGCCCAACTCCCCTTCGCACAAGCCAAGCCACCCAAACAGCTCCAGCACGAGAATAGTTGCGCCCGCACCATGCAAGATGGATGCGGGCGTTCTGCATTATTGCCTCAGGCTAATGTTTTCGGAATCGGCTAAATCCGTCAACCGCCTGTAAATCTCTTCATACGCCGGAATAATGCTACCGAGGTCTCGCCTGAAGATATCCTTGTCGAGACGCTCAATCCGATGTGAGCCTTCAGCATCTTTTTGGTAGTTCCTCTCATCCCAAAGCCTGCACGTATCGGGCGTAATCTCATCGGCCAGCAAGATCGTACCCGCAGAATTGCGCCCTTCCTCTATCTTGAAATCGACCAGTCGGACACCGATTTTGCCGAAGATGTCCAGCAGTGCCTCATTGACCGCACGGGCTTGACGTGAGATCTGTTCGAGCTCGTCCTCATCCACAAGCCCCAACGCGATCATGGAGTCCTTGTTGACGAACGGGTCGCCCAACTCGTCGGACTTGAGGCAGAACTCAAGGACCGGACGCTTCAGTCGGGTACCCTCCTGCACTCCATAACGCTTGGCGAAGCTTCCCGCGGCGACGTTGCGCATGATGATCTCCAGCGGAAACATATCCATGCGTTGAACCAATTGCTCATCATCCGAAATACGGCGGATGAAATGACTCTCGACCCCACGGGCCTTCAACAAATCGAACATGAGCGAGGTGATGCGGTTGTTGAGCACGCCCTTACCTTCGATGTCCTCTTTTTTCGCCCCGTTGCCCGCCGTCGCCTGATTCATGTATTCGACCCAGAGCACATCGGGATTTTCGGTTGCATAGAGTTTTTTGGCCTTGCCCTGATAGAGCTTATCCAGTTTCTCCATTATCACTACCTTTCTCGAGAAACGAGAGATGATTGGTGAAAGTTTGGAATTAATTGGAACTAATTGATATGACCGACGAATATAAGTCTAACAAAGGTGACTTACAAAATGCCGACAAAGACACGCTTGAGAAGCGAAACCGTACCCTATGCGCATGCCACATGTACCGAACTCATACACTCCACAGATGCAGAACAGCCGCATGCCAAATCATCAACGGAAACTTGCTTCGTCCTTCGATGACTCAAAAGCCGCGGCACCACCACAACCAAGCCTATACAACGCCCAGCCTCGGGACTGCCGCCCATACACGCCGAAATCCTTGACCTTTTTCATGGTGCCATCGCCTGCGTACTTATCGATGAGACCCCGATCATGAAACACGTCATACTGCTGTCTGAAAGTGAACATCTGCAGACTGGGAACCTGCGGACCCATCGAAAGGAAATACACCGGACCTCCGCCCTCCGAGGAACGCCGTCCATGCGAGTCGAAGGAAACCGGGCAGGAGGCGGCGAGCAGACTTGCCCCATCGCCTGAGCCGAACGCGGCCTCCACCTGGCTGAACACGACACCTGACTTTTCGTGCGCCTCATTGTAAATCGGGAACAACATGTTCGCATCGAACATCGTGGCGGCGTACATCGACCCGTTCAAGGGGTCGGAGATGATCAGCGCGTGCGTACCCGCAATGTCCACCGTATCTTTCAACACACGGTATTTCGCCTTGTTGATCTGCCCGTCTTGGGAACCGTCCCCCAGACGCACATTGTCGGCCACATTTTCCTCAAGTGCCGCGCGGTTCACATTGCCCACCTGACAGCCAACCACGAGCGCCCCCAAGACAATCACCACGATGAACTTGCGCATGCCGTGCCCTAATGCCTCAAGGCCGCGCAACCGGGCAGGGGACACAACCCAAGACCGCGCACCGGCAGCGGCGCAAGCGGCAAAAGCCACAAGTGGGAGCAATCCAAGCGGAATCATGGTCAACGGACGAGTCTCGGTCCGTTGCCAAACGGCAGTGACGATATTGGGAAACCACCCGGTCAGGGAGGCGGAGCACACATACACAAGCCCGATGAGGCCGAAATCGAGCAACAGAGCAGCCGCGTCCCGGCGAACCCATTGGTCGTGTGTTCCGACGCATGCATCTGAATCACTAGTACAGAACAACGCTCCAGGCTTGACTACAGCCGCTAATGCCAGACAAACCGCCAATATGGACACGACCGCCATGAACCAGCCTGCAATGCCGGCGATATCATCGCTCACCAGCACCTTCAACGCATCGCCCACACCACGCGAGGGGACGAATGTATGGAACCAGCTGGACGGATTGAAATAACGGTTGGAAAGGTAATGGCCCGACATGTAGAAAAACAGCGCCAAGGCGGCGGCGAGAATGGCGAGCACCGTGGCGACGATGAATTTCCACGGCAGCCGTAGGACGATGAAAGGCACCATCAGCAACAGCCAGGTGAATGCGGAACGTGGATGTGCCAACATGCACAGGCAACCGGACAGCACCATCGCCGACAGTCGACGCAAGACATACCGGCGTCGCCGCAGCGCATCAAACACACGCAGCGTAGCATACAACCAGAACGGCAGAAGCGAGGTGCTCAGACCGAAGGAGACCAACGGGCCGGCGGCCAACGACTGGAATGGGTGACTCGCTGAACTCACGGCCAGCACGGGCATAATCACGGACATCGCACACGAAAACGGACGCCACGCCGCCGACGCGTCCACACGCCGAGTCCAATATGACGTCCATAGGCTAACTCCCGCAGGCCAAAGCACTCCAGAAGAGAGCAGCCAAATGGCGTTGAAGGCCACGTAGACACTCACATTCACGCCAACGATGCGGCCCAATGCGACCAACCCCGCGGCGAGCAGATGAAACAAGGGCGGATAGAAGGCACCGTTATCCCACAAATGCAGCGCGGCGACGGGACCATATTTCACAATCTTGCGAATGTAGTAATAATGCGCCGGCGCGTCAATCTCCTGCAACGGCAACCGCCAGATGCCGCTATAGGAGGGGAACCACGCCAACACGATGATGAAGGCAGCAAGCACCCCGGCCACGGCGCAGATGGACCCTACGAGGCGAGGTGGGATGGTCGACGTCTCCTTCACCTTACGATGCCTGCCAGCAGGACCATACATGCCCCTGCTGCGGTGGGACGCGGTACCCGTGCGTACGCAAGCGAGGACGCCATTGTCTTTCCTGTGCCTTGCTTTACTCATATATACCGCGTTCCCTTATGCACACCAAGCGAGGGACCCAAACGCAGGCGCGGTCCGATGCCCTGCGTGCACCACAGGACCTGCGGCCCCGCTCGGAAGCCTCGGCACGTACGTATCCAAGCACGACCGACTGCACTACCGACGGTGCCGTCAGTGACGCGACGACCCTAAAGGGCACGAACAGGCGGCACGCGCGCTCACGCGCCACGTATCCACTTACGCAGGCATGCGCCATAAGGCTCCCTCCCATGTCATACGGTTTCTCAGGCTTCAAGGTCCTGCTCGGATATGCCCGCGACATCAACCGATACGTTATATACTAGACTCCCTTTACTGACAGTGGTTCACAAAAGCCCCCATATCGGTGCAGGCAAAAGCGAAAGCGGGAATGTAGACTTATTGAAACGAATCGACGAGTGAACATGAAAGGCGTTTATGCAAAGGCAACCGGCTGTAGCGAACGATGATTCCGACATGCCCGTCCCTTCACAGGGAAGCGGCTACATGGTTGGCGATGAGGCCCGCCCCATCCGTAGCACGAATCGGGACGGGCGCATCGAGCTGTTGCGTATCGTCGCCATGTCGCTTATCGTGGTATGCCATTTCACGATTCATATGCCTTGGAATCTACGTGGACTGCCCGGGGCCGCAGGAATCGTAAGCCAGTTCGTCGTCCAGAACGGACAGATCGGCGTCGTCCTCTTTTTCCTTATCACCGGTTTTTTCCAGACCGGTCGGGCCTTCAACCTGCATGGCATCATACGTACCTGGCTTCAGACGTTTCTCTATTCGGCAATGATCTTCGTCGCGGCACTGGCAGGAGTCGTCGTATCGCCGCACGGCGCAGGGACACGCTTGCCCGAACAGGTCGCCGCCATGCTCTCATCAGGAGGCACATCAGCGACGCGAGTGGTCATGGAAATGCTGATGCCCGTTTTAAGCGGACAATATTGGTTTATATCCGCTTACATCCTTTTGCTGTTCCTGTCGCCCTTCCTTAACATGATCTTTGAACACGGCAGGCGCGACGCCCTATTCGCCCTGCTCTGCCTTCTTATGACCTGCTCATTCCTCCCGTTGTTGGGCTTTACACAGACCGTACCGTTCAAACCAGTCGTATACGCGGTAACTTGTTACCTCATCGGCGGTTACATCAAGACATATCCCGATGCTCTGGACACGCATAACGGCTTCGCCTTCATGGCCGCGACCCTCACCTCATACGCCGTGATCATGCTGGCTTTCGATTGGGTCATCTCCAGACGACTGCCTTTCGCGGAGGCGCTTCGCTGGGAGGACGACCCCGTGGTATTGCTCAATGGCTTCCAGGTGCTGATGTCCACCGTGACCTTCCGGTACACGGTACGTGCCAGCCGCGAGCGCGGCCCCAAACAATCACGTCTGCTCTGCCTCCTGGCTTCAGGCATGTTCAGCGTCTATCTGCTGCACGATAATTTAGCGGTGCGGCATGTGGGGTTCTACCTTCTGTCCACGCTCATCGCCAAGCCGGAATCACCGTGGGCCTGTCTTGGCCTCGGCGCACTTCTAACGGTCCTGATCTTCGTCGGCTTCACCTGTCTGGCCTTGCTTCTGGACGCCTGCATCATTAATCCGCTGATCAGCCGGTTGGCTCCACGACTGGAAAATGCGCTGTACAGTATGAGCCATCATGGCATAGAATGAAACAATCGTCATGGCTGAGGAGTCAGAGCCACACGGATGTGCATATACATGGGAGGAACAATGTTCAAAGGTTTCAAGGAATTCATATCACGAGGCAACATGATAGACATGGCCGTAGGCGTGGTCATGGGCTCAGCTGTCACCGCCGTGGTGAACGCAATCGTCAAGGACCTCATCAATCCCCTCATCTCCATGTTTTTCGGAAAGCCGAACATGGACAACATCCTCAACTTCACTTTCAACCATGCAACCATATCGTTCGGCGGCATTTTTTCCGCTCTATTGAACTTCCTGATCATGGCCGCCGCTATCTACTTCTTCATCGTAGTGCCGATCAACAAATTCCGCGATGTCTCCAAGGTGATAGTCAACAAGATGGGTCTCGTCGAGACGCAAGAAGACAAGAAAGACGAGGCGAAGAGCGACAAGCAGCCGGAACCAGCGGAGGCCGATCCGCGCACCATCGAACTTCTTGGCCGTATAGCCGACAACCTCGATGCCATCAACCGCAAGACGACAATCACCAGTCGGCCCGTCTCACCGCAAAGCTGACGCCTTCCAAACGCATCACCGCGCCTCTACGCCACCGCGCCGACAATGCGCCACTGACCACAATTCGGTCTATAACCAATCCATACCTAGCACCGTACACCCTCAGGAAGGCCGATTCAAGTCTGATCATGATCGTCCGATGGGACTATGACGACCATACAAGCGGAATTGTAATCTTCGCGACAATCGTGGCCAGCAACGGCGCGTCCATTGCAATAAAGCCATACCTTGCACAACAGACCTTCCCTGCCAGCGCAACGAACTCGACCTTTTGAAAAAGTCATGCCAGAATACCAATATGACAACTTCATCAACTTCAAACAGCACGATAGAAACCCTACTTAACCGTCGTTCGATTCGCCGATACAAGCAGGAGCCAATCGACGAGGTGACCGTAGCCGCAATCGAGGAAGCCGCCCAGCACGCCGCGAACAGCCAGTACCTGAATGACTGGTCGGCCATCCGCATCAAGAATCAATCTATCAAAGACAAAATCGCCAAAATCGGCCATCAGTCTTATATCGCCCAGGCCCCATTGCTGTATGTGTTCGTTGCGGACGAACACCGGAACGCGGCGGTAGCAACCAAGGCCGGTGTTCACACGGAGTCGGACGAGTTCACGCTCAACTCCACATACCGCCTCATCCAGTCCCACAACGATGCGGTACTGGCACTGCACGCTATGGAGACCGCCGCCGAATCGCTTGGCTTGGGCTGCGTGATTCTGGGCACGGTGCTCAACGATACGCCGGGACTCATCGAACTGCTTCACCTGCCTAAATACACCTACCCGGTGCTTGGTCTCGCGATCGGCAAGCCTGATCAGGAGCCAGCAATCAAACCGCGGTTGAAACGTTCGGCGCAGTTCTTCGATGACGCCTATCCCGAGGATGACGGCGCAATTCTGAACGATATGGGCGACTTTGACCAAGAGGTGCACCGGTATTACGACCTGCGCCGGCCCGACCGCCCAGTCGAGAAGTTCAGCGACCAAATTGCCTCGAAATCCGTCGATCGCGGTGTTTTCAAGATGGCGTTGACCAAACATGCTCCTGCTCAAGGCTTCGACCTCGAACGATAAGGTTTCCGGACCATGCGACCGAACGAAAACATCAGCTCATGGCGGGATGTCAAACGTAAGCTCAGGCACCCCGCCATCACCATAGCCATCAGATGATGCAGCCTGAACTGCGACATCTAGGCTACCGGACACTTGAGCGAACCAACCCGTTGAGGTCCACGCTGGAAAGCGGCTCCTGGACGGACAACGCCTCAGGACTGGCTTGTGGCTTATGCCTTATGCAGCGCGATGTTGCGCTCCATGCGTTGCTGAAGCGCTATGCCGGTGGCCACCGAAACGTTGAGGGACTCGACTTCGTCAATCATCGGAATCGACACGGTCGCGGGATCAAGCCCATCTGCATTGAACGAGGGGCCTCGCTTCTCGCTGCCCATGACGAAGGCCAATCGATTGTCCAGACCGCTCAATGAACGCAGATCCGTGCGCCCATGTGCATCAAACAGCACAGGCCGAACCCCCTCGCGCTTGAGGAACTCCCGTAAGCTACCGGAGTCGCTGAGCACCACAGGCAATGAAAATACATACCCCCGGCTGGAGCGAATGAGACGCGCGTCGCTGATCCGTTCCAAATCGCTGTCGAGCAATACCACTCCGGAAGCACCCAACGCATATGAGGTACGGATGATGGCGCCGATGTTCCCCACTATCTTCACCCCGTCGAGCACGACGAAGTCCTGCCTCCCCGAGGCAAGCACATCCAAGGTGAGCGCCCGAGGCGCAGTGGCGACGCCGAAAAGCTTGGGCTTTTTTCCTGCGGGGAAAAGCAGTCTTAAAATCTCGTTGGTCACGGGCCTCACCGGTATGCGCCTGTCACCGGCCATGTCGAGCACGGTCTGCGCCGGTGGAAAGTTCTCTGCAAAATACAACTCCTGAACCTTCACCCCGGCGTTCACCGCCTGTAATGTGGGCTCCTCATCCTCAAGTAGAATGGTCTTCGCGTTCTGCCTGGAATGTTTGGTTATATCCAAAATCCGCTGCACCGCCGGATCGCTGCGTTTACTTACCTTCTCACCAGTCATTGCCATCACCATACCGATTCGCCTTTCAGCCATGTCACTCGTTCCTTATTGCCACCGTCATTCTACACAACCGGCAATGCATGACCGCAAAAACGTCACCAGAACCCGCAGGACCGTCGATTCGCAGCACACGCCTTCGATTCCGGGACCAGCCAGGCTAGGCGGTCAAATCCGTGTGACAAGACTACACGACAAGACTATGCGACAAGACTACACGAGACAAAATCATCTGGCCGAACCATTGGACGGAAACCTTTGGGATAACGCAACGAAAACCATTGACGATAACCAATCGGAACAACAGCCTCGTGGCGGCGTCATCGCTGCGCACCAAGATCATCGCTGTGTGCCCGCGTCATCGCTGCGCACTCGCGTCATCGCTATGTGCCGAGCCGAAAACGGGCATCGATCCAAAGGACTTCCCCACCTTGCCTAATTCGTTCAATAGCGCGGCTTATAGCCCCGTTTACGGGATCTCGGCCGACCTGCACCCTTGTAATGCTGCATCGTCCCCATGGAATTCTTCGGGTCGTGGTGCGTCAGATGCCACCGGCCGCAGAATTCACAACGATATACCCAAAGTTCCGTTCCCCGCTCGATGAAGCTCTGCTCCGCCGCACGAAGCGCCTGTACTCTGTCGTGGTACATGATTTTATTGGAGGAAGGGCAACGTTTGGGAGTGAAGTAGTGCACGTCCCTATTGTACGCATCGGTCTTGCACGTAGCGAACGCTATCGCGGTTTGCTACGTGCAAGACACCAAGAAAACGGCATCTAGGCAGATCGTTGCCGGCGGCCATGTACAGACCGTACCATTCCTGCGCCGTAAGATCCACGTCAGCTCCCTGCGCCATTCGGGTAATCCTGCCGGGCGTCATGGAACCGATGAGGACCTGCATCATCGCCGGATGCTTAAGAATCCATGCCACAGCTATCGCGCTTTTATCCACGGCATGTTCATCCGCGATGGCTTTCAACCGCGCGTTGAGCTCCGGGAACCGTGGGTCATCAAGGAACACCCCCTTAAAGAACCCGTATTGGAAGGGACTCCATGCCTGTATTGTCATGTTCCTCAGACGCGAATAGCTGATGAGACCTCCATCGTGGTCCACGCTCGGCGCGTCATCCATGTTGACATGGAACTCCTGCTGAATCATGCCGGTATGTCCGAGTCCAAATTGCAACTGATTGACTTCCAACTTCCGGCTCACGGCGCTTTGCAACAACTCGACCTGTAGCGGATTGACGTTGCTCACGCCAAAATGCCGCACCTTGCCGCTGGTACCCAGCTCGTCGAGCGCCTCTGAAAGCTCATCAAGATCCACCAACGTATCAGGACGGTGCAACAGGACGAAGTCAAGGTAGTCCGTCTGCAGGTTCCTCAGCTCGCCGTCAACTGCATCGAGCAAATACCGCTTCGAAAAATCATATCGTTCGATCGCATCAGTGACCGGGTCACGGTAGATGCCGATCTTCGTTTGGATATATATGGAGCCACGTTCGACATCAAGGTCTTTCAAGGCCTGACCGAGCCTTCTGCTGCTCTCGCCTGCCGCATAGCAATCTGCCGTGTCGAAGAAATCGATTCCTGACGAAAGTGCAGTACCCACCACGTCACGTGCCTCATCGGGCGTTTTGGCATTCATGCGCATCGCCCCGAGCGCGACGCGAGAGGCATGGATGTCTGACCGCCCCAGTTCACTGTATTTCATAGTCACTCCTCCCCCGACATCGCGACGGCGCGATGCGTCAATATTCGTAGTCAACGATACACGCTCGTTGGCGACAAACGAAACCATGCTTAAGGTACACCGATTCTGTAACACACGATCGGCGCAGTACAACACGGACCCATATGGCGCGTTTCCAAGAACAATCAGGAAAACCCATATGGGTCCGCGATTCGTCAATGCAATGAAGTCGATGCCGAAGAAGTTAATGCTCTCGAACGATCTCCCGTACCGGAAGCACACTGCTTGGAGTGACGGAAAGCTCGTCGATGCCATCATCCACGAAAGTCTGGGTAAGCTCGCGATCTGCCCCGAGCTCTCCGCATATTCCGCACCAAATACCGGCGTCATGCGCAGCCTTCGCCGTCATGGCTATCATGCGCAGGACAGCAGGGGAATGCGGATCTGCAAATCGTGACAAGTTCGGGTTCTGCCGATCGCAGGCCAATGTGTACTGAGTCAGGTCATTCGTGCCAATGGAGAAGAAATCAACCTCCCGAGCCAGTTCAGGCGCCATTATTACGGAAGCGGGCGTTTCAATCATAATGCCAACTTTGATGCGTTCATCGAAATCCACATGCTCGCTGCGCAATTGCGCCTTCACCGCTTCAATGATCGCTTTGGCGTCATGCACCTCGTTCACGGAAGTAATCATCGGCAGCATGATGGAGATGTTGCCGAACGCAGAGGCCCTCAGAATCGCACGAAGCTGCACTTTGAAGATCTCGGGACGAGTCAGGCAGATTCGGATGGCGCGGTATCCAAGCGCCGGATTCGCCTCATGTTCCAGACCAAAGTAACCCACCTGCTTGTCAGCACCGATATCAAGCGTGCGGATGACGACGTTCTTGCCTTCCATCCGCTGTGCCACCTCACGGTAAGCGTTGAACTGGAATTCCTCTGTTGGATAATCCTGGCTGTCGAGGTAAAGGAATTCGCTGCGGAACAAGCCGATGCCCTCGGCATCGTTGGCGAGCACATCATCCACATCGGATGGTCGGCCAATATTGGCATACAGCTTGATTCGCTGTCCCTTTGAAGTCTGGGTCGGTTTGCCCTTGAGCTCCTGCAGCAAGCGCTGATGCTCCGAATATCGGCGCTGCTTTTCTTGATATTCGCGAAGGGTTGTTTCATCGGGATCGACGATCACCACCCCCTCATCACCATCAACAACGGCCTGTTTACCATCATCACGCTCGTCAAACGAATCACCGATACCGATGACCGCAGGCAAAGCCATCGTACGAGCCAAAATGGCGGTGTGCGCGTTCCGGGAGCCTTTTGAAGTGACCAGCGCCATAATTGTCGTCCTATCGAGCTGCGCGGTTTGGCTAGGGGTCAAATCCTCAGCCATGATGATGTGAGGCCCTTGATTCTCGGTCTTCTTCCCAGTGCCTTCAGACTCCCCCGTCAATGCCGCAATCAGTCGCTCTGATACATCACGCACATCGGCAGCTCGGGATTTCATGTACTCATTATCCATTCGCGAGAACATCTCCGCGAACTTTTCTCCCGTCGCATGGACGGCATATTCAGCATTTACGCCTTCATCGGTGATCATCCGCTCAACGTTGTCCACATAACCGGGATCTTGAACCATGAGCTTATGAGCATCAAATAGTTGTGCCTTGTCCTCGCCGAGATCAGCAGCCGTGCTGGTGCGCAGCGCATCGAGCTGGGCCACTGCTTGGCTCTGGGCCCCACGGAAACGCTCGATTTCCGCAACGGTGTCCTTCACTTCTTGGCGTACCACTGTTTCCTTTTCCTTCAAAACCGATATGTGCCCTATGGCGATACCGGCCGACACACCTGTACCTTGAATCGTCTTCATTTCAAGTTCTC
Organism: Bifidobacterium bombi DSM 19703; assembly: GCF_000737845.1. GTDB lineage: Bacteria > Actinomycetota > Actinomycetes > Actinomycetales > Bifidobacteriaceae > Bifidobacterium > Bifidobacterium bombi. The sequence goes on along the minus strand of NZ_ATLK01000001.1, from coordinate 1,514,088 downwards.
CTTAAAGAAACGCTCCAAATTCTGCGCTGCGCTTTCCTCGTCCTTCCCTTCGACTCTAACCGTAAGCATGTCACCACACTTGACGCCCAGGCCCATGATGCCAAGGATGCTTTTCGCATCAGCGACGGATTCTCCCAAACCGACGGTGACCTGCGACTGACAAGCCTGAGCCTTGGACACAAGCTCACTTGCTGGTCTTGCATGAAGGCCATTCGGATCAGTCACAACAAACGTGAATGAACGCGCCATAATTCCTCTCCTTAATTTTCGTGACATCTCATCGCGGTGCAAATCGACAATCGACAAACCTTGCATGTAAGGCTTCGCTTTAACATCCTTCGGGTGTGAAACAATATGAGGAAACCGCGCCATAGCACGGTATTTGAAGTACCATCATTGGATTTACGACTGTATGCCAGCACCGGATACAATTCATAGGCGCCGTTGCCTGCGACCCTAAATCATTGGTCACGGGCAACGGTCATTGACCCAACGCACCTGAACAAGGTGCGTAAGCAGGTTCCACATTACAACGAAACGAGGAACCTTAAGCATAGCGGCAACGGTGTGCGGATTCCCCGCACACACGCAGCCGCTTCCATATCACTTCCTGCAGTCAGGCATTCCCGTGTCGAACCGATAGCCTGTGGACATTTCATATTCCTGAACCATCTGCTTCCAGGAATCCGCTATGTTATCGGTCAGACCGAAGAGCCCGCTGCGCCCGATGACATAGACATCCGGATCCGCATCAGAGATCATCTTCCAATGCGCCAGATTCGTGGAACCATCCATCTGAATCCTGTAGCGGTAACCATGCTCCTCTCGAAGCCGTCGCAGCTCAACGATCTTGTCGAGACACACCTGAAGAAAACGTTGACCCGCAAACCCCGGATCGATCGTCATCACCATGACGCTGTCAAGCTGATCAATGAACGGCATCAACGAACTCACCGGTGTCTCTGGATTCATGACCATGCCGGCTTTAAGCCCGGCATCATGAATCTGATCGATCAATCTGAAAGCCACTCCATTGGTTACTTCCACGGGCATGCTTATCTCTTCACACTTGATGTCAACGAGCTGCTGAACCCAAAAAGTCGCGTCGGTCACCATCAGGTGCGCACTCATCGGCAGGTTCGAAATCTTACGCGCCTCTTCTATGAACCAAGGTGAAAGAGTGATGTTAGGGACGAAATGACCGTCCATGATGTCAATATGATACTGATTGACCCTCGTGTCAAGGAAAGTCAGCTGTTCCTTAAATTGATCGAGATCCATCGTCATCAGCGATGGAGCGAGTGCGATTTCACGTTCTTTGAGTGTTGATGTCGAATCCATCGACATAAATCTTCCTTTCATTTCGATGCTGGCGCGGGATTTCATGAACCGCGCCCGACATCACATTCACATGACCTGGATGTCGTCCAGATTCAGTTCTTCCTCATCATCGGCGTCAGAGACAGCTTGTTCACTGCCCTCAGGAATGTCCTTCTTGATCAGCGCGTACACCACGCCTGTGACCACAACGTTCGCAGCAATCGCCAATAGACCGACCCACCACAGCGAGCCCATGGTCGGCAGCATGAGGAAACCACCAAACGGAACGGTCGCACCCTTCGCACCGGTCAGTGCCATCAGCGTCGCACCTTCGCAAATACCACCAAGAGCAGCGGCCACAACACCACGAACGAGATCATTCATCACGATCGGGATGGTCCCTTCGACGATGTTGACCACGCCCATCGGGACGGACGACTTAAGCGTCTCAACCTCTTCATGGGTATAAATGCGTTTACGCAACAGCTTGGCCACGAGATAGGCGAAACCGAAGCCAATTGGAGTTGCCGTATTGGTCAATTGCAGCGCTGTGACAGGACCATTGATACCCTGTGCCTGCAAAGTGAGGGCGAACGCGAATACCGTCTTGTTGATGGGTCCGCCGAAATCAACAATGCTCAAACCACCGATGACGCCGCCGAGAACCAAGTTTGAAGCACCATTAAGGCTCTTCAGCAAGTTCGTAAGCCAATCAGTGAACCAGGAGACGGGAGTGCCTATGATGTAGACCATAATCAGGCCGCTGAGCAGCGATGCGATAAACGGTACGATCAATGTCGGCATAAGACCTTTGGCCCACTTCGGCACTTTGAAATACTTAAGCACCGCAAAGGCAAGCCAACCGGCTATATAACCACCGATCATACCTCCAATGAAGCCCGCGCTGATGGATACTGCGGCGAGACCAGTGACGAAGCCAGGGGCGATGCCCGGTTTCCCGGCGATGGAAAAGGCAATTCCAGTGGCAATGATCACAGGAAGCAGACCAAGAGCCTTACCACCGAGGGTAGCCATAGCCTGCCAGAAGTCGAATTTGCCCATAACTAGAGCGTCTTGGCTTTTGCCACCGAATGCCATGCCTATGGCTATGATGAAACCTGCTCCGCACACGATCGGGATCATGTATGAGATAGCTGTCAGCAAATGACCTTTAAAATTAGCTTTTTTCCAAAAATCTTTCATGATAACTTCTTTGTTTCGGTTAATTTGTTATATGTCTTATCGCCTCATTACTTCGAGACGATTTCGTGCAGCTTTTCGATAAGCTTGTTGGGTGATTTGATGGCCGTGTCCGTTGAGACCCTGACCACTTTCTTGCCTTTGAACCTATCCTCGTCCGCAATCTTGATATCGACCGCAAGAATCACGACATCAGCGCCGGCGATGTCCTCGTCGGTCAATGCGTTCTCTATGCCGATTGTGCCCTGCGTCTCGATCTTGATCTGATCACCGGCTGCCTCGGCCGCATCCTGAAGCTTTTGCTGCGCCAAGTATGTGTGAGCGATACCGATAGTGCACGCAGTGACTCCCACAATTTTCATATTGTTCTCCTTTGATTGATGGTTAATATCAAATGTTCAATGGCCATGCAGGTCGCTCAATCGTTCAGCAACGCGGCCTTCACCTGATCCACGTCGGTTGCGGCAATGAGCGACTTAACCACGTCAGCCTTCGCCAGACGGCGTGCGAACAAGGAAAGCAATTGCAGATGGCGCTTGGATCCTTCGTCATCAGAACCGACAGCGAACAAGACCACGACTTTTGCTCCGGTATCATCAAGTGACTCCCACGGAATCTCATCTTTCAATACGGCCACTGCAACGCCATTACGTTTGACCGTATCGCTACGCCCATGCGGTATGGCCACGTATCCACCGATGCCAGTGGCTCCCTGCTGTTCACGTTCATGGATCGCGTCGATGAAGCTATCCGCATCGGCGACATATCTCGCCGCTTCGAGCCGATCAGCCAAGTCACGGAAGACATCTTCCTTGCCTTTGGCTTCCAGACCCGTAACGATGATTCTCGGATCCAGAACCTCGGCCAGCGCGGCCGTATCCATCGTTTCCGCCATTATTCCCCTTCCTCCAGCAGCAATCGCCGGATTTCCTGTTGTGTGCCATTAGCCAATAACGCTAAAATCTCATCATCCGCCATACTCCGATACCAACCGCACACCTCTCGAACTTCCTCCTGCGTCGGAGAAGTGGAAAGCATGGTTAGCAGCATCCGACTAAACCCAGATTCAACAGTCGACGCGTAAACTGCATTGGCTCTCAACGGTTTGGCGAATTTGACATATATCATCGTCGAAACAAGCACATTCGAACTCTGCGCATGTGGGTTGACGAGACCGTGCGACAACATGACGTCCCCCGCACGGCAACGGCTTCCCAAATCGTTTTCGATACGCGACGCTTCCTTCCCCAAACCAGCCCTGCACACATACTCGCTTAACACATGCAAGGCTCGATCCAAGTCAGTACAATCCTTTAAAAACTCAGGCTCCCACAACAGCAATCTTTTCATAGACCGCACCGCCGCTCATTGAATTCCTCACGCGCACCCTTAAGCACGCGCAGCGCTTTCCCCGAACGAATTTCATCGGCTTTGCGCTCAAGACGCTCCTGATCTTCAATCGTCAACATGGCACTCACCACCAAGACGGGGACCCTGACCTCACCTCCGAGACCCACTGTCGAAACGACAAGATCTACCTCAGGATGCTTTTCCATCGCGCGCTGCAATTCCATTGACGCGACCGTTTCCACAATGTTGAACCCTGAAAACCTACGCTCGATTTTCCCTCTCAACAACTGCGCACTGCCAAGCCCCGTCGTACATACGATAATGATGTTGATTTTCGGGCGAACAGTATCGTACGCATTTGCGAAGTACACAGTTATGAACCCGACTTCCTCATCGTCGATCTCCCCCAAAGCGAATTGTGAAGCCATCTGCGCCGTCGCACTCTTGACGGTGTTGAATAACACAGGATACTCCAATATAATTTGCCCAAGCAGATTGTTGTTCACCCTGATTTTGTTCTGAAGTCTGTTAAGCAGCGGTTTCATATGCTTCGACAGGTTAATGAACAGTTCATTTGTGTTCATGTCAGCATACAGCGGATCCGAACAGACGATGTCGATGAGGTACCTGGTGACTTCGCGCGCCTTTTGTGAAGTTTCATCACTGGGTGGCAATGCCAAATCGATTCTGGAGGAAGTCAGATACTGATACAGATAGTAGACTTCGGTTTCCGGAAGCTTTGTATTGAGATACCGATCTAGGTTAGAGATGATGGATTTGCATATGCGAAGCAGCTGAGGATGGAGCTGAAGTTCCATGCGTTCCTCATCCGTGTATTGTTTCTCGTAGGCCGCGGCACCAACGCTCCTGAAGCGTTCTATGAGGATATACAGATGAGTGAACAAATTGACACTGTATGGATATGAAATCGTCGTGCCCGTTAATTCTTCGATATGCCCAAGCTGGTGTTGCACGAATTCAGCATCCCTTTGCTGCACAAGTTGATTGGCTTGAAGGAATCTACCCGCCGCCAACACGTCAGTGCTCGAAAGCAGATCACAAATCGCCCGACGAATATCGGCTTCCGACCCCTCTACCCAGATGCGGTCGCCGACTCGTTCGATGGTACAACCGTAATTGGTCAACACCTTCTTCAACCGGCGTATGTCCATTGTCACCGCTGACTCACTGATATAAAACTCGTCCCATAACCTACTGACGCTGAACTGCTGAGGGGCAGTCATCAAGAGTTTTTTTAGGACATAGTCCCTGCGTTCAACCGGAGTGGCGCGTGTTATATTGGCAGAGGCGTGGGAGTAAGATGGCGCCACGGAATTCGCACCGAAAGAGCCCGAACTGGGATCACCAAACGAGTCAGTCTCCGCAATATAGGAATCAGAAAGCCGGTAGCCTTTGCCTCGCATGGACTCAATAACCGGTCGCTCACCTGGAATTCCATTGATCTGTTTGACCATGCGAGCAACGGTACGAGTAGATACGCCGAGTGCATGCGCAAGATCGGAGGCTGGTACGAAGTCGCGCCTATTCAACAGGTAATCAATAATAGATTGCACTTGAATCATCTTCGAACGCCTCCTTACTCAATTGAATTATTGCGGAAAAAAGACGCGGAAATGCCAGATTCAATATACAGATTCGTCACTTGGCAACGGACAATTAATTCACAAGAAAAAGGGAACTACAAGACATTTCACAAAACTTAAGCGGCAAACTACAAAATCACGTTAAAGCAAATCTGGGCATATCACGTATCACACACAAAGGGAGTGCTTGTACGGCATGTTTCGTGCCGTGCGCGTGATAGTTAAGAACAGTCCGAGGCTTTTAAGGTCTAGGGAGTTGACTAGATGCCGCCACTAGGCGCAGTCAAGCTTTTCCTTGCAACATAAACCTGCGGTGGTCTATGTTGGGGGTATTGGTTTTGGGTGGTCGTCGCCGTGAACACGCACCCCGAAACGCCGGAACCCACACGTTTTGTCGTGTGCCACGTCGGATACAAAAAAGGGGGACACCCAAAGGCATCCCCCATAACATGTAATGCGGCGGCGTGCTACTCTCCCACACCCTCCCGAGTGCAGTACCATCGCCGTGCCAGGCCTTAGCTTCCGGGTTCGGAATGGGACCGGGCGTCTCCCCTGGGCTATGACCGCCGCAAATCTTCAATTAACACCCCGCAGGACAACCCACGAAGGGAATCAGCGGCGGTTCGGGGACCGGACAGCGGACGCGATTCAAGTGACACAGACCATTCCATAATCAAACTGCGCAGTATCATCCGATGCTCTCACACGCACGATCCCACGCCGACCCCACCCAAAAGCGGGAATCAAAGTGTATCGCCGTTCGGCCATTAGTACCGGTCGGCTCCACCCCTCACAGGCTTCCACGTCCGGCCTATCAACCAGGTGTTCTACCTGGGGCCTTCCACGCCTCAAGGACGTGCGGAATACTTATCTTGGAGCAGGCTTCCCGCTTAGATGCTTTCAGCGGTTATCCCTCCCGAACGTAGCCAACCGGCCATGCCGCTGGCGCGGCAACCGGCACACCAGAGGTTCGTCCACCCAGGTCCTCTCGTACTATGGGCAGGCCTCCTCAGTATTCCAACGAGCGCAGAGGATAGAGACCAAACTGTCTCACGACGTTCTGAACCCAGCTCGCGTGCCGCTTTAATCGGCGAACGGCCGAACCCTTGGGACCTGCTACAGCCCCAGGATGCGACGAGCCGACATCGAGGTGCCAAACCATCCCGTCGATATGGACTCTTGGGAATGATCAGCCTGTTATCCCCGGGGTACCTTTTATCCGTTGAGCGATGCCGCGTCCGTACGCCGGCACCGGATCACTATCCCCGACTTTCGTCCCTGCTCGACCCGTCGGTCTCGCAGTCAAGCTCCCTTGTGCGATTGCACTCAACACCCGATTGCCAACCGGGCTGAGGGAACCTTTGGGCGCCTCCGTTACTCTTTGGGAGGCAACCGCCCCAGTTAAACTACCCGCCAGGCACTGTCCCTGACACGGATAACGTGTCGAGGTGAGACGCCAGACGGCGGCAGAGCGGTATTTCACCTTGCGGCTCACCCATGGCTGGCGCCATGAGATCGAAGCCTTCCGCCTATGCTACACAGCCACCGTCTAACGCCAATACCAAGGTATAGTAAAGGTCCCGGGGTCTTTTCGTCCTTCTGCGCTTAACGAGCATCTTTACTCGTACTGCAATTTCGCCGAGCTCCTGGTCGAGACAGTGGGGAAGTCGTTACGCCATTCGTGCAGGTCGGAACTTACCCGACAAGGAATTTCGCTACCTTAGGATGGTTATAGTTACCACCGCCGTTTACCGGGGCTTGAATTCACCGCTGCCCCCTCACAAGGAGGGATGACGGATCCTCTTAACCTTCCGGCACCGGGCAGGCGTCAGTGCATATACAGCGGCTTGCGCCTTCGCATGCACCTGTGTTTTTGGTAAACAGTCGCTACCCCCTGGCTTGTGCCACCCCCCCAAGGCTCCCGCCGCTAGGACGTTCACCCGAAGGGGTCTCCCTTATGCCGAAGGCACGGGAGCAATTTGCCGAGTTCCTTGACCAGGATTCGCTCGATCGCTTTGGTATACTCTACCTGACCACCTGTGTCGGTTTGCGGTACGGGCGCCGTACGCCCTCACGCCGAAGCTTTTCTCGATCACGGGATCCACCGGATTCGTCCCTAAAGGGACCCACCATCACGCCTCGCCCATAAACACCCCCGGATTTGCCTAGGGGAAGGGCCGCACGCTTGGCCACGGACTACCACCGCCGCAGCCGGCCTACCCGTCATGTCACTCCTGCGCTGCCCTACTACACGGTCTGTCCCAACAGCACCGCATCAGGAACCCCGAAGGGAACCATCCACGACACCGGAGGTTAGTACCCACGCCTCGGACCTGTCGGTCGCACGCCGGTACGGGAATATCAACCCGTTCATCCATTCGACTACGCCTGTCGGCCTCGCCTTAGGACCCGACTCACCCGGGGACGATGAACGTGGCCCCGGAAACCTTGGTCATCCAGCGGACGGGATCCTCACCCGTCTCTCGCTACTCATGTCTGCATTCTCACTCCCCCACAGTCCACGACAGGCTTACGCCGCCGCTTCGCCCCGAGGGGGACGCTCTCCTACCCAGCATCAAACGATGCTGCCGCGTCTTCGGTGGTGTGCTTGAGCCCCGCTACATTGTCGGCGCGGAACCACTAGACCAGTGAGCTGTTACGCACTCTTTCAAGGATGGCTGCTTCTGAGCCAACCTCCTGGCTGTCGATGCGACTCCACATCCTTTCCCACTTAGCACACGCTTAGGGACCTTAGACGACGGTCTGGGCTGTTTCCCTTTCGACGACGGAGCTTATCCCCCGCCGACTCACTGCCGCGCTGAACCCCACGGTATTCGGAGTTTGGTTGCCTTCGGTACCCGCAAACGGGCCCTCAGGCATCCAGTAGCTCTACCCCCGATGGGGAAACACGCGACGCTGCACCTAAATGCATTTCGGAGAGAACCAGCTATCACGGAATTTGATTGGCCTTTCACCCCTAACCCCAAGTCATCCCCCCAGTTTTCAACCTAGGTGGGTGCGGTCCTCCACGCGGTCTTACCCGCGCTTCAACCTGCTCAGGGCTAGATCATCCCGCTTCGGGTCCAGGACACGCGACTCAAACGCCTCATTGAGACTCGCCTTCGCTACGGCTCCCCCACACGGGTTAGCCTCGCCACATGCCACTGACTCGCAGACTCATTTTTCGATAGGCACGCCGTCACCCCATAACAAGGCTCCGACGGTTCGCTGGCGCACGGTTTCAGAAACTATTTCACTCCCCTCCCGGGGTGCTTTTCACCTTTCCCTCACGGTACTCGTTCACTATCGGTCAGACAGGTATATTTAGGCTTTACCCAACGGTCTGGGCAGATTCACACGGAATTCCTCGTGGACCGTGCTACTCGGGACACACAATCCGGCAGGAGCGCGCCTTCGGCTACGGGGCCATCACCCTCTACGGCCCGGGATTCAACCCGGTTCGCCTACCACGCTCACATTCACCGGCCGGCCCCATCGGAGACCGGACACATGCTCCCACGACACCCCACACGCAACGCCCGACGGCTATCACACGCATGAGGTTTAGCCATGCTCCGCTTTCGCTCGCCACTACTCACGGAATATCTTTTCCTACAGGTACTGAGATGTTTCACTTCCCTGCGTACCCTCCACGCCACAAAGGCGGGTGCCAGCCCATCAAGGCCGGCGGGTTGCCCCATTCGGACACCCTCGGATCAAAGCCCGCTTGACGGCTCCCCGAGGCTTATCGCAATCTGCTACGTCCTTCATCGGTACTGTCTGCCAAGGCATCCACCATACGCCCCCATAAACGACACACCCCACACAAACACAAAGGAATGCACGCCACAGGACCTACATACGAAAAACACCAGACAACACTATTACTATCGCACAAAATGATCACAAAACGATCGACCGGACCCCCTTTAGAAACAGGGCCCAGCCATTAAAAATTGCATCACTAAACAAGAACGGCCTCAACCGTTCCTGCTCGCGTCCACTATCCAGTTCTCAAACCACCGCACACCAACCAGCCACGCACAGCCAACCAAGACCACCGCAACCGGAAGGGCACAGACCGCACCGCCCCGAAGGACGGGGTGACGATCCGGGAACCCAAAAGCATGCCCATACCACAAGAAGAACATCCATGACTGTTTCCACACCAGCAGGACAAACCACCCGAACATCGGGCAGCGTCCGACACCGGCCGGCAAACACCGACCTGAATTCTCCGTAGAAAGGAGGTGATCCAGCCGCACCTTCCGGTACGGCTACCTTGTTACGACTTAGTCCCAATCGCGAGCCTCACCTTAGACGGCTCCGTCCCACAAGGGGTTCGGACACCGGCTTCGGGTGCTGCCCACTTTCATGACTTGACGGGCGGTGTGTACAAGGCCCGGGAACGCATTCACCGCGGCGTTGCTGATCCGCGATTACTAGCGACTCCGCCTTCACGGAGCCGAGTTGCAGGCTCCGATCCGAACTGAGACCGGTTTTCAGGGATCCGCTTCACGTCACCGTGTCGCATCCCGTTGTACCGGCCATTGTAGCATGCGTGAAGCCCTGGACGTAAGGGGCATGATGATCTGACGTCATCCCCACCTTCCTCCGGGTTAACCCCGGCGGTCCCCTGCGAGTTCCCGCCATTACGCGCTGGCAACACAGGGCGAGGGTTGCGCTCGTTGCGGGACTTGACCCAACATCTCACGACACGAGCTGACGACGACCATGCACCACCTGTGAACCGGCCCCGAAGGGAGGCCCCATCTCTGAGGCTGTCCGGCACATGTCAAGCCCAGGTAAGGTTCTTCGCGTTGCATCGAATTAATCCGCATGCTCCGCCGCTTGTGCGGGCCCCCGTCAATTTCTTTGAGTTTTAGCCTTGCGGCCGTACTCCCCAGGCGGGATGCTTAACGCGTTAGCTCCGACACGGAACCCGTGGAACGGGCCCCACATCCAGCATCCACCGTTTACGGCGTGGACTACCAGGGTATCTAATCCTGTTCGCTCCCCACGCTTTCGCTCCTCAGCGTCAGTAACGGCCCAGAGACCTGCCTTCGCCATTGGTGTTCTTCCCGATATCTACACATTCCACCGTTACACCGGGAATTCCAGTCTCCCCTACCGCACTCCAGCCCGCCCGTACCCGGCGCGAATCCACCGTTGAGCGATGGACTTTCACACCGGACGCGACGAGCCGCCTACGAGCTCTTTACGCCCAATAAATCCGGATAACGCTTGGACCCTACGTATTACCGCGGCTGCTGGCACGTAGTTAGCCGGTCCTTATTCGAAGGGTACACTCACTCTCGCTTGCTCCCCAACAAAAGCGGTTTACAACCCGAAGGCCTTCATCCCGCACGCGGCGTCGCTGCATCAGGCTTGCGCCCATTGTGCAATATTCCCCACTGCTGCCTCCCGTAGGAGTCTGGGCCGTATCTCAGTCCCAATGAGGCCGGTCACCCTCTCAGGCCGGCTACCCGTCGAAGCCTTGGTGGGCCACTACCCCGCCAACAAGCTGATAGGACGCGACCCCATCCCATGCCGCCAGAGCTTTCCCGAACCCCCATGCAGGGGCGCGGAGCATCCGGCATTACCACCCGTTTCCAGGAGCTATTCCGGAGCACAGGGCAGGTTGGTCACGCATTACTCTCCCGTTCGCCACTCTCACCACGGTGCAAGCACCATGGATCCCGTTCGACTTGCATGTGTTAAGCACGCCGCCAGCGTTCATCCTGAGCCAGAATCGAACCCTCCACAAAAAACCTTTTGCGGAAAAGCCTCAAACAGACTCTCCATAATAATTGACGGTCCGTTTCCATAAGGAGGAAACGTCCCTCACCAAAAAACCTTGATGCACATTAAACCCCTCCGGGTACCCACAGGACAAACCCGCAGGCGCACACCAAACTGGCAATCAAAAACATTCAACTAAAAAAGTAGTACAGACACACTCTTGAGTTCTCAAACCACCACCACACCAACAACCCCAATCTTCAGCTCTTCAACCGAAGTGGAGGCCGCGTTGAGCAGCGAAGAATCACTATACGCACTTCCGATTCGAAATGCAAATGGCATAGTTTTGTAAATGCTCAAAACGTTCAAACTACAACGATTCATCGGAGTGTTGCAATCGCGATTTTCACTGAGAAAAACGGACCGATCTTTAGGCTTTACTCCACAAATTATTTTAAAATTCGATTTTTCCGCGTTTCGCGTTTACAAACACTTCGCGCATCCAAGGCTAATGGATTACCACCGCCCGCGAATCGCATCGTTCCCGAATTCACTGATCAGGCTTTTTACGAATCACCTATTTATCATCAGACTTCAACGTGCGGACGGATATTTCTCCCGTTATCAAACCTCCCATCAAATAACCAACCAACCTTCAATGCACCTCAAACGTCCAGGCTGTCACCTCCTCTACCCACGACCTTCTGCGAAGCCCGTGCCCACAGCTTCCGCAACCGGACGGCGCCGGTATCAGTTTTCGACCGCATCACGGGTATCGAGCCTCGCCTATTCAGACACATGAAGTATCAGACCTCGCCGGACGTTTTTTGAATCCCGTCGCCCGATCTTCGAACCGCAGGACACGGCTCTCCTACGAACACCCATCCGGTTTTACCGTCCGACTTGCGCCGCTGGGCTTGCTCAGTCTTTCCGCATGCTCACGTCTTTCCGCATGCAACCCTCTAGGCATACAATGACATATATGACTAAACAAATCGCAGTGTTGACCGGCGCCGGAATCTCGACCTCCGCGGGAATCCCTGACTTTCGCGGCCCCGATGGTGTATGGACCAAGCACCCCGACCAGATGAGCGTATATGACATCGATGCTTTCCTGAGCGACCCTAAGGCCCGCGAATATTCATGGGCCTGGCAAAAAGCCTCCCCCGTATGGAATGCGAAACCGGGGAAGGCACATGAAGCCCTGGTGAGACTGGAGCGGGCCGGCATGCTTTCGTTGCTGGCCACTCAGAACTTCGACGCACTGCACGAAAAAGCAGGAAACTCGCCTGACCTCATAGTCAATTTGCATGGAACCATCGGAACATCGCACTGCATGAAATGCCACGCGGAATACAAGACGGCCGACATCATGGCCAACCTTGATAACGAGCCGGACCCACATTGCCATCGCAGGCTTCCCTACAGCGGGAACATGCCATGCGAGGGACTCATGAAGACCGATGTCGTCTACTTCGGTGAGGCGCTGCCTGAAGGGGCTATGGAACGTGCCGCTGCCGCCGTCAGCAAGGCCGACGAATTCTGGGTCATCGGCTCCACGCTGGAAGTGTTCCCGGCCGCCTCGCTGGTTCCTATAGCCTATCAGACCAACACTGCAATAACCATCATGAACATCGGCCGCACACAGTATGACGACATCGCCACGACGCTGCTCCACGACGACATCGCCACGGCTTTGCCGCAATTAGTAGATGCGACCATCTCCGCTGACCTCGGCTGACCGGCAAAATCTTACGTACTCGAAAAACCCCTGGACTGACGACCCAAAGCCCGTGCCAGTGCGGCGCAACAGACGGATGGCAATGGGTGTGCGTCATCACGTTGATTCGACTAGGCTATGCCGCATCACGCATGCACTCCAAGTGCCGACGAAGCATGCTCAAGCCAAGGTATATCAGGCAATACACAACCACGCCGACCATTCAACGGAACCGTTGCGTCTACTGCATCCGCGCCTTGGATTCGGCGGCAAGATAACCAAGCAACCGAACCGTATCGCCATAATCACCTACACGGTATCTGGCTTTTGTCATTCCGACGCCGACCTTGACCGTCCAGCCAGTGCCATTGTCGTTATCCACCTCGTTCCTTGAAGATGAGGAAGGTCCGTTTTCCTGATTCGCAGCAGGGTGAGATCGGGAGTCCCGACCATCGGGCCCATTGCCCACCAGCGCATCTGCCTCGTTCACGCCGGCTTCGGCATCGCCGTCTTGCAGATTCGTCTCGGATGAACCGCTGTCTTGGCGATGGTCCGGCAGTCGTTCGGGGACGACCGCGAACATGGTTTCATCGGTGATATCGTCCCCAAGCGCCAGGACGAAATCGTAATCACCGCTGTTCACCAACGGTGAAACCGCCATGCCCTTGCCGATGGAGACCGGGCAAACCTCAATGACCTTGGAATTCTCCATGGTCATCAGTCCATATTGGGAACAGACCTCATGCAAACGATGGAGCAGACGGTCACATTCCTTGAACGCAAGATGCTGATCACTCATGCGGTAGTGCCAAGCCATTGTGTTGGATTTGCGCTCCACAAACGACCTAGGAACACGGGCGACGGACTCGTCCATGATCTCCTCGATGACCGGATGCCAGACATCGGGATCAGGCAGACCGGGAGCCTGGTACCAGGAGCGATCTTGAGAACCGTCATGCCGCTGAATCCCCGAATTCCCCTCATGCTGGACACTTGAAGAAGGATTGGGACTTGACCACGCGCCATGCTCAGCGACGAGGCGGACCGGCAGATCACCGAACCAGTCCTGCATGGTCTTGCGATTGCGCCCGGAGACGATGGCGAAGTCCACGCCTGGCATAGATCCCAATCGTTTCAGAAGATCAAGCAGTCGTTTGGTCGGATGTGCACGGTCTGGTGTACGGACGATGGGCGTAAGCGTCCCGTCATAATCACACAAAACAAGCTTATGCTTCGCATTGCCCCACTGTTCCACCAATTCGTCACGTTTCGCGGTGCAAAGACGGCCACTGGAAAGCCCATCCGTACTGGCTTGACGCAAAGCGGAGATGAATTGACCACACCATAGCGATGCGGTTGAATATTCCAGGCGAGCCTGCATGCGCCTATTGCGATGGATGGCTTCGGCCGAATCGATCTCCAATGCGCTGTGCAAGGCGTCGCAGACAGCTTCGATGTCATACGGGTTGACGATGAACGCATCGGTGAGCTCACGTGCCGCGCCGCACATGTCGGACAGAACCAGCGAGCCATCACGGCCATCATGGCAGGAGAGGTATTCCTTTGCCACAAGGTTCATACCATCACGCAAGGGGGTCACCAAAGCGACGTCACCCGCAGTATATATGCCGCAAACGGGCTTAATGGGCAAGGACCTGGTGATGTAGTGAATCGGTGTCCACGAAAGCAGCGAATACTTGCCGTTAACCTCCCCTACAAGCTGGTCGACCTGCTTCTTGAGCAGCCTGTAGGACTCCACGTTTTCCCGGGAGGGCGTGGCCAGAAGATAGTAGGTGACATGCCCTACCCACTCGGGATATTTCTCAAGCATGCGGCCAAAAGACTTGATACGTTCGGGAAGCCCCTTCGTATAGTCGAGCCGGTCGACGGAGACGACGATTTTGTTGGGTTTGGGGTTGCTGGAGACCACAGGCCGCAACAGCGAGAGCTCGGAAAGTTCCTCATCGGAGCGATGGCTCCACCAAGACCCCTCTTTTTGCTCGGCTTCCACAGCTGCGCGGGACTCGGCGGAAAGGGAGCTGATGATTCGCCTCGTCCGTTTGCCGCTCGCGGCCTCTATACCGTGGCGCATGCCCTGGGCCAGGCGTGAATGCGACGTTCGTTTGTATAAGTTGTAGTCGATGCCGATTGGGAACGCATCGACCGTAACGTGACGGCCATCTGCGAGCGCCACCCTGCCATCGTCGTCCGTGTCGAGGCCGAGCAGCAATTTGACTGAAGCCAAGAAATTATTGCAGAAATCGACCGTATGAAATCCAAGCAAATCCGCACCCAGCAGACCACGCAGCAAATCGGCACCCTGAGGCAGAGAGCGGAAAATCTCGGTACTAGGGAACGGGATGTGCAGAAACCATCCGATGCGCAAGTCAGGAAAACGACTGCGGAGCAAAGCCGGAAGCAGCATGAGGTGATAGTCCTGAATCCAGACCATGTCGCCAGGTCGGACGGATTTAGAGATCACATCACAGAAAATCTCGTTCACGCGTTGGTACATCTTCCACGTTTCCGGACTGAACTTCGCTTCATGAGAGAAATCATGGAACAACGGCCAGAGGGTGTCGTTGGAGAAACCGCCATAATAGCCATCCACCTCGTCGCGCGTAAGGTGGATCGGAACGCAGCGTCGGGACTTGAACTCCTTGGTGATGGCGGCGAGCTGCCCCTCATCCAGACCTTCCTTCTCGATGCCACTCCATCCCACCCAAAGACAATCGCTGTGGGACTTATGGTACGGGCCGATGGCCGTAGCCAGCCCGCCTACGTTCTGCGTAAGCAGAAAAGAACCATCATCCTTGATATGCAGCGAAACAGGAAGCCTGTTGGAAACGATGATCAAACGTGCCATATATACCCCAGCTTTCCTCATGCCTACGGAGCGCCGCTTAACAACCCGAACGAATGAACGCCCTCGTATCTCGACAACTCGATATATCTATATATTAGGCCTTATAATCTTGGGTGGGGAACAAATGGACGCAATTGCGCATGACGGCGCAAAATCATTCCCCGTCGTTGCACCGGAACCGCGCGGGAAAGGCGTACTCGTTGCGCATATATGCCTTGAGTTTTGCCCATAGTTTCCGAACGGCATGGTGCACCATCCGGTGAATCGGACAACACCGGAATATGAAAGACGTCCACGAGAAGCCGCATACACACGCAGGGCACGGACACACAGCTACTCGAACCTATGAGGGCAGGGGAAATGAACGGAAAACACGGAAAAGGCGACACGACGGTGGACCGTCTGAACGTGGCGAACAGCGCAACCACAACCGGAGCCGTCAAAGCGCCTTCGGGACGACGGCGAATCCGGAACATCGCGGTGATGGTCATCGTCGGACTGCTGGCAGGGGCGCTTTCGGGTCTGTTCGGCATAGGCGGCGGCTCCATCATCGTTCCGGCCCTGGTCTGGATCGGTTATACACAACGGCACGCGGCAGCCACTTCGCTGGCGGCTATCATCCCGCTGTCGATTTCGGGAGTCGGTTCATATGCCGCGAACGGCAACGTGGACTGGCTGGCCGCCGCACTGATGGTGGTCGGCACCATCGCCGGTTCCATCATGGGTTCATGGTTGCTTTCACGTCTGTCTGAGCTGCTCCTGCGTTGGGCATACGTGGCTTTCCTCGCTTTCGTGATGATCTCGCAAGTCATACTCGTGCCATCGCGTGATTCGGTGATACACATGACGGCCATCAAAGGAACGTGCCTCATCGTGCTCGGCATCCTGATAGGCATGCTCTCGGCATTGCTGGGAGTCGGCGGCGGAGCCGTGGCTGTACCCGCCCTATCGCTTGCATTCGGAGCAAGCGATTTGATAGCGAGGGGTACCTCTCTGCTTGCCATGTTCCCCAGCGCCATCACCGGAACGATTTCGAACTGGAAACGCGGACTGGTCAATTTAGGAACAGGGCTGCTGATCGGCATCGCGGCGGCTGCGGCGACGCCGATCGGTTCAGCCGTCGCCTCGATGCTTTCGGCGCGTGCAGGTTCATATCTTCTGGCAGCGTACCTTCTTATCGTGCTGCTGCGATGCACATGGACCGCATTGAAGATCACGCCGTCGATCGGCCCCATGTTGCCGCGCAGATGAGAGATCGCCCGAACGCACCGCCAACACCACCTTATCCGCCGATTTGCGTAACCGACGTGACCGTCCGGCTATCCCACGGCCATCCCACAGCCACCCTGCTTCACTCGTTCGAATCATGCGGACGCCGATGACCGACAAAGAAATCCTTGAGGAGTCGTGCGCATTCCGGCTCACGGACGCCCCCTATTATTTCCGGCACCGCTCCGACA
Source organism: Bifidobacterium bombi DSM 19703 (assembly GCF_000737845.1). Lineage (GTDB taxonomy): Bacteria > Actinomycetota > Actinomycetes > Actinomycetales > Bifidobacteriaceae > Bifidobacterium > Bifidobacterium bombi. The sequence goes on along the minus strand of NZ_ATLK01000001.1, from coordinate 1,496,826 downwards.
TGCGGATCCCGGGGAATGTCCCATACGGAACCGCACGCTCCAAGTTTGGCATCCCACGCACCGAAGACGATACGGCCCACGTGGGTCTCCAGCGCAGCACCGGCGCACATGGGGCAGGGTTCCAATGTGACCACCAGTGTGCAGTCGGCCAGATTCCATGCCCTTCGCACCCCAACGTCGGCAGCGGCGGACGCACGATCACCGGCCTCTGTAGCACCGGAGCCTCGGGCGCGGCACCCACACACGCCTCCGGAATCCTCGCCGTCTGCACCGTTCCGCCTTCGGGCGGCATCACCGAGAGCCTCCAGTTCAGCATGTGCGAATGGATCACCATCGGCCTCACGGCGATTACGACCGACTCCGATGACTTTCCCACCATGGTCCAAAACCACGGCACCGACAGGCACGTCACCTTCCGCTCCAGCGGCAGATGCCAGACGGAGCGCCTGAACCATGGCTTCGTCGAACTCACGACCTTGAACAGACATGCCTCCAGTCTAAAGTGGACGCCGCACCTTATTCAGCCGGCGTCAGACACCACGGCAAGACCGTGCGAGTCGTGGCCCTTAGAACCTTGCAACCAGCAGCACCGCGAGAACCGAAAACCACCCATACATCGATCCATGAGGTCGCCAGCCGCTTTACATCTTCGCCACATGCACGAAATATCAGACGTTTATAATTGATATCAAGGGTCTATATCAGACAAGTGACAACCGGAACCGGCATGCCCGTTCATTCCATTTCGCGGCATCGGCCGAATGAGGACACCGCCTAAACAATGCTGTGTGAACCGCAGAACGACAAGAACAGGAGGACAACATGGAAATTTTCGAAATGGTCCTCTCCATACTCGGAGCGGTGGTCGTCTCATCGTTCATCAGTCGCTTCATTCCGCGCATTTCGACGCCATTGGTGCAGATTGCCCTCGGCGTTGCGCTGACCCTACTGCCGGCGTTCCCTTCAGTGAAGCTCGATCCGTCATTGTTCATGATACTGTTCATCGCTCCCCTGCTATACCTCGAAGCTCACGAAACCGAAAAGACGGCGCTTGTGCGGACCCTGAAACCGGCGCTTGTGCTCGCCATCGGTTTGGCTCTTATGACGATGGTGGTCATCGGTTATACCCTTCATTTCGTCTGGCCCACCATACCGCTGGCCGCGGCGTTCGCGCTGGGAGCCGCATTGGGACCCACCGATGCGGTGGCGGTCTCATCGCTGAGCCATGAGGCCGCATTGAGCGGAAAACAGAAAGGCATCCTCAAAGGTGAATCCCTGTTCAACGACGCCTCGGGAGTCGTGGGGTTTCAGTTTGCGATTCTTGCTGCCGCGACCGGACACTTCTCGTTAGCCGACGCGACATGGCATTTTCTGCTGTCGTTTTTGGGAGGCGCCGCCGTGGGGGTCGTCGCCGCATGGGTCACCAACCGACTTTTCGAAAGCATACGAGCAGCAGGGTGGGAGACCACCACAAGCCGTATCCTCATGGAGTTGTTCCTCCCGTTCCTCGTATATGTGGCGGCGGACGGCATCGCACATGTATCCGGCATACTGGCCGTAGTCGCGTTCGGTCTTTTCGTGCACTTCGACCGTACCGGCATCAGCCCGAACACGGCTCGGACCAACATCGTTTCCAACAGCGTGTGGTCGGTGCTTTCTTTCAGCCTGAACGGAACCGTGTTCATCGTACTTGGCATGCAGCTTCCGGACGCCATCCGCGCCAGTTGGAACGACACGTCCGTGCCCAACGGAATGCTCGTGGGTTTCATCATCCTTGTTTCAATGGCGGTTCTGACGCTCAGATTCGTATGGTTGGCGGCGATGGCCATGGGCACAAGGGACGGTGGCGAACGACGCCTCGGACTTGATGCGGAACAATGGCGTTCCGTGGCGATCATGACATTCGGAGGAGCGAAAGGCACCATCACCCTTTCGCTGATGTTCACCGTGCCCTATGCCATAAGCTCAGGAGCGCGATTCCCCATGCGCTCCGAGCTTATCTTCATAGCTTCGGGCGTCATCATCGTCACCCTCGTCCTGGCGAATTTCATGCTGCCGCTGCTCGCGCCCGACAAAAAGTCCGCGGAAACCTCACGCAGGATGGCGGACGTGACCATCGAAGTGCTGCGCAGAACGGTCGGGCAGCTGGCGGAACAGACGGATCCGGAAAACCGGCCCATCGTCCTGCCCGTAATCGACTCATATAACCGACGCATCACCCGGCTTCGAGAGCGCACCGGAGCTTTCGACGAACAGAAGTTCCAGGAATTGCAGATTCAAGCACTCACCTGGGAGAAGGATTTCATCAAAAAACGGCTGGCACGGGTCAAATCAGAAGAAGCTCTCGACCCCGATCAACGTGACCTGCAAATAGAAGCATGCGAACGTCTCATGGACCAAATCATGCACGCCCTGCGTCACGCGCGCAAACGAAGCGGAGGAGGCCGAATTCTCTCAAAAATCCGTGGCCGTGCGCATGCCTGGGGACATAGGCTGAGGTTATGGACGCGGCGCATCATCACCAGGGTGCGTCACAGCACCCCGGTACTCGCAGAAAACGAAATCGACGCCGTGATGCGTACCATCCAAATCGACGCCGTTGAACACGTGATAGACCGCATCACGCAAAGGATGCACGGCGACAGTGCGATGAGTGAATATTACATGGCCCTGCTGCAGGATTACCAACGCAACGAACACGCCTTGCGCAGCCGTTTCTCGCTCGGCAACGCCATAGGGACGCGCTCGCGGATCCAGGAAGCGAGAAACGAGAGCTACACCATCGAACTGGGAATCATACAGAGCATGTTGGAGGACGAAGAGATTTCAAGAACACAGGCACGTGAATTACGGCGCAATGTGTATGTGATGCAGGTGGATGCGGACGAGGCCTAGACCAGCCGGTCCCGATGCTGCGCCGAAGGAGCGCTACCATACTCCTGCACTGGGCTTTTGCAATGTGCAGACCGACTTTGTTTTCGTCACACCACGCCCGAGGAGATGTTATGAAGCACAAGCCACTGGCGGATATCACCGAACTCTTCAAGGCTCACCGCATGGTCAAGCGTGCGGTATTCCTTTATGGTCGGCCAGGAACATTCATTAAGCCACGCCGCAAGCGCAGCCGATTCATACTTCGGCAAGACCGAATCGCGAGCACCGTAGCCATAGAATACCGGTACTTCCAGGGACGGAAGACGAACATCGCCGGGAGCAACACCGGGAACGGCCGCCGAGGCGAGGAAGCCGGAAAGGGCGATGACCGCACGATACCGTTCCGGATGGATGCGCAGCAAATGAACCGCGAGCGCCGCTCCCTGCGAAAAACCTATGGGGACGATCTGCCGTTGGGCGTCAATGTTCCCTGACACCCAGTCATCGACCGCCTTGGCAGCGGCGTATATGTCGCGATCACGATCCTCACCGCTGGGAACACTGTCATGGAACCAACTGTAAGCGCCCGCGCCGCTTCCGAACTCACCCGGGGCTTCAGCCTCGAGGACAAGTGGCGCCCGCAACGAGACATAGTCGTTGCCCGGAGCCACATACCGCATCATGTCAGCAAGGTCAAGCTCGTTGGAGCCCCATCCGTGCAGACATAGAAACAACGGACGCCCGAGCTGGAGCCGGCCACCTCCCCGGGAATAGACCGCATGCGAAATTTCGAGCGGCTCACCGAAACGGCCCGGAACAACGCTGGAACTTCGGCCGAGACCGACCTCGGAACCATTGCCCGGGAACCCTCCTTCGGTACTTTCTTCAACGCTGTGTTCACTCATATCCATCACTATAAGTGCGTTTCATGCACAAGGCAACGAGGTCTGTGCACTATCGGCATGAGTAGATAATGGAGCGTTCCGCTCATCGACCTCGTCGGCATGCATCCGGCACGGAGCCCGACAACCACTTGGACCGCCTTGGCCGCGCACCATGCGTAGACCTTGCCAGCCCATGCCAAGCACATAGCGCATGGGTCGCAAATATGCCGAAACCTCACGAGACGCAGAAACAAGACGGAGCACGGGGCGGACGGGTATGACGACGAAAAAGAGAAACCCCAGTGCGTTACGCACCGGGGAAGAGAAAGAGAGAAGAAGGGTTCAGTTATCAGGAGCTAGCTCCCGGTCAACTTTTGCTGACACCTCTATATAACTCCCTTTTTCTTCATGTAACACGGATATTATCTGAAAACTTCCTGAAAATCCAGGTCTGCAACCGGATGCCCGCGCAATCGAAAGCCACCGCTCCGGCGAGCCGAAACCGTGCGATTGCCATCATGCACCCGAACGCGGACTATACGCACGAACGAGACGCGCAAGCTGCGGCAACCAGAACGCCGGAACGTCGAACCTGTTTCGAGTCACCGCACCTGACGTTCCCATGCAGCAGCTAGACTGAAACACAGAACATAACAACGGCATACATAGTATCTAAGGAGAATCTCATGCTGCTTTCCGATAGAGGAATCCTCGCCGCCCACGACGGAGGACACATTTCGCTTGATCCTTGGACGCCGCAGATGGTGCAACCTGCATCGATCGATGTCAGGCTTGACCGATATTTCCGTCTGTTCAACAACCATGCATATACATATGTGGACCCGTCGGAGAACCAGGGCGAACTCACCGAACAGTTCGAAGTGAAGGCGGATGAGCCTTGGATACTGCACCCAGGCGAATTCGCACTTGGCTCTACGTGGGAATACGTCAAGCTTGACGCAACGATCGCCGCACGCTTGGAGGGCAAAAGCTCCCTCGGTCGTCTTGGGATCCTCACGCACTCAACCGCCGGCTTCATCGACCCTGGCTTCGAAGGTCACATCACACTGGAGCTTTCGAACGTGAGTACGCTTCCGGTCAAGCTCTGGCCAGGCATGAAAATAGGTCAGATGTGCTTCTTCGAATTGAGCTCTCCGGCAGAACACCCCTATGGTTCATCCGGCACGGGTTCGCACTACCAAGGTCAACGCGGCCCCACTCCTTCACGATCCTATGAAAACTTCTACAGGGCACGAATCGAGGACTAAGCGAACACCGCCGTAAGAACCGTAGACATGTGCCATCCGCAAATTACATGCCTGTAGTTCTCCACCGTTGTGGACAATAATGTGGATAATATGGTTTAACACGGGGTATAAGTTGGGGATAAGTTGTAGACAACTAGATAAGTTATCCACAAAGTTACACACAATTCCACAATTTGCAACGTTTAGATGATGTGGATAATGTGGAAAAACGGATATCCACATTTCAACTGTCAACAGTTGCACATCCCGTTATGCACGACGCCACTGTCGTTCCGGCCTCTAGCACCCTATGCTGCACTCCTGAGACGGGAGACGAGAGCCGACTCGTCCGGCAGACCTTCTTCCCGCCGAAGATGGCTTCCCCACCTGTGATTTCCGAGGACGAACCACCCAGGTATCCATATCGAAAACGGCTGCCCTCCATCAGAAGGCAGCCGTTCACAACAGTTGACGATGCGGTATCAGTACCAAGCCACCGTCATGATGAACCCAATGAGCACGATGATAAGCGCCACCAACAGATTCCATTGCTTCAGCGCAGGAATGGGGTAACCACCACCGGGCATGCTGCTGGTGAGATAATATACGACAGCCCACAGCATACCAATGATGAGGAACGCGCAAAACAGGGGCACATACCACCGTGGACTGGTCTTGGTGCTCTTCACTGTCTCTTCGACGCGCCGGCGGCTTTCCGCCTCACGCTGCGCCACACGACGCATCTGGGCGTTCATGTTCTTGCGATCCTCATTCGTGGCGCTGAGCAATGCGTTGATTTCATCCATGGGCAGGTCGAGATCATCGTCATCGGCAAAGTCGCCATCCGTCGAAGTTTCCTCAGCGGCCTCATGATTTTCAGATTCCACCACGGAGCCGTTCTTTGCGGCGCCATCCTTGGCAGCGTCCATGCCTTCCGCAGCTGCGTCGACCTCAACGTCTCCGGCCTTGCCATTATCAACGGCGCCCAATGCGTCGTCTTTCAGCTTTTCATCTGCCATAAGCGTACTTCTCCATTCAAACGTGCTATATACCATCAACTATAATAGTGTATGCACTCGAAAGTAACCACTCAGGACGATAATGAAGACATGACAAATCATGCGAGGAGACATAGCAGCGGTCGTCATAGCGCGAAACATACCCTGATGAACAGTGTTGCGATGTTCCTGGTCGTCGCTTTGACCGGTTTTCTCCTTATGACCAATATCAAGGTCAACAAAATGGTCACCGTCTCCTCCGACACTGCAGAGCTGGTGGAGCAGCGCGTGACGCAGGTCAACAGACTTCAGAAACAGGTCAAGGATTTAGGTGCACAGGTCAACACACTAGACAAAGCGGCGAATGGCGACAAAACGGAGTACTCAGGCGATTCCAACCAGGACATGGGGTCCTCGACTGTATTGGCCGCCGTCCAAGGTCCTGGGATAAGTGTGACACTGGACGACTCCCCCTTGTGGCAGCACATGGTCAACAGCTCGGGAACAGCTTCGAATATCAATGATTACGTGATTCATCAGCAGGACATCGAAGCCGTAGTAAACGCGCTGTGGCGGGGGGGCGCCGAAGCGGTGGGAATTCAGGATCAGCGTCTTGCCTATAATGCGGCCATCAGCTGCAAAGGAAACGTCCTCATGCTCCAAGGAAAGCAGTACTCGCCGCCATACACCATTTCGGCGATCGGTCCCACGGCGCAGATGCAGGACGCGCTGAAAAACTCGTCCGCCATCAGGGAGTACAAGGAATATGTCAGTGCCTTCGGCCTGGGGTGGAAGGTTGAGGAACACGACAACCTCAAGTTCCCCGAAACCCCGCTATTACAAACGCTCAAATACGCCAAGGCGAAGAAGTCACAAGACGATGACCGGTAAGGGCACCATCCTGACCGGCGAATCGAAGTCGGTCGAAGCCACCCGTAACCTGCTCGCACGAAAGAACCGCCTCAGCGTAATGTCCGTAATTATATTATATTGAGTAGTGTTCAGCCGTTTTTCATTGGATAACCATGCAATGCGCTTTGCGGTGAGTGGCGGTGGCGCGAACATGGGCGAATCGCATCGAACCGGAAAACCGAGCTGAGCGATCGTCACTCGTGCTCGCTGCCCGGGAAGATCGCAAGCACAGGAACAGGAGGCGGTAGATGACCAGAAAATTCACGCAATCGGGGTCTGGAGACGATTCGCAATCCACCAACGATCTACAGGACTCGTTGGCCATGGTCTCGGACGATGAGGATGATCTCGATGATTCCAGTGAAAACGGCTATCCTACAGGGGCGACGGGTGCACCGTCGGCACAGTACGGCGTCTATCGGAAAACCGGCGACGCCTATCGATTCGACTCTTCGGAGCCAGGCCGCGCGTCCTCCAACGACGTTGACCCCTTGTGGCAGGCGCTCGGCATCGTTGCGGAACTTCTGTTCACCGCCGCCGCCATATGTGCGTTGTACATCGCTTGGCAGATGTGGTGGACCGGAGTACAGTCCCAACGAAACCAATACGAAAGCGTGCAATCATCATCGTGGAGCGACCCAAGTCAAAGCCCGAGCACGCATATCGCCGAAGCGCAGAACAGCGAACCCCCGGTACAACCTGAACATCTGAAACCAAACGATCTGATTGCTCAGATCTATATTCCACGCTTCGGTGAGCAATGGCAACGCACCATCGTCGAAGGCACGGATATGGCCGAACTCAACGAGCGTGGGCTTGGCCATTACACACAAACGCAACTGCCTGGACAAGTGGGCAATTTTGCCGTGGCCGGTCATCGCAACGGCTACGGCCAGCCTTTGGGAGACGTGGACAAGCTGCAGGTCGGAGACCCCATCGTCATCCGAACCAAAGATTACTGGTATGTATACAACTACACCAAGATGAAGATCGTGACTCCCGATCAGGTCCAGGTCATTGCCCCGAATCCCGACGACCCATCGGCGCCACCGACCAGCCGTTTCATCACTCTGACGACGTGCGAACCGAAATATTCCACACCCACCCACCGGTGGATATCCTATGGCACCTTGAAGTACTGGGCCAAGGTCTCAGACGGCGTGCCTAAGGAACTCGCGCATACCGACCATGAAGGCGTGGTCCGTTTCATCAATAATGGGAAACGTCCGGCTTTCACGAGGATTCGTTCGCTCATTCCCGTGATTCTTCTGGTTCTCGCGGCATACTTGGTGATCTTCCTGGCCGCCGCAGTGGTTTGGAGATGGCCGCGCCGACGTGCCATCCGCGAAGGCCGCGCCGAAAAACCGAATCTGAGTCTCTATGGAGGTCTTACCAGACTGCAACCCGGGACATTCCCGATTCGCCTGCTTCTGATATCACTTCTGCTATTCGCCGCGGCGATGGCGCTGTTCCAATGGACCTTCCCCTGGGCAGCCGCCAACATACCGGCACTCCAACAGATGTCCAACTACGTGGCCGTGACGAATTAGCGGGACATTTGGCTTTTGTGCCTAAAGCATGAGCCATGGCGTGAGGTCTGCGTTGATGTTAGGGTGACCATATGATCGAATTGAAGAACAGCGGTAACCTGATTGGCTCAGTCGGCCTTCCGGCCGAAGTAAACGACACAAAAGGCATGTCGGAGGCGAAGCAAGAAGACGCCGTGCATGACGTGCGCGATGCCATCGTCATCGGTTCAGGACCAGCCGGTTATACGGCGGCAATCTACCTGGGCCGCGCAGGCTACCGGCCGTTGGTCATCGCGGGGGCTCTCGCACCAGGTGGGCAGCTGGTCAACACCACAGAAGTGGAGAATTACCCAGGCTTTCCTGACGGCGTGCAGGGTCCGGATCTCATGGATGCCATGCAGAAGCAGGCCGAAAAGTTCGGGGCGCAAATCGTCTGGGACGATGTGGTCTCGGTCGATCTTGGAACCGACGGCGAATCTTCGCGCACCGATGGCATCAAGACGGTCACCTGCGATCAGGGAGCGACCTATCGGTCGCGTGCCTTGGTGATCACCACTGGCTCGACAGTTCGCAAACTCGGTGTTCCCGGCGAGAGGGAATTTGCCGGTCGCGGTGTGTCATATTGCGCCACATGCGACGGTTTTTTCTTCCGTAACAAGCCCATCGTCGTTGTAGGCGGCGGAGACAGCGCTTTCACTGACGCCGAATTTCTCACTCGTTTCGGTTCTTCGGTAACCTTGATTCATCGCCGTGACGAATTCCGTGCCACGAAGATTCTGGTTGATCGGGCCCAGGCCAACCCCAAGCTCTCCTTCATGCTCGATTCCGTTGTGGAACAAGTGAACGGCGGAGACGACGGAGTTCAATCGGTGACGGTACGCAACGTGAAGACCACCGAGATGACGACGCTTCCAACAAGCAGCGTGTTCGTTGCCATCGGCTACACACCCACCACGGGATTCCTCAACGGTGCACTCCAGCTTGACAAGCAAGGATACATCGTAGTTGACGGATCCTCCACACGCACCTCAGCGCCGGGAGTCTTCGCCGCGGGCGATGTTGTGGACAGTGTGTATCGCCAAGCGGTCTCGGCGGCAGGTATGGGCTGCCGTGCCGCGCTGGATGCGCAGGATTACCTGACTGAACTCGTGAGATAAGGCACCTTTGAAATCTCCTCTGTGCGTGCTCTTGAAGGACGATTTCGTGCGCAACGGAAACATCGTCATGTCGCCCTACGTTTTTTTATGATTCCGCACGAGACTGCCCATGCCGCCCATCATCAACGGCCTTACTGCACGGTGGAGACGCAATGGATCGATACTCTTTATTGGCAAAGCGACATCTTCGCTGACGACCAGGCGCCAGAAGGCGGGTACATGAATCGCACCCGCCTTCTTTCAATAATATTTTGTTATTAACTTACTACGGGATGGATGGCTGAAAATACCCCACCACTTCTCGCCCCAGCCATCATGAAAGCGACGGCGGCATTCAAAGGCGAATCACGTTCAGACCCAATGGGACGCGGAATCCTGCTCCGGTGCCAGCAGATTAACAATCCTATCCATATCTTCCGGAGAGGAAAACACTATTTCTATACGACCATGCTTTTTACTGCCCTTGATAGTCACTTTGGTGTCAAAGCGATTCTCAAGCCTCCGAGTGATGGGTGACTGACTCCATGAATCATTACGTTTGACAGGGTGTTTCTTATCGACTTGCCCGGAGTTGGTCTTCATGGCAACCATCTCTTCAGTGCTTCGTACGGAAAGACCTTCCTGAAGAATTCTTTTCGCAAGTTTCTCCATATCCTCTGCCGTCTGCAAGCCCAGCAAGGCCCTTGCGTGACCAGCGGAGAGGACTCCGGCACTCACCTTTTTCTGTACGGAAGGTGGGAGATTCAACAGACGTAGGGTATTGGCTATCTGTGAGCGCGACTTTGAGACCGAATGAGACAATTGCTCCTGCGTGAGGCCAAAATCATCCATCATCTGCTGATAGGCAGCGGCCTCTTCAAGTGGATTCAAGGCAACCCTATGCAGATTTTCAAGCAACGCATCTCGGAGCATATCGTCGTCACTCGTGGTCTTCACTATCGCCGGAATGGTCTTCAATCCCGCAAGATGCGCAGCTCTCCAACGACGTTCGCCCATAATCAGCTCATATTCGCTGTCAAGACCTTCGACATGTTCCTGGTTTCGGGCGATGACGGAAGCTTGCTTGGCAATCGGCCTCCTGCGAACGACGACGGGCTGAAGTACCCCAACCTCACGTAATGAATCGGCAAGTTCCCGTAAGTCATCTTCATCAAAAATGGCCCTTGGCTGGTGCAGATTCGGGCCGATTTGATCAAGCTCAAGTTCAGCAAGATATCCACCCTGCACAGGCTTGAGAGCTTCATCTGCCCTGATCCCATCCGATTTCGAGGGATTGGTCTGACCGGCATCGACACTCTGAAGACGGCCGGCATCACCTTTAGTAGCACCAGCCCCCTTCCTTCCAATTCCGACATCAATCATCATCGGTGCCGAACTGGTCTCCACTGTTGTTGATGCCTCCTTGATTCCCGTCACATTCGATCTAGAGGAAGCGCTACCAGTCGTACCAAAAAAGACATCGCTTGGATGCTTCAATGTCTCTATGGATGGTATGGATTTACGTCTTTGCTTCGACTTCGATGTTGTTTCACGTGAAACATTTTGTCTCGATGAAGGGCCGCTCTTAACAGACTTTCCCTTGCCTTCACCGTTATGGGGCTTGTTCGACGCCACTGTTCCGCTCTTGGCAGTTGCCATCTCCTCTTCAGAGGACTGGTCGCTTGCCTTCCCCGCGATGTCTGCTTTGTTTCGCAATCCCCGTACCACTGGATCATGATTGGATGCATTTCCGCCACCCATAGCAAATGAGGCATTATCTGAATCAACGGTATTCGTAACCGTTGGTGATTCTAAGGAACCCGCCGCAGAACCAACTTGTCGCGCGTCCCGTACCGGCTTCATAGGGGCCTTTCCTGCTGCACCCTTACCAAAGTCTCGGGCACCTTCCGTTTTCCGCTTTATCGTTGTTTCACGTGAAACAACGGCTTTTTCTGGTTCTCCTTCGGTTGAAGTCACTTGCTTTGCGTTGTCGACAGCATTAGGGGTTTCGTCTTCCCTGACATTCCCCGGCAATGCGGGAAACAGAGCTCCCAATCCTTTACCTAGTCTCGATTTCGATGCCATTTCAGTTTCTCCCCTGCTGCTTTTTCGCTAATTCTGATAATACCCGCTTTGACTGCTTGGCTATTTCATACGCGGCTTCACGATACGAAATCGCCCCCAATCCACGTGGGTCATACTCCAATACGGTTTTCTCGAAACTTGGTGCCTCAGAAATTCGCACCGACCGGGGAATGGTGGTGTGCAGCAGAATATCCGGATAGTGTTTCTCTACCTCGTCATATACTTGCTTACTCAACAACGTCCGTCTATCATACATGGTGATAAGCATCGTCGAAATGGTAAGGATTGGATTGAAGTGGTCCTGAACCAGTCCGATTGTATGTATAAGTTGTCCAAGCCCTTCCAAGGCGTAATATTCGGCCTGTATGGGTATCATGACCTCAGTGACAGCGCACATTGCATTGATGACAAGCAGTCCTAGGCTGGGTGGGCAGTCAACAATCACGAAATCGTAGTGATGCTTGCTTGACTCGAGGAATCGCTCAACCGCAGTTTTCAGCAGGTTGTTTCGATTCGCCATGTCTGCTATCTCCAGCTCAGCACCACTCAAATCAATTGAGGCCGGCACAATATCCAGAGTTGGAAATGCCGAACTTTGTTGCTTGACTTCGGCTATAGACATTCGCCCTTCAATCACATCATATGTGGAAGGTTCACCTGAACTGTGAGATGCGCCCAATGCGGTGGAAGCGTTGCCCTGGGGATCCAAATCAATGACCAATACCTTCAATTTCGCCAAAGCCAATGAAGCGGCTATATTCACAGCTGTTGTGGTTTTCCCGACCCCGCCCTTTTGGTTGGCCACAGCAATGCAGCGCGTTTTGCTTGGGCGTGGATATTTCAATCTTTCGACCGCTTCGAACCTTGCGGAAGTCTCAGCGATTTCCGTGCCGAGCACTCCATTCGCATCACCGAAAATTCGCTTGATGGTTTCCGAGGCAGATTCCATACTACTTAATCCCTTCCGCGACCTCGGTCGCCTCATGATGTTTACTTCCATTCATCAATATCATCTTCAAGTTTCGCCATCTCTATGGACAGTTCAGGCCCATCCAAAGTTATCCACAATAGATGAGCGTCGTTGTGGATAAGCTGTGCGTTATTTTCAATGATGTAATTTCTCTACTTTAGTTAACGTTGAAAATACGCCCTTTTTCGCTCAAGCCAATACTATGTTTACACATGTGGATAAGTGAAAAGCCAGGTCACAAATGTGGATAAGTCAGGTCTCTGCGTACTTCAGCATCTGTCCTATGCATCCTCCATGACTCACCGTTTACGAATCAGAACAAGATTGGTCGGCTCCAATCCAGTACCGACTTCCGCCTGTCTGACTTGTGCATCAACACCGCCAAAAGCCTTGATTTGCTGGTGCGCTTTTTTAATCTCGGCTGGTGCCGATTTCCCTTTCAGCGCTATGAGTCGACCTCCAGAACGCAACAGTGGCAATGTCCAGCCAGCGAGTTTGGTCATTGGTGCCACGGCCCTACAAGTTACAACATCAAAGAGATGCATGGAATGTCTGTGCTGGACTTCCTGAATTACTTGTTCGGAACGAGAACGAAGGACAGCGACATTGTTAAGATTGAGCTCCTGTACACACTCACGAAGCCAGGTCACCCGTCGTTCCATCGGCTCGATTAACGTGAAGGAACAATCCGGCAAACACGCGGCGGCGACAATGCCGGGAAAACCGCCTCCACTGCCCAAATCAGCTACGGATTTGAAACGCCTTTGTTGTAGCTCGGCTTTGATGAACGGAACTACAGCCGCCGAATTCAAAATATGGCGTTCCCAGATAATATTGACGTCGCGCGGACCAATCAGACCTCGTTCTTCCCCTTCCTGTGAAAGTTTCACGTGAAACAATCGCATTTGAGGAAGAGCATCGCCCAAGATTTCTTCAAGCAACGGGGACTCTTCCAACTCCGCATCTGTATGCTCATTCATTCGTCGATCCAATCTCAATTCACCACTGGTTCCAGGTTTTGTCATTCCACAACCCAATAAACGACCTCTATGATTTTATATGAAACTTTACGATTAAGGTGAACAAAACGCTGTACATGTGCGAAAGACAACCCAAAGCGCAATCTACCTACTGTCTTCCCCAAATCAAGTTACCATCAGGTTCACCGTAAGATATACGGTGGTATCAACAACCGTAATATACATGAGACAGAAATATCAACGCAAAAATATGTGAAAGAAATAGGAATCGACTCATACCAGTAGTGCTATGCCGAATCTAGTTTTGACTACCTACAGTGAAGCGACTTTTCAAGGTTGCTGATAATGATTCCTCATCGATACATGGCATTGAGCCACTATGAGGACTTACACCCCACTGAGACGAGTACACTACATGAAATATCCACGAAGAACTGATAGTGTTTCACGTGAAACAATTGCAAAAATGTAGATGTAAACTCACCGTTTCGCAAAATGACTAGACTGAGAATCATCGCACTTTATCACATCGAACGAAGAATCGTTCCATATGAACACTGCGGCAGTACAATGAATCTGTATTTATGTTGTTTCACGTGAAACAATATAAATACCAGGTTAAGCAAACCTTCACGTATTTAAAAAACAACAAATACAAGAAACGGCACGGGAATAAGTACTGATTGAGCGATAGTAATCTACTGGGCAGAAGAAAATAATGACCATGTAAAAAACAATCCGTCAACAACTTTGATACAAGGGCTCAAACGCAAGAAACGAAGACTGCAAAATATGTATGATTTCTGCGCAAAACCATGATAGGAGCTGAATGTACACGGATTCAGAAGACAGAAGCGGGCTGAATACCCTCCCGTAAAACCTTTGACACCGAATCATGTAAGACTTAATGAAGTTTATGCAGAACCGAACACTCTAAAACCAAATCGAAATCCTAGTAATCCCATTACAGTCCAAACTCTCAATCGACGATATCAGTACCTTCGGGCTTCACGAAATCCTCCGCGATTGAGTGACGGCGTCGGCTCGAAGCATGAAGCATTTCAGGATCCTGTTCAGGTAGGGCGCGCTCATCCGTATCGGCAACAATATCATCATCTTCAATCGAATCGACGTCGGAGGCTTCCTTGGACTTAAGATAAATCGTGACATAGCGGTGAGGTTCCTCACCATGAGATCGTGATTTAAAACCTTCCTCGCGCACCAAGTCGTGAATGACCTTGCGCTCATATGAGTTCATGGGATCGAGATCCACAGGTTCACCGGTTTCATTGACTTCATCAATGGCATCCAACGCCAATACCTGAAGGTGCTTGCGCCGTTTCTTCAAAAAACCATCAACATCGAGCAGCAACCGGGAGCGATCCCCGGTTTTCTGTTGTACCGCAAGTCTGGTAAGCAATTGCAAAGCGTCTACTACTTCGCCGTTTTTGCCAACAAGATGACGAATATCGGTGTCGTCATCAGCGACAATCTGCACGTTCGGCCGGTCATTGCGCACTCCAAGTTCAATATCACCTTCATAGTCCACGATGTCAAGGAGCTCTTCCAGATAGTCCGCTGCGATATCCGCCTCTTCATTGAGCTGATCTATCGTCTTGTCGTCTTCGTGTGCCATAAACAAATCCTTTACGAATCCGGTCCGTTCATTCTCGTTCGCTCTTCAAGCCAAACCAGTAGGGCTGTCATCACGTACGACACCGAATGCCTCCACAAGGATGACGTTCAACTTCGTTCCTACAGGTTCTATACTTAAGATGCCTATAAGCAATAGTACACCAGACAACTGCTAAAAAACGGCATCGTTCGACAACCTCCTATCGGCCACACGAAAACGGATATGAAGCCCGCCATGGCCAAGGCGAAGAACCAAGACAACTACTTAAAACCAGGAATACATGTCACTTGCCCATGACAGCAAACAACATACGTACGTTGCAGGGCAACGGGCATTAAGGAGGTATCTTTGCACAGCATAACTGCATCGGGCATCAAGAAAGATGCCACCCAAATTCATCACAGGAACATTAGGGCCGGAATAACGGCGCCCGTAAGGCAAAAAACATGCACCTTCTAACATATCCGTGCGCTTCAGACACAGGAAGTCCGAAAAGCGAATGGCGAGGGTCGGTTCGCATTCTCAACAAACGACAATCGGAAAAATGACGGCTCTTCTGTGATCACGTGATGATAAGGATTGGGTTAATACATATTGATCAGTCACCGCTTCAAAGGCGAATCCGTCGTCACCGATCGTAGAAAAGGACCCTGATGCCGTTGGAACAAAGGACAGCCATGGCGAAATCAGTCAGGAAGGTGGAAGAACCCAACTACACGTCCAACACACACGTCCAAAACATACGTTGCAGAAGCACATCCAAGACGCATGTCCCGAACACACGAGGCCGAACCGAAGGCCTCAAAGTCCAAAAACAAACCGGAAAAGCAAACGCCGAAGTACAACGACAAACGCCAATGACCGACAACCAAACACAAAAGTCCAAAACCAAAACACATACGGCAACAAATCACTCCGGGCAAGACAAGGGAACGAACGTTCCACTTTACGAGCATTGGCCAGGAAATCACTGAAAACTAAGGATGAACGCCAGAAACTCGTATTCACCACCGCAAGGGCGTAGGAAGTGCTTTGGAATCCAAACTTCTGAACCGGGAGAAAACCGTTGGCCGGGTCCGCCCTCTACCTATCGACGGTTCTTCTTACGCTGACTCCTTGTAAGGTTGCGCTTGGGTTGCTGGCGTTGATAGCCTTCCTCCTCGCGCTTACGGGCCTCGTCCATCGCCTTCTGTAGGTTCTCCTCCTCAATGGAGGGCAAACCTTCCTTGATGCGACGCTGATTCTCCTTTTGGTGCTCACGCTTAACCTTTTCCTCATGCGCGGGCGACCCTGGGGCCGGGAACGCGTAGACCTGCCAGAGCGAACGGAACATATTGGCTATGTTGTTCGTCAGCCAGTACACCAACACCGCGAAAGGCATGCTCAAGGCGGAGAAGATATACATGAGCGGGAAAATCCAGGTCATCATCTGCTGGACCCGGTAGGACTGACCCTGCATGGCTTCTTTTGGCAGATTCTTGCGCATGTTGTTGAACTGCATGTACCACATCGCAGCGCACATGAGGAAGGTGAAGAGCCCCATGATGGCTTTACCGGAAAGATCAGCCATGGAAAAAGTGTTCGTCACATTGAGGCCAAAGAACGACGTTTCGGTGAACTGTGTCGCCGTAGCCTTGTCAAAAGCACCGAGCTGGCCTCGGGAACCATGCGCGATGTAGGGAATCGCTGAAAGCATATAAAACATGCACATGAATACAGGTCCCTGGATAAGCATGGGCAAACAGGATCCAGCCGGATTGACCTTGTTGTCCTGGTAGAGCTTCATGGTCTCACGACTCATGGCCTCCCTACTCGCCTGATCCGTCTTACCCTTGTATTTGTTCTGAATATGCTGCATCTTCGGCTGCAATGCCTGCATCTTTGCCATCGAACGCATCTGTCTTATGTATATGGGCAAAATGATGGCATGCACCACAAGCACAAGAAAGACTATCGAAAAGACCCAGGAAAGACCCACGGGAGCCATGCCAAGCAGTACCAAAAGCTTGTGGAACAATGACATGACTTGCGTCATCACCCATTCGACGGGTGTAAGAATCTTGTAGATCCAGCCGAAAAGACCGTGATCCATCACGAAGTTGTTATAATCCGGCGTCATCGAGTCGTCTCCTTTAGAGCCAATGGCTTGGAAATAAAACCAGCTGTTACATCAACATCAGTCATCATATCGTACGGCGCTTCCGGTTGATCTTGTTGCGACGAACCAGGCGCAAGCACATCACCACAAGAATCAGCATCAACATAGCTCATCGCTGAATCCGCGAGAGGTGTCAACCGCGGTTCCTCATGGGCCTTTGACCACGAAAAGCGGTAAAAAACAGAATATCGACGGGGCACGTCGTCGATGCCGCCGAGACTCCACGGTCTGCAACGGAGCAGTCGCAATGCCGCCAGCACTCCTCCGCGGAATGCCCCATAACGAAGAACCGCTTGGAGTGCATAATTGGAGCAGGATGGGTAATACTTGCAGCAAGGAGGATTGTGTGCCGAGATATGCACCTGGTACCATCGGATGGCCTTGATCATATAAGCCGAAATCACACCCTGAGTATGTTCAGACACGATTACACCATTACGATTGTCATGTCCGGCATTCGGTTCCGGGCGACGAAATCGGGCGGCTGCAGTCACCATGCCTCACTTCAATAGGGAATCGGCGGTATGATCACTCACGGGACATGTCGTGGTACCCCGTGCGTGTGGACTTGGTATCCTTGCGGGCGATGTCACCGAACAACCGTTCAACTTGATCCAACAACGAAGCGTATGACACTTGGGAAGCGCTTGGCTTCGCTCGCATCACGATGTCGCACTCGGGTGGAAGCAGGAACTCCCGCTCCCGAGACAAGGCCCGGAACCTGCGCTTGACTCGATTGCGCGTCACGGCATTGCCTACGCCTTTCGAAACCGCCAAGCCAAGCCGATGACACGTGACTTTCTTCGACTTCGTGCCATTATCGACCTGCGTATCATCGTCATTCACCGGTCGCGTCGAAACCTTGTCATCACGAAGCCAATCATCTTCATCGAACGCCTGATCGCGCACGCCAGAATCATCTCGTGCGGAAGTATCATGTATCAGAAAATGGATGACGACATCAGCGCTGCTCACCTTATGGCGCAACCTGAGCACCTTCACAAAATCCTTATGCTTCGTCAGTCGCTCCATGACCTGTATCTTACCGCCTTGCGCGCAATCAGACCGCGAGGGCTTTGCGACCCTTGCCGCGGCGACGGTTGAGCACCGCACGCCCGGAACGAGTGCGCATACGGATGCGGAATCCATGCTTCATGTGGCGCCGGTGGTTGTTCGGCTGATATGTTCTCTTCATAACATGCTCCCGTGTTCAGGCCATGCCTACGCATGGCTCCTCTTAAAGACAAGCTATATTAAGCTACTCTCACCCCTGGTCTCACGTCAACGCGTGAAGGCGATTCCATCCCATATCATGACTGCATTGCGTGAGCGATCGAACGGATAGAGGCCCGGTACGAGGCTCGAACCCTATTCTGAAAAGCCCCGGAAACACAATGATTGCTAGGTTTCCCCTCGCCTTCTTGTCCACAAATTACATCAATGTTATTCACATCTCAATAATTGCAACACGCGAAGCTGTGGATAACTTCTAGCACCCCGAGTAAATATGTAATGGTCTGGCCTGCGCCATTGATCTGTTCCGCCGGCAGGTGGTACGTCGGCACTCGGCGTGCGCGAATTCAGGTGTGAGAAAGGAAAGAGTCATGATCGATGGTCCCAATGACTCATCATTGCAGGATCCCAAGGCTCAGGCTTTCCGGACCTGGGGTGACGCCCTTTCCATACTTCGCGGTGATTCCACCATCACGCCACGTGGTTGGAGTTGGCTTCAGGATGTAGTACCTGAAGCGGTATACGGCACGACCATCGTATTATGTGTCTCAAGCACCGCCACACAGCAGGCGTTGCAGGGGGAGCTGAACGAACGGCTGCTGCATGCGCTCAACCTCAGTTGCGGCATGAACATGTACCCTGCATTCAAAATCATCCCACAACAGCAACCTACGCAGGTGCCGGAACCGGAAGAATCGACGAAAGCAGTGATAACCGACGCTCCCGTACAAACGTCGCAACAGACGCGGACGTCAGCAGTGGAGCCAGACATCAATGAGCCCACGCTCCTCCAGGTCGATGAGCCACAGCCTCTTGAAACCGGGCCATTGCAAGCACAAACGGAAAAAACGTTTTCAAGAGACAAGACCGCTCGTGACCCCCAGACCCATCTCAATAAGAATTTCACCTTCGACACTTTCGTTCCGGGGGATTCCAACCGTTTCGCGCGAACCGTCGCAATGGCAGTGGCGGAAGGAAGCGGCAAAGACTACAACCCATTGTGCATCTACGGAGGTCCTGGACTGGGAAAGACGCATCTGCTCAACGCCATAGGCAATTACGCGTTGGTCAAGGACAGCAGTCTCAAGGTCCGATACGTGACCAGCGAAGAGTTCACGAACGAATTCATCGAGGCACTGCAAAAGCCGAATCAGAGCGAAGGACAGATTGCCGCGTTTAATCGTCGTTACCGCCAGGTGGACGTCCTGCTCATCGACGACATCCAGTTCCTGGGTGGCAAGGATTCCACCCTTGAGCAGTTCTTCCACACCTTCAATTCACTGTATCAAGCGAACAAACGCATCGTCATAGCTTCCGACGTGGCTCCCATCAACCTCAAAGGCTTTGAGTCGAGGCTCATCTCCCGATTCGAGTCGGGTCTGACGGTGGATGTCAAACCACCGGATTTGGAAACTCGTACCGCAATTCTCAGGATGATGGCAGCCAACAATCATACGAACGTCCCCAACGATGTGCTCGACCTTATCGCGCAGCGCTTCACCGAGTCCATCCGTGAGCTCGAAGGGGCCCTCACCCGCGTGACGGCTGTTGCATCCCTGAGCAACCAACCCGTTTCGGTTCCTCTCGCGGAACGTGCGTTGCATGATTTGTACACCTCCGACGTGGAGATCAAACCCACCGACATCATCAGCCAGATAGCTCAGTACTTCCATCTGACGTTTGACGACATCGTGGGACGGAGCCGCACGAAGAATGTGGCTCTGGCAAGACAGATAGCAATGTATCTGACCAGGGAGATGACAAGCATGAGCCTGGTCGACATCGGTGAAGTATTTGGAGGCAAGGATCACACAACGGTGATGCACGCCTGTACCCGTATTTCCGATGAGATGCAGGAAAAAGAAGAAATCTACAACTATGTCATGGAGCTTACGGTTCGCCTGAAGCAGCAACCGAAGAAATAACGATTCACAACTTCAGTGATTCGGTATTGCAGCCGGATCATCATTGAAGAAGTTTTCTTTTTCTATGCAGTCGATATTTGTTTCAGGCTGTATATATCCGTTTGCATGCTGTTTATGAATATCGATGGCGACACACCTGAGCTTAAAATATGAGAAAAATTTATCCACAGAGTTGTGCACATACAATCCACAACACCGTAATCGCACGGTGAGTAAACAGTCATGAAGCAGTGTGGTACATGTGAACAAATAGCGCTTGGCTGTGGACAAGAATAAGGGTCATGTCGAGTTGTGGAAAACCTTCTTTCTTTTCCACACGTAAATCTAAAGTTATCCACAATGAAGTACGTCTCAAAAGTGAAATGCGAGTAACGTTATTTCAAGATTTCCACTTATCCACAGTACTTATTATTACGATTATCTACTTAATCTATATAAATCTCGTCATCATCATAAAAACTGAAGCACGCTACACTTTTGTAGTACGGTTTGAGCGCTAGACTTAAACAAACACTTTGGGATGAGGAGCAAGAACGATGAAAGTAGAAGTCAATTCCGGCGCATTCGCCGATGCCGTTGCGTGGACAGCACGAGTCATAGACGCGCGTCCAGCCAACCCCATCCTCGCCGGCATCAAACTGAAAGCAGCCGACGGTACGTTACAACTTTCCGCGTTCAACTACGAAATTTCGGCACGCCATCACATCGAAGCCGGCGTGGATGAGGCGGGTTCGGTTTTGGTTCAAGGCAAGTTGCTCACTGACATCAGCAAATCCCTTCCTGCGGAGAAGACATACATTTCGACATCCGAATCGACGCTGACGATTTCGTCCGGCAAATCGACATTTACATTGCATCTCATGCCGGAGAGCGAATATCCCGACCTTCCCGAGGTGCCACAGACCATAGGTCAGGTAGATGCGTCGACGTTCATCCAATCTGTCATGCAAGCCTGCGTCGCCGTCTCAAGAGAGGAAAACAGGCCGGTTCTCACAGGTGTCCGTATCGAATTCCAGGGAGACAAAGTCGTCATGAGCTCTACGGATAGGTTCCGCCTGTCCAAGTCGACGTTCACCTGGAGTCCCAAGAATCCAGATATACAAGCTCAGGCTTTGGTCAGGGGTTCTCTATTGCGTGACGTCGCCCGATCGACCGATGAACATCAGAACATCGCCATCGCTTTGGATATTGACAAGCCAACACTCCTTGGCTTTGAAAATGCAGGTCGGCTTTCCACCTCGCAGCTCATCGATGGAGAATTCCCCGCGGTTGATCGGCTTTTCGCCGATGAATACCCCATACAGGCCATCATTGACCGTCAGTTGTTGCTTTCGGCAATAAAACGCGTATCCCTTGTGGCTGAACGCAATGCTCCCATTCGCATGATGTTCGAAAACAACGCATTGACGCTTTCTGCCGGAGCTGTGGATGAATCACAGGCCAACGAGACGCTTGATGTCGACATGGACGGCGAGCCCATCACCGTCGCTTTCAACCCCTCATACCTCATCGAAGGGCTGAGCGCAATTGCGGAGCCGTTCGTTCGGATTAAGATGACTACGGCAGTCAAACCTGTCGAATTCAATGGGCAGCAGGAAGCCGATTCCGACGAATCCATGGATTACCGTTACCTTTTGGTGCCGATGCGCCTGAACAGCTGATTGTCGGTTGCATTGTCGCGCAATCGTTGCTTCCGATGAATGTCGGGAGCTCTGTTCGGACCGAATGGGGCTGGTGTTTTTCATAGAATCCGCGGTGGTATAAGTGATATATATTTCACGACTTGCTCTTGATTATTTCAGATCCTGGCGGCACATCGTCCTGGATTTCGAACCGGGAATCACCTTGCTTCAAGGCGCCAACGGATTGGGGAAAACCAACATCGTCGAGGCTTTGGAGGTGCTTTCCACCGGTTCCAGCCATCGGACCTCCAACATGTTGCCGTTGGTGAGGCGCGGAGAAAACAAGGCCACAGTGAGGGCCAACGTCCGCGAGATGGACGTACGGGGCGGATCCGACATGGTGAGCGGGAAGGATGCCGGCTCTGAAACGAATGGCGATGTGGTCACCTATGAAGTCAGCATTGCCACAAAAGGTGCCAATCGCGGGCGCATCGACAATGGTCCGTCCTTGTATATGAGGGACATCGTAGGAAGAGTGCCCTTGGTCTCTTTTACTCCGGATGATCAACGACTTGTTTCCGCGGATCCGTCTGAGAGGCGTGCTTTTCTGGATCAAGCCGGTACGATGCTCATCCCTGGCTATGCCGATTGTCTGCATGATTTCATGCAAATCGCACGACAGCGCGTGGCTTTGCTCAAGCAATTAGGTGAACGCGATGGTGACCTGGACCTGCGGCAGGCCTCGTTAAGCGGCCTTGAGGTGTGGACGGGCCAGTTCATCGACAAAGGTGTGGAGCTGACGCGCTACAGGCAGACGATCGTCGATGAGATCTCCCCCGACTTCTCCGACCTATATGGGGCCCTCTCAACTGATGGGCGAGGACAAGAGCAAGACGGTGATGATTTCGAAGAACGCCGAGTTTCTGGTGTGCGGTCATCGGGAGGTGCCGATGAAGGCATATCGACGTCACACGCCGAAGGCGCGGGTCTTGGAAGAGAGCATCAACCCGAACACTCGGCTGAGCTTCGTTACGTTCCTTCATTTGAGGAGGTGTTGTCGTCCGAACTTCCACAACCGGAAATCAGCAGACATTTCCAACGTCTGTACCCGGGCGAAGTGGCTCGGGGGCGCAATCTGATTGGCCCCCACCGGGATGATATGGAATTCTCACTGGAGGGCTACCCGGCTCGGGAGTATGCGTCGAATGGCGAGACCTGGACGCTGGCGTTGGCGTTGAAAATGTCGCTGTATCGTGCGATTTCGCGTAGACGCGGTGAGAAGCCGATCGTGGTTTTGGATGATGTGTTCGCACAGCTCGATGAGACGAGGCGTGGTAAGATATTGGATTTCGCGGCGCAGCAGGATCAGGTGTTCGTGACCGTCGCGGCCGTGAGCGATATTCCCGACATGGGACGTCTGCGGCGCCATGCGGTGCCATGCAAGGTCATCAAGGTGGCTGACCTTCAGGTCTTTGACACCGGCGATGCCGACTCCCGTGGCGGTGTGGATGCGGTCGATGCCTCAAACCATGACGAAGGCGTCGCATGATGGAACGTCCGATAGACCTTGCTTTGAATCTGGATGCCCGCAAGCTGCCCAGCCAGGTTTTCGAGCGTCTGACCAAACGTTCCATTCTGCGCAGGGATCGAGCGCAATGCGAGCGGGAGGCGTGGGAGAACTTCGGCAAACCGAACCGGGACCCGGCTCAATTGGGAGGAACATTAGATGCCATTGCCGTCGGGCGGCAATGGGTGCCTCATCTGAAGGTTGCGCAACTGCGTACCCATTGGGATGAAGTCGTGGGTGCCGGCATTGCCGCGCATTCATATGTAGATGACTTCCGTGACGGTGTTCTTACCATACATACGGAATCAGGTGCTTGGGCAACGCAACTGACGTATCTGATCCCGGCATTGACCCAAACCATAAGAGAGCGGCTTGAGGGTTTGGAAGTCAAGGAAATCAAGGTCACAGGACCGCGCACCTCTCGTTTTGCCCAGCGCTACCGGCATCGAGGTTACAACCGGTAAGCGGTTTGCGATGGTGGAAGCTAAAACGTTAAATGCCCCGGTAAGGCCTGAAGTCCCTATATGCAAGTAAAATACTGGATATATGGTTAAACGCTTTTAAGGCCCGATTATTGGCCATACAGAGTGTATTGCCCCTGCAGGAACCCTTTCGTGCGAGGGAAATCAGAAAGGAACCTTGTGGCAGATTCAAATCTGAACAAAAAGGACGGTTCGATCGATGGCGCTGCCGAAGGCGGCATCGCGGACAATGCAAAGGACGGGAACGAGCCTGCCGCTCTTGCCAGCGACACCCTTGCCAGCAACATAGACAAACTGGAGCATGACGAGCTCAACGACGTCCAGCTTGACGATTCGCTTTCGCCTGAACATTATGATGCCAGCGATCTTCGTGTACTCGAGGGACTGGAGGCGGTGCGCATACGCCCGGGCATGTATATCGGATCGACGGGGCCACGCGGGTTGCATCATCTGGTTTACGAAATCGTCGACAATTCCGTGGATGAGGCGCTCGCGGGTTACGCTTCCCATATCGAAGTGACGATCATGCCGGATAACGCCATACGCGTTGTCGACAACGGTCGAGGCATTCCGGTGGACGAAGTGCCTGGCGAGGGCGTCTCCGGTGTGGAAACTGTCATGACCAAGCTGCACGCCGGTGGCAAGTTCGGAGGTGGCGGATATGCGGTTTCCGGTGGTTTGCACGGCGTGGGCATCTCGGTCGTGAATGCGCTTTCCACACGCATCGATGTTGACGTACGTCGACAGGGATATCACTGGTCGCAAAGTTTCGTGAATCAGACGGCCGTGGCCCCGCTCAAGCAGGGCGAAGCCCTTAAGGATGGTGAAGAGACTGGCACGTCGGTTACTTTCTGGGCCGATCCAGCCATTTTCGAGACGACGGTCTACGATTTCGAAACGCTTCGTTCGCGTTTCCAACAAATGGCCTTTCTCAACAAAGGTCTGCGCATCACCCTGACCGACGAACGGCAGCCGGACCTGGCCGGCGACGAAGTGGCCGGGCAGGATGAGCCGGAAGAGAAGCCGAAGGTCAACACCGTTTCGTACATGTACAAGAACGGCATCAAGGATTACGTGGATTACTTGGTGAAGTCCCGTAAATCCGCCCCGATTGAGGAGGATGTGATCGATCTTGAAGCCGAGGACCTGTCCATCGGCATCTCAGCCGAAATAGCCCTGCAATGGACAGCGGCGTATTCGGAGTCAGTACATACTTTTGCGAACACCATCTCCACGACCGAAGGCGGTACGCACGAAGAAGGTTTTCGCGCGGCGCTTACCACGCTCATCAACCGCTACGCCCGCGACAAGAACCTGCTCAAGGAGAAGGATGACAACTTCTCCGGTGAGGACGTACGCGAAGGACTGACCGCCGTGGTGTCCGTGAAGCTCACGAACCCGCAGTTCGAGGGACAGACCAAGACCAAGCTCGGCAATTCCGAGGCTAAGACCTTCGTACAGCGAGTCATGACTGACAAGCTTGGTGACTGGTTTGATGCCCACCCAAGCGAGGCCAAGAACATCATCCAGAAGGCGCTCGAAGCCTCCCACGCACGTATCGCGGCCAAGAAGGCGCGCGAAAACACCCGGCGTAAATCCGTGTTCGAAACCGCGGGCATGCCTGACAAACTCAAGGATTGCCAATCAAGTAATCCCGAGGAGTGCGAATTGTTCATCGTGGAGGGCGATTCCGCAGGTGGTTCCGCGATCCAGGGACGCAACCCGATTACCCAGGCCATTCTTCCGTTGCGAGGCAAGATACTCAACACCGAACGCGCCTCGATTGACCGCATCATGAAATCCGACACCATCGAGGCGCTGATTACCGCCATCGGCGGCGGATATGGAGATGACTTCGATTTGAACAAGGTGCGTTACCACAAGGTCATCATCATGGCCGATGCAGATGTGGACGGAGCCCACATCGCCACCTTGAACCTGACATTGTTCTTCCGCTACATGCGTCCGATGATCTACGCCGGCTACGTGTATGTCGCCATGCCGCCGCTGTATAGAATCAAATGGACGAAAGGTAACCACAGTTTCGTCTACACGGATGCCGAACGCGATCGCGTGCTCAAGGAGGGCAAGGAGGCTGGCCGCCAATTACCCAAGGGCGAGGGCATTCAACGTTACAAGGGTCTGGGTGAGATGAGCTACCAGGAGCTATGGGGAACGACCATGGATCCAGATCACCGCATCCTCAAGCAAGTCCAGATCGAGGATGCGGCTCAGGCCGACGAGACATTCTCGATGCTCATGGGCGACGAGGTCGAGCCCCGTCGTCTCTTCATCCAGCGCAACGCGCATGACGCGCGGTTCATCGATGCGTGATTTCGCGCAATGATATAGAAAAGCTTGAGATTCTAAGGAATGACAGTGGCAGACGATAATAATACGACGAACGAAACCCCAGATGACGGGTTCGAAGAACAATATACACCGGACGGTTCGCTGGAACCGCTCAGTCCCCAAGAGGCCGATGACACCGATTACGGTTTGATGACGGGTGAACGCATCCAGCCCGTCGAACTGGGCAAAGAGATGAAGGACTCCTATTTGGCGTATTCGCTTTCCGTCATTGTGGAACGTGCCCTTCCTGATGTGCGCGATGGCATGAAGCCAGTGCATCGTCGCGTGATCTATGCGATGTACGATGGCGGCTATCGTCCCGATCGAGGGTACAACAAGTGCTCGCGCGTCGTGGGCGATGTGATGGGTAAGTATCATCCGCACGGTGATTCGGCTATTTACGATACCCTGGTGCGCATGGCCCAGTCGTGGTCGATGCGTTACATGCTTGTGGATGGACAGGGCAATTTCGGATCGCCCGGTGATGATCCGGCGGCCGCCATGCGTTACACTGAATGCCGCATGGCTCCGCTCGCCATGGAGATGGTGCGTGATATCGACAAGGACACTGTCGACTTCGTGCCGAACTACGACGGCAAGACGCAGGAGCCCACCGTACTTCCCGCCCGCTTCCCCAGCCTTCTGGTCAACGGGTCGTCCGGCATCGCCGTGGGCATGGCTACCAATATCCCCCCGCACAACATGCGCGAAGTGGCCGACGGTGTGCATTGGGCACTCGAACATCCGCAGGCCACCAAAGAGGAGTTGCTTGATGCGCTTATCGAACGTATCAAAGGACCTGATTTCCCCACTGGTGCCACCATCCTTGGTCATAAGGGCATAGAACAGGCCTACCGTACCGGGCGAGGGCTGATCACCATGCGCGCCGTGGTCAACACGGAGGAGATCAAGGGGCGCATGTGCCTGGTCGTCACCGAACTGCCATACCAGGTCAATCCCGACCGCCTTGCAGCTTCCATTCGTGAGGCTGTTCGTGATGGCAAGATCCAGGGTATAGCCGACATGCGAGACGAGACCTCGGGTCGGACCGGCCAGCGATTGGTGCTTGTGCTCAAACGTGACGCGGTTCCCAAAGTGGTGCTGAACAATCTGTACAAACACACGCAGCTGCAGCAGACATTCGGCGCCAATATGCTCGCCCTGGTCGACAACGTACCACGTACGCTGTCCTTGGACGCCTTTGTGAGTCACTGGGTTGACCATCAGCTTGAGGTCGTGGACCGTCGTACTCGGTATTTGAAGCGCGAGGCGGAGGAACGTGACCACATCCTCCAGGGCTACCTCAAGGCTCTTGATATGATCGACGAGGTCATCGCGCTCATCCGCGCATCTAAGGATGTGGATGCCGCACGTACTGGCCTTGAGGATCTGCTCGGCGTGGACGACGTGCAGGCGGATGCCATCCTTGCTATGCAACTGCGTCGTCTGGCCGCTTTGGAACGCCAGAAGATCGTTGACGAGCACAACGAGTTGATGAAGAAGATCGCCGATTACGATGGCATTCTGGCCAGCCCCGAACGGGAACGGCAGATTGTAGGTGACGAACTCGATGAGATCGTGGGCAAATACGGCGATGACCGTCGTACGAAGATTCTTCCCTTCTCAGGGGAGATGAGCGATGAGGACCTTATCGCGGATGAGAACGTGGTGGTCACTGTCACGCACTCCGGTTTCGCCAAGCGCACCAAGGCCGACGAATACCGAGCCCAGCATCGCGGTGGAAAGGGAATCAAAGGGGCGAGGTTGCGTGAGGATGACGTGGTTGACCACTTCTTCCTGACCTCGACCCATAACTGGATTCTGTTCTTCACTAACCGCGGTCGCGTCTTCCGACTCAAGGCCTATGAGCTTCCAGAAGGTTCGCGTGATTCGAAGGGTCAGCATGTGGCTAACCTGCTGCAGCTGGCTCCCGGCGAGGCCATTCAGACCGTGCTTTCGATTCCGGACTATCAGGTTGCCAAGTATTTGGTGCTTGCCACCAAGTCGGGGAAGGTTAAGAAGACGCCGCTTGAGCAATATGATTCTTCGCGCCAGGGGGGCCTTATCGCCGTACGGCTTATGGAAGATCCGGACACAGGAGAGACCGTTGATGAACTCGTAGGTGCCGCGCTGTGCAACGCGGATGATGACATCATCCTCGTTTCGCGCCAAGGTATGAGCCTCAAGTTCCGCGCCGACGATGAACAGCTTCGCCCCATGGGACGGGGTGCGGCCGGTGTACAGGGCATGAAGTTCCGCAGCGGAGATGAACTGCTTGCGATGGATGTGGTGCCCAGCGACGAGAACCGTGCCGCGCTTTCAGCCGCCAATGGAAGCGGTGATGCGAACGATATGGCCGATCTCGACCTTCTTGTGGTCACGAACGAGGGCTTCGCGAAACGAAGCCGTGTCAGTGAATACCGTCTGCAGGGACGTAATGGTTTTGGTGTCAAGGCGCTCAACCTCGCGGAAGGAAGAGGTTCGCTCGTGGGTGCTTTGATAGTCACCGAATCCGATCAGGTCATGGCGATCATGAAATCCGGCAAGGTGATTCGTTCCAACGTTTCCGAAGTGAAGCTTACTGGACGTAATACTCAGGGCGTCACGTTGGCGAAGCCCGACAAAAACGATGAGATTATCTCCATTGCCAGAAACGCCGATGATGATGCATCGGATGAATCGGGCGATGACACCCGTGACACGATCCAAGGCAACGCCGATGGACGCATCGATGTCGACAAGACCGACGGGGGCGAAACGACCGCGAAGGCAGTCCCCGAAAACTGATAATCTATGTAAGTAACAAGTTGGGTCGATCAGATGACCTTGGAACCGTGGTGAACGTACCCGGTTCCAGGGTCGATTGAAATTAAGGCGCAGGGGTTGAGGAGAAGCAATGAGCGACGATCGCAGTGACAATAAACCAAATTCGATCGATTGGCCCGCAATTCCGGATTCGGATTTGTCCAGGCAGACACGTGATTCTCGTGCGCCGCTGCAGGACCCACAAACCGTGGTTCAGGGGGGCTCTGATATGAGCAGTCGTCGTGCGCCTAGAACTGCTTCCAATATTTCCCAAGCAACAGCCGGCTATGGTGTCGCAGGGCCATCGAGTAGGTCGCGGGGATCTGAATCAGCCAAGCGTCCGGTGCGTGGTAAGTCACGGCGACGTGCGCCGCACGCTAGGCGTATGGGACTTTCGGTCACACATGTCGACCCGTGGTCCGTTGCCAAGGTCACTTTCCTGCTTTCCGTAGCGGGGGGCATCATCCAGATTGTGGCCATCAGCCTGATGTGGGTTTTGCTCAACGCCGTAGGCGTGTTCGACCAGGTTTCGCAGCTGCTTTCCACTACCGGTCTTGATGCCGGCGGGTTCAGTCTTTCGAATGTATTGTCGTTGGGCACCGTGCTTAGCGTCTCCACGATATTTTCCATCGTCGAGGTGGTGCTTGTTACCTTGCTGGCGGTCATCATCGCTGCTCTGTACAATGTCATATCGCAACTTGTGGGTGGCGTGCATATCACGGTGGGCGACGACTGATCCGACGCCTTCGATCTGCGCCATACATGGCGCAGATCACTCGGATTCACACACCGTGGTTTCCGTAATCCGCCACGCCGGTGTATTCTTACAGTCGATCACGGTCGTGAGGTGCGAAAATGCTCGGCTATCTTGAAACGTTCAGCTATTCGTTCATCATCGCGGTTGCTTTGTGGCCGTTCCTTTCCGTCGTGCTGACCTTGCCCATCCTTGCGCTGATGTACCATCGTCATCACCGTCTGCGCATCAAGTCCGTTCTCACGGCCTACATCTGCGTGCTCTATGCGCTCGGTTTGGCGGCTTTCACTCTGTACCCCATGCCTGACGATCCGGCTTCTTACTGCCTTACGCATTCACTGAAGCCGCAGTTACATGTCATGCGCTTTCTTCATGACATCAGTACGGACGGTAAAATCGCCGTTCTGCAATTGCTTTTCAATGTGCTGCTGTTCATGCCTCTCGGTTTCGCCCTCAAACGATGGGCGCGTTGGTCGGCGGTTTTGGTGCTGCCCGCCGGTTTCGTCGCTTCGGCGTTTATTGAGGTTTCGCAGCTCACTGGTGTATGGGGAGTCTATCCATGCGCTTATCGCCAGTTTGACGTCGACGATTTGATTACGAATACCTTAGGTGCGGTTCTCGGTTGTCTTGTGGCATGGACATATGGTCTTGTCTTTCCATCTGAAAACAGCATCGATCCGCATGAAGTCAACATGCGTCCGGGATTGTTGCACCGTGTGGTCGCTCTCGTCATCGACCTGATTTTCGTTTGGGTATGCGATTTCGCGCTGACGTTCGGATTCATAGCGTGGTTCCACCACATCGCGACGCCGACCTTGGATGGGAGGTTCATGCTTCTTGGGCATACTTTCGCAGCAGGTGTGTTCGATGTCGTCGCCCGCTTGGGCTCCGTGCTCGCCTTCTTTGTTTTTGAACTGCTGATTCCCGTGCTCTGCCATGGGCAGACGCTTGGCGCCATGTTCACTCATATGAATGTGGAGATGCGAGTGCGTCAAGGCGGTAGAAGAGCGTTGTTCTACCTGCTGCGTTGGCTTATGCTGTTCGCAGCAACGCAGCTTTTCGTCACGCCTTGGGCTCGTGTTGGGGTCGTTGTGGTTCTGATTTTATGTGTGTTCTATGTCGTTGCTCGACGGATGCCGTACGATTTCGTATAACTGCTTGGGATGCGCATGAGATGGGCGTTGTCCAGGGCGTTGGAATTATGCGGCATGGTACCACGTGGTGAAGCGGGCGGCATTGTGAATGGCGTTTGTACCTATCATTGGATATGACCATTAGTGCGCTCGCAAAGTGAGGTAGGCAATGACTCCATTGGACAATGGCCATGACTTGGTTTCGCGATTTCCTGAAGACGGTGAGGCCGACGGCTCGGCCGAGGGGGCACGAGGTGCGCTCAGGCGGGACGCGCACGATGCGGCGCATATCCTGGTCGTCGACAATTACGATTCCTTTGTATACACGATAGTGAGCTACCTGCGAACTCTGGGTGCCGTAGTGGATGTGTTGCGCAACGATGCCATCGCCGTGGTGGGCTGCGACATCGTGCCGGCCGAAACGAACTCAGATTCGAGTGCTTTCGTTAAAAACAGTGATTTCAGCGGTGATGGCGACGGTGCCTTCCGCACCAGGGATGTCGAACATGTTTCGTTTGCCGACTATGACGGCGTGCTCATCTCCCCCGGTCCTGGTGCGCCTGCGAATGCCGGTGTAAGCGAGGACATGATACGGTTGTGTGCCAGGACCGGCACCCCCATGCTTGGCGTGTGTCTTGGTCTGCAGGCGCTTGCGGAGGTATATGGAGCGTCCGTGACTCATGCCGCCAGTATTCGGCACGGCAAGACCAGCGATATTGAGCTGCTTGGGGTGAATGGGCGTTCATGCAGCTACCGTGGGGATGAAGCGTCGCCCACGGAGGACCTCGGTGATTCTGCCGAAGTGAAGGGAACGGTGCAGAGCATGTTCGAAGGAGTTCCCAATCCATTCGTCGCAACCCGGTACCATTCGCTCGCTGTGGATCCGCACACCCTACCGAATGAGCTCGAGGTGACCGCTCGGGCGATGGATGACGATACGGTACAAGCCTTGCAACATGTTGCGCTGCCGCTTTATGGCGTACAGTTTCATCCGGAGTCGATCATGAGCGGATCTGGATACCGTATTTTTGCCAATTGGCTTGGT
Source organism: Bifidobacterium bombi DSM 19703 (assembly GCF_000737845.1). Classification (GTDB taxonomy): domain Bacteria; phylum Actinomycetota; class Actinomycetes; order Actinomycetales; family Bifidobacteriaceae; genus Bifidobacterium; species Bifidobacterium bombi. Next base: position 1,464,499 of record NZ_ATLK01000001.1, on the reverse strand, counting down.
ATATGCGGACAATCCTCGGCCGTCGGACGCTCATATGGTCTGATGCCCAGAGTGCCGGCAATATCCCGATGATATGAGGGGCGAGATGGCCTTGGCATGGTGGTTGCCGGCCTATCATAATCCAATTAGACTTGATTGTCATGCAGATGGAGCTGATTGACGAAGACGCTGACGCCTACGGGCAAGTGATGGAAGGTACGGTGTTGCCGTCACTGGCGAAATGCCGTAGCGATGGCTGGATGGATCCGGCCGAGACGCCGGACTTGGCGGTTCCCGTTCCGGTACAGGCGTTTCAATCAGACGACGTGCAGGGTTTGGATCGAGGTGGGCGTACGTGCAGCAGTTCCCTCGTGAGCTCGGATGCGTCGTTTCCAAGCAATTCGGACGGAGTGTCCGAGACGTTCGAAAATGCGGAGGGCGAAGCGGCCGGAAACATCCGGATGCCCGATGGGAGTAAGCCCGGAATTGGACGTTCCTCTGATGGTGGCGGCCGATCTGCGACGTTTGGAAAGCTGCATTACATCGTATATGACGCGCAACGATTCGATGAGGTGAATGCCCTCGGGGCTTCGGCACGATTTTGCGGTGCCGTGGTCATCTCGCATGGTTACACTGAATTCGCTGAAAAATACGACGAATTGGTGTGGTATTTCCTGCTCGCCGGCTTTTCGGTATGCGTATTGGAGCATCGCGGTCATGGGTACTCCCCCCGTGACGTCAGTGATCCCGCTCTCGTGTGGATCGATGATTGGCATAGGTATGTGGCGGATTTGGCGAAGTTCGCCCAGAGCATTGGCGTCGCTGCGGCCGGTGAGCAGCCGCTGTACCTGTATGCCCATTCGATGGGTGCGGTAATCGGTTCCGTCGTGATGGAGGAATATCCCGATCTCTTTCACCGTGCCGTGCTCAATGCGCCTGCTTTTACACCGAACACGGGCATACCGCGGTGGATGGCTTTCCCGGCCACGGCCACGGCGGTGCAATTGGGAATAAGCAAGCGCCGTGCTCCATTCCAGAAGGACTTCGATCCGAACGCCTTGGACAAAGGCCATGCAGGTGCCGCACCGGTGCGAGTCGAGTGGTACAGGCGACTACGTCGGAACGACCGTCATTATCAAACCAATGCCGCCACGTTCGGTCATGTGTGTGAGCTGTTGAAGATGGGTGACGCAGCGCAGGCCGCCGAAGCGTGTTCGCGGATCGAGACGCCGACCCTGCTTTTCCAGGCGGGTCATGACGTGTGGACGCATGAAGCTGGCCAGTTCCGTTTCGTTGAGCGTGTCCGGGACGGCGGCAGCTCGATTGAGCTTGTTCGTTACGACACCTCATGCCATGAGATATTCAGCATGCCCAACAAGATATTGCAGCGGTATCTTGATGAGATCTTTACGTTTTTCGCCTCGCCGGCAGATTTCGCTTTTGATAAGTAAGACCGGCGGACCCGTGTGCCCTATCGGCCGCCGTCGGGATCTCCATCCGTCCGTCACGGTTTCGCTTCGTCATTGCGCCCAATAGTTCCCGCCAGGTATCCCCAAGTCGTATTCGATCATGCACCGGTCTCATCCATTGCCGCACACGACGATCGTTCCCTGTGCCGTCTTTGCCGTGTTTCGGCTTCGCCGACCGGGCACTGGACGCGCAGAAACCATTTATTGGCTGGAATATTGCCGCGCGAACCACTGTATGTTGCTAATATTGAAAGACGATGGACGAGTGGTGTTGGGTGGTAAGAAGGGATGGGTGATTGTATGTGCGATGAACATGCCGTGAAGCATGGCCGTGCGGTGAATGAAGCGGTCGTAGGACAAGTCGGTGGTGGTTCGTCTTTCCAAGGTTCCGAAGGGTCCGGTTTCCGATATGACTTCACAACCGTCGTGGACAGGCGTGGCAGGGATGCGGTGGCTTACGACGGTTTGGGCAAGGAGCCGGGTTTCGCACCCGACGCGCCACAACCTGGCTTCGATGTGATTCCCATGTGGGTGGCGGATATGAATTTCGCCACGGTTCCCACCATCCCCGAAGCGATCATCGAACGCACGAAGCATTCATTCTACGGTTATTTCCGTGCCACGGACGAGTATTACGACTCCATCATCAACTGGCAAAGAACCCGTAATGGCGTACAAGGTCTTACTAAAGACGATATCGGTTATGAAAACGGAGTCTTGGGTGGTCTAGTTTCGGCGCTGCACTGTTTTGCGACGGCCGGTGATGCCGTATTGGTCCACAGCCCTACCTACATAGGATTCACCAATGCCATAGGTTCCAACGGATACCGTATCGTTCATTCGCCGTTAAAACGTGACGCGGACGGTATCTGGCGCATGGATTTCGAAGATATGGACCGTAGGATCAAGGAAAACAATATTCATTTCGCCGTCTTTTGCAGTCCCCATAACCCGTGTGGCCGCGTATGGGAACGTTGGGAGATCGAAGGTGCCATGGATGTGTACCGGCGCAACGATTGTGTGGTCGTATCCGACGAGATCTGGTCCGACCTCATCCTCTCCGGGCACCGGCACATACCCACGCAGTCCGTGGGCGAGGACGCGCGCAATCGCACCATAGCGTTCTATGCGCCAAGCAAGACCTTCAATTTGGCCGGTTTGGTCGGTTCGTACCACATCATCTACAATAAGTACCTGCGTGACCGCATCACGGCTTACAGCTCTAAGGCCGTCTATAACGAGATGAACGTGCTTTCGATGCACGCGCTCATCGGTGCGTATAAACCCGAGGGCGGCATATGGGTGGATGAGCTGCGCCGAGTCCTGGCCGGCAATGTGCAATACGTGGCGGATTACGTGTCACGTCACTTCCCCGGCATCGACTTTGCCACGCCTGAGGGCACCTATATCATGCTTCTTGATGCGCGGCGATGGTGCCAAGATCACGGTTTGTCCATAGACGAGGTGCTTCGTCGCGCCTGGTCCGTCGGTGTGGCGGTTCAGGATGGGCGTCAGTTCGGGGTGCCATTCGGCATCCGCATGAATCTCGCGCTGCCGCTGAGTCGCATTCAGGAAGCCATGAAGCGTCTGGGCGAATACGTGTTCATTGACGAGTGAGGACGTGTACCAGGGCGCATTCTTGTGAGGGGACCTTTCGCTTCCAGACGCATCCACGATGGCCGATATGGGTGGCATCCGCAACGCCGGGAGAAGGCAACGGACGTCCATGAATGACTGCGCCGCAGCCGGATAGGCGCGGGGTGCCGTTGCGTCACGGGAACACGGTATTTCATCGAAGTTTGATGCAATAATACAATATTGCAAATGGAATATCCGAAGGACCCGAAGGGACGACAATGAAAGTTACGGTGTATTGCGGCGCTGCGAGCGGGCGAGTAGGCGAGTACAAGGAAGAGATCGAAAGGCTCGGTGTCGAGATTGCTCAGGCGGGCGACGAATTGGTGTATGGCGGTGGACGCACCGGTCTGATGGGAGCGGTTGCCCGAGCGGTGCATGATCATGGCGGGAAAGTGCTCGGAGTCATTCCTCAGGTGCTTAAGGATCGTGAGATCGCCGACTCAAGCATTACCGACAGCCTTGAGATTGTGGCGGACATGGATGTGCGTAAGCGCAGGCTCATGGCGGCAGGCGATGTAACGATCACTTTCCCTGGTGGGGCGGGCACCTTGGAGGAGTTCTCTCAAGCGTTCTCGTGGGCTCGCTTGGGTCTGAACGATAAGCCGTGCGTGCTTTATGATTTCAATGGTTTTTGGGATCCGATGAAAGAGATGATCGACCGCATGGTCGCTGATGGCTTCGTCAGTCCGGAGCATAGCGACAAGCTGCTGTTTTCGCATGATTACACTGAGATTCGTCGTTTTGCCGCCTCTTACCAGCCGCCGGCACCGAGGATGGATCCGGAGTCGGATTCGCGCTGAACGTGGCCGGGTGTTTGCGCATCCTCGTGCACCTAAGGATTCGTCGTCTGTCATGATTGCCGCGGGGTTCTGGGATAATGGTGGGCATGGCTATGAAAAAAGGCCCGACCAAGGGTTCGGGTGGGAAACATCGTAATGCGCTTAAGGGCAGAGGCCCTACACCCAAGGCTACGGATCGTACGTACCATAAGGCGTATAAGGCCAAGGTGGCGAATGAGAGGCGTCAGTTCGCTGATCCGCGGTTGGCGGCAAGGCGTCGTGCGAGTAAGTATGATGACGACGCGAGTGATTTGGTTTTCGGCCGCAACTCCGTGTTGGAGGCCTTGCGAGTAGGCGTGCCGAGTTCGCAGTTGTACATCGCTTCGCGTATCGAGCATGACGATCGTACTCGTGAGATCGTGAAGCTCGCCGGTGCCCAGGGTCTCACCCTGCTTGAGGCCGATCGCCTTGAGATGGATCGCATCGCTCATTCCAAAGGTCATCAGGGAGTGATCCTCAAGGCTCAGCCATACCAATATGCCTCGCTTCGTGACTTGGCCGACCGTGCCGAAAAGAAGGCGCACGCCATGGAGGAGGCGAGCTCGGCCAGTGCTAGATATGCGTCGCGGCCACTGTTCATTGCGTTGGATGGGGTGACCGATCCGCAGAATCTTGGTGCCGTAATCCGGTCGGCGGCCGCTTTCGGCGCCAACGGCGTCATTCTTCCGGAACGTCGTTCCGCATCAGTCACCGCTGCGGCGTGGAAGGTTTCGGCCGGCGCGGCGGCTCACATGCCGGTGGCGCGAGTGGTGAACCTCACCAAAGCCATCGAGGCGCTTAAGGAACGTGGGTACTACGTGGTCGGTCTTGACGGCGGTGGCGATGCACTTGTGGGTGAGTCGGGCTTCGAAACGGATCCACTTGTGGTGGTGCTTGGTTCCGAAGGTAAAGGTTTGAGTCGGTTGACACGCGTTGCATGTGATTCCATCGCCGGCATACCAATCAGCGGTATGGTCGAATCCTTGAATGCATCAGTGGCTGCCGGCATCAGTCTATATGCGGTGGCCCGTGCGCGTCGTAAAGCCGGCGAAGCCGAAGATTGATTTCGACTCTGAAGCAGGGGGGCGATCCACCGATGGGTCGCCCCCTGGTTTCATTGCTACTGTGCCCAGACCGACGCGTCCTGGTCGTACTCGTCGTCAGGATTGTCCACGTCCATGTCGGGGTCATAGGATTCGTCCTGCTCCCCTGTCGTGGCATCGCCGCTGGCACCGCCAGAGTTCATGGCGTCATCATCGGCATATATAGAGCGTTCATCCACCACTCCGGCATCGGCGTCGGCGTTGATCTCGTCGAGTGCCTTGGCATCAAGGTTGTATTTCGGCAGTTCCTTTTTGATGTAATTGGTGGCCGCCAGCGCCGTGGGGATGTCGTGGCCACACTGTTCGGACATCTGCTGGCGATGTTCCAGAACTTCGTGGAAGAACTGGGCTGGTTCGATTTGCGAGCGATACTGCGAAGGAATCATGCGCACCGTGGGTTCGAAGCATTCACGCATCCAGTCCGTTGCCACGATCTCCAGATCCTCTCCGTCTCGCCAAGTGGAGGCACGGTAGGCGTCGAGATCGTTCAGAAGCCTCCTCGCCTGATTTTCCTGGACGTCCAGACCGGTGAGCCGTAGTAGCTTGCGTGAGGCGTAACCGGCATCGACCACGCGTGGACTGACCAGCACATGCTTGCCGTCGGGGGCCGTGTTGACCTCGAGTTCGTCTACGTCAAAGCCAAGATTGTTGAGTTTGTTGACGCGCTTTTCGATTTTCCACATTTCATCTGGGCTGAAGTCCTCTTCATCCGTCAGTGCGCTCCATAATGAGTGGTAGCGCTCGAGGAGCCTGTTGCCCACCTCGACTTCGTCCACGCTGTCGGGCAGCAGTTTACCTGAACTGAGGTCCATCAACTCGCCAATGATGTTGGTGTGGGCCAAATCCATATCATATTCGCGCTGCCCCACGGACAGCGTGGTGTGCAACGCCCCAGTCTCGGCGTCAACCAGAAAGGCTGAGAAAGCGTCCGCATCGCGCAGGAAGAGCACGTTGGAAAGGGATACGTCCCCCCAATAAAAGCCGGCTAAATGCAGCCTGACCATAAGCACCGCGAGGGCGTCGATGAGGCGTTCAGCGGTGTCGGTCCGAAGATTGCGGGCGAACAATGCGCGGTAAGGAAGTGAGAATTTGAGCTGTTTGGTAACCAGCATGGATTCCAAAGGCTCACCCTCTTTGGTGTGACGGCCGGTGACCACGGCGATTGGTCGGACGGTTGGAAGCTCAAGCTTCTGCAGGCGGCGCAGGAGCTCGTATTCCCTTGCGGCTATCTGGCTGGTGATTTCCTTCATCGCATAGATCTCGTCTCCGACATGCACGAAGCGGACCACGTGCCTTGAGATGCCTCGCGGCAGATTGGCGAGCAGGTCTTTCGGCCATTGCGCAAGTGGCAGTTCCCACGGCAAAGTAAACATCTTAGGGTTTGAGCTCGCGGCGGTGATGTTGAGTGCGTTGGGTTCATCCTTCTCCGTGGCGGTCTCCTCGCTTTTCACTGAAGTGGCCTTGAGTATGCGGGGGTCGAACTGAGCTGTGCCGGATAGTTTCATATATACCAACCTAATCGCAAGATAGGAGAAGACGGAATGGACATGGAAGACGGGGCGCGACAACTCTCGTAGATCGTCCCGGCAAAGTAGGAGGTGGTGGAAACGGCCCAGGAGAACCAACGATGCCACCGTTCATCGTCGAATCACGTGGCTCGGGTCGGCGTGGTTGGCCAAACCGGTGTTGATGGACCAGCCAGTGTTTTCATACAGATCATGATAAGGTGCAGCCGCATGGTCCTGGAATGTCCGCGATTTGCGCCGGAGCATGTAACCATCGTGCAAAAATCCCGCGGCCACACCCTAAGCGTGACCGCGGGACGCATAATCGATGCGAACCGAACGTGGATACTAGTTCAGACGCACTTCTGTCGACGGAGCGAAGAGGTGCATCTTCGCAGGGTCGATCTTGATCTTGACGGTGTCACCAATATGCGGCAAGGACCTCGGGTTGACGCGGATTGTCGTCAGGTTGTTCTGATCGGACATGGTTGCGGTGCTTTCGGCCACGGAGCCGTCAGTCACGATGCTGCCATAAATGTAGCCATCGGAACCAAGATCCTCGACGTTTACAACGTTCAGGGCGAAAGCGTTCGGTTCGTCGGCACCAGCGAGGCTGGCGTCCTCGGGACGGAAGCCGACGATGATCTCGCCGTTATCGTCAGCGGTCAGCTTGTTGACCGCTTCGGCGGGAAGCTCGACGGTGTCGTCGCCGATCTTCGCCTTCCCGTCCACGACGGGGTGCTTGTTGATGTTCATTGACGGCGAGCCGATGAATCCTGCAACGAACGCATTCGCGGGCTTGTCGTACAGCTCGGTCGGTTTGCCGATCTGCTGAAGCACGCCGAGCTTGATGACGGCGATGCGGTCGCCCATCGTCAAGGCCTCAGACTGGTCGTGGGTGACGTACAGGGTGGTGACACCGAGCTGCCGTTGCAGTGCGGCGATCTGTGTACGGGTCTGCACACGCAACTTTGCGTCCAAGTTGGACAGAGGCTCATCCATGAGGAAGACCTTCGGCTTACGCACGATCGCACGACCCATTGCCACACGCTGGCGCTGACCACCGGAAAGCGCCTTGGGCTTGCGGTCGAGGAATTCGGTCAGGCCGAGCATCTTCGCCGCCTCTTCAACGCGCTCGCGTATCTCCGCCTTGGGTGTGCCTGCAATCTTCAGGGCGAAGCCCATGTTGTCGGCGACGGTCATATGCGGGTACAGTGCGTAGTTCTGGAAGACCATTGCGATATCGCGGTCCTTGGGCTGCATGGTCGTTACATCGGTGTCTCCGATGTAGATATGGCCCTTGTTGACTTCCTCAAGGCCTGCGAGCATGCGCAACGTTGTGGACTTGCCGCAGCCTGAAGGACCGACGAGCACAAGGAACTCACCGTCCTTGATATCCATGCTTAAATTCGAAACCGAGGGCTCAGTGTTGCCCGGGTAAATTCGAGTGACATTGTCAAATATGACTTTTGCCATCTTTGTTCCTTTCATCGGCAGGTACGTGCCGAACGATCCGTTGTGAAGGGTCTGCCTTGGCTCCGTCACCGACTTCGGTGTCGTAACTTCAGCGTTTAGTTTTGGATTACGCGAGCACGACCTCGCTCAACCACTGATGAACAGTATACACCGATTTTGCACGACTCGCCTTGTCGTGCCAGCGTGTCTCTACGGCTTTCATAGAAAAAGTTGCAGTGAGTTCGTAATTATGCCTTTACCGAGAAACCCGTCGGCGTGATGTTCGTGGGGTTACAGCTGATACGAAAGGCTTCAGTGGGGGTGGTGGCGGGGACGACGGGACGATTTTGCACCGATGTCACACGTCATAACGCCACGACTTGTCCGTGATGACGCGCGCCATGGCCAGCCCGATCGGGAGGCAGACAATTACCATCAGCGCGCGGAACATCCAGTTCAGTGCGTGTAACGTGTCGAACTGACCCAAGTAAAACATGGCGCGGTACATATACAACCCGGGAACCATGATGACGATTGACGGTACGGTCAGACAGATGCGCGGGTATCCGAGGTGCGGCGGGAGGAAACCATGACGAACAGATGAACGCCACGCCGTGGCCAGGAGCCCGGCCAATAATGCCCCGAGCAGTGCGGCGGCCTCGGGCGGCATTCCGAAATCCGTCAGGACCAGGCGCAACGTGTCGGTGATGGCGCCGATGGTTGCGGCCACCAGACACATGCGCTGCGGGGAGTTGAAGAGTACGGAGAAGCCCCAGACCCCACAGAACGCCGCTACGAATCGCAGGCCGTCGTTGACTATGGGGTTAAGGCCGAGAGGTTCGAATCCTTGCGGGGTCAAGTGCACTGCGGTGGCCACCATCCAACCGGCAAGCGTGGCCATGAGGATGATCGCCAGGGTATAGCATGTGCGTTGCACACCCGAGGGAATGTCGAGCTTGGCGATGTCAAGCCCGCCCGTGATGATCGGGAATCCTGGTATGACGAACAGCATCGCCCCTATATAGGCGGTGTCGTGCTGCAGGGCCGTGGGGTCCGCGAGCCCGATGAGGCGCAGCGTGCCGATGCTGGCGAAAGCCGCAGCGGCCACCGCGACGAAGGTCACGAAGAATTGGTTCAAATGGTGTGCAAACATGTGTTTGCGGAGCCATTGGCCTATCCCCGCTCCTACAAACGCACCGATCATGTCGTATGGGCCTCCGCCAAGCAGAAACACGAACGCCGCGCATGCCACAGCCGCCGCGAATCCGGAGAACCAGGCCGTATACAGCGGCTTGCGGTGTTCGATGAGGGTGAGGCGTTCATGCGCCTGCCGGACGGTGATGCCTTTCGTCTGCTCTTGCGGTGCTGTGGAATGTTGCGGGGTCGAATGTTGCGCCGTGTTGTCAACACCCGCTTCCGCTGTCTGTTCCTTCGTATGGGCATGACGGTTGCCTTCCGTCAGTTTTCGTTGAGCATTCGGTCCTGCCTTTGCATCGGTGCCTGGGCCTGATGTCGGAACTTCAAGGACGGCGGGATTCATCGTCGATTCGTCTTCGTCGCTGTTGCTTTTTTCGACTTCCTGCGTCATCTTCCCGACATGCTCGAAATGGACGGCATACTGGCCTTTCGGTGGCTTATATCCTCGCCGCTGAGCCCGCTGCATGCTTTTGGTCTGTTCGCGTTCCTCTCGTTCGCGTTCCTCGCGCACCTTCTTGAGTACGCGCAGCGCCGACTGCTTGGCTTCAGGGCTTTCCAGATGATCCACGAGGACCTCGGAAACGGAGGGTTTTGCGTGATACAGCGACCGCTTGCCAAGATTGACGTTGAACCAATCAGCGAAATGCTCCAAAAGCCATATGCGCTCGGTATTGACGCCTGTGGTGGGCAGGTCGATGACTTCCGTGAGACGATGCTTGCCGTCGGTGCACGTGGCTTCGATATCGGTCAGGTTAACGTCGGCGCGGACATGGACGCCTAGAGGGTACGCGATGCGATGCATCATTTCGCGTACCCTGAAACTTCCCGTACCGGCGCCCAGGTCGAGTGCGCCCACCCGGGCGATGATGCTGGTTTTGGCCGCTATGCCTGCATCCAGTACCGGTTTGTCCCAATCGTTCTTGATGTCCTCCATGTTCAGAGGTATGGAATGGGTCCTGTAGCGATCCATAGCCGTTCCACCGCTGAGTTGCCCATCCCCATGCTCGCCCGCGTCGTGCATCACGTTGTCTGCTATCGTTTCGTGGATGTGTGGTGCGCTGTTTTCAAGTTCGTCGTCTTGATTTGCGGTCATGAGTGATGATGTCTCCGAATCGTCGTTATGTAATTGATGACGTCTTCCATTGTAGCGACTGTGGCGGTGGCGGTGCTTCAAGCGCTCGCAATCGCGGTGCATCGCCGAAAAGCGCCGGGTCGATGCATACTCAGGGTTCGTCGTGCGATTCCTCGTAGTAGCTACTGGTAGTCGAGTCGTCGCTTACGTCACGGTAGGGACGGTATGGTGATGGCTGCCGGTGAGGTTTGCAGCATGTATGTCACCAGCCTGTGTCGGGGCATGGACTGTATGGGGGCATAGGCATGCTTTATGGCGATGGCCCACGTTCAGGTTGTTTCTTCATGGTTGGTCCTGGGCCGGACGAATCCGTTCTGTTACGTCGCTGAATCTCAGTGGTCGTGCTTACAATGAATAGGCAACATCAGCCAGAGGAACGGGCTTTGGGTTCGCAACGACAGACACTAAAACCGTGGAAGAGCCGCGGAGGTCTGCAGACCGAGCAACCCGTCGCTGGAAAAGGAGGTGCCTGATGGCACGTGCGAATGCCGCAAATAGGTCAGAACAAAGTGGTGACGGTGAAAGGTGGGCGGATTCAGCCGGGGGATCAAGCCGGGTGGAAAGCTCAGCCACGGAGTTCGGGAGTTCCAAGGTTTCCGAAGCTTTCACAGGTTTGGTGAATTCCGCGAAGGCCATACAGAATAAACTCGCGCAAGGCAAGGATGCGACGGCTTCGGATATAGGTGCGGGCGCACAGGCCCCTGAAGAGCAGGAGCTGCCGAGGTCGCTGAAGGCCGATATGGACCTGTGCCTCAATATCCTGCGTGACGTGCTTGGTGAATACGACGGCAAGCTGCTCGTTACGTTCGATACGGTGCTTGATTACGCCAACAGAGCCAGCACCAAACAATACGCTTCGGATCCCGATGCCGTCAAAGAGCAGGATAAGAACCATGAGTTGGCCGTCAAGACCATCGATGCGCTAAATCTGCATGATGCGCAGTTACTGGCCCGTGCATTCACGACTTACTTCCATTTGGCGAATTTGTGCGAGGAGAACTATCGTGTATCGGTCCTCCATGAGAGGGAATCGGAGGTCGCTGAGGATGCGGCCACCGATCCGGTGAACGAGCTCACGGGCGCCTATCATCAGCTCATCGGCGAGATGGGGCCGGCAAAGGCAAGGGAGTTGCTTGAAAAGCTAGAGTTCCACCCTGTTTTCACCGCCCATCCGACCGAGGCGCGTCGTAAGGCGGTCGAAGGCAAGATTCGTCGTATCGCCAATCTGCTCAGCGCCGGCAAGCTGCTCGGTGGTTCCGATAAGAAGGAAAACTACCGGATGCTGTACAACGAGATCGACGCGTTGTTCCGCACATCGCCCATAGCGCTCAAGAAGCCTACCCCCGTGGAGGAGGCCGACACCATCCTCGACATCTTTGACAACACTTTGTTTGACACCATCCCACGGGTGTATCGCCGCTTCGACGATTGGCTGCTCGGCGACAAGGCGGGAGTGGAGGAGCCGCAGTGCCCAGCGTTCTTCCATCCGGGATCATGGATTGGTTCCGACCGCGACGGCAATCCGAACGTGACGGCCAAGGTCAGCCGCGCCGTGGCGCGCAAATTCAGCGACCACGCCATCCATGCCTTGGAGAACGCCACGCGCAAGGTCGGGACGAACATGACGATGGAAACCGAGACCACTCCCCCAAGCTCCGAACTGGTGAGCCTGTGGAATCGGCAAAAGGAGATGAGCGAACGGCTTACGGACAAGGCGCAGCTTATCTCCACGCGAGAGCTGCATCGTGCGGTGATGCTCGTGATGGCCGATCGACTGCATTACACGGTGGAACGCGACGCCGACCTCATGTACGCCTCATGTGATGACTTCATCGATGATCTGAAAGTGGTGCAGCGCTCGCTGGTCGCCGCCGGTGCCAAACGCGCCGCTTACGGGCCTTTGCAGAACGTGATATGGCAGGCGCAGACTTTCGGTTTCCATTTGGTGGAGATGGAGTTCCGTCAGCATTCCCTGGTTCACACCCGTGCGCTAGAGGACATCCGCGAACATGGCCTGCATGGCGAACGCGGCGAGTTGCAGCCGATGACTCACGAGGTGCTTGATACGTTCCGTGCTCTTGGATCCATTCAGAAACGGCATGGCATGAAGGCGGCACGGCGCTACATCATCTCGTTCACCAAGTCCGCCGGCAACGTGCGCGACGTGTACGAGCTCAACCGCATGGCGTTCGCTCACCCTCAGGATGTGCCTACCATCGATGTCATTCCGCTGTTTGAGCAGCTCGAGGACCTTCAGAACTGCGTCAACGTGCTGGATGAGATGATCAAGATTCCGGAAGTGCAGGCTCGCCTCAAAGCCACGGGCGGCAAGCTCGAAGTGATGCTCGGCTACTCGGACTCCTCCAAGGATGCCGGCCCGACCACGGCCACGCTCGCCTTGCATGATGCTCAGAAGCGCATTGCGCAATGGGCAAAGGCGCACGACATCGACCTGACGCTTTTCCATGGCCGTGGAGGCGCCGTAGGCCGCGGTGGCGGACCCGCGAACCGCGCGGTGCTGGCACAGCCAGTGGGGTCAGTGAACTGTCGGTTCAAGCTTACGGAGCAGGGCGAGAGTATCTTCGCACGCTACGGCAACCCGGTGTTGGCCGTGCGTCATGTGGAATCGGTGGCGGCGGCGACTTTGCTGCAGAGCGCCCCGAGCATGGAGAAGACGAACACCGAGATGACCGAGAAGTATTGGGGTATGGCACGGAAACTTGACGACTCCGCACATCGGCGCTTCCTTGACCTGCTCGGCACACAGGATTTTGCCCCATGGTTCTCAACGGTCACGCCATTGACTGAGATTGGCTTGTTGCCGATTGGCTCCAGACCAGCCAAGCGTGGCTTGGGCGCGAAATCGTTGGATGATCTGCGGACGATTCCGTGGGTGTTCTCCTGGGCCCAGGCTCGCATCAACCTGGCCGCGTGGTACGGCTTGGGCACGGCGTGCGAGGACTTCGGTGATTTGAAGACGCTTCGGGCCGCCTACCGTGATTGGCCGGTGTTCAATACGTTCATCGACAACATCGAGATGTCATTGGCGAAGACGGATGACCGCATTGCGCGCATGTACCTGGCTTTGGGCGACCGCGAGGACCTCAAGAAGAAGGTGCTCGACGAGATGCACCTGACACGCAAGTGGGTGCTTGACATCGTCGGTGACGAATGGCCGTTGCAGCATAGGCATGTGCTCGGGCAGGCCATCCGGATTCGCTCGCCGTATGTGGACGTGCTTTCGGTGACGCAGGTGCTGGCGTTGCGAAACCTGCGCGGTTTGGATGGTCAGACGGCGAATGTCGCGCACAAGGCAAGTGGTGGTGAGGCGCATGGAGGCAAGACGGCGATGGCTGCGGGCGGCGGTGCTGGTGTTTCGGTGGCAACTGGATTCTCCGGCAGCTCGTCGGCGCCGGGCGGGATCGGCGTCGGTGCGCCCGTCCCGAAGGTCGCCAATGAGGAGTTGAGCCAGGACCAACAGCGCAGCGGCTATGTGTACCTGATTCTATGCACGGTCTCCGGTGTTGCCGCCGGCCTGCAGAACACCGGCTGAGTTTGGTTCTTCCGTATACGAAACTCCCGTGATCTGTGACGGAAAATGTCACGAATCACGGGAGTTTTTGTGTTTTTTATGGTGACGGGTTGCAGTTTGTGGCGAGATAATAGGTCGCTGTTGGTAGTGGGATAACAGCATGTTAGAAAACCATTACATTATGGTAGTGCTAGTATTTCCTTACATTTCCATGATGTTAGATTATCCGAACACATATTAGGGATTATATGTTACGATAGTCTTACATTTTTACCGTACAGGCGTATTCAGGAGGCAATGGCATGAAATTTTCGACTAATCCTCAATCGGTCGGTCAAGTCGTAGCCTCGCTGAGAGATGCTCGCAAGGCTCAACATATAACGCAGGCCGAGCTCGCGGAAGCGACAGGACTTACACGTCCGTGGATTAGCCAGTTCGAGCAGGGAAAGATTCCGAACGCCGGTCTTTCGAGGATTCTCGCCATTTGCCATGCGCTTAACGTCAATTTGACGATCAGCTACGATGTGGACGCGGATGATTCCGATGAGAGCGCGAAGGACGGCCAAGCGAACCGCAGTATGATAGCCAATCCTCGTACGCCACTGGTGGGGAAATCTGTGGCTCAACCGTTAGCGGAACATATGGCTAAATCGATAAACGAATCTGTAGCTAAAACAATAGCCGAACCTATAGCTAAAATGCAGCAATCTCTTGTTAATGCTGCTGTATCCAATCTTGACCAAGCGATTGCACATTCTCAGAACCGTTATCAGCAAATGCTCAACGCTCTAATGCTGCGCAGTGAGGAGGTGCAGCATGGCAGCGAAGATTAAACGGCTATATGTCTTTGTAAACGGCGACGAAATCGGCAAGCATAGGGGAGGATTATCTTAGTTCATTGCGCACGAACGTGTGGACTATGAACTACTTGAGGCCATGCTCGCCGAAATACTAACGCCACGAACCGATGAGCAGTGTTCCGATACATTGGCGATTTTGTTCATCGCGACAGTAAGTGTTGAGATGCAAGAACAGCAGCAATTTTAACACCTACCGGGTTCTTGATGTGCCGAATATCGACAGCAGTATGAGCGATTAGGATATCAACGATATACGGGATCCAGCGAATGATATCATCTGCGAAAAGGTAAATCACTTGTCGGCCTGGTTCTTTTACAGCGCTGGGCGACCGGTAAGATGTTTGAACAGCTGCGGGTCGACCGGGTGGGAGAGATGCAGGCGTGAGATTACGACCTTTGATGACTTGCCGTTTTCGTCAGCTGGTGGGTTGTTGCTTTCGCACATGTCCGTTACCTTAGCGACAGTGCCTACAAAGTAGTAGCTGGGAGCTTTCTTACTGCTGTCGGCATCTTGCTTACGGCAGATAAAGACTGGAACAAAGTGGGTGGACTGCCAGTCGCTTTGATTGGTATCCGCAGTTCCGGACAGCAACCATTGGAATTCTGACGAAGTGAGCGAACGCTGGTTCTTGCTGAACCAGCGAATATCGCTGGTACTGAGGAAGCGATCGCCGTATTGACTAGCTTCATACTTGATGAAGATAGGCATTGAGTTGGTTTCAGTGTCGAACTTGTAACCGCCTACATTTTGTGCCACTTGCTCATTGTGCCAACCGCACAAGCGCATCACGTCGGCAAGACTGTATTTCTCGCCGTAGATGAATCCTCGTGTTTCTCTGAGATTCGGGGCATGCGGTTCTAGATTTGCATACAGCGTCTTGCAGTTGCTAAGACCAGCTTGCACAGTGTCGGCGAGGAATGTGGCAAACGTATGGTTTTGTAGTAAAGCATTGTAGAACCAGTCAGTGAGTTTATATTCGCCTGTGTTCGTTTCCATGACATCAGAAACGTTGGAATTAGTAGGCATGGAAGCTGGTACTCGTTCAATTATCGGAGCTTCGCCAAACCTCTTGCGGCTTGGGTTCGTGAAATACGAATAAGAGAGCACGTTCAAAGCCGATTGGCATTGGTCCAAGCTAGCATCGGCGTACGGGAAATCGTGCTGGATAAGTAATTGCAACTCCGCCACCGAAATAGTTGTATTTTCTTGCGGTTGAAGAGGCTTAGAAATATCATGTCGCAATGCCGTATCTGAGGGATTTGGAAAGCTGATGTCACACAGCTTTGCCAAGGCTTCTAGCTCATGGGGACGCAAACCGCGTAGTTGTGTGACGGTGAGCATTTTGAGTGCCCCATCCTCAGTATCATTGGTGGCTTCAAGCTGCTTGATGAATGCAGTTGAGGAATGCTTTCCATTTGAAAGGCTGGCTTCGCGTGAACGTACGAAATCCAAGTACGAATCCTTCTTCGAGGCAAGAGTGTAGACCAGTGAATTATCGGTTTTAGCGAAATCGGTGAGCATTGGAATACGGTTTAGTTCGTCGCGCAACTGTCGATATTGTATACCGAGCAGTTTCATATCCGAAAGGTCCACCGTATCGAGCGACTTCAAAACTTGATCGCGTGCGATATGGTCAAAGCTAATCGAAGAGAGCCCGATTGTCTGCCGCTGTAGGTTTTTGCGAGCCACATCTCGGTCGCCGGTATTGCCATATAGTGCAATCGGAATCAGATAATTATTTTTTATATAGTTACCGATGAAGTCGATGACGGTGACTGACTGCTTACCCGGCGCTTTACGTAGTCCGCGGCCGAGTTGTTGGGTAAAAATGATGCTGGACTGGGTTGGTCGCAGCATTACAATCTGGTTGAGCTTCGGAATATCCACACCTTCATTGAACAAGTCGACGGTGAAGATGTAGTCGAGTTCACCTGACTCCAGTTTTGTAACGGCTTCATCGCGAGTCATACCTCTGCTTCCACTAGTTACGGCGACCGTGCGGTAATTGCGTTCGGCCTGCTCATTGATGTGCTCGTTAAATGCTGCTGAGAGGTCGATGGCTTCCTGCTGACGGCTGCAGAACACCAGGCCGCAGACTGGCGCGCTCGGATCGCCATATCGTTGCAACATGTCTGCGATGTACTTTACACGGTTGGGGTCGGCAAGCGCTCGTTCGAGATTGGTTCGGTCGCTTTGTTTTCCTTCCGTTAAGTCGACATTTTCGAAGTTCGGTACGGCCGAGGAGGGAATCGGCTCATCATCAGGAATTTCCTTGAGATATTCATGCACGCCATAGTAATGGAACGGGCATAGCATATCCTCGTCCAGCGCCTTCTGCAAGCGGATCTCGCAAGCGATATTATTGCCGAATATACTGAATATATCCGCATCGTCCGTGCGCTCAGGCGTTGCAGTCATGCCAAGCAGAAAGTCTGGTTTTAGGTAATTAGTAATGCGCTCATAGCTACTTGCGGCGGAATGATGAGCTTCATCAATAAGGATGTAATCGAAGTCATCCGGTTTGAATTGTGAGAGCACATCAGGCCGTGAAAGTGTCTGTATCGTCGAAAAGACGCAAGTCGTGCCGTCTGCTGATGTTGTTTTGCTTTTTTGCATTAAATTGTTGACAGTGCTTTTGTCTATCTTGTGATCGCCTGAAAGCATGATGAATGTGTTGCCGCTCTTGCCAAGTACGCGGCTATAGGATTGGGCAGATTTATCAAGAATCTGCTGCTGTTGCGCAACGTAAAGCATGCGTTGCGGATGGACTTGCTTCACGTCGAAGGCTGAAAGATAAGTCTTACCAGTTCCCGTCGCCGAGATAATCAATGCTCGACTCTCGCCATTGCGACGCAAATCAGCAAGATTCATTAACGCTTCGGCCTGCATGGCATTCGGCTTGATGTTGGTGTTCTTGTCTGTTTGTTGAGAGGAGGAAGTATTCGTAATTTGGTGCTGTTTGAATTCCTCTTCATATTCCTTGATCCATGCATCGGTCAGAAGATCAGATTCTTGGCATTGCTCATCTATCTCAATGCCAATCTGGCGAATGAGATCGCTGCTGCGAAGCGCTGAAACCTTGAGATTCCACTCTTTATTGAGATTTAGTGCCCGTTGGGTGAGATTTGAACTGCCGATATATGCATTATTTAGCTCCTGGCTTCCCTCGTTTTTACGGAAAATGTAGCCTTTGGGATGGTAAGGATAGCTCTCGATTGTATTGATGTTCCCTCTATCGTCGGGACCTTTCCAAACGCGAACTTCAATATGGGCTTGATTCTGGATTTTCAACAGCATTCGAAAAGTGTCGGGGCTGTTGAAGTAGTTGTATGTGGAAGTGACTATGCGACCACTCAACGGAGGGGTTGTATTCGGTTTCTTCAACAGGGCTGGGTGCGATTGATTATCCTGAAGTTCAGCCCCATTGCTGGCTGCAATGTACTGCTTGCTGCGGGATTGGTGTTCATTGAAATCAAGAAAATCCTGGAACAAAGACTTCAATGCTTCGGCGCTCACGAAGGCAACTGACATGTCGAAATCATCGCAGTGATGTAGCTCATCTTGTAGAGCTGATTCCATCGTCAAGCCGTCGCGATTGGCGATGAGCTCCGGAGTAAGAGAGGTGTCCGCCTCCGGGTTGCGATTGATGAACCCCGCGGTTACGGCCTCTAGTAATGAGTCATCAAGGGGTCGGTTGATGGATCCTGCTGTGTCGTTTACCTCGTGGGTATCGATAGCATCAGGTGTATTTTTGCTCATCATTGTTCTTTCGTATATGAAACTTTGAGTTGCTGCATTGCCTTAATATCGGCTGTTGCCCAATCTAACTCATCGAGACGATCTGGTTGCATCCATTGCAATTGCCTGTGTTCTGTGCGCTGTGGTGTTTCGCCTTCGTTCAAAGTGCAGTGGTAAGTGGAGAGCTCAATATCACCAAAATCGTAGTGTTGCACCGTCTTACACAGCAGCTTACCCACCGTTATTTTGCAATGTAGTTCTTCCTGAATTTCGCGGCGTAATGCCTGCTGCGGCGTCTCCCCTACTTCGATCTTACCGCCAGGAAATTCCCAATATCCGGCCAAAGACTTGTTAGCGCCCCGTTGAGCGCATAAGATCATATTGTTATGTTGGATAGCTGCGCCAACTACGCGCAATGGCTTGTCTATAGTGCCCATGCTATCCCCATATTCCTCACTTAAAGATGTTGTGATTACATATTTTGTGAAGTTACATTACACTTTACTAGGTATAAACACAGAGAGTTTTTTATTTTTTGCTTCGATTTATATACTGTTTGCGCTTCGTACCGCATGTATAGACGGAAGAGAGCAGTACTGATCTGGCTAGTTTCTTGGGTTCATTCAGGTTGCTCCAGGGGTTTATTGAGTCGTTTCTGCTGCAGGCTGTTCCAGCAGCTTATCCTAAGTTCATTTCGCTTGTTTTCTTTAAGGCTGATCCGGCAGCTCCCGTCGAACACGCTACTCAGTGGAACGCGGTTGAGCAGTTTTGGAGTGTAGCGCTGTTAAATGGGATTCGCGCCGTGGCTAGACCTTAGCGCTTGTATAGCATGTTAAGGCATGATTGTAGCTTAACGGGTTACAGCGGATGTTGCACAATCCGAGGAGGAGTCATGGGTGTTCAAAGGGGTACATTTCATGCGGCCATTGTCACAGGATCAGCGGCGGGGCTCGGCCTTGAGCTGGTACGTCAGCTTCTCGAACGCGGTTGGTTTGTGTGCGGTGTCGATTTCGACGCCGAGCGCATGGCTCAGCTTGACCGCGAGTTTGAAACGTCGCAGTACCAAGGTTTTGTGGGTGACGTTACGGACGAGGACTTCGTGCGCCAGAGCACCGCCGCCACCAGGGGCAACGGCTGAGGAGTCCGTCTACTGCGCGCGGCCAAATGGGGTGAGCGTGGCTATACGGAAAGCCTCAAGGCGGCTTATAAGGGGTCTGGTGTGCGTGTGATCGGTGTATATCCGGGCGGTATCGACACGGACTTCTACCGCGAAAGCCATGACTAGTACCGCTGGAAAGCAGCATACGTTCATGCGTGTTGATGAGTTGGCTCGGATCGCTCTTCTGAATCTGGTCAACGACCTCAACCTTACGGTCTCCGATATTCGCATTGACCGCAATCCAGTGCTTATCTAAAGGGGTACGATTCCAGCCGTTGCGTAGCTGTTGCATGACCGTTTTATAACCGTTTCATAGCTGGTTTATGTGGACATAGCGGGGCGCTCGCTGCAACGTTATGTGGATTGCAGAGGTTACGATGGTTTTTCTACACATATAACAAATCTGTCGACTTTCTTGACGGTAGAAAACACATACGCAGAGTCGAGCCGTCAAGGGGCGTACATTGTGTGTCACATCGTCAGGCGCTCATCTACAAGCCTCTGGCGTGCCACGCCCTGGGCATGAAGCATGTGTTCGACGTCAATCACTCCCCGTGCCGGCCCGACGACGAAGAACGTCGCTTCTTTCAGCTCGGTTTTGGAAAGCAGTCGAGGTATCTGCTCATCGGTCAGTCGGCCTACCTGCATGTCGTAACGGATTTCATCATCGTCGCGCATGTTTCGGAACTCGTGGTCAAAATAGGCCTCCGAACCCGCGCGAACCGTCCAGATCACATGAATCGGCAGCCGAGTTCGGTATTCTTCAGCCAAGCTCAGCAAAGGCGCTATGCCGGTTCCCATACCTACAAGTACCACCGGTTTATCAGAGGCAATGCAACGTTCGATGTCATCGGCGAACCGGCCAAAGGGGCCCTCCGCACCGACCTCGCTGCCGACCGGTAAATCGGCGAGGTGTTTGGTGTAGTCTCCCAGCTTACGTACGGTCAGCACCATACGGTGTTGATTCCGCTCGTTTTTGCCGTCCGCAGTGCGTTCCGCCAGGTGGTTGTCCGGGGCATCGGTCACGGAAAACGGGTGGTTCTCGTTGGAAATGGCCGGAAAAGTGAAGAAGAAGTAGTCCCCTGCCTCATAACCATGAGCGTTGCGCCCGAAATCCAGGACCAGCCTTTGTGTCTGAGGGCTCAGTTCACGGTTCTCTACGATGGTTCCGTGCAGGTACTTGGCTGGGCCGCGGAATTTTGCCCAGCAGTAACAACCGAGGGCGGCGACCGTGTATAGGTCGAAGAGGGTGATGAACCAGAAGTGGATGCTGATGCGCCCGATAAGGTGCACATGCAACCAGATGGCGAGAATCGCCACCAGATTGAGACGATGAACCCATACCGAAATCTGATGGTTGAAGACGGTTTCCAACCGATGCTTCAACTTGGACGCAGGGGTGAATCGGTCGACCAGAAGACCTGAGAGCATGAGTAGCGCGTATGTGAGCCCGAAAAGCGCCAGATACCAAGCCGTGTTGCCAGCCAGCGCTATCCAGCGACCCATGGTCATCAGGAAATGCCGGTGCAGAAAAGCCAGAAGCAGCGCGCCGATTCCAAGCAAGGAGTGAATCAGGTACATTTTCGGCAGGCCCATGATTCGGTCGATCCATCGTGGACGTGTGGAAAGAGCCACGGCGGCGAGCCACCACACGTAGGCCGTCACGCCTGCATCGATGGGGAGGAGCTGCGAAATCGCCGCGGGCAAGAGGCTTGAATCCAGTATTGCGACCAACGGCAATGGAAGCGCAAGCAGGATGAGCATCCACACGCAGTTGAGTATGATCGGATGACGTTTCAGCATCGCTTTCTCCTCAGTTTCTTCTTGTTTCGGCTCAGATTGGTTTGGCGCCCATGCCCGAGCATGTGATGGGTGACGGGTTCATGCCCCATCATTGGGTGAATAGTGAAAATGGCGGTTTTGCATGGATTCGGCGCTCAGACATCGACGGTACCCTTAGGCGTGATAGCCCAAGCTTTCCAGCCAGCTATCAATCTCCTTGTTCGCGTTTTGTGCCTTGTTGCCTTCGGTCTCAAAGCCCTTTTTGAAGTTTGCGTGCGGATACTGATGTTTGAGCGTCTCCAGTGAGTTGCCCCAACCGGAGCCCTCGTTCGTGGAGAAGGGAATCACGGTCTTGCCGTTGAGGTCGGCCGAGTCCATGAACGTACGTACCGGCATCGGTATATCGCTCCACCAGATGGGGTAGCCGATGAACACCGTCTGATATTGCGATATGTCGGGCAACGGTTCCTGGAGTTTAGGGCGTGCGTTCGTGTTCTGTTCGTTCTGCGCTTGGTCCACGGTCTGGTCATAGTTGGCGGGGTAGGGCTGAACGGTTTTCAGCTCCACTTCGTCGCCTTTGGTCACGCGCGCGATCTCATTGGCCACGCGGTGGGTGTTGCCGATTTCGAGGTTCTTGTTGCCATAGTTGATTCCCGATCGAGAGAAGAAGACGATGAGAATCTTTCCGCCGTCGGCCTTTTCATTGCCTTTGGTGGCACTCTGCTTTTTCGGCACGGTCGTGATGGCTGATTTGCTTTCCGTCGTGGATGTCTGCCGATACGCTCTACTGCGTTGGAAGTTCCATCCCAACAATGCGAAGACGATGATGATCGCCACCGACACGATGAGTAGTCCTTTGTGTTTGCCGATGAATTCCTTCATAGTGATCCTTTTCTGTGGTTCAAAGGGGGTTTGCACGTAAGGGTGCGAACGCCCGCAGCGGCGACCTCTGGGAGTTTGCCTATGCGTGCTTTCTTTACGTTTTCGCATTTTCGGATGGGTCGTGTGCATCCGTGCCAATGGCCAGCGATGATTGTCGTCGGGCATACGCGCCTAGCCGCGTAGCCGCTTACCTGTTCGTCCAGTTGTTGCCGAAGGACGATTGCTCCGACTCCTCCACGCCGCGGTGGCCGTGGACTTCCCCGTCACGCAGGTGGAATTACGAAGCGAGCACGATGTCATTACGGAAGGGGTTGACGGCTTCACCTACCAGCTGCTCGTTGTGTTCGGCATGGAACTGCTCTTCGCCATAGCTTTCGGCGGTATCGAACAGGGTGCAACCGAAATCATACGCTGAGCGAATGGCATCCACTCTCCTCACGGCTCGGCATTTTGCCTTAGTCATGTGAAGGGGCCATGCAGCCCATGCCGATCGGGGAGACTTCCAGACTGCCGATATGCCTTGTTTTCATAATTCCGCCCTTTCGAGAGTACGTAAGAGAATTCGCTGAACGCTCCCCCACGGTTCCTTGACACGTATCATGAATCAGCCTATGCCTTCAAGCGCTTTCACTGCCAAATCGCACTTCCCAGGGATTGTAGGACGTTTTTCATCAGTCTTGATTCCATCGTGGCGATTGGCGGACCATCGAATAGGCTCCGGTTCCGCGCCATCGGTTCCGTACAAGGTTCCAAGCCGCAGCATGCCGCATGTTTGCAGTCGTATACGCGTTGGTTTGGATGCTTCGAACGGATGGAGATTGCACGTTTACCGGTATTGTCATGGTTGGGTCGTTAACGGGGAATCGATGCCGAGCCGGCGAGGCGGAATCGTCTGCCGAACCTTCTATCCAAAACATGCATTGGCGACGGAGCTTTCGGCACAATGATGGTGCGGCTCGGTCGATACCCTGTAAGAAGTCACCGATTGGAGCAGCCAACTAGCCGCGTCCCCACAGAAAGGCGTCTATCTCGTCGCTGACTTTCGGGTTCTCGTGCAGTTTGCTGTGCTGGCCCATCTTGCCGTGAACCTCGATCTCTCTGTAGCTGGCGGCTTTGCCCTTCAGAATGTAGTTCAATGAACGTGCCGATGCCGTCGAGATATTGTTGTCACTGTTGGTGCCGTCATCGAGATTGCCGAAGATGTTGAGCACCTCGACGCCATCGGGATAGTTGTTTTTATGGGCGAGCAGATAGTTGAAATGCTGGTTGCGGTACGTTGGCGAGCCATCGGCTTGGATGGTGTTCATGTTAGGGGAATCGTCAACCCCCACGATGCCGTCGAAATTGCCCGCGATGTTGACTTGTTTCTCGAGTTTCGGAAGACTGGTGTCCTGCCCGTACTGCATTTCGTAGTACATCATGACGAGGTTGCCCATGGAATGGGCGACGGTGTTGTAACGACGGATATGGTAGCGCTGCTGCAGCGTGACGATGAGGCTATGTACCCATTCGCTGGTGACGCCGTAATCCACGTTGGTGTTGTCTTCGAACAGCACTTGGATCAGTGGGCGTTTGGTGTGCTTAGGCCATGTGCCGGTGAGTTTCACGTCGCCTTGCGAGGAAATGGTCACGGTGAGCACCTTCGTGGCGTCCTCGTGTTTTTCCGCGTACTCAATCATGCTGTCCGTGGAGACCTTGCCGCCGTTGTATCCGTGCAGGTACAGGGTTGCAACGGAGTCCGATCGGTCCTGGTCGTCCGTCGTTGCGGATTGCCTCGGTTGCGTCGAGGCACTCGCCTTGGCGGAAGTCAAATCCGGGGCGTGCGGATTCGACAGTCGCGGTAACAATATGGCTACAAGTGCGAGTGCGACTATCGCAATCAGCGCGAAAACGATTATCGCCGGGCCTCGGTAGCTGCGTTTCCCAACCGTTGCCTTTCCAGCGGCATCCGGTAGATCCATGGCATGTGCAGGTACCGGTCGTCCATTATCATCATGTCCATCGCCGTGATGCATATCGCGTGCCCCCTGTTTCATACGCTTCATACGTTACCATCACCATGCATACAGCGTTAGGGCATTCAGTGAAATTTGACTTACAGCACTTGAATCCGTTCTCCCAGAGCCTTCAGGCGGCAATTTCGAGCCTCAGTCGTGAGGAATGGCCATCTGTACATATGCAAGCTTTTGCATTCAATGAAGCGTTTGGCGGAGTGTGTCGTCAAATGGATGCGGCATCGGATTATGTCTCCGTACCCCAGGAAAAGGGACGACCCAAGGGAAGCCGTCAATCTGACGCGGAAACCGAATCATGCCCACCACTTAGGGCGGGCATGATTCATGGGAAGACGTCAGTCTCGACTTTGCTCAATGAGGTCGAGTATCTGCGGCACGCTCTTTTTGCCGAACTCGACCGTTTGCTTGGTTGCCCCGTTGGCATCGGTCGTGTTGATGACGATGCAGGGCACACTCATGGCGTGGTATTGGTTTTGCAGTTCCGGGTAATGCGAGATGTCATAGGCCTCGGCGCGTACGTTCGTGTTTCCTGCCGCGATGCGTTGGGCGGATAGCACAGTGGTCGGGCACATGGTGCAGGTCAGCGAGACCAATACCATGATTTCCGTCGTTGTGTCGATGGCCCTGATACGTGCATCGCTGTCGGCGTCCACGCTTTGGCCGGGACCTGCGGCATTATACAGGCCAAGCACGAATGAATTGAATTCATGACCGCTGGGAACGCCGTGGAAAGCAAGCCCCGTCTCCACCGGTTCGCCGTCGTCGCCCGGTATGCACAGGCGTACGCATGGTCGTGCGTCCGGCATGGATTGCGCGGGATCAAACCCGGCTTTGCCGTCGGCACCGGCTGAAGCCGAACCGGATTCGGCCCGGACTTTCTGGCTGCTCAACCTACCGGAGCTCAGATCCACCAGTTCGTCGATGAAGCCTTCCAGCTCGCGGGAAAGCTTGGTGCCGTCGAGTTCCAGGCGCAGGATGAGCGGTCGGGTCATCTTGTCGAATACCATGTTGAGCTGTTTGATGATGGCTTCATTGAAGAATCCTGAGCGTGAACTGGTTTGGATCGTACCTGCCGTTTCCATGGTGCCTTGTGAAGGTGCGGGCGCAGGTGAAGTCGCTGAATTCTTCGCCGCTTCCGCTTTTTGTGCCTCCCTCTTCTCATAAGGCGAGTCCGTGGGGCGTGGCGGCACGAGTCCGGTCTTCTCACTCATGTCCTTGGCGTAGCGTTCCAGCTCGACGGCGGCCACGGCGCCGTCCGATACGGCCGTGACCACTTGGCGTAGGTTCTTCTCGCGCAGGTCTCCGGCGGCATAAACACCGGGGACGGATGTCTCCAGATAACCGTGCGTCGTTACATAACCGTGTTCGTTCAGCTCGACGACCCCGGTGAGGATGTCGGTCTGCGGGACGTACCCAGCGAAGACGAAGACTCCGAACGTGTCGCTTTGGGTTGGTTTCCATACGCGCTCTTCACCGGTCTTGCGGTCAAGGATGGTGGCCTCGGCGAGACCTCCCTGACCCGCGGCCACGGCCTTGAGCTCGGTGTTGTAATGGATTTCGATCTTGGGGTTGTTCTTGGCTCCCTCGGCTACGGCGGCATCGCAGGTGAAATCATCGGTGAACACCAGGATGGTCACCTTTTTCGCATATTTGGTGAGGAACACGGATTCTTCGGCCGCGGAGAAACCGCCGCCCACCACCAACACCTCCTTGCCGTCGAAGAATTCCCCGTCGCAGGTGGCGCAGTAGGAGATGCCGCGTCCGGCGTATTCCGATTCGCCTTCAAAGCCGATTCTGCGCGGGTTGGCTCCTGTGGCGATAAGTATGCCGAATGTGCGTATATCCCCGCGATTGGTATGCACGGTTTTGACCTCACCGTCAACGCTGAGCCCGGTGGCTTGGGCTGCCTTGAATTCGGCGCCGAAGTCCTCGGCCTGTTGACGCATGGTTTCGGTGAGCCTTCGCCCGTCGGTGGATGCCACGCCGGGGTAGTTGACCACCTCTGAAGTGATGGTGATCTGACCGCCGAAGTCGTCCTTCTCGAGGATAAGCACGCGGTAGCGCGCCCGGGCCAGGTACAGACCGGCAGTAAGCCCCGCGGGACCGCCGCCGACCACTACTACATCGTATAAATCATTCTGTTGTTTCATTGATTATCCTCGTTTTCGTTCATTGCGACGCGCATGCGTCGCCGTGCTGTCTCATGCGGAACGGACTTGCGGCATGATCTGCAGGCTTCGCCGAAGCGCCCGCATGCCGGCATATGATTTCGAATGCGTTTGTGGCATGCCCCGCGGAAAACGGCCGGAACCGACTTTTGAGCGGGCCTAGGGACAGGAATGGGCGCAAACCGCGTACGCCGTACAGCGCTCGGGGATTCGCGCCCATTGATGCCTAAAGGTCGCTATAGCGGGTAGACCGGTATCAGAGCTGGCCGACCAAGTCCAGGCTCGGTTCGATGGTCTCGTCGCCGGGTGTCCACTTCGCCGGGCAGACCTCGTCGCCGTGCTCGTAGACGAACTGGCTGGCCTGTACGCGGCGCAGAATCTCTTCGGCGTTACGGCCCACGTTGGAGGAGATGACCTCGTAGGCCACTACCTTGCCTTCGGGGGTCAGGATGAAATCGCCGCGCTCGGCTTGACCGTTCTCCTCGTCATAGGAGTCGAGGTCACGTGAGAGGCGGTTCGTAGGGTCGGCCACCATCGGGTATTGGATTTTGGCGATTTTGTCATTGGACTCATGCCAGGCTTTGTGTACGAACTCAGTGTCGTGGGAGACGCCGTAGACCTCGCAGCCGATCTTCTTGAATTCGTCGTAATGATCGGCGAGGTCTTCCAGTTCGGTCGGGCACACGAAGCTGAAATCGTTGGGGTAGAAGAAGATCAATGACCAATGGCCCAGAAGGTCGGCTTTGGTGAGTTCTTTGATCTCGTTGTTTTGAAAATACTTGGCCTTGAAATCGGTCAATTCATGTTGGAGCATTGTCATGATAATCTCCTTTTGATTGCTGACGACCTGGTATTCATATCGTTTGACATGAAATTCACGGGATAGCTTTTTTGATTATGACTTCATCGTACAGTGTTGCCGGGTAAATCGTTAGTGGTCGCTAATGTGGTGATACTCACAATATTGAACCTCGTGCCACGGCGAAGGACGCTGTGTTTGGCACACAACGTGGGCTAATCGACGCCGATTCGTAGTGAGGCGGCCACATGTTCGGCCTTGGTGCGTGCCTGCCGCTCATTCTCACCCACTGCGAGAGCCACCGCCATACGTCGATGGCCCTTCACCCGTGGTTTGGAGAAGATGCGCAGATCCGTTCCCGGCTCGGCCAGGGCCTCGTCCACATGGGAAAACGTCACTTCGCCTTCGCCTTGCACCACGATGGCACGGCTCGCGGCCACGCCATGGCCGGGAACGGGAGCCAGATGCTCCTGTGTCACGGGTATGCCCAGCACGGCCCGGGCCTGGAGTGCGAACTCGCTTAAACGCTGGGAGATCATGGTCACCATGCCGGTGTCATGGGGGCGAGGCGATACCTCGTTGAAAAGCAGGGAACCGTCGTTCAGCACGAACAGCTCCACGCCGTACACTCCCCAGCCACGCTCACCGTCTGCCTGAGCCATACGGACCATGCCCTCCACCAAGGACTGCGCCATGTGACGGGCCTTCTCAAGGATTTCTTGGGGCAATGCCTCCGTCGGCCCCGCTGGTTGCCAGGATTCCCGGTAGTCGCCGTGTTCCTGGCGTTGGCCTATTGGTTCGCATGTGCTCACCCCCGCGGCGGAGCTGATGGTGATGACTGTCAGCTCCGCGCTTAACGGCGCCAGAGCTTCCACGATGACACGTGAGACCTCGCTTGAGCGTGCCGCCCGTCTTCCCGTCTGAGCCTCGTTCCAAGCGTTTTCGAGTGGGTCAGGATGTGTATGTTCGGACGAGACGCCTTGTGGTGGTTGTGATCGCCTGCTCGATAAAACGGGTCGATGGCACGGCTCCACGTCGTCGTCCGTGCACGCCCATTCCCGGCTGCGGTCGTCTTCGTCAAAACCACTCACCACGCTTTGCCCATGTCCTGAAGAGCTCATGACCGGCTTTACGACGCACGGGAATCCGACCGCTTCCGCCCCACTCCTCAGTTCTTCTAGAGAACTGGCGAATCGATAGGGCGTTGTGGGGAGTCCCAAGGTTTCGTGAGCGAAAATCCGGAGTTCCTCACGGTTCATGCACATCGCCGTGATGGCTGAACTGGGTGCCACTTGTATTCCTTTTTCGGCTGCCCGCTTTAGAACCTGCGTGGCAATTGCCTCTACTTCAGGAATGATGACATCTGGCCGTATACTCTCAATCAACCCTTGCAGCGCATCGGCATTGCTCATGTCGACCACACGTCCTTCATGGGCGACTTGCTGTGCGGGCGCGCCACCATAGCTGTCGGCCGCGCACACCCACGCTCCCAAACGCATGAGTTCTATCGTTATCTCACGGCCGAGTTCGCCGCTGCCCAGTAGCAGTACCCGGGTCCTGTGTCCGTCGTTGACGCTCAGCGGTGCCCCGAGGATGCGTTGATCCGGTTCCTGGCTTTGCGGCCTGCCCTGGCGAACTTCAGGCGAAGCTGAGGCGGAAGGCGATGCATACGATGCAGGGTCTTCTTGGGATGGACCGGAAGACGACGGTGCTGAAGACGGTGCTGAAGGAAGGTGGCTCATGATTTTGAGTGTACCCTAATGCGCTCCCGCTTCACGTTTCGGGAGACGGTCCGGCATTCGCCCGTGCTCCGTGGTGCACGACCTCAGGCCGTCGTAAGCGTAGACATGGGAATCGTATTTATGACGTTTTCTCTCACGGCTCTTTATTGCTTTTTCTTGTTATACTCATAATGACTCGAAGATCAACAATGAAGGGGTGTCGATGTCCTCCGAGGGTTTTCACGAATGAGGCGCTTTGATGTGCGGCGTTTAAAAGACGGTGCTAGGAATGTGGATTTCAGCCGCCTGTTGAATCAGGCGGCGCAATTGCCGGGCGTAGGCGTCGACAGGTCGCAGTTCCTGCGGTCGGCGCTCAAAGGCATGGCTCCAAAAAGCCAAATCAATCAGGCTCTGGCCCAGACACCTGTACAGGCCGGTGTACCGAAATCGGTCATCGAGGAGGCCGCCAAAAATGCCATTAACGAGGAGGCCGCCAGAACCACGGCGCTTTCGGTGGCGACCGGGCTTCCGGGTGGCATCGCCATGGTCGCCACCGTTCCGGCGGATGCCGCGCAGTACCTTGGCCATATGCTCCGTATATCACAGGAATTGGCGTATTTGTATAGTTGGCCTGCTCTTTTCGAAGCGGGAGAAGGCCAGGTGGACGGTGGTACCAAATCCGTCATGACGTTGTTCGCGGGCGCAATGATGGGCATCAGCGCCGCGAATCTGGGCATCGTGAAGGTGGCCAACCTCATTTCCGAGCAGGTTGTGAAGACGCTGCCCGAGCAGGCACTGACCAGAGGCGTCGTCTATCCCATCGTCAAGAAGGTGGCTGACATTATCGGTGCGAAGATGAGCGAACGCATGTTCGCCGACAGTGTCTCTAAAGTGGTCCCGCTTGTCGGAGCGGCCGTGTCGGGAGGTCTCACATGGTTCTCCTTCAAGCCGATGTGCACCAGACTTCAGCGGCAGCTCGCTTTTTTGCAGCTTGCCAATGATGGGTCCTCCGAGGAGGATTCGAATGAAGCCAGGCGGCGCGTTGCCGACCGGTCGGGTAAGGCGGTGGACGGGCATGTGGACGTATGGAAGAAGACATATAAAGGCTGACGGATCAAGGGCGGTCCGTGCGTTTGCCGCCATGCCGTGTGTGACAGGATATGGTGGGGACTCGGGTCGGTTTGCATCTGGTCCGGCCGGCCATGTATTCTCGCGGTTTCCGTGGTCGGATTGCATGAAGGGACATACGCTTGCGGTCCGACGTTATGGGTATGCCGTGGCATTTGCCCTGGTTTGTGGCACCGCGTAAGATAATATCCGAATGTACAGTTAGGAGCCACTATGGGTGTACTCGATAGTTTTGAAAAAGGCATAGAGGGTGCGGTGAACGGTGTCTTTTCGAAGTTCGGTTCGAAAGACCTGCAACCGGTCGATCTATCCAGCGCGCTTGAGCACGAGATCGATGCCGAGGCCATGCCGGTCGGGCAGGATCGTACCGTGGCGCCCAATGAGTATCGCATCAAGTTGAGCACCCCTGATTTCGACCGCATCGAGGAATGGGGCAGCGCCACGTTGGCTGATGAATTGGCTGAAAACCTCACGAAATATGCGAAAAGCCAACATTATGCCTTTGTAGGTCCCGTCGTCGTGATTTTCGAAGAGGATTTGGATCTGAGTGTCGGCAATTTCAACGTGGCCTCTGAATCAGTCCAAGGGAACGCGGTTCCGGTGACCGTGGAGGATCAGGCTCAGGACAGCCCGGTGCTGGAGATCAACGGCAGCCAATACCTGCTCACCAAGCCGAAGACGGTGATTGGGCGTGGATCGGGATGCGACATCGTCATAGACGATCCGGGTATATCGCGTAACCATTTGGAGATCGACATCAGCGACGCCGGCGTCGTCGCCCGTGACTTGGGTTCCACGAACGGCACGTATGTGGAGGGGCATCAGGTTCCGGCAGCTACGTTGGTGGACGGCAACACGATCACCATAGGCCGTACTCGGATAATGTACTGGGCTTCTTCTCAGGAAGCCTGACGTCAATCGTAACAGGGAGTATGGCGGCTGTGGTTCGGTAGAGTGGTCGCGTGGTTGGGTCAAAGCCTGGAAGCAATGGATTGGGGGCGAGAAGCGCAATGACTGATTTGACGTTCACTATATTCAGATATGTATTCCTGGCTCTGCTGTGGCTTCTGGTGTATTTCGTCGTGCGTTCTCTACGGAAGGACATAGAGACATTCAGCCCTCGCAAGTCTTTCGGGCATCATATGCGTGACCGCAAGGCGCAGAAGGCCGCCCGCAAGTTGCCGACACAGGCGGCATCGCCCACCCCCGCAATGGGCGGCGGCAGGGCTTCAAGAGGGATGCACAGCGCGGCGCCGACCCTGCTCACGGTACTCGACGGTCCTGCTGCGGGTGTCTCCGTTCCGCTCGCCCATTCAACCATCACCTTGGGGCGTTCGTCCTCTAATGCCGTTGTGTTGGACGATGAGTTCGCTTCTTCGCACCATGCTCGGGTCTACCTTGATCCGGTTTCGCGTGCATGGGCCGTTGAGGATCTGAATTCAACCAACGGCACAGTGGTCAATCATCACCGCATCACCCAGCCAGTGGCGTTGCAGGCCGGCGTGCCGGTACGCATCGGCTCCACGACGTTTGAACTGAGGTGATGCGATTGGCTGACACTCCCACTCCAGAGGTTTCGGATATACGTCTCGATCACGCGCATGGTCGGGGGGAAAGCCAAATGCAACCGTCATTGGGGCGTTTGTTCCTGTACTCCACCACCATTTCCGATGTGGGCACGGTGCGCAGCAATAACCAGGATTCATCTTTCGCCGGGGAACGGCTCGCGGCCGTGTGCGACGGCATGGGTGGACACGCCGGAGGGGACACGGCTTCGACCATAGCAATCAAGTCCTTGGCACATTTGGAGAAGTCGGTGGGCTCCGGGCTGCTTCCTGACGTACCCGTCAAAGACGAAGGTGCGATTGACGGTGTTGACGTGGGCAAGGCTGAAGACGCTCGAAGTGGTTCCAGCCAGGTTGGCGACACTCCGCGTGCCGGGCGTGACGGTGGAGTCGCGGGGCGTTCTCGTGTGCGTGAGAGGTCGGTGGGCGGCGCGGAGCAGTCGCAGGAAAGTCTGGATATCGCGTCAGTGGCGTCCACGCTTGAAAAGTCGGTCAAGAACGCTCATGATTCCATAGTGGCCACGGCTAAATACAACCGTAGTCTGGCCGGAATGGGTACCACCCTTTCGGCCGTGGTGCTCGTTGACGATCACTGGGTTTGCGCCCACATAGGCGATTCCCGTGCGTATATGCTGCGTGAGGGCAGGTTGCGCAGAATGACGCATGACCATAGCTATGTGCAGCATCTGGTGGATTCCGGACGAATCAGCGAGGGCGAAGCGCGCTCTCACCCGCAGCGCAACGTCGTCATGCGGGTCCTTGGTGATTTCGACATCGATCCCGAACCGGATATCTCCATTTTCAAGGCGTACCCCGGTGACCGTTGGTTGCTCTGCTCCGACGGCTTGTGTGGGGTGTTGGACGACACTGCCATCGAGGACGTGCTGGTTTCCATACCCAATCAGCAGGAGTGCGCACGTCGTCTCGTGGGTATGGCTTTGAAGGCCGGCAGTACCGATAACGTTACCGCGGTCATCGCGGATGCCACAGCGGCGTTGAAACTTGACCATCAGATTCCCGTCGTGGGAGGGGCCGCGACTTCAGGTCTCGATGTTATTGCGCAGAATGTCGGCAAACAGGTCATCACCGCCCCCGCGCTGGGAAGGGTGTCGCCGCATCCGACCGCCGATGATGGGGCCGGACAGACCGATGCGGAGGCCGATCAGCCTGTCGTCGAAGCGGTGAGCGAACCTCAAGACGAGCCTTCCGTCGCGATACCAGCGGCCATGAAGGACGAAGACAAGGGTGACCTGGACACCAGTGAAATACCCGTGGTCAAAAAACGTAATGGCCAATATTCGGCCGATCCGCATGACCCCGAAGTGGCGGCGTTCATCGAGCGGGAAAAGCGGAGCGTGACCCGTGGGAAAAACAGACGGAAAATGCGCCAGCGTCTCGCGAAGATTACCATAGTGGCCTTGCTTGTGGTGCTTGCCATAGTCGGGGTATCTGGTGCCTATCAGTGGACTTTCAGCCAGTATTATATAGGCGAATCCGATGGAATGGTCGCCATCTACCAAGGTGTCAACACGAATCTTTTCGGAATGAGTCTTTCGCGCACCGTCGAAACGACGGATATCCCCGTTTCGGAACTCTCTCAGAACATGAACGATAAGATCACCGAAGGCGTCAGCGAAGATTCGCTGGATGAGGCACGTGACAGAATCGGCGTGATCAGACGGGATTTGGCGAAGCAGAAAAAGGACAAGGAAAAGGAATCGACGACAAAACGCAACGCATCGGACACGGATTCGGGCAGGGGGACGAAGTCATGATCGTCACCAGATTGCGTCAGATTTCACTTCTCCTGCTCTCGTTCGCGTTAAGCGCCATGATTTATTTTCAGATGTTCGAGCGTACGTACGGCTATGTTCCTGCCCGATACGTCGTCATATTGGTTGTGGCTGCGGCATTGTTCGTCGTCCTGTGGGTGCTGCTGCTCGTTTTCCAGCCTTACGCGAATCAGACGATACTCCCCTGCGTCGTGATGCTCACATCCATAGGGACGATGATGATAGCCCGTCTCGATTATGTCGCCAAACCGCAGACGAACGTAGGTTATCAGCAGCTCATATGGTTGTGTCTTGCCTTGACTCTCACCTGCGTTTTCGTGGTATGGCTGCGTGATTATCGTGTGCTACGCCGTTTCTCCTACCTCAATATGGCAATCGGTCTTGTGCTGCTGTTCTCCCCCATGATTCCCAAGTTGGGAAGGACCATAGGAGGCGCGCGTATCTGGATCGGCGTCGGCAGGTACACCCTGCAGCCCGGGGAGTTCGCCAAACTGTTCCTCGCCTTTTTCTTCGCCGCATATCTGTTCGACCATCGTGACCAATTGGCCGTAGGCGGCAGGAAGATATTGGGCATGCAACTGCCCCGCATCAAGGACCTTGGGCCAATAGCGTTGGTGTGGGTGGCTGCGATTCTGGTGTTGGTGGTGCAGCACGATCTTGGTACTTCGTTGATGTTCTTCGCGCTGTTCGTTTCCATGCTGTACGTCGCCACCGGACGTAAGAACTGGCTTGTCATCGGCGGTGTCGCGTTCGTAGCCGCCGCTTTGTTCGCGGCGAAGGCCTTCGCCCATGTCGGCTACCGCGTGGACGGATGGTTGCACGCGTTCGACCCCAAGGTGTATGGGCGGGAGTACGGAAGCTCCTATCAGCTCGTCACCGGTATCTTCGGCATGGCCGCTGGCGGCGTAACTGGCACGGGAGTTGGACAGGGACGGCCATATAAGACCCCCCTCGCCAACTCCGACTTCATCTACGCCTCCCTTGGAGAAGAGCTGGGCTTGGCGGGTACCTTGGCGATTCTCATGCTGTATCTCGCCATCATCGCGACAGGCTTCATCACGGCCATGAAGATCAAGGATGGTTTCGGCAAGCTTCTGTCCGCTGGACTGGCTTTCACTATGGCTTTTCAGATTTTCACGGTTGTGGGCGGACTTACGAGGGTGTTGCCCATGACGGGGCTCACCATGCCGTACATGGCGGCGGGCGGATCGTCGTTGTTGGCCAACTATCTGCTGGCGGCGCTGCTCATCGTCATCTCGAACGAGGCGAATAAGCCCGATCAGGGAGAGGGGCTTTCCAGCACCATGCAATACGAGGCGTTGCTTGCTATGAACAACCGTGCGGCCGCCAAGGGGCGCGAGGAGACGCAGAAGCGGGTGCATCTTGGAGAGCACCTACCCCACTTGTCTCAGGAGCGTGAGGATGCCACATCGTTGGTATCGCCTGTGGGGGGTTCCGTGGACGAAGACGCCGTGAGCCAAGAAACGCAGAAGAAGGATGAAGCCACGCAGGATGCCATGAGCACGCAGATACTTGATTCGGGGTCCTTGCGGAGCCCGTGGTCATCACAGGAGCAAGGGGGTGATGAGTCGTGAACAAATACCTCAGGCAACTGTTCACCGTCGTATTGGCGCTTTTCGTCATCATTGCCTTCTCCAGCTCATGGATATCGGTGATTTCAGCGGACAAATACACTTCCGATCCGCGCAATGTGCGGGCTTATGAACTTTCCGTGAGCTCCCCCCGTGGGTCCATTCTGGCCTCCGATGGCACCGTGATGGCGAAGTCCAATCCAGTGAACGACACTTTCGCCTATCAGCGTGAATATGCGGACGGTCCTTTGTATGCGCCGGTCACGGGTTATTTCTCCATAAACCAGGCCGCCGATCGTGGTATCGAGGCCTCGCGCAACAAGCCGCTTACGGATGAGTCCAATGCCATGTTCTGGAAAAGACTCAGGGCCACGGTCGAAGGCAGCAAAAACAACGGCGCGTCAATTGAGACCTCCATTGACCCGGTACTGCAGAAAACGGCTTATGATGGTCTGACCGCGAGCGGCAAGGACGGCGGCGCGGTGGCAATCGAAGTCAAGACCGGCAGAATTCTGGCCATGGTCAGCTCACCAAGCTATGACCCCAATCTTTTGGCGAGTCACAACAGCACTGAAGTGAACAGGAACTATACGCAGCTTACTTCCGGGGACTCCAGTCCCATGGTGAATCGAACCACCTCGCAGCTTTACCCGCCGGGGTCCACCTTCAAGACCGTCGTGGCGACTGCGGCACTCGCCTCCGGCAAGTATCAGCCCGACACCCAGATACCCGCCGGCGCCAGTTACACTTTGCCGGGCACTTCCACGCAGCTCACCAATTCCACCCCGGCCGCGGCGGGAGTGGATGGGCATATTTCGTTTGAAGACGCCCTGGCCTACTCGTCCAACACGGCTTTTGCCCAGCTGGCCGGGGCATTGGGCGGTGATGCCGTCGCCACCCAGGCTAAAAAGTTTGGATACGGTTCACCAATCACCATCGATGGAACCGATTCGAGTGGCATGCCCATGACCGCAGTGGCTTCAAAGTTCCCAAGCAGTCCGGCTCCGGACAAGTTGGCCCTCTCGGCCATAGGCCAGGGCGATGTGCAGTCCACCGTGCTCCAGAACGCCATGGTGGCGCAGGCGATTGCCAATGAGGGCAAGATGATGAAGCCGACGCTGGTCGACCGGGTGCGCGCCAGCGATCTTTCGACCATCTCACGGACGCATCCGTCCGTGAAAGCGAACGTCATGTCATCTGATGCTTCCGGGAAATTGACCGGTATGATGAAATCGGTGGTGACGAAAGAGAATGCGAATCTCGCCTTACCGGGTATCCAAGTCGCGGCCAAAACGGGAACGGCTCAGATAGGTGTTGGTAATTCCAGCATTGATGGCTGGGTGATAGGATTTGCACCAGCGGACGATCCGCAAATCGCCGTGGCCGTTTTGGTGCACAATACCGATGTCTTGGGTAGTTTCGCCGCAGGTCCTATTATGAGGTCGATGATGCAGGAGGCGCTAGAGAAATGAGACTTGTGGAAGGCCAGTTGATTCACAATCGCTACCGTCTCGACACCAGGCTTGCGCGGGGTGGCATGGGAGAGGTATGGAAGGGCTATGACCTGCAGCTCAGGCGTGATGTAGCCGTCAAGGCGTTGCGAACCGATATGAAGGACACCGGCGCGAGGCTCCGCAGGCTGAGACGTGAAGCTTACAATTCGGCGGATCTGGCCCATCCCAACATCGCCGCGCTGTTCGAGTACTATGAGCATGATGGCATCGGCTTCATCGTCATGGAGTATGTTCCCAATGATTCCCTGGCTGATATCTACCGCAACCGCAAGGGGGCGATGGATCCGCTCGAGCTGCTGCCGATTCTCATACAGGCGGCACGAGGTCTGTATGTGGCGCATTCGCATGGTGTGATTCACCGCGACGTCAAGCCGGGCAACATCATGGTTTCGCCGGACGGTGAAGTGAAGATCACCGATTTCGGGGTTTCGTACTCCACCAACCAGGCGCAGATAACCCAGGATGGCATGGTGGTGGGCACAGCCCAGTATATTTCGCCAGAGCAGGCTCAAGGGGAGCAGGCCACGCCTCAATCCGACATCTATTCCCTGGGTGTCGTGGCATATGAGGGTCTGTGCGGCCATAGGCCGTTCACCGGCGCCACGCCCGTGGACATCGCGGCTGCACATGTGAACGACGCCGTGCCGCCGATGCCTGATTTCATAGACTTGCAACTTCGACAATTCGTGATGTGCATGCTGGAGAAGGATCCTCGCGACCGTCCCAAGGACGCCCTCGTGGTCTCAAGCACCTTGGCGCGGATCGAACGTAGGCTGCTCGATCAACGCACCGAAGCGGAGGACACCATCATTCAGCTCAAGGGTGGGCGCATTCCACGGCGAGTGGCAAGTATGCCGGGCGGCGTAGGACGTTTCTCAACAACTTCGACCCATGTTCAGACCCGACCTGAGCAACCAGAACTTGACGGAAAGACACAGAAGGAGCAACTATGAGCGTGAACATGCCTTCATCCCTCGCGAACGGCCGTTACCAGCTCGGTGGTCTTATCGGCAAAGGTGGCATGGCCGAAGTGCGCATCGCCCAGGATACCAGGCTTGGTCGGGTCGTCGCAATCAAGATCATGCGTTCTGACCTTGCCAATGATGAAATCTTCTTGCGTCGTTTCAGTCGTGAAGCCCATTCTGTGGCTCAGATGAACAACGCCAACATCGTCAACATCTATGATTCCGGTGAAGAGACGGTGGAGAGCGAGAACGGGGTGAGCGAACGCGTGCCTTATCTCGTCATGGAATACGTCAAGGGCCAGACCCTGCGTGACATCATCAAAGCCAACGGTCCACTTAGCCAGCGTGATGCCGAACAAGTGATGTTGGGCGTGTTGACGGCGTTGGACTATTCCCATCGCATGGGCATCATCCACCGCGACATCAAGCCCGGGAACATCATGATTTCCGAGCAAGGCATTGTCAAAGTTATGGATTTCGGTATCGCGCGCGCGTTGGATGACTCGGTGGCGACGATGACCCAATCGCAGGGTGTCGTCGGCACCGCACAGTATTTGTCGCCTGAGCAGGCGCGCGGAGAGACCGTGGACATGCGGTCCGACCTCTATTCGGCGGGCTGCGTGCTCTATGAGATGCTTACGGGGAAAGCACCGTTCACCGGTGATTCCGCCGTGGCCATCGCCTATCAGCATGTTTCGGAGGTCGCTACCCCACCGAGTTCCATGGTTCCGGGCTTACCTCGTATGTGGGATCAGATTTGCGGCAAGGCCATGGCGAAGGATCGGCAGAACCGTTATGCTACGGCCGCTGAGTTCCGTAACGACATCCTCACCTTCATGAATGGCGGTGTTCCTGTCGCCGCCGCGTTCAACCCGCTTTCTGATCTTTCCAACATGCAGGCTCGCAAGCAGGCGGAAGAGACCGCAGCTACGGAGGCCATGAATCCTTTGGAGACGACCGCCACGGAGGCGTTCAATCCGCTTGAGTATGATCCGGCGACCGGTACGTTCGGCGGTCCCGCCACTGCAGTAAAGACCCGCGCCGAACAGGCAGCCAAAGCCAAGGCGAAGAAAAAGAAGATCATCATCGCTTCTGTGGCCGCCGCGGTGGTGTTGGTTTTGCTTGCGGTCGGAGGATTATTTGCGCTGAATCGCAACAGGCAGAGCAAGGACGTGTATGTCACCGTGCCGACGTTCAGTGAAAGCACCACGGAAGGCAGAGCGCGCAAGCAACTCGAAAACGCGGGACTGAAGATCCAGGTGGAGGAGGATACGGACTCAACCCTCGCAAAGGGCACTTTCACCAAGCAGTCGCCGAAGGGCGGAAAGAAGGCGTTGAAGGGTACTACTGTGAAGGTCTGGTTCTCGGCTGGCCCGCAGTCAGTGCTTATACCGGACGTCAAGGGAACTTCGCAGAACGATGCCAGGGCCAGGCTGGAGAAGGCCGGCTTTAAGGTCACCCCGAGCACACAGACCGAAGATAGCGTGGATGTGCCGAGGGACATGGTGACGCGTACCGACCCGACGGCCGGCACTTCCGCGCCTAAGGGTTCAACGTTGATGCTGTACATTTCCTCGGGTATGACCAAGGTGCCTAATGTGGTGGGGCAGCAGAAGGACGCCGCCCAGCAGACGCTTCAGGCGCAGAAGTTCGTCGTCACGATAGAACAGGAATTCTCCGATGCTCCGGCAGGTACGGTTTCGCGTACCGACCCGGCGGCGGGGGCGAGCGTGACTCAGCAGTCGGGGGTCACCATCTTTGTGTCGAAAGGCAAAGAGAAAGTTGGCATTCCAGACATTGACACCACTGGGAGTATGACCCTGCGTGATGCGCAGAGTCTGCTTACTGCGGCTGGGTTTCAGGTTCATGTTCAGGGACCCGATGACTCCAATGCGCTTGTGACCGGCGTGAATCCTGGCAGTGGCAATATGGTCGATAAAGGATCGGTTGTCACTATCACCACGAAGGCTCCTGCGATTACAAACCCTCCGGCCTCCAATAAAACCGATGCCCCTCCCGTGAGCTGATTACATAGCCGGAAAGCGTTTAGAGGGGTGTGGCGTCACTCAGTTAAGTGGATTCCTGTCGATTAGATCGGAGGGAATCCACTTTGGTTTTATGCGGCCTAGGTTGCATCGGATTTCATTCCTGCACCGATCGGTGTAGGCCTTGATTGCGGTTTGCGTCATGCACAGTCAAGCGCGTGGATTTGGTTGTGTTGGTTGTGTTGGTGATATGGCCCGCTTGTAGCCGGCACAGCATGAGTGCCATTGGATTCGTTAAAACGAAGGCTAGGGGGCGTGATTTGGGCAGGGGGGAATTTAGCGATGAGAGAACCGGTATCCAGAGTCCACCATGGTTGACTTGACTTGCTGGATTCGTTCATTTCCATGCAACCTGTTGGTTGAGGGTGTGCCGTAGTGTGCGCCAATTTGGCAGAAAGGCGTCCATCCGTCGTTGGAATCGCGCCCCGTGACCGTTTTCCCAGAGGTGTGTCATCTCGTGCACCAGGACGTATTCAAGAAGCTCCGGTTTCATCAGTCCCAGTTGCAGATTGAGACGAATCCTTCCGGTGGCTGGTGTACAGGAACCCCAGCGTGAGGTCATAAGTCGAAGCGTGACGTGCGTTGGGCCGCGTCCTATGATGGTCGTCCAATGACGGAGTAGCTCCGGCAATCTGGCTCTGATGCGGCGTTCGGCCTCGCTCTTCATGTCGTCGTTCCAAGCCGATTGGCCTGCTGCAAGGTCCATCGTCGTGGCGGTGTTGGAGTCGGTCGGTGCGACGAGGCTGTCATCGCGGCCTGCTTCGGCTGGGGTGTTCCTTATGGTTTCTGGTGTGTTGGCCCGTGGTGCATACGTTGCCGCAGCTCCTGCCCCGTTTGCTGCCGTGAATCCGGCTTGCATTTCCTGCATGGAGTGCCATAAACGCGCCTGCTGTTTTGTGATCCAAGGCATGCGTGCCCTCACCAACCGTGTGATGTCTTCATCCTTCATCTGTACAGGGGCGCTGATCTCCACCGTTCCAAGCGGCGGTTTGATGCGAAGGTACATATTGTGCGTGGTTTTTCGCGTCACATGGACCGGCATGCCGTCCACTTGCATTGTGGATTCATCGATGATGCGGACCGCATGGTGGCGGGTGCTGCTGCGACGATGATAAGACATGGAAGTATTGTGACTCAGGTGATTGACTTGCATGAGGAACGGATCGTGCTTCCGCGACACGCAACCTCCTGCGGAGTTGACTCGTCTGCCTGAGCTGTTACTATTTCTATCTGTACGTTTTAGTGCGTGCGGGCCCATAGCTCAGCTGGTTAGAGCGCATCCCTGATAAGGATGAGGTCGGAGGTTCAAGTCCTCCTGGGCCCACGCAAGTTCCAAGATACCTTTATGACATTGATGAAATCGCCTTGGGACAGTGCACCAAGGGGCTATGGCGCAGCTGGTAGCGCATCTGCTTTGCAAGCAGAGGGTCGGGAGTTCGAGTCTCCCTAGCTCCACAGACGGACCCGGGAGCCTTGGGAGATCAAGGGTCGCGGGTCTTTCGTTTCTCCGACAACTACAAACACAACTACAAAAACGCGCGAGTGCGCTCCATTCCCTGGCAGCATCTTCAGCTTTTCACAGGCTTTTCTCGCAGACGGCTCTATCTCTCTTCTAGTAGCAGAGGCAATGGCAGACGCAGGCTCGCCTTGGCGTGGTGTGTCGCTTGAGGATATGCCAGCTGTCTATGGAATCACTTGTTTACGTTCAGATTCGTGATGTTTTTTGCACATGGTCTGGGGTTTCCTGCTAAAGCCTCTGAGTGAGCAAGTGGTTTGCGTTGATGTTCGGCGTGACGGTTGAGATTGGCGTCATAAGGCGGCGGCGTCGGATTCGCCAGTACGTACGCGGGTCACGGAGTCGATCGGCAGCACCCACACTTTGCCGTCTCCCACGTTGCCGGTGTGTGCAGCCTGGACGATGGCGTCCACCATGGCATCCGCCTCGGTGTTTCTCACCACCAGGTCAAGGCGGATCTTCTGCACAAGCTGCGAGGTCTGCCTCACGCCGCGGTACACCTCCGCGTGCCCGTGCTGGCAGCCATATCCCGCCACATCGCTTACGGTGAGTCCTCGGACGCCTTCGCGTTCCAGGGCTTCCTTCACATCGCTGAATTGTTGAGGGCGGATGATTGCGGTTATGAGTTTCATGTTCTTCTCCATGACTGTGCATTTGCTTGGTCACCTTCATGTCCGGTATTTCGTGTTGCGTTGGGCATCCGCAGTTTGACCGGGCGTGATGTCTGATTGTTTGATTGAATAAACGGTGGTTGGGTCGGGCCATTGAATGGACGATGATTGATCGGGGTCGCGGCGTGGCTCGCGAATCGACTTGTCGTCTGTGGAAGATCGCGATATGCGTCGGCTCGGACCGTGTTGTCTTGGCTGTGCTCGTGCCTGTGTCTTCTGCTTCGCCGGAACCACGTAATCACTGCCCGATGTTGACCAGGGACATGGCTGGGGCGAGCACATCGTAGGCGCTCTCACCCTGGTCACTCAGATCGACGCCGAGCATTTCCTCGTCCGAGGAGACTCTCCAGCCCAGCGTGTGCTGCAGGGCGAATGCGATGATTCCGGTCACGATTGCTGAATAAAGGATGGCCACGATTGCGACTGAGACCTGCACGGCCAACTGTTTCCACGAACCGCCGGCAAGTAGACCGGTTTCGGCGCCGAACACACCGATGAGTACGGTTCCCGTGACCCCACCGACGCCATGTACTCCAACGACGTCAAGTGAATCGTCATATCCGAACCGGAATTTGAGGCCGCAGGCCAGGCATGTGAGTACGCCCGCAATGGCACCTATGGCGATGGACCCAAGCGGGGAGACCACATCCGCGGCAGGCGTGATGCCCACAAGGCCGGCCACCATGCCGGACGCCGCGCCCAGCGCCGTGTAATGGCCGTTTCGGATGCGTTCCGTGAAGCCCCATGCGAGCATGGCCGCCCCGGCCGCCAGTGAAGTGGACACCCACGCATAACCAGCCGTGCCGTTGGCGGCGAAGGCAGATCCCGCGTTGAACCCGAACCACCCGAACCACAGCAGGAATGCACCGAGCATGACGAAGGGCATGTTATGAGGCCTCGTGACCTCAACACCGAATCCCTTGCGTTTGCCGATGATCAGGACGATGATGAGGGCCGCCGTGGCGGCGTTGATATGGATGACGGTACCGCCGGCGAAGTCGTGGGCGGCGGCTCCCAATGCCTTGGAAATCGTTCCGGTGGACGAAAGCAGGCCGCCGTTCCATACCATGTGCGCCATTGGCGCGTAGTCAAGCGTGATCCACAGGGCGACGAACACAAGCCAGGTGCTGTATTTGATGCGTTCCGCCAGCGCACCGCTGATAAGCGCCACCGCGATCATGGCGAAAGCCATTTGGAAGGCCACGTCTATGTCCACCGGGTAGTGCCCGATGGCGTTGAGACCGGTGGAGGTGTATGCGCCGTCCTTGCCCAACTTCATGGTATCGCCTAGGAGGAGGCCGCTCGCCGGGTCTCCGAACAGGCCTAACCCGCCGACGTCGTGCCCCGCGTAGGCGATCGACCAGCCCCACATCGCCCAGACGACGGAGCTTACGGCCAGCGCTCCGGCTGAGAGTATGAGCATGTTGAGCACCGCTTTCCTCCGGACCATCCCTCCGTAAAAGAACGCCACGGCAGGTGTCATCAGGAACACTAGCGATGCCGCCACTAGCATCCATGCCGCGTTTCCACTGTTCATAGTTTCCCCCATTCTCGTGTTCATGCGGCAATTGCCGCCTTGTTACGCACATCAAACACTTGCCATGAGTCGATGCGGTTACGGCAGATTACGGTCAGTTAAAACATTGATTACAGGGAGGTAAAGGGCGGCGTCGGTGTCAGCGTTGGCACAACGCTGAAGCTTATGTTGTGAATCTGTCGCTGTTTGTTGTCACTGTACTGCCATCGCAATGAAGCCCGGTATGCCGTTGTGATAACTGTGCTTGGGGCGACGTGCCGTGGAGGCATGTCTGTGCTACGGCTTTCAGGACAAGGTGCCTTTGGGAAAGTCTGTGGGAGAATGCGTCTTTCGCAAGGATGTCTTGCGAAGGGACTACTTGCCTGTTATGACGTTGTGCAGTTGTTGAGCCTGGCTCGCGGATTGGGTTTGCCGACGAACCTTAGTCTGAATCGAATGGCTACATGGTTGAGGGTTTCATAGGGGGATTCGATGGCGTTGGTCTGGTTGAGGATGTTGTATTCGGGCAGGGTGATTTGCGTATAGTCCTTATTTGCGAAAATTTGTTCGGATATCGAGGAGACGTTGCCTTGTGCGTTCTGGCTGATGTTGACGTAAGTAGGGTGGATTTGGTTTTTATAGTAGAGAAGAGC
The DNA here is from genome assembly GCF_000737845.1 of Bifidobacterium bombi DSM 19703. GTDB lineage: Bacteria > Actinomycetota > Actinomycetes > Actinomycetales > Bifidobacteriaceae > Bifidobacterium > Bifidobacterium bombi. The sequence continues at coordinate 1,420,588 of NZ_ATLK01000001.1, read as the reverse complement.
GCAAGTACTGCCGCCGGTGGTCTCGCTCGTGTCCTTGATGGCGATCGATTGCGTTGCCCATAGGTGTTCTCCATTCGCTGTAGGCCGCATGGTGTTTGAGGTTCGTTTTATCTGTAGTACGTTGATTTGGGATTTATGCTTTCACCGGTGAGAAAAACGAGAAAGGAGAGGGGAAGTCGGGAAAGGCGAAGCGAACGGAGGGAAGCAGGGAAAGGCAAAACGAAATTGAGGAGAGTTGGATGGATGAAACGAATGAGGATTGGGAGGCGCGGATTATTAGAAGCGGTTGATTGCGGGCCTGTGAGGAATTGTATAGAGAAAAAGAAGAACGGAATTTCTTACAGGCCCGTATGAGGCGGACTGACTTGTGAAACGGGTATTCTCTGGCGTTCTGAGGCGTTGCTTGTGTGATGGTTGCCGAGTGTGCGAGACGGCTGTGCACACTATTCGACTGTTGCTACCCCGCTAGGACGTAAGATGGCGGGAGTGTGCGAGACCCAACTGGGTGTGTGCCATCCGGCTCCCTGGCAAATGCAGTCCACATCCAGGGAGCCGAATAAATTATTCAATCGGAACGCCGGGTTCGGGTTACAGTGCCTTGCCGAGTGCGTCCGCCGCGCGCAGCGCATGGGCAACATCGACAGGAGTGACTTCAAAAGGCATGTTGCCCATGGTCTCATCCGAACCGCAGGCGTGTTCGCCCACCTTGAGGAGGTCTTCGTCTGTGGCATCGGCGATGCCGATTTCGGCCAGGGAGGTGGGTAGTCCGACTTGACGGAAGAAGCTGTAGACCTCTTTGACTTCTTCGAGTGGCCTATCTTCCAGCACCAATTGAGCTAAGGTGCCGTATGCCACCTTCTCGCCGTGCAGCATCTTGTGCGTGCCTTCCAGTGCGGTCATGCCATCGTGGATGGAGTGGGCGGCCGCCAAGCCGCTTGACTCGAAGCCCAAGCCCGAAAGTAAGGTGTTTGTCTCGATGATGTTTTCCAAGGCTGCGGTGCGCACACCCGCCTTGGCTGCGGCCACAGCCTTCACGCCATCTTCAAGCAATGTGTCGTGGCACAGCTTTGCCAATGCGAAGGCCGCGTTGGTGGCGTGTCCGCCGGTCATCGTGGTGGCGTTGGACTGAACGCAGGCGGCGGCCTCATAATAGGTGGCGAAGGCGTCGCCCAAACCGGAGACCAGGAACCGCACCGGTGCCTTGGCGATGATGTCGGTATCCATGATGACGACGTTCGGGTTGGCGGGCAGAGGCAGGTACTTGTCGAACACTCCTTCGGGCGTATAAAGCACTGCGAGTCGTGAGCAGGGGGCGTCGGACGACGCGGCGGTCGGTACGATGATGACCGGGAGATGGGCGAAATGTGCCACTGCTTTGGCTGTATCGAGGGTCTTGCCTCCGCCGATGCCGATCACGGCGTCGGCTTGGCCAAGGTTCTTGCGATTGCGCTCAACCTCCTCCATGGAGCATTCTCCGCCGAACTTGACTAGTTGGTAAGATACATGGTCCTGCTCGAAACTGGATACGATTTCGTCGTGGTAGAGCTCGTCAATTGTGGGGTCGACAAGCACATACGCGCCGACTGACCCGATGGCCGAGTATTCTTTCGCCAACTGTCCCATGGCGCCTTCCTGCTGGATATAGCTACCAGGTGAACATAAAACTTTACGCATAGTGAACCTCTCATCATTGTGTCGCGACCCCGTCATTACCGGCCGCTGCGTGTTGTACGGATTCGACGGTAAACCCGCTTATTTCATGATAGGACAACTGTATGGGAAACGCCCGAAGATGCAGAGCGCCATGATACTAACCTTTCACTGGTCATCTGTGGCACGATGTCGTTATCGGCCGTGGTGCATTGGTAGATCTGGCGGCAGACCCATACACCAGCGTAGCTCTTGAGGCCCGTAGGACGAGATGATGTCGGGGAGAAAAGTGTTGTGTTCTTTGCTGTCCTTGGGAGCCTAGGATGTGATTGCGTACTCGGCGTCGTGTCCTTCATTCGTGCTTCGAAATAGTGGAATGTGTTGGCGCGTCGATATTTGAATATAGTAAAAAACTGGTTTTTGGTGTCAAACGTTCTTAGATTATATAACGACCTTCGTTGTCCGTCACATGGCAGCGTGCATGGGATATCTATGTATTCTTCTGTTAATATCGCGTGCAGAAATTATGTTCATGCTGGCAGAAAAAGAATACGGTATTTTGAAAAATGACTAAACTGGATATTAAATAGGTTATTATGATAGTGATTTACAATATTTATGCTATATAAAACGTCTGACGTAGGTTGAAGTCAGACAGTCGCTTCTGAAAGAGGGCTCACGATGATGTTTAGGCAGAATGGGAGACACCGGTCAACCGGCAATATGCCTGCCATGGCGAATAAGCGGGGGAATCGTCGTACGCCGATACGCTCTTGGCTGAAGTGGCTGGTGGCGCTGGTGGCCGCTCTCTCAACTTTGCTCATAGGTGGAGTGCCTGCCGCCACCGCCATCCAACCGGGCAAGTATCAATTCCTCGGCCTCTCACAGTCCGTCGGTGGGGTGCAAGGTTCGGACCCCGCGGCGCTCAAGGCAGGCGATTCATTCACATTGCGGTTCAATTTGAGCTGTTCTGAGCGTAATTGTCCTGGTGTCAAGCTTGAAGACCAATTCCCTGCGCAGTTCAAGGACTTCGGGATTACAGACGTCTCAGTCGATAGCAGCCTGAACTCCACAGTCGTTTGGAGTGAAGGAGGAACACCACTCGACGCCCGGCCGCAGAAGGTTGGGAACGCCACGAAGCTGACCGTCACTCCAAGGCAGAGCTTCGATGGCGGCACTGGTCTCGCCGTGGGGCAGAGCTCCGTCAGCGTCACGCTGAAGGTTCCTGATGATTTCACTCCTGATGATCCGCGTAACAACCAGACGATTGAGAATTTGGCCAATCTCTCGGGTCCCAACTCGGCGACCGCCTCGTCCGCTTCCTCCATCATTGTGCATGTGCTCGAATCTTTGTCCGCCAATATCAACGCGAGTTTCAATCCGCAAAATGGTACCTATGGTTCCGATGGCAACGTTGCTCTGATCTTGTCTGTCCGAGGTGGCGCGAACGGCAGAATCACGTCCTTGGTCGTCTCCGAGCCTCAAGGTTCGAAGACTCCGAACGGAACGAGCAAACTTGATGAGAGCAATCCCTTCCGCTTTTTCAATTTCGAAGGATTTGACTCAATGAACCGTCTGCCCTCCGGTGCAGATACGGTGCGGGTGGATGCCTATGTATACACTGCGGGTTCCTGGAATTGGAAACAAGGCAGGGATTCTGCAGACTTTATGTTGCCTGACGGCGTAAGGGCAAGTCAGGTGGCCGGGCTTCGATTTACGTTCAAAGGTGATATGGCGAAGGACGTGTCCATTCCACAGTTCGTCATCAATCTCAAGCAAAGGGGTGATGATCGCAATGACGATGCACACACCCCACTGACGCAGTCGAAGACTTCGGTGACGATCAACAACACAGTGAGCGTTCAGGCATCCAAGGGAAATAAAACGGGTGACGTTTCGTCCGCCAACGCCAGCTTCACGCTATCCCCTCCGAGCATCTCCGTCGACAGCACCCAGCTCTTCAATGGAACGGACACGAATCCCAGCTACCCTGCCGGGAACCGTTTCACTGATGTCATTTCGGTGAGCAATATGGGCACCAATGTGCACAAGCTCATCGTTTCCAGCAAACAAGGCTTTTTTGATAAAGATATCAAGTTCGGTGGTTTCTCCCCCATCATCCTCCCGCAAGGCGCCCACAGCGGGAAGGTGACCTATCATATGCTGGATGGGACGGCCGATCAGGTCAGGACCTTCGGCGATTCCAGTGTGCCGGCAAATCCGACTGGCGACATTTCAGGGTTTGATGTCGAATTCGACGGAGGTGCCGGCACGATCGATCCCATTGAGCATGGTGCGCACACCACCGTCAACTTCACGGTGAAGACCAGCAGCGACATGACGTTCCCCAACGGAGGCACGGCGAAGAACTCGGTGAGCACTGTCGTGACCAAAGTCGTTACGCATAATGGCTTGGAGGCGAGCAAGGAATTATCGTCAGGCGTTACGCTCGTCAAGCCCGTGATCGAATTAAACGTGGTCAAAAAGGTGAGTCCCACTCAGAGTGTGTCGCCGGGTGCGAGCGTCATTGCGCAGCTTAAGGCCGGTATATCCTCAAAGACATATGCGCTGAAGCCGAACAAGGTCACCGTCGAGGATTCGTGGCAGCCCAAGAAGCTTGACGTCAATGGCAACGTGGTCAACAACGACGAAGCTGGCGACAAGTCCAGAAACTTCTGGAACGCCTTCGACATCAAGTCGATTCAGCCCACGCCTTTGCCGCAAAACACCAGTCTGGACGTACAGGTGCAGGTCAATGGTCGCTGGGTCGTGCTTGACCACGTTCCCGCGAAAGGCAACTCATCGCTGTACAGGTTGTCGGCCGAAGACCTGCGAAGGAAATTGCATGATGCCTGCGGTGCGGTCCCAAGCGATGTCACAGGCATAAGGTTCGTATTCGATTCGGGCAACAACAGTCCCTTTGATGCCATGAAGGCGCTTGATCAGTTCGTTGCGTTCACTGAACGCAGCACACGTCGGGACGGCACCAACGCGCCGGGATCCAATACCGATGAGACTGACAAGATTGACGACAAGGGCCAGATTCCGACGCCGTATCAAATCGGAAACTCCACTGTGCTCAACGCGGAAGGCGTCACCGATGACGGCAAGGTCGTCTCCGTCTCGAAGCTTGACGCGGATAGTTCCGGTCGTCATATCGACGTAATCAAATACCCGACGAAAGATGACGTTAAACATGGCTTTTTGAAGATGGATGGCTGGGCGAACATCAAGTACACCAGCATGATGTGCCTGTTGAGTCCATCTATGCGCAATCGGATATGGAGGTCTCATCTCACCTCATGTGGGGTGTGGATCCGGACATGAGCTATGCCAGGGTCACGGATCGTGATGACACATTCGAATATGTCTCGAACGATGATACGTTCGCTGGTACGTGGGGTCCGAACTTCAACCTGATGTCCATCTCCGGCATCAATACTTCATCCACGCCTTATGACAATGGCTGGTACCTCAAGTACGACACCATCTCCAAGATCGAGGTGCAAACGACACGGGACAACTGGATTGAATTGCCAAAACCCAATGGCAGTTGGCAGGATCAGGATGGGTCGTTCAAAGGATATGTCATTCCAGAAACCTTCCCCAATTCGACTGTGAAGCGTGAGGATATCACAGGTGTCCGTTTCATGGTTGTACCCAACGATGCTGCTCGTAGTAGGGATTCCACCAACCCTTACGTCCCTGCCCCGGGATCGGGTGTGACGCCATCCGCTGCGGTTCGTGAGTTTGTGCTCAACTGGAATATTCGAGTCAAGGAGCGTGATTGCACACGTCATGATTGCTTCGTCACTGGCCATTCCACGGATGCTTCGGGTCAGGCGTTGGGCGCGAATGCGTTGCAGACCGCTCCTCGAGGCTTGGCGGATGCGTCGGAAGGCACTTTGGGGACGCAATCCGCCGGGCTTCCCAAGCCTAAGGGAGCGCTTGTCGGCTTCTCGTCTCCTTCCCCATTTGCCCGTTCAGGTTCGCAGGCGGCTACCCGAGTTGTGAAACAGACCCTTGAGGTGTACTCTAAGTCACTTACCGTTCATAGTCCGGGACAAGGTGATTTGCAAGAATACCAAGGTGCAGGCCAGGCCGATTTCAACATTCAGGACGGTACTCCGAACGTGGATGCCACCGGCGATTCTTCAAGCTCCACCGACCCACCATCGGATTCGAACACCGCTAACAAGCCCCCCGTGGTCGTGCCTCCGTATGGCGCGGTCAGTCAGGGTGATTATCCGAATCTGAATTACCGGCTTCAAGCCAAGAGCTCTTCTCCCAGTCGTGCGTCCTACATAAGGGTCATCGAGCCGGCGATGTGTTCGGATACCAATATTCCGGCGTGTGCATTGCCGCCGACGGATTTCGATCAGGCCCACGCGGCTGCCGTGAAGAATCCGTTTGATCGCAATACAGTCGATGACATCAAGAACGGCAAGCTAGACAGTTTCGAAATTCCCAACATATTCAATAAACAGGATTTGACGCGAATTTCCATTTCAGCGGATATTCCGAGTGAGGTGTCGCTTGAACAGTCCGTGGTTTGGTTGTTGCGCTACACTCCCGGAGTGGATGGGGCGCACAGGTATTCGTTCACGAAGACCACGGCGCAAGATGCGAATGCCATGACTGAAGAACAGCTCAGTGATGTGGTTGGAGTGTCCGTCACGTTCCAAGGTACCGATCCGGAGCAAGATGGTGGGACGATCACCAGCGGGAACAATTTGCATGTGGATTTGTCCACTAGGGTGCGCAGTACGCTCAGAGCCGATGGCAGCAAGTTCGTTCCCAAGTCGGATGGGTCGCAGACTTCAGGCAAGAACAGAGTTTTTGCACAGGTACTTGATCCGATTACTGGTGGAGGTCGTTGGCCCAGTTCCTCTGTCGCTATGAATCGTACCTATATTTCAGGCTCAGTCAAGACCAAGGCCGCTTCCAACATCGATCCCTCCGTGGTGAACGAAACGAAGCCGGACAGTCCGTTGACGGTTTCCTTGCAAGGTCGCGCCGACAGCTGTTCCGGGCAAAATGTGGGTGACGCCTGTTCGACGCTGTCGCCCACCAAGGTCACCATGACTGATTGGCCCGAGGACCAGGGACTTGCAAACGACACGGGCGAAGTCGCACAAAAGACTAGTGGGTTCTGGAAGAACCATGACTTCACTGGACTGAAGACCATTGATTTCCCTTCGGGTGCCTCACGAGTAAAGGTTTCCGCGTACGGCCCGTTCGGCGTCAATGGAGCGATGCAATGGCAGGACGGTGATTGGCAGCTGTTGAACACTGCTTCGAATTCCGGCTATGCCATGCCTGTGGCGAATTCAAGATTCTCTGATGTCCAGGGTCTTCGATTCACGTTCGACAACCCTGATGCCAACGGCAATGCACAGCTGTTCTCCTCGACTCGTAATGATTGGCGCGCTGGCGTAACGTATGGTGCAAAACAACGGAGTACGGTGAGGGGAACCTCGCAAGCCGTGAGTTTCAAGCCGACCGATGCGACGGATACGGTGTTGCTGTCGGTGCAGGTTGAGTCGAAAACCTCCGAACTGTCGAGTAGCGCAAGTGATACCGCAGTCGCAAGTGTGAAGCGCTCACAGGGTAGTGCGGATCTGGGGCTGTCTGAATTCGCCAATAACGGCGCCTCCACCGCCACCATCGGGCAGATGGTGCCTTGGGATATTTATGTTTCAAACCGCGCAAGCAGCACCGCATATATTAGCTTGGATGACATTACGCTTGATCTGCCCGATCAGCTGGTGTACACAGGTTTCGGTGCTACGGTCGGGGATCCAGCGATGACCTTCGAGCCGGATTCTAGCCATACGGGCGGCGTTACCACAGTGCCTTCGCTGGATACTTCGACTGCCGGGAAGATCAAGCTTACGTGGCCGGCGGGCAAGAGCCGCATGAATCCCGGAGAGCAACTGCGAATCCGCATCTGGTTGGAGTTGCAGCCTGGGGCCCGTTCCGGGCAACAGATTACCCTCCCGGTGAAGGTGCATACCGATAAACAGCCTGTTGGCCTGTATGCGATTTCTGTCGACGGCATGCCGTCGCCTAGCTCCCCGGTAGCGCTCAGTGGTGCGGAACGAGGCGCCAAGACCTCGGCGAACGTCTTGCCTTCATATGGAGAGAACATCTACGCGTTGAAGGGCGTCAGAGGGGCCTTGGACGGAGCGGTGAGCTTTACGGATCCAAGTGCGAAATGCGACGTCACGTTCACCGGCAAGGATGGTAAGAAGTATTACCGCAGTCCTTGCGAGGCAAATACGGCGATAGGTGGCATCGATGACTGGGTATTGCATATGGTCAATGCAGGAACCGTCCCGCTTCAACGTGCTCAGTTCTTTGAGGAGTTGCCGCAGAAGGGCGATAAGATGATGGTCGCAAGCGGTGAAAACCGAGGTTCCACCTATCGTCCGGAACTCACCGGAGCACCCAAGGTGTTGGGTGTTCCGGCAGGAGCCGCGACGATAGAGGCGACCACGAGCGCTTCGCCGTGCGTGGGCACTTGGCCGTCCCTGTTGAATGGTGTCTCACAGGTTCCTGATGCGTGTTCCACCGATCCTTCGGTCAGCTGGATGCCGAGCGCGAGCGTCGCTGATTGGTCGAAGGTCACGGGGATTCGCGTGACCGTCGATTTCAGTCGGACGGGAGGGGAACTCAGCCCTGGGGATGGGGTAGACGTTACGTATTCTTCCAAGAACGTGGCTGGATCGGCTGAGGGTAACGCCTCGATGGATGCCAAGGCCGGACCGCAAGAGGCTAAGGGCCAATTTGGTCTGTACTACACCAATATGTCTGGTAGTTCCACTCCTCTGGCGCCGGTACCGGTCGGAGTGCATATCTCTACGGGTTCGTTGGAGATAGCCAAGGAGGTGAATGGCCTGGCGAAAGGTTATGCGCCCGCGCACGTCGTTGCTGATGTTGATTGTCGAAACGCACAAGGGCAGAACGTACTCTTCGGCACCAAGGAAACGGGGTCCGTCACGATATCCAAAGGCGACGATGGCAATTACGTGGCCGGCCGTCTCAGTGGGATTCCACTGAGTGCCGGTCAGCAGGCGACTTCCTGCACCGTCAACGAACATGGCCCGCTTGGACAATTCGGTGAAACCGAGCGTTCGGTGAGCGTCGACAATGTCGCCACTAATGTCGTGGCGCTCTCCCATGCCGACGGTGTTGATTCAAACGGCAAGCCTTCCAATGATGTGGATCATACGCAGAAGGTCTTGATTACCAATACCTACAGGTATGCCGGTATGAAGGTTCGCAAGAAGGTGGACACGAAGGCCGATAAGGGTCAGTTCGGTCCATTTGACTTCACGCTCTCATGCGCTACGAAGGATGGACAGGCGGTGAGGTTTGCAGGGAGGAACGACACGTCGTTCACGCTGACTGATGGGGGCGTATGGAGCGCCCCTGCGGACACAATTCCCGCCGGTTCGACCTGCCTGCTGAAGGAGACGGGCACATCGGCGGCCGACAGCACCGTGTTCACCGGCACGAATGTAACGGGACACTCCGACGGCACCGCCTCCATCACACTCAACGATAGCGACACTGATGTGGTCTCCACGTTGGTGACGAATCACTATGATGCCGGCACGTTGCAAATCAGGCGCGAAGTGACCGGGGACGGTGCTCCCCGTTACGGGAAGGCCAAGATGCGGTTCTCCGCGGTGTGCGATTATCGAGGTCAGCATCTGCTCGCGGGGAAGGATGGCCTGTTCAGCCTGCGGAACGGTGAGACGGAAAGCTTTGGCATATTCCCGGCCGGCACGCAGTGCGTCGTCAATCAGCTGGACGATTCCGGCGCCACGGAGCATAGGCTTACGCCGACGAACGGAACGGTCACTATCAATAGGCTGAATGAGCTTCCTGGCGGGCAATCCGGTAAGGATGGCTTGAGCCATGCCGAGGTTCTCGCCCAGGACAGGTATGACATCGGCACGCTTCGTGTCGTGCTCAAGCGCACGGGTGACCGTTCGGCGATTGCCGCTCGGGGCGCGGGCCCATTCAGAGTGCGGCTTGATTGCGCTCATCAGAAGAACAGCCCCTCCGACGAGGAGCTTCCCGGCAAGGGTGAGGTCATCTTGGATGCGGCTCATGATTACCAGACGACCATTGGTGAGTTCATTGTAGGTACCGGCTGTCATGTGACCCAGACAGATACCAGTATGGCTGATTTGGTCTCCTACAATCCACAAGACGGCAATGCCGTCATACCCGACGATGACATCACCACTGTGGAGATCATCGACCAGTTCAATGCGCGCCCGAACATGGCTTCCACCGGTACGGCAATCGCCGCGTTGGTGACAGCCGTCGTGATTTTGTTCGGTGCCGGCGGGGTGCTGATGATTTCTCGCAGGAGGCATGAAGCTTCAGGCTCTCATTTGGCCGCAGGACATGCCAAGCGGTGACTTGGCGGTGACGTGACAGCCGTTGAGTCTCTGAAACGCAGGATAGGCTGCCTGGGCATTCGGTATTCGCCGTTTTACCCGGGTGGCCTATCGTCATGCTTACCTTTGATTCTTAGTGTCGTACGTTCGGTCTCGTAAGTTCCGTGTTCTCGTCAGATGGGGCATGCCGCCAAGCTTCGATGAAAGAACGGCACGGGAATCCACGGGCCTTCCGGGTCGAGGTGAGGGGGGCTTGGTTTCGCCGTTGCAGGGTATTCAGTTGCCGTGGCGCGGTCAGTTTCTTTGGGCGACACCATGCGATGCCGCTGTGATAGTAGGGCCCACACAAAGCCTCATGGCGTTTGCGCGGGCCCTTTTCCGGTGGCTGGAGCTAGATCTTTCTCCAGAAGATGCCACTCGTACCGAGGTCGACGTGCACCGGTCCCTGACCCGGGACCTTCACATCCGTGCTCTGCGGTTGGTTGGTGTTGTTGATGACGCACATCCAACCGGTTTTGGGAAAGACCGCAGTCTCGCACTGTGGGTTGGTGGAACTGTATGCTTCGTATTCATCCTCGCGTCTAGCCGCATAGAAGAGGATGCGCTCCAGCAACCGCGCATTCCGTCCTGAATAAGGCAGGCCGGACAGGTAGACGCCGACACCGCTGCCGTACCGGTTCGTGGCCAGCTGCACTCGTCCTTCGGCGGCGGAGAGGAGCGTTACGTTTCCGTCGATGGGGTATGTGCCCGTTATGGGTTCCCCGAAATCGTAGCCTATGTCGCTCATCGCCCGTGGGGTGGCGTAAACCGTTCCTCCGAAGTCCTCGGGCTCGATGTCCCCGTCTTCCGCGTTCGTTTCGTTCGCTGGAACATCGGCAGTGATGAAATGCCCACGGGTCAGTGCGGGGAAGTATTTATCTACGGAAAGCGTTTGGGAAATCTCCCTGTCCACACCGAACACGTCCGCCAGCTGGAAGAAGCGCCCCTGCCAGTTGACGGCGCTGGGTTCGCCGAGTCCCACCAGGGCGCCGCCGTTGCGGACCCATCTGCGCAGTGTGGACACCAGTGCAGGGTCTTTCCATACTTCGCCTCCGCTGAACGACGTGCCGGCGGCGCCTCCAGTCACGACGACGTCGATTTCGTCATCGATGCCACGTGAGGTCACATCGTCGAAACTGATGAACCGTACGTTGACCCGCATCCCCGAAAGTGACTCAAGCACGCCGTAATAGGAATAGGTCTGTGGATACGGCTTCGCATGGGCCACGGTGTAGGCCATCCAAGAACGCATGCGCCCCCAAGTGTTGAGAACGGCGATGTTGAGCGATCCTTGGGCCCCCTCTCCACCCGTCTTCGCCGTCAGGTCGCGGAATTCATCGGCGATTTCCGTCACTGCATCCACGAACTTCGGGAACTTCGCGGCCAATGAAAGGTAGCCGCCGTAGCCCATACGCGATATGGGGCTTCGCAGGATGGCGCGACGTGCCTTGCGCCAATTGCTCCATGCTTCGATGCTGGGATCGTTGCCCTCATGGAACGTATCGGGGAAGAAATAGGGGAGGAACCGTCCCTCCGTGTATCTGACGCCCTTGATGTCCGAGATCATGCGCAGGGTGGTTCCGTCCCCGACCGATCCCACCACCGCGTCAAGACCGAGGTCTTCGAACCCGTCGACGTATGGCTCGGTGCCTATCCATTGGTCGCCCAGGAACATCATCGCCTCTTTGCCGGCCTCATGGGTCATGGACACCATGCGTTTCACGTTCGCACGAACCGTGTGCATCACGAACCCAAGCCAGTCGAGTTGCGGACGGGTGGGCTGTCGGAAAGTGCTGTTATACCCGCCTTCGCTCACGAAGTCCTCGGGGCGCATGCGGTAACCGTATTCCCGTTCGAATCCGTCCAAAGCCGAAGGCGAAACGGTGCAGGCACATCCGAACCAATCCACTATTTTTTCGCGCCGCTGCGCGCTGAAAATAAGCGTGAACTGGTAGAAGAACGTGGTGAGTCGCACGACGTCCACCTCAGGGTTAGCATCAAGCCATTCCTGGTAGGCGTGCATGATGAAGTCCCGTGTGTCGGGCTGGTACACGTCAAGGGGCACGGCGTGCTCATGGTCGCTCCAGTTGTTGGTGATGTGGTTGTACATCTCGACGGGGTCCCAGATGATGGATGCCAAGAAGGTGACGGTGTACTCGTGGAAGCACTCGGCTGGTTCCACGATGACCGTGTCTCGTTCCCGATCCACATGCCAGCGTTCGGTGGGTATCGTTTCGCCCGTTGTTCTGTCGGTGACCTCCCAGTATCGCGCCGGATCGGCATCATAATAGGGTTGGAGCTGCTCTTCGAAGAACGTCTTCATGAAAGGAATCTCCACCCGTGTCTTTGCGCCGTTCGGGCTTGTGTCGCTCTGGTTTCCGTTGGTGGTGGGGTCGTCCTCTGCGAGCACACGCTGGCTGAGCAGGTAGACCATCGGCGTTTCGTCCATGTGCAGTCGGGCCCACTCATTATGGCCTCGAGCGGGGAAATAGGCGCTGTATATCTTCTTGCCTAGTGCCTTGACCTCCTCGTCCAAATGAGTTCCGTCCGAGTTGCGGATGGCATCCGCCCCCCAGAGCTGCGCAAGTTCACGCGTCTTTGCTGCGAAGTTCTCCTCCGCCGGAAGGGTGAATAACCCGTAGGACATATGTTTCTCTCCCTTATGTGTCTATAGAGGTTGCTTGTCATTGTGTGCAGCTGCAATACGTCACTGATATGGCGTTGCACGGGCCGTTTGCCAGCTAGTCTGCCTCACTTGTGGGTATGGTTGTAAAACCATATGACACCCACCACTCCCGCCAGACCGATGCATTCCAGTCCCAAGCCTTGCCAGGAAAGCATTCGCTGACCAATCACGGTAAGTGCCGTGAAGGTAAGGAACACGAGTACTTCCAGCGTTATAATTAGCGCTGAACGAAGTCTGTCGCTCATTTGATCCCTCCCATGTTTGAAGTCTCCAGCAGCTTCTTCTGCACCAACGCATAGAAGATGAGAACAGGTATCATGACGATGACCATGCCGGCGTAGAGTCTTCCGTAGTCAGTTGCGGCTTTCTGCGTTTGCATAAGATTGAGCAGACCCACCTGTACCGTGCGGCGGTCTATGTCCGCGGAAGGTGGCATGAGGGTCTGGGCGATGATGTAGTCGTTCCAATAACTCAGGAAGTTGAAGAGCATTGACATTGAGATGGCCGGTCCTGCCATCGGGAAGAAGATGCGTGTCATAATCGTGAACTGTGAAGCACCGTCAAGCAGCGCCGCCTCCTCATACGTTGTAGGTATGGTAACGAAGAAATCCTGAAGTAGGAAAATCGTGAATGGCAGTGATGTGGCTGCGTATACCAAGGCCAGAATGAATACATTGTTGATGAAGAAGCCGTTAGGAAAGATGTCGATGAGCAATTTGTCGCCATCCGTCAGCATGAGGAAAATCGGCACAACGATGTAGTTCACGTTGATGAACAATCCTGCCTGGATGCCGACCTGTATGATGCGCTTGGCCGGAAAATCAAACCTTGCCAGCACATATGCGCATGGTAGGGCCACGACCAGTACAATGGCCAAGGCCATCACCGTCACAATGACCGATGTGCCGAAATATTGACCCAGTTTCGCATCTTGGAAGGCGGACACATAGTTCTGCCAATGCAGACCATTCGGCATGGCCCAGGGGTTGCCATAAAATTCGCTTTTACTTTTGAATGATGCGAAAAACACCCAAATCACGGGGATGAGAATACTCAGTGCTGCCAGAATGAGTATGAATTCACCTACTGCCCGTCCTACAGTCCATGTATGCGTGGAACCGCGGTTTTCTGCTGGTTTGAAAGTTTTGCTCGTCATTGCTGACGCCTCCTAGAATTGCAGCACTTCACGCTTGGTGGACTGATTGACGATCAAAGATAGCAGGAAGCTAAAGAGGAACAGCACCACGCCTATGGCCATTCCATAGCCATATGTGGCATCAGTGTATGCCGTCTTATACATGTAGCCCAATACAGTCTGCGATGCTCCGTCAGGGCCTCCATTGGTCATTGCCGTGACCAGCACAAAACTCATGTTCACCGAGCTGATGATGAAGAATGTGAGGGTGGTGCGAATGTTCTGCCATATCAGCGGAATGGTTATGGTGAAGAGCTGACGGACTTTGCCCGCACCATCGATCTCAGACGCCTCATAAAGTTCCGGACTGACACCTGCCATCGCGGACATGTACATCACCATGTAGTAGCCGAAGGCCTGCCAGACCATGGCGAAAACAATGGAGTAGATAACGATTTTCTGGTTGCCTAGCCATACCTGTCTGAGCGCTTTGAGTCCAAGGAACCCGAGGGTGCCATTGAGCAGGCCGTCCTTTTGGTCGTAGATGGCTGAGAAGATGGCTGCTATCACCACGGCTGAAAGCACTGAAGGGATGTACATGGCGAATCTCAAGAAGCCTGATCCTATGATGTTGCTTTGCGTCAGGATGGCTGCGAATATGATTGAAATCGGCAACGTGATGGCGGTGACGAGTACGAGCAAGAGTACGGTGTTCTGACATGCTTTCACGAATTTCAGATCAGTCGCCAATTTCATGAAGTTCGCCAGCCCTACGAAAGTCTTATCGTCGGAAAGCGGGCTCATCTTATAAAGAGACATGCGAAAAACGTTGATGGTGGGTATCACCATGAATATGACGAATAATATGACCGCAGGCGTTGCGCATGCCAAGCCGAACGCCGAATGACGGCGTTGTAGATCACTGCGTTTGCCTTTGGTTTTTCTTGTGGAATTCGACATGTGATCCCTTCTTGCTGTTGAAGATTGATGAAAATCGATGGGGCGGCAAAGTGCTGTTCGTCGCCCCGCCTTGGTTTATATCGGTTTATCGGCCTATAGGCTCACTTCGAAGCTGCGGCGTTAAGTGCGTTACTGGTTTCGTTCAACGAATTCTGCCAGTCCGTAACGCTCTTCTGCTTGGATGCCACGGAATCGACTGCGGTGTAAAGGTCATCCTTGATGTTCTTGCCTTCTACGGATGCTGTTGCGGAGAACGATCCGGTGATGGCCTTCACGCCGTTCTCCTTGTACCCGTCATAGAAGACCTGCATGGTCTTGTCTGCCTTGTCGGAAGCACCCTTTATAGGTTGCACGGCACCCGTCTTGGCGAAGATTTCGGCCGCTTTGTCGGAGTACATGTAAGCCATGAACTTTTTAGCGGCCTCTTTGTTCTTCGCCTTCGCCGGAATCCAGATTCCTTCGATCGTTGTGTTGATGTAGCGTGTCCCGCCGGCTTTCGGTGCTGGGACCGGGGCGAAGCCCCATTCAAAACCGCTGGTACGTGGTGCGTCCTTCATTTCATTGACAATCCATGTGCCGTTGGGCATGAAGAGTGATTTGCCGTCCAATACGGATTGCTGGTTCTTGGTGAAGTCCTGGGCGTTCGCGTAACCTACCGTTGCTGGATTGAGATACTCGGTGACGAGTTTGTGCACCAGTTCCAGTGACTCTTTTGATTTGTCCTCTTTCCAGACGTCCTTCTTGTAGGTCATGACGTCCTTGTAATAGTCCTCACCGCCCATGTCCGCCAGCAGCGCGTTGAAGAAACCGTCAAAGTATCCGGAAGTTGGATAGGTGAACAGCGAGATGCCCTTGGCTTTGGCTTCATCGCCCAACTTGAAGAAGTCGTCCCAGTTGGTGGGCACCTCCCAGCCGTTCTCCTTAAGCAGCGTCTTGTTGTACACCAAGCCGGACGGCGAATAGTACATAGGCATCAGATAGGTTTTGGAATCACCGTAAGGATTGGTATAGAGGCCGATGATGTTGTCGACCAGCTTGTCTTTCACTTTCTTGCTTTCGCCCGGAACTTTTTCGTTCAGTACATCGGAGACGTCTTCGAGCGCGTGGTCCTTGAGCATGGTTTCGACTAAGCCGGACTCATTGCCTTGGGCCATCTCGACGATGTCCGGATACTTCCCCGCCTTCATCCCGGGGGTTATCTCGTCTCCGAGTTTCTTGGAAGTGGTCAGCTCGATTTTGACGTCAGGGTTGAGCTTCTCGTATTCCTTGACGACCTGTTTGTATATGTCCGAACCGTATCCACCTTCGAAAGCGGCGAATTTCAGTACGGTCTTCCCGCCGTCAGCGCCGGTCTTCGCGCCGCCGCAAGCGCCTACGGACGCGAGCATGGCTACGGCGCCCACAAGGGCGACCGCCCTTTTCAATGTTGCCTTCATTTTCATCGTACCTCCTTGTAATCTCTCTGCGGATTTGACATGCCCTAGTCAAAACCGACGTACAGGTCCAATCCGCGTATGACGATTGCGGATGAACTGTTACATATTAATGTACACCATCTTTCTATTAATTGTAAAGTTGGAAGATCCATCGAAAGAATATGCATTCGATAAAACGCTTGGCAGACGCATTGACGGTATCGCTGATATTCCGTTGTAATTTATATTTTTCAAAAAACCGAAAGGATTGGTTATCTGTACATTTCGTGTATAGTATATTATGATTTGTAAGTTGTTTCGTTTAACATAAAGAATGTTGTCGTTAAAATTCATTCCTGTGTGACGCTGAGGTTGTATAGGAAGAATCAGAGAGGAGACAATTTCAATGAGGAAAAACATGCTGTTGCGTTCGGGCCTGGTGCTGCTGCTGACCCTTGCTTTCACGGGGGAAACGGCGTTCGCCGACACATCCTCCCTGCGGACTTTGGTGTCGACGCCGTCCCAAGGTGGCCCCGTACAGGCGGCAGTTGCGCCGTTGATCGGTCCGCAAGCGCAGACGACGGTGGATGGTTGGACGATCGACAACACAAAGGGTGAGGTGTTGGAAGATAAGGATGGCTGGACTCATTTCAAGTCTTCCTCCCAAAACGGTAATTCCACAACTGGGTCCAGTCAACCGGCGATTGCGGTGTATGGTTCGGCCTTCGACTTTAGGCAAGCCGGATCCTTCCATGCGGCCATACGATCTTCCCAATCAGCTTCGGATAATCGTTTCGGATTTTATCTGGGCTATAAGTCTGCCGGTGACGGCCTGTTCATAGGTTTTGATTCCAGCGGTTGGTTTTGGCAGAAGTACGCTGGTGGCGATGGGGATTGGTACCAAGGGGCTCGTCTGCCCGCCCCGGTCGCCGGTTCGGTCACCGACGTGACGGTATCGTGGACGGGGAAGGTCGCGAAACTGAACTTAGGCGGTAAGGATGCGTTCGAAGTTGATTATTCATCCATGAACTCGTTGAGCGGGAAAGTCGCCATGAGAGCCGCGACATATGGCTCAGACTTGACTGATATATATATCAGGGACTTTCCGCATGCGGACACATCCACGTATAGTGTCAAGGGTTCGGTGGCGAGCGCCGAGGGCCCCATCGTCGGCGCCAAGGTTCGCATTGCCGGATTGCAAAGCGTCTCCACCGATGTTTCCGGGGACTTTACGTTGAGCAACTTGAAGAACGGGAAGTACACGCTATCCGTGGGGAAGGCCGGCTATACCGAAATCACCAGGGATGTGACGCTGCAGGGGAGCGATGTGGAGCTCCCGCAGATTACGCTGGTCGCAGCCACCAATGCCGATCAGCATACGCGGACGCTCACCACTGACGAGATGGAGGTGCGTGTCAAGGAGCGGTTCCCGGCGGTCTTGGATTATACGATGATCAAGCTCGGCCGCAAGAAGATGTATGGGCAAAGCGTTGATTCGAACGTGGTGAACGTCAATGGCACGGATGTGAAGCTGAGCGACGGCGACGTCAAGTTCACGCAGGTGAGTGACACCGAAGCCCGTTATCTGCTATCCGTCAAGAACGATGACCAATATATAGACGCCGAGCTCACGGTCGACCTGACGGTGAAAGCGAATACGCTGGGTCTTGAGGTTACGGGCATCAAGAACAACTTGAGTGAAAAAGACCACCCCATCCAGACCATCGCGTTTCCTAGGCAATCGCTCGTCTCGGTGCAATCCAACGAGGACGGGGCTCAGTTTACCGGTGCCAGAATGTCGTCAGACACCAATAAAAACGGCGATACTACATTCCCAGTCACCGATACTACTGCAATCAACGACGCCGGAGATTACGCCTATGGTTTCGTTTCGGGTGGATCGCTGAGCGCCGGCCTCTGGAGCAATTCCGAGTATGACGGCACTGCGGTTGCGGCTGTCGCCGGTGGTGCGAAGAACACCCGCGTGATAGCTTCGACCGTTCCGATCAACGGCGAGACCTCGTTGGGTCTGGAAAGCGCTCCTTGGTACTATCACCGTGTGGTCACGGATTCGAAAAACCGTTCGTATACGGTCGATCAGACGGAAATGCCCAAGTTGAAGGTCGCCATTGCCGCAGATCAGAACAAAGACGGCGTCGTTGATTGGGAAGACGGCGCGCTCGCCTACCGTTCCATCATGAACAATCCCGTCAAGTCCCAAGAGGTTCCTGACCTCGTCTCCTACCGCATCGCCATGAATTTCGGCTCTCAGGCCCAGAACCCCTTCCTGACCACGCTCGATAATGTGAAGAAAGTCTCGCTGAACACGGACGGCCTGGGGCAGTCAGTGTTGCTCAAGGGTTACGCGAACGAGGGACACGACTCCGGACACCCTGACTACGGCGACATTGGCCAGCGCATCGGTGGTGCGAAGGACATGAACACGCTGTTGAAGAAAGGCGCCGATTACGGTGCTCGGTTCGGCGTACATGTTAATGCCGGAGAGATGTACCCTGAAGCCAAGGCGTTCAATGACGAGCTTGTGCGTCGCAACCCGAACGGCAGCCTGAGGTATGGGTGGAACTGGCTCGATCAGGCGGTCGGCATCGACAGCATCTACGATCTGACGCATGGGCGTGCCAATCGCTTCCAGGACCTGAAGAACGAAGTGGGCGACAATCTCGATTTCATCTACGTCGATATTTGGGGCAACCAAACCGGTGGTTCCGACGATTCTTGGCAGACGCGCAAACTCTCCAAGGAGATCAATGACCGAGGATGGCGCATGGCCAACGAGTGGGGCGCCGCCAATGAGTATGATTCCACTTTCCAGCATTGGGCGGCGGATCTGACTTATGGCGGAAGTGAGCTTAAAGGCGAGAATTCCCAGGTGATGCGGTTCTTGCGTAATCACCAGAAGGACAGCTGGGTAGGTGATTACCCATCCTATGGCGGCGCGGCCAACGCGCCGTTGCTCGGTGGTTATGACATGAAGGACTTTGAAGGTTGGCAGGGCCGTAATGACTATGCGGCATACATCCTCAATCTCTACACCCATGACGTGTCCACGAAATTCCTTCAGCACTTCACGGTGCAGCGCTGGGTCAACAGCCCGCTCGACGCAGCTTCCGCCCATGATCCGTCCACCAATGGAGGCAACGAGCAGATTGCCCTCAAGGATGCTGACGGCAACACGGTGGTGGTTTCCCGTAAGTCGAACGACCCGAAGAGTTCCGATTATCGGCAGCGCACCATCACCCTCAATGGACGGGTAATCTCCAACGGAGCAGTAAGGGCGGATGACGGCACCGCCAAGGGGTCGGAAGACGAGTCGTATCTGTTGCCATGGCTATGGGACGCCAAGACCGGGAAGGAACAACATCCTTCCGCCCAGCGCCTCTACCACTGGAACACCAAAGGTGGTCAGACCACATGGGCGCTGCCCGATGGGTGGAACGGTCTTTCCGACGTGAAAGTGTACCGTCTTACTGATCAAGGCAAAACCGACATGCGGACTGTTCCCGTCTCCGACGGGAAGGTGACTTTGAATGCAGACGCCAATACGCCGTACGTAGTCTATCAGGGTGTCCAAAAGAACCGGCACATTGCCTGGAGCGAAGGCATGCATGTAGTGGACGCCGGATTCAACGGCGGCCAGGATACCCTCATCCGGAACTGGCATCCCACGCTTTCCGCCAAAGGCCATGGCGCTGCCGACATCGTAGGCACGAACAACGCCATGCTCAGACTTTCGGGGGCGGCTGGTGTCTCGCAAAGCATCACCGACCTTACGCCGGGCAAGCGCTATGTCCTCTATGTCGGCGTGGATAAGCGAGGTGATGGAATCGCATCGATCAACGTCACCAATAACGGTAAGACGCTTGCAAGCAACTACACCGACAGGAGCATCGCCTACAATTACGTGAAGGCCTATGCCCACAATAAAGACACGGATACTGAGAATGGCACGAGCCTGTTCCAGAACATGATGGTGTGGTTCATCGCCCCGTCCTCGGGGAGCGCCCAGGTGACTCTTTCGCAAAGCGGAACGGCTAACGCCGTGGATCACGCCTATTTCGACGATGTGCGAATCCTGGAAAATGACTATGACGGACTGTCCTTCGAAAGCGATGGCACGCTCAAGGAGCTCAAGAACGACTTCGAGAGTAACCCGCAAGGCATGTGGCCGTTCGTGGAATCCGGCCTGGAGGGCGTGGAAGACAATCGTTCTCATCTTTCTGAGCTTCATGCGCCGTACACACAAGCTGGCTGGGACGTCAAGAAAATGGATGACGTTCTGCAGGGCAAGTGGTCGCTCAAGGTGAACGGATTGGCTGATTACGACTACTTGGTTTACCAGACGATTCCGCAGACCGTCCATTTGGAGCCAGGGGAGGCTTACGAGGTGTCCTTCGATTACCAATCCGGTTCCGACGGCATCTACGCGTTCACCACAGGTGAAGGACAGTACGATCCTGCGCGTGACCAGCTCTCTCCGCTCAAAAAGGCGTTGGGAACCACGGCTCATGCAAGGTTCACCGTAACCGGTGCGCCAAACGGTGATTCCTGGTTCGGCATATCCTCCACGGACAGGGCTCCCGACTTGCAGGGCTCGACCGGTAAGGCACAGGATTTCGGTGGATACAAGGACTTCATCCTCGACAACCTCGTGGTCCGTCACCTTCCTTCGGCGTCGCGCTCCAAGGCAGATACCGAAGCCAAGCTCAAGGAAGTAAAGGGCAAGTACGATGACAGGAGTTCTGATTTCTCTGCGACGGCTTGGCGATTATACCAGGATACGTTGGCGAAGGCACAGGTGCTGATCGACAAGAATGGTGCCGATAAGCAAAGCTACGCCAAGGCATACTCGTTGTTGGAAAGCCTTGATTCGTACATGCAGAAGGCCCCTAATAATGATGGCTCGGATGCGTATGATGTCGAGACGGATAAATACACCGTTAAGGCAGGGAGCGAGCAGGAGCTTTCAAGTGGAGGGACGGAAGGCCCTGCCATCCTGGCCCAGGATGGCAAGACAGATACGTTCTGGCATACGCAATGGGGTGTGAACGCCGTTCAGGCCGGCAGCGCGTGGTATCAGTTCGACCTGAGTCAGCCCACGACTATCGACGGCCTGCGGTACCTTCCTCGCAGCAGTGGTGCCAATGGCAGGATACTGAAGTACAACATCGATGTGAGCACCGCCGATGGCGGGGAGACGTACGCGGCTCAACCGCGCTCCGCTACGCCCGATCAGCGTGTGGTCACTGACGGCACATTCACGACGAGAGCCGTTTGGCAGAAAGTCAAATTCCCCGTCGTCATCAAGAATGTCACAGCTGTGCGCATCAGCGCCACCCAGACGGACGGTGATTCCGGTCAGGAGAACAACTTCGCTTCAGCGGCGGAACTGCGAATCACCACAAAACGTGCTGTTCCTGATGCTGGGGACTCCGTTGACAAGACCGATTTGGGTACGGCCATCGATGAGGCGTCCGGCCTGAATCAGAACGACTACACCTCGATCACTTGGAACACCCTGGCCCAGGCGCTCGCCGCCGCCAGAACGGTGTTTTCCAATGAAAACAGCACCCTGTATGACGTGCTGTTGAGTCAAACCAACTTGTTGACGGCCATCGGGCATCTGGTCAAGGTGCATGGTGGCGCTTCCAACGTTCCCGGGGATTCGAGCTCTCCCGGTATAGGCGCTATCGGTAGTTCAAGTGCCGGCCAGTCCGGTACGGGATTCACGAGGAAGCCGGATGACGTCCAGCTGAGCGCTACTGGATCGGCTGTCTTGGTAATCGTCGCCGTAACGGTTGCCTCAGGTTTGGCTGCTGCTGCGCTGTTCGTGGCCAAATCACGTCACCGCAGGCATGTGCCGGACTCCCATTAAGACGCCCCTCGTGCAGACGTGACCTAGTTAAGATGACCAAATCCCTGACAGTGATTTGCATTGCTGCAGTGTCGCTAGGGGTTTGGCCATTTCCTTACTTTGCGTAACGGCCTGGAATCGCGATCACACGGGTTTAGGTCCCAGCAGCGGCTGGGACTTCACGACGGGGACAATGCGTCTCACCCGTGCGCCCTGGCTTGAACGGTTCGTGATTGGTCGTGCATCCTGCAATCGCCATCGATCGTGTTCGGACTGTGGAATGGATGCGCCCCCCATGTATTCCGCACGATATATTGAACAGCAGAAGGGACAAAATCCCATTATGAATAATCGGGGGGACCGCGAGGTGAATCGGCCTTGGGTCCGTGCCCGTCATCTTATAGACGGCACTGCGCGAGGAAGCTTGCTCGTGTGGCGCAGGAGCTTGCAACGGCGACAATGCCGTTGGCGCTCGTCGCCGCGTTTCAGCTCGGCAAAAGAAGAAAAGGAGCCCAATATGGCAGCACAAATCTGGTATGAAGACGATGCGGATCTCTCGGTCCTCAACGGGAAGAAGGTGGCTATCGTCGGTTACGGCTCACAGGGTCACGCCCACGCGCTCAACCTGCGAGACTCCGGCGTCGACGTCATCGTTGGTTTGCGGCCGGAGTCCAAATCTGTCCAGTTCGCCAAGGAGCAGGGACTTGAGGTCAAGTCAGTCGCCGATGCCGCCAAAGAAGCGGACATCATCATGTTCCTGGCTCCCGACCAGTACCAGGCCAAGATTTACCATGACGAGGTCGAGCCCAACATGAAACCCGATACCGCGCTCGCCTTCGCACACGGTTTCAACATCCATTACGGGTACATCAAGCCGGGTCCTTCGCATATGGTGTTCATGGTCGCCCCCAAGGGGCCGGGTCATATCGTCCGTCGTGAGTACGCGGCGGGACGCGGTGTACCGGTGGTGGTCGCCGTCGAGCAGGATCCCCGCGGGGACGGATGGGATATCACGCTCGCCTACGCCAAAGCGTTGGGTGCGCTTCGTGCCGGTGCCATCAAGACCACCTTCACCGAAGAGACGGAGACCGATCTTTTCGGTGAGCAGGACGTGCTCATGGGTGGCGTGAACCATTTGGTCGAAACCGGTTTTGAGGTGCTTACTGAGGCCGGGTACCAGCCTGAAATTGCGTACTTCGAGGTGTGCCATGAGCTGAAGATGCTCGTCGACTTGATGAATGAAGGTGGCCTGAACAAGGCTCGCTGGTCCTGCTCGGATACGGCTCAATACGGCGACTTCACCTCCACCGTGGTGGACGAGTCCACAAAGGACCGTATGCGCCATCAGCTGCAGCGCATCCAAGACGGTTCCTTCGCTAAGGAATTTATGGATGATCAGGCCGCTGGTGCCCCGCATTTCAAAGAGTTGCAGGAAAAGTTCAGCCACGAGAAGATCGAAGAGGTCGGCCCGAAGCTTCGCGCCATGTTCTCTTGGAACAATGGTCCGGCCGCCGATAAGGATGAGGAGGAATCCTTTACTGGCAAGATCGCCCGTGAGCAGGTGCAGGGCGAGTAGTCGGCCTGTCTGCCTTTCATGGTTTGCAGTTGTGGTCATTCATATGACCGCTGTAGTCCGTGTGCGTGTTGCACTCAAGGCAGCGCACATGCACACGGATCGTCGTTTCTTGAAGGCTGTGATCAGTGCTTGCTGTTGATGGATGGTTAGCATGCCGTTTACATGTATGCCGTTTTCCTTGTGTATCATTTGGTTACAATAAAGACTGGCGCTTGAAGGCGCAGGGTTATCTTGCGTTCATGGCGAGCATTGGCTGGTACCACTACTGAAGGGGTGCACGGGGTTGAGGATTGATGAGTCATGGGGCGGCATGAGTGAAAAGGGCACTGTGAGCGACGATACGGAAGCGGGAACGGATGGTCTACAACTCCCGCGCAACGACGTTTCCATGGGCGAGCAAAGCAAGGGCAATTCGCTGGAACGAGGGTTGACCAATCGTCATGTGCAGTTCATCGCCATTGGCGGGACCATAGGGACTGGTCTGTTCCTTGGCTCCGGCAAATCCATAGCATTGACTGGCCCGAGCATCATCTTGGTCTATATTTTGGTAGGTGCGGTGATGTTTCTTTTCATGCGCGCCATCGGGGAGCTCATGTATCGCGATCCGAACCAGCATACCTTCATTAATTTCATAGGCCGGTATCTTGGGCCCGGGTGGGGGCATTTCGCCGGATGGTCGTACTGGATCGTGCTTATTTTGATAGGCTTGACGGAGTTGACAGCCGTGGGCACTTATTTCGTCACCTTTTTTAGCACGTTCGGCTTCAATCTCAAACAGTGGCAGTGGCTCATCGAGTTGTGCTTCCTGGTGCTGCTCGTCGCTATCAATCTCATTGCCGTGAAGGCGTTCGGGGAAACGGAATTCTGGTTCTCCATGATTAAGATCACCCTTATTCTAGGGCTTATCGCAACAGCTGTGGTGATGCTGATTGTCGGCTACCATTATCCGGCTGTGCATGTGCATGGACTGGACCATGTCAGTTCGGCGGGACATGTCGGTTTTGACAATATTCTCAACGGTTTCAAGCTTGCGCCGAATGGGCCGATGGCTTTCCTCATGAGTTTCCAGATGGTCTTCTTCGCCTATGAGACGATTGAATTCGTCGGCGTAACCGTTTCTGAGACGAAGAATCCAAGAAAGGTGCTTCCTAAGGCCATCAATGAGTTGATAGGCCGCATCCTCATTTTCTATGTGGGTGCCCTCATTTCCATCATGCTCATAGTTCCTTGGCGAACATTTCAACCCAATGAGGACGGTACCTTCGCTTCGCCTTTCGTCATGGTGTTTCAATACGCAGGGTTCAACTGGGCTTCCGCCCTCGTTTTTTTCGTCGTCATCACTGCGGCGTCTTCGGCGTTGAACTCACTCCTGTATTCCGCCGGCCGCCATTTGTTCCAGGTGGCGCTTGAGTCTCCCAATGCCGTCATCCGAAAACTTGGCGTGGTGTCGAGGCGCAAAGTGCCCGCGCGAGCCATCCTGGCTTCCGCCGCACTGATTCTTCTTGCTCCGGCAATCAATGCAGTCCCGCAGGTGTCCAGTGCCTTCGTCCTCTTCTCGTCCGCTTCCAGCGCGGTCATTCTGTTTGTATATATTCTCACCATGGTGGCTCACCGGCGCTACCGGATGTCAAACGATTTCGACCCCGACGGTTTCTTGATGCCTGCCTACAAGGTGACCAGCGTCATCACGATTGTCTTTTTCGTGTTCATCTACTGCACTCTGTTTCTTTCGAAAGAGACTACCGCCCCTGCGGCGCTCGGATTGTTATGGCTCCTCTGCTTCGGTGGATACAGCTTGATTAAGGGTCGTAAAGCCGGGGTTGCGTTAGAGAGGTGATATTTTCGAAGGCTGGGGAGAAGACGCTTGCTCAGAAAACTGGTATCCCAGTTTTTAGAGGTGTTGCGTTATAGTTAAGTGGATATGACTGGAATTAATTAATTCATATGGTAATTGTGCCATGTGATAAAGGAGTCGGAGAATGATGAAAGTGACAAATATCCGTAAGGCAGTAGCTATGGCTGCCGCGACGGTTATGGCTGTCCTTGGTTTGGCTATGGCGGGTCCGGCATTGGCCGCTCAGGGCAATGGTGCTGCGGGAGCAGATGATTCGATTGTCTTGCCGGCGAATAACGTTTATGCGGTTTCTGATCGTTCGCAGGAGTACAAAGGGAAGGACGCGAGGCTGGAACTGACGGTTCCTGTCGATGGTGCTCGAAAGATTGCTCAAGTTCCGCTCTCTGCGGATAGTCTTTCCAAGACCGCCGTTCAGACTTCAGGGGTAGTCCTTGCTGAGGGCAAGGATCATTCATTCTTCTGGATTCGTGACGACGGTAACCTTCCTTGGTGGTGGTGGCTGCCTTATGTCGTTGTTGGTGTGATTGTCGGAGTGCTCATCGTGCTTTTGATTAACTATCTGCTTCGCCGCAAGGACGAGAAGGAAGATGAAGACGAAGATGAGGCCTACGACGGTGGCGATTATTCCAAGGATGGACAGCGTCGCTGAGAGGGAATCCAAAGCCGATAGGGCTCTGTAGTACAGTCATGTTTGACTGTCGATGGTGTGGGTGAAATGGCATCACGATACATTCAAGTATCGTGATGCCATTTTGCCGTTCCAAGGCCTGTGCGAAGTGTGGTCATGGACCGTTTTCCATTGTCTCAGTCAAGCGTTTGTGACACAGCGAGCGTTTCGACGTAAATCGATGGCTTGATTCCACTGGAGATGAAAAGTTAATAGTGTGAGATATTATTTCATAAAATAGTACTCAGGAGGGTGTTCATGGAAGGGTTCGAACAAGAGGCTTTGCTGGCTTTGCATGACAGTCTGCATCATCAGAAGTCCGCGATGTGCCATGAGCTGTACCGTTCCAACAAGGGGGAGCCGTTTGTGCTGCACCATCTGCTGGGTCATGGTACTTCCACTCCTTCTGATTTGGCGGCGGCTCTGCGTTCGAGTTCGGGTAGGATATCGGCCCTGCTTGGTGCTTTGGAGAAGAAAGGCTTTATAATCCGCCGTATCGACCCGGAAGATCGGCGTAATATTTTGGTTTCGCTCACTGATGAAGGTCGGGCTGAAGCCAGTCGTGAAAATGATAGGGTCAGCTCGGCCATCCGCTGGGTCTTCTCCCAGATGGGCGAACGCCGCACCCGTGAGTTCGTCGAACTGGTGGATGAGTTCATGACCTATATGTCAGTATGCCAGCCCGCTGGGCCAAGACCGAGTGCGCAGGAGGTTTCCCAGGCGTTCGAGGAGCGCGCCCGCAAGCGCGACAAAGAACGTCCGAACTCACGTGCTCATGTCCGTTCAGTACCCACAGAGCATTGATTTGTGAAGCGTTGTCGATTGGCTAACCCACACTGACCGAGGAGCTTTTTGAGGCACGACGGGAAACCACTTCGCGGTAAGCAAATAAACGCTGATGTCCTTTAGCATAGTATAATATTTCGCACAAGAAATAATTAATGCTGTTAAATATTTTTGATGCTGATGTACAAAATTTCGACGATGTTACTCCGGATGACGGAGCTTGGCGACGTCGATACGATTGTACGCAAGAAAGGGAGCCGATGCTTCGTATAAGCAGGTATCTCTCCAAAATGGAGATAGGCCAGTTGCTGCTGAGCCTCGTATTTACTGTGGGGCAGATTTTCTTCGACCTCAGACTGCCGGATTACATGTCTCAGGTGACCAAATTGGTGGAGACCCCGGGGAGTAGAATGTCTGACATATGGAAAGAGGGCGGCAAAATGCTACTCATTTCCATGGGCTCGTTGCTGTGCGCCATCGCTGTAGGGTACTTCATGGCCCGCATTGGCGCTTCTTTCAGCCAACGGCTGCGTTCTCTGGAATTTCGGAAGGTGGAGTCCTTCGGCCCTGCCGAGATGGACAGGTTTTCTACTGCGAGCCTGATCACACGTTCCACCAATGATGTGACGCAGATTCAGATTTTCATCACCATGGGTCTGCTCATGGTTTTCAGGGCGCCGATCATGGGTGTCTGGGCCGTCTTCAAAATCGCTGGCAAAGGTGCGGATTGGACCTGGGCCACCGGCATTGCCACGGTGATTCTCATGGCCTTCATGGCCATTATCATGGCGCTTGTCATCCCTAAATTCAAGGCCATGCAGAAG
Source organism: Bifidobacterium bombi DSM 19703 (assembly GCF_000737845.1). Taxonomy (GTDB): domain Bacteria; phylum Actinomycetota; class Actinomycetes; order Actinomycetales; family Bifidobacteriaceae; genus Bifidobacterium; species Bifidobacterium bombi. The sequence continues at coordinate 1,392,706 of NZ_ATLK01000001.1, read as the reverse complement.
CTCACCGACAACATCAACCAGGTGGCACGCGAAAACCTGACCGGCCTTCGTGTGGTGCGCGCCTATAACGCCGAGGACTATCAAGAGAAAAAGTTCGACAAGGCGAATGACGAGTTGACTGGTACGCAGCTTTTCACCACACGTGTGATAGCCGTCATGATGCCCCTGATGAACACCGTCATGAATGGTCTGAGTCTCTCCATCTATTGGATAGGTGCCTACCTCATCAAAGCCGCCGGAGCGATGGACAGGCTTACACTTTTTTCCAACATGGTGGTCTTCTCGAGCTACGCCATGCAGGTCATCTCTGCCTTCCTGCTGCTCGCGATGGTATTTGTTCTGTGGCCGCGCGCCGACGTCTCGGCGCAGCGTGTGCTTGAAGTGCTCGATACCGAACCCATCGTCAGGTCCGGTTCGGTCACGACGGGGAAGAACGGCGAAAGCGGAACCGTGGAGTTCAGAAACGTGCAGTTCACTTACCCGAGGGCCCGCAAACCTATGCTTGAAGGCATCTCCTTCAAAGCCGAGAGGGGACAGACCGTGGCGTTCATCGGTTCCACCGGCTCGGGCAAGAGTTCGCTGATTAACCTGGTTCCGAGGTTCTATGACGTCAGCGACGGTCAGGTGCTTGTGGACGGTGTCGACGTGCGCGACTGGGATGTGCAGGCGTTGCGCGACCGTTTGGGGTATGTTCCGCAGCAGTCGGTCATGTTCAAGGGTACCGTGGCTTCGAACGTAAGCTACGGGGCCAAACCTGAACACAGCGAAGACGTCGAGCTGGCCGACACCTCGACGGCAGAGGGTCGCAGACATGAGCTGGAGCTCATTGCCGCAAGTTCGGACAACGTCGGGCTCACGGATGCCCAGATGGAGGACGTGCGCAAGGCCGGTCAGGTGGCGCAGGCCAGCGAATTCGTAGAGCGTATGGATGGTGGCTGGCAGGCGCCTATTGCCCAATCCGGCTCCAATGTTTCGGGGGGTCAGAAACAGAGGCTTTCCATTGCACGCGCGGTATACCGCAAGCCTGAAGTTCTTATCTTCGATGATTCGTTCAGCGCGCTCGACTTCAAGACGGACAGAGCCGTACGCGACGCGTTGAAAACCCAGGCTGTGGGCGTCACGAAGCTCATCGTCGCTCAGCGAATCGGCACCATAATGGACGCCGATACCATCGTCGTGCTTGACGATGGCAGAGTCGCAGGGGTTGGCACCCATGACGAACTGCTGAAAACCTGCCCTGTCTATAAGGAGATCGCGCAATCCCAGCTGAGCCCGGAAGAGCTTGAGGCCTAAACCGTGGTGCGGCCCGTTTTTGGAGCGCCGATACGGGCCCATGTCGAACAGGAAAACGTTAACGTTGAACTAAGGAAGAAAACATGCCAAGAAGAATGAGGGGCGTGGCCGAGAAACCCGCCGATTTCGCAGGTGTGATGAAAAAACTCGTCAGCTACTGCAAAAGATACCTGCCAATGGTGGTCATCGCCTTGGTTTTGGGGGCCATAGGGACGATCTGCCAGATTGCAGGGCCCAACATGCTCAAGAACATGACCAACGAGATAGCCAAGGGCTTGCCTGCCATCGTGCATGGCCGTCCCGTTTTGGGATCCATCGACATGGGAGCAGTCACCCGCATCGCCTGGACGCTGGTTGCGCTGTATCTGGCGTATGCGTTGCTGGGGTACGTCCAGCAGTGGATGATGGCCAACGTCACGCAGCATACGGCACAGTCGCTGCGTGACGACATCTCGCGCAAAATCAACCGTCTGCCGTTGAGCTATTTCGATAGGACCAGCTACGGCGATGTTCTTTCGCGCATAACCAATGATGTCGATGCCATCGCCCAGACACTGGGGCAGTCCTTGGGAAGCCTCATCACTTCCATCACCTTGTTCGTCGGTGCTCTGGTAATGATGTTCTGGAACAACGTCCTGATGACGGTGTGCGCGATTGTTGTTGCGGCGGTCGGTGGCGTGCTCATGGTCATTGTCATGAAGGCTTCGCAGGAATACTTCATACGTCAGCAAGTGGCGTTGGGCGAGGTGAACGGGCACGTCGAGGAGATGTATTCGGGTCATGTCATCGTCAAAGCCTACAACGGCGAGGCTGACTCCATTCGCCAGTTCGAAAAGTACAATGATGACCTTTATGACTCCGCTTGGAAAAGCCAGTTCCTGTCGGGCCTGATGAACCCGATGATGAACTTCATCGCGAACCTCAGTTTCGTGGTCGTGTGCATCGTGGGCGCCTCCTTGGCGCTGAACGGTAAGATCGAATTCGGCGTCATCGTCGCCTTCATGATGTACGTGCGCCTCTTCACGCAGCCCCTTGCCCAGTTCGCCCAGGCCATGCAGAACCTTCAGCGTTGCGCCGCCGCCTCGGAACGCGTCTTCACCTTCCTGGAGGAACCGGAAATGAGCGACGAATCGGGCAAGCGGGCCTTGCTCGGTCGTGATGCCGAGGGCCACCCGCAGAGGGTGAAGGGCGACGTGGAGTTCAAGGACGTCAATTTCTGCTATGAGCCGGGCAAAACCATCATCAACGATTTTTCCGCCTCCGTCAAGGCCGGACAGAAGGTGGCCATCGTCGGGCCGACAGGTGCCGGCAAGACGACGCTGGTCAATCTGTTGATGCGTTTCTATGATCTTAATGGCGGTTCCATATCCATAGACGGCATCGACACCGCGTCCGTCCCGCGCGCCAACGTGCATGAGCAGTTCTCGATGGTGTTGCAGGATACCTGGGTGTTCCACGGAACGGTCAATGAGAACATAGCATACGCCAAGGGGGGAGTGACACACGAACAGATTCGAAGCGCGTGCAAGGCCGTCGGCTTGGACCGTTACATCCAATCGCTTCCTCAGGGTTACGACACGGTGTTGGATGAGAACTCTTCGCTTTCGCAAGGGCAGCGTCAGCTGATGACCATCGCCCGCGCCATGGTTCAGGATGCGCCGATTCTCATCCTCGACGAAGCCACCTCTTCGGTGGATACCCGCACGGAGGAGCTCATCCAGAAAGCCATGGACGCGCTTACCGTAGGGCGCACGAGCTTCGTCATAGCGCACCGTCTTTCGACCATCAGGGACGCGGATATGATTCTGGTGATCAACCACGGCGACGTGGTCGAACGGGGCACTCATGACGAGCTGCTCAAAAAGGGCGGCTTCTACGCCGATTTGTACAACAGTCAGTTCTCGCAGTTGCCCGCGTAAGGCGTTGCCTTAGACGCGGTGCAAACGAAAGACCTCGAATACCATGGAAGCGGCGGCAAACCAAGAAGGTGCCGCCGCTTTTCCGTACCCGTCGAGCGGGCATGAATCAGGCCTGTGCCAGGTCTACGGTGAAGTGACGAAATGGCACAGGCGTCAGGGGATACAGCCAGCCTATTGCGAGTCCTGCCGTGGCTGCCGGGTTCCTACCATCTAGGGAGTAATCTTAAGTCATATATGCCATATGTGTAGCGGATTGCTATGGATTTGGCGCCACTTGGCGCTTCAGGGCGGCTGAGTGAAAGAACGGGGGGAAGTGGGAGTCCACGTAGGGGCATCCCGCAGGGAAACTCCATACAGTCGGGAGAACAGATATGAAGGTCTTGGTCATCGGTTCCGGCGCGCGTGAGCATGCCATCGCACATACGCTGCTCAAAGGGGGCGGAGTCTCGGAAGTCACGGTGGCCCCGGGCAATCCCGGTATGGAACGTGATGGCATCCGCACCATGAAAATCAACCCGGAGAATCGCATGGCCCTCATTGAGTTCGTGAAGGCGAACGGCTACGACTGGGTGTTCGTAGGCCCTGAGGTTCCTTTGGTCGAGGGAATTGTGGATGACTTTACTGAGGCGGGGATAAAGGCGTTCGGCCCCACACGCAAGGCCGCGATGATTGAGGGTTCCAAAACATTCGCCAAGTCGCTTATGGAAAGTCGCGGGATTCCTACCGCCGCCTCCCGTACGTTCACAGATTTGGACAGCGCCCAGGCCTATGTCGTCGAACACGGTGCCCCCATCGTCGTGAAGGCCGACGGCCTGGCGGCCGGCAAAGGTGTGACCGTCGCAATGGATGAGCGTACCGCGCTTGACGCACTGCAGAGCATTTTTGTGGATCGCCGTTTCGGCATCGCCGGAATGAGCGTGGTCCTGGAGGACTACCTTGAAGGTCAGGAGTTTTCGCTCATGAGTTTCGTAGACGGCGAGCGTTTCTGGCCCATGCCCATCTCACAGGACCATAAACGTGCCTACGATGGTGATGAGGGACCCAATACGGGCGGCATGGGTGCATATAGCCCGGTGCCTCAAATCGGTGACAACGTTGTTACCGCCGCAATCGACACTATCGTGCGGCCGACGGTCAAGGCCATGGCTGATGAGGGTAATCCGTTTACGGGCGTGCTTTATGCGGGGCTCATCGCCACGGATGAGGGGCCGAAGGTGATTGAGTTCAACGCGCGGTTCGGCGATCCGGAGGCTGAGGTCGTGCTGCCATTGCTGACTTCCGATTTGGGCGAAGCCATTGACGATATCCTCAATCACCGCGAGCCCACGTTCACTTGGGATGAGGATCATGCCGTGGTCGGCGTGGTGCTGGCGGCCGAAGGGTATCCGAATGCGGTGAAAACCGGTGCGGACGTGCCTCTGATCGACATCGATGCCGATAGTCACGTCTTCTACGCCGGCGTCGAAATCGGCACAGTGGAGGAGGACCTCAGCGGTGCGGCGGATTCGGACAGTTTCGTGGGCACTGCCAACAACATCACCGGAACCACCTCGACGATGCTGAAAACCGTGTCGCAGGCACCGCTGGCCGCGAGCTCCGGACGTGTCCTTCTTCTTGCATCAAGGGCACGTGATATCCACGACGCGCAGGTTCGTGCCTATGAACTTCTGGATGCCGCCGACACCACCGGCATGTTCTATCGTCATGACATAGGTGCCAAAGCGCTGAAATAGCCAGCTGTGCCGAATCGGTTGTGCGTGTGCGCCGTTGCGCGGCGTCGAGCGATACGAAAGTGGCCGAACGAACCGCGTCTGGGCGGATTGGCGTTCCGGGTGGGTTGCGCCCGGACGTCGCTACTACTCCAAATTGTCCCAGCAGCCGGTAGCTTCGAGCTCGTCGACGGTACGCGCCGTATCGTTGGTGAGAACCGTGATGTGTCCCATTTTGCGGTCGCGACGGGTCTCGCCCTTGCCGTAGTCGTGCACGTTCCATTCAGGATGCAGGGGGATGACCCGGCGAGTAGGCTCCACATGCTGGCCCAGGACGTTTACCATGACGGCAGGGCTAAGCAACTTCACCTTGGGCAACGGCCAACCCACGATGCCGCGAATATGTGCGTCATATTGGTCCAGCGAGCAGGCTTCGATGGTGTAATGGCCTGAATTGTGCGGTCGTGGAGCAAGCTCGTTGACGATGACCTGCCCGCTTTTTGTGATGAACAGTTCAATAGCCAGCGTGCCCGCCAATTCGAAGCCTTTGGCCAGACGGATTGCCAACTCGTGCGCCTCCTGCGCGATGCTCGGCTTGGCTTGTGCGGGAGCGATGGTCATGTGCAGAATATTGTGGCGGTGCTCGTTGCGCACCAAGGGGAAAGTCACCAGATCGGAGTTGTTGCCATTGCCGCAGACCAGCACGGACGCTTCGAAATCAAAATCGACGAAGCCTTCGAGTATGCTCGCAGGGAACGCTCCTTTCTGTCGTGCGCGCTCGCGGATGCGTGCCAGGTCTTCGGGCCCGCGCAGCACATCCTGTCCGTGGCCATCATAACCGCCGCTGCACGTCTTGAGCACCGCGGGGTAGCCGATGCATCTGCGGCGGCAATCCGTAGGTGAGTTCGGCGGTACGGGGTCCACGTCGTCGTCAACGGCCGACAGTGCATCCTCCAATTCTTCGATGCTGTGTATTGCGCGCCAAGGGGCCGTCAAGGAGCCATGGCGGTTAATGAAGGTTTTCTCGTGTACGCGTTCCTGTGTGACCCGCAGAAGGTCGGTGCCTTGGGGCACGGCGACCTGGCCGCGGACTGCGTCGATGGTGTCGGCGTTCACGTTTTCGAATTCGTAGGTAAGCACGTCGCTACGTTGAGCAAGATTGCGGATGGCGGTCTCGTCGTCGTAATCCGCAACAATCTGCCAGTCGGCTACCTGCGCGCAGGGGCAGTCCGGCGTAGGGTCGAGGGTGCCTACGCGGAATCCGTGGTATTTCGCAGCGATGGCCATCATCTGGCCGAGTTGGCCGCCCCCGATGATGCCTATGGTGGCCCCTGGCATAAGTTGTTCGATTCGTCCGTTCGTTTCCTCAGATAAGCTGGGCATTGCTCTGAGCCACCTTTTCCTTGAGGGAATCGCGATAGTCCTGTAATTGATCCGCGAGTGCGGCATCCGTGAGGCCTAGGATGCTCACAGCCAGCAGAGCTGCGTTCGTTGCGCCAGAATTGCCTATGGCCGTTGTTGCAACAGGTATGCCGCCTGGCATCTGTACGATTGAGAGCAACGAGTCCCAACCTGAAAGCGCATGTGATTGGACCGGAACGCCGATGACCGGCAACGTGGTCTGTGCGGCCACCATGCCGGGCAGATGCGCCGCACCACCTGCGCCTGCGATAATGACTTTGATTCCAGCTCGCCGCGCCTCGTGTGCGAACTTCGCCATGAGTTCGGGTGTGCGGTGGGCGGAGATGACCTGTTTCGAATACGCCACTCCAAATCGCTCGAGAGTACGGCAGGCATGCCTCATGGTCTCCCAATCGCTCGCTGAGCCCATGATGACCGCCACTTCAGGTGCCTCATCGGCACCATGCCCTTCGATGCGTGCGTGGCACCTATCGGGGGGTGTGGGTGCGTCGGGGGCGCCGGCCTCTTGGGCATTGGCTACATCGGTGCCGTTGAATTCGGATGAATCGTTGTTGTGAGAAGCTGCCACTGTTGCCATATAAGACCTCCGGTAGGGACAAGGCCGATATTACCCGCTGGGTGCGAACACGTCGGAGTCCGATGCTCCGCACAGGTCGGATGAATTTTAGGCCGGCTAGACGCCGCCTTCCGTCAGCCGGTTTGTCCTGCCGTCTGCGTGCCCGTCTGAGCTCCTACCGAGAGGTGAGTGGAACGCATTTTGGGAAACCTGCCGCCCACCCTCTGGATTGGTACAGAAGCCATTTGACTTTGAGCAGGCTTGAAGGAATAGCCTTAGGTGTGGATGAAAGCGGATGGCTCGGATTAGCGTCATCCGGTGTGGTGCATCCAAGGGAAAAGGGAAGGGAATGACCGGCATCATTATTTTGGGGGCTTACGGGCAGGTAGCACGACTGGTGCGCAGCCGTCTGCTGCAGGAGAAGGATGCGCACCTGACCCTGTTCCTGCGTCGTTCGGAGCGTATCACCGATGCCGATCCGGAGCGTGAGACCGTGGTGGAAGGTGATGTGAACGATTATGCGGCACTGGTCGAGGCTGTCAAAGGCCAGGACGTGGTGTACGCCAACTTGGGTGGGCGTTTTGAGCCGATGGCGGCGAACATCGTCAGGGCAATGGATGCCGATGGCGTCAGACGCCTGATTTATGTCACCGGGCTGGGGTTGTATCATGAGGTTCCAGGTGAATTCGGACGTTGGATCGAAGAAAGCTGCGGACACGAGGTCATGGAGGATACCCGCCGTGCGGCGGCGATTATCGAGGATTCGGATGTGAACTACACCATCATCCGCGCAGCCTATATGGACGACGCGGCCGACACCGACTATGAGACCACGTGCAAAGGCAAGCTGTTCCGAGGCACAACCATCTCCCGAGCGTCGATTGCGGACTATATTATGCGGCTTCTTGCCGATCAGCAGCTTGATAATCGCTCTAGCGTCGGCATCGATCGTCCCGGCACGGACGCAGACAGGCCGATGTGGTGATACGTATGGTTCGTGGCCGGTGATCTGAAAGGCGAACCATGAGCCGTTCAACAAAGTACCGGCATCCGCCGGTACTTTCATGGCTTGCCTTTATACTGGGTGACATGGTCGAACAGAGGAATTCAAGTAAGGCTTACTCCGGTACCGGCGATGTCGTCGGATTGGACGGGCGTGAGCCCTTGGACGAGTCCGAAGCGATTCGTCAGTATCCGCGACGGAACGCGCGCACGCTTCGCTTCCGTGCCGGCGCCCCTCGGTCCGCAACGGTCGTCGGAGACGGCGGACTTGCGTTGTTCCTGCGTTCCGACGGGCCCGTGGATTTGGCGACATCCCTGTGGCTGAGCGTCATCGATGCGGATGATGGTGCGCACGGTTCGCGCATCTGTGGGGATGCGGGCCGTGAGGTCAAGCTCGCGGATCCGCGTGACTTACTGGCTAACGCCGATTCCGAGGACGTTCCACCTGAGGAACGCGCCCGTAGGGAGCGTATGCGTGAAGGCGGTGCAGGCATCGTCTCCTATTGCGTAGACGCGATGGGTCGCCGTGTGGCGTTTACCCTCGATTCCAAGCTGTTCCTCACTGATGTGTCGGCAGCCGTGAAGGCTTCCGACGGAGGCGAGGTTAGGCGGGCGACCCGTGAGGTCGCGGCCGAGGCGCTTTCGGATCCGCAGTGGCGGCCCGTGCTCAACCCGCACATATCCCCTGACGGTTCGCATATTGCATATAGCACCGGGTCTCGGCTTGTGCTGGTCGATGTCGGTGACGACACCGTCGAAGGCGCCGATGGGGATGCCGTGCATGAAGTGGCACGCATCGCCGCCGGCGCCGATCCGCGAACACACCGGATCGGTCTGGCCGAGTTCGTCGCCGGCGAGGAGATGGACCGTTACGACGGATTCTGGTGGGCGCCGGACAGCAGTGAGATACTGTTTGAAAGTTTCGATTCCAGTGATGAACCCACATGGTATATCAGTGATCCGAGCGAGCCTGAACATGGTGCGGAGAGCAGACGGTATCCGCGTGCGCTTACTGGCAACGCCAAGGTGACGTTGTCGCTCGCTGCTCTGGACTTCAGTGAGTCCGGGGAGTATCGAGGCTGTGAGATTCGTCAGGTGCAGTGGGACGAATCCGCCTATGAGTACTTGGCATCCCTGAGCTGGACCGATGGACACAGGCCGGTCATGCTGGTACAGAACAGACGGCAGAACCATGACCAGGTGCTTTCCATTGAACCGGACGGTACCACTTCCTTGATGCAGGAGCACGAGAATCCGCAGTGGCTTGATCTGTTTCCCGGTGTTCCGGCACTTACTCCCGATGGGCGTCTCGTCTGCGCGATAAACGACATGGATGCCAACACCAATCGGCTTACGATTGACGGGCGTCCGTTCACCCCTACCGGATGGCAGGTGCGCTCCGTACTTGACGTGAACGATGAGAATGTGCTTGTCGTGGTACAACGTACGCCGGAGCTGGCTGATGCTGCGGCGGTAGCCGGCGACCCGAACGCGGCGCTTCCCTCGGAATGGCTGGACAAGAACGACAGTGAGACGGGGCAGGCGCATGATGCCCGCAGCATGGATGTGGTCACCATCGCCTACGACGGTTCCCTGACGCCGGTCAACCAGGAGCCTGGCGATTGGAGCGCCAGCAGAACAGGTCAGGGCATTGTCCTTATGGGACGCGGAATGAGCGAAGAGCGCGGGCTGATGGTGCATGCCTTCGTGGCGCATGAGTGGGTGGAAGATGTCCGGCATCCGGCAGCCACCGAAGAAAGCTCTGCTTGCCGGGTCGATGATGGACCGGGTGAATCACAACGTGCCGGCGAGTTTGCGCAGGACGTGTTCACTCGGGTTTCAGGGTATGCCTCATCGTTGTTGCATTCCATCGCCAATTATGCCGAAGTCCCTGGCTTCATGCCGAACACGAGTTTTGTACGTCTCGGAGAACGGCGTATGTACGTTGCCATCACCCGGCCGAGTGTGAGCAGCAAGTGGGCTCATGCCGAAAAACTTCCGGTGCTGCTCAAACCCTATGGCGGACCCGGCGCTCAGCAGGTTCAGCTCAACAGGGCTTTCTACAGCGAGTCACAGTGGTGGGCCGACCAGGGCTTCCTTGTCGTTACTGCGGACAATCGTGGTACCCCAGGTCGCGGACCTCTGTGGGATCGAGAGATGTTCGAGGATCTCAAGCATGCGAGCCTTGATGACCAGGTGGAGGTCGTACGCGCTTTGCCGCAGGTGGCGCCTGATGCAGATCTCGAGCATGTGGCCATGATCGGCTGGTCGTTCGGAGGTTATCTTTCGGCGCTCGCCGTTCTGGACGCGCCTGACGTGATCCATGCGGCATGCGCCGGAGCTCCGCCTACGGATTGGACGCTCTATGACACGCATTACACTGAACGATATTTGGGACTGGACCCGAAGGTATATGAGCGTAATTCCATTGTGGCGGATGCACCCAAGCTCAGACGGCCGCTGATGCTGATTCACGGCTTTGCGGACGACAACGTCACCATAGCCCATTCCCTGCGCCTGTCGCAGGCGCTTATGGCGTCCGGTCGGCCACATACCTATCTGCCGCTCGTCGGAATCACGCACATGACCAACGACGAGACCGTTGCTCAGAACCTTCTGACGCTCCAGAGGGATTTCCTCTATGATGCGTTGGGGATATGCTGACGTAGGTCGGCGTGGTGCATGGATGGATTATGCGCTTGCCCTATACGGCCAGTCACAGTGGAAGAGATCGCTAGTGTAGCTGTAGCTCTGTGATACGTCTTGCCGTCGCCCTGTGCGCAGCGCCTGCGAATCTTGGGTTAGAACGACGAGTCTCATGTAGACGAGCCGGCGGTGAGTGTGACCGGTCATGTCACCGCGTGTCTAGGGAAGAGGAGAATTGGATAATATGACGCAGGTAGAATGATGAAATTCAGACCACCAGTGCCTGTAAATGACATTATAAAAGTGCGAGTAGGGGGAGTTGAACCCCCACGAGCATTCGCTCACTGCCACCTGAAGACAGCGCGTCTACCATTCCGCCATACTCGCAGACAAAAATTAACGATACCTCTGCGTTCATACTTACGCAAGCGCCGGTTCAGTGCGTGTCGAACGTCATTCAAGACGACGACATCCGCGGCTATCTTCCGAAGAATGACCCCTTGGCTCACATGATGCGAGGCTAGGGGTCGTTCTTCGCCTACGAAGATCGCCGTGGATGCGAATCGTTACTCAACAGAAAATCACTTGATGAGGTGGCTGTTCATGAACCAGTTGAAGTGCTCCAATTCCTGCACATGATCTTGGATGATGTTCGAGCTGATGACGTCTAAGTCATCGAGTTGCGTAATCGCGTTGCGCTCGGCGACGATGAACTCGGCGTAGTAGTCCACGAGGGCCTTGAGATAGTCCTGCGTGTCCTGGCGGCCCTTGAGCTCAAACGGCTTCCAGTTGCGGCGGCTGAGGATGAAGTCCGCACCGCCTTCTGCTGCACCGCCCAAGGTGGCAATGCGTTCGGCGGTCTCATCGGCCATATTGCGTACCGAATCGACTTCGGGATCAAGCATCTCATGGACGCCGATGAAGGATGGGCCGGCTACGTTCCAGTGGGCATGCTTCAAGACAAGCGATCCCTCTTCCTCATGGGCTAGGCAGCTGAGCAGGATATCGACGATCTTGTCGGAACTTGCCTGATCCAGTCCTGGGCTCAAAAAATTCTTAACCATGAACTTTCCTTTCTATTTTTTCTATACCAATACTATTTTACTGAGTGCTGTTGGTTTGCTTAATCACTGCGCCGTGAGGCTAATTGTGCCCTAAGGTTGCTGCGAGGTGACAATTGTGCTAAGCGCGGAGATACATTCGTTCAATTCGCTATTGTTGGCTGTTGTTCGCTCCAAAAGCGGGCTCCGCGCCTTCGCTGCTGCTTTTGCGCACTTCGATGGTTTCGATTCTGCGTCCGTCCACCTTCGATACGATCATATCGTAGCCGTCATCGGAATGCAGCACATCGCCCACAGAAGCGAGCTTGCCTGTATGCGCGAGGAAATAGCCAGCTACGGTTTCGTACGGTCCATCTTCGAGTTGTATTCCCGTCAGATCGGCGAAATCCTCTATGGTCATGCCTCCTTCAATCGTGGCGACGCCGTCCACGAAAGCAGGAGCCTGATCGCCCTTGCCTCCCGGTTCGCGTTCGGTGCCGGAGTCATCCGGGAGGTCGTATTCGTCTCTGATGTCCCCGACGAGTTCCTCGGTCATGTCTTCGAGGGTCACAATGCCGTCCGTTCCGCCGTATTCGTCGATGACTACTGCAAGATGCACCCCGCGCTTGCGAAGCAATTCCAGACTGGGCAGTAGCTTCGAGGTGCCGGGGAGCGAGATTCCCGGACGCGCCACGTCGGCCACGGTTTTCGCCTTGGGATCCCTAATGTCCAGAAGGTCGCGCACGTGCACGAAACCCAACACGTCGTCGAAGTCTTTGCCGGTGACGGGGTAACGGGAGTAGGGCATCTTACGCACGTATTTCGCCGCTTCCGCGAGCGGCATGTCGCCGTCCAGGAACGTCACATCAGCACGCGGCCGCATCACTTCAGCCACGATAGTGCCGGAGGCGTCGAAGACGTCGTCAAGAATAGTGCGTTCGTCCAAGCTGAGGCGGGAATTGGAGTCCACTAGCACGCGCAATTCGTCGTCGCTGACCTCGCTGCTGGTTTCGTTCGGGTCAAAGCCGAGCAACCTGACGAATCCATTGGTGCATTTGCCTATCGCCCAGATGATGGGTCTGCAAATTTTAGCGAACACATCGATTGCCGGCACAACGGCACGCGATATCTGCACCGTGCGCTGCATGGCGATACGCTTCGGTACCATTTCGGAGATCACGATGGAGCAGAATGAGATGACCAGCGTCAGGATGATCGTCGTCAAAGGTGCGGCTATGCGGGAAGGTAGGCCCCAGCCTTCCACCACCGGCACCACGAACGGTGATATGGACGATTCACCGAAAGACGCCGATAGGAAACCCGAAAGCGTCACGCCGATTTGCACCGTGGAAAGAAAAGTATTGGGGTCGCGGGCGATTTGGGCCACCCTCGCGCCGCGTGCATCCTGCTCTTCCATTTGGTCGAGCTGTGATCCGCGCAGGCTCACCAATGCGAGTTCGGTGCCCGAAAATATCGATCCGAGCATAAGGAAGACGAAAATCAGCAGAATATTGAGCCACAATGACATATCCTCAGTCTACAGTTTCGGCAGGATACGATTGATTATCCATATGCTCTACCATATCGCGGGTGAGTGTGCTATTATATTAATACCTACCGTCCGTTCGGTAACAGGTGGTGCCGGCTCATTGTGCTGGGCTACCAGTACCTCGAACGGGTGCACACCACCGTGCACATGGTTGCAAGCCGTCTGCAGCATCGAAGTCGATATCAGTGCGGGACGGTCACATAGATGAAAGGAATATGATGAGCGAGCAAAATTCCCAGCAGAAGGCGACGTTGCCGCAAGCGAAGGACTTGAGCGTCGAAGAACAGGCGGCGCTGACCAGCGGCACTAATCCTTGGAGTATCGGCAGTGTTCCGGAGAAAGGTCTCCCCAACTACACCATCACGGACGGGCCTCATGGATTGCGTAAGGCTCAAAATCTTGAGGGTATGGATGTGGATGCAGCTGTGCCCGCTACCTGTTTCCCTCCGGCCGCCGGCATGTCCAGCAGCTGGAATCCGGATTTGATCAAGAAGACCGGCGAGGCCATGGGTGAGGAGTGCATCCAGGAACAAGTCGCCGTCATTCTCGGACCTGGCGTGAACATCAAGCGCAATCCGCTTGGCGGTCGTTGCTTTGAGTTTTGGAGTGAGGACCCGTATTTGGCTGGGCATGAGGCAGTCGGTGAAGTTGAAGGCATCCAGTCCAAGGGGATAGGAACGTCGCTCAAGCACTTCGCCGCGAACAACCAGGAAACCGACCGTCTGCGCATCAACGCGCGCATCTCTGAGCGCGCCATGCGCGAAATCTACCTGCCGGCTTTCGAACACATCATCAAGACAGCCCAACCTTGGACCGTGATGTGCTCCTACAACCGTGTCAACGGTGAGTACTCTTCGCAGAACCATTGGCTGCTGACCGACGTACTGCGCAAGGAGTGGGGATTCAAAGGCATTGTCATGTCCGACTGGGGTGCCGTCCACGACCGTGCTGCGGCACTGAATGCCGGGCTGAACCTCGAGATGCCGCCGACCAAGACCGATGACAAGGTGGTGCACGCAGTGCGCGACGGCCAGATCAAGCCGGAGCAGCTTGAGGACATGGCGCAAGGCATGATCGACCTTGTGACCAAGGCTCGTCCTGCCATGGAGAAGGGAGCCGCCGGCTATCGTTACGACATTGATGAGCACGATGAGGTGGCTCGTGAGGCAGCGCGTGAGGCCATGGTGCTGCTGAAGAACGAGGACGGCCTGCTGCCGGTGAAGCCGGGCACCAAACTCGCCGTCATCGGTGAGTTCGCGCGTACCCCGCGCTATCAGGGCGCTGGCTCCTCGCTGATCAACCCCAACAAGCTCACCAGCTTCCTGGATGCGCTCAAGGAGCGTGGCGTGGATGCGCAATTCGCTCCAGGATTCACTCTTGATGGTTCCGAACAGACTCAAGCGCTCACCGATGAGGCCGTCAGCGCAGCCAAGGGAGCTGATACCGTTCTGCTCTTCCTCGGGCTTCCTGCGGAGGCCGAGTCCGAAGGCTTTGACCGCACCACGCTCGACATCCCGGCCAAGCAGGTTGAGGTACTTAAGGCCGTGGCAACAGCCAACAAGAACGTTGTGGTCATCCTTTCCAATGGTTCTGTGGTTTCCATGCCCTGGCAGGGCGAGGCGAAGTCGATCATCGAAACATGGCTGCTGGGGCAGGCCGGCGGGGCTGCTACCGCCGACGTTGTTTTTGGTGATGTCAATCCTTCTGGCAAGCTCGCGCAGACCATTATCAACAACTTGGACGACGATCCAAGCATGATGAACTGGCCTGGTGAAGAAGGTCATGTGGATTATGGCGAGGGAGTGTTTGTGGGCTATCGCTACTACGATACCTTCCACAAGCCGGTCGTCTATCCGTTCGGCTATGGCATGAGCTACACGACCTTCGAGATTTCGGATGTGCACGCTCAAAAGTCCGGACCTCAAAGCGCCCGCGTTACCGCTAGAGTAACCAATACGGGTTCCTTGCCTGGCGCCGAGGTAGTACAGCTCTATGTTGCCCCACCAGCTTGTAAAGTGGCTCGTCCGGTCCATGAGCTCAAGGCGTTCAAGAAGGTCTTCTTGGAGCCTGGTGCGTCCGAGGAGGTCACCTTCGATTTGGATTCGCGTGCGTTCGCCTATTGGTCCGAGCAGTTCGAAGGCTGGAAAGTCGAAGGCGGTTCATATGGCATCGAGGTCGGTAGTTCCTCGCGTGACATCGCCCAAATTGTCGATGTCGATGTCGATGATGACGGCAAGCGCATGAAGCTGACGGAGTGGTCCACCTACGGTGAGTGGGCTGATGATCCGGTGGGTTCCCAGGCGTTGAACACGGTCCTTCCTGAGCTGGAGAAGAAGTACGGTCACCCCATTATCCCCGATAGCCAGCTTATCGTCATGTTCCTGCGTTCCGCACCGCTTAGTGGCATGTCGATGTTGCTGAGTGCAGAGATAGCGCAGGATCTGTATACCCGAACCATGGAGGAGTATGAGAAGATTCGCGGCTGACGAGCGTCAACCCAATCGGTCCATTTGAAATGACCTGCACGTGAGGCCTTGCTTTGCGTGCGTTCATTGTTCCGTCCGGCTTGCGGCGAAGTCGTCGTGGGTCGGACGGTTTCGTATTGGACAGAGCCATGGGCGGTTCAGTATCGCAATGGAATCTCGGACGGTTCCGCAGATAGAATCGGAACCTTTTGTTCGCACTATTCCAGCCCTTTCCTGTTCCTCTCTCAGTGAAGAATTCGCACCGCTATAAACCGTCAACCTTGATGCCGATTGTGAGCTGCGATGCCGACGTTTGCACTGGAATATACTCGTAACCGTGCTGCCGCCGCTTCGTGCGATGTTGGGGGAGGACACGGTCGTGCAATCTGTATGCAATCAGACATGCAATTGCAAAAACACATTATTGAATTGAATATTGTTTCATGCAGTGATAGAATACTTACCGACCGTTCGGCAACAAAGATAGTTGTCGGCATTACGCAAGGAGGTCATGCCATGGAGGCAGTATCATTACCGGATGCGGCGAATTTGGCACCGGACACAGGGAAACCATTGGCCAATAAAGTGAGGTTCGGCATTGGTTTCGCCATGATTTCAATACTTTGGGGAATACCGTTCTCTATGGGCTCGGGAGTGCTTTTGCCGCAGCTGTTCACCAGCATTCCAGGGCTCTCCGCTGAGCAAGCCGTTGGCTCTATGAACTCGATCAGCGTCATCTTCGCGCTCTTCGCCAACATCATATTCGGCACCTTGTCGGATATCTCCAAATTCCGTGTCGGTAAGCGCACCCCGTGGATCGTCGCAGGCGGTGTCATCGGTGCGGCGGGCTATTTCCTGACTTCACAGTCTAGGACCTTGTTCTGGATCGTCGCCGGCTGGTGCATCGTGCAGATTGGCATCAACTGCCTCATCGCGCCTGCCGTAGCCGTGCTTTCCGACCGTATTCCCGAGGCAACACGTGGAACATTCTCCGCGATTTACGGTGCCGGGCAGATTGTCGGGATGCAGCTGGGTAACTTCGTCGGCAGTTTCTTTCTGACCAAACTCAACGTGGGTCTGGTCATCGGCACATTGCTTTTCCTCTTCTCTGGCCTGCTCACCGTGCTCATCTGGCCGCGCGAGCAGTCCGCCGAGAACAACACGAAGGTGACCTCAGCTGCCGATATCCTCCGCTCCTTCATTCCTCCCACCAAGAACAGCCGTGATTTCTACCTCGCTCTGGTCGGAAGGCTTACCTTCACCATTGGCATGTTCATGATCACGAGCTATCAGCTGCTCATCCTTGAACGCTACATCCATTTGAGCGTCAGTGAATCCAGCACGGCCATCAAAATCATCTCCATGATCACCCTGGTGGCCACTATCGTGGCATCGGTGGTGTCCGGTCCGCTTTCCGATTTCCTGCAACGCCGCAAGGTGATGGTGGCGTTCGGCTGCATACTGACCGCATTGGGACTACTCATGCCTTGGATCATGCCCACCACGACCGGCATGTACATCTTCGCGGTGCTGTCGGGTCTTGGCAACGGCTGCTACATGTCCGTTGACCAGGCGCTCAACGTCGATGTGCTTCCCAGCCCGGAACAGGCTGGCAAAGATCTGGGCATCCTCAACCTCGCCAATACCATAGGTCAGGCGCTGGCCCCGTGGTGCACGACCGCGATCATTGCTTTTATGGGCGGCTACAAGGCGGTCTTCCCTGTCGCTGCTTTCTTCTTGCTCATAGGAACCATTGGCATCATGATGATTCGCAAGGTGAAGTGAATTTAGATAGTGCGTTGTCGTATGATGCGGATTCCGTTGCCACAAGAGGGAGCGGGGTCCGCATTCTTGTTTATTAGCTGTTGCTTCATTCCGAGGTCTACCTCAACATGCACAATAAAACGGATTGATTGTTGCTGAGAGCAGAAGAAGATGATGAAATGCAGCCTTTAGAGCGCACTAAAAAATACACGAACGGGGCGAGCAGCCGTGCGGCTATTCTTGACGCCGCCGTCATTTCGTTCGGTTTGCGCGGATACTACCGCACTTCATTGCAGAAGATAGCGAATTCTGTCGGCATGACCAAGGCTGGTGTGCTGCATCATGTGGGCAGTAAGGAGGGGCTGCTCAACATTGTGCTTGATGAGGTATACGATACCGGCACATCACAGATAATCACACGTTTCAGCATGACGGAGAAGCCGCTGTTGGCGCATATGTGGAGAGATGTCGTGGCTTTCAATTCCAAACGCCCCGAACAGGTTCACATGTTCTCCACCCTCGATGCCGAGGCGATTGATCCCAAGCATCCGGCGTATCAGTACTTCCTCGATCGAGACCGTAATGTCATCGACTCAATGTTGAAGGTCCCGTGGGCCGTCCCTGACGGAGTGAATATCGAACAGCTACTGAATGCAGGTTTCAGTATGATGGACGGCATTCAGCTGCGGTGGCTGAGGAATCCGGGCAGTGACCTCAACGAGTTGTGGGCACACTGCGAGGATCAGTTGATGCCGTTGCCGATGTGGGATGGGTATCGGTAGGACGATTGAGTCCAGCATGAATCCCGTTTTCTGTTCATGCATGCCGTCTCACCCTCACAATATGATATTTTACCTTGTTTTGTCCAGGCTGGTTAAATGCTACTTCATTGCTGGTGCTTGTGGAATATCCGCGGACTCGTCGTCTTCGCTGTCGATCGGCCCGCCGATGGCACCGTATTTGCGGGCGGCATAAGGGGCGTAGACCATCAAGGCGATGGTGGCGGTGATGATGGCGGTGAGGAGCACGGTCAGCGCGGCGGTTTCATCGTTGACGAAGATTCCGCAGATGAAGATGATCGCTCCGGCCATTATGAACGCGATGCCGCCCATGCGCTGGCAGCGCCGCCACGTCTCACGGCTCGTGTAGGCGCTGGGCAGACGTATACCGGAAAATGTGTTTGGCTTGGCTTGCGGCATGAAGTTGCCGGTTATGATGAGTACCAGCCCTGTCACGATGTTGATGATCTGTGCGAACGAGACCGAAGTCATGTTGAGGCTCGTCGTTCCTGTTTTCGACATCCACAGTATATAGGTGTTTATTACATCGAACAACACGAATATACATATGCCGCCGAAGATGAAGAACCGGATGCTGCGTCTGGCGTCAGGCTCGGATTCGCTGTGAATCGTCCGGTGTATGAGCACGAGTTCCAATACCGTCCAAATGACGAGAAGTACAATCATGATTCCCGACATGGTCAGTGTCTCGTACTTGCTGCCCCAACGGTCGACTTCGCCGCTGATGCCATAATGCGCCGGAACTTGCGCAGGCAGACTCGGCAGGGTGATGAGGGTGCTTACTGGTGTCAGCAGTGCCAGGATGTACATTGCGATGTTCCATCCGAGCAGGCTGCGTACAATCGTGCGGGGTTCGGGTTTTTCGGTGGTTTCTGGATTTTTGGGAATTCCTAGGGTTCCGGTGGCTTCGGTGGTTGTGGTTTGTGTTTTTTGTGTTGACATGATGGTCTCCGTTGCTCGGTGTTGGCCGATGGTTGTTGGATGCTCACATTATTTGAATTGGATGGTTATATGCGTCCGTCGGGATTGCCTGACGGACTGGTGCCGCGTGGCGGTTGTGCCGCTGTGCTGCTGCGGGTCGGATACTGGCGCTCAGCAGTTTTCGGTATCGTCGCTACCTGAGGCGTCTTCGCGTTTCTGCAACCCCTTGAGCCAGACGATGGTGTCGTCCAGCACCGTGAGGTTTGACTCGTAGTAGATTGTGGTCCCGCGCCTTGTGCCGCTGACTAGGCCTGCCGCCTTGAGCTTGTTCAGATGGTATGAGAGGCGCGATGGGGCAAGGTCCACGGCTTCGGCGAGATCGCCCGCGCTCATGGTCTGGGTGCGCAGGAGCTCGATGATTCTGCGCCGTGCGGAGTCGTTCAATGCTTCGAGCGTCGTTTGGACCCCCATACTCACCTCCTTTCTTATGGCGAATTTGACGGCTAACTGTTTGGTGAGCCCCCCCCGGACGGCCATCCAGCGAACTCTCCGATCGGCCGTTCGGCCAGCTCTCCGGCCAACCGTTCAGTGAACTGCGTTCTTGCTGATTGCTCGTAACTATATTTCAAATAAAATTGAAACACGCTGACGATGCAGATATTTTTCAATTTATTTTGAAATAAGTGAAGTGCGTGTAATCGTTGGTTTTGAGGTAGCAAGAAAGGCTTGTGATTGATGAATCTGCAATGCGTGTTCCGGAAAGACTGGCTCTTCCCGAACCGAGACGCCACCGAGACGCAACCAAAGTGTGCAACCAAGACACAACCGAGACGCAACGATACAAATACAACCAGAACGGAACTGGGAGGGAATGCCTCACATAAAACCGGAGCTCATCGAGACATCGATAATGTCACTTTGCATGGCACGAATATGGATTCTTATTAAGTAGACCGCTTTCATCAAAAAACTCGCGCAAGTTGATGGTTCGAGCCTCAAAATTCGCCGCAACGTCCGGAATCTTTGGTTCTCGTTTCATTTGCTGTTGCCTGCTTGGATGTGCCGGAACCTCATTGGTGACGATGGTTGCTCCGGTAGTCATTGCGGCGGCTATGAGCCAGGGATCGGCCTTGTCTTCCGGCGTCCATTGTCTAAAGGAATCCTGCGAATACAGGCCGCAGGTATTGAGGTAATCGAGGATTTCCGAATACGCCTCGCCGATTTCGTCCGTCTTATGGCTTACAGGGTTGGTGAAGGTCGCCATCACCCAAGTTTCGAGGAAGTCCGGTTTGCTCTTGCTGTCATTTCTGCGTGTAGTCGTCAGCTCATTGAAAACAACGTCGAGCATAATGATGCTGCCTGAGTCGTTCAATCGTTCAAGCCATTGCCAGAAGGCATGGAACTCGCCGTAATCAAACGGATAATGCTGACGTGAGGATTCTATGAAAATGTTCGAATCCGGCAGGTAGAGCTGTTGTGTCATGGCATCATCTTCTTTGCTTTCAGCAACCCGTCGTAAGCGCGTGAGGATTTCACATTGAGCAATGCGAAGCCATCAGTGTAGGGAAGAGTACCCGAGTTGATGCTCTGCCTCACTAGGCCAACGAATCGGGAATCAAAATGGGAGGCATTCGTGAGATTCTGATTCCCTCCTTTGCTGTCATTGGATTGTCGAGGACTCTTAAGACGCTGTTCCATGGCATTGCGTTCCTGCTCGATGTCGGCTTCGCTTGCAAGTCCAAGTTGTCGGGCTCTGATGAGGAAGGCGATTGTGCTTAAGCCGTATTTCAACGAGAAACGATTCGCAATATCGTCGGCTGTATGCGTCCGGGCCATCAGTTTCCATTCGTTGAGGAACACGTGCTCGGGCACGACAAGCTCCATTGCTGTCCTGTTGATGAGCCGTTCCGAATCAGCGCTGGATTGTGGTATTTCGGAGTCGTTGAACAGCTCCTCGGTCCCGAGCGCCACATGCACAAGTTCATGGAGCAGGGAAAACAGCATCGCACTGTCAGAATCGTTGCGGTTGATGAAGATAAGAGGAACCACATCGTCAAGGAGGGTGAATGCCCGGAATTCCGAGAGATTTAAGCGCCTTCGGCCGATCATGGTATCGTTCATCACCAGCACACCGGCCTTTGCTACGATGTCACGCAGGAAATTGAACCGAGCGGGTCGACGGTCGTAGCCAAGCGGCCAATCGTCTTTCAAGGAAAGCTGGTCCTTGATGAGGTTTGCGATTTCTTGTGGGGACTTGGTTTGCCGCGCACTGCCGACCAGCGTATTGTCTCCCAAGCCCAGATTGCTGAGTTCGTCGTGTGCCCAGTTTTGTTTGGCATGCATGGAGGCCAGCACATCTCGAAGATTCTGGCTGATATGGGCATTGTCGTTGCCGAGTGTGCGGTACTTTACGATGGCTTCATCGTGGCTTTGCGGTGGTTCGGTGAGCACCAGCGTTCCGAACGGGACATGCAACGATGCGCTGAGAGCTTCCAGGTTGCTGAAGGATAGTTTCAAGGGTTCGTTGGAGTTGAGCCAATCCGGAAGCTGGCCAAGTTTTGGCTTGCTGATTACTATTTCATCGAGATCAGCATCGCTTTGTTCCACAGCCCAGCGTAGCGTTGTGGGCTGGACGGTTATCGTGGCCATTCTGCCTCCTTGCTGCGCTTTTGGACGGGATTCATGGTTGTCTCGCTACGATTTTTGTACGTCAATATTACACCGAAGGTATAACTATCCCGGCGGGTGGATTGTACTTCTTGGACAAGGCTTGTTCGTACGGCCAGGAGTTGTTGCGGAGTCTATGGCTACTTACGGAAACATCTTCATCAACAACCGCAAGATTGGGCATCGGACTTGTAGACGTTCGCGTTTCCGCTGGAAATCCCGTAGAAATGTGAAGCTAGGGAATCGGACCGCCGCTACCTCGCCGCTGCGAATAAAAGAGCCGCCTGCGCTCGCCGGAAACCCGGCCATGCAGGCGGCTCAGTAGCGCGGTTGCAGATGTGCGTTGCGATCAAACTACAGCATGCAGCTGACGCAGCCCTCGACCTGCGTGCCCTCCAGTGCCTGCTGGCGGATGCGGATGTAGTAGATGGTCTTGATGCCCTTGCGCCAGGCGTAGATCTGCGCCTTGTTGATGTCGCGCGTGGTGGCCTCCGCGGGGAAGAAGAGCGTCAGCGACAGGCCCTGGTCGACGTGCTGCGTGGCTTCGGCGTAAGTGTCGATGACCTTCTGCCAGCCGATCTCGTAGGCGTCCTGGAAGTACTCCAGATTGTCGTTGGTCATGTACGGCGCGGGGTAGTAGACGCGGCCGGTCTTGCCTTCCTTGCGGATCTCGATCTTCGAGGCGATCGGATGGATCGAGCTTGTGGAATGGTTGATGTAGGAGATCGAGCCGGTGGGCGGCACGGCCTGCAAGTACTCGTTGTAAATGCCGTCCTTGAGGATCTGCGCCTGCAGCTCCTTCCAATCGTCAACTGATGGGATGGCTACGCCGAAACGCTCGAAAAGCGCCTTCACGGCATCGGTGCGAGGTTCCAGCGAGCGGCTGCCGTCGGTGTACTTGTCGAAGTAGTTGCCTGCCCCGGCCGGCTTGGCGTACTGTGACTTCTCGAACCCGACGAACGGGTGGCCGTGCTCCACCGCAAGGGCGTGCGAGGCCTTGTAGGCGTGGTAGGCCACGGTCATGAAGTACATGTCGGTGAAGTCCAACGCCTCGTCGCTGCCGTAGAACATGTGCTCGCGCGCCAGGAAGCCGTGCAGGTTCATCTGGCCGAGGCCGATGGAGTGGCTCTCCTCATTGCCGCGCTTGATGGAGGGGACGGAGTCGATATGGGTCTGGTCGGAAACTGCGGTGAGTGCACGAACGGCGGTTTCGACGGGCTGCGCAAGGCCGCCGTCCATCGCCTTCGCGATGTTGAGGGAGCCCAGGTTGCAGGAGACGTCCTTGCCCACATGGTCGTAGGAGAGGTCGTCGTTGTATGTGCTAGCTTCCTGCACCTGCAGGATTTCGGAGCACAGGTTGCTCATCGTCACGCGCCCGTCGATGGGGTTGGCGCGGTTGACGGTGTCTTCGAAGAGGATGTACGGATAGCCGGATTCGAACTGCACCTCCGCCAGGGTCATGAAGAACTCGCGTGCGTCGATGTAGGTCTTCTTGATGCGCTCGTCGTTGACCATCTCGTCGTAATGCTCGGTGACGGAGATATCCGCGAACGGCTTGCCGTACACACGCTCCACGTCATACGGGGAGAAGAGCGCCATCTTCTCCTTGCGCTTTGCGAGTTCGAAATCGATGTCGGGGATCACCACGCCGAGGGCCAAGGTCTTCACGCGGATCTTCTCGTCCGCATTCTCGCGCTTGGTATCGAGGAAGCGCAGGACGTCCGGGTGGTTCGCGCTCAGGTACACGGCGCCGGCGCCCTGGCGTGCGCCCAGCTGGTTGGCGTATGAGAACGAATCCTCAAGAAGCTTCATGACTGGCACGACGCCGCTGGACTGATTCTCGATGTGCTTGATGGGTGCACCTTGCTCACGCAGATTAGTCAGAAGCAAGGCCACGCCGCCGCCGCGTTTCGACAGCTGCAGCGCGGAGTTGATTCCACGGCTGATGGACTCCATGTTGTCCTCGATACGAACCAGGAAGCAGCTGACAGGCTCGCCGCGCTGTGCCTTGCCCAGATTGAGGAAGGTCGGGGTTGCTGGCTGGAAGCGGCCGGCGATCATCTCATCGGCGTATTTGACGGCGGCGTCTTCGTCTCCCGCCGCGAGTTCCAGGGCCACGGCGGCGCACCGCTGTGGGAAGTCCTCGAGGTACTGCTTGCCGTCGAAGGTCTTCAGCGCGTAGGAGCGGTAGAACTTGAACGCCCCCAGGAAGGTCTCGAACTCGAATCCCAGCCCCTCGACGTGTTCGTAGAAGGAGTCGAGGAATTGCGGCGAATATCGGTCGAAGACGGATTTGTCATAATAAAGGTTGTCTTCCAGGTACTTCAGGCGAGCCGCCGTGGAGGCGAATCGCATGGTGTTCGGTGCCACATGGCTTTCGATGTACGCGCGTTCGGCTTCGATGTCCGCGTCGAACTGGATCTGGCCGTTCTCGTCGTAGAGGTTGAGCATGGCATTCAGCGAATGGTAGTCGTGCTCGGGGTCGAAGACATCGGCTTCGTCTTCTGTTTGGTCCATGCTCAGCGTGGTGTCGTTGGTGGGTAAGGTGTTGCTGGCCATAATCGGCAGTTTCCTTTCGGTTATATGACGATGAGGCTTTTGCTTCGATCGTCGATTGGTTACATCTCAAAATTCAGTGTTCTGTCGTGTCGAATGCGGATGAATAGAGGTCGTGCTCAATACACGTCGTGTTCCTTATGTCTGAACCGTACCGGTGTACTTCGTTCTTGCGCCGTCGTCGCCCGTCGGTTTATTCATCCCGCGGAGACGGTTGAGCGCATAGGTGTCGCGGAATCCGGTCTTTCGGTTATTTGGCGTTCGTTTCGGTTACCGAGCATCTTGTTTACGTTGTTCAAGGAAGAAGTTCCGTACGCCTTCTCTTACTTTACGGTGGTCGTCCGGAGTGCCGATGAGCTCGAAGTTGTACATGAAGGGTACATGGCATTTTTGGGAGATGATGTCTCCGGCGGCGCAGAAGGCGCTCGCGAAATTGCGGTTGCCGGAGGAAATCACTCCTCGGATGAAGCTGCGGTTGGCGCGTCCGTTTAGGAATTTACGGATTTGGGGCAATAGCGCCTTTTTCACGTTGCCGCCTCCGTACGTCGGCACGATGAGCACGTAGGGCTCCCTCACTTGGAGCGGTTCTTCCTTGGTGCGCAACGGTATGCGGTAGACGTTGATGCCTTCGTCGGGGAAATTACATGCCGTGATGAACCTGGCTGTGTTTCCGGATATTGAGGAAAAATAGACCACGGCACCGATGTGTTCGGTGCTGGGATCTGCCGGACGTTCGGGCAGGCTGGCGACGTCCTGCTCTTCACCGTCCTCGTTCGCGCGACCAGGGTCCGCGGTGTTCTCGGCTTCGAGGTTTTCAGTTTCGAAGGGGTCACTCGCGGAAATGGTGGCTGTGGCTGCGGTTTCCTGGAAATGGGATGCCACATCTTCAAATGCGTTGTGTTGCTCTACGTAGTTCGCCTGTGCTGATTCTTCGTCGTTCATTGCTGAGCCAGTACTTCCTGCTTCCGTGATTCGTTGGATGTGGCTTGTGGAACGCTTGAGGAAGCAGCGGCGGAAGCGTTCATAGAACTGCCGTCACCCAGTTCCTTGATAAGGTCTGGACGGTAGCCGCTCCACGATCCGTCGGGAGTGATGACGATTGGTGACTGCTTGTATCCGGCATCAATAAGTTGCTTGAGAGTCTCGGGGTTCTCGGCCAGATTCACGGTTTCGAACTGTAGGCCTTGACGCTTCATCTGGCGTGTGGTGGCCATGCATTGTGGGCAGTGCGGTTTAGTGAATACTGTGACGGTCATTGCGCCCTCCATCGACTTGAAATTCATTTTGCTCAGTACGTATAGACTACATGCCTTCAGTTCCAAAGAAAACACTATTTGTAGTAGGGTGTCGCCCATCGTCCCACTAGATGTAGTGTCTTGGCTGTGCGCAATCCTAGTTGCGAGTAGCTCCGGGGACTTGTCCACAGAGCTGTCCACATCGGCAAATGTCGCGCACTTCACACAATGTCTGGGAGATGTTTTGGGCGTGTTCCTTTATTGTTGTTCGTTCATGAGTGATTCCGATCGGTTGCCGTGGCGATGATGGTGTGGCGGTGGCCGCGCGGTCATTGCGTCTCACCTGTTTTGTGCATTTCGTTGACCCCGGTTTTGGCTGTTTCATGCATTCACGGGTGGCTCGCTGGCATCGACGATTTGACTGGATTGCAGGTTTTTCACTGTCTCAATCATTTTGTGGAGGCATTGCGTTTATGTCGAACCTTGGAGGTTCGCGCGAAAATTTGTCGTCCCGTGTTGTGATTTCTGGAATCAAATCCATTCAAATAGGTTGAGAATGTTGACCGATATGGTTCCTGTATGACGCGCATAATTGTGCAGGTGACTGTGTGGTGACCAATAACAGTGTAAAGCGTTTGATTGTGACTACGGCTGCGGATACCATCGTGTGGATATTTGCGATGATGGTGCTGTTGGATGTTGCAAATGAGCGGTGCATGTCGAAATGTAGTGAAGAGAGGGAAACTATGGCTGATGGCAAAAATTCCAATGAATCACAGCCTGCGTCCTTGCATGGGCAGGCTGGTGCGCAGCAGGTGGCTCCACCTTGGAATGCGTTGTGGGTTCTTGCGTTAGGACTCGCCATGATCGTACTCGATGGTTCCATTGTGAATGTATCCATGCCGGACATCATCCGTGAGATTCATATCAACTTGACGGATGCGCAATGGGTCACATCGCTGTATAACATTGTGCTGGCAGCGCTGTTGCTGCCGTTTGGGAAGCTTGGCGATATGAAAGGCCGTAAGACCACTCTACAGGTGGGCGTTGTGATTTTCGTATGCGGTTCGGTTTTGGCGGCAAGTTCGAACGGGGCGGCGGTTCTGCTTTCCGCGCGTGCCGTGCAGGCTGTCGGAGGGGCGCTCGTTATGCCTTCCACGCTTTCCACGGTTTCCGCATCTTTCCGCGGCAAGGATCGTGCGGTCGCGTTCGGTGTCTGGGGATCCGTGATGAGCGCGGCGGCTGCGGTCGGGCCATTGCTTGGCGGGCTGTTCACCGCTACCATCGGTTGGCGTTGGATTTTCCTCGTCAATCTTCCTCTGGGTCTGATCGTGTTTGTCTCCGCCATATTCTTCGTCCCGCAGACCGGTGGCGCCATGAATGCCGCGAGGTCTGGTAAGCCCCAGGGTGCGGATCCTCTCGGCATTGTTCTTTCCGCGCTTGGCTCGGCCTTCCTCATTTTCGGTCTCATCGAGGGCGAGACTTATGGGTGGTGGCGCCCCACAGGAACATTCTCCATCGGCGGCTTTACTTGGGGGCAGGCCTGGCCCGTTTCAATCATTCCGGTGTGCATCGTGCTGGGCGTGCTGTTCTTCGCTTGGTTCATTCATACGGAGTCCAGCCGCGCCTCACGTGAGTTGCCGGTCATGCTTGATCTGACGTTGTTCCGTATCCCTACGTTCTCCCTGGGTAACATCGCGGCTTGCGCGATTGCCGCAGGTCAGTTCGCCGTGATTTTCGTGCTGCCGCTGTATCTCATCAACGCTCGTGGGCTTGGAATGATGGCCACCGGCGCGCTTGTGGCAAGTATGGGCTTGGGTTCGATCGTTTCTGGTGGCCTTGCGCGCGCGTTCACGAAGAAAATAGGTGCTGCGGGAACGGTTCAACTTGGTCTGGTTCTGGAGACTCTCGGTGTGGTGCTGACGCTGGTGTTGATGAACCCGCATTTCCCCGTGCTTCTGATGCTTATCGCCATGCTGCTGTATGGATTCGGACTTGGTCTCGCCTCCGCCCAGCTCACGAGCCTGGTGCTTTCCGAGGTTCCGATTCCACAGTCCGGCGAAGGTTCGGCCACCCAGTCGATGGTACGCCAGTTAGGTACGGGCGTGGGTTCAGCTATTGCCGGTGCGGTCTTGGCGATTGCCATTCACGCCATCGCACCGGTGAGACTCGCGGCTGTTCAGGGTTTGCCAGCGAGTGCCTCGAATGGGCTTTCCGTCTCCTTGAGTGCCTCCGCAGGCTCGGTGATTCCAGGTATTCGCGCCCAAGGCACGAACGGGAAATTGGGTGCGTTGGGGCCGCAGGTGGCCGATGCTCTACAGTCTGCCTTTGTGTCGGCGGGGCAATGGACTTTGTTCGCATCCATTGTCATGCTGCTAATCGGTCTTTTCGCATCCGTCTGGATAGCCCGCGCGGTTAAGCGTGGCAAGGCCCAGTAGTAGCATCGTTGCTCTCAATTGAGCAGTTCTCCTTGTTTATAGGTGGTCGGGTATGGCGACGCGTCGCCATACGACCGTCGTTATGGGGCTTGGTGGCAGGGTTGTTATGCGGGTTGGGCAGTACGGCCGGTGCTTGTGGTTGGCTTTGCTTGGCGGCCAGGTGCTCTGGTGATGCTCCTGTGGCTTGATTTCGCGATGCGCTCTCCTTACCGTAGGCAGTGGCATGGTTTAGGGTCACAAAGTTCGTTGCGAATCAATGGCGCCGGTGCGGTAGTGACGGCTCGTGTGGCATGGTTTATTCAGGAGTGCTTGCGATGAAGTGAAAATGAAACTTGAGTCAGATATGAGCAAGTTTTCTCAAAACGCGGGAATAAAAGTTGACAGTTCAAAGTTGAGTAGTGTAGGCTCAAGTTTTGGAAAGCAAAACGGATGTGAACCCGGCTGCCGCTCCGCAGACGTTCGGTCGTAGCGTGTTTGCAGAGTACAAAACCTGAGCGGGCATACGTAATGAAACCTAATGTAAGGAGAATAGATATGGGACGTGCAGTAGGTATCGATCTTGGTACAACCAATTCATGCATCGCGACGCTTGAGGGCGGCGAGCCGACCGTCATTGTCAACGCCGAGGGTGCTCGCACCACGCCGAGCGTGGTCGCGTTCAGCAAGTCCGGCGAAGTGCTCGTCGGTGAGGTGGCCAAGCGCCAGGCTGTCACCAATGTGGATCGCACCATCAGTTCCGTTAAGCGTCATATGGGCACCGATTGGACTGTTGACATCGACGGGAAGAAGTGGACCCCCCAGGAGATTTCCGCGCAGGTCCTGATGAAGCTCAAGAGGGATGCCGAGGCATATTTGGGCGAGCCCGTCACCGATGCGGTGATCACCTGCCCTGCGTACTTCAATGACGCGCAGCGTCAGGCCACTAAGGATGCAGGTAAAATCGCCGGCTTGAACGTACTGCGTATTATCAACGAGCCGACTGCCGCAGCTCTGGCTTATGGCCTTGAGAAAGGCAAAGAGGACGAGCGCATCTTGGTCTTCGACCTCGGTGGCGGCACCTTCGATGTGTCGTTGCTTGAAATCGGCAAGGATGATGACGGCTTCGCCACCATTCAGGTGCAGGCCACGAACGGCGACAACAGGCTGGGCGGCGATGATTGGGATCAGAAGATCATCGATTGGCTCGTCTCCCAGGTGAAGAACAAGTACGGCGTGGATCTTTCCAAGGACAACATCGCTCTGCAGCGTCTCAAGGAAGCCGCTGAACAGGCCAAAAAGGAGCTCTCCAGCTCCACCGAGACCTCGATTTCGATGCAGTACTTGGCTATGACTCCTGACGGAGCTCCGGTGCACCTCGATGAGACGCTGACACGTGCCCACTTCGAGGAGATGACCTCCGACCTGCTTAACCGTTGCCGCACGCCGTTCAACAATGTGTTGCACGATGCGAACATCTCGGTCTCCGACATCGATCATGTGGTTCTGGTCGGTGGGTCCACACGTATGCCTGCCGTCAAGGAGCTGGTGAAGGAACTCACCGGTGGCCGTGAGGCCAACCAGTCCGTGAACCCGGATGAGGTCGTCGCCGTGGGCGCGGCCGTGCAGTCCGGTGTCATCAAGGGCGACCGCAAGGACGTGCTGCTCATCGACGTCACCCCGCTTTCGCTCGGCATCGAGACCAAGGGCGGCATTATGACCAAGCTCATCGATCGCAACACCGCCATTCCAACCAAGCGCAGCGAGGTCTTCTCAACCGCGGAGGACAACCAGCCCTCCGTGTTGATTCAGGTGTATCAAGGTGAACGCGAGTTTGCCCGCGACAACAAGCCGCTTGGGACCTTCGAACTGACCGGTATCGCTCCGGCCCCTCGTGGCGTCCCGCAGATTGAGGTCACCTTCGATATTGATGCCAACGGCATTGTGCATGTCGGCGCCAAAGACAAGGGCACCGGCAAGGAACAGTCCATGACCATCACCGGTGGCTCTGGTCTGCCGAAGGATGAAATCGACCGCATGATCAAGGAGGCCGAAGCACACGAGGCCGATGACAAGAAGCGTAAGGAGGAGGCTGAGACCCGTAACCAGGCTGAGTCCTTCGCTTACCAGATCGAGAAGTTGGTGAACGACAACAAGGATAAGCTTTCCGATGACGTGGTCAAGGAAGTCACCGACGATGTGAACGCCCTGAAGGAAGCCTTGAAGGGTGAGGACATCGAGAAGATCAAGGCTGCTCAGACCAAGCTGACCGAATCTTCGCAGAAGATCGGCCAGGCGCTCTATGCCCAGCAAGGTGCCGAAGGCGCCGCCGCTGGTACCGCTGGCACGACTGGTGCGGATGCCGGTGCAACCTCATCGTCGGACGATGATGTTGTTGATGCCGAGGTCGTTGATGATGATGACGACAAGAAGGACAACAAGTAATCATGTCCGGGTTCGACAAGGATGATTATCTGAAGGATCTGCCGGATCCCGACGACCCGATTCTCAAATCCGCTGGCACCGGTGCTTCCGGTGCCAGCGGGTCTGGGTCGCAAGGCTCCGCCGAAGATTCCGATGAACCGTCCGTGCGGTCCGCAGATCAGGAGGCTAATGTGTCGAAGGAAAACAATGAAAGCGCTCAGGCCGCAGGGAGTGAGGATACCCCTATGAATTCTGGCGACTCGGAATCCGCACGTCAGAATGCATCCGACCAGGGTGCCGCCGAAGTTGCGTCGAATGGCGCTTCGAGCCAGGATCCTTCGCAAAAGGATGGTTCAGCAAGAGGTGGTTCGTCAACAGGTTCAGGCACTGATAAAGGCCAAGACCAAGGAGACGAACGTGATGACGGTACTCAGCAAGGCGACACCCTTACTCCGCTCGGCCAAGCGAAGAAGGAGGCTGCGGAATATCTGGACGCTCTCCAGCGAGAGCGTGCCGAGTTCGTCAACTTCCGCAATCGTGCGGCCAAAGAGCAGGAGCGTTTCCGCCAGCATGGCATCATCGACGTACTTACGGCGCTGTTGCCTGCGCTTGACGACATCGACCGCATCCGTGAGCATGGTGACTTCGACGATTCGTTCGCCGCTGTTGCAACGAAGATCGACAAGGCTTTCGAAAAGTTCGATGTACAGAAATTCGGTGAGAAAGGCGAGGATTTCGACCCCACCAAGCATGAGGCCGTGCTGCACAAGCCGGATCCGAGCGCCACGAAGGAGACCGTTGACACGGTGGTCGAGGCCGGTTATCGCATCGGTGACCGTGTGATTCGCGCCGCGCGTGTGGTGGTCGTTTCCCCGAAGGCCTAGTGGGGTTTCACTCACGACGGGTGCGGAATCTCACTGTAATGTGAGGCCGCACCCGTCGTGTTTCCCGCTGTCGTGAATGTGGTGTGATGCGGGAGTGAGGCTGGGAAAGCTAGGAAAGGTGTGAATTTATGGCTGAGAATGAATGGTTGAGTAAGGATTTTTATAAGACGCTCGGTGTCTCGAAGGACGCTACGGCCTCTGAAATCACTAAGGCGTACCGTAAATTGGCGCGCAAGTATCATCCGGATCTTAACAAGACCAAAGAGGCTGAAGAGAAGTTTAAGGACATCTCCGAGGCGTACGACGTATTGAGCAACGCGGATGAGCGTAAGAAGTACGATGCGATCCGTCAGTTCGGCATGGGCGGGGCACGTTTTGCAGGTGGCTCAGGTGCGGGGCAGAGCGGTTTCAACACTGATGCGTTCTCCGACATCTTCGGTTCGATGTTCGGCGGTGGAACTGGTGGTCCGGGTAACATTCGTTTCCAAACCTCAGGTGGCCCTGGTATGAACGACATCTTTTCGATGTTCAGCGGAGCTACAGGGGGTCAAGGAGCCGACGCGCCGTATGGCAGCGCAGGAAACGGCCCATATCGTGAGCCTGAGCCGCCCCAACGCGGTGCCGATCGTAATTCCAAGATCACGCTGACCTTCCGGCAGGCGGTCAAGGGTTCCACGGTCTCGCTCAAGGTGGATGGCAGAACTTTCAAAACCCATATTCCAGCCGGTGTGAAGACCGGCCAGAAGATACGTCTCGCGGGTAAGGGACGTCACGGCACGAACGGCGGTGCCAACGGCGACATGTACCTCAACATCACCGTCACTCCGGATGCGAAGTTCTCAATGGAGGGCAACGACCTCGTGATGCCTTTGCCGGTCACTGTGGGTGAAGCCGTTGCGGGAGCCAAAGTCTCTACCCGAGATTTCGACGGTCAAGAGATTAGAATCAAGGTTCCTGCCGGCTCATCAAGCGGTACGAAGGTACGTGTCTCCGGTGGGGGCGTGCCCGGTCGCGGCGGTGATCTGATTGCGCGCATCGAGATTCATGTTCCCGCCAAGCCGGGTCTGGAACTCAAACATGCGGCCAAGGAATTCGATAGGAAGAACGCGGAGTATACGGACGAAGTAGCGGCCGCGCGCGCGTGAACCGGACTGCGGTGCGGCGGGGCCAACGGCGAAGGATTCAGCAGAAACGAAAGAGTCAGGCTCTGGAACGAAAGGTGGGTGAGTGCGATGGCAAGTGTTGATCGACAGATGCGTACGTTATATGCCATGTGCGCCATCGCCCTGGAGGAGCATCGTGCGGACCTCGACGGCGCGGACGACGCAGGCTTCGACATCGACCTTCCCGTGTTCAGCGTTGGCTTGGCCGCACAATTGGCTGATATCCATCCGCAGACGCTGCGCCAATATGATCGATTGAATCTTATCGTGCCGCAGCGGACGGAAGGTGGCGCCCGCCGTTATTCGCTGCGTGACATCGAGCGTCTGGTGCGTGCCCAGCATCTCAGCCAGGATGAGGGCGTGACGCTTTCCGGTGTGGCGTACATTCTGCGTCTTGAAGAAGAGAACCGTCAGTTGCGCCGCGATATCAAGAGGCTCAAGGAGCGTGGCAATCCCAGTGTGTTCGCCGCCGATGCCGATGGGGACATCACCGAGGTCCGGCGTTCTACGCAGGCCCGCCACTGGCGTCGCGAGATGTCGCATCGAGTCCGTGAGTTGCCCTCGCGCAGACCCGATGCGGCCAATCCGGACACCGAAGACGGCGTTTCCGAAGGGAAGCCCGGCAACTCCTTGGTGCAAAGGCGCGCCCTCGCCCTGTGGAACGATTTCCTGGACTAGCCAATCGTGCCTGTGTCTTCGCCGGGCAAGGTGGCAGGATCTTGTTCCGTCGGGGATGGTAAGGTTCGTCGGCGGTGCCTGGTGCATGGTTGGGCTTCAAGTTGTTACCTCGCAAAGCTGTTGTTGGACAGGTGGAACCGCCATTGGAACGCGTTGGTCGTTAAGTTGCTGCTCTGCAAGAACGTTGTCGAACCGTAGATTCTGAGGAATGGCTGATCCGTGGGCATAAGGCCCCCGGTGAGCGGCATGTATGCTTGCCTTCGGTACGGCGGTCGATCGGCTCCCGCGCCGTTTCCAATGTCCTCACGTTCCTGCCCGGCGTGATGCTGTTGATGGGGACCGGCGTCGTTCTCTCCCTAAAATTGGTATGATGATGCCGTACCGATGCGTCGGAGATGGGAGTCGGAGAGGATCTTTCGGCCCTGTCCATGAACGAATCGAATGGCATCAACCAAAAAGGGGACGGGTGAAGATGGCCTTACTCAAGGCAGTACTGTGGGATATGGACGGAACGCTCATTGATTCCGAACCTATTTGGCATCAAGGCGAGATGGAGATTTCGCGTGAATATGGTGGTGATTGGAGCCCTGAACTCGGTTGGCAGTGCACTGGGAAACCGGTTCCTGTCGTGGCCCAGCGCATGGTTGAGCATGGTACGCGGCTGAGTGCCGATGAAATCACGCCTATGCTCATTCAGTATGTTTTTGAGGCTGAGAAACGTCAGATGCCTTGGGTTCCGGGCGTCCTGCCGGTGCTGTCCGCGCTCGCGGATGCGGGGATACCTTCGGTGCTGGTAACGGCTTCACCGCGTGAAATGGCCGATAATCTTCTGAGTCAAGCCCCCCAGGGCACGTTCGTCGGAAGCGTCAGTGGTTCGGACGGCCTTCCAAAGAAGCCCGATCCGGCTTCTTATGTGGCGGCGGCTCGTCTGGTCGGGGTGGATGCTGAGAGTGACCCGCGCGCTATGGCGCGATGCGTTGCCATTGAGGATTCCGTCCCGGGTTTGCAGTCCGCTTCCGCGAGCGGCGCCACCACGCTCGCCCAAACCGCCTTCAATCCTTCGGATACTTCCGCGGGGCCGCGTTTTGAGACCGTCGATGGTTACGACGGTGTGACCATTGAATCCCTCGAATCCTGTGTGGAGCGTCGTTTGGGCATTTTGTGAAGGTCGATTTGAGCGAGTCCGTGGACTGATGCCGACCGTTCCGCGCCTTAATAAGGGGTGTTCGGCTTGGCCTGACCTGTTTTCAGTCACATCGTTCGTTTGCTGTGCCGTTCGTTTGCTGTGCCGCTTTCTTGTTTGCGTTGCTCGTTCCGCATTCAGTCGTCTTCCATGCCAGCGTGGCCGCCGATTTAGAGATGGCGTGGTTCGCGTTCCGACGTTGCTGATGATGGCGTCGCTGAAGCTCCGCCACCGTGGTCGATGGCTGAAGCTTCGCCGTAGAGGCGGCGATTCACAAGCCGTGTCCCTGGTGGCGACGCAGCAGTATGTTGTGGCCATCCTCGCCGACTCCTCAACGGTGCACCTGCATGACCCTGGACGGTTTCACCCTCACATGTTCACATTACGGCACTGGGTTTCTGTTGAAGACGTGGTTGTGCTAATCTTTGCAGACATGCCATACGTTTTCGGTGCGGTTTACTCAGCCCCGTACGGCAGTACAGTCAATATCAACAAGGAGCATCAACATGAATAATCCCGAAGCACAAGGCACAATGTCCAATCCGGCTCTGTCTCAGTGCTCGTCGGATGCGTTCAATGCTCCGATCGCACAGGCCGATCCCGAAATCGCCGCTCTGCTCGATGCCGAGTTGCGACGTCAGCAGGAGGGGCTTGAGATGATCGCCTCCGAGAACTTCGTCACTCGCGCGGTGTTGCAGGCGCAAGGTTCCGTGCTGACGAACAAGTACGCCGAGGGCTACCCCGGCCACCGTTATTATGGCGGGTGCGAGGTGGTCGATCAGGTGGAGACCATAGCTCGCAATCGTGCCAGGAGCCTGTACGGCGCCGACTATGCCAACGTGCAGCCCCACTCGGGCGCCCAGGCCAATGCCGCCGTTTACCAGGCGCTTATCAAGCCCGGCGATACCGTGCTCGGTCTTGCCTTGGACCATGGCGGCCACTTGACTCATGGCACGAAGATGAATTTTTCCGGCAAGTTCTACAATGCCGAATCTTATGGTGTCAATCCCGAGACGTTCCGCATCGACCCGGATATTATTCGTGAAAAAGCAAAGGAAGTGCATCCGCAACTAATCATCGGTGGGTGGAGCGCCTACCCTCGCATTGAGGATTTCAAGGCCATGAAGGAGATTGCCGATGAGGTCGGCGCGAAGTTCTGGGTAGATATGGCGCACTTCGCCGGTCTTGTGGCTGCCGGTCTCCACCCCAGCCCCGTCCCTTATGCCGATGTGGTTTCTTCCACTGCGCATAAGACCCTTGGCGGCCCGCGTTCCGGTTTCATTCTGGCTAAAGAGGAGTATGCCAAGAAGCTGAATTCCGCGGTTTTCCCAGGGCAGCAGGGTGGCCCTCTGATGCATGTCATAGCAGCCAAGGCAGTGGCGTTTGGTGTAGCAGCAAAGCCTGAATTCAAGGATCGTATGCAACGCACGTTGGATGGCGCGAAGATTTTGGCGGAGCGCTTGCAGGCCGAAGATGTGAAGGCCCAGGGCATCAGCTTGCTTACTGGCGGTACTGATGTCCATCTTGTCATGGTCGATTTGCGCAATAGCGAGATGGACGGCAAGCAGGGTGAGGATTTGCTCGCACAGTGTGGAATCACGGTGAATCGGAACACTGTTCCGTTCGACCCGCGCCCGGCTTCAGTTGCTTCCGGTATCCGTATCGGTACGGCGGCGTTGGCTTCTCGCGGCTTTGGCGAGCCGCAATATCGTGAGATTGCGGATGTTATTGGCACTGCGTTGGCGGCGGGCAAGGCTGCGGATGTGGAGGCCCTGCATGCACGCGTCACCAAGCTAGCTCAGGAGTTCCCGTTGTATCCGGGTTTGGACCAGACTCACTGAGTGGTCTGCTGGTAGGCTGACGGGTCAATGATTGTGGTCATTGACCCGTGCCTGTCTGTGTTGTAGTCGTGCCGTGCCTTTTCGTAAGCATGTCCTCATACCACTGCGACTCGTCACCCAACGCTATTGTTACGGCTGGTGTCGTTGTGCAATCGTGTCGTTCCGCCGTCTTGCGCTTGTGTGGGTCAGCGTATGTCCGCCCGCGGTCACAGTCCGATGGCCTTGCCATCACTGACCGCCTTTGAAGCCGAGCTGGCGCCAGGCTTCGTAAATCGCGATGGAAGCGCAATTGGTGAGGTTCAGGCTGCGTAGGCTCGGCCGCATGGGGAGCCGCACCTGCTCGGCTACATGAGGTCCTCCCATGATGTCCATTGGGTCGGGGATGTCCCCTGGTTCCGGCCCGAACAGAAGTATGTCGTCCGGCCTGTATTGCACTTCGGTGTAGTTTTTGGATGCGTGTGCGGTGAACGCGATGATGCGCGAGCTTGGCATCGATTGCACGAGGTCGTCGAAGTCCGGGTGCAGCACCACATGGGCCATGTCGTGGTAATCAAGTCCTGCTCGCCGTAGTTTGGTGTCGCGCAGATTGAAGCCCAGGGGTTCGATGAGGTGCAGTATGGTGCCTGTGACGGCGCATAGGCGGATCGCGGAGCCTGTGTTCCCGGGAATGCGCGGTGAGTAGTAGCACAGGTGCGGTGTTACGGTGGTGGTTGTGGCTGCTTCGTGCGCGCTCATCATGGCATCGGTGACGGAGATCGGGTTGCCGTGTGCGTCGGTGACGAGTTCGTCGGGCCCGTAGTTCGATTTGCGGTATCCGTATTCGTACATATCGCTAACTTTGGCCGTCGCGTCGTTCGCAATATCGTTGGGTTGCTCATCTTGACTCATAGCTCAAAGTTATCCCCGTCAACCGACACAGTAGGTTGAACCGGAGCGGTTCTCTATTTCCGGTTTCTTCATCTGTGTTCGTGGGGCCTGGTTGCACAAGTCTGTTGCGCCACCCAGACCGCTACTGACGTGCTTGTCGCACGAGACTACCCCGCATAAAACCGTTTCGGAGAAATGGTACCGCGCAGAGTCAGGGCTTTATAAGGCTCTATATGGAACGGTTCCGGTCAGAACAGTTTCAGTCGGAACAGTTTCAGTCAGAACGGTTCCAGTCAGAACGGTTCCGGTCTGAACGGTTCGGTATGGGTTTCCATTCAGAACAATTCCTTCGAAAGAGTGTCCTTGCGAGGTAAAAACCCATGCTAGGCAAAGCCCCATGTGAAGTACAATTCCGTGCGAAACGTGCCAGAACGAGCATGATCCATGTCTGCGTTTTTGTTCACGATGGACTGATTTTCCGTCGTATCATGCTTGTTTGGCGATGGCTCTCGGCACAATAGGGCTGTGAGTCAAACCGATAATCAGCATAGCCCGGTCCGAGGCCTACCCGTTTCTGAGGGTGGCGCGATCGATCTGGCGCTCGCGCACCACGTTCAACAGAAATTGGTCGTGTGGTGGGATGAGAACGCGCGCGATCTGCCGTGGCGTTTCGGCAGGACCTCGCCTTGGGGTGTTCTGGTTTCCGAGGTAATGAGTCAGCAGACCCAAATGAGTCGTGTTGTGCCGTACTGGCTGGCATGGATGGAGATGTGGCCCAGCGCCCAGACGCTCGCCAGGGCCGGTGCCGCAGAGGTCATTACGGCGTGGGGTAGGCTTGGGTACCCACGTCGCGCGTTGCGTCTTCAGGAATGCGCGCGCCAGGTAAGCGAACAATATGGTGGTTCATTGCCTGACGACTACAATAAGCTTCTCAAGCTTCCTGGAATAGGTGATTACACCGCCAGTGCAGTGCTGAGTTTCGCTTTTAACCGTCGTATCGTGGTGCTCGACACCAATATCCGCCGTGTGCTTACGCGAGTTTTCCTCGGCACTGAATCGTTCGGCGGTGCTGCCACGGAGGTGGATCGTGGTTTGGCGGAGTCGGTGCTGCCATTTGACCCCGATGAGTGTAATGCAGGTAGTGGAGCTAAGGCGAGTGCGCTCGCCAGCACGGTGACCGGCTCACGCCTTGCCGAAGGTGACCGAACTTCGGTTCCCGCCGTTTCGGCCGTTCCGGCTGTAAATGACCAGGATGCCATCGATGTGCATGCCAACGGCATTTACCGCCGTACCAAGCCAAGCGCGGTGTGGAATCAATCGGTCATGGAACTTGGTGCTCTCGTTTGCACTGCAAAAAGCCCGATGTGCAAGGTATGCCCAATAGCGGACTCGTGTGCGTTCCTTGATGCCGGTCTGCCGAACTTGGGGGAACGCCGTACCCGTCCTCGTCAGCATTTCAAGGGAACCAACCGCCAAGTGAGGGGCAAGGTGCTTGAGGCCCTTCGCTTACTGGGTGGTGGGCGTCTTTCGCGTAAGGACGTGGAAGCGCTCTGGCCTGATTTGGTGCAGCTCGATGCCTGCATCGCGTCCTTGGACGAGGACGGTTTGATAGTGATATATCAGGATGGTTCGTTGAGTCTGCCACGTTGAGTTGCGGTGAACTCATTATGTTGGATGGTGGCAAGCTGCGTTGGGTTGCGCTGTTCGAGCCGTGTTTGGCTTGCCTAGCTCATTTGCATTGAGTTTATTGTGTCACCCGTTCAGTCTGTTGCGATGATTCGCGTTTGGTGTAGTGTTCGAGCTGTGTTCAATCTACCAAATTGGTTTTTCTAGAGCCGAACTGAGTGCCGTAGTTTGCCATGCTAAGGCGGTTGGCGGTGAGATTTGTGTTCCATGATGATTCACGACGCCCTACAGGGCGGCCTTCGTCTCTGCCTCTGTCGGGTTAGATGGCCAACTGTCGGTTGGGGTGAGGAAGTATCAAGGCCGTGAGCAACTGTCAAGGGGTTGAGCGCCTGTCAGAGTGGTTGATACAGCACCGGCTCACGCAGAAAATTCCTCTGCGCAGTTTAGACTGGAAGGCATGGTGTCTCAAAAGCCTAGCAAATCGTCCCGGGGTGGTAAGCCCTCTCACAACTCCTCGAAGTTCACCGGAAGGTCGCCGCGTCGGTCGTCCAGCAAGTCGTCCGCTCAATCCTTGGGTGACAAGTCGAATATGCATCGAATTTACGTTCGCCGCCGCATCATGGTTGTTCTGGTGGTGGTCGTTGTGCTGGCGCTTGTGGCGTTCGGCGCCTATGGGTTGGTTCACGGCACGTCCATGTTCGGTGGTGGATCTGCGAACGGTTCCGCTTCCGCTCAGGGAGGCTCCTCGGTGGCCGGCGCTCAATCCGACGCCAAGTCCGGCGCAAAAACCGGAAAACCCACTGCAAAGCCTGGCAAAGCTTCCAACACTGATTCTCCAGCCGCTCCAGATGAGCAGGCAAAGCTCCTTCCGCACTGTGGTGCTAAGGAGGTGGAATTGGACCTTAAAGCAAACCATGCAACGATTCCCGTAGGCGGTTCGGTTGAATTCACCGCAGTTATCCGATATAACGAAGCCTCGTACAAGAAAGGCTTCAAAGGTTGCATAGTCGATGGTTCCGATGCGTCCCGCGTCTTGAGCATCTACTCGGGTTCTAACACGGTCTGGCGTTCCGATGTGTGCCCTACCGACCCGCGCAAGCTTGCAATGTACAGGACTTCCGACATGAACCATGACGAGCGCAAACTGACGTGGAACGCGGACCAGACGGGCACAGCATGTCAGGATGACGCCAAATTGCCGCGTGTGGACCGTGGTGGTTACACAGCCCAGCTGAGCCTCAAGGAACACCCGCGAGTCAAGAGCAATAAGGTGGATATCATCGTTGAATAACGGTGACGTTCATTCGGCGGCATACCCGCCGAATCAAATGGTGTACTTGTACATGCCGGCTCGGCGTCATCGGCTATCCCCGCCGAGTCTGGCCCTCGTCGGCATGAAGCCTGTCTTGGTTGTTGAAAACTGTGGTGCAGACGTGTAAGCGTGTACGTATCATGAATGTATGATGTTAAGCATTGCTGATGGTGTGGGGCGTTCTCAGGCGTTGGTCGGTCTCTTTGAGCAGCTCATGGGTGTGTATTCGGTCAGTGACTGCGAAACTCAGTTGGCTGATGCCATCGAAAGTTTTTTGCGGGGTTTGGGTTATGGAGGAGCTGGTAGGTCCCTTACCTTTCGCAGGCTTGGTGACACGGTCGTCGCTTCCACGAACTTCGGCCTTCCTCAGCGCGTGATTCTTGCGGGGCACATCGACACTGTACCCGTCATCGAGAATTTCCCTCCTGTATGGTTGGAACCAAGCGACCCGCGTGTCCGCGAGGACGTGGCCGCTGAAAGTGCAGGCCAGCGGGTGATGTGGGGAAGGGGAGCCACCGACATGAAGGCTTCCGATGCGGTCTTTCTTTATATTGCGTATATCGCGTCACTCGCGGCACGGACTAGTGAAGCAAGCGTTCGGCGTCCGCGTTATGACCTGACTTTCGTTTTTTACGACCATGAGGAGGTGGCTGCGCCGAAGAACGGTTTGCGGAAGGTCGTGCAGGCTCATCCGGATTGGGTTCAGGGCGATTTCGCCATCATTGGCGAGCCTACTTCCTGTGGCATTGAGGGCGGTTGCAATGGCACCATGCGTTTCGACGTGGTCACGCATGGGGTGGCGGCTCATTCCGCACGTGCCTGGATGGGTCATAACGCCATCCACGATGCTGCGGAAGTGTTGGCGCGGCTTGAGCGGTTTGTCCCTACCGACGTCACGGTAGATGGACTGGTTTACCGCGAAGGCCTGAACGCCACGATGATTTCAGGTGGCACGGGTACTAATGTGATTCCCGACGAGTGCCGTGTGCATGTCAACTACCGTTTCGCCCCGGACAAAACCATCGGGCAGGCGAAAGTGTTGATGTTCGGTGGTCGTGCTGACGATGCGTCCACGATGCCATGCCTTGGCAGGGGAGAGATGGTGGCTGCCGGAGGTTTGTTCCAGGGCTTCGGGGTGGAGATGAAGGACGAGTCTCCCGCAGCTCGCCCCGGCATGGACTCTCCCCTTGCCGCCTCATTGGCTCGCTTGGTAAGTGAGCAGACCGGCCTCAAGCCCGAGGCGAAGCTTGGGTGGACCGATGTGGCACGTTTCTCGCAACTGGGGGTGCCGGCCGTCAACTTTGGCGCGGGCAGCCCGCTCTTGGCCCACAAGGCCGATGAACAGCTGCCGGTTTCGCAGCTTGACGTCATGGCTTCCATCCTGCTTAACTGGTTGTGCGACGTGGAAGTCGGCTCACAGGCGCACGAGGAGTTACGCAATAACGGTAATTAGGCTTGTTGAGCGGTCCATTAATGTGAGTTGAAAGACTATGGGTTTTGTTCTGCCAGTGAACGTATTACTTAGGCATCTTCATAGGCGTTTGCTGCTTGCGGTGCAAAGCGATGCGGGCAGCGGTAGGCGCAGACGTATTTCTGATGGTTTTTTGGTGAGCTGTTTCCGCTTTTTTCATATGCGTTTTTCAGTTTTGTATCGGTCTCTGTAAGTCGTGGGTTGGGCGTTTAATAACAAAAGAGATAGGATGTGATATTAGCTCATGTCTTTTAGTTGAAAGGAGAGAATCGTGGTGTGGTTTACGGCAGCGTCTGCTGGTTTGATGTTTGCAGATTCGTTGCCCCGCTCATTCTCCATTCTCTGTGCTTGAGACTCTTTTAAGTTCGAAGGTTGGTTCGGACCTATTTTATGGCCCCAGCATTTGGTTATTTATTGCATGGCCGGGCTTGCGGTGTTGTTGCCGGTGGTGACGGTCTGTTGGATGTAAGTGAGGCACGGTTGGGTTAACCATCCCATCGTGCTGTGGTTATTGAGGTGTTATATGGTTTCGGAAGAGAGTAAAGGTTTGGCTCGTTGGCCTCGCGTGCTGGTGGGCATGTTGGGTGTTGTGGCGATGTTGGGTGGCATGTTCGCTTCGCTGCCGGCGTCCGCTCAGCAGGTGGGCGTTGATGCTCCGGCCGCGCTCCAGAATGGTTCGGCTCCGGACGGCAAGGCTCCTGTGGAGAGTGGTGTTTCTGGGGAAGCCGGGTCGAGTGTGCCGGCTGGTGCCGGGGATCCGGCCCACGGTGAGGATGCGAAGAAGGCTGCTCCTGTTCCGGTGAAGGCACCGGTCTCCGGTGATGTAAAGAAGGAGGCGCCTGGTGCGCAGGCCGGGCCTGTGGTTTCGGCGCAGACTGGTGGCGTGTGTGCCGGTCAGTCGGCTGTGGATTCGGGTGACGGCTGGTGTGCGGCGGATGCCGGCAATGGCATGTACGCGGTGCATGTGACCGGCAAAGCAGCCCTGCAAGGCGGAGGCGCATTACAAGCTAAGTTCGGTGATCTGGATCTGGATAAAGTCGTTTCGGTTTCGATAGACAATCCCATCCAGCTGGTCGCGGGTGACTATGTCCTTTTGGGTGGCATGCAGAGCCTGACGAAGGTGACGGGCTTGGCGAATATCAAGGGCGCGACGGATCTGAGCTACGCGTTCAGCGATGACTCTGCGTTGACGACACTGGATGCAGGCGACTTGGATACGAGCCAGGTCACCAACATGTCGTGCATGTTTATGGGTGCCACGTTGCCGGATTCGTTGGATTTGAGCAAGTGGGATACGAGCAAGGTCACGAGCATGACGTCCATGTTCCATGTTGGTAAGTTGCCG
The DNA here is from genome assembly GCF_000737845.1 of Bifidobacterium bombi DSM 19703. Lineage (GTDB taxonomy): Bacteria > Actinomycetota > Actinomycetes > Actinomycetales > Bifidobacteriaceae > Bifidobacterium > Bifidobacterium bombi. Next base: position 1,349,954 of record NZ_ATLK01000001.1, on the reverse strand, counting down.
GGTTCGCTAGGACTCAACAATTGGGATGTTCGTAATGCTGATCGCATGGAACTGGTGTTCTACGGTGCGAAGATTCATGGTACTTTGGCGCTGAATAAATGGAAGTTTGCCCCTTGGGCGTCTACGTTAGGTATGTTTGACAATGCAGAGGTTTCGGGCTCGTTGGACCTAAGCGGTTGGGATATGTCAGGAAGGCAAACCTATGGAAGCTCCATGTTTGGTTCTTTAAAGGTTTCCGGTTCCTTAAATCTGAGCAACTGGAAGTTTGATGGAGAGCATTGTTGGACCTATCTCGACCATGCCTTCCAACGTGTGTCTGTTTCGGGCGTCCTGGATTTGAGCGGTTGGGACCTGACTTCGCTCGTCTTCAATCATCAGTGGGGCGACAACAATAACTCAATGGTGTTTGCTGGCATGTCTTCTGGTGTGAATTCGGTTCGACTGGGGCCCAAGACGTATGCTGATCCCAATCTCTTCAGCACGAATGAATCGGATAAGGTTTCTGGCCGTTGGTATCAGGTTGATCCTGCTGGTGGTTTCGTTACTCGTAATGTCAGTGATTTGTTGGATGCGGGTAAGGTTTCGCGTTCTGGTGATGTGACGTATAAGCGTGCTGCTTCCCGTGTTGCGTTCAAGTTCCAGGGTGTTGGTGGTAAGGCGCTTCCCGGGCAGTCCACGAAGGGTTTGCCGGGGTCGTTGCTTGGTGTGAAGGCTGATGATCGGTTTTCGTTGGATGCTCCTGCTGGTTGGGAGTTTTCCGGGTGTTCGTCGGCTCCTGCGGTTTCTGGTTCGTCGGATTCGTGTGCCGGTGGTGTGCTTTCCGGTGTGTATGGTGCTTCGGATCGTACGGTGACGGTCACGGTGCGTCGTGCTGGCAGGTCTGATTGCGCGTATCATGACACGCCTACTGCTGATGCTGCGAATGGTGATTTTTGTGTGGTTGATGAGCCTGGTGTGGGTCTTGTGGCTCATGTGACCGGCAAGCGTGGTTTGTACAGGAATAACTATGACAGTGTGAGTGGCGGCTTGGATAAGAAGATTGTGAAGGTTTCGGTGGATGAGCCGATCGTGTTGGGTGCTTCGGACGCATTCCAATTAAACCGGATGGATTCTTTGAAGTCGGTCACGGGTTTGGAGAAGGTCGATGTCTCCAAGCTGACCTCACTGTATTTCGCGTTCTTGGGAGATGCCAAGCTTGAGACGTTGCAGGGCATCGGCTCGTGGAACACGGGCAATGTCACGGACATGACGTACATGTTCGGTGGTGCGTCTGCTCTTGCGTCGCTGGATGTGAAGAATTGGGATACGAGCCGGGTCACGACCATGTCGTACATGTTCTCCGGTGCGAAAGCTCTTGCGTCGTTGGATGTGAGCGGTTGGAATACGAGCCAGGTCACGAACATGTCGTACATGTTCTATAATGCGGGCAGTCTTAAATCGTTGGATGTGAGCAAGTGGAAGACGGGCTCTGTCACGAACATGCAAGGCATGTTCGATGGTGCGAAGGCTCTTGCGTCGCTGGATGTGAGCAACTGGAACACGGGCTCTGTCACGAATATGTCGTGGATGTTCGGTGGTGCGTCTGCTCTTGCGTCGCTGGATGTGAAGAATTGGGATACGAGCAAGGTCACGGACATGTCGTACATGTTCTATAATGCGGGCAGTCTTAAAGCGTTGGATGTGAGCAAGTGGAAGACGGGCTCTGTCACGAACATGCAAGGCATGTTCGGTGGTGCGTCTGCTCTTGCGTCGCTGGATGTGAGCAACTGGAACACGGGCTCTGTCACGAATATGTCGTGGATGTTCGGTGGTGCGTCTGCTCTTGCGTCGCTGGATGTGAAGAATTGGGATACGAGCCGGGTCACGACCATGTCGTACATGTTCTATAATGCGGGCAGTCTTAAATCGTTGGATGTGAGCAAGTGGAAGACGGGCTCTGTCACGAACATGTCGGACATGTTCGATGGTGCGAAGGCTCTTGCGTCGTTGGATGTGAGTGGTTGGGATACGAGCAAGGTCACGACCATGTCGTACATGTTCTATAATGCGGGCAGTCTTAAATCGTTGGATGTGAGCAAGTGGAAGACGGGCTCTGTCACGAACATGGCGGGCATGTTCGAGTATGCGTCTGCTCTTGTGTCGTTGGATGTGAGTGGTTGGGATACGAGCAAGGTCACGAACATGTCGGACATGTTCGATGGTGCGAAGGCTCTTGCGTCGCTGGATGTGAGCGGTTGGGATACGAGCAAGGTCACGACCATGTCGGACATGTTCTATGGTGCGAGCAGTCTTAAATCGTTGGATGTGAGCAAGTGGAAGACGGGCTCTGTCACGAACATGTACAGCATGTTCGCTGGTGCGTCTGCTCTTGTGTCGTTGGATGTGAGTGGTTGGGATACTGGCAATGTCACGAACATGGCGCGGATGTTCTATGGTGCGAGCAGTCTTGCGTCGTTGAAATTGGGTCCCAATGCCTATTTCGGTGATAATGCTGGTGTTTCGTCTCTTTCTGGTCGTTGGGTTCAGGTGGATCCGTCTGCTGAGGGTGGCGCCTGTTATGTCAAGGACGGCGACCAGGCTTCCTGTTCGACCGTGGATCCCGATCAGGGTCTGTTGCGCAGGCCTGCCGATGGTGCAATCGAAAAGGTTCGTACTGCTCCCGTGACGTATCAGCGTGGGGCTGTGGTGTCGTTCAAGTATGTTGGTGAGGACGGCAAGGCGCTTGCATCCGGTGTGGTGGCCGGTCTTGGGCTTCCTGTTTCGAAGGCGGGTGCGTCTGATGGGCGGTTCTCGCTTTCCCTTCCGGATAATTCGGTGTGGCGGTTGAAGGGCGTCTCGTCCTCGGTGTCTTCTGATTCGTGTGCCGGTGGTGTGCTTTCCGGTGTGTATGGTGTTTCGGATCGTACGGTGACGGTCACGTTGGCGCGCAAGCCGGCCGGGCGCGTGTCGTTCAGGTACGTGGGTCAGGATGGTAAGAGCCTGCCGGTGCAGGTCGCTGCCGCGATGGCCGCGCGTTCGCCCAAGGACGGTGTGTCTGGTGCGCATGTGAGCGTGCCGGTTGCTCCGGGCTACTTGTTCGACCGTGTCGCTTCTGGTTCCACGGGTGCCAAGATCGCCGCGGATGCTAAGAGCGTGGATGTCGTGCTGGGTGATGCGCCTCGTACGGTGAAGCTCGTCGTGAAGGCCGATCCCGCGGCCCCGGCCCGTTTGGCCGGGCGGGTGTCGTTCGAGTACGTGGGTCAGGATGGTAAGAGCCTGCCTTCGTCTGTGGAGAAGACCATGACGGATCGCTCCGCTGATGGTAAGAGGCCTGGTGACCGTATCACGGTGTATGCGGCTGATACCTACAGGTTTGTTGGTGTGCGTGAGTCGACGGGTGCGACCGTCGCATCCGATGGTTCATCTGTCGAGGTCGTGTTGGGTGACCAGCCGCGTACGGTCACGATTGTGACCGCCGGAGGGCCTGCTCTTGGTCTCGGCGGCGATGGCGGGAGCATTAACGGCGTGGTAGGGCGCAACCGTGGTGTTGCGGGTGCCGCTCGGCTCTTCGGCTTTGTTCCGTCAGGTTCAGCACCGGGCGCTCAGTCGCTTTCGCGGAATACGCAGGTGCCTCCGCGAGATGTTCAGAAGTCTCGTCCGGCTCCTAGGAAGAAGAGCAGGTTAAACAACCGCCAGTGTGTGGCGTGGTTGGATGCCGGTGGTGATGGTGTGCTGTCGGATTATGGTCCCAATGGTCAGGTGCTGCCTGGTCAGGTGCGTCAGGTGTCCGATCCGTGTGCCGATCAGCGGTCGGCTGTTATCGGTGGGGCGCATGGTGTGCGTTATGTGACGTGGCTGCCGTATTTCCTGTCGAGTGCTTTGGTCGGCGGGTTTGCGATGGAGGCGGTGTATCTGGCGTTGCGTCGTCGTATGGATGATGGTGATGCTGATGACGGGTATGGTCGTGCCGATGGTGATGATGGTCGTTCCCGTGCCGCTGGTGCTGGTTCTGGTCGTCATGCCGGTGTTCAGGTGCCTTTGTCGCGTGATGCGACCATGGCTGGTGTGGCTGGCATGGCACGCCATCGTGCAGTTAGTTACTGACGTGTGATTCTGCTGTGTTGGTGGCCGTTTGTCGGATTCGTCCGGGGAACGGCCACTTTGTCGTTATGGCAAACCATGTACTGTACATCTTGTAGATCGGTCGTATTTTACCGTGGTCTTATTGCAGTGCGTACGGAGGGTGACGGCGTTGCCTTGTGATCGTGTTGAGTCTTTGATGATGATGTTTTGTCGCTTGGCTGAATTTCGGTAAGTGAAAATCTGCCGGAAACCCGGATGATGCTTTCAAAGCCAATGGTGTCGTAATAGTGTGAAAATGGTTGTCCTTACCTATGCTATAATTGAATCTTTGCATGAGGTGTGTCATATTGCGGGCATACTGCAAGTGTCGAAGCGCCCGCGTATTTCAGCGTTTTCGGTGTTGAACAAGTGATGTCATGATTGGTGAGTCTGCAGTCGATATTGAGAGCAAACCGTCTTGTCACTTATGGCGTTCAATGCTGATATGGATGCGCGGTGTTTCCACGAGAGTATCGAACAAGCAAGTGATAAGGAACGTCCATTGGCTGATAAAAAGCTTCAGACGAGTACCACGCAGGTCATCGCTCGTGCCGATCAGCACGACATTGACGTGCATAGGTCTTCTGATCGAGTAAACTTCGGATCCATTCGTGAGCCCATAGACCCGCCGTACCTTCTTGGCGTCCAGACCGACAGCTTCGATTGGCTCATCGGTAATGAGCGCTGGAAGAAGCGGGTGGAAGAGGATATCAAGAACGGCACGCACGTCGTTGCTCACACTTCCGGTCTTGACGAGGTCTTCCAAGAGATTTCGCCGATTGAGAATTTTGCACAGACTATGAGCCTAACTTTTTCGGAACCGTATTTCGAAGAGCCGCGTCATACTGTGCAGGAGTGTAAGGAGAAGGATTACACCTATTCGGCGCCGTTGTATGTCAACGCCGAATTCGAAAACGGCGAGACCGGCGAAATCAAGAGCCAGACCGTATTCATGGGTGATTTTCCGCTGCAGACGCCTCACGGCACCTTCATCATCGGCGGCACCGAGCGCGTCATAGTTTCCCAGCTCGTACGTTCGCCCGGTGTGTACTTCAGCCGTGAACAGGATCGTACTTCCGATAGTGAGGTGTTCGGGGCTAAGATTATTCCCAGCCGTGGAGCTTGGCTGGAGTTTGAGATTGATAAGCGTGATGTGCTTGGTGTCCGCGTGGATCGAAAGCGCAAGCAATCCGCCATTGTCTTCCTCATGGCCATCGGCATGACCAAGTCCGAAATTAGGAAGGCTTTCAAGGGTTATCCGCTGGTGCTCGACGCCTTGGAGAAGGAGACGATAGAGACCCAGGATGAGGCCCTGACCGATTTGTACCGCAAGATTCGCCCAGCAGACACGGCGACGGCCGAGGCTGGCCGTAATCTGCTTGATTCCTTCTATTTCAACACCAAGCGTTATGACTTGGCGCGGGTTGGCCGTTACAAGATGAACCGTAAGCTTGGTTTGGAGAAGGATTCCGATGACCGTAGCTTGACGCAGGAAGACATCATCGCCACCATTAAGTATCTCGTGGCGTTGCATGCCGGCGATAAGACCTTCCTGGGCAGGCGTGACGGCGAGGATGTCGATCTGCGCGTGGACGTGGACGATATCGATCACTTCGGCAACCGCCGCATCCGTCAGGTTGGCGAGCTAATTCAGAACCAGCTGCGGACCGGTCTGAGCCGTATGGAGCGTGTGGTGCGTGAGCGTATGACCACTCAGGACGCAGAGTCCATTACGCCTCAGTCGCTGATTAACATCCGTCCCGTGAACGCCACCATCAAGGAGTTCTTCGGTACCTCTCAGCTGAGCCAGTTCATGGATCAGAACAACCCGCTTTCGGGTGTCACGAACAAGCGTCGTCTTTCGGCCTTGGGTCCTGGAGGTCTTTCCCGTGACCGCGCTTCTATGGAAGTGCGAGACGTACACCCGTCCCACTTCGGACGCATGTGCCCCATTGAGTCTCCTGAAGGCCCGAACATTGGCCTTATCGGCTCGTTGGCCACGTTCGGCCGCGTGAACCCGTTCGGGTTCATTGAGACACCATACCGTAAGGTCGTTGACGGACATGTGACGGATGAGATCGAGTACATGACCGCGGACCGTGAGTCGGATCACGTCATTGCTCAGTCCAACCAGAAACTTGATAAGAACGGTGATTTCGTCGATAAGACCGCTCTTGTGCGTTCCGCTACGGAAGAGGCGGTCGATGTTCCCGTGAGCACCGTCGACTACATGGATGTCTCGCCACGCCAGATGGTTTCCGTGGGTGCTTCGCTCATCCCGTTCTTGGAACACGATGAAGGCCACCGTGCCTTGATGGGCACCAACATGCAGCGTCAGGCTGTGCCTCTGGTGCAGTCCGAGCGTCCGCTGGTGGGCACCGGCGCCGAATGGCGCACTGCCGTTGATTCCGGGGATACCATCATTGCGCAGAAGGCTGGTGTGGCCACATACGTGTCCGCCGATATGATTCGGGTGATGAACGACGACGGTACAACTTCCAGCTACAAGCTGGCTAAGTTCCAACGTTCCAACCAGACTACTTCCTACAATCAGGTGCCGCTGATCCACGACGGCGAACGTGTTGAAGAGGGAAGCGTCTTGGCTGACGGCCCGGCGACGCAAAAGGGTGAGCTTGCCCTCGGTAAAAATGTGTTGGTCGCTTTTATGCCTTGGAACGGCTACAACTACGAGGACGCCGTTATCATTTCTCAGCGCCTTGTAAAGGATGACACGCTTTCTTCCATCCATATCGAGGAGTACGAGATCGATTCTCGTGACACCAAGCTTGGGCCTGAGGAGATCACCCGCGATTTGCCGAACGTCGGTGAAGACGCGTTGGCGAACCTCGACGAGCGCGGCATTATCCGTATCGGTGCGGAGGTCGAGGCCGGCGATATTCTGGTCGGCAAGGTCACGCCTAAGGGCGAGACCGAGTTGACGCCTGAAGAGCGCCTGTTGAGAGCCATCTTTGGTGAGAAGAGCCGTGAGGTGCGTGATACATCGCTTCGTGTGCCTCATGGCGAGTCAGGCACGGTCATTTCCATCAAGGAAATCACCCGTGAAGACGCCGAGGAGGATGGCGATGAGCTGCCTAATGGTGTCAACCAGATGATTCGCGTCTACATCGCTCAGCATCGCAAGATCACCGTTGGCGATAAGCTTTCCGGCCGCCACGGGAATAAGGGCTGCATCTCGCGGATCCTGCCTGAGGAAGACATGCCATTCATGGCCGATGGCACCCCAATTGACATCATGCTCAACCCGTTGGGCGTGCCGAGCCGTATGAACCTGGGTCAGGTGCTTGAACTGCATTTGGGCTGGATTGCCCATGCGGGTTGGGACATTAAACTTGACCCCGACCTTGAGGCCGCTTGGAAACAGTATGTTCCGCAGGGAGCCGAGAGTGGTGCCCCTGGGACTCCTGTGGCTACGCCAGTTTTCGACGGTGTTCGTCCCGAAGTCATCCAAGGCCTACTTAAGTCCACACTGCCTAATCGTGATGGTGATAAGTTGGTGGGTGAAGACGGCAAGGCCACGCTCTTCGACGGTCGTACCGGCGAGCCTTACCCCAAGCCGATCTCTGTGGGCTACATGTACATGCTTAAGTTGCATCACTTGGTTGACGACAAGATCCACGCCCGCTCAACTGGTCCGTACTCGATGATCACCCAGCAGCCGTTGGGTGGCAAGGCTCAGTTCGGCGGACAGCGCTTCGGTGAGATGGAGGTCTGGGCGCTCGAGGCTTATGGTGCCGCTTACACGCTGCATGAGATGATGACCACCAAGTCGGATGACGTGGATGGTCGTGTGCGCGCGTACGGAGCCATCGTCAAAGGCGAGAATCTGCCACCGGCAGGCATCCCCGAGTCGTTCAAAGTGCTTCTTAAGGAAATGCAGTCGCTTTCCCTGAATGTGGAGGTACTGAACGCAGAAGGCCAGGCCATCGAGATGAAGGAAGCCGATGACGACATCGAGTCCTCGTCCCACGATCTTGGCTTCAACATCGGCGCCCGTCCGGACGCTGCCGCCAAGGAGGACCAGGTCGAGATGCAGCCGGAATACCGCTGAGCTTAACTGTTAGCCACCCGCTCGGTGTGTGGGTTTTCCCTCCATTCACCGGGCGGTGAACACTAAAACGTGAACATTCAATAACAGACAGGACAAAACGTGCTGGACGTCAACGCATTTGACAAATTGAGAATCGGTTTGGCCACCACCGAGGATATTCATAACTGGAGTTACGGCGAGGTCAAGAAGCCGGAAACCATTAATTACCGTACTTTGAAACCTGAGAAGGACGGCCTTTTCGGGGAACAGATTTTTGGACCCACCCGTGATTGGGAGTGCGCTTGCGGCAAATACAAGCGTGTGCGTTTCAAGGGCATCGTGTGCGAGCGTTGTGGCGTGGAGGTGACTCGTTCCCGCGTGCGTCGTGAACGCATGGGCCACATTGAACTCGCTGCGCCCGTCACCCACATCTGGTTCTTCAAGGGTGTGCCGAGCAGGCTGGGTTATCTCCTCGACATCGCGCCCAAGGATCTGGAGAAGGTTATTTACTTCGCCGCCTATATGGTCACCAGCGTGGATGAGGCTCAGCGTCATCAGGATCTTCCTGATCTTCAGGAGGAGCTGGATTCCGAGCTCAACACCATCGCGCGTCGCCGCGATAACGAGATAGAGGAGCGCGCCAAGAAGGTTGAAGCCGATATGGCTGCGTTGGAGGCCGAAGGTGACGTCAAGGCCGCATCGAAATCCAAGTTGCGTAACTCCGCCGATCGCGAGATGGCTGCCATTCGTCAGCGTTTTGACGATCAGATCCAACGGCTGAACGCCGTGTTCGACCGCTTCAAGACCCTCAAGCCCGGTGACATGGAAGGCGATGTGGATCTGTGGCAGGAGATGAAGGATCGCTATGGCGATTACTTCGAAGGTTGCATGGGTGCTGAAGCGATTAAGAAGCGTCTGCAGGACTTCGATCTTGCGGGTGCCGCGAAGGAACTGCGTGAGGAAATCGACAACGGTTCAGGCCAGCGCAAGGCTCGTGCTTTGAAGCGTCTGAAGGTCGTCAATGCCTTCTTGACCACGGACAACAAGCCGGAATCGATGGTGCTCGATGCCATTCCGGTGATACCGCCCGATCTGCGCCCTATGTTGCAGCTCGACGGCGGTCGCTTCACCACTTCGGACCTGAATGACCTGTACCGCCGCGTGATCAACCGCAACAATCGTCTCAAGAGGCTCATTGAACTTGGCGCGCCTGAGATCATGCTCAACAATGAGAAGCGTATGCTTCAGGAAGCCGTGGATTCGCTCTTCGACAACGGCCGCCGCGGCCGTCCGGTCACCGGTGCCTCCAACCGACCACTGAAGTCGCTTTCCGATATGCTCAAGGGTAAGCAGGGGCGCTTCCGCCAGAACCTGCTTGGTAAGCGTGTGGATTACTCCGGACGTTCCGTGATTGTGGTCGGTCCGGAACTGCGTATGCATCAGTGCGGCCTGCCCAAGCCCATGGCGTTGGAGCTGTTCAAGCCCTTCGTCATCAAGCGTCTTGTGGATCAGGATTACGCGCAGAACATGAAGAGCGCCAAGCGTCTCGTCGATCGTGCAGATCCGTCGGTATGGGACGTTTTGGAGGATGTTATTTCGGAGCATCCCGTGCTTCTGAACCGTGCTCCTACGCTGCACCGTCTGGGCATCCAGGCCTTCGAGCCCATCCTGGTCGAAGGCAAGGCCATCCATTTGCCGCCGCTTGCGTGCGCCGCGTTCAATGCTGATTTCGATGGTGACCAGATGGCGGTCCATCTTCCGTTGAGTGTCGAGGCGCAGGCCGAGGCCCGCTCCTTGATGATGGCTTCCGACAACATTCTCAAGCCTGCTGACGGACACACTGTCACCATGCCTTCGCAGGACATGATTCTCGGTCTGTATTACCTCTCCACCGTCATCGAGGGTGCGAAGGGTCAGGGTCGTGTACTCGGTTCGGTCGATGAACTTGAGATGGCCGTGGACCGTCACGATGTCGATGTGCAGGCCAAGGTGCTGGTGCGTCTGCCCAAGGAATTCGTGCTTCCCACCGATTGGGAGCCCACCGAGTTCGAAGCGGTCGATCCGGAGCCCGGATCGCCTAAGACCGTGAAGGAGGAGCGTTTCGAGGACGGTTCGGTCCTGTTCGCCACTTCCTACGGGCGTCTGCGTTTCAACAAGACCCTGCCCACTGATTACCCGTTCATCAACGAACAGGTGGCCAAGGGCAAGCTCTCCACGATTGTCGATGACATCGCCACGCGTTATTCCACTGCGCAGGTTGCCGCCACGCTGGACGCGCTGAAGGATCTGGGCTTCACCCAGGCCCCGTGGTCCGGCGTCACTATGGCGTTCTCCGATATCGTGGAGCCCAAGGAGCGTCTCGACATTATCTCGGACTATGAGAAGCAGGCCGACAAGGTGAGCGACCAGTACGAAATGGGTCTTCTTACGGAGGACGAGCGCCGTCAGGAGCTCATCAACCTCTGGACCGAGTGCACCGACAAGGTCGCAGACCAGATGCGCGAGAACTTCCGCGACGACAACAACGTAAACATCATGGTGCAGTCCGGGGCCCGTGGAAACTGGATGCAGATCCGTCAGATCTCCGGTATGCGAGGCCTGGTGGCGAACCCGAAGGGCGAGATCATTCCCCGCCCTGTCAAGTCGAATTATCGCGAAGGCCTGTCGGTGTTGGAATACTTCATTTCGCAGCACGGCGCCCGTAAAGGTTTGGCTGATACGGCACTGCGTACCGCGGAATCCGGTTACCTCACTCGCCGTCTGGTGGATGTCGCCCAGGAAGTCATCGTGCGCGAAGAGGACTGCGGCACGATGCGTGGTCTACCTATGAAGGTGGCCGAGCGTGACGAAGACGGCAATCTGGTGCTTGTCAAGGCTGCAGACGGCGGCCCGTACTCCCGTCTGCTCGCCAAGGATGTCGTCGATCCCGCTGACGGTAAGACCGTGCTGTACAAACGCGGCGACTCGTTGTCGATGGATGTGCTGCGCGACCTTGTCGCCCATGGCGTTGAGGAAGTCAACGCCCGCTCTGTGCTCACCTGCGAATCCAAGCGCGGCGTGTGCGCGAAATGCTATGGTTGGTCGCTGGCCACGAACAATCTGGTCGATGTCGGTGAAGCGGTAGGTATCGTCGCTGCCCAGTCCATCGGCGAGCCTGGTACGCAGCTGACGCTTCGTTCCTTCCACTCCGGCGGTGTGGCTTCGGCTTCCGATATCACCCAGGGTCTTCCCCGTGTCACCGAGCTTTTCGAAGCACGTACTCCTAAGGGTGAGGCCCCTATCGTTGAGTTCTCTGGCACCGTCAAGGTGGAGGACAACGATCAGGGCCGTAAGGTCACGCTCACTCCGGACGATCAGAACGTGGAGCCCATCACTTACCCGGTGACCCGTCGCGCCCCGCTGTTGGTCAAGGACGGCGAGCATGTCGAGGTTGGCACGCAGCTCATCGAGGGCTCCGTGGATCCCAAGAAGGTTCTGCGTATCCTCGGTCCGCGCGCCGCCCAGGTCGCCATCGTGGAGGGCGTGCACGAAGTGTACCGTTCGCAGGGTGTGGACATCCACGACAAGCACATCGAGGTCATCGTCCACCAGATGCTTCGCAGGATCACCGTCATCGATTCCGGTTCCACGGCACTGCTACCTGGTGAGCTGGTCGATCAGGCCAAGTTCCGTGAGTCGAACATCGCCGCCGTCAAAGCCGGTGGCAAGCCGGCGGCCGGCCGTCCGGAGCTCTTGGGCATCACCAAGGCCTCGCTTGCGACCGAGTCGTGGCTTTCCGCCGCTTCCTTCCAGGAGACCACCCGTGTGCTTACGGAGGCCGCCCTGGAGCAGAAGTCCGACGAGCTCAAGGGTCTCAAAGAGAACGTCATCATCGGCAAGCTTATCCCTGCAGGCACAGGCTTGGCGCGTTATCGCAACGCCAAGGTCGAGCCCGACAAGGCCATCCGTGACACCATCTACCCGAACTTCGGTCTCGGTGGAGAAGGTGCCTCCGAGGGCTTCGGTGACGGTTTGGGCGATGTGGACTTCTCCAACATCGATTTCGGTGACCTGAAGCTTGGTGATGATTTCAACCCGGATGATTTCCTTGACGATCAGGGTGGTCAGGGTGAGCTGAATGACTTTGGTGCCAGCGGTTCGAACGAGGGCGGCCTCTCTTTCGACGGTGATCTGAGCTTCGGTGATGATTTCCATGCCGGCGAGGGCCTGACTGGTTCGCAAGGAGATGCGGGAAGCCATGAGGACGGTGCCGACGGTGCTGAAGGAAACGATGGTACCACCGGTAACGATTCAGATTCTGATTCCGATCAAGCCTGAAACTGGTCCGTCTTTTGGCGCTTCGACGGTGCGTTGAAGCGTTGATGATAAGGTGCCACTGATTTGTCTGCGGACAGTCGGTGGCACCTTGTTGTTTTGGGTTGCGGCACATGTTCGTTGTGCGTGCGTATGGTGCCGTTGCCGTGTGTTTATTGTTGTGTATTGTGCTGGTTTCGTTGTATGTCCATTGTGGCGTTGGTGCTGTTCTTACTGTAGTGCCGTGTCTGCTGGTGCCGGGTACATCGTGCGGCGGAGTTCATGCCGATATTCCGACAGGTGTTCTGCGCTGCTCGCTGTTGGTGTGCGTCGTGTGCGTGCGTTGCGTGTATCCACCGTGCGAATTCGCGCTGGTGTTGTGATGAGGTTGGCATCGTTGTGTCGTTGCTGTTCCGTGTACATTCACGTTGGTTTCGACAGGTCCGTTGCGGGTTCTGAGGTGGGTTATCGCATTTGGTTCGCGGGTATGGCCGATGCCAGCGTATGGTTTTCGTTCGTCGGTCAAAGGCGTCTTTAGACTCCAACGGGGGTAAGTCGGTCGATGGCATCAGTCCGCGTTTCGAAACGCAGGGAATAGACGATGAGGAGGATCACGGACGCAACGGCCACGGGCAGGCCGCCGAGTGCCGGTGAATGGTAATCCATGTGTGACGACGAAAGCATGAAGGCTCCTAGGGAGGATCCTGCCGCATTGCCTAGATTGAAGGCGATTTGCACGCAGGCGCCGCCAATGAGCTCCCCTCCGCCTACTCCGGCCTGCGACATGAGCAGTTGTTGAGGTGAGGAAACGAAGAACATGGCGAATGCAATGATGAAAGTGCATGCCGCTGTGCCTGGCTTGCCTTGGGCGGCGAATGCTACCGTGGCGAGACCGACGACGGAGATGATCTGGCCCAGACCGGCGGTCCCGGCCGTGCGCCAATGGTCTCCCATACGTCCTCCTAGCAGGCCGCCTATCACCATGCCGAAGCCGGCGAGCATCATCAGCAGCGGTACGGCGCTCGCACGGAAACCGCCTACCGTGGTGAGCCACGGTGAAATATAGCTCCACCAACTGAAGATTCCCGTATTGCCCAAAAACGTGGCTGCAAGAATGAGCCAGGGTCCGGGTTCGGATAGGAAACGGAATTGTCCGGCGATGCCTGCATCGGCTACCGGAGCGACGAAAGGAACCCAATGCAGCACGAAGGCCACAGTAATGAGGGCCATCAGGGCCAAAAAGAGAAAAGCGATACGCCAACTTACGTGGTCTGCAATCAGCGTTCCCGCCGGTACGCCGAGCATGTTCGCCACGGTCTGCCCGGTGACTGCCTGCGAAACGGCCTGGGCCTCCTTGCCTTTTTCCGCGACCTTCTGGGCGATGAGTGCGGAGGTGCCGAAGAACGCACCATGCGGTAATCCGGCAATGAGCCGGCCGATGAGCAGCATGGGTGCCGATGGGGCAAGAGCGCTGAAGAGGTTGCCGACAGCTGCGATGACCATGAACAGCATGATCAGCCGTTTGGGGGATGTTTTACGGCCGAATACCAGAATCAGCGTGCCAATGCACACACCGATGGCGTAGGCGGAGACGAAATTTCCGGCCGTCGGTATGCTTACGCCCATGTCGTGGGCCGCATGCGGAAGAATGCCCATCATCACGAATTCGGCTGCGCCATATACGAATGCCCCGGATGCCAGTGCCAGAATGCTTTTCTTCATTGTCCGCCCATTCTCGTGCCGTTGTCTTCATGTTTTCATGCTGCTTCATCTGATTTTATGCGCCTGTGTTGTCCATACGTTTCCATGCCGTGTGCCTTTATCGCTCCGTATGGTTCTACCGCCTATGACTAGGGCTTTCATGCGTATCGCCCTTATAGTCCTTATCATGGCTTATATGCATCCGCATCATGGCTTATATGCATCCGCGCACGCCTGGTGTTGTCTGGTCTTCTACGGTCCCGGAGACCTTGCGGTCCTTGCAAACCTACGGCCTCCGTGTTCTTGTGGTTCTTGTGTTCCTGTGCTCTTGTGGTCTTTGCGGCATTGCGGTTCTACGGCCGCTGTGTTTCTAAAATTCTTGTGGCCCTTTTTGCTCTTGATAGTTCCTATGGTCTTTTCAGTCTTGATGTGGTGCGCATGCCTTGCGCCTTTCGCGTCCATGATCTTATGCTTTCATGCGTCGTATTGCCGAAATAGCCTGCTGTCATGGCCTATATGCCTGCCTTATTGCCTTGATTTCTTTTGATCTGCTTAATGGGTCTTGTGTATGAACCTTACCGCCTTCACGGTTCGTATGTGTTCGTATTGCTCGGTGGCCCTGTGCCTTGTAGTTCTGTAGCTCTGCAACCTGTAGTTCCGTAGTCCTGCGGCCCATGCCTCCTTCGTCTTCACGCTACAGTGCATGAAAAGCAGACTGTATACCAGCCACCAAGTATATAAATGGGACGGAATTGCCACAGAATGCAACGAAAATGTTGGTCGGGCTGGCGAGATTTGAACTCGCGGCCTCTTCGTCCCGAACGAAGCGCGCTACCAAGCTGCGCTACAGCCCGATTAACAACGTAAGTGATTATACGCCTCACCCTGGGCTTCGTTCTTTGAGCGTGTCGGTTTGGTTGGGGTTGGTGGTTTCAGCGGTCAGTTGGGGTTGGTGGTTTCAGTGGTCGGTTGGGGTTGGTGGTTTTGGTTGTCGATTTGGAGGTTTGGCGGGTTTAGCCGCCGACTTCTTCTATGACTGGCTTTCTGCGTCTATTTCCGTTTGTGAACCGGTTCCATTCATGACGGGTTTGTGCGCAGACCTACGTCACGCTCTTTTCACTGTATGCTGGTGTGCGCCCGTTCCTTTCCAAGGTGATGATACGTTGCCTGCGTATTTCGCATCCCGTGCAGATAACGGCGTTGGTGAGGTCTCCGGAGGGGACGCAGCCCACCATTCCATGAAGGTGGTCTTTTGTGCCAGTTTTCATCATATATTGTTGTGATTGTGGCATGGTGGATTAAGCCGTGTCTCTTTATGCCGTTTTCCGTCACTTTTTGTTACGTAAAGGCGAAGTGTATCGGCTTCTCAGTAAACTTTGTGGCATGAGTGAAGTGAATGATATCAAGGAAAACACTGGTGAACCGGAAACAAGCGCCACGGCTCCTCATATGACCACCGTGGAGCGTGCCGAGCTGCTCTTGCGTCAGGACGAAGCCATTGCCGGCAAGGTGGCGGGCGGTGCCTCGTTGGATGAGGCCATCGATCCAACGAATGCCGAGTTCGGCCCCGAGGCGCATCCTGAACAGGTGCAGATGCGCGTAGCCAAACGTGCGTTGATGCTGAAGAACGGCGAGCAGCCGTATCCGGTGCATCTTGACGTGACGGATACCATCGAGGCGGTGCGTGCTCGGTATAACGGCAAGCTCGAAGCCGGTGAGGAGACCCAGGATGTCGTGGGCATCGCCGGCCGTGTCCTTTTCCTGCGCAATGGAGGCGGACTATGCTTCGTCCAGCTCTCCGCCGGTGACGGCACCAAAATACAAGGCATGATCTCGAAGAAGGAGGTTGGTGCCGATAGTCTCAAGGAGTTCAAGCAGATGGTCGATTTGGGCGATCATCTTTTCCTCAAGGGCCGCGTCATCGCCAGTAAGACCGGTGAGCTTTCGGTGTTCGCCTCGCAATGGCGGATCGCTTCTAAGGCGTTGCAGCCGTTGCCTGCACTGCACAAGGAACTCACGGATGACACCCGCATCCGCAAGCCATACATCGGCATGATCGCTGATGAAAAGGTTCGCAACATGGTGCGCCGTCGTTCCCATGTGGTGACTTCGTTGCGCAACACCTTCGCGAAGCGTGACTTCCTGGAGGTTGAGACACCCATGCTCCAGACGGTTCACGGCGGCGCCGCCGCACGGCCGTTCACCACTCATATGAATGCTTTCGACATCGACTTGTACCTGCGCATCGCTCCGGAGTTGTTCCTCAAACGCTGCCTGGTGGGTGGCATCGAGCGTGTCTTCGAGATCAACCGCGACTTCCGCAATGAGGGCGTGGACGGCACCCATGCCCCCGAATTCACCATGCTGGAGGCGTATCAGGCGTATGGCAATTACGACACCATCGCGGACCTGACGAAAAACCTCATTCAGAACGCGGCAATCGATGCTTTCGGCTCCACCAAGGTGACTTTGCAGGACGGCAGCGACTATGACTTCGGCGGTGAATGGAAGCAGATTACCATGTATGGGTCGCTTTCGCAGTCACTTGGCGAGGAGATCACTCCGGAAACGTCGGTGGAGCACCTTGGAACCATCGCCGACAAGCTCGGTGTGGAGCGTGACGAGGTCGAAAACCACGGCAAGCTCGTCGAGCATCTTTGGGAGCATTTCTATGAGGATGATTTGTATGAACCGACCTTCGTGCGTGATTTCCCGGTGGAGACAAGCCCGTTGGTGAAGGCCCATCGTTCCAAGCCGGGTATGGTGGAGAAGTGGGATTTGTATGTACGTGGCTTTGAGCTGGCTACCGGCTATTCAGAGCTCAATGATCCGGTGGTGCAGCGGGAACGTTTCGTGGCGCAGGCCAAGGATGCGCTCGCAGGAGATGTCGAGGCCATGGATATCGACGAGGACTTCCTCGAGGCGTTGGGCGTGGGTATGCCTCCGGCAGGTGGCATGGGTATGGGCATCGACCGTTTGCTCATCGCCCTCACCGGCGCGACCATCCGCGACACCATCACCTTCCCGTTGGTCAAACCGTTGAATTGAGCGTGTGGCGATGGAGCACCTGGGTTTCAGCCCATTTTAGAGTTTGATGCGGGGCTTTGGCGTGGCTTGCGCAAAATGGTCTATGGTGGCCCTTTTACGGCACGGTCTAGGCAGGGCCGTTAGGTACGGTCCGCGAAACCGCCTACGGTGCGGGTCTGCAAAACCGCCTACGGCACCGCACGCGGCATCAGCTACGGCAGGGTTTGCAGAAGGGTGCTTGCGTCATAGCCTTTGCGCAAAGCGTTGTCCACTTTTTCATGTCGCCATTGTTTGAAATAAGGAAGTGATCGCTTTGAAAAACAAAGCTTTATGGATTTCCGGTCTGCGCCCCAAAACGTTGCCCGCTTCGATAGCACCGGTTGTGGTCGGCGTCGCTGCGGGGTTGCGCACTTTGAAGGCGTCCCAGATGTGTGCGTCAGGTGCAGGGTCGTTGCCGCAATGCTTCGCCACGTATGCCGGTGCGGTCGAACGCCCGCTTACTGGTACCGGCGTCGCCTTGTTCGTCGTCCTTGCGCTGTTGTGCGTCGTGGTAGCGCTGTTTCTTCAGATTTCGGTGAATTTCGCAAATGACTATTCGGATGGTGTGCGCGGCACCGACGCAGGTCGTGGTGATTGCGAGACGAAAACCGCCAAGCCGCAGCGCATTACCGCCTCGGGCCTTGTTCCTCCAAACCATGTGTTGGCCGTTGCGGGCATCAATGCTGCGGTCGCGTGTGTGGCTGGTCTGGCGATTGTCCTCATCACCGGCCACTGGTGGTTGCTGATCCTCGGTGTCCTGTGTCTGCTGGCGGGGTGGTTCTATACAGGCGGTAGGCATCCGTACGGGTACGCCGGATTCGGTGAGGTGGGTGTGTTCCTCTTCTTCGGCTTGGCTGCCGTTCTGGGGACCCAGTACGTCCTAGCGGGTCACGTGGACGTGCATGGCATCATCGGTGCCGTGCTTTGCGGCCTGTTTTCGTGCGCCATCTTGATGGTCAACAATCTTCGTGACGTCGAAGAAGACAGGGTGAGTGGCAAACGCACACTCGGCGTGTGTTTGGGCAGGTCGCGTGCGCGATCCGTGCTTTTTGTGACTTACTTGGTTCCGCTTGTTCTGACGGTCGTCATCGCGTTCCTGCCTCTTACAATGGTGTTCCTTGAATCCGGCGGGGCTCGTTTCATCGGTATCGTTCTGACGGTGATTGCGCTCTTGTTCGCGGCATTATGCGTCAAAGTGGCGTTGGCGATGGTCGTTGCGGTAAGGTCGGGGAACTTTCCCAAGGCGTTGCCCATGTGCAGCATGACGGTACTGCTTTTCTCCGTGGTGTTCGTCATTGCGGAGGTGTCTGTGCTGTTGTGAATCAGCACGTGCCGTTGTGAAACCAGGCATATATGGCCGCTGTTGCGTGTGCCGTGCGATGGTGTGTCAAGATATATCGTGTGCCGTTGTGCCGTCGAATCATACGCCGTCGTGCCTTTTGGAGCGGGTTGCGTTCCTGCCGTGCCCAAGTTGCTGGCATCAGCGGCACTGCAAGGTTTTAGATCAGTTCCAAGAGAGCGTTCACATGGTATTCACCATCCGTCCGCTTCAGCGTCTAGAATTGCAGATATGACATATAGATTGGTATTGCTCCGGCATGGCCAGAGCGCATGGAATAAAACAAACCAGTTCACTGGTTGGGTAGATGTGCCACTCACCGAGCAGGGTGTAGCGGAAGCGAAGCATGGCGGCGAACTTCTCAAAGAGAAGAACGTATTGCCTGACATCGTCTTCACGTCTCTACTGCGCCGTGCCATCAACACTGCGAATTACGCCCTTGATGCCGCTGATCGCCTTTGGATTCCGGTGAAGCGTAGCTGGCGGCTCAACGAGCGTCATTATGGTGCTCTCCAAGGCAAGGATAAATCGCAGATCCGCGAAGAATATGGTGATGAGCAGTTCATGGTGTGGCGCCGTTCCTACGGCACTCCGCCTCCGGACATCAACCCGGATAGCGAATTTGCCCAGAACCATGACCCGCGTTATGCAGGCGAGCCGGTTCCTGAGGCTGAGGCTTTGGCCAATGTGGTGACTCGTGTGACTCCGTATTGGGAATCTGAGATCGTTCCTGAGCTCAAGAGCGGCAAGACCGTCCTTATCGCCGCGCACGGCAATTCCCTTCGTGCCATCGTGAAGATGCTCGACGGGCTCAGCGAAGAAGAGATAGCCAAGGTCAACATCCCGACAGGTATCCCGCTGGTCTATGATTTGGATGAGAATATGAAGCCGGTCAAGCCTCGCGGCGAATACCTTGATCCTGAAGCGGCGGCCGCTGGTGCCGCTGCCGTTGCAGCCCAAGGCCAAGCCAAGAAGTGAACGGCAGGCGAACGGCGCGTCTAGGTGCCGTTCGCCTGGATTGTCGACTCAGTGAGCCCTCTCGACGTGCCGTCGAAGAGGGCTCACTGTTCAAGGCATTCATGCAGGGATTCGCTGGTGCAAAAACGCCTCTTTGTTCTCTACATACCTAAACGCCGGTAATCCCTGCGATCAAAGGCCTCCCATATCAGCAGGCAGATGCCTATCGCGACTCCGCCCGTGCAGATGATGACGGCCTCGGTGACGTGGAACCCCGTTGCGAGAAGAATCAGTGAAATGACAAGCGCCACCAACCAATCGCACGATATTACCAGGAATACTTTGCGTAAATCCACTTGCACCGGTTTTGGAGCGGGTCTACAGGCTTCTGGATTGATGATTGGAGCTAACTTCATGTTGCTCACTATAGTGTCAAGCATCCCCTGGGCCGGAAGTACATTACGACGCGACGTTTTCGTTCGTGTGCGCGAGGTTGGATTGGTTCGATTGGGTGCGGTCCTGGCTCTCCGTTTCGGCGCCCTTGCACTGTTGTGTATGGTGACGTTCATCGTTCGGCCCTGTGTGGCGTAAGCTTATTGAGGTGATACGGCTGATACGGCGCATACCGTGTTCAGCGACTTGGAAGGTCCAAGGCGACGTATGTTTGAATACGCACGGCGTCGTTTTGTGTCCTGCGGCAAGAAAGGCGAGCTGTGTATCCGATCCGACCGGTGGCGAAAGATTACGCCTGGGGCTCGTACGGCAGCCTGCAGCGTATGTTCGCCTCGGATCCGTCGGTCGTCGAGGCCGGGCCGGATAGGGGGAAGCCCCTTGCCGAGATGTGGTTCAGCGCCCATGCAGGTTCCCCTTCCATTGTCGCGACACCTGATTTGATGACCCTTCCCGATCTCATCGCGAGCAATCCGCAGGAGATGCTCGGCTATCGATGTTCCGCGAAGTTCGGTCCTGTGCTGCCGTATCTGCTTAAGATCATCTCCGCACGAATACCGCTTTCACTCCAGGTTCACCCGGTCGATTTCGAAGCGCGTACCGGTTATAACGCGGAGAACCTTGCAGGAGTTCCTTTCGGCGACCCGGAGCGTTCATTCAGCGATCCCGTCGCGAAAAGCGAGATGGTCGTTGCTTTGGAGCCGTTTGAGGCATCCATTGGCTTCGCTCCTTTGGTGACGATGATATCCAATCTGGCTGAGGTTGATCATCCCGTGGCTCAAAGGATGTTGCGGGCTCTGACTCGTGGACGTTCCGGTTTCCCGACTTCCGGGTTCCTCGGCGTTGGAGACCATGATGTGGGAAATTCCGCGGAAAGTGGTGAAGAAAGCTTTGCTCGGGAGGGCCAAGATATAGCCGTCCGATCTGCTGATGTGGCTTATGATGATGGGCGAGCTTCCGACAGTGGTTCCCAGAGCGACGATGGGGATTTCATGATGCCTCCAGGGGCCAAGTTCGCTTCGCCTTCAAGACGGCGGATTTTTCGCGCTTTCCGTGCATGTGTCTGTGCATCTGGCGATGAGGGGAAGGGGCTTGCCGATGCGTTGCGTTTCGCCGCCGGGAGGGCTGGCGGTGAAACGTCCGCGCTCTCGTTTGCCTATGCGCTGAAGGCTTGTGAGACGTTCCATGAGGATCCGAGTTCGTTGGCCTTGCTGATGATGAATCCAGTGGCGTTGACTGAGGGGGACGCCGTGTTCATCCCCGCCGGCACGCCGCACGCTTACATTCATGGGACGGCGGCAGAGATTATGACGAATTCCGACAATGTCCTGCGGGCGGGGCTTACGACGAAGCATAAGAACATAGCTGGTTTCCTTCGGACTGTGAACTGTCGTCCGGCCGCCCCCATACGACCCAAGCGTCAATCTGCCTGAGGCGCTTGCCGGCAACCACGTCGTGTATCGACCGCGAATAGACGAATTCATGTTGACCTATGGGCAGGTCGGCCATCAGGGGGGGCAGTGGCCGCTCATCTCCCATCTAAGGCATCGCTACGGCCGATTGGTGGCGGGGGCTCGCCGTCTTCAAAGGCATTTCGGACCGCGCATCGTGGTGTGTACACAAGGTGCGGTGCAGTGCGTCACCGCTTCGCAACGATGCGTGATTGGCCGGGGTGAGGCCGTGTTCGTTCCCGCTTGCGATGGATGGTTGGAAATTCGCAGTGCTGCTGACGAGGTGAGACAGGAGGGGGTGCTTCTTGTCGATGGTTGGCGTGATCGTATGGGCAGTGAAGGGCCTTCGTTAAGGTCTTTTGATGGTCATGCTGATGCGGTCGGCGTCAGCGGTGGGCATGTGGTTGCCAGCTCCAGGGCGATGCCCGGCCTCGGCTCTGCCAGTGATGCTCGGCGAGGCGTTTCTACTCCACCCGCCGAGGGTTCTTACGTGTGCGCTGCCACGCAAATCTGATCTTTTGGTCCGTTACGGGATTCGCGTAATCCCTGAGTTCGCGCAGAGATTATAAGCAGTTTTTCAGCTTTCAATAAGCTTTTGCAAAGACACGCCGCTAAGGCACTCCTTACTCACTGAATATGCGACATTTTGAGATGAACTGTGCATTTGAACTGGAAAAGCGAGGGTGGAATTGGTATGCTTGAAGGCGCAGTAACAAGTTTGTGGGTCATATGCATGGCGGGTTTTCACAAAGCTGTGCTTATACCGACTATGAGATGGTCTGAACGAGTTGGCAAAAAATTTCTAAGGAGTATTGCATGAAGCACGCAGCGCATAAAGCACTGAGGGGCGGCAGCAGCGCAGGTTCGGTTTCTGCGGTGCCGCCGACTGCCTCCGGGCGTTCGCGCTCAGGCTCTCATGCTAGGCATAAGGCTAATTTCGGTGTCTCTTGGATGAGGGCGTTTACAGACCATACCATCGAGCAAACGCCATCTGCTGGTGCCTCTCATGTTTTTGGAGGACGTGGTGGATCTTTTCAGGCGGCGGCTGGTAATGGCACCGTGGTGAACTTGGATGAAGCGGTTCTGTGTGATTTGAACAAAACGACGCCTCTGACGCGAAAGGCCTGGAGGGAGGCACAGAAGGCGCGGAACCACAAGTCTCAGCTGCTGGCTTCCGTTTCCTTGGCGACTTTGGTGGGTCTTACCGCAGTGTCGGGATCACTTTCCTCAGGTCGGGCAACGGGTCTTGATGCGCGTTCCGATGTCGATGCCACGATTACACGCACGCTTTCGCCGGTCTCCTCTTCGGCCGCTTCACGCTCGTCCGACAGGGATTCCATTCCGGACACCACCGTCGCGGACAACAAAGCTCAGACTTACAGTCACGGTACGTGGCGTCTTGGCCATGACGATGACCTTGATGTCTCGCAGATGGTGAAGCCCATCGCCAACAATCCTCGGGTCGCCTCTTTTATGGATGATGACTACTCCCATCTTCCGGTAGGTTTCAATCCGAACCATGACTCCGGTGACACGGGCAATGCCTATTCGTTCAGTGAATGCACTTGGTGGGCTTATACACGCCGGCAGCAACTTGGACTTCCGGTGGGTTCGCACATGGGTGATGGGCGTATGTGGGCCGATTCTGCACGTTCCTTGGGGTATTGGGTGGATAATTCCGCCAGACATGTGGGTGATGTCCTGGTCTTTGCATCCGGTCAGTATGCGAGCGATCCGATTTACGGGCATGTGGCCGTTGTGGAGAAGATCAATGCTGATGGTTCGGTCGAGACGTCGGAGTCGGGAGCCGCTTGGCACGGCAAGACGTTCTCCCGTACGTTCAGCGCCCAACAGGTCGCTCAGCTCCAAGTGATTCACTACTGATTCGTGAATCTGTAAACTTTGTATGTTTGCGCTTTGTGATAGGATTCTTATCATGACGAAATCTTCGAAGATCGTTTCCGCTTTGGCTGCGGTTGCCCTTATAGGCTCCACCGCTACTATGTTGCCGGCTGTGGCTTTTGCTGCCACTGACGCGCCTTCGGTTACCTCATCTCGTTCCTTTCACAAGATGAATGTGGTTCGTAAGGATCTGTTGCGTGAGTCCACGGCTTCCGAAGTTGATGCGAAGGCGAATTGGGGTGGGGTGGAATCCTTGAATGTTCCCCAGACCCAGTCACAGGCGGAAAAGGATGCCGCCGCCAGGAAAGCGGCGGAAGATGCCGCTGCAGCCGCCGCCGCAAGTCGATCGGAATCGCGTGATTCCTTGATGACCGCCACAACGTTTACGGTCACTCCTCCGGATGGTAAGACATCCGCTGACTTGGTCAACTTTGCTCAGCAGTTTGCAGGCAGGGTTCCTTATGTTCATGGTGGCAACACCCCAGCTGGTTGGGATTGCTCCGGGTTCGTGCAGTACGTGTTCTCCCAGTTCGGCATAGCCTTACCACGGACCTCCGGTGCGCAGGCAAATGCCGGTCGCCGGGTTCCTAGCTTGGCCGAGGCAATGCCCGGCGATATCATTGCGAACGAAACACATGCTGCTATCTACTTGGGGAACGGAATGATTATTCATGCTGCGAATCCTAGGCAAGGCACTCTGATAAGTCCCATAAACAGTGTAGACGTATTACAAGGCGGTAGGTATAGCATCTCGCGTGTATTGTAAATCGCATTTTGCCATGCGCCATTCGCTTGTTGGCCGCTGATCCGCACTGTATTCATGTGATGTTGCGCTCTGCAAAAAATGATGATTTTGACTTATGGTGAGCATCATCGTATCCTTTTTCAGTGCGGTGCTGGTTGGGGTGGATGTTGGCGCTATGAACATGCCGGGTGTTTCAGTTTCGTTTTCGGGTGTCTTGATGAAAAATACTTTTTAGGGTATGTTTTGCGCTTGATTTGTCGGAATCATCCCCTTGACGGTCTATTTGCAGGTTTGCCTCGTTAAGGTGATTGCTCCCAGAAGGACCACTTGCGCTGGGGTTGTTGTGAGGTTTTGAACCCGTCGAAGGCTTTTGTTCACTTTACCGTGTTATGCGTTTTCCTCGAAATGGACTATCCTATAGTTGGTAGGTGTCGAGGGGGCACCGATGCCTAAGGAGGTATCAACATGGTAGATGATAAGGTCGTTTTGGTAGGTGTAGACGGTTCAAAGGCGAGCTATAAAGCGACTTGGTGGGCAGCGAATTACGCCAAGCACGCCGGCCTGAAGCTTCAGATTGTGTGTGCGTATTCGCTTCCAAGTTATGCGGCTGTTTCGTTTGATTCCACGTACACATCCATGGGTGACGACAATGCCGCACATGCGGACGCCCAGGAAATCCTCGCCCAGGCGAAGGCCGTGGCGCAGGAGCAGGGCGTGGATGCCCAGACGCTTATCGTCACCGGCGATCCTTCCTCGGTCTTTGTGGAGTTGTCACACAATTACAACCTGATCGTCATCGGCAACCGCGGCAAGGGGGGACTTGCGGAGCGTCTGCTCGGCACCACCAGTTCCTCGCTTCCGGCGTATGCGTATTGTCCGATTATCGTGGTGCCGTATACCGACGATGACGGCAACACCATGCACCTGAACAACACCATTTCCAAAGTGGCGGTCGGCATCGATGCCAGCCCTTGGGGGCTCAAAGCCCTCGAGATAGCGGGTAATCTCGCAGCCGATAATGACGCTCAGCTGGACATCATCGATGCGGTCCCTGGGCTGCAGGGTGTTGCGGATGAGGATGATGTCATGGACTCCTATATGGAAGATTTGGAGGAGATGCTCAAACCGTTGCGTGAGGCGCACGCAAATCTGGAGATTCATAAGACCATAGTCCCGCAGTCGGCTGTAAACGCCCTTACCAAGGCAAGCCTTGACCATGATGTCGTGGTGGTCGGGTCGCGAGGTCGTGGCGGTTTCACGGGTCTGCTTGTTGGCTCCACTAGCCAAGGACTTATTCAGCATGCCGCCGGCCCTGTTTATGTTGTGCCTCGCAAATACGTTGAGGCGGAGAAGTCACGTTCAGAAGGCGCCATCGATTCCATCGACGGCGTGCAGACGGTGGCAGTGGAGAGTGCTGACAGCGATAAAGTGGAAGCCTTGGAGGCAAGTATCGATCCGAAACATGCGGCATAAGTAATTCGGTGCCCTCAATGAGGAGGTAAAATGAGTTTCTTCAATCGCCATGACGAGGCCAGTTATGTGTATCCGACCGACCCCGTGCGGACGTATCGGGCAGTGGTGGCCGCTGTGAACTCAATGACGAAATTCAAACTTACCGGAACCAATGATCGGCAGCTTTCCTGCCTCTTCACCACCGGCTGGAGTGCGTTCACTTGGGGTGATCGCCTGACGGCCACTGTCGCCCCCAATCCGAATGGGTCAGGTTGCGTTGTGAGGATCACTGCAGATCCCCGTGCGAATGGCAGCTTGTATCAGGCCCGTCAACAGAAAAAAGAAATCAATATGTTCTTCAAAGGTCTCAGTGAGCAGCTTTCCGTTCCGGCTCCGGCTCCGGTATTCAGCTGATGTGTAGGTGTTGGGACTTGATAGGTGATGTGGCGATTTGATTGTCTCCGCGCGTGTTGATCGGTTTTGCCGGTCAGCACGCTTTCTGCGGCCTGCCTGTCGGGGTTGAGGAAGTCTTTGGGTTCGTTGGATCCGCGGTACAGGACGGTCACGTGTGTGACTTTGTCGGGTGGCGTACCGGTTTTCTCGTCCGTGAGCACGTATGCCTGCAGGCCACTGTCGGGGTTGTTGACTTTCTGGGCCACGTAACCGATCGGGGGACTGTTAGGGTTATCTCTCCACGGGGACACATTTCCCGACGTTAAAATCTTCGTATGCCCTGCGGGAGATTTCGGTGCGTTCATAATCGGTGTAGTCTCTCATTGGTCACTCCTCTCCGTTCCGTCTTCCGGTGCGACGGGCGCATGCTCCTGTGGGAATTCCTTCGGGTTGACGAGATGGTTGAGTTCCCAGGATGTTGCGGGTCCGCTGCCTTTCAGTGGTTTGCGTTCCCCTCCCATGTAGGGGCGATCGAGGTCTTCGTTGAAGTTGAGTTCGGGGTTGTCGTTGACGATGATGATCAAGGTTATAGATCCCATGGGTGTCCATTTGACGCTATCGTCGTCGATTCTGTAGGTTTTGATTTTGCCTTCCTTGGTCAGTGCCTTGGGGTCGAGCATTTTCATGTCTTTTTCGTAGATGGCGATGGCTTCGGGGCTGTGGGCTATGTATTTGGCGTCGTGCAGGCTTCGTTCGTGTTCCACGATTCTTCCTTCCATGAATAGGAGGATGATGGCCAGGGCGCATATGCCGATGGCCGTCAGGGTCTTCTGCAGGCGGGTTTTCCTTCTGGCCGGCCTGCCGTGGCCGTATGCCGGTGGTGTTGCCTGTTCTGCCGGGTAGGGGTTCGGGTACGGTCCATACGCATAGGGCGACATGGCATTGGACGCATAGGGCGCCGTGGTCTGTGGCGCATTGGTTTGAGACACGGCCGGGTACAAGTTGTAGTAGTTTTCTGATGATTTTGATATAAATCGGCTTGGCGCGGTCATAGAAACCTCCTGAATAGTGGTGGATTTATTCCGAGTGCGGTCTTTGTGCCGGTAATAGATTGCTTACGTTTCGATAAACGACGATGTTCTGAGTTCTCCATTAAACTTTCTGTTGGGTGGAATGGTTTCATCTCATTGTTCTTGGAGTCGGTGTTACGTCAGATTCGGTTTCATGACACGAAAATAATCATACCTTTAATTTCATGCCATTTTTCGTATTCACGAAAGAAAAAAAATGAACAATTGCTGCACTTTTGTCTGAAAATGCAGATAATGTGATGCCAAAGTTTAATGTGCATAAATACTGCGCTAAATCTCGCGATGGTGTATGGTAAATAAAAAAATAATAGAAATTTAATTATCACGCTGAGCTTACTCTGGTATTGAATGAAGAGAAGGTTTTCGTTTGCTGGTAGTTGGCAGGGGGAGGTGTTATTTCTAATGGAATTTATAGCAGCGGAAGGATGATTGGCGGGAACGTTCTATTCGCTCATGCAGCGATATCACTACGGTAACTCGCCATGGATTCCATATCTTGCATAAGGCAAAAGTAGTATTTCATCACTGCCTGCGGTGGCGTTTGACATGATAATAAGATGATTGCGATTCAGACTCAATGGAGGTTGGTTATGTCGAAGTCGAGCATGTCTCAATCTAATGAATCGCGTCGTCTGTTGTTCATCGGTGGGGATGCGCTGCAGCTGTTGAGACGGGCGAAGGGGCCATTGTCTGCCAAACAGCGCTGTTTGAAACGTGGTCGTATGAAGACCATGGTAGTGGTGTGTCTGTGTTTTGCTGTGATTCACAGCCTGTTGAGTATGGGTTTCACTTCGGGAGCTATTCATGATGATTCTCTGCATGCTGGGTTCTCTTTCTGTTTCCTTGTTATATCCTTCACATATGCCCTTTTGAGCTTGTACCTGCTTGGGGACTGGCCAAGGAGCTGTCTTGGCTGTGATATCGGCGGTTCGTGTTTCTTTGCCAGGGCGGCTGAGGTGGTTCCGTCAGTGGCGGCTCTGACGTTTTCCCTGTTCGAGGGCTTTCATGGCCGGCTGTCTGGTGTGATGCTCTTGGCTTTCGGTATTGCAGTGTATGTGGGCAGCTCAATGAAGAAATTTCTTGTGGCCTGTGATGATTCGGTCGTTGCAGATGATGCGGATGGTGTCCCGGCCTCTGGGATGGTTGCTCCTGCTGTTGAAGGTGTTGTTGCCGGTCCGTTCGAGCTGTCTGGTCGGCTGGTTTCTTCCGGCCTGTCGGATTCTTCGAATTCGTCTGTGTTGTGATGACGCAGTTCTTGTGTTCAATAGGGAGGTTTGTTGTGTCGTTTTGGAATCTGTTGTGGGGTTTCGATGAGGGTTCGGTGCGTGGTCTGAGGTTCCTTGATGAGGATGATGAGGGTAATGTGATGCCTGTCGAGGGTTCGAAGTGGTATGTCAGGCATTACAAGTCCTTCCGTCGGCGCACGAGGAACTTGGGCAAGGTTTGCTTCTTTGCCACGTTCATGTTCATGGCGATGGGCGGTTATTTCCTTTGGGTTGACCTTGATGCCGGGCATGGTGTTATGGATCCGGTCGTTTTTTGGGTTGGTCTTATGATGTGCGTCTCGTCGCTTGTGTTTGTTCCGATGGGTGTGCTTGTGCTTCGTCTGGCTCGTGATCCGACCGAGGTGGCGTATCGTCGTTTCTGGTGGTCGGTGAGGTTCGCCCAGTTGCTGCCCGTGGTGTTGAGCGTGACGGTGTGGTTGTGTCATGGTCGTTCCAAGAGTATTTTCCTGGTGCCGTGCATGCTGTTTTTCCTGCCTGGAATGTTTTCTGATGGCGTTAGGGGGTTCCTTGCCGTGCGGGACGATCCCAATGCCGGTTCCAATGCTGTGGCCGCTCCCGCTGTTTCGGGTGATTCCGCCGCTGTGGATGGTGGTTCGGTGGTGGGTGACGGTGTCGCTCCTGTTTCCGTGGGGGTCGGTGTTCCTGTCGTCGGGAGTGGCGTTGCGTCTGCTTCCGTCCCTGTGTCTGCTTCGGCTGGTTCGGCTGGTTCCGATTCGTCTGATGTGCTCCAACGTTGATGGTGCCGGTGGTGTCTTCTCACATGGAGAGGTGATGTGGATTGGCGAATCGAATGGTAGCGGGGCGGGTTGGCTTGGCGAGCATGGCGCCCAGGCAGGACGGTTCGGAGTTCACGCGGTATTTCAGAGACGCAAGAGATGCCATTGGTCGTTGGTTTTAGTCATGTAACCGTTTAGAAGGAGGTTGGCTGTGTCTCTCTATCGTCTGTTTGGTGTTCCAAACCCTGATATGTCTCGTCTGTTGCGATTTTCCGATGAGGATGCGCAGGGTCGGTTGTTGAATGACGCTGGTTCGCAGGGGGCTGGTTTTCAGGGTGCTGGTGTCCCTCAAAGGTCTTATCGTCGCAGTCTCAAGAACCGAGGGCTGTTTTGTTTCGCTATAGCATTGGTGTTCGCCGTTGTTGGTGCCGTGTGTATTCTGCCTGTGTTTGGCTTCGCGCGTCGGTACATGTGGTTCGGTGTTGGTCTGTTTTGTATGGCGCTCATGTTCTTTTTCATGGGCGTGGTCACGGTTCGATTGGCCGACGATCTTTCCATGCGGACGTTCCAAGCGTTCTGGTTCGTAACGATGTTCACCAAGGTGCTTCCCCTTGTGCTGGGACTGGCAATTTGGAGGCAGTCCAAGTATCATGATGTAGCAAGCCTGCTGTTGTGCCTGCTGTTCTTTTTGCCGAATTTTGTTTCCAGATTCGTTCAAGACCATATCGTTGACGTCAATAGCGACGAGGAGTAGTCCGTTTCTGCGGCGGCTTGGCGATGTGCGGGTGTGGCTGCCGGTGATGGTGGCCGCTGAGGGATTGATGGAGGTTATGCTGGTAAATGGATATGGGATTGGATTCTGAGTCTCGTGTTGCCGATGGGGCGGTGACGCTGGATGGTGATTTGTCTGTTGCCGCTGATGAGGCGAATCGTGAATTTGATGTGTTTTATGAGCGTGGCCTTTTCGCTAGTGTCGGTGATGCGAGGGTGTTGGCCGGCCCGTTTGACGTGAGGTTGGACTACGGGGCGTTCCGTTCCGCCTTCCATGTCGCTAGTGATCTGTACTGGCGTAAGAGTGGTTTGGTATTCGTAGTTTTATGCTGGTGGTTGGTTCCGGTTTTTCTTTTCGATTTGGATTCGTTGAGGGGCGAGTCCTTTGGGTCCAAGGTGGCTGTGTTTTCCTTTTTGGCGATGCTGGCGATTGCCGTGTGGTTTGTGTTGCGGCCTCCCTCGATGTTGGGCCTCAGGGATAGTAAAGCGGCGCGCGATTTCTTCTGTATCCATGGGGCTGATATGGAGGCCTGGAACCCGGGCCCGAAGAAGTGGTACAACGATCCGGCTGACCATTCGATGTCGGTGCGGGTGCAGGTGCGTGTCACGGAGTTGGGTGTGGAGGAGCTTGCGGGGGGACGGGAGCCTGATTAGGATTCCGTTCACGCAGATGCGCCGTTGGCCGAGCATGATGCGTGGCTTGATGTCGTTCGTTGCAGCGAACAAGGACAGTGATTCGTTGCATCTTTCTGATGGGGATGACGCTTATATGTATCATAGGATCTGGGATGGCCGTGGCGTGTTCGTCCCGTTGTCGTCGTTGGATCGTCCTTGGGTGTTGTGGCGTGAATGCTATGGGAGGATACGCGAGGCTCGTAGGAGGGCGAGGCGTTCGCGTCGTTGGAAGCGCCTGTCTCGTGTCGTGCTGTTTCCCAGGGGTGTGCGTGATCGGTGGTCGGATCGTTCCGAGGCGCTGGTCGTGCAGGATGGTTGTTGGGAGCTGGCCGCTGACGTGTTCAATCTTGTGCGGCAGCATCGGGATGGTGATGTGTCGTTCCTTGATGAGTTGAGTGGTGGTAAGGAGTTTTCCTCTGATTCGATTGGTGGTGTTCTGCGCGATCTTATCTTGGTGTCCGGTGCCGACGGCGGTGCGCAGATGCTGCCGGGTGCTAATCATAGAGTATCCCATGCTAGCGGGCAGGAAACATACCAAGGGCCGAAGGGGAAATGATGGTGGGTGGTGATTTGTCTGTTGCCGCTGATGAGGCGAATCGTGAGTTTGATGTGTTTTATGAGCGTGGTCTTTCCGCTCGTGTCGGTGATCCGAGGGTGTTGGCCGGCCCGTTTGACGTGAGGCTGGACTACAGGGTGTTCCGTGGTTTTTATCATGTCGTGAACGACTTGTATTTGCGTAAGGCCTGCTTTTTGTTTGTGGCGCTGAATTGGTGGATAGTAACTTTCTTGTTTCATTTGGATTTTCTGGAATA
This sequence comes from Bifidobacterium bombi DSM 19703, assembly GCF_000737845.1. Lineage (GTDB taxonomy): Bacteria > Actinomycetota > Actinomycetes > Actinomycetales > Bifidobacteriaceae > Bifidobacterium > Bifidobacterium bombi. Next base: position 1,318,705 of record NZ_ATLK01000001.1, on the reverse strand, counting down.
TGAGTCTTTTGGGGGCCGGCTTAGTATTTTTGCGTTTTTCGCCGCTTTTTGTGCTTATGGCGTGGTGGTTGGTGTTGCCTCCTTTGCCTCCGTTGAACCGCGATGCAATAGCTCGTGAGTATTTTGTTAAGCATGGGGTTGATATGGGGGCGTGGAATCCGGGGCCGGTAAAGTGGTTCGGTGATCCGGCGGATTGCTCGATGTCGGTGCAGGTGCAGGTGCGTGTCACGGAGTTGGGTGTGGAGGAGCTTGCGAGGGATGGGAGCCTGATCAGGATTCCGTTCACGCAGATGCGCCGTTGGCCGAGCATGATGCATGGCTTGATGACGTTCGTCACGGCGAACAAGGATCGTGACTCGTTGAAGCTTTCCCATGGGAGTATGGCCTATCTGGATCGCATAGGGAATTATGATGGTTTGTCCATTCCGTTGTCGTCGTTGGATCGGCCTTGGGTGTTGTGGCGTGAATGCTATGGCAGGATTCGTCAGGCTCGTAGGAGGGCGAGGCGTTCGCGTCGTTGGAAGCGTTTGTCTCGTGTCGTGCTGTTTCCCAGGGGTGTGCGTGATCGGTGGTCCGATCGTTCCGATGCGTTGGTCGTGCAGGATGGTTGTTGGGAGCTGGCCGCTGACGTGTTCAATCTTGTGCAGCTGCATCGGGATGGTGATGTGTCGTTCCTTGACGAGTTGAGTGGTGGTCAGTTGGCCTCTGATTCGGTTGGTGGCATCCTGCGTGATCTTATCTTGGAGACCGGTGGTAATGATGGTGCTGCTGCCGGTGCGAATGGTGTAAATGGTGCCGCGGGTGTTGCGGGTGCGGTCGGTGCTGCAGCTCCTGCCGCTGCTGGCAGTGGTACGGTGTTTCCCAATTCGGTTTCATGGAGGTGACTATGGGAAGCGATGACGTGAGTGTGGGTAGAGCCTCTTCTGAGGCTGGGCTGTCCGCTGGTCCGGCTGATGCTGGTTCGGCTGAGGGTGGTCCGGTGCGTGCCGTGTTCGATTTCACGTTGGATCCCTCGATGTGGGAGGACCTGTTGTACGGGTCGACCGCGTACGGGCGCGCGAAGCGGCTGCAGTTCCAGGGTTTCACCGCTTTTCTCGGTGGATTGATACTGCTTTCCCTTTTTTCGTTTTACCGTGATGGGTTCGATGGCGAGGGAGTGAAGTACTTCTGGCTCTTTCTTGTTCTCATCTTATCGGTTGCGTTGTTTGGTTTTCCGTTGTGGCCGTCGTGCTGGTGGGAACTTGGGATTGCTTGGAATTCGTGGCCGCAGTGGTTTGATTTTCCTGGTTGGTCGGGGCCGGAGGGTCGTGAGGCGGTTCGTCAGTTCAATGTCAAGGAGTATGGTCCGCGTTGGCTTTCGCGTGCGAGGTTGTTGGTCGATGAGTCGGGTGTGGAGTTGTTGGTGTCGGTGCGTGGGGAGGTGAACGCGGTGCGTTCGGCGTGGGCCGACCTGGATTGCGTGCGTGTTACGCCTCGTTCGGTGGTGTTGTCTCCTTCTGCCCGGTATGGGTGGAGTATGGATCTGTTGGCGTATGTGCCGTTCGCTGGCGTGGCCGGTGTGGCGCCGGGCGCGGTCGTGGTCGATCGTCGTGTGCTGTCTGATGTGGATGGGTTCGTGGCGTTCGCGCGTGCTCGTATGGCGCTGGCGAAGCGCGGGGGTGTTGCAGGAGCGGTATGCGGGTTCCGGTGGCGGCCGTCGTCGTTGGTGGGACCGGTTCATGGCGTGGTTGTGGCAGGATGACCGGTTGAGTTGGAGGTATGAGAGGAGGGTGATGCCGAAGCTCTTCTGATGTACGGCGCTTGGCGTCGTTCGTCGTGTTGTTCGTTGTGTTTGTTGTGGGAGGTTGTTATGAGTCAGGGTGTGGCCGCCGGGTTCACTCCGGGTTGGTCGGCGGGTTCGTTGGCTTCGGTGGGGTTTGATTCCGCCCAGTTGTATTCGTTGATCGGGGGGCCTGATTATCTGAGGTTCCTGGTGCCGTTTCGGGTGTTGCCGTTCGGTTATGTGGGTGAGGATTCGTCGTTGTGGCGGATGCGTCAGGAGTTGTCGTTCGCGTTTGCGGGCATGGGGTTGACGGATGGCGAGGGCGTGCCGTGCGCGTCGTTGGCTTCGGTCGTGGCTCCGGTGCGTGACTGTGCGTTCGCTGTTGCCGATGGTGTGATGCCTTCGGCTTCCGGTGGGGATGATTCGCGTTCGTATGCGATGTATTTCGGTGCTGGTGGCGCCACGTTCTGCCGGTTCGCGCAGGGGCAGGAGTCGCGTGAGGTGTTCAATCTGGTGGGGGCGGGTCCCAGTTCTGGCTGGGAGGGCGCGTTCGCTTCGTGCAGCGGGTTGGCGGGTGTGTTCCGTCTTGCCGGCCGTGGGTTGTATGTGCGGTGCGCCGATGAGTCGCAGGAGGGCATGCTTGCGGGTGTGGGTTCGGGCAATGTGGATGCGGCGCGTGCCTTGGCTGCGGCCGGTGGGGTCGATCCGGCGCCGTTGGTGGATCTGGCTCGGGGTATCGATGAGGAGCGTTATCACATGCTTGCGGTGCAGGGTGTGGATTACCGGCGTACCCGGCTGGCTACGATTTCGCAGGCGCGTGATGTTCGTGTCGGCCCGCAGCCTTGGGTGTTCTCGTTCCTGGTGCCTGAGGTGGGTGTGGTGATGCGTTCGGTGTATGAGGCCAATCCCGATCCTGATCTTTCGGTGTGGGATGAGAGGCGGACGGTGTCGTCGTATATGGATATCGAGTTCGTGGCCGGGGGTAGTTTGTTGGAGCGTCTTACCGGTGTGTCTCGTGACCAGTGGGGGGCGTGCATGCAGACCAGGACCATCTCAAAGGAGTGAACCACAATGACAACAGATGAAGTTATGCGATGGTTCGAGTACTGATGGCACAAAGCTGAACCGATGATCGTGTCGGCCTGACATTCAACCGATTGTGGTCTTACTTACGTATGTTCACGTCCATGCGCACAGGTGTAGCCTGCTCATACGTATGCTTTACCGTGCAGGACTTGGCGATGTGGCGTTTGATGCGTTCCTTGAGCTTGTCAACGTCTTGGTCGCTGAGTTCGGCGCCCGACGCGTCCACTTCCAGCTGCTCGTCGAAGCTCGTATAGGCGTCATCGTCATCATCGTAGGTGCCGCTCACCACGATTTTTGCGCCTTTGCCCTTTCCCAGCGTATTTTCGATGGCGAATTGGCTTGAGAGTGCTCCGCATGCGGCCAAGGCGATTTTCATCAAATCGCCGGGATTGAACAGCCCGTCTTCGTGGCCGAATTTCAGGTGCGCACCCTCATCGCTGTATGCGTCCCATGAGCCGTCGTCATTGCGCTCCACCCATAGTCTCTTAGCCATATCGTCTCCTTGAAATATTTGGCTTGATTCTGTTCCCTGCATAACTCTATCGCGCAGCGTAGGCGGGTTCAACCGGTAAAAGGACCTTCGCCGGCACCTTTTTCAACGAGCATATTGCCCATCTATCTGGCATGGCATTGACCGCCAGTGCCAGCGCAAACGGCAGAAAACCCTCCTTTCGGGTCAGTATCAGGCTGCGCAGATGCCCGCACAATGTCACTGTGGGTGGCAGGTAGTGGGTGGTATCTCGATTCGTCCAAAAGCACATCGGTACATGACCGATTGCTAGAATGAAGCGTATGTTGACACCAGAACAGCTTGAGGGCATCCGAGCCCGAATACCTGCACGTCCTGAAACCGACGTTCCCATGCCGTACGAGGATCTCGTCCGTAGGATTCTCACGCAGGGAACGCTCAAGGGAGACCGCACGGGTACGGGCACCATTTCGCTTTTCGGGCAGCAGATGCGCTTCGATTTGAAGGACTCCTTCCCGTTGCTCACCACCAAGCGTGTGTTTTTCAAGGGCATAGCCTATGAGCTGCTGTGGTTCCTCCAAGGGTCCAGTAACGTTCGCTGGTTGCAGGAGCACAATGTGCACATTTGGGATGAGTGGGCTGATTCCGACGGCAACCTTGGTCCGGTCTACGGCGTGCAGTGGCGCAGCTGGCCGGCACCCACGCCCGATGATCCGCATCGCACCGTCGATCAGATCGCCAATGTGTTGAATCTCATCAAGACGAAGCCGGATTCGCGCCGCATGATCGTCACTGCATGGAACCCTGCCGAGGTCGATCAGATGGCGCTGCCGCCCTGCCATGCGCTCTTCCAGTTCTATGTGGCGGATGGTCGCCTGTCCTGTCAGTTGTATCAGCGTTCTTGCGACATGTTCCTCGGCGTGCCTTTCAACATCGCTTCATACTCGCTTCTGACGCTCATGATGGCGCAGCAGGCGGGGCTTGAACCCGGCGAATTCGTATGGACCGGGGGCGATTGCCATGTGTACGACAACCACATCGAGCAGGTGCTTGAACAGCTGAGCCGCAAGCCCTATCCGTACCCGCAGATGCGCATCCACAAGGCCGATTCCATCTTCGACTACGCTTACGAGGATTTCGAGATTGTGGGCTACCAGTGCCATCCCGCCATCAAGGCACCCGTTGCGGTCTGAAAAGTCTCGCGCATGAGTTGGGATTACGTTGTGAGACAAGGCTTTTCACAAACTCTTGATGTAGTCTGCTCGCTTTTGTAGAATATATTCCGTTTGCACTCTCAAGGAGAATAAGAAATGGAGCATGACAGTAGCCGCAGTGGCTATCACGAACCCGAGCCCGGACTTGCCGGGCTTGAAGAGGACGAGGATTGGGGAGACGACGAAGTCAAGACCTTCTCGGTGAACCTCATTTGGGCTTGTGCCCAAGAAGACAATGGTCAATATGGTGCGTTGGGGTTGGATGGCGGCATTCCCTGGCATCTGGGCGATGACATGCGCCGTTTCAAAGAGCTGACCGTTTCGCACCCCGTCATCATGGGTCGCAGGACGTGGGATTCGTTGGATCCCAAGTTCAGGCCTCTTTCGAATCGGGATAACATCGTCGTCTCGCACAACTGTGATTTTAAGGCCGACGGTGCCACAGTGGTCTCCAGCATCGACGAGGCGCTTGATTTCGCACGGCAGGAGGCCATACCGGATGATGGGCTTGATCGCAGCGAAATCTGGGTCATCGGGGGGGCGCAGATTTTTAAGGCTGCCATGCCGTATGCCAGCAAGGCCTACGTCACCTACATACAAAAGAAGGTGAATGCCGACACATCCGCTCCCGATATGGAGTCCTTAGTGCGTCTTGGTGATTGGCGTGTGGAAAGCGCCGGCCAATGGACTGCTCCGAGTAAACCTGAGGACGGCATTGAGGCATACCGCTTCGTGGAATACGTCAGGAATTCGTGACGTATCGGTGTTGGTCGGGAGACCGATGCCAGCCAAAGCGAAGTCGTAAAGCAACGGAGGCAGGCGCGGAATCGTGCCTGCAATTGCGAATCGTCCGACGAACGGTCGATGCGCCGATTGAACCCGATTGATCCTTTGGGAGTCGGCCCACGCGGTTGCCGTGAGGCATGCCGATTGGCTTCATGCAGGGCAGCTTCATATGAGGCTGCTTCGTACAGGGCTGCTTCATGAAAGGTAGCCAGAATATGGTGGGTCCGAAAAAGGCAGGCGGCGCTCTTGATGGTCATTCCAGGTCGGGCGGCGCGGAAAGGGAATCATGAACGAACATAAACCATACACGGTCATGACGGTGTGCACGGGCAACATATGCCGCTCGCCGATGGCTGAGATCATCCTGCGTACCAGATTCGAGGAGCGCGGTCTCGGCAGCGCAGTCCGTGTGGAATCAAGTGGCGTGAGCGACGAGGAATACGGCAACCCCATCGACCGTAGGGCTGTGCGCGTGCTGCGCGACAGGGGGTATGAGTTGCCCCACCGCCATTTTGCCCATCGCATCACGCCTGAGGAGATTGAGGAAACCGACCTTTTTCTTCCCATGACCGCATCGCATATGCGATCATTGTTGAGGCAGCTTCCTGAGTCCAAGAGGAGCGAGGTTCATCTGTACCGTAGCTTCGACCCGAAGCTGCGCAAACCGATGCCCGGCCACGAATCAGACATAGACCTTGTGGATCCGTGGTATGGCGGTCCGGAGGATTTCGAAGTGGCTATCGACCAGATTGATGGTGTGGCTCCGTATATCGTGGACTGGGTGGAAGAGCGGCTGAAGTAGCGGCATGGCCGGGGCGCCTTCATGTTGTGATAGCGTTCGCGGCTGTGTCAGACATGGAAACGAGCTTGAATCGGAATCGTGACTGGGATTCTGAATCTGAGACCGAGCTGTAGCCCTAGCCAGAGCAACAGTTCGAGCTGGATTTGACTCTGAATCTGTGATTTGGGCCGGGTTCAGGCTTGTGGTCATGGCTTTGCTCGACACTGAATTGCATGTCGGACGAGGGAACGCAGAGCATGAAGCGGCGCCTATAATCCCTTAAATTCTTTCCCTGATCCCGATTTTCTGGTTTCGTTCTTTCGTTTTTGCCTGTTGCCGTATTCAAGGCGGAGAGATACGCAATGAATACGAGTGGTGTGTGCCGTCGGACATGCGGATGCGGTGAACCTTGTGCGGTACATCAGGAGGCGATGCTCGGCATATGAGCATTGGGTGCCAAGAATGGTCACGGCTTTGTGCGTAGAGGTGATGATGAGCAGCATATTGGGAATACAGAGCCATCCGGCATACAATAAAGGATGGCTGCAAAAGAGAATGGTGGCTCCGAGCGGCATCGATCCGCTGACCTAACGATTTTCAGTCGTTCGCTCTACCAACTGAGCTACAGAGCCATAGAAGAGCCCGCCCTAAAATCGAACGTGAACTTCAAGCGACTCCGGCCGGACTTGAACCGGTGACCTCCGCCGTGACAGGGCGGCGCTCTAACCAACTGAGCTACGGAGCCGTGATTGCTTCATCAAACAACCGAGTTAAAATTCTACTTGGTAAACACGGCTCGCGCAAATTATGCCTGTGTCCGCGTGTCGCTAAACTGGACGATATGTGTGAAAGCGATGAGAAACAAGGCTGCAACGAGCCTGATCATGAGTTGGATATGAACCATCGAAAGGGTATCGAGCTCGATGAGTCGTGCGCCACGGACGTTGTCGGTGGCAAGGGTTCGTTGTCTCATTGCGAGAAGGTGACACAAGACGGCATGAGACATCGAGCGGTACTTTCGTTCGTGCGCCGCAAAGGGCATTTGGACGATAGGCTCAAGCGTGCATGGAGCCGTTATGCCTCTGATTTCTTGCTGGATGCCAATGCCGAAACGACTGCGTCTGGCCCGGTTTCCAAGGTGGCCGTGGCCGGTGCCGGGTCCGACATGATGAGCGTGGCCGCTGGGCTTTCAGGTGAGATGGAAACCACTGTCGAGATGGGTGAGGAGGAGACAGGTGAGGGTGCGAGGGGTGCCGGTCGGTCGTTGAACGTACGCTCCGGATTCGCTTTAGATCAAAACTATGTGCGTCGGGTATGGGGTAACTGCAACCCGCTCATCGTCGAAATAGGCACAGGCCAGGGAGAAAACGTCGTTGCCGCCGCCCAGGCACGGCCCGAGTGCAATTTCCTTGCGGTGGAGGTCTATGATCCGGGAGTGGCCCATACCATGCTTCTGGCTGGTAAAGCCGGGTTGACGAACCTGCGTATCGCACAGGTCAATGCTCCCGAGCTGATTGATTGCTTCGAAGCCGGTGTGGTGAATGAATTCTGGACGTTTTTTCCTGATCCGTGGCCGAAGATGCGCCATCATAAGCGGCGCATAGTGCAGCCGGCGTTGGCGCAGAGCGTACATCGGGCGCTTAAGACCGGTGGTTTGTGGAGACTTGCAACCGACATTGAGGACTATGCGTTGCATGTTCACGAAGTGATGGATGTGCGGTCCGATTTCGAGAACATGGGAGACATTACGGCTTCTTTGCCCACTGGTCATGTGGGCAAGGGCACGTCCTCAAAGGCCGCAGATCTGCCGCACAGCCGATTCGTTGAATCGCAGCGTTTCGAAGGCCGGGTGCTTACCAATTTCGAAAGGAAAGGCTTGAAGGCAGATCGGGTGATACATGATTTCACCTACCGTGCGCGGTGAATCCCGCTTCCGCTCCTCTGTACCCCGCGTCTGTCCCAGCCGTTACTCGGCCGTTCGCTGATATCCGTCGTGCCGCATGTTGAGGCTCGTTGGATTTCGATGCCCTTGCTTACTTCATGAAAGAGGTCTCATCTGCGCGGTTCCTCCGTTCCTCGGTTCCTACGTTCCCCGTCGCGCGAAATCCGACACTGGCATCGACGGGTGATCTGGCATCGACGGGTGATCTGGTCAGGAATCACGTTCCCTCATACACGTTCCTTCGTTTCTTCGTCCCTCGTCGTGCGGAATCCGAGATGTGGCGGCGGTAGGGAACAGTCGTCCTCATTGTCGGTGTTATGTAGGGATTTTAAGTATGGCGTTCGCATCGATCAGGGCTTCGTACGGGGTTCCTGTTGCAACATGCCGACTTGCTTCGGTCTGTGCCATACCTTATGATGATTAGGTTGTTAGCCCCCTTCGTCTAACGGTTAGGACACCAGACTTTCAATCTGACAACGAGAGTCCGACTCTCTCAGGGGGTACCCACCAAAACAGCCAAAGACGGCTGAAAATCAACGATTAACGGCAATACAAGCACGATGTGAAATTTCCGAAATACGGCTCGTTATTGCTGATTAGAGCTAAGATAGTACACACTATAGTACACACCTATACAACACCCGGGAACACCGATATGACAGTCAAACGCAGACGCACCAAAGGCAGCGGCGGAATCAGCAAGCCCAAAAGCAACGGGCTCTACGAATACTCGATGGAGCTACCGCCAGACCCCGCGACGGGCAAACGACGCAGGCTCGTCGTACGCGCTAAAGACCAGCGCGTGGCCAAAGCCCGGTTCGAAACCCGCAAGAAAGAGTACGAACGCACCGGAAAAACAGGCGGCAGCCACACACCGGAACTACGGGACTGGATAGACCGCTGGCTCAACGAGATCATGCGCCCCCAGCTCAAACCACGAACACTGGAGACCTATAGGTCGATAGCCGACAGCTGCGTCAACCCCGCAGTCGGGGGAGTCAGACTCGACAAAATAGGCCCGCAGCATTTCCGACTCCTTGAGGAGTACGTCACATCCGACGACCCCACAACCGGCCGCAGGGCCCGCAGCAGCAGCATGGCCCTGCACGCCTACCAGCTACTGTCTAAAGCGCTCAAGGATGCCGTGGCCGAAGGACTCATCGACTCCAATCCGGCCGACCGTACCCCACGACCCAGAGTCACCCAACAGCAGGTGGACATCCTCACCCCCGCCCAAGCAGCCCGAATGATCGGCATGGAGACTGACCCCATGAACCAACTCATGTGGCGCATCGCATTCCTGACAGGCCTGCGCCAAGGCGAACGGCTCGGCATAACACCATCCGAACTGATCCAAGTCGACGACGTGACCTGCCTGAGCATCAACTGGCAGCTCCAACGCATCAAAGACGCCGACTTCCCAGCAGGCGTCGAACACCGCGATCTCGGCGGGGACGAATACCTCATACGCCCCAAAACCAAATCAGGCCACAGACTCATCCCACTGACACCCGAACTCGCCACAGCGCTCGCGGCTTGGGTGGAGGAGTGCGGAGCCGGTCCCGACGATCTCATCTTCACCACAAACGGGAGACCGATATCGCCTATGGGTGATACGAGGCGTTGGAGGCAGGCGTTGGAGCGTGCAGGTCTGCCGCGGGTGCGCGTGCATTCTGCCAGGCACACCATGGCCACCATGCTCACCGAGGCGGGAGTGGACGAGCAGACCCGCATCCTGCTCATGGGCCACACCAAGGCATCAACCACGGCGGGTTATACGCACCTCAACGCGCACGACCTGCTCGGAGCTGTCACTTCTGCGGACAGGATGATACGGGCTTGAATGGTGTTGTTCGCATCGGTGACGGGGCGAAAAAACAGAATCGTGCTCGGACTGGAAAACTGCAGGCTTGAAAAGATTGGTATCGACAAAATTCCGGCATTGTGTTACATTTGCTTAACGTTTTTGTATTACTTTTAATAGCAAGACTAGGAAGATGTTTTTTTATGACAGTAATTGACTTATTGCCATAAGTTAGTCGATAGAGGAGGTGCACGATGACAGACAAAATCAAAGTTGATAATACTGGTTCACCAGCTGCTGCAGCCACCGATACGTTGCTCAAAACCGTAGGCACTGCCGATGGGAGAGTTAACCTCCCGATTAATCTGTCAGATATATCCCGCCTGCTTGGTATTAAGATGGAATCGATGATACTTGACAAGGACAAAGCCGGAATCCTTGTCAAGCCGGAAAATGATGATTTTCACGCTGTAGCCAATATAACAGATGGATTACAGCGACAGCGTTTCACTTACGCACACGAGATTGGACACTATATCCACAAGTATCAGGACTTCCCGCGGGAAAAACCTGCAGGGGAAGTTGAGGAACGCGATGAACTGTCTTCACAGGGAATTGACCCGGAAGAGATATGGGCCAATAAATTCGCTGCTGCCTTACTTATGCCTGCTGCGATTGTGCGTCAGTTCTGGGCAGAGGATAAATCCGTCAGTGAGATGGCGAACATTTTCGCGGTATCAAAGAGTGCGATGAATGTCCGTGTCGCTACTTTGGGATTGATGTAACGTCCATGTCGAGCGCACCGGATTCGTCACAGCGGAAAGACGAAGAGACTGAAGCTGCCCTTAATCTTTATAATGACAGTCATGTAATTCAAGACAATGTTAACATAGGGGAATGCGCTACTACTTCCGATACAAAGTCTTTGGCGAATTCCGCAGACGAGAATGAGAGCAAGGGTGACGAACCCAATGCGGTACGTGCTGATTTACAGAATAAACGTTATGAGGATGAGACTGGCACTAGGAAGATGTTCTCTAAGACAGCTCTGTCTATTGTCCGCGCTCAGCTTGCAGCGACGGATCTTGTGATTATCGCATATTCCGGTTTTGCTCTGTGGAATTATCATAAATTGGATGTGCAGATAATCGTTGCGTGGATGGTTTTCGGTTTAGCCAATATTATCGGGATTCTCTGGGTCATAACACGTAACCTCTTCCCGTTTAGGGACGCGAATAGAGATAAAAAATCGGAGAAAGAGTATAAGGAGTTTTTACACGAGATATTTTTATCCCTCGTTCGTAAAAGCTAATTGGAACAGTGAGCAATAAGCTCCCGCCGAAGCATGGTTGTTTACGGTCCAGACTTTGAACTGATGTGTAGACGGTGATGAGGCCGTCTTGATTCATAGCTGTACCTATTATGCATCCGGATATATCATTTCTATCAATGAAAAATGACGATTACGCAGGAGCCTACTGTTTTTCGTTGGAAATGTTAGGGTTTAAACACGAATCACATCGTCTGAACGGCATGTCGGCGCATTTAGTCTTATTGAAATAGCAACGTTTCCGAAAAACAATGGAACAAGTTATAACAGCAATACTGTGCCTTATATCAGTGCCACGGCGTTCGTAAGATGGTGACGCCAAGCTCGATGGGCACGATATGTGAAGGCCCCGCCGAAGCGAGGCCTTATTGTGGTGTGCTATTTGTCAACCGTGACGGTGAGGTATAGCTTATCGCTGTTTCCTGTTGCTTTAAAGACGAATCCGTTTTTGTGCAGGCTTTGAGAACTTTCTTGTGTTTTACTGAGATCGTCGGTTGATATGTTGAGTTGCTTGGTCAGGCAACGTGCACCTTGTAGAGATTCGGTGTCAAAGTCAGATAGGTAGGTAAGGCTTTTGTCTTTGGGATTGTATTCCATGACTTTCTCGCCCGCCTGTTTGTTGCATGTGGTGGCGGTGTCTTCGAGCTGCTTGCTCTTGCCGCCATCACCACAACCCGCGAAAGTGGTTAACAGTGCCGCACAGGCTAATGCAGCTATGGCTCGCTTCATGTTCTTCTCCTTTGTCTCTTGGCATCTCTGCCGAGACAAAGGATATCCCATCATGTTGATTTACGCGCTCACGAGTGAGTCCAAGCAGCTTTGCTGTAATGCATGTCCCTGACAGCACCACTCCTGCAGCAAGCTCTGATAATCACCAAGCACCTGCACGGTTACCCCGAGCTCGCGGGTTTGGATTTTGAAGTGCCCAACCGAAGTGGGGCTTTGTCGGCTGGAATCGTGTTTTGTCGTACATGGGTTATGGACCCCAGCGTGGCACAGGCTACGAAATCAGATTCGTGTTTGCCGGTACGCTGTTTTTTAGTATGGATTGCAGGGTGTTTTCCGGGGCGATGAGGATGGATGTGGGTGTGGAGTCCTGTCCCGATGGTGATCCGCTGGTGAAGATGGCCATGTATGGTGCTCCCTTGTCCAGTCTTTTGGACAGTCGTGCGGCATTCTGCTTATTGACGTATCCGACAATGCCTGCATTGGGGGCGAGGATGGCGATGGCGTTCCTGTCGTACTTGTTGCCAGGCTCTCTTCGTAGGATTGCCGGTCTCAAAGGTCTGGTATCCGCTCGGAGGAAAGCCGCATCATAGTATGAAGTCCCCCTGAGTGTACCTGTGAAAATCCCCAGCTTATATATCTGTCCGCTTGCCCTGCATGGCAGCAGGCCGTTCGGCGCTTCCAACACAAGCTGACCATTGTACAAGCCAAGCTTCAGGTTCGTGTTGCCTTGGCTGTCGACGGTCACCAGATCAAGCTGATGCTCCGGGGGAAGGAAGAATTGACTGTATATCGGAGCATACGCTGTCTGATCCTTGATGGGCTTGCCTCTTAAAGGGTCATGGGGATGCTCAGTGGTCTGCAAGAACACGGTGGTCTCTGGCCTCTGCCTAGTTTTTTGATCATCCCGATTACCTGGCGTCGTGCTTTCGCCGTTATCCTCTGCGACCCATTGGTATATGAGATAGACAAGTGCTACAAGCAGTGGGACCACGATGAACGAGATGAATAGCAGGCTAAGTAATCCCATCATGCGTCTTCCATATCAAGGGCTGTAATTAGATGATTCGACACCATCGTCTCGGTATATTTTTCCTGTGTCTGTCCTTCCTCCATGATTCTCCGTTTCTCCTTGCATGCGGGGATTACGGTGATGATTCTACCGTAATGTCGCCACCGAAAGTACGAGGTTGCGGTAGTCGCGTATGACGCCTTGAGTGACGTCCAGTTCTTCGGCGATATTGGTGATGTCGCCTTCATAGATGTTTTCGGCCGTGGCGTATGCGTTCTCGTCGATTAGAATGCATAGGATTTATGCGTATACTGTCATGTCGCTCATGGAGATGATCGTCCCGCCCGTCGACTGTATGCGTTTCCATGCTTTAGTGTATTTTTTGGTCTTATGAAGAAGGTCGGATACGCTGTCGTGGTCTTAGTGTTGCTGTGTCTGTTTTTCGTGCACCCTGTGGTCTGTTTGGTGGTGTTTGCGCTGCTGTGCTTTTTGGGTTGGATTCTGTCGAGGAACAGGAAAGGAGGTAAGGGTGTCCACTCCAGGACTGGGAAGGATATGGCGTGGACATGAGGATGAGAAAGACATATCGGGGACTGCCCCCTGTGCGGAGCCGCTCGTGCCGAAGGTACGGTCTGACAATGATGGACTGCCTTTGGATTATGTGGTCCTCGACACCGAGACCACAGGTCTGAATTCGGGGTCTGACAGAATCATAGAGATAGGTGCAGTGAAGGTACGTGGGCGCGTGGTGGTTGACCGCTTCTCTGTGTTGGTGAACCCGGGACGGCCGCTGAGCGGCAAGATTGTCGAACTGACCGGGATGACGGATTCAATGCTCGCTGATCAGCCACCCATCAAGGATGTGCTGCCCAAGTTCGTCAGGTGGATCGGCGATGACGTGCTCGTCGGGCATAATCTCAAATTCGATATGGGGTTCCTTGGTGAGGAGGCCGACAGGAATGGTATCGACTTCCCCGGGCCGGCCTGCATTGACACTTTGCAGATGAGCCGTGCCATGTTCCCCCAGGAACGCCATCACCGTCTCAAGGATCTCATCCAAAGATTCGGGATCGCTGACGCTGAGGAACACCGAGCCCTGTCCGACGCCATTCAGACTCAACAGTGCTTCGAATGGATGCGTCAATACGTGAGTCAGCTTGGCGGCACCTTCGCCACCCGAAAACAGGACAACACTTACACCTCTCGGATAACCAATACAACGCAAGCCGACAACACTCGGACAGCCGGCGAAACCCGCCATTTCGGCGGCCACGACCAGCACCGCGCCCGCAACCCACAGCCAATCGGAAAGTGCATCGTCGAAAACGACACCCCATGGCAAAGCGCCTACGTCTCCAAACCAGCAGAACACCAAAACCTGTTCACGCGCTTCCTACCAAACGACGAGATATGGGTCTCCCTTACCCACGGACGAATCCAAACCGGAAAATACAAAGGATACCCCACCATCGACGTCTGGATCGACGGCGAATTCGCAGGAAGTCTCACTGCAAACGAAACGGCAAAACACTACGACCACGTACCCGACGAAGGTGGTATCAGCTACGCCCACTTCAGAATCGACAAGAAAAGCGGTAACTACCAGCTGCGCGTCTCATTCCCATACTCCGACCACAAAACCGACCTCACCAAACTCCTTGAAAGACAACCAACAAGCCAACCACAAACACCAACAGAAGATTAAGCGTTCACGGATGCGTCCGCATAGCGTTGCTGCAATGAGTGACCCTGACAACACCATTCCCGCAACAGAGTTTGATAATCAGAGAGCACCTGTAGCGTGACACCAAGCTCGACGGACATAAGCCACTTATCACCCTCATACATCTGCTCAGCAGTACGGTAGCCCATCGGATCTATGAGAGCCAAGGCCGTCTCCCTCTGCGCTCGCAGCTCGTTGCGGACGCCGTTGCGCCCAGCGCAGCCGACATCGCGATATCGAGCGTGTATGAGCTCGTGCTGCAACGTGCAGAGAGTCTGCCGCTGACTCATGCGCTGGTCTAGGCATATGATGCGACGATCATCGTCGTAGATGCTTGGCAGCAGTGAGGTAATCTTGCCTCGTATACCTTTACGCCCATGCTTGCAGCCTCGTCGTAGAGGCTGTTGATGTCTGATACCAATTCACTCCGTTCTTATTAATGGCATTCGTTTTGGTGATTCCTTCGAAGTTGAGGGGGTCACTCGTCCGGCGTTTCCATCTCACGCTCTTTGTCCGGGTTGTTATTGGCAGCGAGCGTGATATCTCCACGGTTGGCCCTTGCCAACACATCAGCAAAATCATCGTCTTGTATTGGAGGCCAAGGGCCTAGCTCATCCTCGACCCGTTGTTGGGCACGATGAATAATGTCTTCGAGTTTTATTCCTATGAAATCACAGATTTGTACTGCCTCTGCTACTGGTATCGCTGGCTTTGAATTCAGCCAATTGGTCATAGTTGGGCGGGGGCGGCCTATGGCGTCGGCAACAGCGCCTTGAGTATATCCGCGAGCGCGAATTGCTCCTTTGAGTTCTGCGCCAATGTACTTTGAGCAGAGTTGTGACCGCTGGATTAGTAATTCAGTATCTGTGTTCATATCTATACTATACCTCTGGAAAAAATTAATGCAAGTAATCAAATCTATAACTTCTTGACTTGACATGTAATGAAAACATTACTAGAGTTAAAGTCATGATTACCAATACAAGCACAGATACTTGGCTAGGGCAGAAGGTTCAGTCAGTTATCGCTAGCTCTGGGATAAAGAAGACGGCGGTTGCTGAGAAGACCGGTATGCCATATTCCACACTCAATTCGAAATTGCGCGGTTATTCTTCATTTACATTTGATGACATCATTCGCATTGCGCAAGTACTCAAATGTGATCCATGTGTTTTTCTTCCACCATCATTCCGGCAATCAGGAATGGTGCAGAAGGTTGCGGCGTGAGGGGAGGCAATGGGATGAGTGTCGCGGATTGGATTACTTTGATCGCAAGTATCGTGACCGTTGTGTTTTCGACGGGAACGGTCGTGGTCCTTATCTCGTCTTGTGTTCGGGAGGCAAAGGCTCGGAGAAAGTCTTCCGCTCAGCGCCAGGAGAAAACGAGTAGGTGATGGAGACGCGACCAGAGTCTATTCCTCACCCCTTTGAAAAGAATCACATGTTCAGTACAAGTCAAACAAGGAATAATCATGAAAGACGATAACGATTTTAGCTTTACGCTTCGGGAATTACCGAAATCCAAGATGATGAACCTATCGGAACTGCTTGGGATTCGCCCGAATCATACTGCTTCGTTGGAATCTCACCCAATCGAGGTTCAGATTCATGACGGGCATGCATACATTTGGGTTACCCAGTTGTTCGAAGCAAATTCCGATGCGCTCACTGCGGCGCTTGTATCTACTGGTGAACATAAGGAGGCAGAGCCGTCCGAACCTTTTTGCGCTCATCGAAACCCTTCGGGAGCCAGGTAATGAGGACGCTGTCTGGGGCAGCGCTCGTCGCTGCGAGGTCAAAATCGAAGGTGCTAGCCGATCCGGGATCAATATTACCAAGTTCTATCTTGTCGGAATCATCGATGGAACCAGCAACAGGTTCGATGCGCACGTCTAACGCGGTATGGGTGTTGCCGTTCACAAGCTCGTATATAACCCCATTGGCTTGGTGCAGGTCCCATTTGGGCACTGCATCCTGGTCCATGGCGATACTGACCTGTTTTTTAAGAGCGGCGGCCTGTTCCCGCAACGCCTGCACTTGCTGGGACATATTCTCCAGATCTTCTGCTCGTTTCCTGGATTCCTGCGCGGCTGCGTCATTAATTTCCTCATCCCGTCTTTTCGATGACCGCCATGTGATAACCCATCCGACGACCGCAATGGCAATTGACACTAATCCACTGATGATGCTGGGAATGATAGCAGTAATGTCCATTTACTTCTCCTCTTTGATAAAGAAAAATGCCGCAGCTACCACTGCGGCGACGACAAAGAAAGGTGAATCAATGTCAAGTACAAGTATAACAGAAGAGCTGATTCTCAGGGAGAAATTGAAAGCGGCGAAGACCGAACGTTACGCACATACCGACTACTGGACCATCCCACAAGCCGCACTTGTGCTTAACCAGCCGGAAAAGCTCATACGCAAGGCGGTCAGATCGCATGACATACCGGTCGTATATCCGGACGGGACCCATACGCCCAAGATGCTCGCAGCAGCTGCACGCGGGTGGGCGAAAGACAATCTGCCAGCCGAACCCGGCATACCATACGGCTTCCAAGAGTGAGGCATCATGCAAGACAAGGAAAAGGATACGACCGTCTGGCTGCCTGTCGTCTGCCTGGTGGCCGGTGACCTCCTGCTGTTGGTGGCGTTTATACAGTGCTGCTGGCTGATTGCCGGACTCGCACATGGAGTGTTGTGTGTTACCAACCTGCTTTATGTCATCATCTGCGCTCCACTGGGGGTGCTGCTGCTGTCGGTGTGGGATCGATACGGGGAGGTACCCGCATGGTTGATCTACTGACACCAAAGGATATACGCGAGGCCACTTTCAACGAGGTAGGTCTGCTGCGCAAAGGGTATGACGAGGACGAGGTGGACGAGTTTTTGGACCAGTGCGCGATGACGATTACGGCGATTGCCAAAGAGCGCGAGGGATTGAGAGGAGATGATGACCGTGGAGCAGTTGACGATCGATGACATGCTGGCCGGACGGCTTGACGGTGTGTGCCCGGATGTGCGTGCCAAGCGGAGGCTCGCGTTGACCGCGATGCGCGATGTGTGTGGCGTTAACGGCAAGCCCGTGGAGGCTTGGCGTGTGTCCGAGTGCGCGCAGCGCATCCAGCATAAGCGCTACCCTGCTGCGGCTCCGATGGGTGAGAGTACGATCCGCACTCGGCTCAACGAGCTGTGCAAGCTCGGCTACGTGCGGGTGGCGGACAAGGACGGTCTGACCCGGTCGCACAACAAATGCGGGCGTTACGCGCTTACCAAGGCCGGCGTGGAGATGATGGCGAGGCTGTCCGATGACGAGTGATGTCAGGTCTAAGTTGCGTGTGATCGCGATCGGGCTGATGACGTGCCTGGCGCTAACCGGTCTGGTGCTGCTGCTGGCCGGAGCGCATGAGGCTGATGGCCGGCTGATATTAGCGGGTTATGTGTGCGTCATTGTGGCTTGTGTCGGTTTGAGTTGGATTTATGCCGGTGAGGAGGATGACGTTGACTGACGGTTTTATGCCACGCACGCCTTACCGGTGGCCGCTTACCGAGCTGGGACGGCTCATGCCCGCCCACGACCTGTTTATGGAGTTGGAGGAGACGATAAGCGTGTGCAACAACGACCGACGCTTCGACCGACTCCTGCTGCAGCCGGACATGTCCGACGTGACCATCGACCGGGAGCGGGGTGTGCTGACGGCGTTGTGTCAGTGGGCTCCCAAGAGCATGTTACGGGTTAAGGCGGTGGACTGATGGCCAGGTACAGACTGCTGGTCCCAGGCGAGCCCGTCGCCAAGGGACGACCGCAAGTCTATAAGGGACACGGAGTCACCCCAGCCAGGACCAGGACGGCCGAACGTCGCGTGGCGGACGAGTTCAAGAAGGCCTACCCTGACGCGACGCCGTTGGATGGGCCAGTGTGCGTCGATGCCGAGTTTTGGATGTCACACCAGGGTCGCCCCGACCTCGACAACCTCTACAAGCTGGTCACCGACGCACTCAACGGGCTCGCATACAAGGACGACTCTCAGATCGTTGATACCTGCATGTGCAAGATAACGCCGGACCAGCTGGTCCCTGGCGCTCGCAAGGGCAGTCTGCGCAAACGCAAGCCAGGCGACCAGTTGACCCATCACGGTATCGAGTACCGGCCGCACACGGTCGTCTGCATAAGCGACATGGATCCCGAGACTGGTGGTGACCTGTGACAGTGAGCGAGTATCTGCCGCACTGCAAGACGTGTGGCCCGCTGGCGGCACCCTGCGCATTGGAGGATGCGATCAGGGCATGCGAGGTGCATCACGCGGTCAAACCAGCGCATAAGACGAGCTGGGTCAAACTACCCACCGCATTGCCACGTAAAGGAGAGTGAGATGGATCATAGGATTTTGACAAGCAACCGAACCTATGAGGTGACCCGGTTCAAGGGTCGCACCAAGACAGAGCGTGAGGGCAAGTGGCTTGCTCATCGCAATGACGGCGTCGGCGGCAGTGACATGGCGGCGATCATGGGATTGAGTCCTTACAAGTCGCCGTACGCATTGTGGCTGGAGCGTACCGGTCGCTCTGATCCGGAGGACTTGAGCGGCAAGTGGGCCATCCAGCGGGGCAATGTGCTGGAGGGAGAGCTGCGCAAACGGTTCCGGCGTGAGCATCCCGAGTTGACTGTGGTAGGCGGTACGGACATGAGCCTGAGGAGCGTCGCGCATCCGTGCATGCAGGCCAGTCTGGACGGGTACATCTGGGATCCGGCGTCCAAGTCGTACGGGGTGTTGGAGATCAAGACCGCCAACGCGTATCGTGCCAAAGACTGGCAGGCCGACGACGGCAGTCTGCACGCCCCGGCCTACTATCTGGCGCAAGTCACGCACTACATGGCCGTGACCGGTTGGACGTGGGGCGTGTTCTACGCGGATCTTGGTTCGGGCGAGCCGGTCGAGGTGCGGTTCGAGCGCGACGAGCAGGATGTCGCCGCGGTCATCAAGGCCGCGGAGGAGTTCTGGGGTTACGTCCAACGCGATGAGCCGCCGGAACTGACCGGCAGCGATGTCGATGACGTGTACCCGCAGGATGACGGTCAGATCGAGCAAACCGACGACGAGGTCTTCCGCCGTGCGTGCGATGAGTATTTGTCGCGATCAAAGGAGCTGAGCAAAGCCAAGACGGCCAGAGACGAGGTTGCGGCCACGATCAAGACCCTCATCGGCGAACACCAGGGATTGTGCAACGACATGTACAAGGCCACGTACAAGACCTCGCACCACGCGCAGACCGTACGCAAGGCGTATGACAGCCGCACCCTGCGCATCACGACCATCAACCAATAAACACAAGACAAAGGAGATAATCATGGGGGAACTCACCCAGCAGACGCAGTCGCGAGGATTGCAGACCAAAAGCCCGACCGGCAAGCTCAAGACCATGCTCGAGAAAAGCTGGCCTCGCATCCAGGCGGTCATCGGCAACAACATGAGCGGTGAACGGCTCTACCAGCTGTGCGTCAGCACCATCAACAAAAACCCCAAACTGGCGGACTGCACGCCCGAAAGCGTGCTCTCCTGCTTCATGCAATGCTCCGCATTGGGGTTGGAACCCTCCGACGTGGACGGGTTGGGCAGAGCATACATCCTGCCCTACGGCAACGGCAGGAACGGCAGGACCCAGGCCACGTTCATCCTCGGCTATAAGGGCATCATCGACCTGGCACGCCGTAGCGGCCAGATCAAAAGCATCCACGCGCAAGCCGTGTACGAAGGGGACGATTTCGAATGCTGGGAGGACGAGACCGGACAGCATTTCAAATACCGTCAGAACCCCAATGCCTCGCATGAGCCGGGCAAGCTCACCGACGTGTTCGTCAACGCACAGCTGATGACGGGCGGGTTCGTTTTCGAGCACATGACCCGCAGCGAGGTGGACAGAATACGGGCGCGCAGCAAAGCCAGAAACAACGGTCCCTGGGCGTCGGACTACGAGGCGATGGCCAAGAAGACCGTCATCCGTCGAGTATTCCCGTACCTTCCGGTATCGGTCAACGCGCAGCAGGCCGTGAACGTGGACGAATCCACGCCCGACTACCGTGAAATCTTCCACCCGATCGTGGAACAGCCCTCCACGCCTACGGAATCCACGCAGATAGAAGGAGAGGTAGTGGAAGAAAACACGTCGGAAACCAAAGAAACCTTCCACTCCGATGACGGTGACAGTAGCGCGGACGAGCAGAACGACCCTTGGACCGGCAAGGAGGCCAAGTGATGGCTGGTGAGACGACGATAACGATCATTGGGAATCTGACAGCGGACCCGGAACTCAGGAACTTGCAAAACGGGAGCAGCGTGGCGAGTTTCACCATCGCTTCCACCCCGCGCATGTTCGACCGCAACACGAACCAGTGGGTGGATGGGCAGGCGTTGTTCATGCGCTGCTCGGCCTGGCGGGATTTGGCGGACCATTGTGCCAACAGCCTGACCAAGGGTATGCGCGTGATCGCCACGGGACGGTTGCAGCAGCGCTCATACCAGGCGAACGATGGCACGAACCGTACGGTCGTGGAGATGACGGTCGACGAGATCGGTCCGTCCCTGCGCTACGCGACGGCCCAAGTGCAGCGCATCCAGCATGGAGGCAACACCAACGGCGGCAATGGCGGATATCAGGGTGGCTCGTCGTGGGGTGCGTCCGGTGGCACCGGAGCGTATCAGGGCGGTTCGCAGGGCGCGAGTGGCTCGCAGGACACGGGTGACCCGTGGGGCTCCGACCCGGAGTTCTGACAGCCATGATGAGCCTGTATCACGACGAGATGCCGCCCGATGTCGATGAGGAGGCCTGCCCGATCTGTGGCAGGCCCTACATCGGGCGGCATGGCATGTGCCTGCGTGCGACGATGATCTGCGCGAGGAGCGCGACTACGACTACCAGAGAGACCAACAATGAGCATGTATAAAATCAATGGACTATACGTTACGAGGCGTACGAGGACCGTGCTCCTGAGATGGGTCGCACCCGACTCCAGCGGCTCCGATGCCGAGCTCGAATGGTACGAGCCCAGTCTCGTGCACCACGACCGCCCTTGGATGACCGACCAGGAGCTGCGAGCCAAATACGATGCCACCGAACTGCCATTGACCTACAGCGGTCCCGTGGACGAGACGACCCTCATGACCTGCCTCAACCCGGTAAGACGCGCCCTGCTCGCAGAGTGCCTCGACCAGATAGCGCGGGTACGACCATGACCGGCAAACGCAAACAAGGCGAGCGCGGCTACGCCAAACTGTACAACGACGGGTATGCCAACCCCAAGCTGCTGCACGCGATGGAGGACTACCCCCATGCGCTCAACGTGTGGTTCATGGCGATCATGTGGTGCTCCGACAAGCTCACCGACGGGCATGTGGATCATGACATCCTGCGCTACACGTTGAGGGCCACCGAGGAGGACATCACCGCTCTCGTGGACCTGCGTCTGCTTGACGAGACCGATGGCGGCTACCAGGTGCACGGCTATCTTGGCTATAACACCAGCCGCGAGCAGGTGGAGACGTCCATCGAACTCCGTAAGGAGCGTAACGCCCGCTATAAAGCCAAAAAAGACGAGGAGAAAACGTCCAAGGAAGCATCGTCGGAAGATGATGAGACCGTCTCGGAACCGTCTACCAAGCGTCTTAAGACCGTCTTAAGACGCGACGAAGACGCTGCGAAGACGCTTGGTAGACACCCCGAAGACGCACAACCAAGAACCAAGAACCAAGAACCAATATATATATCTACTGACGTAGATATATATAAACCCCCTTTAGCCCCCCAAGGGGGCGAAACCCCGAAAAAGAACCATCACTCTCGAGCACGCCACCCGCTACCGGACGATTGGAAGCCGAACCCTGAAGCCCGACAGTACGCAGCCGACCACAACATCGACCTGCCCCGCTCGGCCGACCGCTACCGCCTCTGGGCCAAGAGCGGAGGACACAAGCTCAAGGACTGGGACGCACGCTACCTGCTGTGGCTCAAAGACACCAAACCCGACAGCCGGACCGACAGAGGCCAGCCATCAGACAAACCCCACACCCACAGCTACGCCTGCGAGCACGTCCTAAGCCTGCTCAACCGACAGACGCCCGACACCGACGACCTCGCCGTCAACCTCGCCATCCTGCTCAACCAGGGCATGGACGGACAGACGGCACTGGGCAGGCTGGGCCTGCATGACGGGACGGACGGTTGGGAGGCAGCATGATGAACGGGAGCGGTAAAGGATCATCCAAAACAGGACGGACATTCAACGAAACGACAAAGGAGCAATCATGAAACAGCTGACGATCGTCACGGCCAAGATCGAACCCGGCATCTACAGGCGGATCGAGCAGGGCACGAAACACTACGAGGTACGGACCGAACCCATCAACGGCGACGTGATCCGCTACATCGACGCGCAAACCGGCAGCACGCTCGGTAATTGGAAACTCGAAGGCGTCAACACGACGGAACCGCTGACCCCAACAGACGGCATCGGGTCCGTCCACAAGCTCGAGGCGTGGAAGGTCGACGAGCAGCACGAGAAGATCATGGCGCTCGCTGACATCAACCGCGCCGAGTTCGTCCGGCTGTTCGGAGGAATTGACTATGTATGTCTGCGGCGTATCGGCAGGCCGTTGCCGGATGGATTGGACGCGCTGATGGGGGCGCTGGACGATGAGCAAACGCAGAAGTGAGCCGACCCGTGCGGTGTGCGACACGGTGGACATGCGCGAATACAAGCTCGGCGGGCATGACGGGCCGGACGACGGTTGGGAGGAGGCATGAGTGCGAGCGCATGGGATTGGGATTTCATTCGGGCCTGTCGGGACGGTGAGGCGGACCTCAGTAAGGAGCCGCCGCTCTCCAAAGCGGAACGGCAACACCGAACCTATCTGAGAATCATCGCCAAAGACCCGGATTACTACACCAGACGACGTAGGGCCGAACGCAAGGCACGCAGACAAGCAAAGGAGACAAAAATGTGTAAAAAAAATATCGGAAATGAATCTTGAAGAAATGCTGAATGCCGCCAAAGTTAACGACATGTCGGCTGTAGATTTGGCGAGGTCTGGGATCGGTGTCAGTGATCTGGCGCTTGTCAGTATCGCTCACAGCTTGGAGCGGATAGCCGATAGTTATGACGCGATGTCCCGCGCTCCGCTTTGGGGGCGCGGATGATGGTTGACGAATCTAGGAGCTGTGGGAACTGTGGGAATCCGGTATCGGAGCCCTGGCGGCTGTGCCAAGCCTGTCGCAAGGACTACGCGCGTCAGATACACCGGCTGCGCCTCAACATGCAGCAGTTGCACGCGCTGGCCATGAGAGAGTACAAGCTCAGTGGGCATGAGGTCGGTGCCCATGGTCACGGTACCGCACCCACGCCCGTCAACATTGCGGCATGGGATTTGGAGGTCGAGGCGGAGGCCGCCATCAGCAGCATAGCCGCCACCGTCCAGGTGTGGGGCGACTGGCATCACATCCTGCGCAGACTCACGACTGTGCTGCCCCGGCTCTGCCAGAGCCCGTACGCGGTAGACGACTACCGGGATCTTGTCCGTCTCAACGAGCGTATCGGCCGTCGTGTGGAGCGACGCAAAGTCAAACCGTTCGCCGGACGCTGCCCCAACTGCGGGCGTGAAGTCGAGGCCGACAAGGACGAGCATGGCATGGTCTGCCAGTGCGGGCACTGGGTCAACCTCGACAGTCTACGGGCCGACACTCGCGAGCGCTGGCAACAACTCCACACCACGCAAACACCGGCTGGAGCAGCAAAATGGGTCAGCAGACAGACCGGCGTAAGGGTCACACGGCAGGATGTCAAGAACTGGCTGCATCGGGGCAAGGTCCACGCCAGCCAGTTGGAGGGCGGCTACTACGAGTTTCCCATTGGGGAGCTTGTTACGCAGGCCAACAGGAAATCCCAATGATTTGTAGGCTGAACCCCTAGTGTGCTATAATGACTACGTCATAAGTGTGCAGGCCTCCGAAGGTTATCTCCGGGGGCCTGCACTGTTATCCGTCTAGCTTCACGCAATCCGAGTCATTGCGGATTTATGTGGCGTGCGATGGTTTCATCCGAGCTTTATAAAACGATGGAGAGCGCTTCGAAGCCCCACGTCATACCAAGTAGTCTTGCTTGCGGCTTTACTCCTTTGCCCGCAGGCAACAAACGTTCAGTGTTTCTTGGGTCGTCCCCCGTGGCCGGGACGTGAGGCGACCCACTTTTCGATGGTGTCCTCGCTCCAACCCCGGGTACGGCCGATGGTCGCGTCGGGTTCGGGGAGCCTGTATCCCGCGAGCGCCCCTTTGGCGATGCCGAGCATGTCGGCTATCTGCGTGATGCTGAGGTAGTGTGCGGTCATTCGTCGTCCCTGCGGATTGCGAGGTCGAGGCACAGTACGCCCGCGGCGAGCCCCAGCAGTCCTCCCGTCCATGGCAGCCTCGAGAAGCTGCACACGAGAGCGGCCACGCCGCACGCGATGCCGGCGATGCCTATCAGTGTTTTTGTCTTCATGATGTTTCATGGGATATGATTGGGATGGAGGGGTTCTGGATACTTGGTCTATTCGGAACCCCTCTCTTGGACTATCTGTGCTGGTGGGTGATGTCGTGTATGAGCGTCGCCACCGAGACCAGCGTCGTCACCACTGTGCAGATGGTCTGTATCCAATCGGTTATCCTCATGTTCCCTCCTTTCCTTGGTGACACTTATATAATAACAAAGTAATTAAATTAAAGCAATGGCGACACGCCGAAAAGGTTGGAATGATGCCGGAAACAAAACCTGAAAACCATATCGGAAACCCTTCCGAAACCGAAAGTCCGCAGATGGAACGCATCGCCCACCAGCTCACCCGCATCGCCGACACCATGCAAGGCCAGGGCATGCAGGTAGACCGGGACGCCGCACTCAAGGCATGGCCCCTGCGCATATACCAGGACGAGTACCTCGCCGCCCTGCAGTCCCTCGGCATCGAGCTGCTCTGATGCCAACCAGACCACACGGCAGATGCACCAAGCCCGGCTGTATGGCCAAGGCCGTGGACAAGGGACGATGCGCTGACCACCAGCCCAAGCCATGGGCTAGAGCGTCGGCCCACACGCAAGCCATCGACCGCGCACAGTGGGCCAAGGCCCGCCGCCTGACGTTGGCCCGGGACCATGGCAGATGCGTACGATGCGGCGGCAAAGCGACCGAGGTCGACCACATCTGGGAAGTCGCAGACGGCGGCAGCCTCTACGACACCGGCAACCTCCAATCACTGTGCCACACCTGCCACCACGCCAAGACCCTCGACAGCCGACGCCGACGCACCCACCGAGACCAAGGCCCCGGCCTCGCCGCCCGCCTCTTCGAACAAATCGAACAATCAAACCCATGAAAACGTTGCAATTCCAACGTTTATAGGGTGGGTAGGGGGTCAAAATCGAACAAATTTTCGACCCGGGGAGCGCCGCCGAAACTGCCTTTTTCGCGTCTCAAGTTTTCCAATTCGTTTTTCTGCTCAGGAGGGGGTGGTCGCTATGGGTCAGCGAGGGCCGCTCAAGGCCCCTCCCAAGCTCCGCCTGATCAATGGACGGGGCGAAGGCCGGGACTCCGGAGGGCGTAAGGTCGAGAAGGAGATTGGCTTCGAGCGCGAGAAGCCCCGGATGCCGTCCTACCTGCCCGAAGGGGCCAAGACCGTATGGAAGAGCGTGGTCGAGGCCCTGGATGGCTTAGGCATCCTCAAGAAAGTGGACGGTCCGAGCCTGGAAGCGTACTGCACGGCCGTCTGGCAGATGCGCGAATCCACAAAGCAGCTCCTGGAGGAAGGAATGACGGTCAAGACCTCGCAAGGGGTGCCCAAACCGCATCCCGCAG
This sequence comes from Bifidobacterium bombi DSM 19703, assembly GCF_000737845.1. Classification (GTDB taxonomy): domain Bacteria; phylum Actinomycetota; class Actinomycetes; order Actinomycetales; family Bifidobacteriaceae; genus Bifidobacterium; species Bifidobacterium bombi. The sequence continues at coordinate 1,292,195 of NZ_ATLK01000001.1, read as the reverse complement.
TGGCCGCATTGAAAGCCGCCAGGGCCGATGTGCACACCTTCGCCCGTGATTTCGGCCTCAATCCCGCAGCGGAAGGACAGATACAGGGACTAGGTGAGGATGATGGCGACCAGGAAGCAAACCCCTTCGCCTTCGGCACCTGAACCTATCGAACTGCCCTCCGACCATGAGCTGGAACGCCTGAAAATCTCACCCGAGGTCGCCTGGTACATGCTCTCCCGTGGACTCGACCTGCCCCAAAAATGGCAACGGCCCAAAATCAAGACCGCCGAGCCGCGCGACATGGAGGGAGCCAGTTTCGACCCATCCCGCGTGGACCGCGTCCTGGCATCCTTCCACGTCCTGCGCCACACGCAAGGAAAGTGGGCCGGCCACCCCCTCGACCCGGCCCCCTGGCAGGTCGCATGGATCCTAGCCCCGGTCTTCGGATGGGTCCACAAGAACGACGACGGGCAAACCGTGCGCATCATCAACGACCTCTACGTGGATGTGCCACGCAAGAACGGCAAATCCACCCTCTCAGGCGGCATCGCCGTCTACATGCTCGGAGCCGACGGCGAGGAAGGCGCACAAGTCGTATGCGCCGCCAGCACCGAACACCAAGCCGGCTTCGTCTTCCAACCCGTCAAACAACTCGTCGAGAAGACACCCGCCCTCAAAGGCGTGATGAAAGCCCACCAAAAACGCATCGTCCACGAAGCCACCGGCAGCTACATGGAAGTCATCAGCTCCGCCGCAGACGCAGCCCACGGCATGAACCTGCACTGCTTCATCTGCGACGAACTCCACGTCTACAAAACCCCCGACCTGGTCCGCACCCTGGAAACCGGACGCGGCTCGCGTTCGCAGCCCCTGGGTGTGCGCATCACGACCCCAGACGCGGGCAAGTCGGGCACCATCTACGACGAGACCCGCCACTATGTGGAGCAGCTGGCGGCCGGCACGATCCAGGACCCTTCCTGGTACGGGGTGGTGTGGGGCGCTGATGAGGACGATGACCCGTTCGCCATGGAGACGCAGATGAAGGCCAATCCCGGCTACGGGGTGTCGCCAAGCGCCGACTATCTGGCGAAGGTGGCGACCAGGGCGCGGAATTCGCCGGCCGAGCTCGCCAACTATCTGAGGCTGCACCTGGGCATCCGCACCAAGCAGGAGACCCGCTTCATCACCCTCAAGGCTTGGGACCGCAACGCCGGGACCGTGGATGAGAGCGAGTTGGAGGGCTGTGAATGCTATGGCGGCTGGGATCTGGGCTCGGTGTCCGATCTGACGGCCTGGTGCCTGCTCTTCCCGCAGGGCGAGGGCTACCGGTGCCGGATGCGTTTCTGGTGCCCCGAAGCCGCGCTTGAGGACCTGGATCGGCGCACATCCGGAAACGCCAGCGTATGGGTCAGGGACGGCTACCTGGTGCCCACGCCCGGGGACGTGACCGACTACTCCTATATCGAGCGGCAGATCCGCGCAGACCTTGAGGCCTATGACATCCAGACCATCGGATACGACCCGTGGAACGCCACCCAGGTGGTCAACGATCTCGAGGAGCAGGGGCTATCCGTGGATCGGCTGACCCCGGTCAGGCAGGGGTTCAAAACCCTTTCCCCGGTACTCAAGGAGCTGCAACGTCTGCTGCTGACCGGCAGCGAGGACCATCCGCTCTTCCAGCATGGTGGCAACCCCGTACTGCGCTGGAACGTCGACAATCTCGCCGTGAAAAGCGATGAGAACGGCAACGTGCAGCCTAACAAGAGGGATTCGCGTGACAAGATAGACGGCGTGGCCGCCATCTGTGATGCGCTTTCCGAGGCGATGACCCGTAAGACGACCCTGAAGGACAATCCGTACGCCTCGCATGGGCTGTACGCATGAGAAGGAGGACGGCATGATCTGGCCTTTCACCAGACACAAACATGTTGAGAAGTCCGTCCAGGACTTCCAGGCGGGCACCGTACGGGGACGCTGGTACGTCGTGGACCCTGGAATGCCGCTGTCCGCTAACTCCGAGTCGCTGTCCGTGTTCGCCACCCAGCCGGCTGTGCGCAAGACCGTTGAGTTCATCGCTCGCAACGCCGCCAGGATCCCCATGAAGGTATACCGCCGCGATGGCGACAACGACCGGCCTGTGGTCACAGACGGCCCTTTGTACAACCTGGTCAAGTATCCTACTCGCTACCATGGGTCCTACCGATTCTGGTACGACTTGATCTGCGATCTGATGGTGTACGACCGCTTCGCGGTCAAACTCCTCCCATCCGCCAGCTCACGCAGCGGGTGGGAGCTGTACCGGATACCTGCCTACACCTGGACTTTCACCTGGGCCGGGTTTGAGGACGTGCGCGGCATCCAGCTCGCCACAGCGGACAACGGCTCCAGCGTAATCGGCCTGGACGGCGTCCTATGGGACAAGGGGTACGGCAGCGCCAATGGCGTCAGCCCTATGCGGACCCTGTCCCAGACGCTGCGCGAATACGCCGAATCGGTCAAATGGCGGCAGGCAATTTGGAAGAACGGGGCACGGATCCCCGGCATCTTCGCGATGAACGCCGACATGAAGCCATTGGAGCGTGACGACCAGAAACGATTGGAATCCGACATCGATGACTACCTGGAGAACGGCGGGCATGAAGGTCGCTCGCCGGTCCTGCAGGGCATCCACTGGGAGAAGGTCGAGTCCTTCAGCCCCAAGGACGCCCAGGAGGTCGAAGGGCGCACGCTCGCGGACATCGAGGTGGCGTCTGCGTACCATGTGCCGCCCGAGATGGTGGGAGCCAGGGAGGCCAATTACTCATCAACCCAGGCGTTCCGGGACTCGCTTTACAAGGAGACCCTCGGCCCGCTGTTCACACAGCTGGAGCAGGCGTTCAACGCCCAGATCGTGCCCCTGGTGTCTCAGGACCCCCGAGAATACGTCGAATTCGACCTTAACGCGGCCCTGCGCGGGTCGTTCCTTGAACAGGCGGAGATCTTGCAAAAGGCAGTCGGAGGCCCCTATCTGAGTATCAACGAGGGGCGCAAGGAACAAGGATTCCCGGGATTAGGACCCGAATATGACCAAATCATCGACCTGCTCAACACCGTTCGTGGAGGAGGACCCCAGGCGGACCCGACTGACTCGGGGTCACAGAATTTAGGAGGAAGTCAATGAAGCAGCACACCCTCAAACGAACCACCGGAGCCACGTTCAAGAGCGTCGGCGACGGAGGAAGCCTTGGTGAAGGGCAGTTCACCGCCCTGGTGAGCGTGTTCGGCAATGTGGATTCCCTCGGCGAAGTGGTCATGCCGGGAGCCTTCACGGAGACCCTGGCCAAATGGAAGGCCTCCGGCGATCCGATACCAGTGGTCTGGTCTCACGACTGGAGCAATCCTATGAGCCATATCGGCGAGGTGCTTGAAGCCAAGGAGACCGACCAGGGATTGGAGGTCACCGCACAACTGGACATGAGCAACCCCACCGCGGTCCAGGTCTTCAAGCTCCTCAAGGACAGACGCATCAAGGAATTCTCATACTCCGGCATGGAATCGGACTTCCGGATGGTTGATGGTCCGGACGGGGATGCGATCTATCAGGTCGGCAAGGTGGACCTTATCGAGCTCGGCCCATGCATGAAGGGAGCCAATCCGGCCACCGTACTGCTATCCACCAAGTCTGACCAGGCCGACGCTGATGCCGAGACAGCGGAGCATGACGAGGGTATGCGCGAACTGGTCCGACAGACCGTACTCCAAGAACTTTCCTCTCAGTCCAAGCCATCCGGCAAGGAAGGAGAGGGACGGGATGTTGCGGCTGACACCGTGAAATCCTGCACAGTGCCCGAAACTACCGCCTGGGCAGCGGAAATGGAAATCAATCTCATGGAAGGAAGACTATGAGCCTGCAAGAAGAATTGAAGGATATCCTCGCCCAGACAAATTCTCTGGCGAAGAAGGCACAGGAGGAGAAACGCGAATTCACCGACGAGGAGAACGACCAGATCCTCGAATGGAAACAGAAAGCAGATGTCCTGCGCGAACGGATCAGAAAGGCCGATGAGGCCAATGAGGCCTTCAAGAGTCTGGCCGCCGGAGGCGACAGTCAGGGCAAGGGCTCACCGGTGGAACCCGCCAGGACCGCTGTCGCCAAGTCCTATGGGCAGGCCTTCACCGAGACAAAGGCCTACAAGAACTTCCAGTCCAACCAGCCCCATGGCACACCGGTATCCATCACCGCGCGCGGCCTGCACGTCAAAGCCGACCCGGACCCGCTGTCCACCGGACTGCCCGGGGCGATCGTCCCCCAGGTGCTTCCTGGCGTCACCGATCTGACCTACCCGCAGCCGAACACCTTCCTTTCCCTGATCACATTGGGCACCACCACCAGCCAGTTCCTCAAATACCGGCAGCTGGTATCCGTGACCAACAACGCCAAAAAGGTCAAGGAGGGCGACCTCAAGCCTTTGAGCACCCTGTCCACCGCCGTGGCGGAGGCGCACGCCTTCACGGTCGCGGACGGCATCAAGGTCACCAACCAGGAGCTCGCCGACGACGGGGTGATCAGTTCTCTGATCGATTCCGTGCTGACGCGCAATCTGGCCTCCTACAAGGAGAACCTAGTGCTCAACGGCATGGGTGGCACCGACGAGCCCAACGGCATCCTGAACACCGCGGGCACCTTACAGATCCCGTTCGACACGGACATGGTCACCACCGTGTCCCATGCCATCACCCAGCTGCAGCAGACGGTGCCCGGCATCGGCGTGCAGGCCGTGGTCATGAACCCGGCAGACAACGAGACACTGAACCTGATGAAGGACAAGAACGATCGTTTCCTGTCCAACGCCCCGTTCGCCACCGGCCCCTTCACCCTGTTTGGCGTGCCGCGCATCACCTCCAGCATCGTGCCCCAGGGCAAGGTCCTGGTCGGCGACTTCCACTCCGTGCAGCTGCTACAGAAGACCCCGCTGTCCATCCTGGCCTTCAATCAGAACGAGGACGACGCGCGCCACAACCTCACCTACGTGAGGGCCGAGGAGGAATACCTGCTCATGATCCGCGAGCCCAAGCGCATCGCTGTGGCCGCCATCGCCGGAGCTCCCTCAGGCAACGCCAGCCACTGATCCGATAGGAGGCCGACATGAGCGAACAGTCCCGGGGCGACCGCCAAATTCTGGCTTCGGCCGATGACCTGGCGGTGCGCATAGGGGCCAAAGCCGATGATAAGAAGCTGCTGCTCGCCCTGCGCCTGGCCTCCGACCGGTTCGTCGGGCAATCCCACAACCCGATCGTCAAAGTGGAAAACGAGGAGATCATCCTCGACGCCACCGGCGTCAGGACGATTCGTCTGCCGGTCTGGCCGGTCCTCGCAGTGGACCGGGTGCTGCTTGACGGCGCGCCAGTACCGTACGAATGGTCGGCTGACGGCCTGCTGCGCTTCCCCGCACCCCTGCCCGACAAGTGGCGGGCACTGAAGGTCACCTACTCGCACGGGTATGACCCGATACCAGGTGACGTGTCAGACGCAGTGTTGGAACAGGCCGCAGCCATCTATCAGGTGCTTCCCGGACTGGCCTCCTATACAACGGGGGCCGAGTCCCGCACCTACAGTCTGACGATGAGCGTGGGCACGTCTGCGGCTTGGAGCTCGGCAGTGTCGAAATACCGGATTGGAGGCATTCTATGACCGGCATTCACGGTGACACCATTGTCATAGAGCACCGGACCCTAGGCGAGCCGGACGTGGATGGCGAGACGAAGGAGAGCATGACCGCCTGCACGGTGGAGGGCTGCAGTGTGCAACCCGTCACCAATGCGGGCGACGTGCTCTTCGAACAGGACATCATCATCGGCAGATGGCGGGTTATCGGACCACAAGGCGTTCTCGTCTCCGACCTCGTGGACGGCGACGACACCATCCGATGGAACGGCAAGGCGTACCGGCTGTCAAGCGCGGTCCAGGAGTACATGCCTGCTGACGGGCTCGGATCGCACAGCGAATTCTACATGATGGAGGACCACAGATGACCGGAGCCATCGTGGATGACGAATGGATCGACCGCAACGTGCTGCAGAACCCCAACGTCAAGGATGCCCTGATGGACACGGCCAAGCGGCTGTTGCCCATTTGCCAGCGGCTGGCCATCCAGGAGGGGTGTGAGGACTTCGCGGACTCGCTCCATCTGGAACAGGGGGTACGCCCCGGCACGAAGTCGCCGACCGGCATCAAACGCCCCTACGTGAACGTTGTCGCAGGCAGCGAGAACGCATCTGAACAGGAATACGGCTCGCTGAGATATCCGAAACATAATTTCTTCAATCGTGCTACGGCTCAGCTGTAGGAGGCGAAGGTGGAACCTGTCAGATGGCCGCAGCATCTGCGGCTGGTCAACCAATGGATCAAGGACCGCACCGGATATTCGCCATACACGGTACTGCCAGAAATCACCGAACTGCGCGCCAGACTCCCCGCCGTGCGAACCAGTCTGAGCCCTTCGGGAACGCTCGGAGTAGTCGAACGCTCGGCGAGCGTTGACATCGATCTGCTGGCAGGCTCATGGAAGGACATGAACCCGCTGATACAGACGATGGACTCGTGCATGGCTGCGCTGGCTGGCAACGGCAACCAGTATGGGTATGTGGACGATGTGTCCGGAACCGCGTTCAGTGATGTCCCGTTCGGCGACCCCGCCATCCTACGTTGCACGGCGACGTTCTCACTGGTCATGAGACCAGTGAACAGCTGAATCAACGATAAACCAATATAAGGCCTCTCAAAGCGGGAGGCTTTTTGCATATAAAGGAAGAACAATGAACGATCTGATAAACCCTACAATGCCAGACGGCATCGGTACTCAAGATGACGTGCAGACTGATACAATCGCCGACCTGCAGGCCTATATGCAGAACAGCTCAGGAAACGTGCGGAAGCACGCCACCATGGTCTTCGCCATCGCAGACTATTCGACGCCCGCGCCGTCCAAGTTTTTCGGCGCGGACGGCCTGCCGTGCAAACTGCCGGACGGTTACAAGCAGATGGGATACGTCACCACCAAGGGCGCAGTCGAGAAGCGCAGCGTCAAGACCGATGACACCACCATGCTGCAGGATCTCGAGCCGGTGCGCAGCGATCTGAGCTCCTCCACGCGTCAGCTGGAAGTGACCTTCGGCGAGGCCAACGCGTACACGCAGGCGCTCCGTGCCGGCCAGCCCGTATCAGCATGGCCCGCCAGCAAGGACGAAAAGACATGGTCCATCACCGAGCGTGGCATGAGCCAGCTGCCCCTCTACCGCATCTACCTGCTCACCCAGGACGGCGTTGGTACTGACGCCGTCTACCGCGTTGAATTTGCGTACAAGGCGACCATCAGCGGGTTCGGTGACCGGACCATGGACCGCGCAGACACCGAGGACCTAGGATTCACCTTCGACGTACTGACCGACGAGAAGACCGGCAAACAGTACGACAAGGCCTCCAGCGTCAAGAAAACAGCCTGAAACAGCAACAACATATCAATCATGATTATTTTTTAAGGAGCATAAATGTCAACAAAATACTCGCTGCACGCCATCCGACAGAAATACAAGGAGACCCATCCCGGCGTCACCGACACCATCGACTTCACCGTCAAGGACGAGGAAAAGGCCCGCGTCTACCATATCGAACACCCTCTACTTCAATCCAACAGGACCAAGGAGGCGGTCACCGCAGCGAAGACCGATATCGACATGGCCAAAGCCGTACTCGGAGACCAATGGAACGACTTCATCGCTGACGGCGGACAGGTCGCAGACGTCATGCTGCTGATGAATGAAATCGGCGAGCAGATGGAGTCCACTACGCCGGATGGAGTCCCTACACAGCGCTAGATCTCCTCGACGCTGAAGGTCACCCCGAGGAGTTGGAAGCCGCATTATGCGAGCAATACAGCCCCCGTGACCCGATCGCGGAGTACTGGCGCGGAGACATCACACTCAGAGCCCTCGCCGTACTTGTGCGAGGGCTTAAACCGTACAACGTGCTCTCCCTGGCGCTCGCACGGGATGAGCAAAAGAGACAAAAACAACACCGCCCTGAAGACGACCTCGATGTCCAGGTCAGAAACGAACTGGACTCCCTGTCATCCCGTATCATCCCCGGAGGCTGACCATGGCTGTGAAACCCGCATACGTGCCCGTGCTGCCCGATTTGGCGGAATTTGCCAAACTACTGCTGACAGGCACCACAGACGCGGCAAGCCAGGCGGGACAGTCCGCGGGACGCGCCTGGACCCAGTCCATGACGGCCACGTCCAAGACCGACGTGCTCAAGGAACAGGTGTCTGCTCTTCAGGATGCCGAGTCCAAAGCCAAAAGGGCGGTGCAAGACGCGACGCGGGACATCTCCAAGTCGCGCGACGCAGCGGCCGTCGCCGCCAAAAACCAGGAGGCCGCTGAGAAACGACTTTCTGAACAGGTAGAGAAGTATGGTCCAGCCTCCTCACAGGCCATCAAAGCCGAAGCGCAGCTCGACGCAGCCAGAGCCAGAGTCAGACAGACCAACGAGCGTGTGGAAACTTCCGAGAAAGCTCTTAAAGTCGCCAAGAATGCATCAAAGGAGACCACCGAGCAGCTGACCAAGGCCAACAAGGACCTCGCCAAGGCCACCGAGGAGCAGCCATCCAAATGGGCAAGCTTCGGACAGGCCCTCGAAGGGGTCGGCGGGAAATCCGGTAAGCTCAAAGGCATCTGGGACGGTGCCCGCAGAAGCCTGAGCCTGCTCGGTGTCGGCCTGGGCGCGGTCGGACTGGCGCAATGGATGAAGAACAGCACCGATGCGGCCGAAGGCTTCGAAAAGCAAATGAACCTGCTCGTCACGGCTGGCGGCGAGTCCACAAAGAACCTCCACCAAGTGGAAGAGGGCATCAAAGACATCGCCGTCCAGACGGGCATTAGCACCAGCCAGCTCGCCGAGGGCATGTACACAATGGAAAAGGCCCAGATCCGCGGCGCGGACGGTCTTAAGGTCCTTAAGGCAGCCGCGCAGGGGGCCACCGACGAGCAGGTCGACCTTGGCGTCATGACCAACGCACTGACCTCCATCATGCGTTCCTACAACATCCCCGCTGACAGGGCCAGCAGCGTCACCAACCAGCTGGTCGCCGCCTCCGGAGAGGCCAAGACCACCATGCAGGAGTTCGCCGGATCTCTGTCTACGGTGCTCCCAGTCGCCTCGGCTGCCGGCATCGGCTTCGACCAGGTGGGTGGGGCAATAGCAACTCTCACGTCCCATGGCACCTCCGCGCAGGAGTCCACACAAGAGCTGGCCAACACGATCCGTAATCTTCAGGCACCCAATCAGGTTGCTGTCAAGGAGATGCAGCAATTCGGCATCAGCAGCGTGGATGTGGCCCAGAATCTCGGCAAACGGGGGCTTACCGGCACTATAGGATATCTCAGTGAAACAATCCTGCAGAAGATGGGGCCTTCGGGCACTATCCTTCTGGACGCCTTCAACCAGTCCAAGTTCGCCGCTCAGGATGCTGATACCATGTTCGGTAAGCTCACCGGAGCGTCGAAGGAGCTGGCCAAAGGCGTCATGGACGGTTCTGTGACCCTCAACGACTACCGCAAAGGTCTCAAAGCGCTGCCTGACACCCAGGCCTCGCTGGTGCGCCAGTGGGAACAGATGTATACCAAGAGCAAGGGGTTTAACGATCAGCTCAAACAAGGATCGCCGCAGGCGCAGACGTATACGGAGGCGTTGAAGAAAATCATGGGTGGAGCCACCGGCATGAACACGGCGCTCATGCTTTCGGGAGGATCGGCCAAGACTTTCGCCAGCAACGTCAACGGCATATCCGATGCCGCCAAAAAGAACGGCAAAGATATCAGCACTTGGGGTGAGACACAGCGCACCGCCAGAGTGCAGACCGAACGGTTTAACCAGATGCTCGAAACATCGCGCATCACCCTCGCCTCCAAGTTCCTTCCAGCCATCACCAAATCCATGCGCGGCATGACCGACTGGGCGTTGGAGATTAAAGCTTTCACCGATAGTCATAAGACGCTCACTAAAGTGCTGGCTGGGGTTGTTACTGGAGTTGTTGGCTTGACGCTGGCGGTGGGCTTGGCACGTAAAGCGGTATCCGCTTTCAAAACAGCGTTCGGGCTGCTTGAGCTTGTGTGGAAAGGGAGCACGATCGGTAAGATCGTGACAGTTGTCGGCCTTCTAGTCGGTGCTTTCGTCCTTGCTTATAACAAGTGCAAGCCTTTTCATGACGCCGTTGACAAGTTGATGCGTGGGGTCAAGCACACTTGCGAGTCCGTCGGTAAATGGTTTGCCGGTCCGTTTGTCAACTTCTTCAAGGCTGCGTGGAACAAAATCAAATCGGTGTTCCAAGGATTCTGGAATTTCGTCAAGGCGGCCGGGCATGGAATAAGCCAGGTTTTTAAGTTCCTGATAACTTTCGTCGTGACGGTCTTCGTTAGCCCGTGGGTAATCGCCTTTAACCTGCTGCGTAAGCCCGTGGAGTACCTTTGGCACAACGTCATCGATCCCGCATTCAAAGCAATCCGCAAAATTATGGGCGGGGCGTGGAAGTGGATTGACACGAATGTCGTCAAACCCTTCAAGGAAGGCATCAAAACTCTTGGCGACCGGTGGAACGACTTCTACAACAACTATGTCCGTCCCGTGTGGGACTGGATCGTAGGAAAGTTCAGGGATGCTTGGAATTGGATCAAGACGAACATTATTGACGGTTTCAAGGCCGAAATCAGGGGCCTCGGTATGATATGGAACGACTTCTACAATGGTCACATTCGTCCCGTGTGGGACTGGATCGTAGGAAAGTTCAGGGATGCTTGGAATTGGATCAACGATCATGTCATCGGGCCGTTCAAGGACGGCATCCATGATATCGGGCAGGCGTTCGAGGCAACGAAGGATTGGATTGGACGCTCCTGGGATCAGATTAAGGATGCTGCGGCAAAACCTGTGCACTGGGTTGTCGACACTGTGTACACCAATGGAATCCAGGCGGTATGGAACAAGGTCGCTGGCGCGGTAGGCCTTGATTTGAAGCTGCCGGACGCGCATTTTGCGGAAGGTGGCATTAACCCCGGCTACGCGCCCGGCCAGGACACGATCTTGGCATTGACCTCGCCCGGCGAGGCGTGGATGGTGCCCGAATGGACCCGGGCCGTAGGTGCCGACAACGTCTATCGGTGGAACCGTCTGGCACGTCAGTCCGGCCCCGCGGCCGTCCGCGCGGACATGGGGTTTTCCACTGGGGGAATTGTGCCCGGATTCGACATGGGTGGCATAGTCAAGGATGCCGAGCATTGGCTCCATGACGCCGCCAAGAGTGTCATGGAATTCGTGCGTGACCCAGGTGGGACGGTCAACCGTCTGATCGTTGACCCGGTCAAGACCGCGCTGGCGGGCATCGGTGCCGGCGACTGGGGAAGCCTGATCGCCCAACTGCCTATAAAGACCATGCAGGCCCTGGTCGATAAGGTCAAAAGCATGGCCGCGAGCCTGTTTGGCGGTGGCGCTCCGGCACCTGGAGGTGACGGTGGTGCCGGTGTGCAGCGATGGAGGCCATTGGTGCTCCAGGCCTTGCAGATGCTCGCACAGCCGGCCAGCTGGGCTGACACCGTGTTGCGACGCATGAACCAGGAGTCCGGAGGTAACCCCAACGCGATTAACAATTGGGATAGCAACGCCAAGGCGGGTATGCCGTCGCAGGGCCTCATGCAAGTCATCCCGCCCACTTTCGCCGCCTATGCGGGACCTTTCGCAGGACACCCCATCACGGAGCCGCTCGCCAACATCTACGCTGGACTCAACTATGCGATCCACCGGTACGGGAGCTTGTCGGCGCTCGATAGGCCCGGAGGGTACGCGGACGGCGGCATCGTTCCCAGACTGTACGACAAGGGCGGATACTTGGCCCCGGGCGTGACCGTGGTCAGCAACCGGACCATGGACCCTGAGCTGGTGCTCACCGGCGACCAGCAGAGGGCCCTGTTCTCCAAGGATGGCGATCGCGGCGAGACCGGCAAGGAAAAGCCCATGCCGGCCATGCAGGTGACCATCAACAATTACGGTGTCAAGGATCCATATGTGGCTGGCACCATCAACGGTCGGACGGCCGCGCGCCAGCTGCGCGCCTCGATGATGGGAGTGTCATGAGCTATCAGCCAGCATTCGCGATCCTCTACTACCGCGACCGTCAGGTGAGGTTCAGCGGCAGCATGTCACAGGACCGGCCAGACTGTCTGGGCGTCAGCGGTGAAGGCATCGAGGGATGGCGGTCGACACCCGAGGCGAAGGTCACCATGGCCGAACGTGCCTCGGGCAATGGGGCACATGACATCGCTCCCGACGCGATTATCTACTCCTCACGCACCGTGACCCTGCACTGGGTCGCCTTGGGCGAAGAACGTTCGCAGGTGATCACGGCGCTGTCTCGTATCCTGTCCGCGGCTTCCGTTCCGGTCAGGCTGAGGGTCGTGGACGGTGGCGATGACACTTATGTGGAAGGCTACGCCACCGTTAGTGTGGACCCCGCCTGGCATGAGGGCAGGATGACCGGGACTCTCACCGTGGTGTGCCCGCGACCGGAACGACTGTCATGGCAGGCCCAGGAGGGCCAGCTCATCCCACAGTCCGGGCCCTTAGGAGGTTTATCCTACGGTCAGAACGCCAATGGCCTAGCGTACCCCTTATCCTATGGTCGGGCTGCCGGAGGACATGATCTACTTCGACTATCCAACCGAGGAACCGCCACTGCATACCCATGTCTAACAGTATCAGGCGATTGGCCTGACGGTGTGGTCATTGTCTGTGATGGAGAACAGTCTCTGGAATGGTCCGGCAAAGTCGTATCAGGTGTGCCTCTGATTTTGGACTGTAGGTCGCAGACTGCCAGTATGGGTGGAATCGATGTCAGCCGAAGTCTGGTTCGTCGCGCAGTACCCAGTGTGCGACCGGGAGGGTCAGTGACGCTGCACTTAGCCAGTGTGGGAGATGGATCAGTCACGGTGGAATTACATGACACCTATATCTGATTCCCAAGTTTTAAATGATTACATGAGGAGGAGTATATGGTTACGGCTTTGGGTGTAGCGCCCGACGAGTCAGGCAACGGTTTAGACGCATTAACGCATCGTCGGATCATACAGGCAGGATGGCACAACACCGGTGTCATCTGCGGTCTAGAGGTTTGCGGCGTATCAGGCCTCAGATACCGTGCCGAATCAGGTGTGGCGGTATCCGGGATGGCTGGCGATGATGGGACAGTCGAAGCCTATTGGCCCGGCGGACTCACCATAGAACAAGTTACCGCGGGAGACGGAGCATATGAACGCATCGACAGCATATATCTCGTGGCCCACACCGGAATACCGGACAATCAAGTAGAGCTACACGTAGTACAAGGTACGCCATCAGCAGCACCTGTTCCACCAGAAATCCCATCGGGCTCCTTGCGATTGCGTGACATGCTCGTACCCGCTGGAGCCACATCCACATCATCCTCATCGCCAATAGGGAGTGTAAACTATGCGATACCATACGGCGCAAGCATGGGACGTCTAGGATACGCATCCAACACGCAAAGCCTAATACAGGATTGGACTCCCGACAGGTGGTGGGCACAAGCGGCCACAGGCTTCAACCTCCCCACCGACCGACTGGTGGAAGTACGCTTCACCTTCCGCGCCGAATGCGACAGTGACACCACATCATGCTACGCAAGAGTCCGCGACTCACACCAAGGCGACAAAATACTGACCGACGAAAATGACGAGTGCCTCATCCCACGCATATATTATCAGCGACAGACCATTTCATGGATCCTTGAGCTGGAAGCCGGATGGCACAACATCATAGTAGACATCAAACCCAACACAAATGGTCCCGCTTTCTGGTGGCGCGGACTGCGACAAGTCGACGTATGGGACCGTGGAGTCATCAGATGAGCTGGAGACATTGGATATGCGACGCCCGCACCGGACAAATCATCGCCCCCATCGACATCCCCAGCTTTTCATGGCAGATGGGCATCAGCGATTTCGGCTTCGCCACCACAGACAAAGGCCCAGGAAAAACAGACGAAAGTAGCCTAACCATACCATGGACCGCCATCCCCGCATCCACCGCCGCAGAACGTAATGCCCTACTCGACTCCCAACGACGCGCCATCGTCACCGAATGGGTCACCGACATGGACAACAACAGCGGATACGGAACAGCAACCCCGATATTCTGGGGCAAAATCGGCGCTCGCGAGGACGGTTTCCTGGACACCACATTCAGCCTGGAGAGCCCAATGACCATCCTTGCCGACCGGTATGCGGTCCGGGACGGTGCTTTCCAGGATGGGCACAGTGATGACGTCATATCCTTCGAGTCGATGTCATATCGAGGCATATGCTCCGAGCTGGGCCGTATAGCCACATCCGCCAAGCAGGGGGGCGCGCTGCCATTCGACTGGAGCTATCTTGGCGAAGCAGGGGCCCATCAGCGCACCAATTACCAGGCTTGGAACGTGCAGAATCTCGCGGTGTCCAATCTACTTTCAAACATTACCAACTGTCAGGGTGGGCCGGACATCACTTTTAGACCATATCGTACGCAGGATGGACGGCATTTTCGTGTGCGTTTCCTTGCAGGCTCTGACGCAGATGTTTTCCTTGATGCCGACCGACTGCCTATCTCATTCACTTATTCCCCACAAGGTGGAGATGTCGAGGATATTCATGTCGCATACCAGGATGGCTATCACCGCTGGTATGCGACAGGCGCAGGTACAGACGAGAGTACGGTGACGGCCTGCGTGGAGCACATGGATCTAATCAACAGTGCTAATGACCCGCCTGTGCTCAGGGAGACCGTTTACGGGGACACCGACACTGAGGGTCTCGATTTGCTCCGCAGCCATGTGCAAGGAGTTGCGACACAAAGTGGGACCAAGCTCATGCAGATAACTGGTGTCGTCGACTTTAACGACGCCGATAACAACGGCCATCCAAAACATCCAGCTGGCTCATACTGGCCCGGTGAGTCAGTCGATTTATATCTTAATGGTTTCCCTTCCTTGCCTGACGGCATGTATCATCTGCGACTTATGGAGATGTCAGGCGACCAGAGCGATAAGGCAACCCTCAAATTTGACGTAGCACCGGCACCATTCCAGTAAGGGAGCATAATGGTTTTTCATCCAAATATAACTTCGTCAGATCCCATTGATGCCGCTACTGCTTTGGCGCAACTGGCTTTAGATAAGAGCAGGAGGCAGCAGACCCGTAAAGCCGGTAGTATCACTATCCATAATGCCGATGGATCAAGGACCATTGTCGGCACAGACGCTGGTCGTTCCGGTGTGGCTCAATGGGTAGGTGATACCACACCTCCTGGGCGGCCCACTGGACTGACCGCTTCCAGTGTTGCCGGCGGCGTGATTGTAAATTGGGATGGGACACTCGAAAAAGGTATACCAGCCGATTTCAGTCATATCAAAATAACTGCTAAAGATTGCAATGGTGTTATTTATGATTTCGGTGAGTTGTCTAGATCCGGATCGCAGTCTAAAGCCGATATGCAAGACGGTACTAGGTTAACGATTACTGCAGTGGCTTTTGATGACGCGCATAATGATAAAGGAGAGAGTGCTCCGAATGTAAGTGAAGAATCCGAACCTATAATGGTTACGGTCATCGGAGCAGTCAATAAAGCTGATATTGATGCAGTGCAGAAAAATGCACAAAAAGCATTGGATACTGCAAGTCAAGCCAGATTAACAGCCGATCAGAAAAATAAAATATTCAGTGGCGTAACACCTCC
This sequence comes from Bifidobacterium bombi DSM 19703, assembly GCF_000737845.1. Classification (GTDB taxonomy): domain Bacteria; phylum Actinomycetota; class Actinomycetes; order Actinomycetales; family Bifidobacteriaceae; genus Bifidobacterium; species Bifidobacterium bombi. The sequence goes on along the minus strand of NZ_ATLK01000001.1, from coordinate 1,276,396 downwards.
AGATACTTCACTTGTTGCTGATGGTGACTTGTGGTTTAAAATCGCGTCCGTTCAGAACGGGAATGTTACAGGAATCTATGTGTGGAATGGTGCCGATTGGAATGACATGGTTTTGATGGCAAACAAGGTGCTTGTAGCATCGTCAGTTGGAACCACGGAAATAGCCGATAATGCAATAACAACCGGAAAAATAATGGCAAATGCTGTTACCGCGCTTCAAATTGCAGCACAAAGCGTAACCGCTGACAAAGTCAACGTTGGTGATGTTACGGCAGCGATTGTCAGTTCTGGCAGGTTCACCACACCCGATGGGCTGACCGGGTTCGACGCCAACGGGTTCTTCGTAAAAAGCAAGGATGAGAAAGAACTGTTCACAGCTAATGCCAACGGCGTGAACGCGGTCGGTGGTTTCCAAACATCGCAAAATGGCACATATATGGCGATGCGGCAAGCTGATATATTATCTAATCACACTGGGGGAATATCACTTATTGAGAAAAGAAATGACGGTAAGGAAATCATCCACTGGGGGATATCCGGCAACATTAGCGACGATAGGACCGTAAAAGAATTCTTCGTGTGTATGGGGCAGCATAGAGTTATAACTGCCCGGGATTCACCACACGAAGAGTCTGTCACTATTGGGGTAAATGGTGGAAGCTTTATTCAGGTTGACAGCAACCATGGGGTCACTATCAATGGTGCACCAGCAGATCGTATTTCCATCGGTCAGGCATATAACTCAGTTAACGATGATGGTCCTTGGGAGGTGACTTTCAAGGAAGTCAGGACGATAAACGGAGCATCACAGTATTCTTTGAAGAATGGTTTCTTGCAAGTGCCTTTGGCTGGCGTCTACGAAATAAGCGGAATAGCTAACGTATTTCGGCAAGGTGAGCCTGAAATCATCATTGCCGCTTCAAGAGCTAAGAATAATTTCAACGGGTACGATAGAATACCCACGAATATTTACGCACGCTGCGAAGGGTCATGGGTGGAATTCCCCGTGCCACCTCACTTTGCGTACCTTGAAGCCGGGGATTGCATCGGGTGGCGTATAGAATCTCCGAATTTCACCGCAATGAACGGGCTGCGGAGCAGCATCACCGCCAAACTGATTTGCGCACGATGATTTTGTTATCCCGTTTACTGCGATATATCCCAGTCGATTGGAGCCGTATGTTTGGCGGATTGGTGTTGTGTATGCCTTTGATGGATTTGTTGTTGGATAAGGACCTGCTCATGGTCCTGCTGCCGGCCATGGTCGGGTCCGGCGCGTTGAGCGCGTTGATAGCGGCGTGGGCGGGGCGGCGGCAGAGCAGGGCCGCTACCGAGCAGATGGCCGTGCAGGCGGCCCACGAGGCCACGGAGATCATGCGCGAGGACATCATCGAGCCTTTACGCACCCAGGTTGACGACCAAGACAAGCAGATCAAGCGTTTGGAGGAGCGTCAAGCTCAGTATTGGGTGGCGGTGTCCTATATCCGCAGCCTGTGTCACTGGCTGGACCCGGCGGTCAAGGCCATGGAGCCGGAGTACATGGCCCGTCATCCCAAACCTCGGCTGCCGGACGAGCTGCGCGCCCAGGTCGCTCCAGACACGCTGGCGCGAGACCCGCCCGACCACTAGCCACCATCATCGTTAACAACTAGACCACCCCCATTGGGGTGGCCTTTCGTATATCACCCCCGCTCGGGGGTGGGAAGGAGGGCGCATGCAGGTCCAATGGGTCGGCAGTCCCAACCACTATCAGGGTCGGTGCGGCTACTCGGTCACGCACATCACCCTGCACATCATGGTCGGCCGCCTGACCGGCACCGACAGCGTGTTCGCCGGTCAGGCCAGTCAGACTTCAGCGCATTACGGCATCGGGGCTGACGGCACCATCCACCAGTATGTCAGCGAGTCCGATGGCTCGTGGTCCGACGCCAACGAGGTTTCCAACTGTTCGACCATCAGCATCGAGCATGAGGGCGGCATGGCCGGGGTGCCGTGCACCCGGGCGTGCATGGATGCCTCGGCCGAGCTGTGTGCCGATATCGCGCGCCGTTACGGGTGGCCCCGCCTGTGGCATGACGGGCTGGACGGCAACGTGTGGCTGCATCGCGAGGTGCCCGGCAGCGATCACGCCGGATGCCCCGACCTGGCTCCTAACGGCCTGGACGTGGCTTATGTGATCGACAAGGCAAACCAATTATTGACGGGCGAAACGCCCGTAAGACAGGAGGATGATGACATGCAAGCGATAATCCAGATCAATGACGAGCCGGGACTGCGGTATTTCGACGGCCAGCGGCTGCACGATCTGACGCATCCCGATCAGGTGACCGCCCTGCAGATGGTGGCGCAGGCGTGCGGCAGGACCCTGCCCTGCATCAAGCTCGGCGACAGCCGGTCTCCGTGGGGTACGCGACTGGTGGAGGCGTTGCGATGAGCGACGTGATGCAGGCTGAGATGTTGACGGCAGACCAGGTCGCTCAGGCTTTGCCTGGCGACGTGGGGGCAACCGGTCCGACCCAAGTGCGGCCGATCGGCAGTGATGAGCTCGCCCGTCTGGCCATCGCGACGCCCGACGTACAGGCGGGCCGGGCGGAGGATGCGCCCAAGCATGTGGACGCCGGCTACACGCCCGTGTTCAACAGTCAGGTACGCACGGCCGTCTATGTGCTCGCCCTGGTCGCGTCCGTGGTCGGTCTTGGGCTCATGGCCTTCGGCCACCCCGACGTCGGCGGGTTCGTCAGCACAGCCGCGGGCGTCATCGCCGCAGGATTCGGAGTCACCTACAACCCCATCAGGATGACCGGCAAGTAGATTCCTGACACGCACCCGTGTCATAACGCCATCGCCCTCCCACTGCTTGGCAGGGGAGGGCGATTTTGGGGTAATGGCTATCGAGACTGCTACTTAACTGTAAACACTCCTACTATGCAATCTGGTGATTTAGGCTTCTCGTGTGCTTGTGCATAATCTGATGCGCGCTTTCTTGAAACTTCGGTCGATTTGCCGTTGGCCGCTCTATCGTCAGCTCTAGTGATAAGGCCGTCTGCAGTGGTGACGTAGATTTTTTTCTTGGGGTTGTTCCACTCATCTTTATCAAAGGCGACCCAGATTAACTTTGATTCGCCAGGTGCGATTGTAACCTCTTGTTTTTCACAGCCACTCTGGATATATGAATGCCCATTTTTGAGGCTTACATCCACTACTGTCGCGTTCATACGCCCGGTGTTCGAGATAAGTACCTTTGTCTGTGCTACAGGTTTGCTTATCTCCTTCTTTCCCATGTGAAAATCATGTGTAAAAGTTGGTTGTCCTACGTTGATATAGCTAAATTTAACTCCTGATTTTTCCCAGTTTGAATAGGTACTCCAAGACCATAGATTTGAACATACCAACGCGAGGATGCTTATGATTAAAGCAAGGTTTCTCTTTAGCCACGCGCAAAGAGAATAAAGAAAGTTTTGGTGCCTGATAGCCGTTTCCTCTAGCTCCCCGGTTTTTGGATTGCCGTGTTGCATAGACTCCCTGCATTGTTTTCTAGCAGTGGTGGTGCGTTTTAGTTTAGCCATGAGACAATTATAGCTCTTAATTGTGCCATTGCTTTTGAGGACACTATCAATCAGCATGACCACCGGACGTGGAAGGCACAATGACCACCCGCTCGGTGACTATGAGCGGGTCAGGATCAGCATGGAGCGCATCAAAGACCAGTTACTCGACCAAACCCGGGACCCAAGCCTGACCCGGGAGCAGAGTGACCAGGCTGCACTCAGGCTCCGCCAAGTCAAAGACGACATCAATGCCATCAGATACAAACACGACCACCACGCTCTCAAAGCAATGATGGAAAAGTACGGCTGATATTGTCTTAATGCGGCTGGCTCGATTGCACGATGTAAGGCAAAATAGTACACTGTTAGTACACACTGCCAAAGTAAAAACTAGCAATCAGTAGTGTTAAAGTGGAATTAGTGTCAGACTTTCAATCTGACAACGAGAGTCCGACTCTCTCAGGGGGTACCCACCAAAACAGCCAAAGACGGCTGAAAATCAACGAATATCACCGAGTTGGAGAGTCTTCGCAGCGAAGTCCAGATTCGGGTCCATCGTATGTTTAGACGTGGCATCATCGTCTGCCAATACATTCCTAATCTTGTGGCGTGTCGGGTCTAGGTCCGGTGTTTTCTGGTGTGTGGTTGCACGGTTTCTTGGCACATAGTTTACGTGGTTTCTTCTTGCAGGTTGCATGGCTTCTTGATATGCGTTTTAACGGTTTCTTGTTGTGTGGTCGTATGGTTTTTATGGGTTGACAAGCGTGCCGCTGGCTGCTACATCGTTCGTTGTCAGACTGAAGATTTATTGTTGCTTTTACAGCGAATGGTATCTTCCGGCGGCCGAAAGCCGGAAGGAAGTCGTGGCTGTGGGCTGTTAGGCTTTGGTCACGAATGATGTCAATGGGGAAATCAATGAAGAACGCTATGGAGACCGTCACGATGGAGGTCGTCACGGGGGTGTTGCGTCAGGTTCTGGTTTTTCATTCCTGCCGTCGGCTGCATGCTTCGTTTCGAGCGTCAAGATGACATCTCCAGTGAAGTCTTCTCTCATCAAATGAGGATAAAGAGGATAAAAATGAAACGTGTACTCAACCGTTATGGTCATAATTTCACTCCTTTGCAATGTCGTTGGACACTGACCGCATTGAATCCGCAAGCGGCTCCGGAACGGCTCAGGCAGACGCTTGCCGTCGGTGTCGTGGCGACGGTGCCCGGTGAAGCGACTACTTGCCTTTTGAAGCAAGGATTGATTCCCGACCCATTTGATGGCGACAATGAAAGCTCACAACAGTGGATCGGTGATGTTGATTGGCGGTATAGCGGCCATTTCATTTGGCATGATGACGGGCACAGCCGCCATGATCTAGTCGCCTACGGTCTCGATACGGTCGCCGATGTGATGCTCAACGGCAGTCCGGTGGGTAATGCGTGTGACTACTACCGCACCCATCGTTGGGATATCGCACCTCTGCTTGTCGAAGGCGACAATTGCATACAGATAGATTTCAAGTCTCCGGTGAGGGAGTCCGACAGGCTTGAACAGCAACGAGGCTATTATCCGCATACGGAGCATCATGCGTTTAATCAACTTCGCAAACCTTCATACCAGTTCGGCTGGGATTGGGGGATTGATGCCGCGAATGCCGGAATTTGGCGTCCCATAGGCATGGATTCATGGTCCGATGCCCGGTTGAAAGGCGTGTGTCCTTTGGTCGATGTGGACGCACAGGGCACTGGGATACTTACGACGACCGTCGAAGTCGAGCGAGCCGGAACCGGAAGGGTCATGAATCCCGCTGAGGCGAATGAAGGCCAAGCGCCGATCGAGGTTACCGTCGCCATCAAAGGTCAGGGGTGCGAAGTCAGTGCTTCATCTCTTCTCGATCCAGGCCGGACGAGCGCCACCGTCGTCTTGCGCGTGCCTGAAGTCGAGCTGTGGTGGCCCAGAGGTTATGGGGACCAGCCGCTGTATGACGTACACGTCGAATTGAACAGGCCTGATGGCTTGCGCGAAGGCCGGGGAAAGACGGATGCTTGGGATGGGCGCGTGGGCTTTAGAACCGTTCGTTTGGACAACGCCGCAGACGAACATGGTCGGCCATTCCAAATCTACGTCAACGAAACACCCGTTCATGCGCGTGGCTATAACTGGGTGCCTGTGGATGTATTTCCTTCACGTATCGGTACGGAGTCTTATCTCTCCCGTTTTGATGATCTGGTTCAATCGAATTCCAATATGGTGCGTGTGTGGGGCGGTGGCATTTATGAGGCCGATCTCTTCTATGATCTTGCCGATGAACTTGGCATCATGGTATGGCAGGACTTCATGCTTGCCTGTGCCGCATATCCGGAGGACGCACAGACCAAGGCGCAGATCGAAGCCGAGGCGGAAGAGCAGATTTCCCGTCTTTGCCCCCATCCGAGTCTGGTCGTGTGGAACGGTTCCAATGAAAACTATGTCGCCTATGCCCAATGGGCTGGCTACAAACAGGCGTTACGGGACGACAGCCTTCAACCCAATGCCTATGGATACGGTGAAAGGGGTTGGGGAGATTATTACTACAGCACGCTGTTCCCCAATCTGCTCTCGCGACTCGACCCGACAAGAGTGTACCTACCGAGCTCACCTATGAGTTTCACGCCGTTCACCGACGCGAACCTCGACACGGACGGGACCATGCACATCTGGGATGTGTGGAACCGGAAGGACTACCGGGAATATGGCGATTACAAGCCTCGATTCGCCGACGAATTCGGTTATCAGGCCCCACCTGCCTGGAGCACCCTCACCCGAGTCGTGCACGATGAGCCCGCGGATGTGTTCGGACCGCAGATGCTGACGCATCAGAAGGCTTCACAAGGTAACTACAAGCTGGCCAAAGGGATGCGATCGCATCTGACGGAGGGGGTATTCGACGACGTATCGCGCGACAAGAATGGCCACCGTGATTGGCTGATTGAAAGCGACCGCTGGGCGGATTTGGAGGATTGGCATTGGGCGTGCCAGCTTCAACAGGCACAGGCTGTCCGTTACGGAGTGGAGCATATGCGCTCATTGGAGCCACTCAATGCAGGTTTGCTGATATGGCAGCTCAACGATGATTGGCCGGTTGTCTCTTGGGCGGCAGTGGACTATTACGGGCATCGTAAACCGTTGTGGTATGCCTCGAGGGATGTCTTCGCCCCGCGTTTCGCGACGATTCAGCCCCGCGTCTCCGACGAGGCTCTTGCGACGCTGAGTTGGGAAGGAGGGCCGGTCAAGCCTGATCACTTATCACTGATTCTCCTCAACGATACGTGCGATTCATTTGATGGCCGATGCGAGATCGAACGTATTGCTTTTAACGGTCGGGTCCTGGCTTCGCAGCGTGAGTCCCTGTGCATTGAACCTTTGAGCAGGTGTAGCGTTCGGCTGGATGAGAGTGTTGCGAACTTTACCGATGCCCGTCAGGAACTGATTGCGGTTCGCTTTGACGATGAATCATCTCAGGGGCGTTGTGGTTTCGCGCGGGTGATTTACAACCCCTGTGAGGTGATTGACCAGCGGCTTTCGCCGCGTCCGTATGAAGCGACGGCGGTCGCGGCGCCGGGTGGGTACGAACTCACCATTACGGCCACGAGCTATGTACGTGATCTTTTCTGCATGTCCGATAAGGTCGATCCGCGTTCAACCGTGGATTCGGGGATGGTCAGTCTCCTGCCCGGTGAATCGAGGGTGTGGTCCATCTCTTCCGATGCGGTCGTCAACCCCGCCGAGTTTACGGCAGCCCGCGTCCTGAGGTCGGCCAACGATCTGCAATCCTGTGCGCATTAGGTTCATTCCATTGCAATGGTCCACAAGGATGGTACACCATCCGGACCGTGCCGTGAGCTGGATGCAATGTTCGTGTGCGAACCATAAGCCGCGCCTCGCAGCATCTCGGTCGGATTATACTCGTGCCTATCCGATTTGCTTTCGGTGTGCTTCCCATGGAGCAAACCGATGAGCAGCGCGTTCTTCGTGTTCCTCGATGGCGCCTAGCTGTCCGTCAGGTTCAGCCCAAGTCTCGATGCTCGTGCGTTAAGGATTCCACCAATGGTAATTGCGTTCTTTAGTGGCCTGTAAAGGAGAGTATTGTGAATATCGTAAGAGTCGCAAGCTTCCCGGAAGCAGTAAAACGTTTGAAATGAGTGAACGAAGACACGTTCTTGTAAGGAAGATCACAATTGACATTGCGTTAATGCTAAGGTCTGAATCGAAAGAAAGGTCCTAGAGAAACAAAGTCTTAGGAAGATCGGCATTGTTTGGGAATGTCAGCAAGTTCACGTATGGCATACTCAAAGCCGATTTCATGTGTAACGTTTGTTCCGCGGATGAGATAGATTATTGCCCGATAAACGATATATAGCCGGCCTCTTTCGCGTATCCTACGATTGACGATAGGAGTGCCGCAACCATTGAGGATGCAGTATGAAAACGATAGTAATTTTAGGCGCGGGGTATGCGGGTTTGCGAGCGGCGAAAAAGCTGGTGCATGCAAAGCTTGATGCACGAATCGTGCTTGTCAATAAGAACCCTTATCACTACGAGGCCACTCAATTGCATCAAGTGGCTGCCGGCACCAAGGAGCCGGAAGATATAACGTTTGACATTCGCGATGTGGAACCACAGAAGGTGGAAGTCCTCATCGACGAGGTCACTGAAATCGACAGGGCGGCGCACAAGGTGTTGCTCAAGGACCATGAGCCTTTGGCTTATGACTACCTGTTGAACGCCTTGGGCTTCGAATCGGAGACGTTCGGAATCAAGGGAGCCGAAGAAAACGGCTGGCCGCTCGTCGATGTGGATACGGCGCTCGCCGCACGCAGGCGTCTCGAATCCATGCTTGCCCGCTACAATACGAGCCATGACGAAAACGACCTGCATATCGTCGTCTGTGGCGCTGGTTTTACCAGCATCGAGTATTTGGGCGAACTGGTATGGCGTCTGCCCAGGCTGGTCAAGGAATATGGACTGCCGGAGGAGAAAATTCGTATCGACTGCATCGAGGCTGCGCCTAAGATACTGCCGATGTTTGAACCCAAACTCGCACAGTGGGCAGTGAAGTATCTGGAAGGGCATGGTGTGAACTTCCATGTCTCCACGCCAATCACCGAGGTCAAGCCTGATGCGGTGGTCAGCAATGGCACCGAATACAAAGCCAACACCGTCATCTGGGCGACTGGTGTGCGCGGCAGCGAAGTCATCGCCAAATCAGGGTATGATCAGAAACGCAACCGTGTGATCGTCAAGGACGATTTGTCCGTTGAAGGGAATCCGAACGAGTTTCTTATTGGAGACGTGTCCGCGGTCCCCAATCCCGCCGCAGACGGCAGGCCGTATCCAGGAACCGGTCAGATTTCCATAGTTCAGGCTGATTGTGCGGCGGCCAATGTAGTTGCGCGAATCAAAGGCAAGCCTACGAAGAAATTCGTATATAAGAGTCTTGGTACGGTGTGCTCCTTGGGGCCTCATTGCGGAATCGCCGAACTTGATGCGTTCGGTCATATGAAGCTCAAGGGCGCTGTAGTGCAGATTCTCAAGAAGATTGTCAATGACCGTTCCGTTTTGGAGATGACGGACATCAAGACTATGCTTGAAAGTAACTGATATTTGTTGCATAGCGTAATGCGGCAAATGTGAATTTATGAGATAAAAGAGAAAGGAGTGGTGGAATGAGTGTACTGGGTCTGTCACGTTTCCAGTTTGCAATGACCACCATTTTCCATTTCTTCTACGTGCCGCTGAGTATTGGCTTGGCCTTCACCGTAGCAGTGATGGAAACGTTGTACGTTGTGAAACGTAAACCGGTCTATCTACGGATGGCGAAATTCTGGGGCAAGATCTTCCTACTTAGTTTTGCCGTCGGCATCGTCACCGGTATCATCCAGGAGTTCCAGTTCGGTATGAACTGGTCGGAATATTCACGATTCATGGGTGATATTTTCGGGGCGCCGTTAGCCATTGAGGCATTGCTAGCATTCTTCATGGAGTCCACTTTCGTGGGTGTGTGGATGTTCACATGGAACCGTTTTAAGCCCGGCGTGCATGTAATCTTCATTTGGCTTACATGGCTTGGCTCCACTATCTCCGCAGTCTGGATCCTTGCCGCCAACAGCTTCATGCAGCACCCGGTTGGCTTCAAGATCGATCCCAAAGATGGGCACGCGAAGATGACCGATTTCTGGGCTGTTATCGGCAATTCACAACTGTGGAAGGCTTTCCCGCACGTTATCTCCGGCGCGCTTATGACGGGTTCTTTCGTCATCGTAGGAATGGCGGCCTTTGGTCTTCTCAATAAGAAGCAGGCCAACAACCGCGAGTTCTATGTCTCCTCGTTGCGAGTGGCGGCTGTGATCGCCGTCGTTTCCGCTGTGCTCGTCATCGTAGCCGGTGATCTTCAGACCCAGCAGATCATCAGTGATCAGCCCATGAAGTTCGCTGCCACCGAAGGTATTTACAACGACACCAAAGATCCCGCCCCGTGGACGGTGATCGCTTTGATCAACGAACAGGCGAAGACCACCAAGGGCATCGAGATTCCGGCGATGCTTTCCCTGCTTGCATACCACAGCATCCACGGGTCCGTGAAGGGCATGAACACGTTGAATCATGAAATGCTGCAGCAGTTCGGCAAGGCTCATCCGGAGATTGCGAATTACTTCGTGCCGACCAATGTGCTGTTCTGGAGCTTCCGTTTCATGGCCGCCGTTGGTTTCGCCGTGCTGATACTCGCGGCTTTGGCCCTGTGGTTCACCCGTAAGTCGAAGAACACGCTTGCGGACAGCTGCTGGAAGCTGTGGGTCTTGGGGGTCTGTCTCTATCTGCCGTTCATCGGCAATACCGGCGGCTGGCTCATTACGGAGCTGGGTCGTTATCCATGGCTCGTCTATGGCCTGCTGACCATTGCAGACGGTGTCTCTCCGACGGCTACGGTGCCGAGCCTACTGTTTACCAACATCGTCTATTTCCTGCTCTTCCTGGTTCTTGGTGGCGTCATGGTCTTCTACTCGCGCCGCACCCTGCATCAGGGGCCGGAGTCGGTTGACGGTGATGCCGAGGATGAACGCGTCGTGGTGCGCGCCAGCGCCCGTCACGCTGAAAGAAAGGTGGCTTTGGCATGAGTATGGTTGATTTCCTGCAACTGCTGTGGTTCTTTGTCATCGCGTTGTTGTTCGCGATTTTCCTCTTCCTAGGCGGAATCGATTTCGGCGTAGGTATCGCCACGCGCCTGGTCGCGCGCAACGGTGATGAGCGCGCCATCTATATGCGGGCGATCGGCCCGCATTGGGATGGCAACGAAGTGTGGCTCATCACCGCCGGCGGCGCCATGTTCGCAGCCTTCCCATTGTGGTATGCAAGCCTGTTTTCGGGGTACTACATCCTGCTCTTCCTGGTGCTCGTCGGGCTCATCCTTCGTGGGGTGTCCTTCGAATTTGCCGCCCATTCTATAACCGATTCGGAACGCAACGTCTGGCAGTGGGCCAACTTCTTGGGAAGTGTTCTGCCGCCGTTCTTCCTTGGCATGATGCTCACCAGCCTCATCCAGGGCGTGCCGATGGATGCCAAGCAGAACGTCCATGCTGGTTTCTTCGATGTCGTCAACCTGTTGTCGATCGTCGGAGGCGTGGCCGTGGTGTTCTTCAGCTTCGTGCACGGGCTGCACTTCCTGAGTCTCAAGCTTGACAAGGAAGACTCCCGTCACATGCTCAACGTCAGTGAGAAGGTCTACTGGATCGCTTACCCGGCCTTGGTCGTGTTCGTCATCCTGGCCTTCTTCTTCACCGACTTCTACCAGAAGCGCACGTGGTCCTCGCTGTTCATCACCGTGGTGATTCTTGCTGCCACGATCTGCGGCCATGTTGCCGCTACGAAGAAGCGCGGCGGTTGGGCGTTCATCGCTTCGGGCGTAACGCTCGCCGGTGTGATCGCGTTCATCTTCAACGGCATGTTCCCCCGCGTCATGATCGCGAAAGACGCCTCGAAGAGCCTGCTCTACACGACCGCCGTAGCCTCGCCCTACACGTTGAAGGCCATGAGCATCGTGCTGTGCATCTTCCTGCCGATCGTCCTCGTGTACTTCAGCTGGAGCTACTACATCCAGCGCAAGCGTCTGGTCTATGCGCAGGCTCCTGCCGTTTCCGCCGCGCCGTCTCAAGTGTGATTCATTGAAACGGTTTTGAAATGGTCGGTGACGTGCCCGATGTCCTGCCTCCGGTGCCTGTTGGTGTCGGGTTGGATGTCGGGCACATCCATATTGGTGTGGTATCCATTTCAATCGATTTTTCGCTTGATGGTTTCGAGTCCTTGCGCGGAGACCATGGATGTTAAGGTATGAAGTACACAGTGGGCTGTGAAACGTACGGTGGAAAAACCGTCCGTCTGAAGGTTTGCTGGTGGATGGGGTCGAACGTGGTCGGATGGTGGCCCCCTCGATCAATCACCGGGGCGCATCGGATGTGAGGTGCGGCTGCTTGGGGCAAAGGTTCTCAAATGATAGATAAAAGTCTGTTTACATTCTCGGGAGTGCGTCGCAGTATGACGTTGCTCGCCGCGCTGTCGTTTGTTCAGGCGTTCTGCATCGTGGGTCAGACGTATGGGCTCACGTGGGGGCTGGTGGAGGTATGGAAGCTTCATGCCCTGCATACGTTGGGCATGCCGATTCTGGTTTTCCTGGCTTGCTACACCTTGCGACAGCTCTGTGATGTCGCCAAGCAGCGGATAGCCGCACGTCAGGGGGATGAGGTCGTATGCGAGCTGCGCCCGCGCATCCAATCCAAGGTATTCAGGCTTGGCCCTTCCGCCCTTGCCGCAAGAGGTACCGGATCCACCGTGACCATGCTCATCGACGGGCTGGATGAAGTCAAAAGCTACGTGCAGATAGTCCTGCCGAAGATGCTTGACATGATGCTGGTGCCCCTTGTGGTGCTGGTGTTCGTTTGGCTTCAGAACGGGGTCAGCGGGTTGATCTTACTGCTTATGTTCCCTCTGCTCATCTTTTTCATGGTGATTCTAGGGCTGGCCGCCCGCGATCGGTCAAACAAGCAGTACGCCCAGTTCAAGATACTCAATTCGAAGTTTGTCGACAGCATCCTCGGCCTGCCTACACTGAAAATGCTCGGCATGAGCGAGGGATATGAGGATGAGATATATTCGACGAGCGAGCAGTTCCGTAAACGCACCATCAGCGTCATCGCCGTCGCCATGACATCCACGTTCGCCCTTGATTTCTTCGCCACGCTGGGCATCGCCATCATGGCGGTATTCCTTGGCATAGGGCTGATTAATGGGACAATCGTCCTCTTTCCGGCGCTTTTCGCTTTGATTCTGGCCCCCGAATACTTCATGCCGATCCGTGCCTTCGGTGAAAACTACCACGCCACGCTGAATGGCAAGAACGCCCTGGGCGATGTGATGCATTTCCTTGGTCTTGCGCAGAACGAGGCCGATGAGGCTCTCAAATGGGATGGGTGGACCTCAGAGAGTACGTTGGACATCCGTGGCCTTGACTTCGCATATGACGGCGTCGCCCCGGCCGCGGAGAATTCGGCGGCGGCACAGGTCGCCGGCCATTCCGTGGCCATGCAGGCCGTCGAGCAGCAACGTGATACGGGCGACTCTGCCAGGAGGAAGCGACGCACAAGCGCGAGACGCGCTCGAGACAGGAAGGACGGTGGCGGCACTGATGGCGGTGCCGATGGTGGCGTTGGCACTGATGGTGGCGTCGAAGCCGCGAAGTCCGGTGATGTCGAAGCTGCGAAGTGCAACGATGCTGATTCGATTCCAGATGCTCTGCATGATATTTCGTTCCGGTTGCATGGTTATGAGAAGGTGGCGGTGGTCGGGCGCTCCGGTGCCGGCAAGTCGACGTTGGTGAACCTCTTAGCCGGCTTCAACGTTCCCGATTCGGGGGAAATCACGCTGGATGGCATGGAACTGCGGCATTTCAACGCTCTCGCCTGGCAGCGCCATATCAGTTACATTCCGCAGACGCCATACATTTTCAGCGGCACCATCGCAGACAACATCCGTTTCTATGTTCCGGACGCCGACGACGGTGCGGTGGCGGCTGCCGCGAGCCAAGCAGGACTCGATGGATGGCTTGACGAACTACCGGAACGTCTTCAAACCGCCATAGGCGAAGGGAACCGAGGCATCAGCGGGGGGCAGGCGCAGCGCATCGCCTTGGCTCGGGTGCTGTTGGACAGTTCGCGCGAGATCCTCATCTTCGACGAGCCGACGGCGCACCTGGACATCGAAACCGAATATGAACTCAAGAAGACGCTGCTGCCAATCATGGACAGGCATCTCGTCATTTTTGCAACGCATCGTTTGCACTGGCTCGCTGATGTGGATCAGGTGGTGGTGCTTGACCAGGGGCATGTGGTCGAGCAAGGCCGCCCAGACGAGCTGATCGGCACCGGGGGCGCATTGGACGCGCTTATCGATGAGATGGGAGGTAACCAGATTGACGGATACCGCAAGTAGAACGACCAAACGTGACGGTAAAGCCGGGACGATGGACACTGACGGTATGAAGGGTACCGACACAATCACCGATGCATGCGGGAGGACGGGCACAACCCCCGCCGTTGGCGACGGCACCAAACTCATGAAGGAGGCTGGTTTCGGCCCGGCGCGAAGCGTGAAGACTTCCAGTGCTGCGAAACGTACGGATTACCGAGGCATTTGGCATCATGACCACTGGTTCTGGCCGTATCTCAAGCACAACAAGCTCAGGTTGGCGCTTATCTTCTTTCTTGGTGTCATGACCTTCGTGTGCGGTGCAGGCCTCATGTTCACCTCCGGCTACCTCATCAGCCGTTCGGCGCGGCACCCGTACAACATTCTTATGGTCTATGTACCCATCGTGCTTACCCGCGCCTTTGGCATCGGACGTCCGGCGTTCAAATACGTCGAACGCATCAAAAGTCACGACTGGGTGCTCCATGTGGTCTCCAAACTGCGCGTGCAGCTTTACGACACGCTTTCGAGGGACGCCGCGTTCCTGACTGAGCATGAGCGCACGGGAACGGTTCTGAGCCTGCTTGCCGACGACCTTGACCATCTTGAGAACTTCTATCTGCGCACCATCTTCCCCACCATCGTGGCATATGTGATGTGGCTGGTGGTGACGCTTGCCATGGGCGTGTTTTCCTGGGTGTCGAGCCTGATGCTGTTCGTCATGCTGGCTCTGGTGCTGGTTTTGATACCGCTGGTTTCGCTGACCTTCTCCGACGGTCATTATCTGTTGGAAAAGGCTAGGCAGCGTGACGAATACACGCAGGTCACGGAGAGTTACCTTGGGCTGAGCGACTGGATCATCACCAGGCGCGAGGGGGAGTTCGCGAACATCGGAGTTCAGGATTTCGCCGAGGTGACCGCCAGCAAGGCGGCGCAGAAGTCCTTCGAGCGTTGGCGCAACTTCGCCATACAGATGATCTTCGGCATCATCGCGGTGGGGCTGCTTGTGGGGGCTGATCTGACGATGACCAGCTCGAAGTCGCTGGCGAACTTCGCGGCCGCCGTGGTGCTCGCCGTCTTCCCGTTGGTGGACTGTTTCATCGCCGTGGCGCAGGCTGCGGCCGAAGTTCCGCTTTACACCGATTCGATAACGCACCTCAATGATCTGAGCGAGCGTGTCGAAGCCCGGCAGGTGGAGCCAGTGCCTCAGCAGAAGCTTGAAGGGCCGGTGGAAAGCATCGATTTCAGCCATGTCACCTTCTCGTATGGCCCCGGGCAGCCGGTGCTGCTCGATGACTTCTCGCTGCATATCGGCTGCGGGGAGAAGGTCGCCCTGCTCGGGCCAAGCGGCGAAGGCAAGACCACGATCCTGCAACTGCTGCTGGGCGACCTACAGCCGGTCAGCGGGGAAATCAGTGTCAACGGCATTCCCGTCATGGCACTTCAGAATGAGCGTCCGAAGATTTTCGGATACCTTAATCAGCAGGCGTTCCTGTTCAACACCACGGTCGGGCAGAACGTGCGCATGGGCGTGCCGCAGGCCAGCGACGACGAGGTGTGGGCGGCATTGAGGGCGGTGCAGCTCGACGATGCGGTACATGCGTTGCCGGGTGGATTGGATGCGTCGATAGAGGAGTCGGGACAGCGGCTTTCAGGCGGCCAACGCCAGCGGCTGGCGCTCGCCCGCATCGTACTCAAGGACAATCCTGTGGTGTTGCTTGACGAACCGACGATAGGCCTTGACCCCATCACCGAGCGTGAGGTGATGGCGCAGATGATGCAGGCCGTGGGTTCGCGTACCCTTCTGTGGGTCACGCACCACCTGCAGGGTCTCGAAGACGCGGACAACGTGGTGTTCCTGGAGTCGGGGCGCATCGCCATGCAGGGGCGGCCTGCCGATCTGTATGAGAGCAATCCTCGGTTCCGCGAGATGTACCGGCTTGACGTAGGGGACCTAGTTGCGCTGTGAGCCGTGGTTGTGCTGCCGTGGTTGCGCTGTGAGCCGTGGTTGTGCTGCCGTGGTTGCGCTGTGAGCCGTGGTTGCGCTGTGAGCCGTGGTTGCGCGTGTGCACTGCCGCGCATGACACTTTCGATGTGCTGTTGCTATGACTGGTTCTGCCGTCTATTGCTCGGGGTTCGAGTGGTTGTAACCGGTTCATTCGGTACGAATAGGTTTGGGTACGTACGTTTCGTGCGTCTAGTATGTTCTTGTATTCCAACACATGTTCTTGTATTCCAACACATGTTCTTGTATTCCAACATGTGCGGTAGGAGGCCGTTCAGATCGACAACCTCCAGATTCCTCTCCCTGCGCTCGCCGACCATAATCCGACCGCCAGGCAGGTCAGAATAACCGCCGCAACGCTCACGGCGACGAAGCCGAGGACCTGTACTCCCTCAATGGGGTTGTACAGATGTAGCGCCCAGCCGGTCCGCAGTTGGAGATTCTGAGTGAACAGGTTGGCGGCCGTAATCGTCAGGCCGAGGAACAGTCCGTAGAAGTTGCCCGGTAAGGCCATGCCCAGAAGAGACAGTGAAGCCTCGATCGTGATGTTGACCGCCAGAACGATCAACGAGGTTTTCGCGCCGCCCGCCGTCAGAATCATCGCAGGCGGAGCCGCCATGCAGATGCAGGCTACCGCCAGGGCTCTCCAGCGGCTCCGGGCAAGGTTGAGCCGCTCCCATGTGGGCATCAGTGGCACGAACATTTCCAACGCCGCCACGATCAATGCCACTTGCAGCACCTCCACAACCGTGACCAGACTTTGCACCCCTTGGGTGCCGGGTGAGCAGTACGCCGCTATGGAGGCCATGTCAGAAACGGAATCGGGTTTCGTTCAGCGATGGTTTACCACTCTTCGGCTGTGCGGCACTCTTCGGTATTTTGGCTGTGCGATAGCTCTTCAGCACTGGCGGTACTTTGGTTGCGCGGAAACTTCGGTGACGTGGGACTCTTCGTCGGCTCACGCCCTATTCCATGCGGTTGCGACCGTAGATCTGCTCGAAATGAGGGCCTTGCTCGGCCAGCTCCTTCATGAATTCGGCTTGCCACTCATTGAAGGGGCGTGCAGCCAGTCCGTCGTTGGAGAATCGTGCCTGGTCGGTGATTTCGGTGACGCAGAAGTCTGGGATCACGAGGTTTGTCACCGGCCTGTTGCGCTTCGCCTCGGCGATTACAAGTGGATGGTTCGCGCCTCCGAAGATGTCGATGTCCCATCCGTCCTCGCCGACCCATGCGTTGTAACGGTTTTTGATGATGTCCGTGCCGCCGCGGCGGATTAGTTCCGCGGCGATCGATGCGTCGATCTCCTTTTCGGCTTCATATCGCGTGCCGCCGACCGACGGGCCTTTGACGGTGACCGAACCGTACGTGAAGTCGTCCCTGTGCTCGCGCAGCACGTTTTCCGGATCGGTGTACGGGGTCATCTCGATGTGCAGGCTGTGGCTGATGAGGCGCACGCGGAGCGCATAGTTGTCGCTATCCACGTAGTAGCTCTGCACGATGAGCATAGGTGCCGACCCGTCGTCGAGTTCGCCTGGCATCGCATGGCAGAAGAACCGCCTGTCATACTCGAATTCCTTGACCTGACCGGGTATTCCGTCCATAGCGTTCGAATCGTTCATATCACGATTCTAGCGACTTTATGGTCTTCATGTCGCGTAACCGGGCAAAATGCTTACGAGGTTTACTGATTCGGTCGGGACTTGGTCGGTACGGCGTGTACAATAAGTCGGGCTGAGGGCTGGTAGCTCAGTGGATAGAGCGTCTGTCTCCGGAACAGAAGGTCGTGGGTTCGAATCCCATTCAGCCCACTCAATGAAACCTTTGGAAACATTGAGTTTTCGGGTTGCTTCAAGTCTTCGGAAAATCCGTAAATCAGGTCACATGCACACCAAATGCAAAAATTATTTTGCGACTGCGGACGTCATTGAGATGAGTAACCGCATATCGGTGAAAGTCTCGCAACAGTCCGAGATCAAGACAAGCCAGACCATAGATTCAATGGGGAATAATAGCGGGTGGAACCTGGTGGGATTTGGGCCAGCAAGCATGACTTGCCATGTTGGCCGGTCGACCTGGGGTCTTGGTCCACCACTTCCTCTCTATCAATGAAAAATGACGATTATGCAGGAGCCTACTGTTTTTCGTTGGAATTGTAAGGATTTAAACACGAATCACAGAGTCTGAACGGTGTGTCGGCGCATTTGGACTTATTGGAATAGCAACGTTTCCGAAAAACAATGGAACATGTCATAACAGCAATACCGTTCCCTATATCAATATCAATGTCAGGCGCTCGCTGATCGGACCCGCACTGATTTTAATCATGGGTATAACGAGAAGCCCCGCCGAAGCGGGGCCTTATTATTATTTGAATAAATCCCAGAGACTGAATGTGGTCTTGTGGTAAATCTTGTTGTACGCGGCCTTTCTGGGGTTCTTGACCCAGCCTATACCTTTTTTGCCGTATCCCGGAATCAATGTTTTTTTGACCTCTCGTTTCATTCTTCCTGTCGTCCTGGCGCTGATGGACCGCTTGATACTGGGTTTTCGCATTCCGAACTTCATTATCTCTCCCTTCAGTTCATCCAGCGGAGTCGTCCGTCGCGCGCCGTCCTGCAAGTCAAGGTGGCTCCGTTCTGGTCTGATGTGCCGGTGGCTCCTTGACCTGAGCAGAACGCTCCCCGGTGTACGGTTGGTCCGCCTTGGCTCAGCGTTTGTGCTTGAGCTGGTTGTTGGGCCTGAGCCTGTTGTTGCGCTTGCGCTTGGGCTTGTGCTTGTTGTTCGGCTTGTTGTTGCGCTTGGGCTTGGGCGGCCTGCTGCTGTGCGGCTTGCTGCGCTGCTTGTTCCTGTGCTTTCTTTTCATCGTCGGCCTTCTTTGCAGCGGCCTTCTTATTGGCTTGCTCCTTGTCCCATTTGCCGGCTTTTTCCTTTGCTGCCTTGAGTTCTTTCTTGGTGTCGGAAAGCTCCGACTTGGTGGATCTCAGATCATCGCTGACCTTGGAGTACTTCGCGTCCAGATCCTTGTATTCCTGCGTGTCTTGGGGTTTCGTACTGCCGCAAGACGTGATGGCAACTCCTATGATGAAGGCGATGATCGCTGTGATTATTTGCTTCCATGGCTTGTTGCCTTGAGTGTGTTTCTGTCTTCCGTTATTCGATGGCAGATTGGCAGACGACGTCACATCAGAGGGTTTCTCTTGCTGTGCGGAGGTTTCGCTGTCCATGCTGACTGGTGGGATGACAGTGGTTTTTTCTTCCATGATTCTCAATCTCTCTTCTAAAATGGTTTGATGAACTCTATCGAAGTTGGTTATGGAAACGATGCTTGATTATTGCAGCGGAACTTTTTCTTCTTTGCTTTGTCCCGGGCAGAAAGCGATATCCTTTCCATTCATATCTAATGCGGCGTTCCAAGTAACATGTTTATTTCCTGCGATTAAGTTTGTCGGTACGCTGACATTAAGCAGGTTTTCGTCGCTGGAGTCCACGTTAAAACCACCGATTTTTGTGATCTTTGCGTTTCCGAACAATGGTGCTACTGTTACTTCTTTTTTATCTTCGGATTGATGATATTCGATTTTGATTTGCGTTTGTTTAAAATCCTTCGTGTATATGTTGACGTAGTAGCCGACGTCTACGAGCATCATATCGGTGGCGTTGGGTATTGAAATATTTAGTTGCCCATCAGTTGTATTGAGATCTACTTTTTGTAGATTATTGTTCGGTGCGTATGGATCACCTGCGCATGTTCCTGATAGTCCATCGGGTAGCGTCTTCAGTTTGGGCTCTGTTTCTTTCGATTTTAAAGTTGCGGAGGTTCTATTCTGCAGTGTGGAATGTTTTGATCCACACGCGGAGACCCCAACAAGCAAGGCTAGACAAGTAAGGATGGCTATCGGTTTCTTCAATTCTTCTCCTTTGTTTCTTGGCATCTCTGCCAAAAGTAGGATACCGTTGGTTAAGGATTTATGTGTGGACTGTCATGTCTTCCACGTAGGGGTGACGTAACCGCAGACCCCTGGCACTGTTGGTCTTGCAACAAAGCCCATTCGCACGCCATAGACCATTGTTTCGAGGGCCCTAGCACCGCCAATCATGCGGCAGAGCCTAGTGATTGGGAAAAACATCTGCATGGCCGCGCTTACTTTGGCACAAGTAGCGTAAAACCCCGCCGAAACGGGGTTTTACGCTACTTGAACAGGTTGATGTCACTTGAACAGATCGAACAGGCTGAACGTGGTCTTGTGGTAGATCTTGTTATATGCGGCTTTTCTTGGGTTGCGAATCCAACCCATGCCCTTTTTGCCATAACCAGGTATGAGTGCCCTCTTGACCGACCGTTTCAATCTTCCGGTCGTCCTGGCACTGATGGAGCGCCTGACGCTGGGTTTTCGCATTCCGAATTTCATGGGAATCCTTCCATAGCTTGACTTTGTCAGTATGTGTCCGTTCTATTCGCAGGCCACGCCGTCATGGTCGCGGTCAAGGGCCGGTCGGTATCCAGGTTGACTTGAGTACAGAGGTGCTCTGCCGGCGGCTCTCACCGCGGCGCAGTTTTGATAGTACACATCATTGGTCGTCGGCATGGGTGCCGGTGCGGGCGCCGGTGCAGGTGCAGGTGCCGGAGTGGGGGATGGCTTCCGATTCAGGTGCCGGAGCCGGCACTGGGTCGGGCTGTGGGTTGGAGTCGCCGGCGGCATCGGTGTCTTGAGGAATCTGTTGTGTAGGGCACGATTGCAGTATACGGTCCATGGCTTGTTTTTCGGGATATGTCACCCACAGGCCGTATTTGTGCTTTACGCCGATTTGACGGGCCACGTAGTCGCAACGGTATTTTTTATTGTGTGGTAGCCAAGTGGCGGCGTCTCCGTCTTTCTTTTTCTGATTCGACGGTCCGTCCACAGCTAAAAGGTTATATGGATCGTTGGCGAATTCTTCGCGGCGTTCGGTGGGAAGCTGCTGCGCCCCGGTCTGCCAGGCGTTCGATAAAGCCACTACATGGTCGATCTGCACTTTGTTGGAGGTCATATGGCCCTGTTTGAAGATGATTGTCTTGCCGGTATACGGGTCGTCGAGTTTTCCGGAAATGACCTTACAATCATTGGTCCGAGGCTTGAATCGTTTATCGGTCAGATCCCTGTTCAGAATGTCGTTGCGCGTGTCACAGCCGTTTCTGTTTTCGTCTTTCCAGGCCTGCCCGAATTGGGACCGCCTGTAGCCTGTTTTTGGTGCTCTCCCTTTGACCGGCATCGATTGTAGGACGCTTTGCGCAGTAGCTGGTTCGTCCGCCTGCGCAGTAACGCAAATGGGTGATACGAGTAGCGTGGCGACCAAACATGCCATGAGCCCATACCATGTGAGCGTTGTATTCTTCATTTTTTCTCCTTCTTCGGCATTTCTGCCAAGTGAAGGATACTGTGAAACAGGGATTTTTCTGGCGTGGAAAAGTAGGGATTCATGGCGAATTCCGGCAGTGAAGGGCGTGCTTGCGCTGGTGGGGTTGTTTCATTGCGATGCTTTGTCGGGACGGTGCTGGAATTCTGTTCTTTGTTGGTTCAGCATCGTTTCTTATCGATGAGGGTACCGTTATGGTCCGTTGGTTTGTTGGCTCACATCGTGCATACCGCATCTTAAGTCATATTACACCGGATTTGACAAGGCTGAAGGTGCTTTTCATTGCGATCGCTGATATTGTCATTATGTCTGCCTCGTGTCATTTTCCCTTCAGGATGGTCCATGTCGGCTCTGCTTCTTCCGGGCTTCTTCCGACTTGAAGATGAGCTAGGCTGCTTTGCCGATTCGTGTATTTGTGGGGTATAGGTGTATCCGTGGGATGGTTAGAATTTCGATATGAATCTTAAGCAATGGGAAAAAATAACGGAATGGCCGTTGACGGTGCTGTCGGTGTTGTTCATCGGAGTATATGCTTGGCAGATTTTGGCTGAACCGACTGGCGTTTGGAATTGGTCTGCGGAATTCGTAATGAACGTGATGTGGGCGGTGTTCGCGCTTGATTATGTGGTTTCCATTGCTCTCGCTCCTCAGAAGTGGGAGTGGTTCAAGCATCATCTTTTCGATTTGGCGGTGGTGGTACTGCCGGTCATACGTCCTTTGCGGGTTCTGCGTATCATTTCAGCCTTAAACGCGTTGCATAAGACCAGCGGAATGGCGTTGCGGGGAAAGATCGTCATGTACGTGGCGAGTTCTCTGATTATTCTTCTGTTTGTCGGGTCTTTGGCGGTGCTTGATGCTGAACGATATGCTCCCGGGGCGAGTGTCAAAACGTTTGGCGATGCCTTGTGGTGGACGTTCGTCACCATTACCACCGTCGGATACGGCGATTACACACCAGTGACAGCCATGGGTAGGGTCATAGCCTATGCCCTCATGCTTGCTGGCATCGGCCTGATTGGTACGGTAACAGCTACACTGGCGTCGTGGATCGTTGATGAGGTCAATGACGATGAGGCGAAGGAGACCAAGATCACTCGTGAACAGGTTGAGCGTCTCAACACGCGGTTGGACATCATTGAGCGCAAACTTGATCGGATCAACGGCTCTCGAATTACTTCCGATGATGTGGCTAATCGGCGTTGATGCATGGCTGGTTGGTCGTTGCGGCCTGGACCGGCTCTAATTCCATATATCGGGTGCATTGTGAATGATGAATTCGTGTTTGGTTGAATTAAGCTCGCGGGGATTGACCGCAAGTGCATGGGCGTTCTGTGCATTGTCACCGAACGTACCATACCTTTCGCGTTTTTGTCGATTGATTTTGAATGCAGTGCGTAAGTCCGTCTCTACAGCAATCTGATGTGGTCGCCGTCGCACCGGCCGCCTCGCGGTTCGGGTTTGGCTGTAACCTTGAGGTATGAGCGGGTTGTTTATTTCGTTTGAGGGTGTGGATGGCGCCGGCAAGACCACGCAGGTTCAGCGTCTGCGGGATTACGCCGAAGCGCAGGGACGTGAAGTGGTTGTGACTCGTGAACCGGGTGGCACGGCGCTGGGATGCAGTCTGCGTGAACTGCTGCTCCAGGAGCGTGACACCGGTGATGTCGGTGACACCGCTGGTTGTGCCATCGGAGGCTGTGGCGGTGGCCGATCCGACTGCGGAGTCGCCGTCGGTGCTGGCGGCGGTGTTGCGCTAGGCAAAGGCGGTGTCGCGGATGGTGCCGAGGGGAGGAAAGTGGATACCGCTGATATTGCTCCGCGCACTGAGGCGCTGCTGTTTGCGGCTGACCGTGCCCAGCACGTGGCCGAGGTCATCGCTCCGGCGCTCGCACGCGGAGCCGTGGTCGTTTCGGACCGCTACATCGACTCTTCGCTCGCTTATCAGGCCGGTGGCAGGGAGCTTACTGTCAACGAGGTCCGTGAGCTCAACGTATGGGCCACGCGCGGTTTGCTGCCCGACCGCACATATTTACTTGATATGGACCCGGAGGCATCTCACTTGCGGTTCGCTCACAGGGAGGATCGAATTGAATCGGTGGGTCTGGAATTTCAACGGCGTACGCGAGAGGAGTTCATACAATTAGCTGGTGCTGATCCTGATCGTTTCCGCGTCATTGATGCTTCTCAGAGCGTTGAGAGAGTCTGGGATGACATAGTCCGGGATTTCAATGGTTTGCTTCGGAATTGAGCCTTTGGGGTTAAGAAGTCGACATAGGCTGGTCATTGGAGGCAATCTCCGTTTGCATTGATGACCAGACATCAGCTGAAACGCGCTCTGATTCGCTTCCAAGAGCAAATCTTGTTCGTCCCGCCGATTGTGCCGGCAACCCGTATGATGGTAGGAAGCTATGGAAGTCGGGGAATCTGTCAGCGTTTGCAACGGCATGATTCGGTTGCAGCTACTGAAGATAGCTTGCGAAAGACTTGCCATCACAAGGAACGGAGTGAATGCGATGAGCGTGTGGGACGCATTGGTAGGGCAGAAGCGCGTGTCGGCGCAACTTAAGGCCGTCGCCGAAGGAGACCCTAAGGCAATAGCGCAGTCATGGCTTATATGTGGCTCTCCGGGGGCAGGTCGTTCCAACGTGGCGCGGGCGTTCGCCGCTGCGCTGGAGAGTCCTGATCGTGGTGCAAGTGACGAGCCTACTCGCATTACGCAGGAGGTGCTTGCTGGCACTCATCCGGATGTGAAGGTGTTGAAAACCGACAGGGTCACCATCGGCATCGACGAGGTGCGTGATCTTATCGAAACGTCGGAGCAGACACCGAGCATATCGCCTTGGCGGATCATCATCATCGAGGACGTGGACCGCATGCTTGAGCGTACCACCAACGTTCTGTTGAAGGAAATCGAGGAACCCAGTGCGCACGCCATATGGCTTCTGTGCGCGCCCAGTGCCCAAGACGTTTTGCCGACGATCCGTTCGCGGACGAGGGTGGTGAACCTGGCGGTGCCGCGGACTTCTGATGTCGCCGATTACCTTGTATCAGCCTACGAAGTTGAGCCGGCTTTGGCTTCCAGAGCAGCCAGGCTTTCGCAGGGGCATATAGGTGTGGCCAAATTATATGCGGGTGTTTCCAATGATGTTCAAGCCGGTGATGGTGACGATGAAACCGATGGCGGCAGGTCGGGTCATGTGGTCGGTACACCGACAAAAAAGCGGAATCCAAGTGGAGTCACGACAGGGCGCAAGGTCAAAGGCAAGGGTAGAGGCAAAGCCGTGCTTGGGCGGGATCAAGATCCTTTGCGAGTGCTTCACGATCGCGACGACCTCGTGGTCGGTGTGCTTTCGCTTGGCCGTGCTTCGGATGCCGTGCTTTTGGCGGAGAGGCTGATCGACAGCGCAAAATCCCAGGCTCAAAGCGACATCGAACGTGATGTCGCCAGGCAGGAGCATGATTTTCGCCAGGCCAATGGTCTTGATGACGACGAACGTATCCCGCCGCAATTACGAAGTGCGTACAATTCCATAGGCAAGAAGGATGATGTCAAACGACGCGTGACTCGACGCAGCCGTGACGTGCTCGATCGTTCGATCAATACGATGGCCAGCATTTACCGCGATGTCTCCGTGATTCAAAACGATGCTGAGGATGCGGCCGGTTTGATCAATCTCGAGAACAGGGACGCCATAACCGATTTGGCTTCCCGCCTCACCCGGGAAGGGGCGGTGCAGCGTATGGATGCCATAGCCACGGCACGGCGGCGGCTGAACGGCAACGGCAACCAGCTTCTCGATTTCGAAGCGTTGCTGTGCGCGCTGATCGTCTGAGCGCCTCACGCTGTTTCATCGTCTGAGCGCCTCATCACCTCATCATCTGTTGCAAGGATGTGTGGTGTGTGGGTGTGCGCTCGCCCGGTTGACGGTTTTCCTTGATTCATTGGCGATCAGATAGCGGACGTATGGTGCATGTAGTGCGGTCGTGCGGCGGCATGTTTCCATTTGGTGGTGGGAAGGGTGAACATTCGGTCGAGACTGTCACGGGATGTGAAGCGGTTTCTGCCGGCACCGTTGGTTTCTGTCGATCTTTGCTGATCTCTGTTGGTTTCTGTCGATCTTTGCTGATCTCTGCTGGTTTCTGCCGGCCCGTCGGTTCTGCAGGTTCTACAAGCCTCTGTTGGTTCCTACTGGTTCCTACTGGTCCCTACTGATCCCTACTGATCCCTACTGGCGGGCTGCTCCATGTCACTGGCTCCGAAGCGCGGTGCATGCGTCGATGCGCGTTGCACGATGTGCGGTGGAAACATGGTGTGCGCCGGAAGCCAGTGAGGGCTCTTCTTCCTGCTTTCCAGAAGTCTGATTGTCTCCTCGGCCATATATTCGTACGCCGGCGAGACCGTTGTGAATTCGAGTTCTTCGTTGGTGAAGGGCCTGTTGTCGGTGATGCATATGATCTTTACATCTTCAGGCACGCTGAGGCCGAGCTGGCCGAGGGCCATCCGCGCGCCGATCGCCACATGTAGGCTTGTGCAGATCAGACCCTGTGGCCTCCTCCCGCTGCCGGACTGCGGTGAGAAGATGCCGAGCGTGTCCCTGTATCCACGCTCCACGGTATGTGGTCCAAAAGTCGACCATTCCGGTTCCGTGTACATGCTCGTGATCTCGCTTGTCGATTGGAACGTGGCGAACATGTTCGCTGTGAGCATATTATTTGGGAAATCTCCCAAAAACGCTATCGATGTGGCGTTGCGTGCCGTCAAATGATCGATTGCGAGCTGTATCGTACCGCTGTCGTCCATCCCCACCCAGTTGGCGTATAGAGTCGGCGCGTTACCTGAAATCTGAACTACGGAAAAATCGGGGTGCGATGCGGCGAAGTCGGCGATGCGATGCCCCTGGATGCCCTGGTCGTCCGGACCGTTTGTGCTTTCATCACCGCCTGTACGTGCGCCCTTCCCGCGAGCCACGGCAATCAGGCCGTCGATTCGACGAGAATACAGTGTTGCGAGTCTTTCCTCCCTGGTCTCGCGATTCATTCCGATGGCGAGTATCAGTTGTCTGTCCGCCGTGTTTGCCGCCTGCTCCAATGCATCGACCATCTGTGCGGTGAATGTGTCTTGAACGGTCTCGATAAGGAGCCCGTAACTTTTCGTGACGTCGCTGCGCAGCGCGCTGGCGGCGTAATTCGCCTCATAGTTCAGGCTCTGTGCCGCTTTCCTTACACGGCGCGATATGTCGTCGTTCTTGGTTCGCTTTCCGGAAAGCACCCTGGAGACGGTGGCCGTGGACACATCGGCCAGTGCGGCCACTTCTATTATCGAGACGTTGTTT
The DNA here is from genome assembly GCF_000737845.1 of Bifidobacterium bombi DSM 19703. GTDB lineage: Bacteria > Actinomycetota > Actinomycetes > Actinomycetales > Bifidobacteriaceae > Bifidobacterium > Bifidobacterium bombi. The sequence continues at coordinate 1,249,633 of NZ_ATLK01000001.1, read as the reverse complement.
TCGCCGTTCATATACGTTCTGGGAATTGTATCGTCGTTCGTGTGGATAGTGCGGCATGCACGGTCTGTCGGTTCCGTTCGTGCATGCCGGGAATGAAACCTTCGCTGGTAAGGAGCGTTCCGCTCCGGAATCTTCCTGAAACGATATATCGAGTTAGCCTGTGGCGGGGCTTACTCGCTTTGGGTCAGCGTCTCGATGAGTTCGTCAGCGACGGTCTCAGCATTCTCGCCATCCACGGTGATTTCTACGGTATCGCCCTGCTTGATGCCAAGACCCATTACGGAAAGAATGCTCGAGGCGTTCACTCCCGGCGTTCCTGGCTGTTTGGAGATGGTCACGGTGCACCCGGATGCGGTGGCCGCCTGCGTGAACTGCGATGCGGGGCGGGCGTGGATGCCTGCTGGGTCGGTTATGGCTGTGGTGCGTGTTGCTGTTGACATCGGTATTCCTTAATACTTGTAGTTGATCGACGAGGCCGTTGTGGTACCCATCCGTCGGATGAATGCGGCCTTATCCGATTCGTATTGTAGCATACAGGGCACTGAACGTGAAAAAATGAGAAAACGTTTACCGTAGTTGCGGTGCCGACTTTGATGTGTATAATGGGCGTGGATGGAAATGATTTCTCAATAGACCCGTATGTTCGTTACGCGGTGACGGGCTTGCCTGATTATCGGCATGCCGCTTCGCGTTCGGCTATCGGCTGTTCGGCATATGGGTCGGGAAAGAGTGGTTATGATAATTACAGGCGTAGGCATAGGCAGAAATGTTGCGGTTGGCCCAGTGATCCGCATGGCACAGCCGCTGGATGAACCAGACGATAAGCCCCGTGCCGCATCAATCAGTGCGGAGAGCGAGCGGGCACGAGTGGAAGCGTCGATGAAGTCGGTTCGTGATGATCTCAATCGCCGTTCGCAAGAGGCGCAACAGGGTGACGAAGGTGCCCAACAAGCCGCTCCGATTCTTGAGGCATTGGCTCAGATGGCAGCTGATCCGGCTCTCACCGATGCCATCAGACAAGGTATTGAATCAGGTAAGAGTGCCGAACGCGCCACTTTCGATGGCTTCGCCACGTTTGAACAGACGCTTACTGCATTGGGCGGTTACATGGCCGAGCGCGCAGCGGATCTGCACGACGTCGGTCAGCGTGTGATCGCCGACCTGATGGGAGTGCAGGCCCCTGGTCTGCCCATCAGCGATACCCCGTTCGTGCTCGTGGCGGACGATCTTTCGCCGGCGGATACCGCCGGACTTGATTTGGAGCATACCCTGGCCATCGTCACCAGCCAGGGAGGTCCTACCAGCCACACCGCCATCCTGGCGAGGGCGCGTGGTGTGGTGGCCGTCGTCTCCGCGGCTAAGGCCACGGAACTCAAAGACGGCGAAACGGTGATCGTCAACGCCGCAAAAGGCACGGTTACCGCCGATCCGAGTGAGGAAGAGATTCAAGAGGCGCATTCCGCGCGTGCCCAGGCCGACAAGGCCAAAGAGCTTCGTGGCAAGCCCGGTGCATTGAAGGACGGGACCTTGCTGCCGCTTCTGGCGAACGTCGGAAAACCCGAGGATGCCGATCCGGCGCTGGAGTATGGTGCCGAGGGTGTCGGTCTGTTCCGTTCCGAATTCCTCTTCCTGGGCAATGAACAGGCACCTGGCGTCAAAGAGCAGACCGAGGCGTACGCCAAGCTGCTTTCGCGTTTCCCGGGTAAGAAGGTCGTCATTCGCATGCTTGACGCGGGAGCCGACAAACCATTGCCGTTCCTCACACCTGAGGACGAGCCGAATCCGGCTCTCGGCTTGCGCGGCCTGCGCACGCTCAAGGAGCACATGCAGGTCATGACCGACCAGCTCGAGGCGCTGGCTGCCGCGGATGCTCAGACGGATGCCGACCTATGGGTCATGATGCCCATGGTTGCGGATGAGCATGAAGCGGAGTATTTCGTCAAGCTTGGTAAATCGATGGGTCTGAAGAAGGTCGGTGTGATGGCGGAGGTGCCGTCAATTGCCTTTATGGCCGACAAGGTGGCCAAGGTTGCTGATTTCGTGTCCATAGGAACCAACGATTTGACGCAGTACACCCTCGCAGCCGACCGTACGCTTGGTTCCGTGGCGAACTACCAGACCGCTTGGCATCCGGCCGTGCTGCGTGCCATCAAGATGATCGCCGATGCCGGCAATGCCAACGGGATGCCCGTCGGCGTGTGCGGCGAAGCGGCCGCCGATCCCGATCTCGCTGTGGTTTTGGCTGGGATCGGCGTCAATTCGCTTTCCATGACACCTGTGGCTTTGGATGATGTCCGTGCTGAACTGGCGAAGTTCACGATGGAAGAGGCCAAGGAGAAGGCTGCGAAGGCTTTGAACGGGGACTTCTACAACCCAACCAAGTGGAATTTCGAGGAAAGCGTCGAACACTGATTCGTTCCGGTCAAAACGGCATGGATTTAAAGAAAGGAGCCTTCAATGGCTACTGATATCAATGGGTTTTTGCCTGACTCCGCCTTTCAGCTGGATGTGGCTGCACAGGATTGGAAGGACGCCATCCGCTTGGCTGGGCAAGGGTTGGTGAACGCGGGGTTCACCACGGATGCCTATACGGACGAGATGATAGAGACCGTCGAAAAGATGGGTCCCTACATCGTCATTGCGCCGGGCCTTGCATTGGCGCATTCCCGTCCCTCCGACGCGGTGCTGGAAACCGGTCTGAGCTGGGTCAGGCTCAGCACGCCGGTGAAGTTCGGTAACGAGGCGAACGATCCGGTATCCTTGGTCATCGGCCTTGCGGGACGTGACGAAAACGAGCACGTTTCGGTGATGTCGGCGATAGCAGGTTCGCTGTCCGATGCGGAGAAGACGCGTAAGCTCGCCGCTGCGAAGAGCCCGGAAGAGATTCGGGCGATTCTCAACAGCTGAGCAGACACCCACTGTGTCGGACGTCGTGATGTCAGGCTCTGAGAGGAATCGTGTTGAATAACACGGTTGTGGTTGCAGTAAACGGTTGCATGGTGCCGGAGGTGCCTTGTAGCCACGATGAAAGGAAATCAACATGAATATTCTGTGTGTGTGCGGCAACGGCATTGGTACGTCCGTTCTGCTTAAAGTAAATGTGGAGCAGGTGTCCGCCGATCTGGGCATGGATGTCACCGTCACCACTTCCGATGCCGGAAGCGCTAAGGGCACCGCCAACATGAACGATCTGGTGCTCACCTCGCCTCAGCTTGCCCCTGAGCTGGAAGGTGTCACCACTCCTGTCGAAACCGTCCAGAATTTCATGGACAAGGATGAGATCAAAGGCATCCTTGAGCGCTACAACGACTGATTGCGCGAAGCACGGAACGGTCTGAAAACCATTTTGGCCGAATATGCAATGTTCCACTCAATGTAGGGAAGGTTGCTGGACGGCTGGGGAGTCGGCTTTGGTCGCCGGCTCCCAAAATCCAACAAGAAGAATAGAGAAAAAACATGAACGTTGTATTAGACGTCCTGAATTTCATCAGTAAGGAAATTCTGAATGTGCCAGCGTATCTGATCGGCATCGTGGCTGCGATCGGTCTGATTGCGCTCAAGCGCAGTGCCGGCCAGGTCATCTCCGGCGCTTTGAAGGCAGCCATGGGCTACCTCATCCTTGGAGCGGGTGCGAATGTGGTCACTGCCGCCCTCGCCCCCTTCGGCACGCTGGTGCTCAAGTCCACGGGCGCGCAAGGCGTAGTGCCGACCAACGAGGTCATCACGGCGCAGGCATCCACCCAGTTCGGTGCAGCATCCGCTTACATCATCGTACTGAGCTTCATCATCATGCTACTGCTCGCACGGTTTACCCCATTGAAGTACGTGTTCCTGACCGGCCACCATATGGTGTTCATGTCCACGCTCCTCGCGCTGGTGCTTTCCATTGGTCTCGGCAGAAGCAATCAGCTGCTCGTCATCCTTATTGGAGCATTGCTGATGGCTGTGATCATGGTTGCCATGCCCTCCTTCACCCAGCCGTTCATGAATCGCGTGACCGGTGACGACAAGCTTTCCATGGGTCATTTCAACTCCCTTGGCTACTTGGTCTCCGGCGCCGTCGGCTCCGCAGTCGGCAAGAAGTCCAAGTCCACTGAGGACATCGACTTCCCGAAGGGTTTGAGCTTCCTGCGTGATTCCATGGTCTCTACCACGCTGCTTATGGTCATCCTTTACCTTGTCTTCGCCATTTGGGCTGCAATTGTGCTGCCGGCGAACGTCGCTTTCAAGATCTTCCCGTCGCACCCTGGTGACTACGGCGCCTTCTTCATGGCGGCCTTTGCCCAGGCTTTGCAGTTCGGCATTGGCGTGAGCATCATCCTCTACGGCGTTCGCATCATCCTGGGCGAGCTTGTCCCCGCATTCCAGGGCATCGCCAGCAAGGTCGTTCCCGGTGCCAAGCCCGCGCTTGATGTACCGATCGTCTTCCCCTACGGCGCCAACGCTTCGCTCATCGGCTTCCTTGGCTCCTTCGCCGGCGGTCTTGTGGCATTGCTCATCATCGCCGTCTGGCTCGGGCCCGTCTGGGGCTTGGCGCTCATCCTGCCCGGCATGGTGCCTCACTTCTTCGATGGTGGCGGTGCCGGTGTGTTCGGCAACGCCACGGGTGGTCGTATTGGTGCGATCGTTGGTTCCTTCATCAACGGTCTGCTCATCACATTCCTTCCCGCATGCCTCATGAAGGTCATGGGCAGCTTCGGCCTGTCCAACTCCACCTTCGGCGACAGCGATTTCGACTGGTATGGCATCGTCACCGGCAACCTCGCCCACTTGGGCCCGGTGACCGGTTCCATCTGCCTGGTGGTCTTCGCGCTTGTCTTCCTTGCCGCCGCTTGGCTGTGGCAGGTCAAGGTGGTCAACAAGGGTTGGCTGCCTGGAAAGGACCATGCTGCTTTCATCGAGAGCGTCAAGGAACAGGAGAAGGCTGAGAAAGCCGCCGCCCGCGAAGCCAAGAAGGCGGAGAAGGCTGGTACCGCCACAGCCTGATGTTCCAGCTTGGCAAGGTTCTTTGGTTTCTTATAACAATGAATCATGTCAGGCTGACCTGCTGGATGCAAGGTCAGCCTGACTTCTGTAACATTTCCCGACCCGCCTGCCTGGGTCGGGTTTTTTTATTGTTACTGTCGGGTGGATCGTCACCGTTACGAGCGGTACCGGAGGTATGAGGATTTCAGCGGATTTTAAGATCATACCGAACGCGTATACGGGTGCGGCCGCTCCAGAAGACAAGGTCGACGGCGTGCCTGTGGTGTCGTTCCCGTTTTACATTGATTCGGTGGGGGAGCAGTCGCATTGGTTGCACTGGCAGCTCACCGACCCCGACTCGATACCCGTGTGCGGTTTCGAGTGGATTCACTGGTGTGTGGCGAACATGCCGGTCGAGGCGCTGATGTTTGATTTCAACGATTCGCATGCCCTTGCCATTCCTCCGGATTTCTCGCGCCAGCTGCCTTCCATGATTCCCGAGGCGCTGCAGGGCCGCACGTCGGCGGCGAGCAAGTACGTTGGTTCCACCGATCCTTCCGTCACGATGCGGTATAATGGGCCGACCCCTCCTGATAAGCCGCATGGCTACGAATTGAGCGTCTGGGCTACGGCCAGTCCGTTGCCTGGATTGGCCCAGGGGTTTTGGCTCAATGATCTGCGGCACGCCATAGTCAACTACGGCGAATCGGAAGGCTCGGTTCTCGAATCGGCCGGAATCACATTGATGGCTGAGCCTGCGCGCTAAAAACGCGGGCCGACTGCGGTTTGCCCTCCTGGCAAGGGGCTTGGACGGTCGGTCGTCCCCCTGTGCGCCGGTACGTCCGGTTTGCGCGATTCGGGTGGGATGTGCCGCCAGCATGATTTCGTGGGCGCACGATACAACAAGAAAGCACAGCAAAGGAATTCAAACATGGGATGCACCACCATTTTGGTCGGGAAAGACGCGAGTTACGATGGCTCCACCATCATTGCGCGCAACGAGGATTCGGCGAATGGGGAGTTCAACCCCAAGCGTTTCGTCGTGGTCAAGCCGGAGAACCAGCCGCGTCGGTACCGCAGCGTGCTGAGCCACGTCGAATTCGATTTGCCTGATGATCCGTTGCAGTACACTGCTCTGCCGAACGCCGATCTGTCCGATGGCATATGGGGCGAGGCAGGGGTAAACGAGGCCAACGTGGCCATGAGCGCCACCGAAACGCTTACCACCAACGAGCGCGTGCTTGGTGCCGACCCGTTCGTGGAGCTCAAGCCCGCCCATGGCAAGGAAGGCGATCGGGACTATGAGGGCGAGGTGCCCGGTGGCATCGGTGAGGAGGATTTCCTCACCATCGTTCTGCCGTACATCAGGACCGCCCGTGAAGGCGTCGAACGTCTTGGCTCCCTGCTTGAGCGATATGGCACCTATGAAATGAACGGTGTGGCTTTTTCGGATTCATCCGAAATCTGGTGGCTTGAGACTGTCGGTGGTCATCACTGGATCGCCAAGAAGGTTCCGGACGAGGCATACGTCACCATGCCTAATCAGCTGGGCATCGATGAGTTCGATTTGAACGATGCCTATGGGGAGCGGGAGGAGCACATGTGCTCCTCCGATTTGGCGCGGTTCATCAAAGACAACCACCTTGACCTGTCTGTGGAGTCAAGCAGCCCGTTCAACCCCCGTGACGCATTTGGATCGCATTCCGACTCCGACCATGTCTACAACACCCCTCGCGCCTGGTATATGCAGCGTTTCCTCAATCCGTACGACGAGGTTTGGGATGGCTCCGAGGCCGATCATCGCCCTGAGTCGAACGACATCCCTTGGGCACGCCAGCCGGAGCGGAAAATCACCATTGAGGACGTGAAATATGTGCTCAGTTCTCATTACCAGGGAACTCCATTCGATCCTTACGGGCATCAAGGGGACGAACATACCCGCCACATGTACCGCACCATCGGGATCAACAGGCAGAGTCAGCTCGCGGTGATTCAGATGAGGCCTTACCGGCCCCAGGCGTGCCGTGCCATCGAATGGATAGCCTACGGATCCAATCCGTTCAATACGCTCATGCCCTTCTTCCCGAATGTGGATACGACTCCTGAATACTTGGAGGCGACCACCACTCGTGTCACTACCGAGAACTATTACTGGGCCAATCGTGTCATCGCGGCTTTGTGCGACGCGGCGTTCGCTGAAACCGCAAACGCCGTGGAACGTTATCAGGAGAAGACCGGCGCGATGGGACACTCCTTCGTATCCGCGGCTGATGAACGGGTGGCAGGATTGCTCGCGGGTTCGGCACGGTCGCATGACGGCACTGATACCTTGACTCCGAATTCCGATGGGTCACAATCAGAGTCCCAGGATGTGCCCGCAGATCGGCATGGTGCGAAATCGCTGCTCAAAGCCATGTTCAGTGGAGACACCAAGGAAAAACCTGATGTGGATCCGATGGAGCCTGATGACATCATCGAAGCCACCCGTACCCCCCAAGTGCGTGAGGCCCTGGCGGAGGTCAACCAGGCGACGGCCCATGCGCTGAAAAAGGAAACGGACGATCTTCTTGATTCGGTGCTTTATACGGCGAGCATGAAAATGTCGAACGGATTCAACCGTTCCGATAACTGAGGTCGAATGCCGTTCCGACCCGGTGTCATCGTTGCCGGGTCGGAACATGTGGCCGGCAATGGCTGTGTATCATGCGGTTTCATGCTGAGACATATTCGCAGGTGACTTACTCATGCAATACAATGAATCGTATACCGTCAAACCAAATGAAGGACGAACAACAAGCATGGCACTGATCGATGAATTCACCACGCAGTATGGTCTGGTCAAGAAGATGGACGCATTCGGCTATCTTGAGCGGCTTCGCAAGGATCCAGGCCAGCCTCGCAAGCAGGGCAGAGTCATACTCGTCACGGCTGATACGCCGTTGAAGGCATCGCGCGGCGAAGGCAAGACCACCACGACCATCGCACTCATCGACGCCCTGCGTGCCCGTGGCGTGGATGCGGCTGCCGTTCTGAGGCAGCCGAGCATGGGCATTACCGCCGCCGGCTCCAAGGGCGGTGCTTCGGGGGGTGGAAAGGCGTCACTGACGCATCCGGAGCTGGTCGATTGGGGTTTGACCGGTGAGATGAGCGCCATCGAGGCCGCCCAGAACCTGCTTGCGTCATTCGCGGAGAAAGCGGTAGACGATGGAATCATCGACACGGTTCTGGTGCCTCGCGTTTGTGAGGTGCCCTCACGGTCGGCGCGTCAGATAGCCGTCGATCGCGGCAAGGGTGATGTTCCTGAGCGCATGGTGCTGACCCCGGCATCCGAAATGATGCAGATTGTGGTGCTTTCAAGATCCATGGATGAACTTGGCCGGCGAGTGGCCGCCATGGTGGCCGGTACGAAAGACGGCAAGCCGGTCAGATTCGGAGAGTTCATCGAGCTTTGGCGCATCACCGGTATTCTCCATGACGCCGTCAAACCGGTGCTCACGGAAACGGTGAACGGATCACCGGTATATGTGCATGGAGGCCCGTTCGCCAATGTCTCCCTTGGCATTCCCACCCTCGTTTCGGTTGACATGGCTTGCGCGTTGCATGATGTTGTGGTTGTGGAAGCCGGGTACGGAGCCGATGCCGGGGCGCAGAAGTGGCTCGACATAGCCTGTCGGGAGTATGGGGCTCAATGGCCGGCGGCCGCCGTGGTCGTAACGCGAGCCTCGACCTGGCGTGACGACCCCGAACTGCAGTGGCGTTATCCGTTCCATGTAAACCGGTTGGAAAGCATAGGCATCCCGACCTTCCCGCTCATCAATCTGTGGGAAGGTGAGGACGGTCAGGTTGATTCGTTGAGGCAGACCGCCCGTTCGCTTGGTTTCCGCACTCCGATCGTAGGCAACCTCTTCCGTGACGGTGGCTTGGCGTTGAGTGGGCAACTGGACGATTTCGTATCCGTGCTGGGCATCGGCCCCACTGGCGAAGTCCAGCACGCGGAAAGTTCCGCCCCCTCGGCGGTGGCAACGGCCCGGATGGCAGACAAGACGAGTCATAGGGGCGTGGATGTATTGGATGAGGCCAGGTGGCTTGCCTCCAGCGCATATGGTGTGTCCGAAAACCATGTATTGCTCAAGCCCGGATTTGAGGAGTCCTTGGAAGATGCCCGCAGGCTTTGCCTTCAGGCCGAAGTGAATATCGACGATTTGGCGTTCCTCGCGGTCAAGTCCCCCGCCACCATGACCGATGACGACCGTGTTGCGCAGGGGGAGCGCACCGTGACCCTCAAGAAGGTCGACCCTCATTTCGGTGCTGGCCTTCTGCATGTCAGCCTTACCACGAGTCTGACCACGCCGATGCCGAAAATCGTATGAAACACGCGAGTCGCCCTGACCTTCAAAGGGAAGGCTTGGACGACTCGCCGCGGTATGGCCGCCGTGCTTGGTTCAACTGCTCAGAGCAGGTCCCCGTTCCAGCCCCATTCCTCGGTGGCTGAGAAGCGGACATAGATTCGATCCGCGGGGATGGCGAGGGTGGTGCCAAGTGCCGTTGTGATTTGCCTGGCCAGTTTCTCCCATACGGGTTCGTCCCTTCTGCTCTCCTTGCCTTTGATGTTGACTTCCACGAATGCGGCCGGTTGAGTGTCGCTACCGGCGAAGTAGATAGGTGTGTTGTCGATGAATGGGCACATCAGCCAGTCCTCTGTCTTGCCGGGAACGGCTGTTATGGCCTTGCCGTACGCTGTCTTCAGCGCTTCGCGCTGGATGCGCGTGGTGGGTACGGAAACCTGGGTGCGAATGACGGGCATATTGACTCCTTGGATCGGTGGGTGCGCCTGCTGTCCATGATGCCGGTGCGCATCCTCGAATCGGTTTATTACTGTTATGCTAGCACTTTGGTTTGCTTATCGCCCGGTAGCAATCGCACTGTAGGGTGCGGCTGGCTTTTACTGACCATGAGGAGGAGTTAAATGGGTAATCATGAAAAAACTGTTTGAACAAATCGTCAAGTTTGGTCTTGTGGGTGTCGTCGCTTTTGTCATCGACGTCGGTGTGATGAACCTCCTGCTGCTTGCACATGTCAATAACCTATTGGCCAGCACTGCTTCATTCCTGATTTCCTTGGTGTTCAACTATTGGGCAAGTATGAAGTATGTTTTCATACATCGGTCCGACATGGCCAGGTGGATGGAGGCGCTTATTTTCCTGGTATCGTCGGTAATCGGTCTGGGAATCAATGAGCTCATCATCTGGATGAGCACCCTGGGCATGGCGGCGGATGCGGCTTCGATGCAGCATGGTGCCTATGCGCTGCGCACCAACGTTGGGAAACTGGTAGCCACGGTGGTTGTGGCCATTTGGAATTTCATCATCCGCAAGTGGCTGCTTGATGCCACCAACATCAGAACGGTTGGAGCCCAGATGGATGCAGGGAAAGTGGATGGTGACGAAGCCGCTGCCACACCAGCGCTTTCCAAGGCTCAGACGTCTGCTGAGGAGGACACATTTTCCCACCGTCTGGGGTTGTGGTCATTGCAACATACACCTCAAGGCTGGAAGTGAGCGAAGAGACGGACATCCCGGTTACGGTTGGCGATTCATTGCCGCAGGATTCGGGTTGAATCCTGCGCATGACGTTTGCGGGATTGCTCTGACTACTGGTGTGTCCTAAGCGCGCGCCGTACCGCCGCGGTGCTTCACATTGTACAGCTGACACGGGTGTGCTCACGGTCCGTATGGCCCCTAGGGTTTGGAGGCGAGGGCTCGTAAGTGTGTCCACTGGGTATAGTGATAGGTGTCGGAGGCTGGGATGGTGATTGCCGTAGGGTACGCCGGTCTCCATGAATGCCATGAATGAAAGGTTCGTATGCCAACCACCACGCTGCATTTTGTACGACATGGAAAGGTCGACAACCCAAAGCACTTGCTGTATGAGAGACTTCCTGGTTTCCACCTTTCCGCGCAAGGCCTGCGCATGGCGCGTACCACGGCGGAATTCATCGCTACGGACAAGGCAATGAATCAAGCCGTGGCTTTGTATTCTTCGCCATTGGAACGCACCTGTGAAACCGCGCAAGCTATCTTGACCGATCTGAACGCCGTAAGGTTAAATCGTCACGAGGATCCGTTGAAATTGCAGACTGACAGGCGGCTCATCGAGGCGGGCAATGCTTTTCGAGGTACGCGTATAGGTTATGGTGCCGCTGCATTATGGAAGCCGCGTAATCTCAAGCTCGTCCGTAATCTGTGGCGTCCGAGTTGGGGGGAAAGCTACCGAAACATCGCCGATCGTGTTGCGGACTTCGCTCAGGAAAAAGTACACGAACACCCAGGCGAACACATCATTGTGGTCAGTCATGAGTCTCCAATTTGGAGTTATCGGCACATGCTGGAGACGGGGCACCCAGAGCACAACATGCTGTTGCGTCACACGGCTTTGGCTTCCGTCACTTCGATCACCTATGACAGTCAAACCGGTGAAGTGATAGGCATCCGGTACGCGGATCCAGCGAGGAAAGTGCTGTAGCGTTCGCGGTGAATGATTGGCTAGTCTCCATGCGGTAGAATAGACGAATCAAAGTTGACGCCTGCGTGAAGGGTGGGGATGAGTTATGACGTTTCATATCGAAGCTGGCGATTTAGCAAAGGTGGACATGCTTCCGCAGGTGCGCGAGGCTTGCGAAATCGGAGCGCGGTTGGTGGCTTTGTGGCCGTTGAAAGAGGCGTTGCAGCTTGCGAATGACGTACGGTATTGCGAAACGCTTCAAGTACGAGTGATCCGATCGGTGGCTCAGCTTCTGATTCAGAACGAGGTGCCAGTTGCCGATGCTGAGTTTGTCTATGATGGTGCCCTGAGCATCCCGGGCCGTCCACAAGAAGAGGTGGACACCCTGCTGAATGTCGTTGAAGGCTGGGAACAGATGTCGAACTATTCTGAAACCGGTGAGACGACACAGATAATGGCAGGTGCTGGCGATTTGAAGGTGGATTGGGACGAAGCCACCGTCACGAGGTTCTCTGAGGCCCTCGAGACCATCGAAGCTACAATCGTCACCGCTCGTGACCAAGCCTGTGGCAAGGGCGCGGCGGAGGAGGGCGTGGAATCGATGTCGCAGCGTTTTTCTCTTCTGGTGGTTGCGTGTGCCGGGTTGCTTGACATTTTGACCGCAACGGATGCAGTTCCCGGTGAAAGAATATCTGTGGCTAGCTTGTCCCGAGACACGACGACTGGTACTGCAACGGTCGACGGGCAAAGTGTGGCGTTGGGGTACGAAGGTTTTCCAAATCCCTCATTGATGCGTCGTTGCGCTCCACTGCCTCTGTATATCAATGAGTTGTGTGAGCGCATTTCTATGCCGCGTTTGGTGGTGCAGCCTGCCGATCTGATTAGTCTATTGTCGGTTCGTACCAATGAATCCGGTGCCGCCTTGAACACTGGCATTGATAATGTAGAGGCGGTCGCTGATATTCTGGCGCCGTTAGGCGCCCGCGAATGGAGTCGGCATTACGACGAACTTCTCTTCGACCCAGATGCGGCCAAGCAGGAGGCTAAGGAGAAGGAAGAGAAGGCCAAGAAGGCTAGGTTGGCAGCTAAATTCGCCGATATCCCCGAAGATCCGAATAAAAAACCGGTCGAACTATAATGGCATGGGACCAACGGCATTCGCCGTTGGTCCCATGCCATACTGCTGGTTGTGCCGAGTTACCTACAGCTGAATCATGTTTGGTTCGCAATCAGGAGATCTGAATTCCTACGTTACCGTTTTGCGAAGCATCACCCGTGGTGTTGTCATTGTGCATCGGGTTGCCTTGTGGTACGGGTTGTTGTACGAAAGAAGGCTGGTGCTGTCCATTGGCTGCCTGTTGTTGGGATTGTCCCCACTGTCCAGTCTGTTGAGTGGATGTTGGTGGTTGTCCGTAAGAGCTTCCGGGTTGCTGGTTTGGAAGTGGGATATATGGTTCGTTGCTTTGCTGTGCAAACGCCTGAGGTCGGTTGTTGTAGGCTTCGCTGGGCTGAGGAACCGCAGTTGGCTGCATGGGCTGGGCTTGTGGCTGGTATGGCATGGGCTGGGCCGTCGGATACTGCTCTCCGAAGGGCCGTGATTGGCGTGATTGGTAAGCGCCGCCCGTCGCCGGCATCTGCGCAGGATGGCCGTATGAGTTCATGGCGAAGTTCGGGTCATCGAAGAGTGCGCCCTCCGGTTTTTCACGCTGGATCATCAGTACGATATTGATGATTAAGCCCACTAGCATGATTATCAGGCCGATTCCAATGACTATGACCCCCGGAATGGGATCGTCCATAGCGGCACCGTTGACTGAGATTATAACTCCTATGAATTCAGGAATAAACGCGACAAACCACCAGCCTCCGGACTTTCCCGTGTCGTGCAGGCGTCGCACGGAAAGGGCTATGCTCGGCACTATACAGAAAAGTCCCCATACATTGTTGACCGACAACACAATGGTCTTGGGTGTACCCGTGTCTCCCGTGACCTCTATCAGGGAGAAGAGCACCATGTCGATTATGCCCAGAAACAGTACGACGAACCAGTATTCACTACGCGAGGCACGTCCTTTGAATACGGCGTATTTCGTGAAAAAACGTTTGACGGCTTCCGTGAATGAGCAACCATAGTAGGGCGCCTGTAGCGGCACCTCAGTATCGGTCATAGGACTTGGCGTTGGTGAGCTTGGCATGGTGTAGTTGTCCATATTGCCTTCCGATCCGTGTCATTGGTGATGTCATATTTCCATGTTGCTCAGCCCAGTGACGGTGTTCTTCATACAGCATTAATAATATATTAAGTCTCCTTAGGCAACCGTTGCATTTTCCATAATAGGGGCGTATTGCTTTGCATGCGTCATTCATTTGACACGCCCTCGCCGCTGTCGGAACCCACATTCTGGCAGTTGTCGGATCCGGGTCATGGTCTCGGCTCTGGAATTCGTCTTGTTCGATTTCGCATGTGATGATGCCGGTCATTCGAGCCGATTGGTGCGAATGCGAGGAGAGCCTTCCATCCCTGATGACCATGCGTGCCGCAGGGAGATGCTAAATCAGCATGATGATTGTAATGGACCCATTGATGGTGCCTATCATCAGCTGTTGTACCAGTCGATGCTGCTCTTCATACAGGCGGACTGTCCTTCCTGATCCACTCGTCGGGGAATGGGGATGAGTGGATCAGGCTTTTGGCTCCGAATGCTTCAGGATCACCGCTCTTCTTGGCTTTCGTCCTTGCCATGGTTGGCATGACCGTCACCGGTGCCGCCTTGTTGTGCGGTTCCGGTGTTCATCGAAGGGAATGTTTCCTGGTGAATCGGCTGTGGCGGCGCAAGCGGCTGCTGGTGATCATCGTTCTTCCGCTCATACGGGTTTTTCTCAGGAACCTGCTGGGTGAAGTGTGGTTGCTGGTACTGCTGGTATGAGTCATGATCGGAAGTCATGCTTGGTGCCGGCTGCTGGCCGGCCTGATTACCTGACAGGCCAAATGACTGTGGCTTTTGGCTGGCGTTTGCCGTTGATTGCCCTGGTGCTTGGAATTGTGTGGGAACCTGCGGTGTGGGCGATGGAGACATAGCGGGATTGAAGGGGCGGGCACCTGCCTGATATGGAGGATTTTGAGCCTGAGTCTGTGTTGGGTCTTGGTACGGCTGTTGATTCGTTGGTTGAGGCTGAACCCATTGCGCCCTTTCTTCGGAGGAGAGCGATGGCTGGGAGTAAAAATCTTGAGGTGTTCGTTCCTGTGCGGGTACATACGGCTGCACAGGCTGTTGCGCGAACTGCTGGGATGGATTGGGCTGTGGGGTCGGCTGCATCGGAGAAGGTGCTTGTGATTGGCTTTGTCCTTGGGGTGGGAAAGGTGAATATTGCCCGGGGGCGTATGACCCGTTGAACGGCTGTTGGTTGAACCCTTCCGCTGCGCTTGGTCCGTACCCGACGGTTCCCGTGTTCATGACGAATCTCGGGTCGTCGAATCTCACTCCTCTGGGATCCTCCGGAGCCACCATAAGTACGATGAAGAGGATAGATCCGGCAAGGACGACAAGAAGTCCTAAAACGATAAGGAAGATTCCCATTCCGGCTGGTTTCAGGTCAGGTGTCGAGACATCATCCATCATGTCCAGGTCAAAATGTGATGCCATGGAGAACAACGCGCTGCCAATGCCGGAAATAACGAGTATGAGTCCGACGATCATGGAGCCGAAGCATGCAAAAAGCCATGTGCCCGATTTATTCGTATCATGCAGGCGTCGTACCGCGATGGCGATGTATGGAATCAGAATGGCCAGCTCCCACAACACGTCCAGAAATATGATGAAGGATTTGGCTTCTCTGGGGAGGCTCCATTTTGCAATGTTCAACACGGTACCCACTATGGCGTTGAATAGCACGAAAAACCAGAATTCGCTACGCGAGGCACGGCCTTTGAATGTGGCGTACTTCAGAAAGAAGCGTCTGATGGCTTCTACGAAGGGGCAGCCGTAATACGGCAGTTCCAAAGGGAATTCCATGTCGGAGGAAGGATCTGGTGAGGGTGTGACAGGCATGTTGTAATTGGTCATGTTACCTTCCGATCGCGTGCGGCGTCTTCATCGCATGTACTTTCCTAGTCGTCATCATGCGTAGACGGATTTCTTATAACGATGACATTATATTACATGCCGCTTATATCGTTACGGTCAGTGTGAGTCTCTACTCACGCCACGGTTTTCCGAAACTCCGGATAGGACGTCTTCGTCGATTGTCACCTTTCAGTTCTCGCTTTCATCGAGGTTTCTTGCATCATCTTCGCCGCCAGGCCCAAGCAGAAGTCGTTCCGCCAGAGCCACCAGGCCGAGCAGCATCCCCGTCATTGCTACGATGACGAGGGTGGCGGAGAAGATCATGGGTGTTTGAAATGAGTTGAACGCGTTCTGCAGCCACACGCCCAGACCGTTGGTGGCGCCGAGATATTCAGCGGTAACAGCGGTCCCTACAACGTAGGCCGCGCTGATGCGGATGCCACTGAAAACCTGACGTGCGGCCACCCTCAGTTTCACGTGGAACAGTGTCCAAACGCGCCCCGCACCGCAAGTCAGGGCAACCGCTTCGTAGAAATCCGGAACCGCCGACAGTCCCCGCGATGTCTCCACTGCGATTGAAAAGACGCTGAAGACCGTAACCAACACGATCTTGCCGGTCATGTTGAAGCCGAACCAGATCATGAACAATGGGGCGATGGTGATGATGGGTATGGTCTGAGCCGCCACCAGCAGCGGGTAAATGCTGCGATGCATGGCCTTCGAAGCGTATAGTCCGATGCCGAGCGCTACGCCTACGACGATGGAGATGAGGAAACCGGTCACCGTCTCGAGGGCGGTGACCGCAGTCGCACTGGCCAAATCTCGCCAAGTCTGACCCAGAGATAGAGCGATGTCGGCCGGGGAAGCAAGAGTCTCGCCATTCGCCCAGCCAAAGCCGACCGCTGCCTGCCAAATGGCCACCACCGCCACTACGGTGAATGCCGGAGGCAAGACGGCCTTTAGCCAACCGTGCCGAGGTTGATGCATTTTCATGGTCTCGTTTTCATATGTCATATCTGTTTCCCGATGGTGGTCGACATTCCTCAAAGCAGACGGAAAGCCACGCATGTGGTGGAATCGTTCGTGGGTGTCAGATTCACCGCCTCTTTACGAATTCGTTTGTGGAGAGTTCCTCCGCCTGCGGCGCCTTGCTCAGGCGCTTATGGTGTTTGTCGCTATAAGTGCCGGCAGCTTGCTGAAAGTCTAGGTAATCCTGACCTTGCTTGACGTTGATGGTCCCAGGGATGGTTTTCTTACCGCTTTCAGGCGTGGTCCAGAAGTCGTTTTTGATGACCGTCTTCATCGATGCCTTGGCCAGTTTGGGGTCAAGATGGGATGTAGGAGTCTCCTCCACCAGAATGTCACTGGCTTTGTCGGGGTGCGACAGCGCATAATCGTAGCCTTTGCGAGCAGCAGCGACGAATTTGGCGATGTTGTCCCTGTTGTTTTCGTTTTTCAGCCACGACCGTTTTACGGCAAAGCCTAGTTGATCGGGATTGCCTGGAACCCCCCACTGATCCGCGGTGAAACAGTTCAAGGCTGGGCCGTTGAGTTTACTCTCCACTTCCTCCCAGTTGGCGTAGAAACCGGCAAAATCGCCTTTTCCTGAAGTGAGCGTGCGGAAGGTGTTCGTGCCTGCGGTGGCGGTCTTGAACTCCCCGTTTCCGCCTGCGTGCTTGATCATCTGACGTACTGAGGCGCTTTGTTCAGCCGATCCGAATGAAACGAAAGTCTTGTTTTGGAAATCTTTCGGCGTCTTGATGTCGGTTCGGCTGGCGAGGGAGCACCAGCGAGCAATGGGCTTCTGGGTAAGGTCGAACACAAGCTGGAGGTCGGCCCCTTGTGCGTCGGCGTTCGCCAGGTCGGTGAGTTTGGAGAAGCCGATGTTCGCCACCCCGTTGTTTACGCTCGTCTCGGCGCCGGCCTGTGCCGTCGGTAGGATCTTCACGTTGATGCCGGCTTCTTTGAAATAGTCGAGTTTTTGCGCGACATATAGTCCGATGTGATTGGTGTTCGGCGTCCAATCGAGCATGAACGTAAGTGTAGGTAGACCGTTGTTGCTGTTGCTTTCAGCGCGGTTCGTACCGCATCCGGCAATCGTGGCGCTCAATGTCAGCGCTACGAACGCCGCAATGCATTTGCCGATGTTGGAACGGATTCCGTAGAAACATGATTTTGCGTGACTCACCGTTTTCACCTTGCTTTCTCACTAGCCAGATACGGTGGAGGCGGAAAGGTGAGGAGTCCGCGCGTCGTACCTTGGTGCGTGCCTTTCGCATGAGGTCAGTCGTCAAGCGCGGTCGAAAGTCGGTTCCGCGTTGGGTGTCCGTCAGACGGCACGTTTCGTCAGTATTCGTGCGCAGCTGCTGCCACCAACCGCGCGAACACCGCAAGTATACATTCCTGGGTATACTCTGACGGCTGTGGCACGGGATCTTGCCGGTGTACGCCTGTTGCACGCTTTCGCTCTTGGATGTGCCAGGAGCCACGGCGTCGGTCTGTCTGTTTCGCCCGTTTCTCGTTCGGTGGGTAGTCAAAAGAGTGGCATGCTTCGAGATGTCCCATGCGGCTCTGACTCGCACGTCCCGTTTACGCGGCACAATAGAAATATGACTGAAACCACTGCTGAAACAAGCGCTGAAGAAACCATAAAGACCGGCAAACCTGAATTGCCCAAGGACGTACGAGTCCGTTTTTGTCCTTCCCCGACGGGCACCCCGCACGTAGGTATGGTTCGCACCGCCCTGTTCAACTGGGCCGAGGCGCGCCACGCACATGGTACATTTGTTTTCCGCATTGAGGACACCGATAACGTGCGTGATTCCGAGGAAAGCTATGACCAGATCCTTGATGCCCTCGATTGGCTGCACCTTGACTGGGATGAAGGCGTCAACGTCGGAGGGCCCGACGGTCCCTATAAGCAGTCCGAGCGTGGAGACATTTATCGTGATGTGGCGAAAAAACTTATGGATGCCGGTTATGCCTACGAGTCGTTCTCCACTCCGGAAGAGGTGCAGGCTCGAAATTTGGCCGCAGGACGGCCTAAGGAGTTTGGCTACGATGGCTTTGATCGGAATCTCAGCGAAGAACAGAAAGCGACGTTCCGTGCTCAGGGACGTAAGCCGGCTTTGCGCGTGAAGATGCCGGACGAAGACATCGCTTTTGACGATCTCATCCGTGGCCATATCGAGTTCAAGGCAGGAAGCGTGCCGGATTACGTCATTGTCCGACCCAATGGTGACCCGCTGTATACGCTTACCAATCCGGTGGATGACGCCCTTATGCGAATCAACGTCGTGTTGCGAGGTGAGGATTTGCTGAGTTCCACGCCGCGCCAAGTGGTGCTCTACCGCTACCTCGTCAAACTCGGTATCGCCCAGGGGATGCCACAATTCGGCCATTTGCCCTATGTTATGGGTAAAGGTAATAAGAAACTCTCCAAGAGGGATCCGGAATCGAACCTCTTCCTGCATCGAGAGAACGGTTTCATTCCTGAAGGCTTGCTCAACTATCTCGCGTTGCTTGGCTGGTCGATTGCTCCGGACCACGATGTGTTCACCATGGACGAGATGGTGGAGAAATTCGATGTGCGTGATGTGAAGGCCAATCCGGCGCATTTCGACATCGACAAAGCTGTCGCCATCAACGCCGAGCATATCCGCATGCTCGACCCACAGGACTTCATCAACCGCTCGGTGCCGTATCTGCAACGCGATGGCGTGGTTTCAGCTGATTCCTGGGAGTCGTTGGATGACGACGAAAGACGCATACTCACGGCCGCCGCGCCTCTTGTGCAGTCGCGCGTACGTCTTCTCGGTGAAGTCTCCGGCATGGTCGGCAGTCTGCTGAGCAAGGCCGACTACATCGAGCCGGAGGATGACGCCAAGAAGCAACTCAAGGATTCCGCTGCGGATGTTCTTGCTAAAGCCATTGAGGTACTTGAAGGCGTGGATGAAGCCGCGGGGGATTGGGAGGCCGAATCCTTGCATGGTTTGCTGGACAAGGCGTTGGTGGAGGATGGAGGTTATAAGCCGCGTCTGGCCTATGGTCCGGTGCGCGTGGCGCTTTCCGGACGCCGCGTCTCCCCGCCGCTCTTCGAATCCATGCAGATCGTGGGCAAGGAAATCACGCTCGCTCGCCTGAAGGGGCTTGCTGGGCACCTTTTCGAACTCAAGTAGCTTCGACACGCCGCCTTGCGTACGTGATGCCGCTTCCATATACTAGTTATTTGTTGTCTTGAACGAGGCAGCAGATAACTGAAAGCCCCCGTCGTCTAGCGGTCTAGGACTACGCCCTCTCACGGCGCCAACACCGGTCCAAATCCGGTCGGGGGTACGAAGTGCTATAGTGTGCAACAGCACTACGGTGCGAATTGGGGTATGGTGTAATTGGCAACACAGGTGATTCTGGTTCATCCATTCTTGGTTCGAGTCCAGGTACCCCAGCTCATGGAAACGTGGTGAGTTTCGGTTCTTAGTTTGTGTAATATAACTATGCCAGTATGGTGCGCTGTTGCATGGTGCAATGTAAACCATCCGCTTCCGTTCAATTACATAGCAGTCGCAATCGTGTTTGTCCTGTTGCAATGGACTCTTGAATCATTTATTGGTGCATCGGTTCAATGAAGTAGCGTTCTCTCGATAAACTGAGTGCCAGTCAGGTAACTTGGCCTCACACAGGAGATGGTTGTTATGGGACTCAAACGATTCATGAAGCGTTCGACCGCACTCGCGGCGACTGGTGCTGGTCTGGCGGCTTGGGCCATGATGCCCAGAAACAAGGAAAGCCGTAGAGTCGCACGTGCATGCGACATGCCCGATGTCTATTATGCCCATCGCGGGTTGCACGATGCCGGTTCAGGTTTGACGAAGGGATATGCGCAGACCAGTGGCGGCTACGTGGCACTCGCCCGTACCTTGGCGGACAAGGCTGGTTTCGGCAGCGCCGACAGTCCTTTCCCCATAGCCCCGGAGAATTCCCTTGCGGCCTTCGCCGCAGCCTGTGAGGCTGGTTATGGCATCGAACTCGACATTCAACTCACCGCCGACGGCGAGGTGGTGGTCGTCCATGATGCCGATCTGAGGCGAGTGGCCGGTGATCCGCGCCGCATCGAAGACCTCACCTACGACGAGCTGCGAAGTATTCCCCTTTTCCCGGACCCGGCCAAGCCCGGTGATTCCAAGGTGAACGTGGAGAAGGAGGCAGGCACGGTTTCGGGCATGGAATCCGAAGGTTCCCATGAAGTCGATTCCTCTAAGGAATCGGCCGATTTCCAAGGTGCCGGAACGTTCCAGCATGTTCCGTTGTTCTCTGAGGTCCTTGATTTGGTGGCAGGCCGGGTGCCTATAATTGTGGAGTACAAGATTCACCATGAGGATTGGTGGACTTATGAGGAGGAGCTGATGGCCAAAGGTGATGCTCTTCTTGAGGCTTACGAAGGGGCGTATGCAATCGAGTCGTTCAACCCCATGGTGCTCCGCTGGTACCGACAGCACAGGCCAGAGGTTTGCCGCGGTCAGCTTGCTGTTGACAGTGATTTCAAGCAGGATCTGAAACAGAGGCGGATGAAGAGGTGGTTTGCCGGTAAGCTGCTGTTCGATTTTGTCGGACGTCCGGATTTCGTGGCTTACGAATGGCATGGTGGCACTCGATTTCAGTTGCGCGCGGCCGGCGAATTCGGTGCCATGCCGGTTTCGTGGACGATTCGCAGTGCGGATGAATTGGCCGAGGCGTCCCGCAGTTTTGACCGCCATATTTTCGAGTCGTTTGTGCCTCAAGACTGACAGGTGTGCTCCGGTTCTTCCCGTGGAAAAGGCAAGGGCTGGTAAAGTGGTGGTATGACTGAAAAACTTCGAGCTGAACAACTGTCTGCAAGGCACGCCGATGATTCCGCATCTTCGCGACCTCGCATTCAGCCCGCTCAAGCGTGGGATACTCGCCCGGTCTCCATCTCCGCCAGGCTTGGCCGTCTTCAGTTCCATGACTCGGGCAAGTTCCGGGTATTGGTGTTCGCTGATGTACAGGACGGGCCGAACCTCAACACGGACACCACGCGCCTTATGGAGGCCTCGCTCGATGCCGCAAGGCCTGATGTCGTCATTTTCACGGGTAACCAGATCGCCGGTTATGACGAGGCCTATGCCGACACTTTTCGCAAGCGTACGTGGACGTCGCAAGGGTGGGCGGTGAGTCCCGCGGCCTTGCGCAAGCGGGCGGATGACCATGACAAGCTGCGTGACAAGGTGCGTGGCTTCATAGCCCAACTCGTGGCCCCGTTGGTTCGACGTGGCATTCCGTGGGCGGTCACGTATGGCAACCATGATTTTCAATGCGGTTTGAGTTGTGCGGAACAGGATGCGATCTACCGTGAATTCCCGGGATGTTTGAATCCAGAGCCAGATACGTCAGGCCTACATGGCACCGGTTTGGGAGCGGGGCTTTCATCGGTGAATGCAAAGCAGGCGGCCAGCGTGGATGAGGCGGACGCCGTTACTGTGGTTAACTGCGAGAACCAGGACAGGAACAATCGCACTCAGGCGGCTGTGGAGGCTTCCGGTGACTCCAATGGCCGGGCATCGTACAATCCGGCAGCTGAGGCATACGCCTTCGGACATCCGCGCAGGCAACCCGGTTCCGGTTTACCTGATCAGCTCATCTATCCTTGTGAGCCGGGTACCTTCGCCCTTCCGGTCAGTGACGTCACCCATTCGCGCACCGTCCTTGGTTTGGTGGTGCTTAATTCCGGTGATTACGGCAAGCTCGGCGGTTATGCCGCTCCCAGCCCGCGTTCCATGGATTTCCTTCGTGTGGTACCTAAGGCGTTTGGGGTGGAGTCTATGGTGTTCCAGCACATCCCCCTTCCCCAGTATTACGACCTTCTCAAGGAGGTGCCGGCGAACGCCGCCCATGCGGTGGAAGGATATCGCACATACGCCGGCCGCACGTTCGTGATTGATGAGGCGAAGACCGATCCAGGAAGCTTCTTGGGCGAGGGGGTCAGCTGCCCCGACATGGATATGGGGGAATTCTCCATTTTGACCGGTGCGCACGCCTACTTCGCGGTGCTTGCCGGGCATGACCATCGCAACCGTTTTGTGGGGCGTTCGGGTGGTCTCACCATGATGGCCACCCCCACCTGCGGGTTCGGCTCATATGGTCCGGCTCCGACCCAACGTGCCTCGCGCTTGCTGGAATTCGATATTCGTCATCCCTATGAGCCTCGTACGCAGCTCTTCGAGTTCGGTGAGTTCGTAGGCAAGCCCAAGGCACATGGAGCGTACACTTTCGACCTCAACGGCGCACGAGACATCGCTCATGAGGGGACGGATTTGCTCCGCAAGCCAAGTTTCATAGCCCAGGTTCTGCGTAAGTTCCATCTGAAGAAGTGAAAATGTATTTTACGAAACTTCACCACGGAGCGTAAGTCCTGTCTCCTTGTGCCGGTGTGGCTACGGCTTCAGTGCCCGACGCTGGTCCTGCGCACGAACCGATGCTTCATGCGGTGAATGGGCCATTGCTGGGCTCACTTCAGCGCCCGGCGCTTGCCTTGCGCAGTGCCTGGCTCAGGTAGCGGCCACCGGCCATGACGTATGGAGCGTAACGCTTGCCGGGGGTCAGCCCCATGCGGCCTGCGGGTCCGGAGATGGAGATGGCGGCGATTACCTGGTTTGATGCGTTGCGAATGGGTGCGGAGACCGAGCAGATGCCCTGTTCGCGCTCGTTTGCCGAGTCGCTCCAGCCGCGGCGGCGTACCGCTGCAAGCGTGGAGGCGGTGAATTTAGCGTGGCGTAGACCCTCGTGCAAGCGTTCGGGTTCTTCCCAAGCGAGCAGTATCTGCGCGGCTGAACCGGCGCGCATGGAAAGCAGCGCGCCCACGGGAATCGAGTCATGCAGCCCACTGGATCTCTCCACGGCGGCGATGCATACGCGCTGGTCCCCTTGCCTCCGGAAGATTTGTGCCGATTCACCGGTTCGTTCGAGCAGGGTCTGCAATACCGGGTTAGCGGCGGTGAGTAGCCTGTCTTCGCCGGCGGCGGTGGCAAGCTCGGCAAACCGTGGGCCCAGCACGAAGCGGCCGTGTACATCCCGTAAGACGAAGCGATGCTTTTCCAAGGCGATGGCCAGGCGGTGCGCGGTGGGGCGTGCCAGTCCGGTGATCTCGACCAGTTGCCCGAGCGTCGCTGGCCCTGATTCCAGTGCATCGATGATTTTGATGGTCTTATCGAGCACGCCTACCCCGGAATGAACTTCGGCCTGCGGAGGATTGAGCATTTCGGGATGGATTTGGAATGAAGTGTCTTCGTCCTTCGCGGCGGCGTTTCCTAACTCGGTGGGTGAATATGATGCTCGCGAATGTAATTCCACTGTCGCTGTGCCGCATTGTCCTGCTGGATGCGACTTTACGGTGCCTGCTGTAGAAGCGTAGATATCGGCATCATGCATACTTAACGAATGTGCAACAGGTTTTGGGTTGGAAGCAATCGTATCTGCCGCAAGCGCCACGGGTGCGTTCGCGTCGCGTGAATCCGCGGATGATGACGATTGTGGGCCGGTCACGGGCAAGGAAGGCACTGAAGAACTCATACGCCAATAGTATACGTTGGGGTGTTTCCATCTCATATCG
This sequence comes from Bifidobacterium bombi DSM 19703, assembly GCF_000737845.1. Classification (GTDB taxonomy): domain Bacteria; phylum Actinomycetota; class Actinomycetes; order Actinomycetales; family Bifidobacteriaceae; genus Bifidobacterium; species Bifidobacterium bombi. Next base: position 1,225,480 of record NZ_ATLK01000001.1, on the reverse strand, counting down.
TGGTGTTTTCTCACATGCTGAAATGGGAATGTCCATATCGAGGGCGGACGCACATACTGCTAAGTACTGGTGATGAAGCGGGCTCCCGCGGGTCCCGATGTGTTGGGGCTTGTCGTAGGGCGGCGGATTCGCCGTATACATTAAAGGAGGACGTATGGCGAGAACATTGGCCGAAAAAGTTTGGGACGACCATGTGGTCAGGCACAGCGAAGGCGATGCGCCTGACCTGCTGTACATCGACCTGATGCTCATGCATGAAGTGACCAGCCCCCAGGCCTTCGAAGGCTTGCGTCTCGCAGGTCGCAAGCCGCGGCATACGAACCTGCTCATAGCTACGGAGGATCATAACACTCCCACGGTTGACATCGACAAGCCCAATCCCGACAAGGTTTCCGCGGTGCAGATATCTACGTTGGAGAAGAATTGCAAGGAATTCGGCGTGCGGCTTCACCCTCTTGGCGACGCGGACCAGGGCATAGTCCATGCGTTCGCGCCCAACCTGGGACTTACGCAGCCTGGTATGACCATCGTCTGCGGCGACTCCCACACTTCGACGCATGGGGCGTTCGGAGCACTGGCGTTCGGCATCGGCACTTCCGAGGTAGAACATGTGATGGCCACGCAGACGCTTTCCATGAAACCGTTCAAAACGATGGCCGTCAATGTGGAAGGCACGTTGCCGGAAGGCGTGACCGCCAAGGACATCATCCTTGCGGTGATCGCCAAGATAGGCATCGGTGGAGGGCAGGGCCATGTCTTCGAGTACCGAGGCTCCGCCATACGCAACCTGTCTATGGACGCCCGCATGACCATCTGCAACATGTCCATCGAGGGCGGCGCTCGCGCCGGGATGATCGCTCCGGACAAAACCACGTATGAGTATCTCAAGGGCCGTCCCCATGCGCCGAAAGGCGAGATGTGGGACAGGGCGGTGGAATACTGGGATACGTTACATACCGACGAGGGTGCGGCATTCGATGCCGAGGTGAACATCGACGCCGACTCGCTTTCACCTTATGTCACCTGGGGCACGAACCCCGGTGAAGGCGTGCCCATCTCTTCCTGCGTTCCCGATCCCTCGGATTATGACGATCCAGCGAAGCGCGAAGCCATCTCGTCGTCGTTGCAGTACATGGGCCTGAAACCAGGCACCCGAATGAAGGACATTCCGGTTGACACCGTGTTCATCGGCTCTTGCACGAACGGTCGCATCGAGGATCTGCGTGCCGCCGCATCCGTCATGAAAGGACGGCATAAGGCGGACTCCATCCATCGGGTGCTTGTGGTCCCGGCCTCTTCGCGTGCACGTTTGCAGGCGGAAGAGGAGGGTCTTGACAAGATTTTCACCGATTTTGGCGCGGAATGGCGCAACGCCGGGTGCTCGATGTGCCTTGGCATGAACACGGACAAGCTGGCACCCGGCGAGCGGTCCATTTCCACATCCAACCGCAACTTCCGAGGGCGCCAAGGGAAGGATTCGCGCACACATCTGGCTTCACCGCTGGTGGCTGCGGCGACCGCCGTCCGCGGTACCATCTCCAGTCCCGCCGATCTGTAGGCCGGGTCCACAGTTCCAGAGGTCCATTCGACAATGGGTTCCGATTCCGCCTGCGCCCTCATGTAAATCGGTATGCACCATGTGAGGCTGATATGTGCGCTGATGCGTAAAGACGATTGGGGTTCGGCAGCGGTTTGCGTAAGTCATGGGGTGGTCTGGCATAGGTGACGAAAACGACGAAAACGATGAAACGAAGAGAATGACGAGGTAATCATGGAAAAATTGACGAAGGTGACCGGTGTGGCGGTGCCTCTTCGACGTTCGAGCGTCGATACGGATCAGATCATACCGGCGGTGTTCCTCAAACGTGTGGCGAAAACCGGGTTCGAGGACGCGCTGTTCTATGCGTGGCGCCGCGACCCGGAGTTCATCCTCAACCAGTCGCGGTATGCCAATCCGCGCGTGCTGGTGGCTGGGCCTGATTTCGGCATTGGCTCTTCACGCGAACATGCCGTCTGGGCGCTTCGCGATTATGGCTTCCGTGTGGTGATCAGCTCGAAGTTCGCCGACATCTTCTATGGGAACACCGCCAAGAACGGCGTGCTTGCGGCCATCATGCCGCAGGAGAGCGTGGAGGAGATCTGGGAGACGTTGGAGGCGAACCCCGGCATGTCGATGAGCGTGGATCTCAAGACTCGCACGGCGACCTGCGGTGAACTTACGTTGCCGTTCCAGGTCGACGATTATACATGCTGGCGGCTTATGAACGGCTTCGACGACATCGACCTGACCCTGCAGCATGAGGCCGACATCACGGCGTATGAGGCCGAGCGCGCCCAACGTTTTCCGTTCAAGCCGGTCACCCTGCCGGTCATGCGCGAACCGGAGCAGCCGGTGTCCTCCGCCCGCCCGGTAGACGACAGTGATTGGCCAGGGCCCATCGATTCGGTCGATGGCGACGTATCGGGTGGTATCGCCTGAGTTCGTGGCCCAAAAGTCTGCATGGGTTTGAGCGTGAATCCTGTTGCGGGTTTTTTCCGGCGCCCATCGCGCGGCTGCGAATGATTCCGGCGTCTCCTGACGAGTTCGAGGAGCATTCGTGTTTCGGTGCCGCAAGCCGGATGCCCTGGTGGTATGTTTATGTCCGGGGTCTCTGGTGCCCGATGTGCTTGCCAAATGGTCCTCAAGTCCCTTATGCAGCATGCTTCCGGTATGATTGTCGGTACAGCGTACAGGAAGTCGTTTCCGTACATGCGTTAAAGGAGCACACATGGCTGATGCGGTTGTTCTGATCACTACAGAATCCAGTGAAATCAATGAGGTCGCGGAAACGATCGCGAATATAGAGGGCGTGGCCCGAGTCTACTCCGTGGCGGCCGCAGGGATCGATCTGGTCGTGCTCGTCTCCACGCCGGATTTCAACCGGTTCTCGGACATCATTCCCGGCAGGATCGCCAAAGTCGAGGGTGTGGTGAGCACGCAGACGCTTATGGCGTTCCGACAATATTCCGCTGCGGATGATGCGGCGGCGTTTGACCTCGGCGCTGACTGAACCCTTGGCTGAAGCCACCATCAGAGCTTTGTCCGGAGCTTTGTGGGGCTGCTTGTGTCAATTCCGTTCCGAAGCTCATGTGCTGGGTTGATTCCACGATGAGGCGTTGCCTCGTGTCCATGTGCGAAGTGGCATACCGTATACCATGAAGATAAGTGTTGTCTATTGGGTTTGTTCCTTGTGTTAAGGATTCGTATCAGTCGGTGCGGGCGATGAAGGAACAAAACAAAATGGTTCATGGTGTGGGAAGCCGTTCTTTCCTGGAAACATGCGAGTTCATCTGGGAGTGGTCGGCTGACCCGGAACCTTGGAATCGTCCGCCCCTCGTTGTTGTGGTTGTTGTGCATGGTGGGTGTGTATATCCGGTGGTTTGAATCCGTCGGGGGTATATTCTGATACTATTGTATGGATGATGTGGTTATGCATGTCCGCGTCGTGTGGTGTACGGTGCCGGCCCGGTGTGGTGGCGTCGGGTACGGCTGCCGTCGGTGTCGGTGTCGGTTCGGCCGTGTGTTCGTATCCGGTGTCGGTGTGTTCGTGGCCCGGTGCGGTTTGACATGTGGTGGTGTCGTTGTGTGAGTGGAGAGGTGTTGTGATGGCTGTTGGTCGTGGTGTGAGGGATTGGATGCGTGCGCTGGTGGGCGTGTCCGGTGTGGTGGCGATGCTTGGTGGCTTGTTTGTTTCGCTGCCGGCTTCGGCGGGTGAGGTTGGTGTTGATGGTGTGGCGTCTGCCCAGGTTTTGGATGGTTCGTCTTCTTCGGACGGCGTGGCCGGTGACGGTGCCGGTGCCTCTGCTGCCAAGGCTCCTGCTGCGGGTGTTTCCGGTTCGCCGGCTGCTCCGGCTGCTGGGCCGCGAGCCCGAAGCGGCATCTCACCACAGGATTATGGGGGTAATACTCTTGATTGTTCTACTGGCAGGCAGACCGGTACCGATTGGTATGCGGATGATGCGGGTGGCGGCAGGTGTGCGGTGCATGTGACCGGCAGGGACGCCCTACAAGGTAATAGCTACGGATACACAGCGAAGTTTGGTGTTTTGGATTTGGATAAGGTGGTTTCGGTTTCGATCGACAATCCGATCCAGTTGGCTCCGCGCGACCATGTCTGGCTGGCTGAACTGCACTATCTGACATCGTTGACGGGCTTGTCGAATCTCAAGAACGCGACGGATCTGAGCTACGCGTTCAAGGGTGATTCCGCTTTGACGTCGTTGGATGTGAGTGGTTTAGATACGAGCCAGGTCACGGACATGCACGAGATGTTCCAGGATATGTCTGGTTTGACGTCGTTGACCGGTCTCAGCTCTCGCACTTGGGATACGAGCCGCGTCACGAACATGTTGGGCATGTTCGATGGTGTGTCTGGTTTGCGGTCGTTGGATTTGAGCCGTTTCGATACAAGCAAGGTCGCGGACATGTCGATCATGTTCCGGGGTGTATCTGATTTGACGTTGGATGTGAGCCGTTTCGATACGAGCAACGTCACGGACATGTCGGGCATGTTCATGAAGTCGTCTGGTTTGCGGTCGTTGGATGTGAGCCATTTTGATACGAGCCGCGTCACGGACATGTCGTGCATGTTCTCTTGGGCGTCTGGTTTGCGGTCGTTGGATCTGAGCCATTTTAATACGAGCAACGTCAAGTACATGCGCGAAATGTTCTCTTGGGCGTCTGGTTTGACGTCGTTGGATGTAAGTGGTTGGGATACGAGCCACGTCACGAACATGGGTGGCATGTTCTCTTGGGAGTCTGGTTTGTCGTCGTTGGATTTGAGTGGTTGGGATACGAGCAACGTCACGGACATGTCGTACATGTTCATGAATGCGTCTGGTTTGCGGTCGTTGGATTTGAGTGGTTGGGATGCGAGCAACGTCTGGGACATGGACGGTATGTTCTGGAGTGCGTCTGGTTTGCGGTCGTTGCGGTTGGGACCTCACACGTATTTCCGTGGTGGGTATTCGGGTCTTTCCGGTCGTTGGACTCAGGTGGATCCTGCTCCTGTTCCGGGGGCGTGTTACGTCAATGGTGGTGACCAGGCCTCCTGCTCGACGACTACCGATCCGGACCAGGGGCTGTTGTTCAGGCCGGCTTCCGGCGGGCCCGGGCAGGTGCGTACCGGTGCGGTCACATACGCGATGGGGAATCTGATCAGGCTTAACTACGTGGACGCGCAGGGCAACCCGCTTGCCGCTGGTGTGGTGAGCGGTCTTGGTCTGCCCTCTTGGCGGGCTGGCGACCCGGGTGACGGGTTCTCGGTCGCTCTTCCGGGTAATGCGGCTTGGAAGTTCACGTCCTGTTCGTCCAATCCGACGGCCTCTCCTGCGGATTCGTGTTCGGGTGCGAGCATGTCGGGTGTGATCGGCTCTCAGGATCGTACGCTGACGGTCACGATGAAGCATGTCACCTCCGGTGGCGGCAATGGTGGCAGTGGGGACAATGGTTCCAACGGCAGTGGTGGAGACAATAACGGTGGTTCCAACAACGGTGGTTCCAACAACAGTGGAAACAACAACAATGGTTCCAACAGTAATGGTGGTAATGCCGGCAACAATGGCAACAATGGTGGTAATGCCGGCAACAATGGCAACAATGGCAACAATGGTGGTGCTGCTGGTGTGGTTCCTGGTGCGGGTGGTGTGCCGGGTCGTCTGTCGGTTCTGGTCGCCCCGGGCGCCCCTGTCTCTGCCCCGGTTCCGGTTCCCTCTGGTGGGTCGGTGTCTCCTCGTTCCGGTGTGCGGCGTAGGGGTCGCTCGCATACTCGTGAGTGTGTGGCGTGGTTGGATGCCGGTGGTGATGGCGTGTTGTCGGATTATGGTCCCAATGGTCGTGTGGTGCCTGGTCAGGTGCGTCAGGTGTCCGATCCGTGTGCCGATCAGCGGTCGGCTGTTATCGGTGGGGCGCGTGGTGTGCGTTATGTGACGTGGCTGCCGTATTTCCTGTCGGGTGCTTTGGTCGGCGGGTTTGCGATGGAGGCGGTGTATCTGTTGTTGCGTCGTCGTATGGATGATGGTGATGCTGGTGACGGGTATGGTCGTGCCGATGGTGATGATGGTCGTTCCCGTGCCGCTGGTGCTGGTTCGGGTCGTCATGCCGGTGTTCAGGTGCCTTTGTCGCGTGATGTGACCATGGCTGGTGTGGCTGGCATGGCACGCCATCGTGCAGTTGTGGGTTATTGACCGGTGTTCCTTGTTCGGGGTGGTCGTCCTTTGTGGGGCGGCCGCCCTTTTTTGCTTGTGCGGGTGTGCTTGTGTGTACGTTGCGGGTGTGGTCTTTTCAGTCCGGCAGCATTCGTACCGCCGTATGCGGCGTGAGGTGGCTACGGCTCCGGATTATTTTACCCGTGGCGCATTTTCGTTTCTGCTCGATGCTGGAGTGTAATCTCTAAAGCAGATTCGTGTATCAGCATGTCATGTCAATGACGTGGCCATGTAAGGAAGAGGTTACGATGGTCGATGAAACTCAAGATGTGTTGCACGTCGAGGGCGGAAAACCGTTGAACGGCGAAATCAAGGTGCGTGGCGCAAAGAATTTCGTGAGCAAGGCCATGGTGGCGGCATTGCTGGCGCCGGGGGTCTCTGTTCTGCGCAATGTGCCTGAAATTCGCGACGTGCGTGTGGTTTCGGATTTGCTACGGTTACATGGTGCCACCGTCAATTTCGACACTCAAGCCGGAACGCTGACCATTGATGCCACGCACGTGAAAATGGCCGATGTGGCCGATGTGGACACGTTGTCGGGTTCTTCGCGTATTCCGATTCTGTTTTCCGGCCCTTTGCTGCATCGCCTGGGTGAGGCTTTCATTCCCCAGCTCGGTGGTTGCAACATCGGTGGTAGACCTATTGATTTTCATTTGGAGACGTTGCGCAAGTTAGGTGCGAACGTCGATAAGGAGCATACGGACGGCATTCATATCACCGCTCCGGATGGATTGCATGGTGCAAAAATCCATCTGCCCTACCCTTCTGTAGGTGCGACTGAGCAGACGCTGCTGGCCGCCGTTCAGGCGGAGGGGAAGACCGAGCTTTCCGGTGCCGCCACCGAACCTGAGATTATGGACCTGGTGGCGGTCCTTCAGAAGATGGGCGCGATCATTTCAGTGGATGTGGACCGCACGTTCCGCATCGAGGGTGTCAAAGAGCTCAAGGGTTTCAGTCATACCGCGCTGACCGACCGCATCGAGGCGGCCAGCTGGGCTTCGGCCGCGCTAGCGACGCGCGGCGATATTTTCGTGCGTGGTGCGACCCAGCCCGAAATGATGACGTTCCTTAACGTGTTCCGTAAGGTCGGCGGGGAGTTCGAGGTCACCGACGAAGGTATACGCTTTTGGCATCCCGGTGGTGATTTGAAGCCTGTGGCGATTGAGACTGACGTGCATCCAGGTTTCATGACTGATTGGCAGCAGCCTCTAGTAGTGGCGCTTACCCAGGCCAAAGGCCTTTCCATCGTGCATGAGACGGTGTACGAGGAGCGCTTCGGCTTCACAAAACCACTCGTGCAGATGGGCGCCACCATCCAGCTCTATCGGGAGTGCCTGGGTAGCCTGCCCTGCCGCTTCCAACAGCGTAACTACAAACATTCCGCCGTCATCTTCGGACCGACACCACTCATGGGGCGTGACATCGACGTCCCTGACCTGAGGGGTGGATTCAGCCATCTGATAGCGGCGCTTGCAGCCAAAGGTCCGAGCAACGTCCAGGGCATCAGTCTTATCGATCGCGGTTATGCGGATTTCCGAGGCAAGCTTACGGCGTTAGGTGCCGACATCGACTGACTCCAGTCCTCATTTCGCGCTGAGGCTGTTGGGGCGTTCTGTTGGGATAGATTGCAGGAGATTCGATTCGAGGGACGACGCAGCAACGGTTCCCTCGAATTTATCGACGGTTCGGTGCCAGCAAGGGTTTGAACCCTCGGGGCTGTGAAGGCCTGCTGCCGTCGGGTGGCCCGTCGGTTACTTCATGTCTATGGATTTTATGATCGGATGGAGCCATGTTCCCTGATTTTCTTGATCGCGATGCGGACACTGCGGCCCGTGGATTGCTTGGTTGCCGGTTGGTGCGCCGATTGAACGGACGGTGCATCTCGGTGCGCATCGTAGAGACCGAAGCATATGACCAGCTTGATCCCGCGAGCCACACGTATCGGGGGATGAGCGAGCGCAACCGGGCCATGTTCGGTCCCGCAGGCCATGCCTACATCTACTTGGTCTATGGTATGCACCTGTGTCTGAACATCACCGCCGGAAGCGACGGCTTCGGGGCCGGCGTGCTGATCAGAGCCGCCGAGCCCGCGGATGATGAAAGTGCGGATGCCATCCTTGCACGTTACAGTGACGGCCGCCCCGTCCGGTTGTGTCTCAACGGACCGGGAAAGCTGACCCGGGCCTTGGGTATCGGGATGGATCTGTATGGGCATGATTTGCAGGAACCTGACCTGCAGTTGGAGACCGGTCGTCTGCTTCCGGGCGAAACCATCCTTGCCACCGCGCGCATCGGCGTCGCCCGCGCCAAGGAGCGTCTCCGGCGGTATATCATCGACGGGAACCTCTACTGTTCCCGATGATACCGCGGCGGCCATAGAGCACCTGAGATTCGGTTGGTCCATGTGACCGCCGCCCGCGTGCCGGTTTGCGGATACGTTAGCCTATGTCTGCGCTGAACCGGATGGAGTGTGCAATCGATGCGAATCGTCTTGCCATGTTCAAGCACGATGCGCACATCGCGTGGCACGGTTCGGCATCCATCGCAGGTGCATCTTGTAACGGACGGCACACATGGGTTCAGGCTGCGACCGCAGCATTCGCCGTGCTTATTCGATCGATGTCACGGTCAAGGGCATGGACGGTCGGCGTAAGGACGATGGCCATGAGACCGAGGCAGATTCCGGTGCCGGTCATGATCACGCTCACGTGCATGTGGTCGAATAGCAGGCCGTACGCCATCTGTCCCAACGGTGCGGCGCATAGGACGAACGTGCTGAAAAGCCCGCCGATCTTGCCCATCATGTCGTCGGGAACGAGCTTGATCATGCTTGGGCCGATCATCACATTGGTGAAATCGATGCAGAGCGTAATGAAGCACAACGAGACGATGTACACCACGAGTTTGCTCCAGTTGTTCACCGGAAGTGCGAATGCCACTGCGATGGGGGCGAAGAACAGCGCCGCTGCGCCGATGGTTAAAGGCATCCGTTTGAGCACCAGCTTCGTGGCCAGCGCAAGGGTGGCGAATGAGCCAAGCAGGGAGACGATGCTCATGATGCCGTCGCTGTAGCCGTACACGTCCGCGCCAAAATGCAGCAGTGTGCGGATGATGAAGGGCATGCCCACGGCGGAGATTCCCGAAAGCAGGAAGTTGAGTGCGGCGATGAGCAGCATGAACCTGATGAGATTCGGGGTATGCGTCAGCAGGCCGAAAGCCCCTTTGATGTCCTGAAGCGGCGTGCCGAGTGATTCCCCGCGTTCCTTGCGGATGTCGGTCAGCCTGATGAAGCATTCGAAGACTGCGGTAGCGAAGAAGCAGATCGCCGTTATCTCGAGCATGTGTCTGATGCCCAGCACGGCGTACAGCGCACCCCCTGCGAACGTGGGGATAATCTGCATGATGGCGTTCAGCTGGCTGGAAACGGCTTGGGCCTGCCGTAGCACGGTCTCGTCGCTGCGCCCGAGCATCTGAGGGATGGCTGCACTCGTGGTGGGGGATTCCATCGCATCGAGCATCGAAAGGACGATGAGCAGCGCCCCGATCGCCACGATGGTGTGCGCCTGCATCGTAGCGAACCCGAGTATGGCGGTCAGGACGACGACGCCGGAGATGGCATCCAGCGCGACCATCATGACCTTGCGGTTCACGCGGTCTGCGATCACGCCCCCGAACGGGCTGAGGATGATGGTCGGTACGATGGAGAGGGAAAGGAGCGTCGAGAAGATGGTGGCGGAGCCGGTCTTGTCAAGCACCCACATGGACAGTGCGAAGCGCAGCATGGTGTTTCCGAACAAGGAGAATCCCTGTCCGGCCATGAGCAGGATGAAATTGGGGCGCAGCAGCGGTGAGCGGCTGTGTGTTCCGGTGCTGGCGGCTTTGTCTTGGTGAAGCGGCGAATTCGTCGGTTCGGGAAGCGGTGTTGGTTCTGTCATGGTACTCTCCTTTGTTTCATACCGACCGAAGGTATGTAAATTATCGAGTGCTTGGCTACGGAAGAATGTTTGTCGAATTTGCTTGGTGTCATCGATGCGAGTGGCATCAGTGTGGGGGTTATATGCTGGTTGTGCGAAACGACGTGGTTTAGGGATGACCTTCCGGTCTTGGCTGGTGGATGGGCGGATAGGGGAGCAAGCGTAAAGTGCCGCGGTTCAGCTTGTGGCGGCTCCGTATGCGTCCGCGCCCGTAGGTTGCTTCGCCTTCTTCGAGGGCTTAGCATCGTCGTTTTCCTCTTTGTGAAGGTCCTTGATGATCGCCTTGATGTTACTTTCGTCCGCATTGCCGGCCGTGTTGCCGAGCTCCGAAATGAAGTCGGCCATGTCGTTCATCAGTTTCACGGTGAATACCGGAACCCCTATGGACTCAAGCATCACGGAGAAGCATTCGAAGCGGTGGCGGGTCTGCTCGCGCGTGCCGTTGAACACCGGCGGCAGGAACCAGAAGTTGAGCATGAGACCCAGCAATTGAGCAGCCTCTTCGGGGTAATCGGTGGTGATCGAGCCGTCCTCCATCCCTTCCCTGATGAGGGGCAGGTAAATCTCCTGCGGAACTTTGCTGCTCCAGTTCCTGACATTGATATAGAAGTTTTCGGGGTCATTGAGCACCGGCGTGAAGGCCTTGAGCTGCTTGAAATGGTGCGTATCGTTGATTTCGCTGCGGATGATCGCCTGGATCTTCTGCAGGCCGTTGAGGTTGTCGCGCTTCCTGATGCTTTCCAGACGGTTTTCGCTGGAGGTGTTGTCGCGGGAGTTGAGTGCGAGCAAAATCTCCAGTTTTGAGTCGAAATGGTGATATATTGCGCCTTTGGATAGGTTTCCAAGCTCGTTTACGATGTCCTGGACAGAGGTGTTGGCATAGCCTTTTGCCGCAAACAGAATCTCCGCGGCGTCGAGGATGCGGGTCCTGGTCTCCTCCGGATGGGTGTTTCTGGACATCGGTTCCTCCTGACTTTGATGTGCCGACGGTATCATTATACATACCGACGGTCGGTATGCTATCGGCGTGTCGCATCGTAAGGACTGCTTTTCAGAAAGAGGCTTCCGGCAGGAACCGCTTGCGTGAAGGGCACGACGGCGTCACGGGGAGGAATCCGAGATAAAGCGGCCGAGGCAAAAGCCGTCGTCGAAGTAGAGGGATACAGCAAGCGCCGAATATGGCCGGTGGCGAGACCCCTTAGATGCCAGTGCGCCGGCGGTCTGCGCATACGCACAAACCGCCGGCACGCCACACAACAAACGTCCCGGACCGGTCGAATCGGTTCAGGCTTTCGCGGAGGAGACCCTCGCGGCGGGGGCCTTGGCGGTCCCCAGCGCGGTCAGGTCCTGTTGGTCGCCGGTCACGTAGGGGATCAGGTCGGAGATGCCGTTGACCACATGTGAAGGACGGAACGGGTACTTATCCACCGACTGGCGTGTCGAGATTCCAGTGAGTACAAGGAAGGTCTCGGTTCCGGCCTCAAGTCCTGCCTTGATGTCGGTGTCCATCCTATCGCCGATCATCGCGGTCTCGGCGCTATGGGCACCCAGATGCTGCATGGCCGTGCGGAAGAAGATGGGATTGGGCTTGCCGATGAAATACGGCTCGAACCCTGAGGCCGACTGAATCATGGCGGCCACCGCACCGGCGGCCAGCAGATCGCCAGAGCTGGACGGCCCGGTGTAGTCGGGGTTGGTGCAGATGAACCTTGCCCCGTGCTGGATGAGCCGCAGTGCGGTGGTGAGGTTTTCAAACGAATAGTTGCGGGTCTCTCCGATGATCACATAATCGGGGTCGCGGTCGGTCAGGATATAGCCGACATCGTGCAGCGCGGTGGTGAGCCCTGCCTCGCCCACGACATACGCGCGCCCGTGGGGGATCTGCTGCGCGACGAAGTTGGCGGTGGCCATGGCGCTCGTCCAGATGTTCTCCTCCGGTATGTTAATTCCTGAGTTATGTAGACGCCAACTCAGGTCGCGCGGGGAATAGATGGGGTTGTTGGTAAGCACTAGGTATGGCACTTTGGCCTTCTTGAGGGCCTCGACGAATTTCACGGCGCCTGGTAGTGCCTCGTTCTCGTGCACTAGGACGCCGTCCATGTCGGTCAGCCAAGCCTTGATCTGTTCTGTATTTTCTTTCATATTACAAGTCTAGCGCATGAGAATGGAAAATGTGGGTCGTGCGGGAAATGAAACGATGAATGAAAAACACGACCGCTGGCGGATTTGTGAATCATTCGATATGGATAATGGCATATCCCGTGGCTGCAAGGGAGTGGACGCCTGCGAGTCGTTGTTTGAACGATTCCCGATCAATGTCGGATTAACCCGTTGTCCCGGGTTGTGTCTTTCGCCAGTGCCCGGCCGGGGATACTAACGTCAGCGTATTCACGGTCGGACAACCATTCAACCTTGATAACTCATGCTTCCGAGACACGGTCTCAAACGTTGTTTTCGGCATGAAAAAGGGCTTCGTACCGAAGTATGAAACCCTTGCTGGCGGAGGATGCGAGATTCGAACTCGCGAGGCTGTTACACCAACACGCTTTCCAAGCGTGCGCCATAGGCCACTAGGCGAATCCTCCACTGTCGCTGGTTGGGGTCACCCACCTCCAACAACCTGTCTAAGATATCATGGGCTGAGGATTTTCGCAATTACCCCGTGTCACACGCTTCCGAAGAGAAGCCACGGGCTTGGGCAGCGCCGCATGGGCGTTTGTTCGGGCTGGATCGATGGCTCCTTTCTGGCCGCTGTGGGCTGGAATACAGGTTTGGGTGAGCCGTGCCGGGACGTTCTTCAGGCGGTAATTCGCCCGCAAGGATGCGGAACTGGAAAGATGCGGCATCGACTTGATGGAAGGTTGGGGGCAAACGATGAACATCCGGCTTCGAAACGATGGCGCGATAGAGCTATAGGCGTGCGGGTGGTGGGATGATGATGGTGGAATCGGTGGAAGGTGATGGTGGGATGGGTCCCTCGACATGTGGTCAGCTCATGCAGGTTCGACCCAGGGGTGCCGGAATATGGGCGAACGGGAACGCGCTTGCCTCCCCGCGCATGGCGTCTTGGCTGAATGGTGTGGATAATGGAGACATCGTTCGAAGGGGCCGTGTCGGAGGTCTGACCCTGGCCGTCGCGACGGTACTTGGTTTTGATGGAAGGAAACGCATATGGCCGATGAAGCGAAATCTGGGGCGCATGATGATGGTTATGAGGTTAGACCGTCTTCAGGGAAGCGTGGTGGCGTGCCTTCGACTCTGCGCAGTCCGGACGAGGAGTCCGCGCTGGCTGTCGATGGTTCGCGGATGCCAGATTTGGTGGTGGTTGGCGCTGGTTTGTTTGGTTTGACTGTGGCTCAGCAGGCGGCCGAGAACGGGCACACGGTCAGGATCATCGACGTGCGCGGACACATCGGCGGGAACGCCTACTCCTATATGGATATGGAAACGGGTGCCGAGATTCACCAGTATGGCGCGCACCTGTTCCACACGTCCAATAAGCGGGTCTGGGATTATGTGAACCGCTTCACGACCTTTACGCATTACGAGCACCGTGTCTACACCACCCACGACGGTGAGGTCTACCCATTGCCCATCAATCTAGGTACCATCAACCAGTTCTTTCATGCTCACTACACACCGGAGCAGGCGCGTCGGCTGGTGGAGGAGCAGGCCGGTGAGCTGGCGGGGACCGACCCGCAGAACCTCAATGACAAAGGCATCCAACTCATCGGTCGTCCGCTCTACGAGGCGTTCATCAAGCATTACACGGCCAAACAATGGCAGACCGCACCGGAGGAGTTGCCTGCAAGCATCATCAAGCGTCTGCCGGTGCGCTTCAATTACGACAACCACTATTTCCAAGACACGTGGGAGGGTCTGCCCACAGACGGCTATACGAACTGGATGGAGCGCATGATCGCAGACCCCAAGATAGAAGTGAGCCTTGGAACCGATTTCTTCGACGAAAGCCAGCCTTGGAACAAGTCCGCACTGGTGGGGCGCGTGCCGGTGGTCTACACGGGGCCGGTGGACCGCTACTTCGATTACGCCTTGGGCGAGCTCAAATGGCGTACCGTCGAGTTCAAGGAACGCCGTTATGACGAGGGCGATCATCTCGGTTGTGCCGTTATGAACTTTGCCGATGCAGATGTGCCGTACACGCGTGCCATCGAATTCAAAAACTTCAACCCTGAGCGGTCGGGGCATCAGAACCCGGGCAAGACCGTGGTCTGGGAGGAATACAGTCGTGCCGCGTCGCGCGGCGACGAGCCGTACTATCCGGTCAACACGGATGCGGACCGGAGACTCTATCAGCACTATGCAGCCAAGGCGCAAGACGAACCACAGGTGGTGTTCGGCGGAAGGCTTGGCACGTACGCTTATTACGACATGCACCAGGTCATCAATTCCGCGCTTATTGCCTATGACAAGCAGGTTGCGCCGTTATTGAGCTGATGTCTGTGTTGCGAATCCGCGCGGCGAGTCGGCCGGCTCATATCATCTTCACAATTGCTTCACATTTCGTACATAATCTTCACCGGTCTTCGCGGCAGTTTCACATAAAAGCTCTTAAGCTGAAGCGCAGATAACGAATCATGCCGAGGTGCGCTCGTTGTAGGCCGCCTGTAATCGGCAAAACGGAGGCTCTACATGGTGCAAGCCAGTGATGAAGTGGTTCCCGCGGATGACGACGGGTTGTTTGGTGGGTTGTACGACGTGCGCAAACCTCGGAATTCCCACGATTTCGACCTTATGCGGGAAACAGGTGTGCCTTCAGTGGGGTATGGCGAGACTTGGGCAAAAGTCATCCTGATGGGCGAGCATTCCGTGGTTTATGGTTACCCTGCGGTTGCTTTGCCGGTGCGTCAGCTACGCATGCGTGCGTGGGCGAGACCCGTTCCGTGCGTTTCCACGCGAACAGGCGACGGTGTGCAGGCGCGTGCCGCTCATTCTGACTTACGCGACCATGAATGCACCATTCCCGCTTCTCAGGCGAGGTTGGCTCTCGGTGGGCGGCTTCGCGCACTTGACTATTGCGGGCCGCTGCGGCTTGCAGGTCCGCGTTTCGGCGGCGTTGAGCGAGCAGTGCGCGTAGCCCGTGATTTCGCGGGACGTCCGGATCTTGATTTCGACATCACCACGGATTGCAGTTTCCCGGCGGGCCGTGGCATGGGTTCTTCCGCCGCTTCTGCAGGTGCCGTCATCCGGGCGATTCTCAGTGCATGCGGCGTAAAGGCGAGCCGTAGGCAGCTGCTGGAGTTGACGCAAAAAGCCGAAGTCATCACGCATGGTCGTCCTTCGGGGCTTGATACGGTGGCGACCAGCTCGCACCAGGCGGTCACCTTCGAATCGGGTTCTTTCAACGAGTTTCCCGTGAGCATGGACGCTTATCTTGTTATAGCCGACTCGGGTATCGTCGGCAGCACGCGCGAAGCGGTCGGGCTGGTTGGGAAGCAGAATGAGCATGACGGTTCGCGGGTCAAGCGGATCATGGATGAGCTCGGGACGTTGGCGCGATGCTCTCAGCGTGATCTTGTCATAGGTGACATCACGCGCCTGGGCACGCGTATGAACCGGGCGCATGCGCTTCTGGCACAACTGAAAGTGAGCCACCCAGTGGTTGATCGGTTGGCGGGTGTGGCGTGTGGAGCCGGAGCGGAAGGTGCGAAAATGACCGGCGGAGGTTTGGGTGGGTGCCTTGTGGCATTGACCAAGAACAAGTCGGTGGCTTCGCATGTGCGCGACTCGCTGCTTCGTGAAGGTGCCGCCGGGGCTTGGATACACTCGCTCAATGACGATGCCGGTGCCCAAGTGTGCGGTTCTGCGCTTCCAGCAGGCCACTCGTCACGGCTCCCACTGGGTGATGGTGCGGATTCGCCCCGGAATCCCGTTCCGATGCAATGACGTGCGTGGTAGGCTCTCTTAGACGTGCGTGGTAGGCTCTCTTACGTGGAAAATTTGACGAACATCGACACCAAAGGCACTCCTGCCGCGGATGCGCCGATCGGCGGTTCGGCATCCGCTGGTTCATCGTCCCATGCTCGAAACCTAGGGGCGGGCGATGGTCGGCGGTCGTCTGACGATGGCGCTTGCGTCGGTTTCGCGGCCGCCAGCGCGGATGCGAACATAGCGCTGGTCAAATATTGGGGCAAGGCGGATGAGCGGCTCATACTACCGAGGTCCTCCAGTCTTTCGCTGACACTAGACGGTCTTTCGACGAGGACCGAAGTGCGCTTCCTGGAGACGCCCGGGAATGATGCCCAGGTCAAGGACGACGACCTTGTGATGAGAGACACGCTTACGATCGACGGGAAGCCTCAAAGCGGAAGAGCCCTGGAACGCGTGAGCGGTTTTCTCGACATCGTGAGATCCATGGCCGGGTTGGAAGGCACCGTTGCCAATGTCGCTTCATGGAACACCGTCCCCTATGGTGCGGGCTTGGCGAGTTCCGCATCCGCGTTCGCGGCGTTGGCGGCTGCGGCTTCGCGTGCTGCCGGTCTCTGGCTTTCTCCACGTGAGTTGTCGCGCTTGGCGCGGCGTGGTTCAGGGTCGGCTTGTCGGTCGGTTTTCGGCGGATTGGTGCGGTGGAATGCTGGGGTCAGTGATGAGACCTCCTACGCGGAACCGATTGATGGCTCGAAGCTGAATCTGGCGATTGTAGTCGTCTCTGTTTCGGAGGGCGTCAAACCGTTATCCAGTCGTGAGGCGATGGAACGCACTGTTGCCACCTCGCCGTTATATGACGCCTGGATTCGTTCGTGCGCCAAGGATATGGAAGAAGCCATGAAAGCCGTGGAATACGGTGATCTTGAGCTTTTGGGCCGCGTCACCGAAGCGAACTCAATGGGCATGCATTCGACAATGATGACCGCGCGCCCACCCATCCTATACTGGCTTCCCCAGTCCGTAGCGATACTCCGTGCCGTGCAGGGCATTCGTGCTGACGGGGTCGGCGCCTGGTCCACGATGGATGCCGGCCCCAATGTGAAGGTCCTTGTAGATGCGGGTGATGCATTGTCCGTGGCGGATGAGCTGAAGGAACGCGTTCCTGGTTGCAAGGTATCGGTGCATATGTCCGGTCATGCCGTGCGCTTCGAGGAATGCGATTGAGATCGTGTCGCCGGAGGTTTGGGGTATGGCGGGTACGGCGTGCGCTGTTCGTTGGAAAGCCCGCACGGCTTCGGCTATGATGAAGGAAAGTCTTTGGTGCTTCAGGGCGTAGGCGTGAGGAAGTAATTGATAGATGGACATTGATGGGAATCTTTCGGGGCAGGCCATCGACCGTGACACGGCGAACGGGCGTAATCAGGTGACGGACGGTGATCTGCCGGGAGAGACCGAAGCGAGGGCGTCCGGGAAGCTCTACGTCGCCGGAGAATACGCTGTGGTGGAGCAGGGCCATCCGGCTATTCTGGTCGGCGTCGACCGTTGGCTCACCGTTCGGGTCAGCGAAGTGCGCCAGCATGAGGGCGCTTCGGGTCTCGGCGTTTCAGTCGGTGTCATAGGGGAGAGCGCTGATGGTGGTGTGCGGGCCTTGAGTTCCCGTATCGGCGGGACGGAGGGTGAGGTCGGTTCCCTTCCTTCCAAGACGATCCGTGTGGACGGGAATGAGAATTGTGTTTCAACATCCGCCGACGTGTGGCTGGGGCAATCGGGGTCGATTCGTTCCGGTTTGCGTGGTGTGGGCGCCGGAGTGGATTTGGTCGGACGCATCCATTCCGAAGGTCATCCCGAAGCCTCCGTCACCTGGAGACGGCGCGGTGGTGTCGCCGTCCCCGATTTGGAGCAGCCCGGAGCGGCCTTCGTGCTCGCGGCGATTCATGCGGTCGAGGAACTTGCTCAGACGGCCGGAAGAACGCTGCGCGTCTACGACGTAAACATCACCAGTGAGTTGGACGATGCTTCGGGTCGGAAGTACGGTTTGGGGTCTTCCGCAGCAGTGACGGTGGCGACGGTCAAGGCACTTGTGCGCTTCTACGGACTTGATCTGACATCCATGCAGCTTTACAAACTCGCTTTTTCCGCTGCAAGCAGGGCGCAGAAAGTGGGTTCGGGCGGAGACATAGCCGCCAGCCTGTTCGGCGGGTGCATTCGCTTCACTTCGGTGGATCGGCAATGGGTCACGGAGCGTCTGCAGGGCGTTCCGCTCGCAGAGCTTATCGATATGCCTTGGCCTGGGTTGAGCATGGCCAGGATCGATGCCTTTGAGGGGAACAGCGGTGTACCGTCGGCCACCGTCGGTTCCGCTGGCGGATTGGTTGACGGACGTGAAGTCGATGACCGTCATGAAGGTCATGCTCCTGCGCGGGCTTCCGGCGGATGCGCCGGGGCACGCGGAGGTTCCCTGAATAACGCGCCATTGAAGTTGCTGGTCGGGTGGACCGGCAATCCGGCGTCGACGTCGGCGTTGGTCAGTCAGGTCAAGGAACGCAGTGCTGCTGAACATGAACGGTTGTACCGTGAGTTTCTGCATGCCAGTGACGTTTGTGTGGACGCTCTTGCTGAGGCTCTTGTCGAGGGGAATATGGAGGTTGTCTCCCGATGCATAGGTGAGGCGCGTCAGCTGCTGAAAGGTCTGTCCGATTTCACGGGTACCTTGATCGAAACTCCGAAACTGACCGAGCTCATCGATGTAGCGCAGGCATACGGCGCGGCAGCGAAGAGCTCAGGTGCCGGCGGTGGTGACTGCGGCATCGCCATCGTCCCGGCGCTCCGTGGTGATGCTTCCGGCGCGAACGACAATGACGGACAAAGCGCCGAAATATGCCGTGAATGGCGTGACAGGGGAATTCTGCCGTTGGATTTGTCGGTCACCGCCCCTCAGTTGCGGCTCGATGGGTGGATGGCCGTGAGGTCCAGGCAAGCCAATGCTCTTTCAGGGGCATACGCCCAGGGGTATGGGGAGAACCGGAAGAACGAGCATATGAGGCTCGCTTTGGATCAGCGCCGGCATGAAGGCCGAAACGCTTTCGACGACATTCGGTTCGTCCATCACAGTCTGGACAGTATTTCGGCCTCCGAAGTGGATTCTTCAACACGGGTTTGCGGCAGGAGATGGGACTTCCCTCTCTACGTCAACGCCATGACGGGAGGTTCGTCTCAAGCCGGGGAGGTCAACGCGTCGTTGGCTCGCGTGGCTGCGGCGACGGGTATCGCCTTGGCTACAGGTTCACAGAGCTCGGCGTTGCATAATCCGACGTTGGCCGAGACGTTCACCGTTATCCGGCGTCTGGACCGCACGGGATTCGTTTTCGCCAATATCGGTCCTGATGCCGGCGTCGATGAGGCATTGGCGGCGGTGGACATGATGCATGCGGAAGCATTGCAAATCCACCTCAACGCCGTGCAGGAAACCATCATGCCTGAAGGAAGCCGCTCTTTCAGCTCATGGCCGGACAACATCCGCCATATTGTGCAGGCTTCGCCGGTGCCCGTGGTCATCAAGGAGGTGGGTTTCGGCATGAGTCCTCGTACAGTGCGGCAACTTGCCGATCTGGGCGTGCGTACCGTGGATGTCAGTGGTTGCGGGGGTACGGATTTCGGAGTCATAGAAAACGAACGTCGCCGGCTGCACGAGTATGCCTATATGAATGGCTGGGGCCAGTCCACCCCGCTGTGTCTGCTTCAGCTTGAGGACGACCGGGTCGGTTCAGGCACGATGCAGGGTCCCGCAATGGCAGACGATGCCGAGGGTGCACTTTTCGATGAACGCCCTGCCTTGTCTAAACGGGCTGCGTCCGGTGTGGGCGAAAAGCCGCTCGGCACGGAGCCAGAGACGCAGACCGATGTTTCGCCGGTCGCCGTTCTTGCCTCAGGAGGAGTGCGTAGCGCGCTCGACGTGGTCAAGGCGCTCGCGTTGGGGGCCGAAGCTGTGGGGGTTTCAGGGCATTTCCTGCACACGTTGGACGAGCATGGGGAGCAGTCCCTTATCGATGAGATCAACGCTTGGAAGTCCCAGATGATTTCTCTTATGGCGCTGCTTGGTGCGCGAAGTGTCACCGACCTGCGTCGCACGGATCTGTTGGTCACGGCAGACACCGCCGAGGAGGCACGATTGCTCGGCGTGGATCTCAAGCACTTCGCGCATCGTTCGGATATGCGATGAGCGGACCTGCTATCATGCCGTTTCAAGGTGGCGACAGTCCCCGTTGTCCGTCTCCGAATGCTTCTGCGAGAGCCTGTTATGGTGCCGACGTGGCGACCGCCTCCGTTTGCCCGTCTCCGAATGCGAACAGGGCGGATCGGCCGGGGTACATGAGAATGATTTCTGACCGCACCCTTTGCGGCCATCGTCATGGTTCGTGGGCCGTCACGCCGCACCTAAGACGATGGCCAGCCAGTTCATGAGACTTGTGGCAATCTCCACCATTCCTATGTACATAGGTCTGATGCGGCGCTTGATCAGAGGAAGTGCGCACGCCCGCGCAAGCAGGACGCAGGCCGCCAATCCCCAAAGCGGTCGTACGGCGAAGCCGAGTACCGCCACGATGAGGTGATAGCCCATGGAAAGTGCGTAGTATCGGGAATCTCCATGTTTTCTGATCATGGTCTTCACGAAAAGCACTGATGCATATTCCGTGGCGGCGAAGGCCAAGGTCGGCGTCAAAGCGTATACCAGCGTTTGAGCGTCATGATGCGTTCCCAGTGACGACGTGATGGCGCACATCAATGATGCGCAGATCACCGCGACGGCGTTTCCCCATAAGGAGCGCTCCTTGCGTACATAAGCCGCGATGAAGGACATCGCCGCAAGCACGATCATCACTGGAGCCCACCACAACAGTCTCGGTGTCAGTACGACCAAGGGGACCCCGACTGCCGCCGTGCACGCCGCATATGTCAGCGTCGGTATCGCGGCCTTGCACAGTCTGGCTTTGTATTTCGTGGTGCGTGCGTTGAATTTGCCGGCGTTCGTCGTAGTATGTGGGGTCTGTGACGTGTGGGACGCCTGCCGCACATGCACGTTGCCGGCATCGGACGGTGTATGGGACTGCAGGTAGCCCGTCTGCTGGCCATCTGCCCGTGGGTGGGCCGTTGCGGAGGTGGTCGAGTTGCCCGTGCAATGACCGTGGTGCCGCGCTCCTTTGCGCGTCGAGGTACTGTGTGCGAGCAGCGCCAGATAGCGTGCCGTGCTGAATTGGAGGCAGTAGCATAACGTCCAAGCCACAAGAAGCCATGCCCCTCTCCAGGAAGGACCGCCTATGACGAACCCCCCCCAACGCCGGTCCCAGTGCCATGAACCAGGCTCCGGGCTGGTCGGGAATCCAGATTTTAGCCCGTCTATTCGTGTGCTCGCTTGTCGCCAAGCGATTTGCGTGCTCGCCGTCATCTGTCATTCATACAACTGTAATCGAATTGCGTTTTGCGCGTGTTGTTTTCCGCCTTATTTGAACGGGTTTCGTCAGTTGGTTCTGTGGGTGCCCTGAATGAATGAATGCACAGTCGTGCCCGGAAGACATCGTGCCGGCTTTAATGCACGGGTTGTAGCGGGACGGCTGGCTTTCAGCACGGACCCATGAACCCCGATGATGCCATCTTGATGGCGTGTATGGGTGCGATGGGAAGTGAAAATAAGGGGCGCATGCGGCCATGTGCCACAACGCCCCTTATTTTGCAAGAACTTGCGAAGCCGTTACGATACCACTTCGGTGTTTCAGTCGATGAGACCGTAGAGACGGTCGCCTGCGTCACCCAAGCCCGGAACTATGTAGCCGTGCTCGTTGAGTCTTTCGTCAACGCCGCATACCACGACCTTGAAGTCGATGCTCGGATCCAAGGTTTCTTCGACGCGCTTGAGGCCTTCGGGGGCGGCGATGATGTTGATCGAGGTGATGTCCTTGGCTCCGCGTTCCGCCAGGTAATGCGTGGCAGCGACGGTGGTGCCGCCCGTGGCGAGCATCGGGTCGAGCAGGAAGCACTGACGTCCCGTCAGGTCCTCGGGCAGGCGGTTCGCGTAGGTGATGATATCAAGGGTGTCCTCGTCACGCTTCATTCCGAGGAATCCGACTTCGGCGGTGGGCAGCAGACGGGTCATGCCGTCGAGCATACCCAGGCCGGCGCGAAGGATGGGAACCACCATGGGGCGTGGATTGGTCAGGTGCTTGCCGGTCATCGTGCAGATTGGGGTTTCGATTTCGCGATCTTCGACGGCGAGGTTGCGCGTCGCTTCATAGGCTTCCAGTGAGACGAGCTCTGAGACCAGTTCGCGGAAGATGTTGGATGGCGTGTTCTTGTCCCGTAGAACGGTGAGCTTGTGTTCCACCAGCGGGTGATTCAATACATGAAGTTGCATGTCTCCGATTCTAATCCCAGCCGTGGTCGGTGAGGTGCGCTCGCGGCCGTGGTGGAACGGCCCGTCCACGCCGCAAGGTCGCACGCCGTTGCCGGAGCACGCGTTGCGATCGTCGTCCGGCTGAAGTTCGTGCATGGGTCGATGCCCTCGGCGTCGAGGGTGCGACGGTATTTGCGCATCGCGTCTACGCGCATGGGGTCAGCGACGAAGGATTATAAAAGTTGAGTCCAGCTAACTCAACTTTTGGGAATATCTGTGCTCGTGAACTGTTGAACATGGCAGTTACGGAAATCTCGCTTCCGATGGACGTTCGGGGTTGGTTGGACATCGGGTGTGAACGAGCATGGAGGAATCATATGGAACAGAACTTTACGACTATGGCACAAAGCGCCATCGGAGATGCCGTTCAAAGCGCCGCCGCCGCAGGAAATCCGCAGGTCGACACCCTGCATTTGCTGGATGCGCTGCTTCGGCAGGAGAACGGAGTGGTGCCCGGACTCATCGAAGCGGCAGGGGGTGATCGCCAGGCCATTGGCGCGCAAGTACGCAACGCCTTGGTCCAGTTGCCCAGTGCCAGTGGATCGTCCACATCGCAGCCGGATGCCAGCCGCCAGCTGAGCCAAACGTTGAGCGAGGCCGAAAAAGAGATGAAGCGGATGGGTGACGAGTATGTCTCGACCGAGCATCTGCTGATGGGAATCATCGATGCGGCGCCGAACGAGGCCGCCCGCATCCTGACTTCGCATGACGTCACGGCCAAGGCGCTTCGCGATGCCGTGCCCAAGGTTCGTGGCGGAGCTAAAGTGACCAGTCCCGAAGCCGAGGGCAATTACAAGGCCTTGGAGAAATACTCCACCGATTTGACCGCCCAGGCGAAGGAAGGCAAGCTCGATCCGGTCATCGGCCGTGATCAGGAGATTCGCCGCGTCATCCAGATTCTCTCCAGGCGCACCAAGAACAACCCGGTGCTGATAGGAGAGCCGGGAGTCGGCAAGACGGCCGTGGTCGAAGGATTGGCGCAGCGTATCGTCGCCGGTGACGTGCCTACTGGTCTGCAACACAAGCGTCTGATCAGTCTCGACCTAGGATCGATGGTGGCTGGCTCGAAGTATCGCGGCGAGTTCGAAGAACGCCTCAAGGCCGTGCTCAACGAGATCAAGAGTGCCAATGGCGAGATCATCACCTTCATCGATGAGATTCATACCATCGTTGGGGCGGGTGCCGCCGAAGGATCGATGGATGCGGGCAATATGCTCAAGCCCATGTTGGCCAGGGGCGAGCTGCGCCTCATCGGTGCGACCACACTCGACGAGTATCGCGAGAACATCGAGAAGGACCCTGCGTTGGAGCGCCGTTTCCAGCAGGTGTTCGTCGGTGAGCCGAGTGTCGAGGACACCATTGCCATCCTTCGTGGTCTCAAGCAACGTTACGAGGCTCATCACAAGGTGACGATCGGTGACGACGCTCTTGTTGCCGCGGCCACGCTTTCGAACCGCTATATCTCCGGTCGTCAGCTGCCTGATAAGGCAATCGACTTGGTGGATGAGGCCGCCGCGCACCTGCGCATGGAGCTTGACAGTCAGCCCGAGGAGATCGATGAGCTGCAGCGCCGCGAGACGCGTCTCGAAATGGAGGAGATGCAGCTGAAGAAAGCCGAGGACCCGGCCAGCAAGATCCAACTGAAGAAGTTGCAATCGGAGCTTGCGGATACCCGTGAGAAGCTTGCGGGATTGAAGACCCGGTGGGATGCTGAA
The DNA here is from genome assembly GCF_000737845.1 of Bifidobacterium bombi DSM 19703. Classification (GTDB taxonomy): domain Bacteria; phylum Actinomycetota; class Actinomycetes; order Actinomycetales; family Bifidobacteriaceae; genus Bifidobacterium; species Bifidobacterium bombi. Next base: position 1,201,211 of record NZ_ATLK01000001.1, on the reverse strand, counting down.
AAGGCGGGGCACAACAAGGTGGGCGATTTGCGTGCCCAACTCGATGCCAAGCGTGTTCAGGCCGACAAGTTCACCCGCGAGGGCAACCTCGAAGAAGCCAGCCGCATTCTGTACGGTGAGATACCGGCGATCCAGAAACAGTTGGACTTGGCCGAGCAGGCCGCGGATGAGCAGAACGATAGTGGCCAGGAGACGGAACCCATGGTTCCCGACCATGTGGACGCTGATTCCGTAGCTGGTATCGTCTCCGAGTGGACGGGCATTCCGGTCGGACGGCTCATGCAGGGGGAGAACGAGAAGCTGCTCCACATGGAAGACTTTCTGTCCAAGCGGGTGATTGGACAGAAAGAGGCCATCCAAGCCGTTTCAGATGCGGTTCGCCGTTCGCGTGCAGGTATCTCCGACCCCGATAGACCGACGGGATCCTTCATGTTCCTCGGGCCTACGGGCGTGGGCAAGACCGAACTGGCCAAGGCGCTTGCGGACTTCCTGTTCGACGACGAGAAGGCCATGGTGCGCATCGACATGAGCGAATACATGGAGAAATCCTCGGTATCGCGGCTTATCGGTGCTGCACCAGGCTACGTCGGTTATGACGAGGGCGGTCAACTGACCGAAGCCGTACGGCGCCGTCCATACTCCGTGGTGCTGTTCGACGAAGTGGAGAAGGCCAACCCGGAGGTGTTCGACCTGCTGCTACAGGTGTTGGATGACGGAAGGCTTACTGATGGACAGGGCCGGACGGTGGACTTCAAGAACACCATCCTCATCATGACTTCGAACTTGGGTTCGCAGTTCCTGGTTCAGGATGACCTGGATGAAGACGCGAAACGTGAGGCGGTCATGGATGCGGCCCACGCGCACTTCAAGCCGGAATTCCTCAACAGGCTTGATGAGATGGTAATATTCCATCCGCTCACACGCGAAGAGCTTGGCGGCATCGTGGATATTCAGGTAAAGCAGGTCGCCTCGCGTCTGACCGATCGGCGCATTACGTTGTCGGTCACCCAGGCCGCCAAGTCCTGGCTTGCCGATGCCGGTTACGACCCCGCCTACGGGGCTCGTCCGCTGCGTCGGCTGGTGCAGACCGAGGTCGGCGATCAGATGGCCCGCATGCTGCTCAGCGGAGCGGTGCATGACGGTGACACCGTGTTGGTCGACCAGACCGGTGGCGAGCATCTTGAACTCACTGTCATGCCATCCGACCCGCTTGCCGAGGATTCGCAGGAAGGGAAGGCGTGACGCATTCAGGAGTGCGAGTGTTCGTTTGAACGGTTCGTCTGAACGAACCGTTCAAACGAACAGTTCAGGTCTAAAGGTGCGTTCCCCGCGGGTCGTCAGATGCGGATGGGTGATGACCTGTCTTGATCCATCCGCACTGATTCCATTTCCGTGGGTTCACGGATGCGTTCGGTGGCGACTGCGAAACCACCGCCAGTGGTTCTTGGATTAGATTATGTCCGTGTTCCTTTGTGCCGTAGTGCCTTCGAAGATTGTCGCAGTCGCCGCCTTGTCGGATGCGACCGGCGGTGTCGAGCGTCAATCCTGGTTTGTGCGTGGCTCCCGAGCAAGTTCCCATATGGAGTAGGCTGAAAGGAACAATCCGGTGATGAGTAGAACCCCTATGGCGATGATTAAGGCGTTCGCCAACCGCGGCTGAGGTCCGAATACCAGGAATATTGCGAAGCACCAAATCGCTGCGCACAGACTCGCGATGACGAAAACTCTAATGAACGCGGCGACATGCGCCAATTGAGTGGATGCTTCCACATTGGCAGTCCGCCGTTGTGAAGTAGAGGAATGTAGGCGCAAGGCGCCTGCCTTCAGCCGGTCTACGAACAGCGACAGGGAGATGATGATGCCGGTGACTTCAAAATAAGGGTGAGAGCCATTTGGCAGCTGATTGCCTGCGATGCACAGCACCATACTGTAAAGGTAGGAGGCAATGATGCCCAGCGAGATAAGGACCGACCTGCCGGGAATCCTGTGCTTGAGTGCCTCCCATCCTTCGTGCAGCACGGATGAGCCGCAGTAGAACATCACCGGCGTGATGAGAATCGCCTGGAGCCAAGGGCTGTCAAGCCACGATGGCAGGAATCCTGGAGCTGATCGTGTGAACAACGAAACGACAAGCACGGGAACGGTGAGTATCGCGGCGATGGCGAGTGAGCGTGACGTGTGTTTAGTGTAATCGCGGAGCTTCGAAGGGTCTGACACGGCCTTCATGTCACCGTGCCCAAGCAGGGTCGCCTCAGTGGAGGCGTCCGCTCCGTCGGAATGGAAGAATTGGATGACAAACCATGTCAACACCGCGGCCACAACGGCGGCAAGTCCGTCTTGGAATATGTTGAATATGCTGATGTGCAATCGTCTTCCTCCTTTCATCTCCATCATTGCAGGTCGTGCAGAGAAAACAATCATACGACGGATCGGAATCGTCGGCGTGTGCACTCGAATTGTATAATAACATCGAACATATGTTCGATAATCCTGTGGTTGGAATAGTTCTTATGCTTATCGTAGCGGCTCTGGGGCTGATCGCCGGGTATGCCGTAGGTAAGACGAAGGGTGAGCGCTCCGTGCTCCACGATGGGGCCGAAGGTGGTCTTGGTGCGGGTATGCTTACCGTGCAGGAGGCAGACGCGCTTCGGTCCAGAAACGAGAGCCTCAACGCACAGGTCTCGGCGTTGAACGCGGACAACGCACGTGTTCGCGCTCAGGCGGAAGGTCTGAGTCAACAGCTGTCGTTCGTCAAATCGCAGCTTGCCCAGGCACAGCAGGCCGAGCAAATCAGAGTGCAGCATGAACGCGAGCGTGCCGCACAGGAGGCGGAACGAAAGCGCGAGGAACAGGCCAAGACCATGAGCGAGCAGAGCAAAGTGATTGCGGCGCTCGCCCCGGTGCAGAAGAATCTCGATGCGCTGCAGATGAAAGTCGCCCAAATCGAGGAGGGACGTAAAAGCGAGATGGGCGCTTTGGGCCAGCAGCTCAAGGGTCTTGGGGACCAGCAGGCAAGGCTCGATAAGGAGACGAGTTCATTGTCTGCCGCGCTTCGCAATAACAAGGTTCGTGGCGCCTGGGGTGAGGCGCAGCTGCGCAACATAGTAGAGTCGGCGGGTCTTCTGGAGCATGTCGATTTCGACACCCAAGTGGTGGTCACCGACCCCGAGGGCAATATTCAACGGCCGGATATGGTGATCCATCTGCCCGGCGGGAAGGCCATTCCGATTGATGCCAAGGTACCGTATTCCGATTATCAAAGGGCTTGCGAGATTCCAGAGACGGCTTCGCCCGAAGACCTTGACAGACGGAAGAGTTTGCTGCAGGCCCATGCGCGTGCCTTGCGCGAGCATGTGAAAACGCTGGGAGACAAGGCATACTGGAATGCGTTTGATACCGCGCCTGATTTCGTCATAGCCTTCATCCCCAATGATGCTTTGCTTCAGTCGGCTCTTGAGGTTGACCCCTCATTGATGGATGATGCATTCGCCCAGAAGGTGGCATTGACCTCTCCAGTCACGTTGTGGGCGGTGCTCAAATCGGTGGCGTTCGCGTGGCAACAGCAGAGCCTTACAGATGATGCCAAGACGTTGTTCAGGCTTTCTCGCGAGCTCTATGAGAGATTCGCGACCTTGGGGGCGAATGCAAACAAACTGGGCAAATCCATTTCAAGCACCGTGAACGCATACAATCGATTCGCATCGTCGTTGGAGTCGCGCGTGCTCGTTACGGCGCGTAAGATGCAGAAGATCGATGGAAACAAGGTGATTGAACCCGTCGAGATGGTCGATCCAGATAAGGCCAACCTACGTGAGCTTAGCGCTCCCGAGCTTCAATCGGATGACGATTCTCCGGTCACGCCTGTCTGAAGTCGGTGATGTGGACGGTGTGCCAGTGCTCCTGTCGTGACGTTCGCACACGGTGTCTGTTGATCTCAGCAGATCGGTGTGCTTCGGGTGGTCCATGGAGAGAATTCGACGCAGCGGCTTTTTGGATGCAGCTTCGTGAAGTGTTGGTCTATGACCTGCACTCACGTTATGGTGACAGTATGGAGAACCTAGATCGTGAGGACGGAGTTCGAATGGCGCAACGTACACGGACGGTCGATGCGCATCGGCTGGATGACAAAGAGACGTTGCGTGCCTTGCTTGAGCAGCAGATTTCAGACAAGCCGTTCAATGAATTGTTCGCGGTGACCTTGAGTCATGAAGGGGCTTGCGTGCTGGGTTCCGTATTGCTCGATGAACTTGATCGCCGGGGTTTTGGGGCTGGTTCTTTCGATGCCGTTGGTGCGCTGACGGCGGCTGCGGTTCCAGTGGTCACGGCTATGGTAACCTCGGCGGCGCAAGCTGGCTTCGGATTGGACGGGTTTGTTATGGACTTCGTTTACCCATCCATCAAAGGGCCGTCCATCGAGGGGAAGAAGGTCATACTTGTGGATGCCTGGCTTTCCGAGAAATCCTATGTACAGACCTCCTCCCTGGTTACATTACATAATGGCAATGAGCTAAGCCTTGACTTCGGGATCGTATCCCGCGCCGGTGCGCAGGTGTTGGCCGTGGCCTCGCTGATAGGTGGGGTGGACGATTCGCGAAGTGATGCCGTCGCCGCATGTGCCACTGGCGGCAGCATCGACGGCTCTGGCGAGGTGGCCGGCGCAATGCATGATACCGCTCCCTCTGCGTCAGCCAGCGACATGACGGCCGCGCATGACATTCAAGTCGTCGATCCGGTTGACGGTGGGCGGCGGTCAATTCCCTTCGTCATGGCTTTTGAAGAGCACGAATTGCGTCGTGGTGCCGCCCATGAACTGGATGGCGGTATGACAAGGAATGGCAGGTGAGGGTCCGTGCGTGAGCCCAATGCGATTACCGCCGCCGCAAAAGCTTCAGGAGAACCGGTGTTCCGAGAGGTGGGCGTAGGTCCGTGGAGTGAAACCCACCCTGGGGTGCCACGTCCGGATGACCATTCCAGTCCGGATTTCGATTCCCGGTATGATTCGAAGCTCCTTGACGAAGGAGATCGGCGTAATGTGCTTGATCGCTTCCGGTATTGGTCTGTGGAGGCCATTAAATCCGAGCTCGATCGCCAGGGACGGCATGGTTTTGAGGTCGCCGTCGAAAATTGGACGCACGATTTCAATATCGGGTCGATGGTTCGCACGGCCAACGCGTTCGGTGCGAAGTCGGTGCACATCGTCGGCCCGCATAAATGGAATCGCAAAGGTTCGTTGATGACCGAGCTGTATCAGCATGTCGACCATTATCCTTCCATTGAGAGCCTCGTGGATGCTTGGCATTGTGAAATCGCCGGGGAGATCGCTCGGGCCGAAGAAGCCCGTGACCGTATCTACGATACGATCTGCGGTAATGGAATGGCCACGAAGAAATATGGCGCTTCATACATGGATGCCGTGGAAGGTACGGCTTCGTGTAGGGGGACGGATGGCGATGATGCTTCGGATGACGAGAAGCAAGGGCGACTCGAACAGGATGAGCGGCGATATCGTGAAATCGAGCGTGAAGCCCGAGAATCCAAAATCATAGCGCTTGACATCATCCCCGGTGCGGTCCCGATCGAGACCTACCGGTTTCCCGCTCGATGTCTGCTGCTTTTCGGTGCAGAAGGGCCGGGCTTGTCACGAAAGGCCGTGGAACTCGCCGATGACGTGGTCTACATCTCGCAATTCGGTTCGGTTCGGTCCATCAATGCCGGTGCGGCGGCGGCAGTGGCCATGCACTGCTGTCTTTCGCAGCATCTGTGACGTCCCTTAGAGTGCAGCAAGTGGCACCAGCATTCTTAATTTTGCGCAGGGTATACGGTATCGTTCGTTTTGAAGTGCGGGGTTGGGCATAGTCGAATATTGAACGCTATGTCGTCGCTTGTTAATGAGCGTTTTATTTCATCGCCCGATGAAGTGATATGTGATTGTGACGAAATGATGCCGCCAGTGATGCCGTGTGTATCGGTGCGGAAGATGATACTGGCTGTGGATCTGAGCGGTTGTTTGGCGGCGGTGTCGGAGAGACGGCAATAACGCGGTCTGCGGTATGGGCAGGAACACGGTTGTAAGAATGCTCCTCGAATTTGGTTGGGCATGCCGTAAATACCATAGTTTGTGTAATAATTTATAGCAGATGCAAGGTATGCATCGAGAGCAGGAGAAAAGATATGCAGGAATTTGATGGTCTCGAGCCCGGTAATGATGGGCAGGTGAATCAGCCGAATCCAACGGAAAACGGTCTTGGGAATGATTCGCCGTATGTCAATGGAAGCCATAATGGTGACAACGCCTTGGGAGCGTCGGACGCAACAACCCCGCAGGTCTCACAAACGCCTCAGGTTCCGCCAAGCCCCGTAGTTCCCCAGGTTCCTGAGCATGATTCGACTGCTCATGAAACTCAACAAGGGCCTTATACCCAGCCGTATCAGGAGGCGTCTCAGCCGTACCAGGAACCTGCCCAGCCGTATCAGGAAGCGTCTCAGCCATATCAGCCGGCATCTCAGCAGCCTTTCCAGGTTTCTCAGCAGGGTGCGCAGTTCCCGCAGACTCAGGCGCAGCCGCAGTTCCAGTCAAGCCAGCAACAGGGTCAGCAGACTCCGCAGTTGTTCCCGCAGGAACCGCAGCCCCAGTTCCAGCAACCTTTCGCCGGTGGCAATGGCCAGATGCCGGGTACCGACGGACCGAACCGGTCTGAAGGGAACACCGTATGCGGCATTATCGCTTTGGTGCTTGGTGTTCTTGCATTCATTCTGAGTTTCATACCCCTCGTCGATACCTTTGCGATACTGCTCGCGATTGTGGGTGTGATTCTGTCCGTCGTCGGTTTGGTCGGCGTGTTCTGCGGCAAAAAGACGGGTAAAGTGCTCACCATCATCGCCACCGTGCTTAATGTCCTGGCGTTGATCATTTCCTTCGCCATGATGGCTGGATTGAGCAAGGCAATGAATGAGGACGTCACGAAATCTCAATCCTCATCGGCTATTGCTCCTAAGCATGACCATGACTCGAAGGACTCCGGTAAAGCCTCCGGCGGCGCCAAGTCAAATTCAAAGGGCGGCACACAGGACTCCGAGGGCGATTTGCCCCATGCTCACGTCAAGATTGTTTCGGCGGTGAAGAGCGTGAACGATTTCGACGGCAAGCCGACCGCACTGGTGACGTATCAATGGACAAACAAGGATACTAAGAACAGTGACTTCATTACGGCGATGCGTGCTGTGGTCTTCCAGAACGGGAAAGAACTGGAGACCACTTTCTATAGCAGTGAAAATACTCCTCAGGGCTACGATCAGTCTTCCGAGAGCAGGGAATTGCAGCCTGGAGCCAGTGAGACCACCACTGTTGCATATATCGTATCCGACAATTCGCCCCTCACGGTGGAGGTAACCGATTTATTCGGGTCGGATACAGCCAAGATATCGCACACGTTTAATCTCTGACGTCTACAATCAGATTTCTTATCCGTGCCGCTCGTTTGCCCTATCTTGCGAACGGGCGGCACGGTTTTGCAGCCAGTGATGCGGGTGGATGCTCAAAGGTCGCAGGCATCGAAGTCCGCCACGGCGACCAGTTGGGCGAGTTGCACCCTGCTCATGCCCAGCCGATTGCAGGCACTTGTCAACGTCTTCTTCTCGGAACTTTCCGAGATGTACAGTTTGTTGGCGATTTCGGCATTGGAACAGTCCTGCCCTACCAACAGTGCTATCTCCCGCTCACGATTGGTCAGGGAATCGAGCAGTTTTCGCGCCTCGTCCCTTCGCGTTCTTGGCTGGTCATGGTGCAGATCATGGATGATCTGTCTCTGGCTCGGCATGTCGAATTGGGGGTCACCGTGGCAGACGTCGGTGATCCGCCCTATCAATTCGCTGATGTCTCCCGCCTTGGATATGAACCCGTCGGCTCCGGCCTCTATGGCCCTCTGCACGTTGTCGGTAGGACCCAAAGCTGTGAAAATGAGGATGTGCGGCTTGGGCTTTATGTCCTGCATGAGGCGCGTGGCAGTTATGCCATCCATTCCGGGCCGCATGGCGATGTCCATAAGGACGACGTCGGGATGCTCCTCGCGCGCGTGCTCCACTGCAGCGGCGCCGTCGGTCGATGTTGATGCGACGCGAATCGTTCCATTCGATGATGTGGTCAGGATTTGCTCCATAAGCTGGCAGATGGCCGGATCGTCATCTGCTATGCTCACGCGGATGGGTCGATGAAACTCGCCCTCAACCTCACCGTGGATGCCGTTCACGCTGTCGGCTTCTGCAGCGTCACACGAATCGGTGTCAAACCGGTGACTCGCTTGCAGAAGATCGTTCATAGCACATAACTGTACTCGGCAAGAGTGATTTTGAACACGTCACGATGCTGGATATGTTCCTTCAGCTGGGTTTCACGGGCTCGGCGGTGTTGGAGAGCCAGGGCAGGCTCATTTCCAAAGTGAAATGGCGCCTGGAGTCGACACCATATTCGCATTTTCCGCCGACGGCACGTGCGCGTTCCTTCAATCCAGGCAGCCCGTTGCCCCCGGTATCCGGCTGTTGTTCCTGCATCGGCCAATTTGTGGCGTCCGTCCGTCCGCCCTGCGAAACCTCCGCGAGGCCATGTCCGCCCGCCGTCTCATTGCTGATATGTATATGCACGCCAAGTTGGGGAGCGGCGGTCAGTTCCAGAGAGACTTCCTGGCCTGGGGCGTGTCTGCGCGCATTGGTGAGGCCTTCCTGTACTGCACGGTATGCGACTTTGCTGATTGTGGGGTTCAGTTCACTCAATTGATGGATGTCGATCCATGTGGCGATTTTCATGCCGCTTGCCTTGGCGTCGTTGATGAGTCCTTCCAACGACTCCCTGGTCATTGAGGTCTCGTCATTGGGAGCCAACGCCTGCAGAGCTGTCCGTGGATTCTTGAGCATGCCGATGATGGAGTGCGCGTCGTTCAGGGCGTTCTTTGCCTGACGTTGTATGTCGGTGGCCTTCTCGTGAATTGACGCCGCCGTATCCCGGATATTGTCGTAGTCAACGGCCGGCCGATCTGGGTTCCGTTGAGCATCACCGGCTTCCATCTGTCTGCGGAGCTGTTCGGCTTGAATCACTACGACGTTGGCATTCAGTGATATCAGGGTGAGCGAGTGCGCCAGTGTGTCATGTGCCTCGGCGGCGATGGCTTCCGACACTTGTTTGCTGCTGAGTGCATTCTCGAGGGTGGCGGCATGGTTCTGCGTTTCATCGGTCTTTAGGTTCGCTACATCGAGACTGGCGCGGGAACGTATGTACAGTCCTATCAACGTCGCCACCGCTATGGCGCTCAACGTCACGATTGTAGCCGCCCAATTGATGGTCGTCTGGTTCGTCGTCACGATGATCGGTGCCTCCTTGTCGTCGCGTGGCTCGGAGAAGAATATCTTCCACACGGACGCATTCGGGGCCTGTCGGGCATCGCGCAGCTGGGACCATAATGAGACGGCCGTCACCATTATCGTCGAGCGTATGGCCACTGCCCGCTGGTTTCTTCTAGCGAGCGTGGACGTGAACATCATGATTGCCAACAGCGAATCAAGCGGGAATATCACCACCAGCAGGCATGCCACCCAGAACATCTGTTCGGGGTACTTCGAACGGTACGGGATGATGATGATGGCTACCAGCCCGACCAAGAAGGAGAAGATGCACCAATTGAATCCGACGGTGCCCTGGGAATACTGGTTCGTCTGCATCGCGGGCTGCACAATATCCAGGAGCAACCCGAACACCATCATGGTGATTGTACATAACCATTTCGTATGTACGGGTACTTCCCCCGATTCCCCGTCACGTTGGGGGACGATGCGTTCATGCCCCGAAGCCGGTCCGGTCATGTCCTGTCGTGTCATGTCTCCGGTCATACCGGTTTGTTGCGCAGTATCGGTGTCCACGCTTCCTACGATATTGCCTCGATACCCCAAGCGCCAGTATACGTAAGGTCATTTATGAGATTCTCACGTGTCCGAACGGTCATCCGTTTTTGCCCTTTTGCCCCATAGCGGGAGGTCTCTCCATGCCGTAGTTTAGGAAAACGCAAAGTATGCAACATCAAGTAGAAGAGAGATATCATGACGCAATTAGATACGAACGACGTTGTACCAGGTGGGCAGTTGCCTGACGGCCGGCACTCCTCCAACCCGGTGGGGAATTCGGTGTGCGGCATCATCGCTTTGGTGCTTGGCGTTCTTGCGTTCATTCTGAGTTTCATCCCCATTGTCAACAATTTTGCGGCGATCATTGCCGTCATCGGCGTGATCCTTGCGGTTGTCGGCTTGATTGGTGTGTTCCGCGGCAAGAAGAAAGGCAAGGCGCTCACGATCATCGCCACGATTCTCAATGTTTTGGCAATCGTCATTACGCTGGGAATGCAGTCCGGCCTGAGCAAGTCGCTCAATGATTCCACATCGAAATCCGCGTCCTCATCGGTCTCTGCGCCGAAGGACTCCGGTTCTTCCAAGGATGCGAAGAAAGGCGACGGCTCTAAATCCGCAGCCAAGGGCGGTGCTCAGGATACCGAGGGGGACCTGGGGCACGCTCATGTGAAGATTGTCTCGGCGGCACGAAGCGGGAACGATTACAACGGCGCACCGACCGCGCTGGTCACGTATCAGTGGACGAACAAGGACACGAAGAACACCGCCTTCAGCGTGGCGACCCATGCACAGGCCTTCCAAAACGGCCAGGCTCTTGATTTGGCGATATACACCGATGCGCCGGCCGGGTACGATGCGAACTCGTCCTTGGCGGAGCTGCAACCGGGCGCCAACGGTACGGTAACTCAGGGATACGTGCTCAAGGACAGTTCGCCCATCACGGTTGAGATCACCGATTTCATCTCGACGAACGGCGCCAAAGTGTCGCATACATACAATCTGTGACATCATTGGCATCAGTCATTCGGCCGCGTCGGTCTCTTGGTGGGATTCGGCGCGGCCGTTTTCGTATACCGTTTTCGAACGCCGGCGCACGCTGGGGCGGCGTTTGGACCGAGCGGTCGGGTTACCGGGTAAACCTCCGTGGTTCGCAGGCGTTGAGAAGTAACCTGTAAGTCACAATCGCCTAATATAATGGATTCATGCCTACATTCACTAGAGAAACAGTCGCGCATTTGGGTGAGCTCGCACAAATAGCGCTCACTGACGAGGAAGCGACCCGCATGCAAGGCGAGTTGAACGTCATCGCAGATTCTATCAACAAGGTTCAGGAAGTCGCGTCCGACGATGTCGAGCCAACGGCCAACCCCATTCCGTTGGAGGCGTATTTGCGTCCCGACATCCCCCAAGCGCCGCTTAAGCGTGAGGACGCGCTTGCAGGAGCCCCGGCGACTGAGGATGGCATGTTCGTAGCCCCACGGATTCTTGGAGATGAAGAGTGATGAGTACTTCGCAAGACAACGATTTGCTGCGACTTTCTGCAGCGCAGATGGCGAGCAGGCTGCGGGCCAAGGAGATTTCCAGCCGAGAATTGGTGGACGCGCATCTGAACGTCATCGATGCGGCGGAACCAGGTTTACATGCGTTCCTGAAGGTTTCGGCGGACGAAGCCCGTGCCCAGGCCGATGAATTCGATAAGAAAAACATTGCCGGCGAGGTTGGTTCGTTGCCTGAGCTCGCGGGGGTTCCCATCGCCATCAAGGACATGATCGTCACCAAAGGAATCGAGACGACGGCCGCCTCGAAGATTCTTGAGGGATGGGTGCCGCCCTACGACGCCACCGTCATTGAAAAGCTGAAGGCTGCCGGCATGCCGATTCTCGGCAAGACGAATCTCGACGAATTCGCGCAAGGTTCCTCCACGGAGCATTCCGCCTTCGGCCCTACCCGTAATCCGTGGGACACCAGCCGTGTGCCCGGTGGTTCCGGTGGTGGCTCGGCAGCTGCGGTGGCGGCGTTTGAGGCTCCTTTGGCTTTGGGCACTGATACCGGCGGTTCCATTCGTCAGCCTGGAGCCCTGACCGGAACGGTCGGAGTCAAACCGACTTATGGCGGTGTTTCACGGTTCGGTGCCATTGCCATGGCCAGTTCTCTGGACCAGATCGGACCGGTGTCCCGTTCTGTACTTGATGCGGCGCTGCTTCAGGAAGTCATCGGCGGTCACGACGTGCGTGATTCCACCTCCATTCCCATGGAGGTTCCAGCTCTTTCCAAGGCCGCCCGTGAGGGTATGAGACGAGATCTGAAGGGGCTGAAAGTTGGTTTGATCAAGCAGCTGGGCGGTGACGGCTATCAACCTGGTGTCAAGCAGCGTTTCAACGAGGGTGTCAAGTTGTTGCAGGATATGGGTGCTGAAGTCGTCGAGGTCGATTGCCCGCATTTCGACTATGCCCTGGCCGCCTATTACATCATCATGCCTTCGGAGGTCAGCTCGAATCTGGCCCGTTACGACGGCATGCGCTACGGTCTGCGCGTCATGCCCCCGGAAGGCGTTCCACAGACGGCGGCGAATATGATGGCGTACACTCGCGAGGCTGGCTTCGGGGACGAGGTCAAGCGTCGTATCATTCTTGGCATCTACGCCCTTTCCGCAGGCTACTATGACGCTTGGTACGGCAAGGCACAGCAGGTCCGCACGCTGATTATCCATGATTTCGAGCAGGCGTTCGAAAAGGCGGATGTGCTCATTTCTCCAACCTCGCCCTCCACAGCATTCAGGTTTGGAGAGAAGATGGATGATCCGCTTTCGATGTATATGAATGACATCGCCACGATTCCGGCGAACATGGCCGGAACACCGGCCATGAGCATTCCCGCAGGTCTGAGCGACGACGGTCTTCCGGTCGGTTTCCAGTTCATTGGGCCGCAGAAGCGTGACGACGTGATGTACAAACCCGCGGCGGCGCTCGAGGCGGCGCTCGAGGAACAATGGGGCGGTCCGATCTGGAGCTCGTTGAAGACCCCTTGGCTTGACGGCAAGTCCGCGAAGTAAACGACGGTAAGGAGAATGGATATCATGGCTGAACATTTGATGAAATATTCTGATGCCGTCAAAGAGTTTGATCCGGTATTCGGTTTGGAAACGCACGTCGAGCTGTGCACGAACACGAAGCTGTTCTGCCCGGCCCATATCGAGTTCGGCGGGGAGCCGAACACCCAACTGACCCCTGTGAGCTTGGGGTTGCCGGGATCGCTGCCGGTGGTCAACAGGACTGCCGTGGATTTCGCCATCAAGCTTGGTCTGGCGTTGCACTGCCATATCAACGAGTGGAGCCAGTTCTCACGCAAGAACTACTTCTATCCGGATATGCCTCGCGACTATCAGATTTCGCAGTTCGACAAACCGACCAACGGCGAAGGCTACCTTGATGTCGAGCTTGACGACGGAACGGTGTTCCGTGTGCCGATCGAGCGTGCGCACATCGAGGACGATGCAGGGAAGAACACCCACGTCGGCGGTACTGATGGACGAATCGAGGGTGCAGACCATTCATTGGTGGACTACAACCGTGCCGGTGTCCCGCTTATCGAGATCGTAACCAAGCCCGTTGAGGGTGCAGGGGAGAGGGTGCCGGAGATAGCCGGTGCGTACATGCGTGCCATTCGCGACATCGTGCGGGCATTGGGCATCTCACATGGCCGCATGGAACAGGGCAACATGCGCGCCGACGTCAACATCTCGTTGCGCCGTAAGGGCGATACCGAGCTTGGAACCCGCAGTGAAACCAAGAACGTCAACTCGTTCCACGGCATCGAACGCACGCTGCAATACGAGATTCGTCGGCAGGCGGCCATCTTGGATGCCGGGGGCGAGATCCTGCAGGAGACCCGTCATTGGGACGAGGCTACGCAGACCACTGCGGGCGGTCGCGTGAAGTCCGATGCCAACGATTATCGCTACTTCCCCGATCCGGATTTGGTCATGCTGCACATTACCCCGGAGCATATCGACGAAATCTCGAAGACCATGCCGGAGATGCCCGCCGAACGTCGCAAGCGCTTGCAGAAGGAGTGGGGGCTTTCCGATTTGGAGATGCGTGACCTTATCAATGCCGACGCATTGGACCTGGTCGAGGAGACCGTCAAAGCCGGTGCCGGTGCTGCGGGCGCGCGCAAGTGGTGGCTGGGTGAGATTTCGCGCGAAGCCAACTCCCGGGGGGTGTCGTTGGAGGAGCTGCCGATTACGCCCTCTGATGTGGCCCAGGTGGAAAAGCTGGTTGCCGATGGCAAGCTCAATGACAAACTCGCCAAACAGACCGTTGTGGGTGTGCTTGCCGGCGAAGGCGCGCCGGATGAGGTCGTCAGGAAGCATGGTTATCAAGTCGTTTCCGACGATGGTGCGCTCGAAAAGGCCGTCGATGAGGCTCTTGCGCAGAATCCGGACATCGCCGAGAAACTCCGGTCCGGCAACATGAAGCCCATGGGTGCCATCATCGGTGCGGTCATGAAGGCAACCCGCGGACAAGCCGATGCCAAGGCCGTCTCCGCTCTGGTCATCAAGAAGATCAAGGGCTGATTCCGGCGCGGCCTGATCTGATGGAGCTCTCAGGCCGTTGCCGACGCATTCCGAGGCGCTGCCATCCCGTGCAGTTCGCATGGGGACGGCAGCGCTTGTTCTTTGCAATGCCGCTGCGACGAACGGGGCCGATCGCACCCGGCGCCTGTGGATAATAGTCATGCGAGCACAGTATTCTTGTATGCAGATGCAAAGCACAACAAGGGGCTTCAACCAATGTCAGATAACGACGAGAAATCACCTGATTCTCCCGATTCTCAGGCTTCACGCACACTCCCGGATCGTTTGAACATCCCCGAAATCCGAGGCGAGATGGTTCATCTTCGTCCTGCCACTCTTGACGACCTCACCAGGCTTGACACGTTGCAGGCTTATTACAATGCTTCGGGAATCACCGGAAAAGAGGAGAAGGCAGAACGGGCCATCGTGCACACCTGGGTGCGGCGTTCCGTGGCTTGGTCCAATGGGGGTACGCCGAATGAATCCGGTGTCGGCGATCCGGAATTCCGCCGTACGATAGCCTGGGCTGTGCTTACTGATGCGGATCATGATTCCGACGGACAGGTGGATGCCATGGCGACGGACAATGTTATCGGCATGGTGTTTCTGATCGATATCGATGGTTGGGCCCGCTCGGCGCGCATCCAGATGCTGCTCGGCAAGGATTATCGCGGTCGTGGTTATTCGCGGGACACCATGCCCAGGGTCATGACCTATGCCTTCGCTGCGGAACCGGCGGGGCTGGCGATGCACCGCATTTGGGTGGCGGTGCCGGAAACGAACACCCGTTCCCTTTCGGTGTACCAATCGCTCGGCTTTGTGCCTTCCGGTACTTCCCGCGATTCGCTCTGGAACGCATCCGCAGGCAAGTACCAAGATCTTGTTGTCATGGACACCTTGGCGGACGAGTATGATCCGATTGCATCACTTGACGCTTTCGGTATGCACGTCATAGCCGACAATCCCGGCGTGCAGGAGGTCATGGCGGCGCATGAGCATTCCATGGAAATCGCCCAACACGGCACGAAGGATTCCGAGGATTCGGCGCAATGGCCATATTCCTCGAACCATGCCAAGAAGTCGAAGAAGGCGTGGTGGCGCAATCTTGGCCGCAGTGCGGATGGTCGACGTGGCGATGGGCGTGATTCGTCCGTCGTGAAGTCAGTCGACGCCGATGCCGATAGGCCCGGCCGCATGGGTGAAGGAGGCAGCGTTGAGCGCTGAAGATCTCGACAATTATGAGACGGATGCCGAATTGGCCCTTTACAGGGAATATCGTGATGTCATCAAGCTGTTTACCTATGTGGTGGAGACCGAACGCCGTTTTTATCTCGCGAATAAGGTCGATTTCAACGTCCGTTCCGCAGGACAGGACGTCTACTTCGATGTTCAGCTGACTGATGCCTGGGTGTGGGATGTGTATCGATCGTCGCGCTTTGTCAAGAACGTTCGGATCGTGACATTCAAGGACGTCAACGTCGAGGAGGTTCAAAAGACCGATATAGACATTCCCGAATCGTTGGACGATATTAAGTGATGTACGGCTGGATTGAGCCCAGAGGTGTCATGTCCGATTATGCTTCAAGCGGGAGACGTCGTTCCACAATGTATGGGCACGACTTTGGTTGTGTTTTGCGTTGGGAAGGAGCCTGCATGGGTTTCATGGTAGGACATGCATTCGTGTAGTGTGATGCTGTTCGGTTTTTAGGAGGTTGTGATGGTCGATGCAGGAAACACCGGCAAGGAAACAGTCGTAATCATCGGTGGTGGCCCGGCTGGCCTGACCGCGGCTTGGGAACTCGCCAAGGACGGCGGTTGCGGACCCGATGGTCGCTTCGACGTGACGGTTTTGGAGGCGTCCAAGGAGTTCGGTGGCATTTCGCGCACCGTCAAGCATAACGGCAATCGAATGGATATCGGAGGCCATCGGTTCTTTTCGAAGGACGATCGGATCATGGACTGGTGGAAGAACATCCTCCCGTTGCAAGGAGCTCCTTCCTATGATGACAAGAAGCTGGGCCGTCACCATGATCTGGAGCCGGGCGGACCTGACCCGGAACAAACCGATGCCGTGATGCTTAAGCGTCACAGGGTTTCGCGGATTTATTGGAACAGGCGATTCTTCGATTACCCCATAAGCCTGTCTCCTTCGTTGTTCAAGGCATTGGGCTTCAAACTTACGTTGAAGGCCGGTTTCAGCTATCTTAAATCCATGTTTGTCAAGCTGCCGGAAGACAATTTGGAGAATTTCTACATCAATCGCTTCGGCCGTCAGCTTTATTCCATGTTCTTCGAAGGATACACGGAGAAGTTATGGGGGCGTCATCCCAGTGAGATCAGTGCTGATTGGGGCGCGCAGCGCGTGCGTGGATTGAGCGTGATGAGCGTGCTGAAGAACGCCATACAGAAGATGCTGCCTAAGAAACGCGATTCGAGCCAGGTTGAGACGAGTCTGATTGAAGAGTTCTGGTATCCCAAGCTTGGGCCGGGGCAGCTGTGGGAGACGGTCGAAAAGCAGTGCGTCGAAGGCGGCGTTAAGGTGCTTACCGATGCGAATGTGGTCGAGTTGCGTCAGGGTGAGGACGGGGCTGTAACCTCGGTCGTGTTCGAAGACGCGCAGGGCGGACGTACGGAACTCGCCGCCGATGAATTCATCAGTTCTATGCCTCTTAAGGATCTCATCAACGCGATTGACGCGCCTTCCAAGCAGTCCGGACACTCCAAAGCCACGAAACCGGTTCCTGCTGAGATGGTGCGGGTGGCTAATGGATTGCCTTATCGTGATTTCGTGACCGTAGGGCTGTTGGTGGATCATTTGCGTCTCAAGAACAAGACGAACATCCGTACGCTGGGGAATCCTCAGATTGTTCCGGATTGCTGGATCTATGTGCAGGATCCGGGCTACAAGGTAGGCCGGCTTCAGATATTCAACAACTGGAGCCCTTACATGGTGGAGAACCCCGATGGCACTGTATGGGTGGGTCTGGAGTACTTCTGCAAGGAAGGCGACGAGTTCTGGAACATGAGCGATGAGGAGCACATAGCTTTCGCCATCAAGGAACTCACGCGAATGCGCGTCATCAACGGAGCTTCTGATGTCCGCGATTCGCACTGCGAGAAGGTGAAGAAGGCGTATCCCGCTTACTTCGACACCTATGACCAGATGCCTGAGCTGATCAATTACCTTGATACTTTCGGCAATCTGTTTTGCGTTGGCCGCAACGGACAGCATCGTTACAACAACCAAGACCATTCCATGGCGACCGCCATTGAAGCGGTGGACAATATCAAGTCAGGTCGCAAGGATAAGAAGAACGTATGGTCTGTGAACACTGAGAAATCCTATCATGAGGAAAAGTCCGCGTGATGAATTCCCGATGATTTTATGGTTGAAGGCGGTGTGCTCCCTCTCGGCGCGCACCGCCTTTTCATGGTCGTACTGTTGATTTTTGGACGGTTGATGTTTTGTCGTAAATCATGAGGATCGGTGTATCGGTTTGCTGGCCCAGAGCCTGAAAGGGTTTGAGAATGGCATCCTGCGGACAGTGAATCCTAATCGGTGAAGTCATGGTTGTTCATGGCGGCATACAATGATGCAATAAGCGTATTGATTGAAACGCCACGCCGATGGTGTTCAGGTCCGAGATGTGCTGTACCATAATACGAAGTTCAAATCCTTGATTAAGAGGTGAACGTTTAGTCGCGGTATGGATACCGCATCTTTTTCATAAAGCTCTTGGGCGGTTAATGCGTGAAGAGTCAAGGAAAGGCATACTAGTGGCAATAAGCCAAGATATTAAAGATATGAAGCTGTCTGAGTTGAAGCAGCTAGCTAAGCAGATGGGTCTTCGCGGCACGTCGACGATGCGTAAGCCGGAATTGATAGCCACACTGCAAGCAGCCCGCTCCGGCGGTCAAGCTCCCGAAGGTGTTAGCGCGGGGGCACCCGTGGCTGAAAAACAGACAACGGCTAGTTCAGCTGTGCCCACCGGAAAGAAGTCCGGTGGGGTGTCGGATGATGTTGAGTCTGGCGCCAAGGAATCCTCAAGTCCGTTTGAGATGGATAACGGCGACCATGCGGAGGATGACTCCACACGTGGCGTGGCCGGAACGACGCGCGTTGCCGGAGGTGATGCGGCGCAGGATGGTGACATGCCAGAGCAGGGTGAGTTGCCAGTACAGGAGCAGGAAAATGCTACTCATCTTAAAGGGTCGGATTCCAGGATCGGACACGAGGTCGGCTTGCCCGACGCTGACGCGGGCTCGTCTGACGACGAAGGCAAAAAGAGCGCTGTAAGAAGGGCGCCTGTGCGTGGGCGTTCCCTGTCTCGGGGCCGCCGCGCAGGTGGAATGAATCTGTTGGAGGATCTTGGGTTGGATTCGCCACGCCGTCGTAACCATGATGAAGATTCGTCGGAGCGCAAGTTCCGCCGTCATCCGCTCAATCAAAACGTTCGTGCAAACAGCGGTAGTGCGCACGATGAGGGTCAAGTGCGTAATTTAGACGATATCTTAGCCACGCTTCCCGTAGCTGAAGAAGGCAATGGGTCGGTCGAAGTGCAGCCGTCGCTTTCCGTCCGTCGTGGGCGCATGCGCGAGGAGCGTTACGCTCGTAATGATTCTGATCGCGGAAGGACACGCCAACGCAGGATACCTGAGCGCGAAGATGAGTCCGATGTCGAGTATGACGATCGTAACAGCCGTGCGCATGGCAATCATGATTATCGCGCGGAAGAGGGCGTCGAACCAGCGCCGGTGCGCCGTGGTGCCAGAAGAGACGAAGCGAACCTGGTGCCTGTAGCGGGCATAGTCGATGTGCTTGATTCGTACGCTTTCATTCGTACCTCGGGCTACCTGCCTGGTGCAAATGACATTTATGTCTCGATGGGTCAGATTCGCAAGTATGGATTGCGCAAAGGTGATGCGGTGCATGGGTTCATCCGCCCGGTGCATGAAGGCGACAGGCGTAACCAGCGTCAGAAGTTCGTGCCTTTGCAATCCATCGAGACGATCAATGGCGTCGCGTTCGATGAGGTGGGCGACAGGCCCAACTTCTCCAAACTCACCCCGCTGTACCCACAGGAACGCCTCAAACAGGAAACGGTCTCCGGTAATATCATCGGTCGTTTGGTGGATCTGGTGGCGCCCATCGGCAAAGGGCAGCGAGGATTGATCGTCTCTCCACCCAAGGCGGGCAAGACGATCACGTTGCAGAACATCGCGAACTCCATAACGACCAATAATCCAGAGGTGCATCTCATGGTGGTGCTTGTGGATGAAAGGCCCGAGGAAGTGACGGATATGGAGCGCACGGTGCAAGGGGAGGTTATTTCCTCGACCTTCGACCGTCCAGCCTCCGACCACACCACCGTTGCGGAACTGGCCATAGAGCGGGCGAAGAGGCTAGTCGAGCTTGGTCAGGATGTCGTCGTGCTGCTCGATTCCATGACCCGCCTCGCAAGGGCATACAATATCGCCGCCCCGGCCTCGGGTCGTATCCTTTCGGGTGGCGTCGATGCCCAGGCTCTCTATCCGCCCAAGAAATTCTTTGGTGCCGCGCGCAACATCGAGAACGGCGGGTCGTTGACCATCATCGCTTCAGCTTTGGTGGAAACCGGATCCAAGATGGATGAGGTCATATTCGAGGAGTTCAAGGGGACCGGCAACATGGAGCTACGTCTTTCCCGAGAATTGGCCGACAAGCGTCTTTTCCCGGCCATAGACATGAACGCTTCGGGCACGAGGCGTGAGGAGCTCATCACGGCGCCGGACGAACTCGCCGTCATCTACCGTCTGCGCCGTCTGCTCGGCGGCATGGAACCCGAGCAGGCCTATCAGACCATCGTTCCGCGGATGAAGAAGACGGCCACCAACCGTGATTTCCTTAAAAGTTTGATTCAACAGCAGAATTAAGGATTCCATGAGCGAGAACGGTAAAGTCGGTGTGGCGGACGGAGTGGGGTCCGTTCGATGGCGCGATACGACGATTGATGACGCCTTGGCCGCAGCGAACCCCGAAGTGGCCGGCAGTGTTCGGCGCATCAAGGAATTGCGCCGAACGATAGACAATATCGATACAGCCATAACGTCATTGCTGGCGGAACGCTTCAAAACGACCGCGAGGTGGGGCGGCTCAAGGCGTCTTCCGGTTTTGCGCCCGAGGATGCCGAGAGGGAGGCGCAGCAGGCGGCGCGCCAGCGTCGTGTGGCAATCGATGCAGGGCTTGACCCCGAAATCGCACAGGCATATCGCGAATTCGTCGTCGGAGAAGTGAAGAAACGGCATCAGCGTATTTTGGATGCCGGTGGTGATGCCGGTGTCCTTGATGTGTATGCCTAGCGTTCCGCGGCATATTCCGGTTATTCCGGTGGAGGGATCGTTGGAGTCCGGCCGGGGTTTGTTCTTGGGATAGTAATATGTGAGTATGTGCTGACGTGCGAAACGACAGGAGGCGGCATGGGCATCGATGCGAGTCATAAGGCCGACAGGTCTCCCTCGATGTTCGAGGTGGCGAAGCTGGCCGGTGTCAGTCATCAGACGGTTTCCCGCGTCATCAACGATTCGCCGCATGTATCCGCGTCCACCCGTGCGCGAGTCCAGCAGGTTATCGACGATCTGGGCTACCGGCCGAGCAATTCCGCTAGGACATTGGCTTCAAAGCGATCCCACACCATCGGACTGATTGCAGGAGGACAGCATTTCTTCGGACCGGTTTCGACTCTGGCTTCCATCGAGGAGCTCGCGCGGAGACATGGTCTTTTCGTGACCGTGTCGCTCATCCATGAGGCCCTTTGTACACAGGGTGAGTTCGAGGAATTGTGCCGCACCTTCGAAGACCAGAACGTAGATGCTTTCGTGATGCTGGCACCTACCGATGTCATGTTTTCCGCGGCTTGCAAGGCGAGGTTGAGCGAGCCTCGCGTGTTGGTCACCTCCACGCACGGGCAATTGGGCATGGGGCAGGCCGGAAGGATGATGAGCGATGAGGATCGCCAGCGTACGGCCATCGTTGGCCTCGACCAATGGGGTGCCATGGAGCGAGTGGCCGAGTTGGTCGCCAAATTCGGACACCGATCGGTGTGGTACCTTGCAGGGCCGGTTCAGTGGCGTGATGCGGTGACGCGCTTGGCCGCCTGGCGAAAGGTCTCTGCATTGCATTCCATCGATACCCGGATAATACAGGCGCGATCTTGGGAGGCCGGTGAGGCGTATTCGCTGATGAACCGGGAGCTGGAACGATTGGGGCAGTCGGGGCAGAATCGTCCCACCGCCGTCATCACCGCCAACGACGCACAGGCCGTCGGCGTATATCGGACGTTGCGTGAGCACGGGTTACGGGTCCCTCAAGATGTGAGCGTCGTTGGCTTCGATGATATGGCAGGCATGGACAACATGATGCCGCCGTTGACGACGGTGCGGCCTGATTTTGATCGCTTGGGTGCGGCGGCCATGCAGGAGGTGCTTCGTCTGCTTGGCGTCACTGGGCAGACTTCGTTCCAGGAATCGGCGCACGGAGCCGGTCTGATTTCGTGCGAAATCATGCAGCGTCGTTCCCTTGGCCCGGTGTCGCGCAATTGATTCTGGTTGCAAATGCGGCTCATATTTGAATGTAATTCGGATATTGTATTATTCTAACGTTAGAAATCTGAATCCGGAGGCATTCCTCACATGGGCAAAGAAGCTGTAAGTGGACATCGTGGGCCGGTCACAAGTCATCCGATTGATATTTGTTCGGCATCGGTCACTGGACGGTTCTGGTCTGCGGAGCAGGAGCTGGTGAGATCTGTCGTGCTACCGTATCAGTGGCGTGTCCTCAACGACCAGGTTCCTGGTGCCGATCCGAGCTATTGCATGCACAACTTCCGAGCAGCCGCAAGACTGAACCAGCGGCGCAGTGAGGTCGAGGGTAATGGCGGCCGGTTCGAGGCCCCTAGGTATACGGACCGTGGCTTCGATGTGCTTCCTGATGATCCGAAAAACCCCGATCCCGATCGGTTCTACGGTTTTGTTTTTCAAGACACCGATTTCTCGAAGTGGATCGAGGCTGTCGGTTATTCGTTGGCGCACCACCCTGATGCGCAGCTGGAAGCTACTGCGGATACAGCAATAGACGTGGTTTGCGCCGCACAGCTGCCCAACGGGTACCTCGATACGTTCTACATCCTGGGTGGAATGGACCGGCACTTCACTAATCTGAAGGACCATCACGAGTTGTATTGCATGGGGCACCTTATTGAAGGCGCCGTTGCATATTATGAGGGAACCGGTAAAGACAAGCTGCTGCGTGCAGCCGAACGCTTCGCTGATTATGTGGGGTCCGTCTTCGGGACTGAGCCGGGACGGATTCATGGGTATCCTGGACATGAGATCGCTGAAATGGGCTTAGCTCGACTTTATGAGGTAACCGGTGAGCCGCGTTATTTGAAGCTGGCCTCGTATTTCATACACCAACGAGGAAGCGCCCCCTTGTATTTTGAACAGGAGGATCGCAAGCGGGCGGCATTTGACGGCGTCCCATACGAACCTAACAAGGATTGGCCTGAGCCTTATGCCTATTATCAGGCGCACAGGCCGGTGGCCACGCAGAATGAAGCCGTAGGTCACGCGGTACGTGCAGGTTATCTATATTCCGGCATCGCTGACATCGCCCGTCTTACGCAAGATGACGAACTGGGGAATGCCGTACGGGCGCTTTGGCGCAGCATCGTCGATCATAAACTTTACATAACCGGTGGTATGGGTTCGACGGCGGTGGGTGAGTCTTTTTCATACGACTATGATTTGCCGAACGACTTGGCTTATAGCGAGACCTGTGCGGCCGTATCTTTGGTGTTCCTTGCTCGGCGCATGTTGCAGCTGGAACCCAAGGGAGAATACGCCGACGTCATGGAACTGGCGCTATACAACACCGTGTTGGCGGGCATAGCTTTGGACGGCAAAAGCTTCTTCTATGTGAATCCGTTGGAGGTACGGCCTCAGACATATCTCAACCATGATTCCCGCTTTGCCCATGTATCTCCCTTACGCCGTAAGTGGTTCGGCTGCGCCTGTTGTCCACCCAACATCGCCAGACTCGTCCAGTCGGTGCAGAGTTATGCCTACACCCTTGGAGATGATGGAAGCACCTTGTTTGTTCATCTATACATTGGTGGGGAAGTGCGTTTTGCGTTGACCCATGCCGATTCCGATGCCTTCTCGAATATATGCCTTGAGATGCAGAGCGAACAACCCTGGTCCGGTTCGGCCAAGGCCAAGGTGCATATAGCTTCAGATGATGTGGACAAGCCGAGGTTTCGGAAGGATTCGCCTGGGTATCGTGGTTCTCATGACTTCACTCTTGCCTTCCATCTTCCCGCTTGGGCCGGCGGTCGGGACCAAGCGGCTGCCGGGGTCGGTGTTGTGGATGCGGCGGGGCGACCCGTGACCTCACGGATAAGGCGAGAGGTGCGTGATGGATATCTGTATCTTACCGGCGAATGGCACGAGTGCGATGTCGTGAGGCTTGACTTTGCCATGCCGGTGATTCCCCTCATGGCCGACGGTCGGGTGAACGAGGACGCCGGTAAGGTCGCATTTTTGAGAGGGCCGATCGTCTATTGTGCCGAGGAAAGTGACAATGGGTCGAGGTTGCATGAACTTCATGTCGATACCTCGGATGGGACCATCCAGGCACAGGCGGAGGCTTTTGCCTTCAAGGCAGGTTCGGAAGGGTTCGGAGAGGACGGGATCGGACAGGTCGATGAGTGTGTCCGCCAAATGGTAAAACTCCGTGTACGTGCCTGGCGTCAGGTGTCGGATGCACATCCCTACCGCTCGAACCGGCACCAGCCGTTATATTACCGATGGGCACCGGTAAGGCGCGAGCCTGTGACAGTCACCCTGATCCCTTACTTCGCATGGGCCAACCGGGGTTTGGGGGAGATGCGTGTGTTTCTTGACGCTGATTGAGTTTTGGATTCACGGTGTACATTAATGATGCCGCCAATGATTCGATGGTGGGAGGCTGGTGCATCAGGTCCATTGTGGAAACGTGGAACTAACGGAACCGGAAACAAAGGCATCATGGAAATAGGTAAATCGGTGGGTGAGAGTCGTACGGCGTGTGACAATGCTGACGAATCGGAGTCGTGCCCGTTCGCCGATATATGTGTGGGGTTCGGCGCGGGTTTGTGTGATCTTGGAATTCGGTTTTTGTGTTGGCTGGGTAATCCGCGTTGCAGGTCGGTGCTTTACAACGACATACGACGGTTGGAAGCCGGATGTCTTGCTTTAGCGGTGGAAACGCGAGTCCGGTTCATGTTTTTGCATAATACAGAATACAGTTTTGAATCACTGCAGCTATGGCACATGGGTGTCTGCTCGCCATGAGGCTGGCGGTATGCTGCCGTCAGGTGAGCGTGAAAAAGGGATTTCGTTCTTAACGCCTTCGGTGAGAGTAGAAGTTACAATGATGTAAAACATTTAAGGTCGAGCTCGAGAAAGCATTTACATACATTGTGCATGAATGGGGCGAATATGAAAACAAAGAGCAGCAACGGCGGTGGCCTTGCGAAATCGCTGGATGGAGCGACCAAATCCGTAACCATGCGTGAAGTGGCTCAAGCGGCTGGCGTATCTGTCAAAACGGTATCGAACGTCGTTAATGATTATGAGCATGTTTCCGAGGCCACTCGGCGTAAGGTCAATACGGCCATCGAAAAGCTGGGCTATGTGGTCAACGTGTCGGCACGTAACTTACGATTGGGCCAGACCGGTGTGATTTCGCTTGTTATCCCCGATCTGCAGTTGCCCTACTTCGCCCAACTTTCGTCGTTGGTTATCGGTGAAGCAAAGAAACTGGGGCTTCACGTGATAGTGGAGCCTACGTTGTACTCCAGAGAAGGTGAAATCGATGCCTTGCATGGCAGCCGGCAGAACCTGTTCGACGGGGTGATCTTCAGTCCGTTGGAGCTGGGGCAGGAAGATGTGGACCAACTGAAGGTGGACTACCCGCTGGTGCTCATCGGTGAACGCATCTTCACCAATACGGTCGACCATGTGGCCACTGAGAATGTGGAAGGTGCCAAACGTGCTACATCCTACCTCATCCAGAGCGGTTGTAGGCGCGTCGCCGTGCTGGGCGTGCACCCTGGTGAGAAGGTCGGTTCGGCAGGTTTGCGCTTCCAAGGCTACCGTGAGGCCTTGGAGGAGAATGGGATTGAATTCGATGAGCGATTGGTGGCTCCCGCAGGCATGTGGCACCGCGTCGACGGCGTGAACGCAATGAACGAGTTGCTCGACGGGGACGCGCGGCCGGACGGCGTGGTCGCGCTCAACGACATGCTCGCCTCTGGCGCCATGCACGCCATCCAGATGCGTGGGCTCAAGGTGCCGGACGATATCTCTGTTATCGGTTTCGACAACTCCGATGATTCGCAGTACCTTTCGCCCCCGCTGAGCAGCATCGCTCCTGGACTTGAGGCTGTTGCTCGTCTTTCGGTGCGTGTGCTGCGCGACCGTATCGACGGTAAGACCGACGTACTGGGCGTTGGGCCCGGCAGGCATGTGTTCCGTAAGGTCTCATCTGCGCTCGTGGTGCGCGGTTCCACCAAGCCTTTGGAATAAAAAGTAGGATGAACGGTCTCGTGTTTTGTGCCCTGATGAGTCCTGCAGTGTTTCGTACTATCGGATAGTGCTGAGACTTCAGCATAAGGTGCGGGTACCGGTTTTGTGGCTGGCACCCGCAATCTTTGTGTATCAACCGCTAGCGTTGTGTGGTGCTATGCCGCTCTTTTGTAACGGCCATGCTCATCGCAGAGGCGAAGGCCGCAAGCAATGCCGCAACGCCGATGACTGCAACTACTGTCGTGCCGGTGTGCGACAACCCTTTGTCAGCTTCGAGCTTCTGTGTCTGTTCCTGGTTTGGATTAGGTTTCGGATTCGGATTCGGTTTCTGATTCTGATTCGGATTCGGTTTCTGATCCTGATTTGGCGTTGGTGGAGTGATTGGATTTTCCAACTCCTGCACCGCCCAGAAAGCCGCGCTGCCTCCGTGTGAGGTGGCGTCCGGCCCGTCATCGGTGAATACGTCGCCGCCGTCGCCGGTCATGAACAAGGTTGGCTTGCCGCTTTCATCGGTCTGCTCGCCGAGTGTGGCTCGGTAAACGCCGTGCAGCAACGACGTGCCCGCCGCTGATGTGACGTTGAGTGTCACTGCCGTCCCGGAAGCCGCGCGGGTGAGGCTTTGCGCCCCACCGTCCAGTGTCCAGGTGCCCGTTGCGTCTGCGCCCAACGAGCCGTCGGTATTGAGCTGGACGGTGATGGCATGGTAGATGCCGTCGCTGTTTTCGTCGCCTCCGGCGTAGAACTTGATTGGGTTGTGCACCACCAGGCTGTATTTGCCCGCCACCTGAGCGGTGGTGTAAGGCTGTGAGGCCAGGGAACCTGATTTCTCGAACGGCGCCATGACCAGCCAACCGTCGGGAGAAAGAACCATCGGGGTTACGCGGACCTGATGCTCCTCAAGGTTTACCCCGGCGCCGCCGGCTTTCACGAAGCGTGTGTGGTAGATATTGTAGATTGATCCGTCGTCGTCGGTGAGGAAGGCATTGCCTCCCTGCGCGGTCTTGGCATTCTCGCTGCCCGGCAGGACGTAGGAACTGTCGATGCGCAGGCCGCGGTTGAAGGCCAGGTCGCTGGTCACGTGCTGTGTGTAGACCGCCGAGTTGCCGTTCTGGTCGGTGTAGGGTCCGTAGATGTTCCTGGAGCGGAACTCGCGCATCTGGTAGCCGCCGCCTTGGGTGAGCCCGCCGTAGGAGAGCGTCATGTACCAGTAGTCGCCGGCGTGAGTCAGCGCCACCCCTTCACCGGAATTGCCGAAGCCCCCTGCCAGCTTATGGCCGTAGTAGGCATCGGAGACGTTCGGTGTGGTTTCGTAGGTGGTGTTGTAGTCGCGCAGGCCGGTAGCCGGGTCGAGCTTGATCATCCAGATGCCGCCGAACCAGCTTCCCAAGGCCATCCACAGGTCGCCGTGCTCGTCGTACTTCACGCTGGCGTCTATGGCGTTGATGCCGGTGTTCCACAGACTCTGGTAGCGAGAGATATCGGCGTTCGAGCCGAGTACCCTCGGCACATCGGTCTGGCCGACGTTGCTTGGTTCGAATCCGGAGTAGATGACCGGACCTACCACCGTCCAGTCTCCCTCGATGTCATCTGCCGTGAGCAGTGCCATGAGGGTCTTCTGATGCGCACCTCCACCATTGATGGACAGGTACATGCACCACTTGTTCATGGTCTTGTTCCAGATCACCTCGGGAGCCCACATGTTGCCGGCCACGTCAGGGTTGCTCTCCTGCTTGGGCCAGGATTGCCAGATGTCATGAAGCACGTTTTCGTAGTCGTCGGTGAGGTTGTTGTGGAAATACTCCCAGTGCTGCAGGTCGGTGCTGCGCGCGAAAGCGCGGTGCGAGCCGAAGATGTAATATTTGCCGTTCGTCTTCACGATCGATGGGTCGTGCGAGCTGATGCGGGAGTGCGTGGTGTCGTTGCCCGCACTGAGTGGTTGTACGGTGGATGGGATGACGCGCGTCACCGGATTTACGAGGGAATCGTGCGCCACTGTTGCATCGCTGTGGCCATCGTCGGTGACCGTGGCCGTCAGCTCCACGGCCTGAGCTTTCTTCCCGGTCGGGCGGTTTACTTCTGTCTCGTAGTTTGTGGCGCCTTTGCTTAAGGGAAGAATCTTGAGCGTCTTGGTATCCGAGGAAGTCCAAACCACTTTGGCGCTCACTCCATATTGGCTGAGTGAAAGCGTGGCCGGCAGCAGGATGTTGCCCCGGATGTTATCGGGGCTCTCAATTTTCACCGCGTCGGCGATGAGCTTGCGCAGTGTGTCGGTGGATACGGCTTTGGGGACGCGGACGGTGAAGGTCTTGGTCACCGGAGTTTCAGGTACGGGGATCCCTGCATTTGGGCTCAGCGTGGCAGTCAAGGTCACGTCGGTGTCGCTCATTGGCAACGTCACGTGTGCTTGGTTGGCATTGAGACTGATCGCAGCCGCATTGCTGGATTGCCAGCTGACTGAAGCATTGTCGGTAGTGGAGGGCAACGTGAAGTCCTTACATGCACCGGTCGGTACTTGTATGTCGGCTGCCTGGTGCAGGAGAAGATCGCTCACCTGATCTTTGGGCAGTGTCTGTGCGATCTGCTCCTGGCTGAGTGCTCCATCGTATACGGCGAAGTTTTTGATGGCGCCGTGGAAGAGCGCGTCCCCCACTCCCGGGTAGCGGGAGTTGCCGATGACATCGTTCGTCTGGTTCTTGAATTTCGAAGGATTGGTGGTGGCCTTCGACTGGCCCACTTGCCGCCCGTTGAGGTAAAGCTTCACCAGGTTGGTCGTTCCATCCACAGTGGCGGTGAGGGTCTGGAAGTCGTCGAATGATAGGTTCTCGCTGGCCGGGAAGAAAGTCTCACCTTCCCCATTGCCCTTGGAGGTGATGGATGTGTAAAGCGAGGTATGGGTGGAGGCTGCCCATGAGCCGGTGCCTGTTTGTCCCGTACTGCCTAATGCCCACAGGTAGGTCCAAGGGCCCCCGTTGTTGAAGGTGTCGTTCTTCACTTGGGTTGAAACTGTGACGGATGCCTTGTTTTTAAGGATGTCGTCAGGCAGTTTGACGTAGACGTTGCCATCCATCTGCAGGGCTCCGTTCTTGAAGGTGCCCTTCGTGCTCTCATTCGCGATGTTTTGAATCTTCGCTTCGCCAAGTGTGGATCCTCTTGCTTTGTTGTTGACGCTAGTGGATCCGTTCTCAACGTCGGTGAAGTCGTAATCCACGATTGCATTCGGCAGATCTTGCGCGGTGATGCCTATGGTACGGACTGAAGCGGGGTTTGCGCTCGCAGGTACCCCAGCCGTCATGACGCCAAGGGCGCACATGGCGGCTAGTGCGGCCATGGCCTTGTTGAGGCTACGCGATATGCATGGAGGGTTGACTGATTCACCTTTTCTAGAATTCGATATACAACGATGTAAAAATGACATAAACAACTCCTATGTTTTTATGCGCGCTGATATGGGGACATTCATTCCCTCTTATACAACTATATCGTGTTTTGCGCAGCTGAAGATACGAAACGAATAAAATATGGATTTGCAGACGGTTCCGGCGTGTCGGCTACTATAACGTTGTAAATATAGTCAAAGAAGGACGTTTGCGACAGCGCAGACGGTAGAGGGTTATGCGCTGTACGAATAGACAATTGATATGTTGTTTCTGTCAATCAATCGTTGCATGGACGAAAGGATGATATGCCAGATATACAACGATGTAATGAAGATTCCCTGAATTCGAAAGCCATAAATGTGAATTCATCCGAAGCCGTCGTTTCCGCTGGTCATGCACCTCGTAGAAGAGGTTCACACAAACCACTGATTGTCGCAATCGCTGCACTGCTGGTGGTTTTGCTCGCCGTTGGTGGTTTCGTTGCGAAAGACACTATCGAATCCGCTTTGCAAGGAGATAAATTGACCCATTCACGCGTAAGTTCGCACGACCCGTCCGTGGTCAAGGCGAATGGAAAATACTACATTTTCGGCACGCATAGGGCCTTCGCCAAGAGCGACGACCTTCAGCATTGGAGCTATTTCAGCAACAACCTGACCCAGGACTACGAGACCCTGCTCGGTCCGATCTGGAACGCCTGGCCCAAGCAGCCGTCCAATCCGGACGTAAGGGGCAACATGTGGGCTCCGGAGGTGATCTGGAACAAAACCATGAGGAAATGGTGCATGTACCTTTCCGCCAATGGAGACAACTACAAGTCGGTGATCGTCCTGCTGACCGCCGACAACATCGAAGGAGACTGGACGTACGTGGGCCCTGTGGTCTTCTCTGGTTTCGGTAATGGCGATGCGGACAAGACGGACGTCCCCAGGGTGCTGGGCAGCGGTGCCGACCTCACCCGCTACTTCGATACCCAGGATACGGAGATCAATGCCATCGATGCCTGCGTCAAGTACGACGGGGACGATATGTGGATGGCGTTCGGCAGCTGGTTCGGCGGCATCTGGATGCTTAAGCTCGACCCGTCCACCGGTCTGCGTGATTACAAGACCACCTATCCCACCAAGGAGAACGTCTCCGATGCGTACTACGGCCACAAGCTGGCTGGCGGCCACGGCAATTCCGGTGAGGGAACGGCCCTCGTCAAGAACGGTGAATACTGGTACATGATGCTCTCCTACGGCGCTTTGCAGCAGGGAGGCGGCTATCAGATGCGAGAGTTCCGCTCCAAGTCCATCACCGGTCCCTACCTCGATCAGAACGGCAACGCCGCAATCTATACGCGCCATGTGGACACGAATCTGGCCTTCAACCGAGGGCTGCGGATCGACAGCTCGTACAGCGAGCCCGGCATGCAGACGGTTCTGGCCGCTCAGGGAGGTAATTCGTTGCTTAAGGATTCGGATGGCATCATCTACAACGTGTACCATACCAGGTTCGTGCGCGATTCGGGTGACAAGGAGGAGCACCAGGTACGGGTCACGCCGATGGTTGACGCCAACGGTTGGCTAGTCATGGCCCCGTATGAGAAATCCGGGCAGCTGCTCGGCAAACCGGGGTATACCACGGGGCAGATCAAGGGTAGATACGGGTTCGTCGTGCATAACCCGACTACTTTCTATTCCGGTGGTGACGCAAGCAGCAAGGCGGTGTACCAGGCACAGACCGTTGAACTCAAGGGCGATGGCAGCCTGAGCGGGGAGGGGGTTTCGGGCAGCTGGTCCGTCGACGGCACCGAGGTGAGTCTTGACGTGGCAACGGCACCTGCACAGTCCCACTTGCATGGAAAATACAAGGCCAGGGTCAACGAGCAGTACGACGAGACCGGGCGCAAGAGGCTTTTCTTCACTGGTCTGGGCGGTGATGCTTTCAGGAACGCCGGTCCGGACGCGAAGCAGCATGGAGGTGAAACGGCCTTCTGGGCGGTAAGGGAATGAATCGTCGGTTGGCGCCGCTTTGCCGCTTCTGTGAAGTAGGGAAGCGGTGTCGTTTCCGTTTGGCGCCTAAACTCGCAAGCGCCAAATGTCGAGTCGGAAGTTTGGGGCGGAGGAGGTTGCAAGCGGTTCGTTGTGGATTCGTTTGGATTCCCTGAAGGAACGCCGTAATTTGTTATAACGATGTAAATTTGATATATTCAACGTTATAAATTACTCAAGAAGCAGAGGTTATGATGGCTGAGTATGAGAACCCGATAGTGCTGCAACGTGCCGATCCGTGGGTGCTGAAGGATGGTGACACATACTACTTCACGAGTTCGGACCCGCGCTACGACACCATCGGCATCCGGTCCGCGAAACGGATCGACGACCTGCAGAAGGCTCCGGAGGTCACCATCTGGCATAGGCATGATTCAGGTCCAATGAGCAAATACATCTGGGCGCCTGAACTGCACAAGGTGTCGGGGAAATGGTACATCTACTTCGCCGCAGCCCAGACCGACTTCGAAGCCTCCGGACTCCCAACGCACCGCATGTACGTGCTCGAGAACGCGGATGCGGATCCCATGAGTGGCAACTGGACAGAGAAGGGGCGCATAGAGACGCCCATTGACTCGTTCTCCCTTGACGCCACCACCGAAGTCATCGACGGTGTGCAGTATCTGGTCTGGGCGCAGAAGGACCCTGCCATAGAAGGCAACTCGAATCTCTACATCGCCAGGATGAGCGATCCGTGGACGCTTGCGAGCGAGCCTGTGATGCTCAGCCGTCCGGAGTATGACTGGGAATGCATCGATTTCCTTGTGAACGAAGGGCCTGCTTTCCTGCTGCACGCCGACAAGGTGTTCCTTACCTATTCGGCCTCCGGTACTGGTGTCCCATATGCCGTAGGGCTGCTTACGGCCAGCCGGGGCAGTGACCTGCTCGACCCTGCCAGCTGGACGAAGAGCCCGGTGCCGGTCTTCAAAACCTGCCAGGCGAATGGGCAGTATGGTCCCGGACATAACTCCTTCACGAAATCGGAAGACGGGCAACAAGATCTGATGGTCTACCATGCGCGAAACTACACGCATATCGAAGGCGATCCGCTCTTCGACCCGAACCGTCATGCTCGTGTCGGCGTCGTGAATTGGAAGGCTGACGGTACGCCGGACTTTGGCGTACCTCAGCCGGACACGCGATGGACTCCGGTCACGGTGGATATTTTGCCTCCAGACGGAGGAGATGATGCGAAATAGGCAATAAAAGTGCGTGTCTAATTTGTACAACGATAGAAATAGTGCTATAACATAAATTACATCGTTGCAAATGAAAGGATGTTGGGCTTTAGCATCGGTGTTTAAAGTCGATGTGATGGCTGAACGTTAGACCGGACAGTGTTTGTCCGCTTGGCAACGATAGCACATTCAGCATAATAGGAAAAAGAGGAGAGATTCCATGAAAATCAAGAAGACTCTGGTGGCGAGCATGGCTCTCGTGTTGGCCGCCAGCATGGGCCTCGCCGGGTGCGGCTCCAATGGTGCCAATGGTTCCAAGGAAGCGAAGACGGCTGATGGCAAGGTTAAGATCACCATGTGGCATGGCTTCTCTGAAGCCGATGGCAAAACGTTGGAAAAGATCGTCAAGGACTTCAACAAGTCCCAGAATAAGTATGAAATCGACGCTCAGCTGCAGCCTTGGAGCACCATCGGCGAAACGATGGTCACCAAGGTGACTTCAGGAGATGGTCCGGATATCGTCACCACCGGTGCTGACAATGGTCAGGGCTGGTCCATCGACGGCACGTTCCAGTGCGTCTCCGATTTCTATAGCGATCCGCAATACGAGACCAAGAACTACATCCCCAACGTCGTCAAGCAGATCACTTACAAGATCGACGGCAAGGAGGAAAAGTGTGCGGTGCCCATGGGCTATGCGCCTACGGCCGTATGGTACAACACCAAGATGTGGCAGGCTGCCGGTTTGACGGAGAACGACTATCCCAAGACCTGGGATGAGCTGCTTGAGACCGCCAAAAAGCTGACCATTCCAGGCAAGCAGTATGGCATTGCGCTTCCGGACTATGGCTGGGCCACCTTCCTCAAGGGCAACGGCACTGGCGTCTACACCGTAGACGGCAAGGCCTCGCTCAACTCCCCGGAGAACAAGGCGTTCCTCGAGAAGATGCGCGACTTCTATAAGGGTGGTTATTCCATTAAGGGCATGGACGATACTAAAGCCCGTGAATCCTTCGAGTCTGGACAGTCTGCGATGGCCATCGTCGGTCCTTGGGAAGATCAAGCGGCTACCGACAAGCATATCGATCATGACCTGTTCCCTGTTCCTGATGGCAATGGTACCTATGTCTATCCTGACGGCACTAAGGGTTCCAATACCGGTTCGACCGGGTTGTACTGGTGGGTCACTTCGCAGGTGGGTAACTCCCCGAAGAAGAAGGGCATCTACGAGTTCATGAAGTACTACAACTCCAAGGACAAGCAGATCGAATGGTCCCTCGGCTCGGCTTATCCGCCGAACAACACGCAGGTCACTGAGGCTGATCTTGCCAAGCGTCCACTCATCGCCAAGATCGCGAAGAACACAGATCATTCCTACATCGCCATTGCCGGTCTCAAAGGCGGGTTCGGTGATATCAGCGCGACCGTCGATTCCCTGTCGAACAACACGGTCCGCAAGGACACCGACATCTCGCAGCTGTTGGAGACCGCGAACAAAAAGCTTGAAGGCTATCTCAAAGAGCAGGCTTCACAGGACTGATAAATAAAAGGCTTGTCGCTGTTGTCAATGGCGACACTGACTGCTGGCCGGGTATGTTCATGTGCATACCTGGCCGGCTGCAGGTAAAACGGCCAGCATGGGGAGGGATTCATGGCAAAGAAGCATTCTAAAAGGAGTTCTGGGGCTCTGAGCATCGAGGAAAACAAGAAAGCCTTATCCAGACATAATTTTTTCCTCGGCATGATATTTGTGGGACCGGCGCTGATTGTTCTCGCTATATTCGTTTTTTATCCTGCGATTAAGACGTTCATTACATCGCTGACCTCAGACAGGATCATTCGTCCAGGTAGGTTCGTCGGGTTTGACAATTATGTCAAATTATTCACCAACGCTGACTTCTGGACTGATGTGAAGAATACGCTCATCTACGCGGTGCTCTATGCTCCGCTCGTGGTCATCGTCGCGTTGTTCTTTGCACTTCTGCTCAACCGCAAGGACCTGAAGTTCGTCGGTTTCTTCCGCAGCGCCATGTTCCTGCCTTTCGTGATTTCGATGACCGTGGCTTCCATCGCATGGGACTTCATCCTCTCGCCTTCCCTTGGTCTTGTGCCCTACTGGGTTGGCAAGCTCACCGGTGTCATGCATATGGACCTTCTGGGCAGCACCTCAACGGCCATGATCACCATCGTGCTTATCACGGTCTGGAAGAATTTCGGCTACTTCATGGTCATCTTCCTAGCCGGTCTGCAGGGCATCTCGCAGGAGCTCTACGAGGCCGCGGCGCTGGACGGGGTGAACTGGTGGCAGAAGTTCCGTTACATCACCGTACCTGCCCTTCGGCCTACGTTCAACTACATCATCATCTTCGGTCTTATCGGCTCCTTCCAGGTGTTCGACCAGGTGTTCATCATGACATCCGGAGGTCCGGACCGGGCTACGGAGACCATTGTGTACCGTATCTATACCGAGGCCTTCGGAAACGGCAAACTTGGTTACGCTTCGGCGCTTTCCTATGTGCTGCTGATCATGACATTGATCGTCGGGTTGGCACAGTTGTTGAGCAACGCCAAGCATGAAAGGGAGGAACTCGCATGAGCACCGCAACGTTAACATCTCAAGCATCGGCGGCCGCCTCGACTCAGTCGGCTGAGGGCGAATTCAACGACAAGCTGCGCCGAAAAGCTCGATTCCGTCGGCGCTTCGGACTTTTCGGGACATATGCGGCCCTGATCATCATCACCGTCATCATGGTGTTCCCGCTCTTGGTCGTGATTTTCGTTTCCTTCACCCCGAACGCGATCACGGAGACCTGGCCACCGAAATTGATTCCGAGCGCCTTCACGCTGTCGAACTACACATCCTTGTTCCAGCGTCTGCCGATTGCCAGGGAGATGCTGAACACACTGGTCTTCGCTGGTGCGGTCACTATCATCTCGGTGTTCTTTGATTCCTTGGCTGCTTATGGCCTTTCTCGTATTGAGTTTAAGGGACGAGGCGTCATCCTGAACATTCTCATCGCGACGATGATGATTCCGGCCATGGCGCTGCTTATCCCCGTATACAAGCTTCTTGCGAATATGGGCTTGGTCAACAGCTACTGGGGCATCATCATCCCTCGCATGGCCGATGTGGGGGGTATCTTCCTGTTGCGTCAGTTCTTCGTTTCCATTCCGAAGGACCTCGACGCAGCCGCCCGCATCGACGGTGCGGGAGAGTTCCGTATCTTCCTTCAAATCATTCTGCCGAACGCGGTTCCTGCCATTCTTACGGTCGGCATGTTCAATCTC
Organism: Bifidobacterium bombi DSM 19703; assembly: GCF_000737845.1. Classification (GTDB taxonomy): domain Bacteria; phylum Actinomycetota; class Actinomycetes; order Actinomycetales; family Bifidobacteriaceae; genus Bifidobacterium; species Bifidobacterium bombi. The sequence goes on along the minus strand of NZ_ATLK01000001.1, from coordinate 1,165,264 downwards.
ATGGGTAACTGGAACGACCTTCTTTGGCCGCTCATCATGACCTCGAAGCCTGAGACGCGAACCATCACAGCCGGGTTGGCCATGCTTACCGGGCATGGTTCGTCCGTCACTCCCTACGGCGTGGTGATGGCCGGTGCGTTGGTATCCGCACTGCCCCTAGTGATCGTGTTCTTCTTTATTCAGAAGCGGTTCGTCGAAGGAATCGCCATGACCGGCATGAAGTAAGGCTTTCGGAACAATATCTGCAGGGTGTCTGCTCCGGTCATGCACCGGTTGCAGACACCTTTATTTGTTGATGGGCCTTGTATATGCTAGATACTGTATTGTGCGATTCAACATGGAATTATGCGCACCCCATCGTCAACGAGGTAATGCAATGAGAGATGATAATGGTTGTTTTTCCGCGGCAAAACCGCCTATGGGTTGGAATAGTTGGGATTCGTATGGAAGCTCGGTGACGGAGGCCGAGGTGCTGTCCAACGCGGAATTCATGGCCGAACATCTGCTTCGTTTCGGATGGGACACCGTGGTCATCGACATCGATTGGTATGACCCCACAGCGAGTGCGCACCATTACAACGACGGCGCTCCGTTGCTGCTCGACGAATACGGGCGTCAGCTTCCCGACCCGGGACGGTTCCCAAGCGCCTCCGACGGCAACGGCTTCGCCTCCTTGGCGCAGCGTTTGCATGACATGGGTTTGAAACTCGGTCTGCACATGATGCGCGGAGTCCCTCGTTTGGCCGTGGAACGGCATCTGCCAGTGAAAGGCGCCGAGGGATATACGGCGGCCGACATCGCGGACAGGGAGCATGTCTGCCGCTGGAACCCCGATAATTTCGGCATCAACCAAAGCCATCCCGCGGCTCAGGCGTGGTACGACGCGCAGGTCGATCTTTTCGCCAGCTGGGGGGTGGACTTCCTGAAGGTCGATGACATGCAGGCGCCATTCTACAGCGCCGAAATCGCAGCGTATCATAAGGCCATCGTTAAGGCCGAAGCCAAATACGGCACGCAAATCGTGCTGTCGCTTTCGCCGGGAACCTGGAACAGCACCACGCATGTCGACTTCCTGCGCAAGAACGCACAGATGTGGCGGATATCCGATGATTTATGGGATCGCTGGGACGATGTGTACCAGCAGTTCGTCAGGCTTTCGCGTTGGGCGCCATTCCAGACCAATGGACATTGGGCTGATGCGGACATGCTGCCGTTGGGGCACATCGGCGTTCGCGCCCACAACGGTGACTCACGTGACTGCAAACTGACTGTTGAGGAGCGCCGCACCTTGATGGCCTTGTGGTGCATGGGTCGTTCGCCCCTGATGGTGGGTGGCGATCTGCCCACGAGCACACCTGAAACTGTGGCGTTGCTTGCGAATCCAGTCCTCAGAGAGGTGGGCGCGGGCAGTGTGGATAACCGTGAAGTAGGGCGTGAGCGAATCTATCGTGATGGTCCTGATCACCCTGACTCCTATCTTGGCGATTTGATTATATGGAGCGCCCGTGCGGCTGATTGGGGTGACGGTACGGTCAGTGCGCATCAAGATGGTTATTACGGAGCCGTGTTCTGGACTGGCAGTGAGGCTCATGAGATAGACGAGGCCATCGAATTACAGACGTTTGTGGGCATTGAGAATGCTCGGACCGATTACAAGCTTACGGATTTGTTTGCTGACGTGGTTGATGGTGCTTCGGGGGCTGCGGCACGTCTTGACGGCTCCGGTGCCGATAGGATGATTCGCGGCACGGTGCCGGCACACGGAGTGCTCTGGTTTGCCATAGACCCGCGTTGACGACTTACGATCAGTGCTTTTGTATCGTCATGTTCGCCGGGGAGTTCCACCTCGGTGGGCTTGACGTTCTGGTGTTCGGCGTGCGTAAGCGCAAATTCGTCTAAGCCACGCGGAGGTTGTGCCAATAGGACTCTGTGGGTACAATATACCCAAGGAATGTTAGCGCTCACAACAGTGATGTGCGTCATGGTGGACGTAGAAAGGCGGAACCCGTGATGGTGGCGAAGGCAACCGGAATGGAACGAAGTACGCAAGCAGGCAGTATCTCCTCAGGCAGGACGAGCCTGGGCATAGAGTTCGGTTCGACTCGTATCAAGGCGGTGCTTATAGATTCCCAGACCTATGAGACTCTGGCCTCGGGCGACTATGGCTGGGAGAACAGGCTCGAGGACGGTCTGTGGACCTACTCGCTCGACGATATATGGACGGGCCTGCAAAGCGCGTATGCCGCGCTCGCGGCGGATGTAGAAGAGCGTTACGGCCAGCCGCTGGCCACCACCGGAGCCATAGGGTTCTCCGCGATGATGCACGGCTATCTCGCCTTCGACAAGGACGGTGAACTTCTGGTCCCCTTCCGCACCTGGCGCAACACCAATACGCATGAGGCCCATGAGAAGTTATCAGAGCTCTTCCAATACAACATCCCGGAACGGTGGTCCATCGCCCACCTGTATCAGTGCATGCTGGACGGCGAAGAGCACGTGCCTAGTGTGGCGTACTTCACGACTCTTGCCGGCTACGTACATTGGAAGCTCACCGGGCGCAAGGTGCTTGGGGTGGGGGATGCATCCGGAATGTTCCCCATCGATCCTAAGACCCATGATTGGAACAAACGGTTCATTGCTCAGTTCGATGAGCTTGAGGAATCCAAGGCTCAGCCATGGAAGCTCACCGATTTGCTTCCGCAGGTTCTTGTGGCGGGGCAGGATGCGGGGACGCTCACCGAGGCTGGGGCGAAGCTGCTTGACCCCAGTGGCGTCCTGCAAGCGGGCATCGCTGTGGCCCCTCCGGAGGGTGATGCTGGAACCGGCATGATAGCGACGAATTCAGTGCGCGTAGGTACCGGCAACGTATCGGCCGGCACCTCGATTTTCGCCACGGTCGTTCTTGACCACAGCCTCGCCAAGTTCCACCCGGAAATCGATCTGGTGTCCACTCCGGCAGGCGAGGCCGCAGGAATGAGCCACGCGAACAACTTCACCTCCGACCTCAACGCATGGGTATCGGTGTTCTCTGACTTCGCCGACGCGCTCGGCGTGAAGGTTGGCGGAGGCGAGCTGTATTCAGCGCTGTTCAACGCCGCCATCGGTCCGCAGGCCGATCCGGATGCCGGCGGGCTGCTCAACTACTGCTTCTACTCGGGCGAGTTCCTGGCAGGTCTTGAAGAAGGCCGCCCCGTCTTCGCCCGGGGCCCGGAGTCGAGGATGAACCTGGCGAACTTCATGCGCGCGCAGCTTTTCGGCGCCTTCTGCCCGGTGACGATCGGGATGAACATCATGACGCGGCAGGAGGACGTGAAAGTCACCTCGATGGTCGGGCATGGCGGCATCTTCAAGACACCTAGAGTCGCTCAGAAGATTCTCGCAGGCGCGTTCAACGCGCCGATCACAGTCATGTCAACGGCTGCGGAAGGCGGGGCATGGGGGATGGCCGTCCTGGCCGACTATCTCGGTCATGCCGACATGCCGCTTGAGGACTATTTGGAAAGCTGTGTCTTCAAGGATGCGCAATCCACCACCGAACAGCCTGATCCGAAGGATGTGGAGGGATTCCAAGCATTCTTCGAGCAGTTCGAGAAGAGCCTGCCAATCGAGCGGGCAGCCATAGAATCCATATCTTTGGAACGCTGAGTTCCAGCGGTTCTGATGTATCGTCCAAACAAACAACCATGCAAAGGAAGTCAATATGACATTCGAAAATCCATATGAAGGCAAGACAATCTGGTTTGCCGTCGGCTCACAAGATCTCTATGGCGAAGACACCCTGCGCCAGGTGGCTGAGCAATCCACGCAGATCGTTGACTCGCTCAACGCCACGGGGAAGATTCCGGTCAGGCTTGTGCTCAAGCCCACGCTGAAGTCGTCCGACGGGGTCAAGGAGTTCATGACCGGCGCCAGCGCCGACCCGAGCTGCATCGGCGTCATCGCATGGATGCATACGTTCTCTCCGGCCAAGATGTGGATTCGTGGGCTTCAGGTGCTCACCAAGCCGTTGCTGCAGCTTAACACGCAGTTCCACAAGGAGATTCCGTGGAGCACCATCGACATGGACTTCATGAACCTCAACCAGGCCGCGCATGGCGACCGCGAGTTCGGCTACATCGTCTCCCGTCTCGGCATCCCGCGCAAGATCGTGGTCGGGCACTATAGCGATCCGGAAGTCTGCGAACGCATCGGCACTTGGGCGCGTGCCTGCACAGGCTGGAGCGAAGCTCAGAACATGAAGGTCATGCGTTGGGGCGACAACATGCGCAACGTGGCGGTCACCGAGGGCGATAAGACCGAGGCCGAGCGAGTCTTCGGCACCCAGGTCAACACCTGGGCCGTCAACGAGCTGGTCGGCTATTACGAAAAGGTCGGCGACGCTCAGATCGACGACATCATCGAGGATTACAAGGCCAAGTACGATGTGGTTCCCGAGCTGCTTGACGCGCGTCTGGATGAGCTTAAAGTGCAGGCTCGTGAGGAGGCTGCCATGGTCAACATGATGAGGGACAACGGTGCGACCGCCTGCGTGGATAACTTCGAGGATCTCGCTACGTTGCCCCAGCTTCCCGGCGTCGCTGCACAGCGTATGCCGAGCGAGTATGGTTTCGGCTTCTCTGCTGAAGGCGATTGGAAGACCTCGATGCTGGTGCGCGTCGGCAATGTGATGGGCTACGGCCTTGAAGGCGGGGCAAGCCTCATGGAGGATTACTCCTACAACTTCGTCTCTGGGCATGAGATGGACATGGGTTCGCACATGCTAGAGGTATCGCCCTCCATCGGCACCATCGCCAAGCCGCGTCTGGAGATTCACCCGCTCGGTATCGGCGGCAAATCCGATCCCGCGCGTCTGGTCTTCACCGCCGCCCCTCACAAGGGCGCCGTGGTGGTCTCCATGGCCGATATGCGTGAGCGCTTCCGTCTGTTGATGGATGTAGTGGATGTGGTCGAACCTGAGGGAAGCTTGGAGAAGCTGCCTTGCGCCCGCGCGCTGTGGGAGCCGCGCCCGAGCCTCAAGATCGCTGCCGAATGCTGGCTGCGCGCCGGCGGGTCCCACCACACCTGCATGACAACTTCCGTTGGTCGTGAGGCTTGGGAGGACTTCGCCCGCATTGCCGGAGTGGAACTTTCCACAATCGACGAGCGCACGGAGCCTCGTCAGTTCGAGCATGAGCTTGAATTGAGCGAGATGGTGCACAGGCTCGATAACCGCAAGTAGCCCGTGACTGAAATAAATACGATATAACGTAGTTATCTGCATATGTTGTTGTTGCCTTATAGGCCATCATTATTTACTAAATAATATGTGTTTGTGATGAATGGGAATTAATGATTTGGCAAACTACGGCTTTATGGCAGCGCATACATATGCAGATAACTGATCTTAATGGAAGATTTACTCATTGGTACATTGGCCCAAGCGATGAGGGGTCATCTGATTTATGGAATAAAGAGGATTTATGCAAGATGAAAGGCCATATGGCTATCTGCTGATTCATTTCATCGAAGATCCCGATAATTATGCGGAGCGAATCTATCTGGATCTTTCGGACGGTGACAAGCCGAACAGCTGGAAACCACTCAATGGGGGAGAGCCGGTGCTTACCTCACGGCTGGGTACATCCGGTGTCCGAGACCCCTACCTGGTCCGTAATCCGCAGACCGGACGTGTTTACATAATAGCGACTGATTTGCGTGTTTTCGGTAATGGTGGTGGTTCTGATTGTAATACGGATTGGAATTCATTCTCCCATCACGGCAGTACGAATCTCATCGTCTGGCAGTCCGATGACATGGTGCACTGGGGGCAGGCCAGCTCGCTTGACGTATCAGCCAGAGGTGATGGCTCGCATGCGCAGCTGGGCATGGCCTGGGCTCCGGAAGCCACGTGGGTTCCGGATTATTATCCGCAAGGGCATGGCGGCGGTCGCGGCGCGTTCGTTCTCTATTGGTCGAGCAAAGTATTCGCGAATGTCGATTGCCTACATGAGGATCCCAATGTGTATGACCGTGTGCTCTGGGGAGTGACGACCGATTTCACTCAGGACACGTTCGTTTTCGGTGGCATCTTCATCGATCGCGGCCACGACACCATCGATACTACGATGCTTCAGCTCACGTCACCCACAGGGGTCAAGCGTACGTACCGAGCCACGAAGGACAATGGGCCTCACGCGAACATCTGGCTTGATGCCACTGACGACCCACGTTGGTGGCTTCCTCAGGCACAATGGACACTGCTTCAAGAGAACATCGGCGCTGACTGGACCGAGAACGGCGATCCCGGCGGGGTGGAAGGCCCGGCTCTCTTCGCGTCGCACAGTGATTCCGCCGTCTATTTATATGTGGATGTGATACCTTCCATTGGATATCGGCCAATGATCAGTTCCGACCCGGACCGTGGGTTCTCGTACATGGACATCGATGATTTCCATATGCGAGCCCATACGAAGCATGGCGGTGTACTGTCGCTTACCCGAGCTGAATATGAGCGTCTGCAAGCCGCTGATGGGTACATCGGCTAATGTCGCGGAACCGGTCACAGGAATCCGGTTTTCCGGGTTTCATTTCCAAGGTGCAGTCGAAGGATATCATTCAGCCGGTCTCCTTGGAGGATTAATAGACATAGGTGTGTGAGCCAATACGCATATCAAAGATGATGACGATTTTGGGCAGGTGTATAAAAATGCGGTATCGTTCCCGCTTCACCGGCTTTTCGAAGGTACGGTAAACGAAAGGCGGACCCCTTTGAGGTTTCCTGGAAGACAACTGGTAAAATTACTGTCAAGCGTCAAGTGATCGTACATTCAGCAATCGGATACGGGGTGGGGATTTCTTCAGCGGCGGACAAATGACGTTTATCGGGACTTATCATAACCTGTTTTGGACGCGCTTCTGTGGCATGTCGATCGCCACCGCACAGACGTTCATCGGTTTGAGCACACTCGTCAGTGCGATTGTCGCCCTATGCTTCGTGGTATTGGACGACAATCTTTACCGTTTTTGCATAGGCCGACGATTTGGCAGGAGGCGTCTTGTCCTGCTCGTCGTTGCACCGCTTGTTCTGCTCGGTGCTCTGATGTGGATTCCCGGCATCCCGGTTCCTCTCTATTTTCTGACCTATGTATTCTGGATCGTCTTGGCACAGCTCTTTGCCGCCGCATATAATCCTCTTGCGGGTGAAATGACACGTAATTTCAACGAGCGCAACCTCCTTTCAACCACACGGTTGACGATATCGTCACTCGCCGGCACGGTGATATTGCTTGCCAGCGGCGTCGTTCTTAAGGTCTTCGGCGATCGCCGTCCCCAAGGGTACATGATTCTTGCTGTCACGACCGTAATGTTTTTTTCGGCGGCGGTGTTCATCTGCTGGCGATCCACTTGGGAAATGACGCATGAGGAGGCTGGTTTCGCACGATATTCGTCTGATGACGGTGACGGCATGAAGGGTATCCAAGCGTCTTCTGCGGCGGGTGGCAGGGGGAGCCAGTCTGGTGGTTACGGCAGGTTCGCATCGTTACCTCTTATGGTGCGTGGCGTTTCCAAAGCGATTGGCGAATAGGCGAGTACGCTGAGGCTTTCCGTCTTTCGCAAGCATCTTTCCGTTTATCTGCTCATCCAGATTTCAGGTGACGTATTCGGACAGGTGTTTGTGTTCTTCGTGGTCTATGACTGGAACCGCACCGCCGCTTTTGCGTCTCTTCTGCTTTCATCAGGAGTCATATGTTTGCCTTTGATGCCGTTGTTTAACACCCTGCTTTCACGCATGGGCCCCCAAGCCGCTGTACGGCGCGGGTTTCGCTGGCGCTCTCGGCTCATTGGTTTTGATTTCGTGGCCGTCGCAATGTCGGTCAGACTGTCGGAATCATCATGGACGCTCCTTGCGGTCATGGGATCCTTGCTCTTTTTCGTGTTCCGTTCTTTGTACGGATTTCTTCCTTGGGCGATGTTCCCCTATATTTCAGATGTAGATCAAGTCATGACCGGGCGTTATCGTCCTGCCACCTACTCGGGAATTCAAGCCTGTCTTCGACAGACGTGCTCAGGGTTGTCGAACATCCTTGTAGGCATGATTCTTATGTGGGCGGGCTTCGATTCCAGGCGCCCCTGGCAACCGCAAAGCGCCAGGGCGGCCTTGGCCGTGTTGATGTTCGGATGGGTTTCCGTTTCCTTGGTCATGTGCTGGTTGATCTGCCGCACTTTGACTCTGGATAGGCACACTGATGGGATCGTGTTGGAAGAGATCGACCGTGTGCGTGCTGGTGGCGATCCGAGTGACGTCGCCCCTGTCGACCGTGACGTGATCGAATCGCTCATCGGACATCCATACTGCCGTGTTTCCCCGTCAAGATAAGCCTGTATAGGTGAAGAGTGAAGAGTTGTCTGCATGCACTCGTTGGACCGTCTTTGGGCAAGCCTACCTGATTCTACGGGGCAGCATCGTTCATGGTCATGGATTTCTCGGGCGAATGCCGGAATCTGATCCAAGATCGCGTTGATGCTACAGGTGGTTCCGGCTTCCAGCTGTTAGGCATACTGGCGGTTCATTCATTATATCGTGTTGTCCTCGTTCTCAAGGCATGTCTTACATGTCGCAGCTCCTTTGATTTCTTTGGTTTGTGACAAGGATGTCTGGTTTGAACGTGCACAGGTCTGTGATGTCAGTCGTTGTGCAGGTCGTTAGGCGAATCATGGGACGAGCCTTGTGCCGGCGGATACCCTTCTGACGCGGGGCTTCTTCGAATGAAGTGCACAGATGAGACCGTGGAGGTTATGATGACGACGTGTTTGCTTGATACGGTCTCAATCGTCATATGGCAATCGGTCCGTCTTCGAAACCTAAGGGCGGGGGCTTTCCGGATTTTGCAAAAATTCGTTCGTGTCCTCCAGTGGCATCGCGATCGCCTTGTCGCACATGATCGGGACACGACAGGAGGATTCGCATCGCTCATGTTACGGACAAGCATGCATAGCTGCTTTCACGGGAATAGACGTCGTTCTGTGTTTTTGCTCTCTCGTGGCCAATTCAAAGAAGCTGACCGTTAGGCTTGCAACGTTCCTTGCTCGTTTGTGACGGTCAGATTGCATGTTTCGTCTCATTCCTGATTTGCGGGAAAGTTCACATATCGGTCTGTGCCCCTATGATTTGTCCAATTGGCGATTCTGCTTACTGTGACTACTACCATTGTTCTTGGAAGTACGATGGCATACCTCGCTCCCGGCTCTGTGGCCGCTGCGTTGAAGCAAAGGATAAAGGATAGCTGTGTTTATACGACGTTACTACGAAGATCCTTCTCAACTCCATGTCGGTGCAGAGCCGCCACATGCTTATTTTGTACCGGATTCGGTTCCTGGCGATTTGCGTGGTGATCTGCGCATGCAGTCACCTAGGTTCGTGTGCCTTGATGGGGAATGGGGTTTTCACTATTACCACAGTGTTTATGACTTGGATGCGGAAGTCTCCAGAGCACAGATAGAAGGTTCCAAACCATTCTACGACATCGATTTTGATATGTGTTGCGATGACGGTACTGGTGTGTATGGCACGATTCCCGTTCCTTCCGTATGGCAGATGCAAGGTTATGACCATCAGCAGTATACCAACGTCGAGTATCCGTTTCCCTATGATCCGCCGTTCGTTCCGCAGGACAACCCATGTGGAGTGTATCTGCGGGATTTCGACTATGAGGTCGATTCGAAGGCTCCTAGGGCTTTCCTGAATTTCGAAGGGGTGGACTCCTGTTTCTACGTGTGGATGAACGGTGTACTGGTGGGCTATAGCCAGGTGAGTCATTCCACTACGGAATTCGAAGTAACCGACTTGCTGCGTCCGGGTCGCAACCGAGTGGTGGTGCTTGTCCTTAAATGGTGCGATGGCAGCTACTTGGAAGATCAGGACAAATTCAGGATGAGTGGAATTTTCCGCAGTGTCTATCTGCTACGGCGTCCGAAAGAGGGAATACGAGATTATTTTGTTCGTACGGACCTCAACGCCGACTATAGTGCGGCGAGGGTGAGTGTCGACGTCGATTTTCTGATGTCGGGGCATCCCAGCCAGAGAGGAACGCTCGAGTCCGATGAGATTTCAGGTTCTGTCGTGGTGTCTCGTGACGGTATATTGGCTGATTCGGCCGTAGAAGGTGTTTTCTGTCCTATTTCGGCGTCACTGTACGGTCCTGATGATGAATTCGTAGGACGAACTAAGGCAGTGGTCGAGAACGGCAAGGCGAACCTGACTTGGGACATCAGTACACCGCAATTATGGAACGCCGAAGAGCCTAATCTGTACCGTTTGGAGCTGGAGACGTTCGCTCCGTGTACTGTCCACGATGTTTCCGCTTGTGGAAACGAACCTACACCTGTCGAGATTATTACCGATTATATAGGGATACGTGAGGTTCATGCCGAGGGCAATGTGGTCAAGGTGAATGGCAACCCCATCAAGATCCATGGTGTCAACCGCCATGACAGTGACCCAAAAACCGGTTTTACGATCAGCCAGGACCAACTGATGCATGATCTGACGTTGATGAAGGAACATAACGTCAATGCCATCCGCACCAGCCATTACCCCAACTCGCCGCAGTATTATGCGCTGTTCGACCGGCTCGGATTCTATGTCATAGCGGAAGCTGATATCGAATCGCATGGCATCGAATCCCTTTATGGTAGACATTCAAAGGGCGGTGACTTTGACTTATGGAACGGCAAAATCGCTGACGAGCCCAGGTTCACCCGCTCCATTGTGGATCGTGTGCAGCGCAACGTGGAGGGGCAGAAGAATCATCCGGCCGTGGTCATATGGTCTATGGGGAATGAATCCGGGTACGGGTGTGGCTTCGAAGAAGCTCTCAAATGGACGAAGCTACGGGATTCGACTCGCCTGACGCACTATGAATCCGCTATTCACGGCTCTCCGCGGGTGGGTTTGGACTATTCCAATCTTGATATTTATTCGCGTATGTACCCTTCGGTGAAGATGATCGACGACTATTTCACCCCAGAAGGACCTCATGGGGTATGCAAGACCGGTGATGACGGGAACGGCGGATTGCGACCTTTCTTCCTATGTGAGTTCTGTCATGCCATGGGTAATGGCCCTGGCGATTTGGAGGAGTATTTCGAGGCGTTCCAACGGCACGACGGTTTGATGGGCGGCTGTGTATGGGAGTGGTGCGACCATGCCATCGACAAAGGGCGCGACCTGGAAGGGCATAAGGTTTACCTATATGGCGGTGACCACGGCGAATTCCCGCATCAAGGGAACTTCTGCATGGATGGCTTGGTCTATCCGGACCGTAAGCCACACACTGGTCTCAAAGAGTTCAAAAACGTGTTCCGCCCCGCTCGTGTAGTCGGTTTTGATGCGTCTACCGGGGTGTTCAGAGTTCATAATTACATGGATTTTGTGGATTTGTCGGACTATGTCACGTTCTCCTGGGAATTGCTTGTGGATGGCAGGACTCAAATGCGCGGCTGTTTCGCGCCGACCGGTGGAAAGTGCGACCCATCTGAAACTTGCGACGTTGCTGCCGAGACTTATTGCGGTTCGGTCCCGAGTATTCCGGCTCATGGTGAGGCCGAGCTGAGACTGCCTGCATTCGACGTGCCTGAGCTGGGTAAGGTGACTTTGCTTGTCCACTACAGGCTCAGGCATGCCGATGAGGTGCTTCCTGCCGGTTTTGATCTCGGTTTCGATCAGGTCGATGTGGCGCTGGAAGGCCGGTCCAACCTGGCGGCTCAGGCGGTGCTTGCGGCTGGAACGACTTCGTCTGCGGTGGCTTCGGCAAGGGCGGCTTCGTCAGTTTCGGCACCTTCGGCAACGGCTGGTACTGCTATCAATGATTCACCCATCCGGTTGGAAGGCGACTCGCGTTCGATCGCAGTCCGCGGCCGCGATTGGCGGTACGAATTCGACAGGAGAACCGGTCTGGTCTGCTCGATGTCGGTCGGGCAGAGGCAGCTGCTCGCAAAGCCTGCCGAATTGAATGTGTGGCGTGCTCCAACGGATAACGATATCCAGGTCAAGCACGAGTGGGAGTCGGCCGGCTACTCGCGCTGTGGTTCGCGTGCATACAGCTGTGAGGCGGAGCTGGAGAAGGGAGGTTCCGTTGCCGTAGTGAATGCAGATATCGCTTTGGTAGCACCGGTCATCCAGCCACTTGCCAAGGTGCATGCACGTTGGACCGTGTACGTCAACGGTGTGTTGGATGTGAGACTTCGAGTCGAGCGCGATGCCGATACGTTCCCCTTCCTGCCGCGTTTCGGCCTACGGCTGTTCCTGCCGAAATCGATGAACCGCGTGGAATATTGCGGCTATGGGCCTTATGAAAGCTATGTGGACAAGCATCGTTCCAGTTGGTACGGTGATTTTGTCAGTTCGCCCCAAGGTTTTGCCGAGCATTACCTTAAGCCACAGGAGAATGGTTCCCATTGGGGCTGCGATTTGGTGGATCTGAGTGGGTGTGGGCTAAGGCTTGCAATCGCGTCTCCGACGCCGTTCTCATTCAGCTGTCTGCCTTACACCGAAGAGGAACTTACGAGCAAGGCCCATGATTTCGAGCTTGAGGAATCCGCATACACGATCCTGTGCTTGGACTATGCGCAGTCGGGCGTCGGCTCGAACTCATGCGGGCCGGCTTTGGATGAGCGCTACCGACTTGATAGTGCCTCCTTCGAATTCGCTCTTACACTGCAGCCGCAGACGTACTGAGGCCTTTTTGGTTGAATGGTTTCGGCGATTCATGTCGGATGTGTTCGCGAGAACGTCGTCTGACGTGGGTGCTTGCATGGTATCTACTGTGCTAAGGAATGAAAGGGCTGAAATGAATATACAGAACGACACTGAAAGCGTGCCACGGGTACACCTGAACGACGACAGCGAGATACCGCAGGTGGGTCTGGGTGTACTTCATATTGGTGATGACGAGGTACAGGATATAGTCGAATGCGCGCTTGGCGTTGGATATCGTCATATCGATGCGGCTGCGGGTTACGAGAATGAAGGCGGTGTGGGCCGTGCGTTGGCAGCCACCGGCTTTGACCGGGGGCCGGACCGTGAGTCCCTGTGGGTCACCACCAAGCTCAAGGATTCGGAACAGGGATATGACAGTGCATTGAAAGCCTTTGACAGACAGATCGGTTTGCTTGGTCTGGACTATATCGACATGTATATGTTGCATTGGCCCACCCCTTTCAACTGGCGTTCGGGGGAGACTTGGAACGCGTTCAGGCGTCTGCGTTCAGAGGGTCGTGTGCGTACGCTGGGCGTATGCAACTTCCTTCCCGAACATCTGGAGCGTCTTCACAGCGAAACCGGTGAGTGGCCCGCCGTCAACCAGATTGAGTTGCATCCCACTTGGCAGCAGCGCGAGGTCGTGTCTTTCTGTCGTGAACACGGAATCGCCGTGGAAGCGTATTCGCCAATCGCCCGCGGGGCGGATTTCGCGGCAGGCGGTGGGATCGTGGAGTCCATCGCCAATGCCCACGGGGTTTCGCCTGCTCAGGTGATTTTGCGATGGCACGTCGAAGAGGGCTTCATCGTCATTCCGAAATCCGTACATGAGGAACGGCAGCGTGAGAATCTCGACGTATTCGGGTTCGAGCTGAGCGATGAGGAGCACAAGGCCATAAGCGCCCTTGACGGCAACGGTTCCATGGGCCACGATCCGATGACCTTTACGTACGCATGACCTTCCTCTCATCCCGGCGCCTGGCCATTCGGCAGTGGCGAGGCGCCGGGGGTATGTGGGGTGGCGCGTGAGACGAACAGCCTGCTTGTACCTGGGCGAAGTCTTTCATCAGGTTGATCCAGGTTCCTATAGGCCGCTTCAGCGCCCGGATGGTCGTGAAGTGCCTCACTGAATAAATCCGGACATTGCGCAATCGGTCACGTGTCGTATTTACTACGATGTAAACTAGGTTCTGCAATACAACAAAGATTTGTTTCCGGTAGAGGGAGCGCTTCTTAAAGGCGAGAAACTGCTATCGCGATTACACACAGGGGAGTCAAGATTGAACAATACAATTCAGCATGCGAAGTTGGTTGTAGACAAGGCATTCGAACTTTCGCCGGTGAGTGACCGGCTGTTCGGCTCATTTGTAGAGCATCTAGGTCGTTGCGTGTACAGCGGCATCTATGAGCCCGGCCATCCGACGGCCGATGCCGACGGATTCCGTCAGGACGTCATCGACCTGGTGAAGGAGCTAGGGGTGACGACCGTCCGTTATCCGGGCGGCAACTTCGTTTCAGGCTATCGCTGGGAGGACGGCGTAGGTCCGGCCGACAAGCGCCCGAATCGGCTTGATCTGGCATGGCATTCCACGGAGACCAACCAGTTCGGTCTTCACGAGATGGCCAAATGGCTGGAGAAGACCGGCGGCAACGAGCTTATGGAAGCCGTGAATCTGGGCACCCGCGGACTTGAGGAGGCGCTCGACCTGCTCGAATACGCGAACGTTCCTAGCGGAACCAAGCTCTCCGAGGCACGTCGGGCGAACGGTGCGGACAAGCCGTTCAACATACGTATGTGGTGTCTTGGCAACGAGATGGACGGACCGTGGCAGCTGGGACACAAAAACGCCGACGACTACGGCAAGCTTGCGGCGAGCGTGGCGGCTGGAATGCGTCAGATGGATCCGGACCTCGAACTTGTGGTGTGTGGTTCCTCGTCCCACTCGATGGAGACGTTCGGGCAATGGGAGGAAACCGTCCTCGATCATACATACGATAATGTGGACTTCGTTTCATGTCATGCATACTATCAGCCCGAAAACGGCGATATGGCAAGTTTCCTTGCTTCAGGAGTGGACATGGACGGGTTCATCAGTGATGTGTACAGTGCCATTGAAGCCGTACGTTCACGCCGCAAAAGCAACCACAAGGTATATATATCATTCGATGAGTGGAACGTCTGGTATCAGGGTTGTGAGGCCAGTCGTAGCCCGGAGGGCATCGACAACTGGCCGCAGGCGCCGCATCTGCTTGAAGATGTGTACAGCGCAGCCGATGCCGTGGTGGTGGGGGACCTTCTGATCACTCTGCTTCGCAATGTCGATAAGGTCAAATCCGCAAGCCTGGCGCAGCTGGTCAACGTCATTGCGCCGATCATGACCGAACCCGGTGGGTCGGCATGGCGTCAAACCACGTTCTACCCGTTCGCGCTTACGGCGAAGTATGCCCACGGCGCTGTGGCGCTTCAACCTAAGCTGGAGTCCGATGCCACTGCGACCAAGAAGTTTGGCGATGTCGACATGGTGAACGCCGTGGCTGTCACCCAGAGTGACGGTTCCGTGACGGTCTTTGCTTCGAACCGTTCGCTGCAGACGTCGGCCCACTTCGAGATCGATCTTCCTGAAGACACCGATTTGAAGCGTATAGATGTGCAGACCTTGCATGAGGATGATATCTACGCTGCGAATACGAAGGATGAGCAGAATCGTGTAACGCTGCACCGCAATGACTCAGTCAAAGTCGAAGGGCGACATACCCTGAGTGTGGACCTGCCTGCGGTTTCATGGACCGCCATTCATATAGGCTGAAATCTGGCTGAATCTTGGTCTTTTACGAGATCTGCGAGATGCGGAAGGTACGGTTGTAGTGGTTCATGCATCACAAGGATTCTTGTGTGGGACGTTCCTGATGGATTCGGCCTCATCAAGGTTGGGGCAAACGGCAAAACGGATTGCGTCAGGGGGCTGGATCAATGATTGGCGGACGTATGGAATCGGGGAATCCTCAGTGATGAGATCTCTTCGAAGAAGAGGCTGAAACGATTCTGCCGGATCATGAGGTGCATTGCCGGGCGTCTTCGCAACAACATGTTGGGTAAGATGCCCATCCGTGAGAGGGTGAGGCATCCACCTGGCAATGGAACATCTTGGGGCACAATTTGGTTTATACGGGAAGGCGCCCGCAGATAGCAGGCGCCTTCCATAATGATGCTCAGAGGATGTTCGGCGGTGTCACTTCTTCCTAACCGGAGGTTCACCGAGTTGGAAGTCGGTGACGGTGACGTCCTCATCATCGCTGGAATCATTGTTGTTCATGGTTCCAGGTGTTGCCGGAGTCGCTGAAAAATCCGGGTCGGTATTCGAATTCTTCTCTATCGCGCCAGTCCCGCCGGTCACCTCAACGGTCAATGGACCGGTGACACGTCCAGCCTCAGCGATGTCGTCAAGTGTGGCCTGAACGGCACCAACCCCTGCTGCCGGTACTGAAAGCGTTGCTTTCAGTACCGGAGTCTTCATCGAGACCTTCGCCTGTGATTTCAGACCGCGTAGTTCAGCGAGTGCCTTGCCGGCCCAAACAAGCGTTTCGGGTTTGGCCGCTCCCGCGGCCGCCCTGTACATATCGGGCTTCGGCCAGCTGGACGTGTGTACCGATCCCTCGCCAACGTGCATCCAGTGCCAGACTTCCTCCGTGGCGAATGGAAGATACGGTGCCAGAAGGCGGGTGAATGCCTCCAGCCCAAGCCCGAGTGTGGTTCGCGCCGATTTCACCGCCGTCTCGCTCGGGGTTCTTCCGGTGCTGTCCGCAGTGCCATACGCCCGGTTCTTCACCAGCTCGATGTAATCATCGCAGAATTGCCAGAAGAACGTTTCGATCGTCTCCAGAGCCTTCGAATGTTCATAGGAGTCCAAGTCGGACGTGGCTTCATCGATCACGCCGGACAGGCGGGCCATGACGGCTCTGTCAAGCGGTTCCGTCACATCTGCCGGGTTCCATAGGGCTGTGGCGGGTTGGCTCACATGATGGTTGTCGTCCTCCCGGCCGATTGCCAGGGCGAATTTGGCCGCGTTGAGCAGCTTCATGGCCAGGCGTCGTCCAATTTTCATCTGGCCCTCGTCATAGGTGGCGTCCAGGCCGAGACGGGCGGAGGCGGACCAATAGCGGACCGCATCGGCGCCGTACTTCTGAATCGGTTCATTCGGCACCACCACGTTGCCTTTGGATTTTGACATCTTCTTGTGGTCCGGGTCGAGAATCCAGCCACTTAATGTGGTGTGCCGCCAAGGAAGGCACTTGTTTTCCAGGTGCGCACGGTCTACGCTGCTGAACAGCCAGGTGCGGATGATGTCCTGTCCCTGGGGGCGCAGATCCATGGGGAGCGTCGAGGCGAAGAGATCTTCGCTCTCCTTGCCGTCCTCCGCCCAACGGGTCACGATCTGTGGCGTCAAGGACGAGGTCGCCCACGTATCCATGATGTCTTTTTCAGCAGTGAATCCGCCGGGCACGTCGCGCTGGGATTCGCTGTAGCCTTCAGGCGCATCGTTCGTGGGGTCGATGGGCAGACGGTCTTCGCTCGGCGTAATCGGATGATCGTAATCGGGCTTGCCTGTTTCATCCAAGGGGTACCATAACGGGAACGGCACGCCGAAGAAGCGTTGACGGGAGATCAGCCAGTCGCCGTTGAGTCCATTGACCCAGTTCTCGTAACGCACGCGCATGAAGTCCGGATGGAATTCCAGCTCCTTGCCTCGTTCCAGCAGCTGTTCCCGCAGCTTCATGTCGGTGCCGCCGTTCTTCAGGTACCATTGTCTGGAAGTGACGATTTCCAGTGGTTTGTCGCCCTTTTCGTAGAAGTTCGTCATGCGCTTGGTAGGTGTCGGCTCACCTTCGAGGTCGCCCGATTCGCGCAGATGGTCCACGATGATCTTCCTTGCCGAGAAAGCGGTCTTTCCCTCGATCTCCTTGAATATCTCGCGGCCGGCTTCGGATTCGATCCAATCAGGCACCTTGGCAGTGATGCGACCGTTGCGTTCGATGATTGAGCGTGTCGGCAGATTCAGATCGCGCCACCATTCGACATCGGTCACGTCGCCGAAGGTGCAGCACATCGCGATGCCGGCTCCTTTGTCCATTTCGGCTGCGGGATGTGCCAGAACGGGCACCTTCACCTTGAACAGGGGAGAATACACATATTGTCCGAAATATTTTTTGTAGCGTTCGTCATCGGGGTTGGCGATCAACGAAGTGCATGCGGCGAGCAGCTCGGGCCGCGTGGTTTCGATATAAATGGGAGTTCCATCTTCGAAACGGAAAGCGAGCTTATGGTAGAACCCGGGGTATTCGCGGCTTTCAAGTTCTGCCTGGGCGACCGCGGTCTGGAAGGTCACGTCCCAAAGACCCGGGGCGTCCTTCTGGTAGGCCTCGCCACGTTCCAGATTCCTGAGGAAAGCCTTTTGCGCCACACGCTGCGGGTGCTCCCCGATGGTGTGGTAGGTCTGCTTCCAATCCACCGAGAGTCCCAACGAACGCCAGAGCTCTTCGAACTGCCTCTCATCCTTCGCAGTGAGTTGCTCGCACAGTTCCACGAAGTTCTTGCGGCTGACCGGCACCTGGTCGCGCGCATCCAGCTTCTTGCCGTCGGTCCCTTCGAACGGCGGCTTGAAATCCGGGTCGTATTTCAGCGAGGTGTCTACACGAACGCCATAATAGTTCTGCACTCGGCGTTCGGTGGGCAGACCGTTGTCGTCCCATCCCATGGGATAGAAGACGTGTTTGCCCTTCATGCGCTGATAGCGCGCCACCACATCGGTGTGGGTGTAGGAGAAGACGTGGCCGACATGCAGGTGGCCGGAAACCGTGGGGGGCGGGGTATCGATAGAGTAGACCGCATTGCGGTCGGGCTTTCCGTTACCGTCGCGCGGGACTCCCGTAAGGTCGAAATCGTAGGTTCCCTCTCTGTCCCACGCCTCGCGCCACTTGTCCTCAAGCCCGTCCACGCCCGCACGGTCGGGGAGCGCGGAAAGATTGGCCTTGATGCCTGTGTTGTCGCTGTTTGAGCTCGTATCTGTCATAAGTCATAAGTCTAGAAAACATTCGTGACATGAGACTGCGCCAGGCTCCGTCCTCTGGAGCCGGTTGTGCCTTGCCTGTGTGCAGCCGAATCCTGCCGGACGAGGAAACCAGCGATCGGTAGACTCGGGTGGACGGACCCTCAAGGTTCACGATGGCGCGACGGCAAGAAACAGTAAGGCCGGCAAAGATTCAGGTCGTCGTCAGGTTCTCAAGTGGGAGCCGCTGATTGACGAGGTTGGTCGGGTATCCGTGCGTCTTGGCCGTGGAGACCACGATGCTGTGTTCGGTGTACAGCCAGCAGCATGCGCTATCCTGGCTTACCGCTCTGGCAAATGTCTGCATTCCGGTCCGGTAGGATTCGTCGCTTCTGGCCTGCTGCGCAGCTTTGTAAAGCCGTTGGACGTCGCCGTTCTGATAGCCGAAGGCCGAATTGGCGAAGCTTCCGGCGTCCCCCGTCTGGTCCATTTCGGTCAGCGCCAGCGAATAGTCCCCATCTCGCAGACGGTTTGCGAACTCGCCGTCATCCAAGGTCTCCAAGGTGACCTGTAGGTGCGACTGGTTGATTTGACGCGCAAGCTGTTGTCCTAATGCGGAGTACCTCTGTGGGACGATGAATTTGGGCGTCCCCACATAGCCGGGGCTGAAGAAATCGATGTCCTGTGAGCCTTTGGCCAAATCATGGGGGAAGAGCCCGCTGAGGTCCTCGTATCCTGGTTCCATAGGGCCTATGGGTCCGCCGAGCACTTCGTCGGCTTCAGGGTTGCTTTGTACGAGAGTCTTGGTGTCAACGATGTAACGCAGCGACTGGCGTGCCCGTGCGTCCGAGAAAATGGAGCGGCCGTCGTTGTTGAGCGCGATGAGGAGCTTTGACGTGCTTTTACCCAGACTGACCTTCAAGGACTTGTCCGATTGGAAGGGCTTCGGTGAGTCGCCCGGTTTCAGGACGGCGAATTGGATCTGGTCCTCATGCAATGCTTTCCTCAACGAATCGATGTTGTCGTAATACCGTAGCGTCACCTGTTGGGAGGCCGGCTGTTGACCCCAATACAGCGAATTACGCGTGAGTGTGATCGAGGAGCGGGGTTGGAAATCCCTTACCGTGAAGGGCCCGGACCCCAAGGCCTTCTTCGCGTAGTTCGTCCCCGTTTCCGAATCGTAGACGATGCCTGAACTGGTCGACAATGCATATAGAAGTCGGGGATTGGGCTGGCTAAGAGTGATGACCACGGTCGATGGCGCCGGATTGGAAACGGTCTGCAGGTTCACCAGTCCGTTCGCATTCGAAGCCGCGCCGAAGCTGTTGATTTGCTGCTGGATTGAATACACGACATCGGAGGAGTCCAAGGCGTCTCCATTGGAGAAGCGCATTTCGGTGTTGAGTTTGAAGGTGTACTTCAACGCATCTTTCGAAATCGACCAACTTTTCGCCAAGCCGCTTACGGGTCTGTTGTATTCGTCCCGGGAGAGGAGGGTCTCATAGACGTTGCTCACCAACGCCTGGCGTAATGCCGTACTGTCGGGGTCTTCGGGGGTGGTCGGGTCGGTGCGGTCATGCGTATTGCGGGTGTCGAGCGATGAGGGTCCCGTTCCGTGGATGCCCACGGTGGTGGATGGACCCATGTCCAACGAGGGCATGGCCGAGGGAAAGTTGTGGTGGTTGATCTGCGACCAGCCGAACCACAGCAGTGCGGACAATGCCCCTGTAAGTATTACGAACGTCAGAGCCTGCTTCATTGCGGATGCAGCGTGACGGTCTTTGATACGTTCGGACATGCAAGCAATTGTAGTTTGAGGTGCTGAGCTTCAGCTGAAAGTTTGCTAAATGCTTTCCGCTGAAGGGCAGGTCGCGCGCAATGGGCAGTCCGCGCAAGCCGGTTTCCTTGCGTGGCATGTGGAGCGGCCGAAAAGGATGAGACGGTGTGAGAGGTTCGTCCATTCCTTGGGTTCGAAATATCCGCAGATCTCATTCTCGATGTGCACCGGGTCCGGATTCGCCTTCCGCCAATCCGTGCGCCATCTCAGTCGTCCGGTGACTCTGATGACGTGGGTGTCCACCGGGAATCCAGGGATGCCAAAGGCGTTGCCGAGCACCACGTTGGCGGTCTTACGCCCGACCCCGGCCAAAGTGGTCAGATCGCGCATGTTGGCTGGTACCTCGCCTGCGAAGTCATCGACAATCTGGTTGGAGAGCGTAATGATATGCGATGCCTTCGCGTGGTAGAAACCCACCGGATGAATGATGCTCTCAACGGTTTCGATCCGGGCCTCAGATAGCTTTTCGGGCGTGCCGTATGAGTCGAACAACTCCGGGGTTACGCTGTTGACCCGCACATCCGTCGTTTGTGCGCTCAGCACCGTGGCCACCAGAAGTTGGAATGGGGTGGTGAAGTTCAAGGCGCATCGAGGTTCCGGTATGGACGCTTTCAGTATGCCGTACTCGTCATGCATTCTGCGGATGCGTTCCTGCTTGGTTTCGTTCGTGCGTTTCATTGCGTGCCGTCGGTCATACCGTTTTTCTGTCCTGTCGTTTTCTTTGCCAAGGTTCGTCCGTGGCCGGCGGAATGGGCTTCGTACTCTGAAGGCTCCGAGTGCTGGGCGCCGGTGGGCCCTTCGGCGTGTGCGGTTGCCCCGTTCTCGAGGCTCCCTTCCGCCGGGTCGAATCGGTAGCCGACGTTGCGTACAGTGCCGATGAGATGTTCGTACTCGCCACCAAGTTTTGCCCTCAGCCGGCGAATGTGGACGTCCACCGTACGTGTGCCGCCGTAGTAATCGTATCCCCAGACCTCCTGCAAAAGCTGGGCGCGCGTGAAAACGTGGTGGGGATGTTGGGCCAGGTATTTCAACAATTCGAATTCCTTGTACGCCAGGTCGATCGGCCTGCCCTTGAGTGTGGCCGTGTAGCTTTTGGGATCCACGACCAGATCGCCGCAATGGATGTGGCCTGTCTGGTCCACCTCATCGACGGAATTCGATGATGGTTTCGGTAGGGAGCCACGATTCTCCCGGGCCAGACGCAGCCGTCCTTCGGTTTCGGCTGGGGAGGCGGTGTCGATGATGATGTCCGAAATGCCCCATTGGGCGTTCACCGCTGGGAAGCCGCCTTCACTCACCACGAGGATGATGGGCACGTTCAAATCGGCGGCGTGGATGAGGGAGCATAACGTCTTCGCACCGGCAAGATCCTGTCTGGCATCAAGGAAGAGTATCGTCTCATCCGGTAGCTTCACCAGACTGGCCGTGTTCAAAGGCAGTACGCGTACACGGTGTGAAAGCAAGGTCAAGGAAGGCAGCACGACCGCCGGATCGGAGGCCGACGTCATCAAGGTTAGATCAAGCACACCGTCCTCCTTTTTGCAACCCCTCAACGTAACCCGCGTGTGGTTCCCGTCACCGCGAAGCGATGTCTATGGGGAGGCCTCTTTCACGGTATCATCACATGCAGGAAGCCATCAATCCCTTCAATGTCCAAGATGTATTCGGATGGCCGTTGTGATTCGATTGTTTTATATTCTAGCCGTAGGTTGTGGACACGTTCCGCTAGCATGAAATCAGGAATTGCGAGTTGTTGTGTGACTACGGCCGTTTTCGGGAGGTTTCATGGAAGACGATAGGGCTCAAGGCAAGGTTGGTGTGGGCGTCGCCACCGGTTGGAGGGGCGGTTCGATCGCCTTGGCCCATGCCGTGCTTGCAGTGCTTGTGGTTGTGGTCATCATGGTGATGCGGCTGTTCTTGGATTTGCGCTCGCAAATATGGCTGTGCTCGTATCTGGCCTTGGCGCTTTGGGTTTCGTCCGTGGTCTTCTGCCGTCCGTTGTACGGGTCGGCCGCTGACAGGATTGTGGGCGTCCTCGGTGCGGGGGCGTTGCAATTCGTGGGTCTGATGGGTCTGCTTGATGCCCTGCCTTTCTTCGGTGAAGGCGTGCGCACGTTGGACTTCTCACGCTCGCAGGTCACCCGACTGTCGCGTGCCTGCGGAGGTTGGGCGCAGGGTTTGCTTGTGGTGTTTGTGGTGTTTGTGGCGGCTGGATTTCTGATACAGATGCTGCGGCGCGAGCGCAAAGAGCTTGTGGTCTCGCTCTCCCAAAACGTTCTCGCCAATGCCGCCGCCGCTTCGAGCACCGGTTGGGCTTTTCTTCCGGTCGTCCTGTGGTACGTATGCTCTGCGCCCAGATCAGGCAATGGCATTCCTGATTACCTGGCGCTGATCGCCATTGTCGTTGCGGTGGTTCTCACGGTTCTGCTGGTGGTTGTTTCGTGCCGGTCGACTGTTGCTGCCGCAGGTCGCCGTCATGCCGACGTCGTTTTCGCCGTTGGGCTCCCATTCATGTTTTCGGGGTTGATCGTCTACGTGCTGGCTACGGTCCTCATACTCTCGCTCGCATGACCGTTGCGCGCCGGCCGCGCCCATTCCAAAGGGCGTAGGACTTTTTAGGGAAGTCGTATCGACGTGGCGGTGTAGGTGATTACCGGATGTGTTCGCCTGGAACCCGTTTCGTCGTATCACCGACTGGGTGCCTTTCAGGCGATGAAACCGAGGTGTTCCAGCAATACCTTTAACCCCAAAAGGATGAGAATCACACCGCCCCCGATTTCCGCCGGTTTCTGCCAGCGGGAGCCGAACATGCGGCCGATGTAGAGGCCGGCCGCGGAAAGGAGACCGGTAACAACCCCGATGACTGCGACCGCCAGCCAGAGACTGATTTTCATCAGGCTAAGGCTGATGCCGACTGCGAACGCATCGATGCTGCATGCCACTGCTAGCGGCAGCATGTGCCGCCAATCGAACTGAGGGGTCTCCTTTGTGTTCGTCTTGTCCTCCTCCTGTGCCTCACGAATCATGTTGCCGCCTATGAGCAGGAGGAGGATGAAAATGATCCAGTGGTCAACCGCCTCTATATAGGTGCCGATGAGGCTTGCCAGGAAATAGCCAAGAACGGGGAACAACGCCTGAAAGCCACCGAACCAGAGCGCTGTTTTCAATACATCGATGCCTTTGAGTCTGCGCACGGTAAGCCCTTTGCCAATGGAGATGGCGAACGCATCCATGGATAATGAGACCGCAATAAGCAGTATGGTGACGATCATTGCTTGCCCTCTTGCTCGGTTTTCATCGCGGAAGAATGCGTCGTCCGATTTCGTGTCATGGCTCGGAACGTATACGGCGGCGCATCTTTCCGGTTTCTGAAGATTGTAGCGTACATGGGTGATAGGCCTTTGGCGCCGACATATCGTGCCAACGCCATTGCCTGATCTGTCTGGCTTCCGGCGAAGGAAGGTCGGGGCGACAGGACACGATCGTGGAACTTGTCGTCGTTCATGGCGCATCGTGCAGTAACATAATACGTTATATAACGTCATATAGTGGAAAGAGGGTCTGGTATGGATGTCCAAAAGACGGTGAGTCAGTTGTTCGCTGACATGGATGGCGCGATCGGTGAGATTTATTTCGTGGCGTGTGGCGGCTCCTTGGTGGATATGTACGTCTCGGATTATGTAGTCAAGTCCGAGTCCAAAACCCTGGTCAGTGGCTTGTACACCGCCAATGAGTTCGTCCATGTTCCCCCGGCGAAGCTCGGATGCCATTCAGTGGTCGTACTGTGTTCACACAGCGGAAGCACCGCCGAAACCGTCGAGGCGGCTCGTGTGGCGCACCGTGCCGGAGCCCGCACCATAGGATTGACATATAACAGGAAAGCCGACCTTCTGGAGGAATCCGACTATTCGTTCATCTACGAATGGGGTGATGAAAAGCGGGTGCATGGCAATCCGATGGCGTTGATGCTCGATTTGACCGTCTTGATTATTGACCAAGCTGAAGGTTGGCCGCAATTGCCGGCTTTCCGTCGAGGCATGGACATCATCGACGACGTGGTGGGGAAGGCCGAGGATGCGGTCGTGCCCCGCGCCAAAGCCTTTGCCGAACGTTACCGGGATGAAAACATGTTCTATGTCTTGGCCTCCGGGGCTTCCTACGGCCACGCCTACGGTTTTGCGATCTGCTCGCTGATGGAGATGCAGTGGCTTGACGCGGCGCCGATTCACTCGGGTGAGTTCTTCCACGGACCATTCGAGGTGACGGACAGGGACACCCCGTTCATTCTCGTCATGGGCTTGGGGCGCACGCGCGAATTGGACGAGAGAGCCCTGAGGTTTCTTAATGAATATGCGCACAAGGTCGAGGTTGTTGATGCGAAAGAATTAGGGCTCGATGTCATTGATGATTCGGTCAGTGAGTTCTTCAATCCTATCCTGTTCTACAGTGTGCTGAGCAAATACCGTCAGGCGCTTTCGACGGCGCGCAATCACGGTCTGGATGTTCGCCGTTACATGGGGAAAGTGGAATACTGATTATGACGGGTGTCATCAAGGTCCTTGGTCTGGGCGACCAGGTGGTCGATCAGTATGTGAATCTCGCGGTCATGTACCCTGGTGGAAACGCTTTGAATTTCGCGGCGTTCGCGAGGAAACTGGGGTATGAGGCCTCGTTCATGGGCGTTTTCGGTGACGACAGGGAATCGCGTGTGGTGAAGGCTGCGATCGATGCCATAGGCATCGATCGCAGCCATTGCCGTACTGAGCACGGGGTGAACGGTTGTGCGAAGGTCGCCATCATCGATGGTGAACGGGTGTTTCTCGGCAGTAATGAGGGCGGCGTCAGCAGTGAGAAACCCCTTGATTGTTCACAGGCCGATTTCGATTACATCGCTTCGTTCCGATTGGTGCACATGGGAATCTGGGGACACTGCGATCATCTCCTAAAGGATGTGTCTGCCCTAGGGGTGCCGGTTTCCTATGACTTCTCCGATGAGTTCACGGACGAAACCCTCAAGGCGGTCGATTACGTCCAGTACGGCTTCTTCTCCCTGGACATGCCAGGTTATCGGGTGAAGGGTCTGCTCAAGCGTTTGTTCTCGCCGTCAAATAGGGTGCTCGTGGCCACGCGCGGCTCCCGGTCGACCATCGCCTTCGATGGTCGGCGTTTTTACGAGATGGCTCCGCGTGTGGTGAAGGCCGTGGACACGATGGCCGCCGGGGATGCCTCGCTCACCGCTTTCCTGCTCTCACATGAAATAGAGGGCAAGGGTGTTGAAGAGAGTCTGGCGGACGCCCAAAGGTTTGCCGCGCAGGCGGTCCAGTTGGAAGGCTCTTTTGGTTTTGGTGTGCCTATCCAGGGCGTGGAGGGGAATGAAGATGCTTGAGAGCGGTGTGGCAGTGCCGATGTATCTTCAGCTAAAGACGACCCTGCTTTCGCAGATACGTTCAGGTCGATACCGCCGGGATAAAAGACTTCCCTCGGAACCTGAGCTTTGCCGACGCTACGGAGTCTCGCGCATCACGGTGCGCAGGGCCATACAGGAACTTGTCGACGAAGGCTATGTGGTGAAGCGGCAGGGTAAAGGGACTTTTGTATGTGGTCACACCATCGATCGCAAGATCGCATACGTCAGCGGCTTCACCGAAAGCGCCGAGCAAGCCGGATTTGCGGTTTCCTCGACGCTGCTGAAACGAGAGGTGATTCAGGTTCCGGGGAGGATCACACGGCTTCTGGGTCTTCCCGACGGCGCACCGGTGCTGTACACGCAACGTAAGCGAATGGCCGACGGACGTCCGGTGATGTTGGAGAACAACTATTTCCCGCTGCCGAAGTTCGACTTCCTGCGTCGAAGCGATCTCAGCGGTTCGTTATATCGGTTGCTTGGCAGTGAACGCGGCATAGACCCCATCCACCCGCGGGAGACGTCGATCTGCATGGCCCTTGCGGACGAGAAGATGGCCAACACGATGGACGTGGTTGTCGGGACCCCTTTCTTCAAGGTGGACACGTTCATCTGCGACCAGCATGACGAACCGGTCCACGTAGGTCATCAGTTTTTCCTTGGGGAGCTGTACACATTCAAGATCTGAACGGTCTTCGTTTCGAGTGCACCCCGTGTTTTTCGTTTTTCAAGCGGAGTCTTGGGGACGCGCCGGGAGCAGGAATTCGCTGATTGGCTGCGAAGCGGCGTGAAGAGTGCGGCAATTACGCAATGCAGTGGATACGGGGAAGTATGCCTTGATGTGCCTCTTGGCTGTGATGGTTGTGTCAGAGGCATGCAAGCTACGAAATTGCCGTGGCGGAACTGGAACGTGGTATCCCGGCTTCGCCACGGCTTCAATATTGCTGCTCAGGGGCGTTCGTCATCGATGGTCGATCTTGGCTGATCGGCACCCAAGCAGGTGAATGCTCACTTCTTGGAGTCGGCCAGGCGCTGGCGTGAAGCCTCGATCTGCTTCTTGGCCTCGGCGACGCCGGTCCAGTAATCACCGGGCATGACTTCTTTGCCGGGCTCGAGTGCTTTGTACTGCTCGAAGAAGTGCTTGATCTCCGCCTTATGGAAGGAGTTCACATCCTCGATGTCCTTGATGTCGTCGAAACGCACGTCAGCGGGCACGCACAGCACCTTGTCGTCGCCGCCTTCCTCATCCTCCATGTGGTACAGTCCCACGGCACGGCATTCAACGACGCATCCGGGGAACACGGAGTTTGGAATCATCACCAATGCGTCGAGCGGGTCGCCGTCTTCACCCAAGGTGCCCTCGATGTATCCGTAGTCATCGGGATAGCCCATGGCTGTGAAGAGGGTGCGGTCAAGGAAGACGCGGCCGCTTTCCTGATCCACTTCATACTTGTTCTTGGACCCGCGTGGAATCTCCACGACGACATTGAACGTATCTGACATCTTTTCTCCTCTGTGGATGTATGTACTGGTTCAATCTATAGTCTAGCGCAGGTCTAGGCCGAATCAGTGCCCCTTGCTGTCCCGGTCATCCAAGCCCTCAGGGTTCTAAAAGCGGCCTATGCCCGTGGCTGATACGTGGCGATCAACCGCATCGTTGGAGGTGACGGTGTCGCCGAGGAGACGTGGTGTTGGTGAAGCGGGCGGCTACGGTCCTCTGTGTGTTTCAACCTGTCCACATCAGCGATGGGCTGGCCGCAGATGTATCCGGGTTATCGACATGTTTTGTGGATGGGTGTCCTGTTGACACGCCGGTGTGTGCATAAGGTCCGTCGATTGACCACCCGAGTTTGAATCGTTTGTCCGGCGTTGGGCTTGTGTGCAGACTGAAAGCGAATGGAGGACGAATTCCTTGAAAGGAGATTCAGATGAGAGTCGCTCAAGATGTGCTGCGATCTGACGGGGAGCTCGGTTGGTGCCGGGTCGTTCCCTCAAGGTTGGCGGATCTGCTATGGGGACTCGATGACCCGGCAGACGACGATGGTAGGGCTGGCTATGAATTAAGGCGCGCAGGGGTGAGAATCTGCGAAATGTGCCCGGTGCGCAATCAGTGTCTGGCCTTGAGCATGGTCAAAGAGGCCCAAGGTGGCATCCATGGTGGGTTGCCGCTCAAGGCTCGTCGTCAGTTAAAAAAGCAGGCGACCGCCGTCGGTATTGGGTTTGACGCCCGGAATGTCGCGATGACCACAATCGCGGTCAAGCACTGGCTTGACGACCGACCGGAAGAGATAGCGAAAGCTCGCGACGAGGAAAACACGCGTCGGCGTGAGAGGTATGCCCGTCGTGCACACGGGGCCGCACGGCCGTCTACACGGTCAGACTAATACGTTTTTGGTAAATTACAGCGATTGTACACCTTGATTCTCCACCACCTCGGTGGACGATGAATATCGCTATTCCAATACTCCGGCTCATTCTCTCACTATCGTGAGGAAAGGTTTGCTCATTTTCGCCCGTTTAGTATCGTGCAGTTTCATTGCGCCATTGCAATTTTGCTTTGACAGCCTGTCGTGTCGTCTAGTAACTTGGCTCATTCTTCGTCTGTTCCCATTGTGCTTCGGCTTTTGTGGTGGGTGTGGCTTGCTATATTGGACGACGAGAGGTTTGCGATATCGGGCGCTATTGGGAGGTAGGCATGGTTTGGCCATGGATGCATTTCGTTGGTGGTGTTGTGCTGATCGTCGCGGTGGCGGCGGGACTGCTGGGGTCGACTAAAATGACAAGGATATGGGCGATGATTGCCCGTGTCTGCTATATTCTCATCATCCTGAGCGGGGTGCTTATGATTGTGCGCAGTTGGCCCCATATCGAGTTGCTATTGGTCGTGAAGGTTATCCTGGCGCTCGCCATGATCGCCTTCGCCGAGATAGGCTTCGCCAAGAAGAGCAACGATGCCGTGTCGGCCGTGGCAATTTTGATGCCGATCGTGTTGGCGGTGGTTGTGTTGGCGCTTGGACTCTTCCTGACTCATGGCTTCCCGATCGTCATGGGTTGAAGCTAAGAGTGCGGGATTGAAGCCAGGGGTACAGGCTGGACATCGCGATACGCAATCCACGATTTGCAAATCAAGAAATGATTGTATGCGAATTCTTGTTACCCCTCTGACTCAATGGTTGGAACAGCATCCTTTAAGTCGTGGGTTGTCGGTTCGAGTCCAATGGGCGTCAATCAGTGTCTCGGCTTGATGTAAGCCGAGGTGTTGCATATCTGCAATATGGGTTGTGTGGCGTATGGATCCACCGATGTTCAACGGATCCACTCCGGAGGTCGCCATAGGTTGGTCAAAGGTGTCAGATTTTGGTGCCACGAGCGGATACTGCCTACCGTCATATGCTGACGCGCCACAAGTTCTCATGTTGGTTTCTTCAGGCCCGGTATCCGAGCATGAACGACTACCATCCATCGCTGCATTCACCTCATTTCATGCCTATGGCTGACTGCCCTAGGCGGCGACGAGGTGATTGCCGACCTGCAGGCATCCGCTCAGACCTTATACTCTTCCCGAAGTGCGCTGGCGGCCTCCCTCATGAATTTGTCAACATCATCCCGCTTGTATCCCTCGGCAAACGAGACCTGTTTAAATTGCATGCCAGCGACCTTTTCCGAACTAATCACGTGAGGGTCCGCACCGTGTTCCAATCCCTTGAACTCGTCGTGGATGAGATCGCAAACTTTGTCCACATCATCCATGTCATAGCCTGACTTGAAATAAACCGTGGAGAAATAAGTCTTGTCGACCCAATACGACCGAGAGACACCATGCCTGCTTTGCGCAGGCCGTGCATTTGGCTGAACGGAAGCCTTGGCAGCTGGCCTGGCCTCTGAATGAACCATAGGCATCGGAGGGGCACTTGCTGAAAAGGGGCCATCAAGAGAGGTAACCGTCTCATCGGTCAGTTGAGACTGCTCACCACCGTCGATAGGGACCTGTCCGTTGTCGCCGTCGAAAATCGACTGATAACCGGTCTTCGGGCTTTTCTATTTTTCGAACCGAAAAACAATCCCACTCTTTCCCTATCGACGGCTTACAACACTATTATGCATCTTCCAGTTTACCTTCAGATACTTAATGCCTACTCTGTATGACTGTAAGTTGCTCAAGATGCGAGACTCCGTGCTTAAGATCTGGGATGTAAAACTCGAGAAGGTATAGGCGGCCATGTTGAGGCAGGAGCGATGATGTGTAGGACGGCCAGGCGGTCGTCGATTCGTTGCAGGGCATACATAGCCTTTGAGCTGAGGCAGTGGATCGCCGAATTTGCGTTCGGTGATGCATGCCGACCAGATATTTGATGTCAGGTAGCGTGAGCTTGTGGTATTGGGAAGCCTGGTGCCTAGGGCTTCACCTAACCTCAGCTGGAGATCCACATTGCCGCCGCCTTACATGTGGGGCTGACGCGGACGGAGGTTGTTCAGGCCGTCCTTGAGACGGTGCCGTATGTGGGGATTCCCGAGGGTCATCAATAATGCCGTCAATGTAGCCAGAACCGTTTTGCCATAGGAATGTCCCTGATACAGTTGGTACTTGGGCAAGCCCTGAATCAAGGCGTACCCAACCTCGTACAGGTGCCTTGCTGGCATAACTGACAGGCGCAGTGAATTCAAGCGAGCAAATGGTGGCAAGATTTTTCTTGCTCCGAACGAACTCCGAGTCCGATTATTCGCGTATGTCGTCCAGAGGTAGCCCCAACGCCTTGGCCACGCGCTCGCCATAGTCACGATCAGCCTTATAAAACTGTCTGGTCTGTAGGATTTTGACTTGCTCACTTTCCACGGTTCCGAGGGTGTTGTTGATTGTTTCTATCAGGCGGTCCTTTTGATCGGCCGACATGAGCCGATACAGATCCCCGGCTTGAGAGTAATGGTCCGTTTCATAAGGCTTTGAATACACAGTTTTGCCCTTGAGTTGGTCCGGATGCATACGGGCGCTGTTGTCTTCCACTGGGCCATGGAGCGAATTCGGCTCATAATTGACCGAGCCGTCCTGGCCTTGCGACATGAATCCGTCGCGCTCGTAATTGTGCACTTCATTGATCGGCCGGTTGATGGGAAGTTTTTCGTAATTGGCTCCCAACCGGTAGCGTTCGGCGTCCTTGTACCCGAAAAGACGGCCCTGCAACAGCTTGTCTGGTGACGGTTCGATGCCGGGGACGAAATTCGCTGGTGAGAATGCTGACTCCTCGACTTCGTCGAAATAGTTGGCCGGGTTCTGATTCAGTGTGAACTCACCGATTTCGATGCGCGGGTAGTCCTTCTTGGAGATCGTCTTGGTCACGTCGAAGATGTCGTACTTGTAGTTGAGACCTTCCTCATATGGCAGAATCTGAACGTCTACCGTCCATGACGGGTAATCCCTGCGTTCTATGGCATCGTAAAGGTCGTGTATGAGGAAATCGGTGTCTGTGCTGGCGGTTTTTGCTGCCTGTTCATTGGTCATGTTCTTGACGCCCTGCTTGCTTACGAAGTGATATTTCACCCAGAATTGCTCGCCGTGCTCATTGACCCATTTGAACGTGTGAGATCCATAGCCGTTCATGGTTCTGTAGGAAGCCGGGTTGCCTCTGTCGCCCATCAGATAGGTCACTTGGTGCACTGATTCAGGAGAGCGAGACCAGAAGTCCCACTGCATGTCCTGCGTACGAAGATGGGTCACGGGGTCGCGCTTCTGAGAGTGTATGAAATCAGGGAATTTGAGTGGATCGTTGACGAAGAACACCGGTGTGTTGTTGCCCACGATGTCGTAGTTTCCCTCTTGTGTGTAGAAACGCAGAGCGAAGCCTCTCACGTCGCGCAATGTGTCCGGATAGCCTGCTTCGCCGGCGACCTGGGAGAAGCGGATGAGTATCGGTGTCTGCTTTCCTTCGCCATGAAACAGATCGGCCTTGGTGTACCGGCTCATGTCGCGCGTAAGCTTGAAAGTGCCTTTGGCTCCGGCGCCTTTGGCATGGACCACGCGTTCGGGAATGCGTTCTCGGTTGAAGTGCGCCAGCTTCTCCAGCAGCTGATAGTCCTGCATGAGGATGGGTCCTCGCTCACCTGCGGTCTGAGAGTGGTTGTTGTCGGCCCACGTCTGGCCCTCATTGGTTGTTAGCTTTGTGTTCATTGCATACCTTCATTCTTTGTCTTTCGCTGCGTGGTGGGGTATGAAATGGAACTTCATCGGTGCGGGTGGTGACGAATCGTATTCATCATATAAAAGGCCGTTTTGGGATGTCTCGTGATATTCCAGCCGGCTATCCATGGTAGGATATCGTTTCGCCCACCCCATCAAACCTCAGCAAAGCAGTGGGAAGATTAACTTCACATGTACTTTCATTTATAACGGTACACGGTAAAGCGCGCACTGGCCATATTGGCTTTAAGGATAATCGGTCAATTCGGCACCACCCTACTTGTGAGGCGCATTGAAATCAGAATGAATAAATAGTCGTTGAAATCGTTCTCATGATGCCATGATGGGACATGGGTTGTATTGGAAAGGTTTTAGGGGTTTAACCGGGGGAGCTACCCGTTCGTGCTTATACGCAATTTTGCGATCGAAACTACGTAACCAATTAACATAAACTCTTGATTTTTCTAACCATGGCAACAATCTCAATGATCATCAATGTTGAAGTAGATATCGGTGAGGCGTCCATGAAGGAAGTTTTAAAAGTAGTCGATAATTTGGAGTCCGGACTAAGCTTAAGGTGAATACCTTATCTGGAACGTCGTTGGATCTTATCGCGGTGCTTGTGCCTAACTTGGCTAATCCATCCTTCGTGGAACTGGTTGAACGGATAGAACATACAGTGTAGAGCAAAGGCTGCTACATGTATCTGTGTGACAGCGGCGGTGAGTGTTACAGGTTTGAATATCATTTGAAGTTCATAGAGCATATCCGTGCTCGTGAGGGCCATCGTCAACTCGCTTTCCGTGAGTAAGGATGATCTGTTTTGTTAAAAGGGAATTGCCACACTTACTTTGGATTGGGTCCAGCTCTGCCATCTGGATTTCTCCTTTGGTAGTGCATTACTCCCAGCACGGTGATTTCTTAGATGCAGTCAACTTCGTCAATAAGGCGGCGGCGATCAAGGTGAGTCAGATCGGCAACCATGACGCTTTCCCTGTTTTGGCGGATATGAACTGATTGTATGGGTTGATATGGGTTGATTGTCCGTAAAGCCAGAAGTATGGTGTATCCGCTTTCCTTTGTGTTCCATAAAATTGGAAAGCGGATGCCTGCTTGAATTCTCATTTGAGGCTGGGTTATTTTCCTTGTCTTTGTGCATTCGGAAGCGGCCATGTGTCGGTGTTTTTATGCTGAAATGGGCGAAGTTGGTCTGCTTTCTGGGAGATGTATGTGTGTGAATTTGGTTTCGAGCCCAAAGACTCCGGAATTCTTCAGTTGCGCCATGGGTCATATCGTGTGGTGGATGATTGTAGTGTGTGCGTTTGGAGTTATGAGGTAACTGATGCTTGAGACAACGTTCAGGTGGTTGCTGAAGTATTGCGGTTTGAATCAATATGTATTTATGGTTTTCAATACGCTGGCGTGTTAATCCGCCTGGCCCAGTCGGTCCGTACGTCTGCTCAGGTGTTTGACGGCTTGTTCGCTGATTGGCGTGCGCCGGGTTCGCTGCCGAATCTGCTTTGATGCAACGTGCTGATTCCATGTAAGAGTCCCAGTCCCTTTTTTAGTTTCGTGCTTTGCGTGCGTTCGCACGATGCGTTAACTTCGATTCCTGGAAATTAATACAGGAATACCGGCGTTTTTCCAAGTGCGGTCGCCCGGCCGATGGGAAGTTATGGAATGCAAATACATGTCGCGTCGGACGTATGTTGTATCAAACGTTTGCCACGTCGTGACATCCTGTTACAGGAAGAACTCAATGTGCTTTATATCATAATTAAGCTGAATAGTATATATTTATAATATAGAATAATATACATAACAAAATGAGGCAGATCTACTTCTTTTGTCTGATAAAAATATTGCAATATCGGGGTTTTGTAGATTTCATTGCCTCTCTGAATTGCTTTATGTTCCAAGGAATATAGCTAGTAGATGTCAAGTCGATAGAGAAAAAGAAGACATTTTTGTGTTCGCTATTTGGAAAACCTGTCAGAAAAATATGCAAGCATGAACTCCATCGCTGATCAAGTGGGCTGGACTGTCGCTCCGTTGGTCGGCGATCAGCATGAGCGATCAAAGGTTACCCGGTGAAAGCTTTGTTGAAACGATGGATGATGTGTCTTGCTCTCTGAGGTAAGCGGAAATTCTGTGCAGAGGTGATTTGTTGTGGGAAGGGTCTGTTCCATTCGGGCGGCCAAGGGTGCATTCCTTAAAAACGTCGTGGACTGCGCCAGACGGTTCGCAAGAGTAGCTTGCGCTGGGGCGGTGGCATTTGTCTGCCTGATCGGCTCCAATGTCGTTACGCCTTTTTCGGCTTTTGCCGATGGAAACACTAATGCGGATTTGTGCCCTACGCAGAGTGTAGCTGCAAAGTCAGATGACTGGAGGAAAACTGAATGCGCCACGAACCCTGATGGTGCCATACGTAAGCCGGTGCTCCACCGCATGCTTGCCATGAACAACAAGTTGGACACCCTGCGTGATGAGCTGCGCATTGATTTCGTGATGCGCGTTGCTCATGGTGAGGTCAATCCATATGGTACGACTCCCGAGACAATCGGAATGAAGCTTCGGTTTGACTTCGGCGATGGCGGTGTGGGTTTGGATGGTACCGTCTACCCTGACTACAACTACGTCGTTGGCTATAAAAACACGTACAGTGACCCTTCGACACCGGCTTCAGATACTGTCAAGAGGGCCAATACATGGGCTCGGAATATCGATGAATATTACACTATCCCTAAGATCATGCATGCGGGTCTTTACGACTATGTCGCCATTTCAATGCATGCGAATATCGATACACCCGATGAGCCAAATTTGTATTGGACTTCGAAGGACAAGGGAGGCGTCAGCACAAACAACGATGGTCATCCATGGAAGCAACATATCTGGGTCGAGGTCGGACCTCCAGCTATCAGTGCGATCAGCAATCTCTCTTCCACCATGGCGAGCAAGGGGCTTGCCTGGTCTGGTCCGACGGCGCTGAAGACCAATGAATTGCTGGCAGCTTCACCGTTGGTCGGTGATATGGCAGACAATGAGACGGTCATGGTGTATCCTGGCTCATGCTATGTTAGCGTCAAACATGGTTGCGACATACCCAACACTTGGGTGGGCTTCGACGCTTGGCCATCTTTATGGTCGCTTGGTCAGGCCAATTGGGGTATGATAACCGATAAGGGCATAGGCGGTTATATGTCGAGTATGGGCGGCATAGCGCATGATCCACCTTTGACTCAACCTGGTGTGGCGCCTCCGAATTCCTTCTTCGTCTCTTGGTACAACCCTGCCTTAGGGCTGGACACCAGCAATCCCTGCTATCAAGTAACCGGATTCAAATACCAGTGGATTGGGCTGAAAGACAACAGATGGGTGCCGGTAGATGCATTGACGCCGACAGCGCAGACCGTCACTGGTATGCCTGTTGCTGGTGCACTGGCGAATAGCGGTAGCTTTGTCCCGGTAGGTTTGAATGGCAAGGCCCTTGTCGCTTTCGCCAACAGGTCTTTCGATGCGGCTATCGCGTTCAACAGCAACGTCGATTACGATGGTGACCCCACATCCGGTCGTCTCATAGTGCCCAATGCGGGCCAGAGCGGGGTAGCCCAGGCCGCCGATGGCAGTATTGACTTCAATATGGCAAAGAGGCAACAGGGGCTGGACGGGTATTTCAAGTTGGTCACGTGGCCAATAGTCAATCAAGCATGCACAGTGGAAGATCCGTTGCGCAATCCAGATCCGGCTTCCGAAGGCATTACCGACGATTTGGCCAGAACCAACCCTGAAGCTGCGGAACAACGAATCAATCAGGGTTGGACGATGGATACTGCTTTCTTCAACTTTGACATCGTTCGACCCCAAGCCCCGCTCATTGATAGTTTCAAGGGCTATGCCAGCGCGAAAAGCCGTACTGTGAAAGGGACGGCCACCCCGGGTTACCTGGTGACGGTGTTCGCAGAGGATCCTGATAATCCCATCAACCCCAACAATCCGAATGATCCAAACACCAAGGGAAGGAAAATTGGCACGGTCAAGGTTAGCCCGACGACCGGTGACTGGAGCATCAAGGACATGGTAAGCGTCGATATTAGTAAGCAGGCACTGGTGCGGTACCATGCCTGGCAATCCGACGACACGTCAATCAACGTCACCTCCTTGTTCTCCAACATTGTTCCCGCGAATTTCCATTTGACCATGAACTCGAATCCTGAGATCAAACAGGTTTATGCACCACATACCGTCATGGCGAGCGATGGACCGGATTCAGGCAAGGCCAGTCTCCAGTTGGGTGGTAAACCCGCCAAAGTAATGATCAAGGGATCCATCAATTCCGCCAATCATAAGGAAGACATCCTGCGTGTATTCGCTGTGCCCTTAAGTGAGCTTGCTTCGGCCACCGCGAAGGACGCCCCCTCAAGTACGGGCGGTGGAGGAGAAACATCGCCATCGGGCGGTGATGATGACGATTCGGTGGCGTTGAATGGTCTCAAGGTGCCAGATAGCAAGTATCTGGTTGGAGATCTTTCGAATGGATGTTCTCAATCCAATATAACCCAGGTTCCAGGTTCTGGTACTGATGCTGCAGCCAATCCCGTCCAGTGGCAATCGGATTGGTCGTGCGCGATAGATCCGTCAGTATTTCCCACGCAGGACAATCCCAATGGCAGTGTTGTCTATTCGATTTATGCGGTTTTGCAGGACATTGATGGCGGAAAACCCGCCATTGGCCGCGTAGTCAACCAAGTGATTGACATGGTGCCTCCCGTTGTCAAAATTGCGTCCGCCAATCGCGTAGGAGGAGTGCGTGGGATTGTGAAGCTGCCTGAGATGGCGTCTTCTCCTGCGTTGCCTGACGATGAAGGCTACCGTGGGGCCGGTGGGTTGAACGTTACGTTGATCTGGCCTGATGGTTCAAAGTCAGTTCCTGTGAAGACAGAGAACAATGGCTCCTGGAAGGTACCTATTCCCGAGAATATGCCTGAGGGGAATGTAGGTGTTTTCGCAACGGATCGATCTGGTGTGTTCCAGCGGAAATACAACATCAATACTCCGGCTGAAAATCTGCCGATAGGTGCAGGTAATGACTCCAACCTCGTGACTTGCCGGATTGCCGACGTTCCACTTACCAATGCTTTGCCGTTCACCGGTGGGTTCCAGGTCGGTGAGCTTCTGCTTGCTGCGGGCATCGTGGTATTGCTGCTTGCTGTGTTCCTAGCGTTGCTCAGGTTCAAAAACTGTGGGACGAAGGGGTTGCATGCCATGCGGTGATGATCTGTATGTCATGCTAAGCACACCGTTCATTTTGTTAAGGGTGAATGGGTTCGTTCATTCGACTCATCATGCAGCGATTGAGAAGAGATTCAAGATTTGACTTCGAGTCTGTCGGCATGCATATCCGAGAAGTAAGAAGTCGTATTAGGAAATAAATAGGAAAGGGTATATCTCATGATGTTCCATGGGAAAGTTCGAAGGTTCGTGGGCGCAAGCGTCGCTGCGGCCTCTTTGCTGGCGCTGGCCCCGATGGGAATAACTGCCAATGCCGCCGATGCGGCGGATAGCGATTCCGCGCCGATTGCTGTTCCTGCAGCTGGTCAGTCCGGTTATAACGGAGAGATCATCACTATCAAGGGGGCAAACGCCGAAAATATGAAGAACCACACGTTTTCTGTGGTTCGTATCGGTGACTATGAGGATGCAGCGGGCAAGTCCGTTGCCGGCGGCGATGGTTCCGCTTCTTACCAGCTTACCAGCGTCTCAGTCGGCACCGATCAGGATGTTCTGACATTGGCGAACAACGCGCTGGCGGCGGCTCGCGACAAGAACGATCAGCCTGATTCCGCCTATGCGGGCAACCCAGTAGGCGAGGTGGCTGCGACGTGGCTTGGCTATGACGGCGGTTCAGAGAATCGTGACAAGGTCTCGAATAGCGGCAGCGATGCTGACGCCTGGGGCAAGAATGGCAACTTGCGTAGGTTCGTCACTGAACTTGCTAAGCAAAAGGATTTCCTTACCAAGCTTCAGCCGGTCACTGCGACGACCCTTGGCGACACGGCGACCTTCACCGTTGCGCAGCCTGGTCTTTATGTCATCGAAGATACCACGGAAGCGGCGAGCAAGCCCTCCAATCCTAAGCAGTCGATCCCCATGCTTGTCTGTACGGGCATCACCTCCGCCGGAAACAACTACAATCAGCTGAACGGCAGAACGCTGGGCGAGATCGCCATGAAGAATGATGACGAGCCTGGCATCAAGAAGACTCTTGACGTGGCCAACAGCGACATCGAAATTGGTGGAATCCTGAACTACAAACTTTCAGGCACCGTACCGCTGACCACCGGTTTCACCCACTACCTCTACACCATGGTCGACAGCCCCGTCCACGACGGCCTGACCTATATCCCCGACGATTCCGGCTCCGCAGCAACCCCCAACACCGTGGTCAAAGTGACATGGACCGATGCGGACGGCAAGTCGCAGAGCAAGACGTTGGTTCAAGGCACCGATTACCTCGTGCAAGCCATCGCCTCCACCACTGACAACGGATTGTCGACGGCACACGTGGTGTTCGACCTTTCTCCGGTTATCTGCTCCTTACAGTACAAGGCGTCGATTTCCGTGACCTATAAGATGAGGCTCAATGACAGCGCCCAGGACGGCCCAGTGCAGAACTCCGCCGCGCTGAGCTATTCCACCGACGTCAACCACCAGCCCGCCACGGATAAGGCCGTGGTCAACACCGACGGCACGATCGCCTCCGACGCACAGGACGGTGCGAACAACAACAGCACCGTGTCGACCACGACCCCCACGGACCCCAACCAGGGTGCCACCACTTACTTCCGCGATTTCAACCTTGTCAAGAAGTCCAAGGCGCTCGTTGATTCAGGCGCAAAGGATCAGACGCTTGTCGGTGCGGAGTTCCAGGTATTCGACGGGGACAGCAAGAATCCGATGTATTTCCGCCCCATGACCGACAATGGCGCTCTCGCCGTCCCGTCTTCTCACGGATCTTATAAGAAAGCCCAGCACCAGGATGGAAGCGACAAGAACGCCGTCACCACTCTTAGAGTGGCCGATGATGATGCTCAGTCCGCCATCGGCCTGTACAAGGGTATGCTCAAGGTTGATGGTCTGAAGGACGGGAGCACATACATCGTCAAGGAGACGAAGGCTCCGGCCGGCTTCTCCTCCACATTCCTGCCTATTTTCAAGGTCACCGTTCATGGTGCCACGGCTTCAGACAATAATGGCGGCTTCCCGAACGATGCCCAGTCCGTGACCACCAACACCGGTGATGCGTGGGGCTTGGTGAGGAAGAATTCCACGCCAACGCTTACCACCAATGCCGGCCATACCATTGACAACGCAATCGTGGTGCTCAACGTCAGCTCCATCTCTCAGCTTCCGTTGACCGGTGGAGCCGGAGTGATTTTGGCGCTCCTCGTCGTCGTGGTCCTCATGGTGGCTATGGGATTGCTTCTGCTGGCACGCCGTCGCCTCAACCGCTGAAGGCGCTAGGCGCGAAAGGATAAGTCGTAGTGAGGTGCGAACCTGCACCGAGGTTCGTACCTCATCGCTTCTTTGTTGATGGCTGCCGACGAATGATAGGCGGGGAACGGATGGTGCGATTGTCAAGCAAGAATCGTACGGGGTGAGCCTATGCCCCATAACGGCTGGGTGCCAGAAGGAGCATCGAGGCTCGCCGGGTCAGGGAAAGGCGCGACCGATGAATTCTGGTCCATCATCATGGACAGGAGCGGCGAGAGGGCTCGCCCCCACCGGTTCATCGTCCTTGTCGTTGATCTGTTGCTGGTCTGTTGCGGCATTGCGTTGGTCGTGGCCATCGCTTGGTTTCCGGCAAGGTGGGCCATGCATGCCTATGATGAGCGCCGCACGATGGATGCTGCGAACATCCGTGTTGCGAAGTGGCCGCAAGAACGGATCCTCGACGAATATCAACGGGCCCAGGACTACAATCGGCGCATCGCCTCTTCCGATCAGGCTGCTTTGGGGGAATACGCCGGTCCCTTTGATGCTTTGCAGGGGGGTGCAAAACCGCGAGACCAAAAAGACGGGGAATACCAATCGCTTCTGAACGACGGTTATGGGGTGATGGGTGTCGTTCATATCCCCAGGATTTCCGTGAAGATGCCGATTTACCATGGCACTTCCGACGAGGCTTTGCTGCATGGCGCGGGACATCTCTATGGAACGAGCCTGCCGGTCGGCGGCGAATCGACCAACGCCGTGCTGAGCGGGCATCGAGGTCTGAGCGACGCCCTGCTGTTCACCAGGCTTGACGAGCTTAAGAAGGGCGACATCTTCTATGTGGAGACGTTGAATCACACGATGGGCTATCGGGTGGTCGGCGTCCATGTCATCGATCCGGGGGACACCCGGTTCTATAAGGTCATGTCCGGGCAGGATATGGTGACGCTGATGACCTGTACCCCGTATGGCGTCAACACCCAGCGACTTGTTGTTACGGGCGTGCGGCAGAACATTCCCGACCCGATTCCCGAGCCCGGGCGTGCTAGGGGAGACTCACTGCTTGTAGGTTTGCTGACGTCGGTGGTGGTGCTTGTTGTTGGGTTCATTGCCGTGGCATTCGGGCACCGGCGCGGCTGCACGGTGCGGCCCCCGGTTCGTCACCGGAAGGTCTGACCGCATGCAATCAACGGCGGTTCAGCACCAGTGGAACTTGGCTTGTTGCTGGGTGAGGAGCTTGGCTTGCCGCCGACAGGAGCTTGGCTTGTTACTTGCAGAATCTGGCAGGAGCTGGCAGAAGCTTGGCTTGTCACTGACAGGAGCGTGCCTTGTCACCGGCGGTAGTGGACATTGTTGGTGGGGTCGCTCGGAGTTTGACACGACATGCCGTTGACGTCGAAGATGCGGTCTCGGTTGATGTCGGAGTTGTCGCTTGTTGCGCCGAAGCACTTGAGATATTTGTCCGGCAGCGTGCTACCCTTAGGTAGAAAGACCCGGGAATCTCTTCCTCCGGCAGTGTAGCCGGTGTTGGATTGCTCTGCGTACGTTTCGTGGAGTTCCGGCTGCTTCCAGTGCACCCAATGGCCTGATCCATCAGTGTAACTGAAGGAGGGGCACTGGTCCTTGTACACGAACTGTACGCCCCTGGCGCTCACCCAATTTCCCGCGATGGACGAGCAGTCACCCTTGGCAATGGCCTTGATGTCCATTCCGGTTTGTGTTGCACCCACCTGCTCTTGCGTTGCGCACGAGGAGCGCTTTTTGCTGACTACGTCGAGTCTGCACTGGAACGCGGCCTTGGCCCACGGCTGTTTGAGGCCGTCAATCGATTGCTGTGCGGCCTTGACGGCATCATCAATCTGCTTCTGTGCTGCTGCAGACGGCTTGAACGTCGATTCATCGCGGTAATAAGCGTACGAGGCATCGAGGCACAACGGTGTACCTCCCTGTCCCATCGAATGAGAAACAATGATGCGATCGCGGGAGGAATCGGTCGGATCGGTTTGTGATTCGTCCCGTCGGCCGTCGTACGCCATGTTCAACAGTATGGCGTTTTTCTGTACTGCCACAATCGAATAAGGATCTTGGCGTTCGCAAATGCCTTCGTTTCTAACTGAGCAATCTACTGCACCCTCCTGTACGAGCTGGACTTGCGTGTCTGGGACTTCAGCCATGGTGTACGTCTCATTCTCTCCTGTCAATATGCTATCGGTTATGCAAGCATCCAGGCCCTTGCAGTTTTTGAGTGTGTATGGCGCTGTGGTGCCCGAGATCGGAGTCTGTGGAATGAGCTTGCCGTCCTTGATCTGCATCCATGCGCCGGCGTTGTTTGTCCAGGTACCGTCGAGGCTCGAGTAGTCGCCTGATGCGATGGCTTTCGCATCCAGTGGTTTGCCATTGATTTCCCTCTCGGCGCTCTTCCTGCGTTTCTCGGCGGCTGCCACGGCCTTTTCGACCGGGTTGAGTACCTTGCTGGCTGAATCTCTGGAATCGGTCACTTTCCGCGCACTCTCCTCGAGCTTGGTTTTGGCGTCCGTGCGGGCCTTTGTGGCTTTCTCATTGGCATCGGCGGCACGGTTGAGCTCCTGAGCCGTGGCTTCGTTTGGATTGCGCACTGTCGATTCATCTGAATCATGAGTGCCTGCCTTCTCGCTCCCGGCCGACCGAGAGACCAGTTTTGACACCTTGTCGACCGCCTTGGTGTACGCGGTAAGGGCGTCCGGCTCGTCAACCTGTGCAGCGGTGATTGTGCGAGTGGAGGCGCTCGTTTTTTGCAACGTTTTGGTGAGTTGTTTGTCTGCATCCTTGAGTTGTTCCAGCGATTGGATATACCGCTGCTGCGCGTGTGAGTGAGAATGACCGTCGTAATACCGCCAGCCGGCATAACCTCCGATGCCGAGCACCAGCGCTGCGGCCACCACAATCGAGATGATGATGAGTACCTTGTTCCGCTTGGCTTCTTTGGGCGTGTTTCCCGCGTCGTTATTTTGTGGGTTTGGCGGTGTTGTTGGTGTTGTTGGTATTGGCGGCACTGTTGGGTTCGGCAGTGTTGTTGGTGCTGGTGGTACCGGTTGGTCTATCGGCGATTGTGCGCTGGCGGATGTCGCTGTGTTTGCGGGGTTTGCTGGATTCACAGGGACGCCGGGTGCCGTTGCGCTATTCGCGCCCTGCAGGCTCTTCGCCGGCGTGCTCTGTGTGGTGGGCGCCGTCACTCTTGCACCGCACGATGTGCAGAATTTGCAGTCCGCCGCGATTGAGGCACCGCACTGGGTGCAGTACCGGGTTTTGTTCTGCTTATTCATGTTCGTGCCCCTTCTCTCTGCGTCGGATCATTGCTAAGTACACAGTAATATATGCTGATATGCGTTGGTATGTGCTGATATTTACGTTCGTGTGTGATGGTATGCGTTTTATTTGCCCCGCTACGCTACGGGACGCCCCAGATTCAGTTCGGCAGCAGAGACATTGATTCAGTTCGGCAGCAGGAGCATTGTGTTTGCCGGTTCAGGCCATCGTGTGGAATGCCGGTCTGAACGTCAACGGCGATGCCCCCTGTTTCGTCAGTTTTATTGCTTTTAATGCTCGCTATCCACTGGCCCTCACTGCTGGTCACTTGCGATTGCTGGTTGTTGGCAGCTGCCGAGACTAGAACTCCTTTGTATTTGTTATCAAGGCAGGGCGA
The DNA here is from genome assembly GCF_000737845.1 of Bifidobacterium bombi DSM 19703. Classification (GTDB taxonomy): domain Bacteria; phylum Actinomycetota; class Actinomycetes; order Actinomycetales; family Bifidobacteriaceae; genus Bifidobacterium; species Bifidobacterium bombi. The sequence continues at coordinate 1,121,895 of NZ_ATLK01000001.1, read as the reverse complement.
GTGGACATCGTTTTTGATTGTGTTTTGATCTGGCCTCAGCGTCTGATGTGAGTCAGAGGTGCGCCGTTGGCTGTGCCGTTAGACGTGGCTCAGGGAGGTTTTATTAACGATAGACACCTTCGGACAAGAGCGGCGTCTGTTGACTAACCAGAAAGAGTTGCCTGAAAATGCACATCGGCTTCGGTTTTAGATTTGAAGTGATTGTTTAAAATTAGACTTTTGTGAGAGGGAGATGATTGCTCATCAAATATGGTAAGTAATGCCAATTTTTTTTAGGGGAAATTTTATGTTTTTCCAAATTATGTTGAGATTTTCAGATTTTTGGAGTATATTTTATGTATGGAAATTAAAATTTACACTGGCGCAAGTGACGAGCCTAATCCTGGTCCTATGAGTTGGGCATGGTTCGATTCTAACGGAGAGAAAAATCAGGGTGGCGTCCGTTATGGCACCAACAACATTGGTAAGCTCGAAGCTGTTTGGCAGGCTATTTACTCCCATCCTGAAGGTGATTTGGTGATTTACACCGACGACTATGTTTGTGGAGTTGTGGGAGGAAAGTACAAGCCTAAAGTCAATAAGAGTCTGATTTATGCCATACGAAAGAAAGTAAATGAGCATAGAGGTAAAGTTGACCTTATTGATGCGGGGCAGAGTGATTCCCGTACTGAAGCTAGAACGAAGGTCCAGCAAATTATTTCAGAGCTTGAGACAAGGCAGGGTCTGGAGGGTCAGTTCATGTCGAAGCATGGGTGGGAGACGATTAAGGAGCATCGTGATTTAACCAGTAAAAGTAACTTTCCTGATGATGCGCTGAGACTTCTCTCAGGGGAGCTTTCCTATGAGGACTACCATAAAGAGCATAGCGTGAAGAAATAGTGGTGTTCGCGAGGTAATTTGTGTTTGTGGGTCCTAAGCAAGTGAATGCCCTATTTTGACTGTTCCCTGAAAGTGTGGTATTCGTCCTTGGAATGGTGTTTGTCGTTGCCGACTCAATATGAGAGGAAAACACACTAAAGACGTGGAGAGTTCGCGTTGATGCTTGATTGTCTGCGATGTTAGGTGCAAGGTTACATGCAGACGCAGGTGAATGTGGGTGGTGTGCCGCTTCGAAAGAAATTCGGCGCAGCATAGATTGCAACGATAATCAAGGTGATCGCCAAGGGCGAGTGTCTGAACAGTTGATTGTCTATTTCAAGCTCTGAACAGGAAACTTAATTGCTGGAAGAATACCCGAAAATATAGAATCCACTGAAATTTTGCGGGTTAATCCGTGATTACCGGTAGCGGGACATGGATTTGAACTAGGACCTCTGGGACGTGACTACGATTTGTTTATTGTTGTAGTGCAAGGTTGCTTGTGAGGCAATATTACAATATTCCCTATGGTTTTCTCCATAATCTGAGGTCATGTGATGTTATCGGTTGTCGATTAATGTCGCGGATCTATCGCTGTTATTTATGCAGCTATTTTAGGATGCTGTGAGTTGGTAAAGAGTCCGTCGAAGGAGTCCAACATGGGGACACGTTGGTCGCGTCCGTATAGGACTTGAGGTTAACTTTTCGAGCATGGTCGAAGTATGCTGCACCGATGATTTCGGTCACACTGGCAAATAGCAGGGTGTTCAGGGCTTTCCACTAGATAATAGGTTCTGGAGGTTTGCAGTAGTCCGATGTCCAGCTCGTCGGTCAGCTTCTTGTTAAGATCGATTTTTTTGTTTCCGCAGCATCAGTGGGGCGCTGATGACGTGATCAAAGCTATCGTTACTGTTGTTTTTTCTTGATCGTAGTCTCTGCCGCGTCCGGGCGATAATTGGTATATCTCTCATCTTATGGGGCTTGGATATGGCTTGGAGACATGTACGAATACTTATCCGTTATCCTTGAATGTGATCTCCTTTCAGCTGGATGGTGTTGACTTCGCTGATGTGTAGATTTGTGGCAGTCTGGAGGAGGGTCATGTCTATGGTGTTCCGCCTTTTGGCTACGTGGTTCTCTAAGCCTAAACTACAGCGCGAGAGGTTGCTAACTCTGCCTTCTTACATGATACCGAGAAGGTGTTTTGCAACTTTAGCGTATTCTTCGATAATCTGAGTTTGACTTCCGCACGTATTTGCTTGGCCTTGTAGTTGTCGCTGTACCGAAGTTTCGTGTTCGGTCTGGTCTGGTGTAGTTTTCGATCATTGGCATGCCGACATGCTCGATGTAGTCGTTGGTCGCGTCCGTACATTTCCATGTCATTTGCCCGTGGATGTGGAGTAGTTCGTCGGCTTTTCTTTTTCACATATCGTCGGCCGTGAAAACCGGTCCTTCGTGCGGGTGATATGGATTCCTAGGGGAGTCTAATGATTCCCTATGTCAGAATCCAGGATGAAAAGCCTGGCTGCAGAACCGCGATACCTTTTATCATGACGATGTCCTTTTGAACCGTCATAAGAAGAAACTTCGCGGTTCGATGAGCCGTTATTGGCGGTTATGTGCGAAGAGCTCGTTGGCTTCATGCATAACCACCAATACGGAGGCGAGGTGTCGGGGCTTGCCTCGACTCTTTCAGATGCAATTTCCGCGAAGGGTACTGCCATGTGGAATGGCTTGTCGGAGATTGTACCTTGACTTCAAAGGCCAAGGAAAACTTGACCCCGCTCTAGTGTGAATAAGGCTTTAACCTTATTTTGCTCACATTGAAGTAATATCCTGTTTCGCTTGTTTCCTCATTTCCTCTAATCGATGCCAGAGAGGTTGCATGGCAGCTTCTGGGTCAAGGTAGTATTCAGACCCTCTGATGCGCCAGAAATTCCATCCGCACCGTTCGAGAGTTCTTTGTCTACGGATATCATCGCGCAGCTTATCCAGACCATGAAAAGCATCGCCGTCGCATTCGACGGCAAGCCTATAACCAGGTGCAATGGTCACGACAAAGTCTATACGGTAGTTTCCAACCCTGTATTGTGGCTGCACGGCGTACCCATGTTGAAGCATCTGCTCCAAGACATCGCGCTCGAACTGTGATTCCGTCAACTCATACAGTTTTTCAGGATGTTTTTCTTCGTGGTAATCGGACACATATTCGATTATGCCCCGTCTTACATCATTTGCATTGAGCTTTGCCGGGTCCATGGAGTAGAAGACCCAAATCTGGTCACGCGCTCTAGAAACGGCGACATTGGCCCACTGCATTTGCTCTTGACGAACGTAACTTGCCGAGTTGTCATGCGCCACCATCGAAAGGAAGATGACATCCCGCTCGTCGCCTTGGAATGTGGGAGGATTCCCAACCCGTAGTTTACGTCTGCCGATTTCATCGTACCCTAATTGATTGATGAGCTCTTTCTCGATGAGGCCTTTCTGATCGCCCTGCATAAAGGTGACAACGCCAAAAGTAAGACCGTCGTATTCGGGCATTTTTGCACATTGCACGATTTGCTGTACCAGAGCGTGGGCTTCTGATTTGTTGACCCGATAATTTCCCTTTTTCTGAGACACCGCATTTTCGATAAAGACGCCATGCAGGGGGTTACCGATTTGCGGATGTATCCGTTCTCGCAATGGAACAATCATACCATCGTAGAACCGGTTTGAATAGTTGATGATCTCTGGTACTGAACGATAGTGCTCGCGCAGAAGTATGGTGTTTCCATATGCGCGATCCGCCAATGAGTAGAGTGAGGCGTCGATTGTATATAAAGATTTCTCGGGGAAACCTTTCAAGTAACGATTTTGTAATTCAGCGATGGCTGAGGTGTCTTGTCCAACAGGGTTTGGAGATGTCTGCCTATCGTCGCCTACGATAATCGCTTTTTTGCCCAATGCGAGCACACCCACGCTCATGAGGCCGCATTGGGATGACTCATCAACGATGACAACATCAAAGGGTCTCGTCGTTCCAGGCTGGAAACTTCTCAGCACTTGGTCTATGGGCATGATCCACGCAGGAACCGCTCCCATAGCTTTAGGAAGAACCGCTTGAGCTTGCGCAAGGAAGCGTGGCGCGTTCTTACCCGTACCTTTTCCGACGTGGCGCATTGCGTCTAGCCAAGAGGACAGAGCCCGTCGTTCACTGTCACCCGCGGTCTTATGTAAATACATCAGGGCTTGACGTCGAATGAGGTCCACGGTCAGTTCGCGAATCTGGTTGCTGAGCTGAGCAGATTGATTTGATATGGTTTCCACAGATGGCCCTCGATGCAGGGTGCTCAGCCAGGTCCGGGCTTTTGCTATTTCCCAGGAGTTTTCCACGGAATCCGCGGAAAGATAGGTTTGTTCGTCCCCTCGTTGCCGAATCATGGCCGCTGCCCAGCTGGTTGCTCCTGCCTGGATGATTTTCTGTGCCAGTTGATTCCTCCGATTCATGGAATCATGAACTTTAATAAGATGGTTGAGCTTGCCATATAATCTGTTCCAGGCCGCGGCGTCTTGGGATAGCAGCGCTTGTTTAAAGGACTTCCATATCGGTGCCTCAGGATTCTGCGATATCGTCTTGTCGCATAGCTGTTCAAGGCTCTGCAACTGTTGACGTGTGAAGTTTGCCTTGCGTTGTTCAGGCACATGACTGAGTAGACTCTTGCATTGTTGCAAGGTCTCTTTGCTGGAACAGGGGTCCTTCATGTCGATGAGATATCTAATTCGCTGTTCAATCGTAGGTCGTTGTTCAAAACACCAAGTGTACGTCCGGTAAATTGTTGTGGCGCAGGTGAAGATGCCTATGAATGAGTCAGCTTCGCTTAATGTGTCGTTAGGGAGATTGAAATCATCTACCAGTTTTTCAAACGTATGACTTGTCTTGTCCCATTGAGCTTGTCGATCAATCTCTAGGTCAACGAAATCAAGCTGCTCGCTTGTTGATGGCTGTTGCTCGTTTATTGTCACAGCATCTGCGAATGCTTTAACGTCCTTGGGAGTGAAAAAGCCAAGCTTATGCCCATCGACTATGCGTTGCCTCCACGCTGCTACTAAGGCGTGCAGATCGCTTGCGTTACCCTGTGGTACATGTATGTTATATCCGGATAGCTTCTGATCGTACTCGAGACCAAGCTGAGCGTTGTTAAGAACGTCTGCATTTCTTTGATATAGGATGTTGAGAATCGTTTGGTCCAAGTGTTGAAAGTCAAACACCTGCTGCAGATGATCGTCCACTGAATCAAGTGCCTCAATGCCTGTGTCGATATTCTTTTGAAGCTGTTCAATATCTCGATCGCTGACGGAATTAATTGCTTTTATACGGAGACCGGCATCTTGCAACTGTTCTGAAGACTGTTCAGCGCTTCTGAGTTTTGCAAACAAGCCGTTGACTGTCGTTCCGTCGGGCAAATTTGTGACCAGTGTAGGATCGAAATTCGCCTCTGCTGCTTCTTGTGGGTCGATGCCTTTACAAAGGTGGATGAACTCAAGAAACTCCGATTGAGTCAGGGGGAATGGTTCATCCGGACCGATGTCATCGGTAATGATGTCCTCATCTTGGTGCGTGGCGACCCATCGTGCCACATCCGTGGCGCGGCGAGACCCTTCCGGTAGTATGAATTCTCTGGTTTGTGATTCCAAAGCCTCATCGAGTTCATGGTTGGACAAAGCAAGCTGTTCCTGCAACTGATCAAGCTGCTGTTGCAAGCGGCTTACTGTGCTCTGTTCGGAAACCGGATTTACACTGGCAACCGCATCCTGCATTCGCTGTGCTGAATTTTTGAGCTTTGCCATGGCATCAGGTGTGGAACCGATGAAAGCCATGGTCAGATCGCGTATTGGAGCCGGAATCTTGTCTTGTAGTACGTTGAGGGCCTGAGCTTTTTCGGCAGTGACGAGGACCCGCTTGCCTTGGGCTAGCAAGTGGCAGACCAGATTGGCGATGGTATGGGTTTTCCCTGTCCCCGGAGGCCCTTGCACCGTCACGCCTGCGCTTCTACCAATCTGTCTGGCAATGCGCTCCTGCTCATCATTGGAGGGAAGAGGGAAAAGCAGACGTTCTGATTCCAAACTGCTGTCATCGTCGCTTTCTGAGGAGTTTAAGATGTTGGTCTGCGAGAGTGTATCTTTGTCTAGAATTATGGATTCCAAAGCTTCGGGAAAGAAATCATTGTTTGCAAGTTCGTCTGATAGCCTCTTGTAGAACTGTTCCTCCTCTTGTTTTTTCTTGCAGAGCATGACAACCCACTGATCAGCAAGTACTATCGAGCCATTTGCCGTCATATTCGTATCAATGGGAGCCAGAACATCGCTGATGTAAGCGTCACCTCCAAGCTGCGCGACAATCTGCCGCTCAAAATTATGCAGAGATTCCTTGTCCCATATATCTATGGTCGTCTCTTCAACGGATAGATATTTCTGAAGTTTGGCGAGTCCATCAATACCGGTTATTCCTACCCCCTCCAGAGGTGAGAAATCGAATTGTGTACTGGAACTCGGTGCAAGCGAAATGGATCCATCGGGCTCCAGCCTGATGGACATGGTTGTTAGTAGCAGAGGATATTCGACCCTTGTTTCTGGATCGTCTGATGTTCGTGTGGCTATGGCCTGGCCCCAAATAATCTCCTTGCTTTCGGTTTCCTGTTGCAATTGCTGGAAGATGCCATAGAAATTGTTGTATAGAATAGCTGCCCGTGCAATGCTGTGGTTTTTCTCGCTCCACTGCTTCCATTGTGTGTCTTTCCATTCAGAAAAAGCGTCGCTGATTTTTTCACGTATAAGTGCACGCTGCTTTGCGTTTTGTGCTTCTTCATAGCCGGTACTAAGATCACGGCCTTGTGAAAAGCCAACGTTCTTGTTCATCTCTTGCTCGACATAACGGTCGACCATGTCAGGAGATAGCGCCGGCTGCGTAAGCGGATCGGCAATGCTTTCAGGGTCTATGACCTTGTTCAGTGGTTCCGGCAGCGTGATTCCAATAAAATGAGGTGGTCTGCTGATGGAAAGCCAGGCATCATGTTCTTCGTCGGGACCGATTCTCGCATAGTCGGACGATTCGATTTCTTCCTGGGTTATGAAGCTCTCGTTCAGTTCATAGCGCCTTATCGGTCTCGGTCCTGTTTCGCGTGCCACTGCAGAAAGGTAGTTCAGAAAAGTAATGCTTTGCTGCTTAACATAATTGTCGGCTGATTGAGAATCCTGTGTACTGACCATGCCTTCTGACCTCTTTGCTTATAGGACCTAAACAATCATATACCAGCCTACCAGTATCCTTGATGATTTATTTTGAACTTGCAGAAGATATGGAAGTCAAATGTGTCATCTGCATTTGGCTATCGTCATCGCTCCATACTGGTAGTGCTTACTAGTCATTCGAGAAACCTATATCCTCGATAGGGATGAACGGGTGTATGTTCATAAGTGTGATGAATTCGTTGTACCAACGGGCATTCTCAGGATGCGTGAGTAAGTAGAACACCGCAGTCAGTACGGTCGCTGACCCTCGTGCGCGCTGGAAGGAGTCTCACTGGTTGACTTACTGCGCTCCTCCTTGTGAAAGACGCTGGTCTTGGCGGAGGGAAATCTGGGGTTTGTGTAGCCTAATGGTTCGCTCCCGTCGGCGAGTCGCATGGTCACATAGCTTTGTTAGAAACACTTCAATTTCTGCTACTCCGTCGAACACTGAGTTTCCTCAGCGCTCTGTCAAAAACATAGCTTTCTTTGACCGTTGTCAGCTAGTTCCTGCAGGAACGAAATCTTGCGTTTGCCTCTGAACATGAGTCCTCGTCTAGGAAAGGGTCCTATTAGCCATTTAGGCTGTAGTAGTTTGTCAGTTCCAGTGCCTCAGTTAAATTCTTGTGGTTTACGTCATAGGTGCCGCCGTCGATGAAGCGGGAAGCGAGTTCCTTCGATTTCCGGCAAGAGCAGGGATGATACGGGGCTCGCATAGTGGTTTTCATGATACCGTTAGGTAAAGGGAATGTCTCCCTAGTGTGCGCTTCGGATAAAGCAGAGGAGACGGTGATGGCTTTCGCCGTTATTAAGTGTAGGTCGAATACTGATGCTCAACCCCTTTTTGGGCTTTTGGCGACGGCTGTGCTGGATTCTTTTCCGGAATGACGGTTCTTGGCTGCTCATGACAGATATGATGACTTGTTGTGGCACTTTACTTGTAATCTCCGTCGTTGTAGTATTGAGTTCTTGCAAATCGCCAGAACTTACCAATCTAGTACTATCTTTGCGTGCATGATAAAAAAGAAAACTACGAACTTCATTGATGGTTCGTGATTACTGGTAGCGGGGTCAGGATTTGAACCTGAGACCTCTGGGTTATGAGCCCAGCGAGCTACCGAACTGCTCCACCCCGCGTCGGTTGCAAAAAGCAACGTTCTCTATATTACGTGGAAAACGGGAAACGTCAAATCGGATATGCTCAGAGCGTTTTGTGCCGGTCTGTGGCAGTTTCGTAGATGTGGTTTTCGATCTATGGCAGTTTTCGTAGCTGTGATTGCCGGTCTGCGTCAGTTTTCGTAGCTGTAATTCCTCACAGCTACGTTTCTCTATTCCTATCACGCTACGTTTCTCTCGTTTTCAGACATACACTCTAGCGATTTTTACGATCTCCATGATATTCTATCGGTACGTTTCTCTCGTTTTCAGACATACACTCTAGCCTTTGCCACCGTGCGCCGGCCGTGGGCGCCACTGGTTCCTGCTCGTCTGCCCGGCCTGCGATAACATTAGTGTTTTGCGCTGGCCGCAACACGTAGCATAATGAAACTATGCCCATCAAGATTCCCAGCGGTCTGCCCGCACGCGCCATCCTTGACTCGGAGCGCATCTTCGCGCTTGAGAAGCCGGATGCCGAGCGTCAGCAGATTCGTCCCCTTCGATTGGTCATCCTCAACCTCATGCCCAAGAAGATCGAGACGGAGACCCAGCTCCTGCGTCTGGTCTCCAAATCGCCGCTTCAGGTGGACGTGGATTTCATGAAGACCTCCACCCATGAGCCCACTCATGTGAGCGCGGACCATTTGGTCAAGTTCTATGAGAATCTTGATGCTTTCCAAGATAATTATTACGATGGCCTCGTCGTCACCGGAGCACCGGTCGAGCAGCTGGAGTTCGAACAGGTGGACTACTGGCCGGAGCTCACGCGCATTCTCGATTGGGCCCAGACCCACGTTTTTTCGACGATGTATCTGTGCTGGGGTGCCATGGCTGGTCTCTACTACCATTACGGCGTGCGGAAAGTGGACTATGACGAGAAGCTCTTCGGAGTCTTTCCACAGTTCCTGCAAGATGAATACTGTTTTCTGACCAACGGCTTTGATGAGGTTTTGTTGCAGCCGCACTCACGGCTTGCCGGGGTCAACGAAGATGATATCAAGGCGAATGCGGATCTCCAGGTGCTCACACAAGGAGCCGAGGCCGGCCCCGGGCTTATCGCCACGCGGGATTTTTCAGAAGTCTTTATCATGGGCCACTGGGAGTATGGCAAGTACACGCTGCGTGACGAATTCGAACGCGACAAGGCGAAGGGTCTGACGAACGTCCCATTCCCGAAGAACTATTTCCCGCATGACGACCCCGGCATCGAACCCTTGTTCTCTTGGCGTGCGCATGCAAACCTTATCTGGCGCAACTGGCTCAACTGGGTCTATCAGACCACGCCGTACGATCTTGAAGACGTTCCCGTATTACGCGAGCACAAACGTTTGGGTACCGACCGCGCCATCAGGCATGATCCCGGTCCGCCAAGGAAAGACGGGTTCGTACCGTTCATTCATGACGGGTACGGTCTGCATGAGAAATGACAGGGCCGCGCTGTTCCGTCTGAACGTGGCGTGTGTGGTTGCTGTATCGATGCGGCTTGATCGTTGTGGGTCGGCCCTTGCGGGGAGCGTTGATTAAATCGGTGTGGTCTTCAACTGCGAGCCCCAGAAGGTTTGGCTATGTGGGTTTGGCTATGTGGGTTCTGCTTGTTGGTAGCTCTGTTGACCGGCCCACACAAAGACCCGCTACGGCCTTGTTTATACGGTTTTGTCCAAGTGGAGCCGTCAGTGCTGGTTGAAGGTCATCCATGGCTGCGGGTGAAGTGGCGTTCCGGTCGTTTTCAGATGGTTGTGCATTTTAGTGGCTTCCGATGGTTGCGCATGTGTTGTTTTAGGAGGTCCGCATTTGCGTTTGCACGCGCCCATGGGTTTGCCGTCTCATGGCCCCTGCATGTGCCTTTCATACGGCCATGTACTTGCGGTCTCAGGCGGTCTCAGACTGTTTCAGACGGTCTCTTGCGGATGATGACGTTTTTTTCGCGGATGGTGATGCGCCTCATCTCCTCTGGTTGGCTTTCAACACGCCGGAAGGTTTGTCCTGCGATGCAAAACTGGTCTTGGTTTATCGACGGAGAGCGAGCGACGCGTTGTGAGACAAGGCATGTGCATAGGTCGAACGGCCGATGTGCCAAAAACGGATTGAAACGCAAGAATCGCCCAAAGCGGCAATGAAATGGCCCTAGATTATCGCTTTCGCTCAAAAGTGTGTACAATCACATCACGGTTGTTCGAGGTAGAGGGACAGGGCCAATCCAACGGGGTCGCCCCTGCCTCTTTTGTTTGTGAGCAAATACGGATCCGTGAGATTCCAGTTCCGCATTTCCCTTGCATGGCGTAGAATCGAAGGCCTGTGGATATATGGGAGGCGTACATGTTTGAATCGGTGAGCAAGACCACAATACTTGCGGCCGGTACGGGCGCTGATTTACCTACGGTCAAGGACTTCTTGCCGCCGGAGATTCTTTTTCAAGGCACTCCGTTTGCCATCAACCGTATCATTCTCATTCGCATAGTCGCGACCGTCATACTGCTCTCGGTCCTCGCCCTTACGGCGTCGCACGCCAAGCTGGTTCCGGGCCGTTGGCAGAGCATGATAGAGATGGGCATCGGCTTCATCCGCGACGGCGTTGTCTACAGTGTCATGGGTGAGCTTCGTGGCAAGCGTTATGTATCCATGATTGTGGCGTTGTTCTTCACGATTCTGGTATTCAACCTGTGCGGCATCATCCCCGGTGCGAACATGGCCGCGACCGCCACCGTGGCAATGCCTTTGGCTTTCGCCGCTTGGACGTTGGTGCAGTATTGCTGGGCGGGCATTCGCGAAAAAGGTGCGTGGGGCTTCATCCGTGATGAGTGCTTCACTCCTGGAGTGCCGTGGCCGGTGTATTTCCTTTTGGCTCCGATTCAGCTTCTGGAACTCATCATCGTGCGTCCGGCATCACTGACCATCCGACTTTTCGCCAACATGGTTTCCGGGCATCTGACCTTGGCTACCTGCCTTGCGTTCGCGCAATATTGGGTGTTCGAGGCGAGCAATAAGCTCACCGGCGTACCCGTGGGCGCGATGTGGCTCGTCGGCGGTTTGATCATGACGCTTTTCGAGATTTTCGTGGCGTTTCTTCAGGCTTACGTCTTTGCAATTCTGACGACCGCTTATATCAACTTGAGCTACCCCGAAGAATGAGCCAGATGCGGCGGTCCGATGGTGTGGGCGTTACGCATCACTTACATATTTATAACTGAACATCGATAATTGAAATAAAGGATTTGGTCTGAATCGCACGATCCGTTGTCCGCATTCGTCCGCGAGTTGGCGTTGGATGGAGTTCAAGTGGTTCATTCCCTAGGAAAGGAAAACAAATGGGTATCATTACTCTCGCTCAGATTGCCGGCAACCTGAACCTCATCGGCTACGGACTTGCGGCGCTTGGACCGAGCTTGGGCCTGGGCCTCATCGTCAGCAAGTCGGTCGAATCCACGGCCCGTCAGCCTGAGATGGCCGGGAAGATCCAGACACTGATGCTTATCGGTGCCGCAATGGTTGAGCTGCTGGGCCTTCTGGGCTTCGTGGCCTTGCTGATCATGTGAATCGTTCCCATAAGGAAACGGGTCTTGCGCGATGCGCCGAGGCTCAGGCAGTTTTGATGAAATACATTATGGAACGTGTGAAGGGAGGAACCTATGGTGACATTGGCTGGCGGTGACGGGATTAGCCTGTTTATCCCCAAGCTGTACGACATCGTATGGTCGCTGGTCATATTGGTCGTGGTCGCTGTGTTCTTCTACAAGTACTTCATGCCGAAGTTCAACTCCATTTTCGACGAGCGTGCCGAGAAGATCGAGGGTAACTTCTCCAAGGCCGCCAAGGCCAAGGAGGAAGCGGACGAGGCGAAGAAGAAGTATGAGGAACAGCTGAACGGGGCTCGTATGGACGCTTCGAAGATTCGTGATGATGCGCGAAGCGAGGCGAAGCAGATCATCGCAGACGCCCATTCCAAGGCGGATGCCGACGCGGCGCAGATCACCGCGACCGCCCAGCGCTCCATAGCTTCTCAGCAGCAGCAGGCGATGGTGAAGCTCAAGGGTGATGTCGGTACATTGGCCACATCGTTGGCGGGCAAGATCATCGGCCAGGAGCTCAAGGATCCGGATATGCAATCGCACATGCTTGATCAGATGCTCGACGATATGGAAAACGAAGGCAAACAGTAGCCGTTTCTGGCCGTGGCACACCGGCTGGATGGCAAACGCCAATGCGTCTGTCGCCGGGCAGGGTGCGGCGATCGAATGACACACAAGGACGAAATAACCAAGGAGGTGAACCAAAATGCGCGGAGAGGCTTCATTAAGCGCCGATAGGCAGTCACGTGACTCTCTTGCCCCGAAGTTGCGTGAAAGCGGACTGGATACATGGCGTATCGGTGAGGAGCTGTTCGTAATGACACAGCTTCTGGACGGCAACAAGAGGGTGGAGGAGTCGTTGACCGACCCTAGCAGGCCCTCAGCTGATAAGGTGGCCTTGCTTGAGGACATCCTCGGCGATCAGGTTCATCCATGCACGCTGGAAGTACTGAGTGACCTGGTGCGGCGTCGGTGGAGCCGTGTGGCTGACATCGCCAATGCCGTGGAGGATTTCGCAGTTGACGCGATGATGTATTATGCGGACGCCACGGATTCCACCATGACGGTGTCGATGGAGCTGGCGCAGATCGAGTCGGCACTTATGGAGATGCCGATTCTGCGTTCCAAGTTGTCCGACATGTCGGTGCCTGCGCAAAACCGCGAGGATCTGTTGCACAAGGTGTTCGAGGGCAATGACCTTGGTAAGGTCACCATGCGTCTCATCGAGCATCTGGCGTGCTCTCCGCGGCATCGGCGTTTCCTGTCGGCGTTGCGCTGGCTCATAGCCAAGTTCTCCAGGCACATGGGTGAGTCGATGGTGATCGTCACGACCGCGACCACGCCAAGTCCGGAGTACATGAAACGTCTTACCGACCATTTCACGCGGCAGCTCGGGCGGCCGGCCCACATCAACTTGGTGGTCGATCCTTCGGTCTTAGGCGGCATGAGGGTGCAGGTCGGTGACGAGGTGACGGACCGTACCGTGGTGGCGCAGCTGGAGAGGTTGAAGCGAAGCGTAAGCATGGGCGTGTGACTGCGTGGCTCTGCCAGATCGGTAAGGGCATGTGGGCATAGGTTGTACATAAAGACTTAACGGTGAAAATTAACGATAAGGAGTGATTGATGGCAGAACTTACCATTGATCCCGCCAAGGTGCGTGAGGCCCTCGACGAGTTCGTCGAGGCCTATCGGCCAAGCGACACACCCACCCAAGAGGTGGGGCATGTCGAGACGGCCGGCGATGGAATCGCGCACGTGACGGGACTGCCTGGTTGCATGGCCAACGAGCTGCTGACCTTTGAGGACGGCACGCTTGGGTTGGCGTTCAACCTAGATCCCCGTGAGATCGGCGTCGTCGTTTTAGGCGACTTCGCAGGCATCGAGGAAGGACAGGAAGTCAAGCGTACGGGTGAGGTGCTCTCCGTGCCTGTAGGGGACGGGTTCCTTGGCCGCACGGTCGATCCGCTGGGCAATCCCATCGACGGTCTGGGCGAGATCAAGAGCGAAGGCCGTCGCATCATGGAGGCCCAGGCTCCCGATGTCATGCATCGTCATCCGGTCGATGAGCCACTTTCCACGGGTTTGAAGGCAATTGACGCGATGACTCCGATTGGCCGTGGTCAGCGACAGCTCATCATAGGCGACCGGCAGACAGGCAAGACGGCCATAGCCATCGACACGATCATCAACCAGAAGAGCAACTGGGAGAGCGGGGACCCCAAGAAGCAGGTGCGTTGCATCTACGTTGCCATCGGCCAGAAGGGTTCCACCATCGCCTCTGTGCGCCAGAGCTTGGAAGAGGCCGGCGCGATGGAGTACACGACGATCGTGGCGAGTCCGGCCTCTGATTCAGCCGGTTTCAAATACATCGCCCCATACACGGGGTCGGCCATCGGCCAGCACTGGATGTACCACGGCAAGCACGTCCTCATCGTCTTCGATGACCTTTCCAAGCAGGCTGAGGCATACCGATCAATTTCTCTGCTGCTGAGGCGCCCGCCGGGGCGTGAGGCCTATCCTGGCGACGTGTTCTATCTGCACTCCCGTCTGCTGGAACGCTGCGCCAAGCTTTCGGACGATTTGGGTGGCGGGTCCATGACGGGTCTGCCGATTGTGGAGACCAAGGCGAATGACGTCTCGGCCTACATCCCGACGAACGTCATCTCCATCACTGACGGGCAGATCTTCCTTCAGTCCGATCTGTTCAACGCCAATCAGCGCCCGGCTGTGGACGTGGGCATCTCTGTGTCCCGCGTGGGCGGTGCGGCGCAGACCAAGGCGCTGAAGAAGGTATCCGGCACGCTGAAGATCTCGTTGGCGCAATACCGTTCACTGCAGTCCTTCGCCATGTTTGCGTCGGATCTGGACGCCGCCTCGAAGGCTCAGCTGACCCGTGGCGCACGTCTTACCGAATTGCTCAAGCAGCCGCAGTTCTCGCCCTATTCAATGGAGCAGGAAGTGGTATCGGTCTGGACAGGCACGCACGGCAAGCTCGATGACCTCGAGATCGCAGATGTGCTGCCGTTCGAACATGGTCTGCTGGACTATCTCGACCACAACACCGAGATCCTGAAGACCATTCGTGATACGGGTGATTTCACGGATGATACGGAAAAGGCGTTGGAGAAGGCCGTCGACGACTTCCGTGGCACGTATGTCACGCAAGCAGGCAAGCCTCTGGTCGTCAAGAGCGGGCAGCCGAAGTCCGACTTCGAGCCAGCTCAGGTCGAGCAGGAACAAATCGTGGCGGGGAGCAAGTAACACATGGTCTCGCAACTCGCATTGAAATCACGAATCAACTCCACGGCTTCGTTGGGTAAGATCTTCAACGCCCAGGAGATGATTGCATCCTCGCATATCTCAAAGGCACGTACTGTGGCTTTGAACGCGAAGCCGTATAGCGATGTGATTTTCGATGCCGTGCAGGCACTGGCGGCCCATACGGACATCGATCATCCGATCGTCAAGAGCCGCCAGGCCAACAATCCGAGAGTTGCGGTTCTGGCCCTCACGGCCGACCGTGGCATGGCGGGCGCCTATACGTCTTCGATCATCCGTCAGACCGAGTCGTTGCTCAGCACCCTCGATGCGCAGGGCAAGCAGCCTGAGCTGTACGTATACGGGAGGCGCGGCGTCTCGTACTACAAATATCGGGGGCGCGACATCGCGGACACCTGGGAGGGTCAGACGGACCATCCCGGCGTTGAGGTGGCTCGTGAGATTTCCGATGAATTGCTTGCCGATTACATGAAGCCGGCGGAAGAGGGTGGGGTTTCCGAACTCTACATCGTGTTCACCGAATTCATCAACATGGTGGTCCAGAAGGTCCGCGTGCTGCGTATGTTGCCTGTCGAGGTCATTGGCGGTTACGCCGACGAGCAGTCGCGGAGGGCCGCGAAGGCGCACCAGGAGTTCGTCGAGCAATCGGCGGGGAGGTCGAACGCCGCTTCGGACGACGGTCAGGAATCCGCTGGGAGCATCGAGACGGCGGTTTCGGAGCAGGCCGAGAGTGCCGAGGAGAAGCTGCGTCAGGATCACCCGCTGTATCTGTTTGAGCCGAGCCTTGAGGCGGTGCTTGATGCGATTCTGCCAAAATACGTGCAGTCGCGCATCCATGAGTGCCTTCTGACGGCGGCGGCATCCGAAACGGCATCACGTCAGAATGCCATGCACACCGCCACGGATAACGCCAACAAATTGATTGATGAACTGACGCGCAAGCTCAATGTTTCGCGTCAGGCCGCGATCACACAGGAACTTACTGAGATTATCAGCAGCGCTGATGCGCTGAACAAAAAGGAAGAGTAGGGACGCATATGGCTGATACCAAGACCACAGCGGCCGCCGAAAAGCCGACCATCGACCCGAGCGCCGGACGCGTCACGCGCGTCCAGGGTTCGGTGATCGATGTCGAGTTTCCGGCTGGACACATGCCCGACATCTACAATGCCCTCAAAGTGGAAATCAACAACGTGGGCAACGAAGAGGGCGAAACCGTCAAGGAGATCACCCTTGAAGTGGAGCAGCATCTAGGAGACTCCACAGTGCGAACCGTGGCTCTTAAGCCTACGGACGGTCTTGTTCGTGGGGCTTCGGTGCGTGATACCGGCGGTCCGATTGAAGTGCCGGTGGGCGATGTTACCAAGGGTCATGTCTTTGATGTGACCGGCAACATCCTCAACGCAAAACCGGGTGAGAACATCGATGTCAAAGAGCGTTGGTCCATCCACCGCAATCCGCCTGCTTTCGATCAGCTTGAAAGCCGCACACAGATGTTCGAGACCGGCATCAAGGTCATCGATCTGCTCACCCCATACGTGGAAGGCGGCAAGATCGGCCTCTTCGGTGGCGCGGGTGTCGGCAAGACCGTGCTCATCCAAGAGATGATTCAGCGCGTGGCCCAGAATCACGGCGGCGTTTCGGTCTTCGCAGGTGTAGGTGAACGTACCCGTGAGGGCAACGACCTTATCGGAGAAATGGCCGAGGCAGGGGTGTTGGAAAAGACTGCCCTAGTCTTCGGACAGATGGACGAACCGCCGGGAACCCGTCTGCGTGTGCCGCTTACGGCACTCACGATGGCCGAGTACTTCCGCGATGTGGAGAATCAGGATGTGCTGTTGTTCATCGACAACATCTTCCGCTTCACCCAGGCTGGCTCGGAGGTTTCGACGTTGCTGGGCCGTATGCCTTCGGCGGTGGGTTACCAGCCGAACCTCGCGGATGAGATGGGCGCCCTCCAGGAACGCATCACCTCGACCCGAGGCCATTCGATTACGTCGTTGCAGGCCATCTACGTGCCGGCCGATGATTACACCGACCCGGCACCCGCCACGACCTTCGCCCACTTGGACGCCACGACGGAGCTTTCCCGCGAGATTGCGTCGAAGGGTATCTACCCAGCGGTCGATCCTTTGGCTTCCACCTCGCGTATTCTCGACCCCCGTTACGTGGGTCGTGATCATTACGAGGTTGCCAACGAGGTCAAGGCGATTCTGCAACGCAACAAGGAACTTCAGGACATCATCGCGCTCATCGGAATCGACGAGCTCGGTGAAGAGGACAAGACCACGGTGAACCGCGCACGTAAGATCGAGCAGTTCCTGGGTCAGAACTTCTATGTCGCCCAGAAGTTCACCGGTCGTGAAGGTTCCTATGTTCCTGCCGACGAGACCATCGAGGCGTTCAAACGTATCTGCGAAGGCAAGTACGATGACGTTCCAGCTCAGGCGTTCACCGGCATCGGCGGCATCGAGGACCTTGAGCAAAAATGGCACGACATGCAAAAAGAATACGGTGAGTGAACATGGCAGGCTCTTCAATACAGGTCAACATCGTGGCCTCGGATCGGCCGCTCTGGAACGGCGAGGCTCGAAGTGTCACCGTTCCTGCGGCGGACGGTCTGATGGGGATCCTGCCCAACCATGAGCCGATCCTTACGGTCATCCAAAGCGGTCGTGTGTCGGCTCTGGACATGAACGGCACGTATCATACCTTCGACGTGTCGGATGGCTTCTTCGCGTTCGATTCGAATGTGCTTACCGTAGCCGTCGAGAAAGGTAGTGAGCCGAAAGTCGACGGGTCAGGGGATTGACCCGTCGCGAACAAAGCGGCAGGCAAGGGGCATCCGCGATATGCGGGTGCCCCTTCGTTTAGTGATGGGCGTGATTGGTGCCCCCGCACCGCGTGTTTGTGGGTAGGTCCATCCCAATGGCTGCAATCCTTATCGTGGGCGCCCTTTGGAGGCGCTTCCGCATCGCGCCAGGGAATCATCAGCGCCCGTCTTTATTTTGGATGGCAGGGAACCGCAATCTCGCCCTTCTACTATGTTCGTAAGGTATGACGACTATTAAGGAAGTGGCCAAACGCGCCGGCGCTTCGGTAACGGCGGTGTCCCTATCGCTGAATCATCGCGAGGCCGGACACGTCAAGCCGGAAATCGCCCGGAAGATTCGTCGTACGGCGCAGGAGATGGGATATAAGCCCAGTCCTTTGGCGAGTTCGCTGCGTACCAGCCGCACCCGCACGATCGGTTTCGTAAGCGAGGAGATAGCCACGACGCCTTACGCGGGCGAAATCGTCCTGGGAGCCCAGGACGCCGCCAGTGAGCTCGGCTATATGATGCTCCTCGTGAACACGGACGGCAAGGCGAATGAGGATGAGGAGATAGCGGCGCTTCGGCGCTATGGCGTGGACGGCTACATGTATGCGAAGATGTACAATCGAGTAACCGTTCGCCCGTCATGTCTGGATGGTGTCCCGACGGTCATCGTCAATGCTTCAGACGTTACTGGAGCCACCCCGAGCATCGCCCCCGACGAAGTCGCTATCGGCTCTGATGCAACCAATAGGCTCATCGAGGCGGGCTGCAAACGGATAGCCTATGTCGGCTGTTCCGAGAACCTCAGGGCCGAGTCCTTGCGGGAACAGGGCTATGAGAAGGCCCTGAAGGGGGCGGGCATGAGTTTTGACCCTCGATTGCGTATCGCCGTAGGCAACAACGGGCCCGCTCTTGAGGCCGTAGCGCACCTGTTTCGCTCAGCCCATCCTGATGGATTCTTTTGTTTCAACGACGCCAGGACGTGGTATGTGTACGCGTGTGCTGCCAGGTTGGATTTGCGCATCGGTGAGGACGTCTCCGTTGTGGGCGTCGATAATCACCGCGTGGTCGCGCAGACGCTTGCGCCGAAGCTGACCACGATGGCTTTGCCTCATTATGAAATGGGGTATTGGGGAACGCGCCGGTTGGTCCATGAAATAGAAGGACGGGATTTGAGCGTCCCCAGTAGCTTAGGGATGCAGGACCAATGGCGTGCCTCGATTCCTCCTTTGGATGGTCCCAATGAGCGGTTGATTCATTGCAGGCTAATCGAGCGCGAATCGGTACGTGAAGGGTGAATCCGCCATACGGCTAGGGTTGAACCCGTCTCCGTGTTGCGGTGATGCATGGTCCCCTAGCGTTCGTCGCCTGTGTTGTTGGAGTGGTTCTGCTGTTGGCGCCGCTTTGTGTTTGAGTCTTTATAGTTTCTGAACGCACCATGCGTTTGAGACAGGTACGTTCCGAACCGCGATGTTGTTTGGAACTGTCATGTGTTCTGAAACGTCAGGTTCTTGAGCTTGTCATGATTTGGAGTTCGTCAGGTTTCCTGAGCGTGATACGCATCGTGAGAGGTCTTCTCAGTTAGGATGCCATGTAGCGTCCTCAGTGTCGGTGTTCCTGTGTTTCCGTGTTCTGTTTGAAGAGCAACGGCTAGATCGACTTCTTGGCGCTTTATGGTAGGGGATGGGAGTGGGAATAAATACGTGGTCATATATTTGCGAAATATCTAAAAACACGACGTGAATCGATTCCGGCTTGACGTGAATCGATTCTCGTTCTATATTGATATGCAATGGGATGCAGCGGTGTTGCAGGTGCATCTGCAGTGGGGCAGTCCCCGTATGCGGCGTGTAGACGCGCCACGAAACGAAAGGGTGGTTTATGGCTATCAAAATCAATGCGGCCAAGACGTACCGGAATCCCTCGTACCTTGAGAGCTCGACCGGTATCTTCATGTTCTTCTGTTCCTGGGGCATTTGGTGGTCCTTCTTCTCCAGGTGGCTTACCGATCCGGTGCACGGTCTGGGCATGACGGGCGCCGAGCAAGGAAACATCTATTCCATCAACTCCGCGGCGACCCTGATCATCATGTTTGTCTATGGCATCATCCAAGACAACCTTGGCATCAAAAGGCGTCTGGTAGTGGTGGTCTCCACCATAGCCGCCCTCGTGGGTCCATTCGCGCAGTTCATATACGGCCCGATGCTCAAGGCTGGCGGCAACATGCGGATGATCGGAGCGCTGCTCGGATCCATCGTGCTTTCCGCCGGATTCATGGCTGGGTGCTCGTTGGTGGAAGCCCTCACGGAACGCTATAGCCGTTTCTTCGGCTTCGAGTATGGCCAATCCCGAGCATGGGGGTCCTTCGGATATGCCGTGGTGGCGCTAGTCGCAGGTTTCCTCTTCAACGTCAACATGTACCTCAACTTCTGGTTGGGTTCCATATTCGGTCTTGGCATGCTGTGCATCTATGCTTTCTGGCGTCCTTCGGAGCAGAAGACCGAGCTTAGGAAGGAAGCCGACCCGGACGCTCCGCGCACCAACCCTACCCTGAAGGACATGGTCTCGGTGCTTGGCATGGGGTCGCTATGGCTGCTCATCGTCTTCATGTTCTTCACCAACACGTTCTATACTGTGTTCGATCAGCAGATGTTTCCGAACTACTTCACCTCGCTGTTCGCCACCCCCGATTTGGGCAATAAATGGTACAGCATCCTCAATGCCACCGAGGTGTTCCTCGAATCCATCATGATGGGTGTCGTACCGATCATCATGGATCACATCGGAGTACGTAATTCGCTCTTGCTTGGCGCTTTGGTGATGTGCCTGCGCATCGGGCTGTGCGGAGTCGCCACCAATCCGGTCATGATCTCCGTCGTCAAGCTCTTCCATGCGCTTGAGACGCCGCTCTTCAGCCTTCCGGCGTTCCGTTACTTCACGTTGCACTATAACACCAAGCTCTCGGCGACGCTCTACATGGTCGGTTTCCAGATCGCCTCGCAGCTCGGGCAAATCGTCATGTCGCACCCGCTGGGCGCGATGCATGACGCGATGGGTCCGCGCAAGACGTTCTTCGTCATCTCCGCCATAGTGCTGTGTGCCTTGATCTATGGGTTCCTCGTCATCAAAAAGGACGACCAGCAAGTGGGCGGCGATCCGTTCGTCAGAATCAAAGACCGTAGGAAGGCCGAGGCCGCTCAGATTTCGCACTGACAACCGTCGGGGTAGTCGGGAACGGTTTTCCCGACTACCCCTGATTTGCAAGTCGATGCAGGACATTCCATGGATTGAAGCCGCGTGTCCGACTTGGGCGCAACATCATTGTGCCGGGTCTTCGGATGTGACCGTCGGTTCCGTAAAAAGCGTGGCGCCGTCTGCCCGGTGCCGCCACTACAAGAGAAAGGCAGCAATTGATGAACAACGACAATCCGGTATACACTCCCATCAGGGATGATGAGGAGGAATTGGCCAAGGCGGAAGCAGGTGCCGAAAGCCTCGAAGTCGAAAGGACCGACCGCTGGTACCCTAAATTCCACATCGCTTCCAACGGTGGATGGATCAACGATCCCAACGGCCTGTGCCGTTACAAGGGACGTTGGCATGTGTATTACCAGCTCTTTCCGTATGGGACGCAGTGGGGAGCCTGCCATTGGGGTCATGTCTCGAGCAGCGACATGGTGACGTGGAGGCGCGATCCCATTGCCATGGCCCCTACGCTTGAGCAGGAGAAGGATGGTGTGTTTTCCGGTTCGGCAGTCATCGACGATGAAGGCGGGCTCAAGTTCTACTACACCGGTCATCGGTGGGTCAACGGCAAGGATGACTCCGATGGGCAGTGGCAGGTTCAGATGCTTGCTGAAGCCGCCGATGACGATGCCACTAGGCTTGACAAGAAAGGCATGGTCATCGATTGTCCTCGTGACAAGGTGGATTCCCATTTCCGTGATCCGAAGGTCTGGAAGCAAGACGGTGTTTGGACCATGATACATGGTGTTTCCACGTCCGAAAAGAAAGGCCAGATTTGGCTCTACACGTCCGAGAACATGATTGATTGGAAGTTTTCCAATGTGCTGTATGAAAGCCCCGATCCGGACGTGTTCATGTTGGAATGCCCGGACTTCTTCCCACTCAAGGACAAAGACGGCAATGAGAAGTGGGTCATCTGCTTCTCGGCCCAGGGCGCTCGCCCCAACGGCTATATGAACCGCAACAAGGATAACGCCGGCTATATGATCGGCACATGGACGCCGGGTGAGGCGTTCAAGCCTGAAACCGAGTTCCGTCTTTGGGACTGTGGTGCCAACTACTATGCTCCGCAATCGTTCGAAGCCGATGGAAGGCGTATCATGTACGGCTGGATGAGCCCGTTCGCCGGCAACGCCCCGATGCAGTCCGACGGTTGGTGCGGCCAGATGACCTTGCCGCGTGAGGTGTTCCTCGGCGACGATGGTGATGTGCATACCGTCCCCGTCAAAGAAATCGAGAAGCTGCGCATCAACACGTTCGAGCATGTCCCACGTACCATCGAGACCAACGAAGAGGCCTTGGTTGATGAGGACAAGGAAGCCGCCGAGATCGAGCTCGACATCGATCTCAAACACTCAACCTCCGAACGTGCAGGTCTTAAGGTGCATGCCACACTCGATGGTTCCTATACGTATGTCGCTTTCGACCAACAGGCCGGCACCGTCGTGATCGACCGCGCCGCCGCGGCACGTGGCGATCGTGGTTATCGGGCCGCGCGTCTGAGCGACGACGAATTACAGGCCGACGAACTCAAGCTGCATGTCTTCGTCGATCGCGGTTCGGTTGAAGTGTATGTCAACGACGGCCATTACGTGCTTAGCTCGTACAGTTACCCATCCGATGGCCCGCGTGCCATCAAACTCACGAGCGAGTGCGGTGTCCTTGCGATCAACAGGCTCGCCGTGCATGACATCAAGTCGATTGGTTTGGAATGACGGCGATGGCGTGCAAGTTCATGTGACCATTGAACGGTAAGAGGAGCCTTCCACGGTCGTGATGTTCGCATCGCGTGGCCGGGGGAGGCTCCTCGCCTGTGGTGGCCAGCCTGCGCTAGAGTGAAGGTTGTGCGAATAATTGTTGCGGATTGCAGTGCCGAATATTCCGGCCGATTGAACGCCTACCTGCCTATGGCGAAGCGCGTATTGCTCGTCAAAGCCGATAACAGCTTTCTGATTTTTTCCGAGTTGGGTTCCTATAAGCCGCTCAACTGGATGGCGGCGCCGTGTACGATTCGTGAGATAAGCGGACAAGGTCCGGGTGCGCTCGCTGACACGCAGACCCAGACCGTCGACACTGATGATATGGCGCCGACGGCCTCTACGGCAGCACTTCACGGTGATGTTGCTGCGGGAGCCACTAACGCCGGAGTTGCGTCGTGCGGCCTCCACGATGACAGTGAGATTGAAAAGGCCATTCAGGTGGCGGAGGCTGTTTCCGAGGAACCGATTCAGAAGGTGTTTCGCGTGTCCTCAACCAAATCCGATGACATCCTTGAAGTGACGATTGCGCACGTCTATTATGACCAGACCTTCGACCTTGGCCAGGATCCAGGTTTGGTCAAGGACGGTGTGGAGGATCATTTACAGAGGTATCTGGCTGAACAAATCGAGCGCATCGGCGAAGGAGCCACGCTCGTGCGACGTGAGTACCCGACCCCCATAGGACCGGTGGACATCATGGCCAAGGATGCCCAAGGACGGCACGTGGCCATCGAAATCAAAAGGCACGGCGGCATCGACGGTGTAGAACAGCTTACGCGATATTGCAAACTGCTTAATGAAGACCCCTTGATTGCGCCGGTTCGTGGCATTTTCGCCGCTCAGACCATTACGGCCCAAGCCAAAGTCCTTGCGCAATCTCGTGGTTTTGAATGCCTCATACTTGACTATGACGATATGAAAGGAACCGAAGACGGCAATCTGCGTCTGTTTTGAACGGAGCGGATCGAATCCTCTCATGAATGCTCGCCGCTGAGTGTGACGTTCTATCGGGCTGTTTCATGTGGAGGGTCACACGGCAGGGAGGAGCATATAAAAACCGGCACATGAAGCGTGACCACCAAAGAGGTGCTGGTTTCAAGACGATTGACGGGGCAGGTTCAGCCGCGTGAGTCTTTCGGAGCCCGTGGGTCGTTTCCGTAGGACTTCTTCTCACTGATCTTGCCGTCCATGTTCTTGATGACGTGTTCGGTCTCAAGCTTCATGGCCTGCTCCCGTCCCGCCGCCACGGCTTCGGCTTTGGTGTCGAAGGTCTTAGTGGCGCGCGCCTTGCCTTCCACCTTGTTTTTCCATTTGCCGTCTTCGTGGTAGGTTTCGACTGATGGTTGATTCATTTCAGCTCCTTTGCTCAGGGGTGGCACAGTCATTACATGTGCTGTACTCGATTATACCGTCTTCATGTATTTTTCGGTATTATATGTGACGGATTTTATGCTTTTCCATTTTCCTTTCCGGCTCCGAACGCCAGTGTGGAACAAACCGATTAGGGGTAAATCAGGGATGAACCGGGGTGTTCCCTGATATGAAAACGGCGTCGCGTGTGCTGTAATGATGACATGTTTCGAGCCAAGCCGGCGGCTCTTCAACAGAGAAGAAGCGGGAGGTCTCATATGGATGATGTCATGCGGTCCGCCGCCATGGTCATGGCGCAAGGGCTGACTCAGCGGTTCGTTTCCGGCGACGGGATCACGCCAGGGTTCTCCATCATGTTTCGTTCATGGCGTTCCGAGGTGTCTTAACGGCGATAACCAGGCCATCCGGATGTGGGAAAAGTATCTTGCTGTACTGCCTTTCCGGCCTGGAACGGCCTGCAGGCGGCGTAGCACAGGTGCTGGGCCGGGAATTGGGCAAACTCAACGAGCAGAGATTGGCTCTTTTCCGTAGGGCTCACGTCGGTTTCGTCTTCCAGGCGTATAACCTGGTCCCGTCCATGACGGTGCGGGATAACGTGCTGCTGCCGCTTTCCCTTGCGGGTCGGAAGGTCGATAAGGCAACGTTCGCCGCTGTGATGGACAGGTTCCGCCTGAGCGGACATGAACAGGATGCCGTCGGCTCTCTGTCCGGCGGTGAACAGCAGCGGGTGGCTTTGATCCGCACCTTGATCGCCGACCCCGATGTGGTGCTCGCCGATGAGCCGACCGGCGCGCTCGATCGGAATACGGGTTGGATGGTGTTTTCCGAACTGCTTGCTTTTGCCCATCGACCCGGCAAATGCGTGGTCATGGTGACCCATGACCCTGACCTGGCGCGGCGGTGCGATGTGGTATACACGATGGCTGATGGCAGGCTCGTGGTATCCCAATCGGAGCAGGTGCCGGTCCGATGAGCAAATGCCTTGTTGTCGTATGTGGCCCGGGAATGCGGGGATGTTCCATATTCAGGCCGTCAGTGCCTGCCCTAATAAGTGCCCGCCCTGACACGGAAGGAGGGATGGAATCGTCCTGCTGGTGGTCGTCGGTGATGTAGAAGTAGTAGTTTCTTCATGAGCGGTGCTTTCTTCCCGTGTGACGGTGTCCACGCTTGTGGAAGCGTGGACACCGTTGCTGTGTTTACTTGGTTTTGGGGTTGATGTTGAGGTGCAGGGCTGCCAAGAGCAACGCGGCTAGGGTGTTGTCTTTGTCAAGTTCTGCGGTCATGCTGGCATATTGTTTGGTCTGTTCGATATCGTGGCTGGCCCAGCTCAGGTAGGCGCGGGTGGTGCATAGTTGTGGTGTCATGCCGGTAATGCGGGTGAGCTGGTCAAGCAAGTGTATGGCCCGGTTGACGCGAGTCTGGTCTGTGTAATCCTTGATGTTGAAGAATTTGTCCAATGTGCCGGTGATGAGGAGGATTGCTTCTTGACTGTGCGGGTGTTCGGTGCAGGTGGTCAGGTCGTCCTGAGTGGCTTGCGGGTTGAGAGAGGCGATAAGAAAAGCGTCACGGTATTGTAGGGAAGTTTCTATGAGGGCGGCTACGTTGGTGAGCTGTTCATAGGTCATGTTGACGTCCTGGCGGGTTCCGGTGAGGATGCTCATAATGGTTTCAAGAGTTTGTCTGCTTGTCTTTGCGGCAAGGTCGTGGTGAGTGGACAGCTTGCGCGCAGTGGCCTGGAAGGTGTTGTCAACAGTGATTAGGGATGGGATGTTGGTGTTCATGGGTGTTCCTTTCCTTTGGGGCGGCACAAACCCCCACGTTCACACCCCTCCGGCAGCACGCCACAGGCGTGCGACAGCGGCAACCAGCCATCGGCAACAGCCGATGACCGTAAAGCTTGACAATAGCGACAGTAGATGTTTGCCTATAATTATCAACGTAGGTGCATTAGTTAACTGATGGGCAAAGACCGTGGAATCATGTGTCTCATGGTCATTTTTAAAAGGACTTATCAAGTATGAATCAGGCAACGCAGAAAGATAGTGAAAGAGACACCGAATGTCTCCTGTCTCAGAATGTTAGATTTGAAAAAAGGATGGAGCGCCTTCAAGATCTTCAGAGAGAGCTTTTCCTGGAACAACAAAACCGCAAAAAGGAGGAGTTTGTTTCTCCTGCTGTTAGATTGGGCAACTTCTGGTATTTCTCACGGAACTTTGTAGGAAAGCCTTATGATGTACAGTACCGTTTGCCGGTTATCGCTGATGATGATTGGAACCCTCCCGACGTTATTGCAGTCGCTAATCAGAGTGAGGTAAAGGGTGAAGAGGTTGTATTCGATGCCAATGCTGAGATCCGCAGTTCGAAGTATTTCCATTTGCAAGATTTGTCTATCAGCAATGACGGCGAATTACTGCTTTACAGCACGGATACTAAAGGCAATGAAAGATATGCTGTTCATCTTCGTCGAGTCACGCAATCCAAGCCGCTATCGGATGTTATTCCCGATACCGGCGGGGCATGTTTAAGTCCCGATGGGCAATGGGTGTTCTATCTGGTACTTGATAATCAGATGAGACCATTTGCAGTGAAACGACATCACATTGGATCGAGTATTCAAGAAGATGTTGAAGTGTTTAGAGAAAATGACGAAGATTCCGCGTAACTGTTACGATTAGTAATGATAACCAATACATCGTCATTACATCGGCCTCTCCAACGAGCAAAGAAGTTTTAATCTTGCCGGCGGCAAACCCTACAGGCGAATTCATATTTTTTATAAAGAGACAAAATAATATTAAGTATTCCGTGCAGTTCGGTTTTTTTGAAGCTGAGGAAGACGAAGAAGCCGATATACCAATTGCTGTGATCCGGCATAATGGCAGAACACCGAATTTTGAAGTCGATGTAATCGATAGGCGTTTGCACGAGCCGCCCTTTTATATAGGCGAGGGGACATGTATCGCTATGGGAGAGTCTTGCCCGGTAGCCGATACTGAGATAGCCCGAAAAGACAGTAAATCTGTCTTGGCGGGAAAGCGCCAGCGCACCCTTCCAAATCCTCGAATTTTCCAGCAAGTGCGAGGTTTGAACATTTTTTCCGTCTGTGTTCGCCGCAACTTCATTTCATTAAGCTACCGTTCAGATGGTCTGCCACGTATTGCTTTTGTCGATAAAGTTTCAGCTAAGGAATCTATTGAGTCCAATCGCCCTTTGGATTTTACCGAGGTGAAACCGATCACCAGCAACAGGATGGATGCTGTTGGTGATAGTAAGATTTATTCCATCGTTAGCTCGGGGAACTTGTCATATGATTCCCCGAATATGCGTTATTCAATTTTCAGTTATACATCTCCCACAGAAATTCGTGAAGTGAATCCATTGACTGGAGTCGACAACTTTATAGGGGGATATGCTGGTTTTGAGGATTATGATAGCAGTCTATATGCCGAACAGCGGATCTGGCTACCGTCAAGAGACGGTGAAAAGATTTCAGTATCACTGATTTGGAAAAAAGAACTGACGCAAAATATATATCGCGAGAGGCCACTGCATTCAGCATTTACCAGTCTGCCACAGAATCGGCCTATGTATATAACAGGTTACGGTGCCTATGGAGTCAGCACTGATCCAGACTTCTCAATGGAGCGACTAAGTTTACTTGACCGTGGAATATTATATGCAGTGGTTCATGTTCGCGGTGGGGGGAACTAGGATATGCCTGGCATGAACAGGGTCAGAAGCTTCATAAAAGAACATCATTTGAGGACTTTATAGATTCAACCCAAGCTTTACAAGATGGCGGCTGTGCAAAGCCTGAAAGAACCGTGGCTTATGGTAATTCTGCCGGCGGATTACTTGTGGCATCTGCAGTTTCGATGGCACCAGATTGTTATGCGGGTGTTATTGCGGACAGTCCTTTTGTTGATCCGTTAACAACGCTTCTTGACCCATCTTCTCCTCTGACTGTGTCGGAATGGGAGGAATGGGGAAATCCATTGGAAAACCAAAAGGTTTTCGAATATATCAGGTCATATTCACCTTGTGAAAACCTTCCCTCTCAAGGAAAGCAGGAAGGGAAGGGGGGTGGTGAAGCCGTGCAAGAATGGAGATTCCCTTCAGTTTTAGCAATAGTCGCAAAGCAAGATGCTCGGGTCTCCTATAGAGAATCTCTGAAGTGGGTGTCACTGCTCCAGGAAATCGGTGCAGACGCAGTCGTTAATATCATTGAGAATGGAAGCCACGGGGGAGGATCAGGTAAGTATAGACGCTGGGAAAAGTTTGCTATGCAAACGGCCTGGTGTCTTGACATCATTGGATGCAGCAATTGAAGGTCCATCTCTACTCAAAGGAAAGCTGCCATCTTAAGAGGCGACGTATGGGTATTTAGCGATCAAAGGCAATGCGCAAGTTATTAACATTCAAGAAGCGAGTTAAAACAGGAGTTGACACTGAACCAGGTTCTGGTAGCATTGCTACAAAGCAAAGTCTGCAACGATGGGAGACGCAATGATTGGGGGAAGCTGTATACATGCGGGCGACGCACCCAGGATCTCCTTTCTTTGTCGATAGCCGTAGTCTCATGGCACATGACGAAGAGTCATGGGATCCTGGATACGAGCAACGTGTTGTGTTGGTAAATAGGAATAAAGCCCCATGACAGCGTTTATTTCAGTACTCGTTGTCATTGGGCTTTATAATCGCATGAGGTCTGGCGATACTCTGATCTCATTACCATGAAGGTTAATATTATGCGTGATGGTGTGGTAGTAGCTGAACAGCTAAGTAAGAATTTCGTCTCGGGTGACGGGACTCCCACTGTGGTGTTCAATGATCTTTCTTTTGTTGCTGCTGGTGGTGGCATGACTGCGATTACAGGGCCCTCTGGATGCGGTAAGAGCACCTTGCTATATTGCCTTTCTGGTCTTGAACAGCCATCTCAAGGAAATGTGTGGGTGCTGGGTGAGGAGCTAACTAAGAAGAACCAGCGTAATTTGGCTTTGTTTCGCAGATCGCATATCGGGTTTGTGTTTCAGTCCTACAATCTTGTTCCCTCCATGACCGTTCGTGACAATATTATGCTCCCGTTGACTCTCAGCCATCGCAAGGTCGATCAAGGAAGCATCGCTGCCCTCATGGATAAGTTCCACTTGAGTGGGCATGACAATGACGCAGCTAGTTCGCTCTCCGGCGGTGAACAGCAGCGGGTATCCTTGATTCGCACGCTGGTCGCGGATCCAGATGTTGTGTTCGCCGATGAGCCGACAGGCGCTCTTGACCAGAAGTCCGGACAGTTGGTTTTCTCGCAGTTGCGGGACTTCTCCCATCGACCCGGTAAATGCGTGGTCGTGGTCACACACGATCTCCGCCTGGCCCGGCAATGCGACGTCGTGTACACCATGAGTGATGGCGGATTTGTTGCATCAGGGAATGTGGAAGAGCAAGCGTAGCTATTGCCCTGACTCTGTATGGCGATGCGGTGTGAAAGGTGTAAGTCATGAAGTGGGCGTTGAATGATCTGAAAGCCAATAGAGGAATATGGGCCGGGGTGTTCCTTGTGCTGGTGGTCACGCAGACGATTCTGTGCGCCATGAGTGTATGCAAGGGAATCAATGATCTCAAACATGATTCCCCAGGGGAAGTGGGTGTGGTATCTCACCATCTCAGCACTAACGTGGACCAGGTCTACCACATAGCAATGGTCCTGGGTTGCCTGGTCATTATGGTGACGATTCAGGCTTCCATAAGGCAGCGTCGGAAGGGACTAGCATTGTTGTCCCTGCTCGGTGCCACACCCAGGCAGGTGCTGACCCTCACTATGGTGCAGGTGTTCGTGCTGACTCTGATTTCCTCTATCGTCGGTATGGCGCTGGCACCGATTCTTGCCCCACGAATTCTAAAGTTCCAGTTGGAGGCCGTGCTGTTACCTCCGCTTATCAATTTTACTTGGCAAGGTTTCTTCGACTTTGCTTTGAGGGGGCTTGCAGTCGGTTTCATTGTGGCCTTGTTGGGTGCTCTCTTTACTCTGCGTGCTTTGAGGAAAGTGCTTCCGGTTGAGCTGCTGAGAGGTTCAGGAAGTGAGGAAGTCCGCGTCACGCGAGCTGGGCGCGGTTTGAGGAGATTCCTTATTATCGGTGCTTTCATCGCTCTGCTGGCACCGGCAGTCGCTGCCGTCATCCTGGTCCTGAACGACCCCAAAACTCTGAGTAAGACCCAATTGGGCATCATCATGCAACCCATGTCATTAGGCCCAATCATTGCGATAATGCTGTTTCTGGTCGCTCTGGCTTATTCGGGAGGCCCTATCATCCAATGGTCCACTAAAACATGGACGAATCTGGTTCCTGTGCAGTCTGATGTCTGGAAGATAGCACGGGCGCAAGCCATTGTGAGAAGTCGCGGGAAGGCATTCGGCTCTACCATCATCTCGCTGACCGCTTGCCTGTTCCTGCTCGGTGGATTGTTAATCACAGGGCAAACCAGCACTGCTGCCATAAGTGGCTTTCCCCAGTTGAAAGACATGGGATCAGCCACACCAGTAGAGCTTATGTCCAGCCTATGGTCGGCGTTGCTCATTGCTGTAATCGGTGCGGTCGCCAGTTTCGCCATCTCCGCCAAGGAACGCAACCTTGATCTGGCCCTGATTTCCATCGCGGGCGCTGTGCCCGGACAGCTACTTGCCATATCGGCCTTGGATGGTTTCATCCTTATGACCACCGGTGTCCTTATTTCTGCGGGGGCCACCTTACTCGTCGGTGTCTTCACCGCTGTGACATTCCTCCCTCTTTCCAAGAGTCTCTTTGTAGTGGTCTTTCCCTGGAAGTTTTTCCTTGTCCTTGCTGTGCCCATTATCGCTGCTGGAACACTTGCCACATTTTTCTCTGCACGTTCTAGTTTGAAGCGATCGGCAATTGAAACCGTCCAAACAGCCATAGGCGAATAGCGGAAATCATGTCAACTACGCAAACTCAGCAACATCAAAAAACCACATTTTTTAATGTATTCAAACTATTGAAACCGCATACAGCTATCACTGTTGTTGTGGTGTCTGTGGGTATAGTGTCTTCAGGTCTGGCGTTACTATAACCCCTGTGTGTCAATTATCTTCTACACGCCATAGAACAGAGTCAGAAGTTGGTGAGACCAATTGCAGTCTTGGCGCTTTTGTTTGTAGCAGGCATCGTCCTGGATGGTTTGGGATCCAATATGGCAAACCGCCTTGCGGCGAAAATAGTTTTCGATAAACGCAGCAACCTCATTACCTGTATCCTCGGACTGCCGGTACAAGAGTACGATAAGAGGGAATCGGGTGACTATGTCTCAACTGTCATCTCAGATACTAATGAGTTACGCTCAGCCCTGTCATCAGACTTCTTTAAAGTGGCCGCGAATCTGTTAACAGCTTGCGGATCAGCTGTCGCTATGCTGTTCATTGATACCAGACTCTTTGCCGTGGCACTTATAACTTCGTGCACATCCATTCTGTTGATGATTGCTGCCTCTTCACGCGTCTGCAGGCCTATACCGAACTGGTACAAGCTAAGACAGCAAGACTGTCTAATGCCATACTACGATCATTAGCCGGAATTCGCACAATTAAGGCCTTTATGGCAACAGTGCCTGAAACGAAAAGAGTAGTCGGTACCGCAGAAGAAGTGTATCGGGCAACAGTAAAAGTGGCCAACAAGGAAACAATCATTCGGTCCATTGTGAACTGCGCCATACAGCTGACCTTACTAATCGTTTTTCCTTTGGCGGCGCGGAAATAGCGAAAGGGGATCTTGATATTTCTAATTTCATCTCCTTTTCGATGTATTTGACTATGGTTGTTTCTTCGCTAAGCTCCCTTTCCTCATCTATAACCACGGCTTTCAAAGCTTTAGGACCACTCAGGAGAATAGAAGACATTGAATCTTTGCGCGATAAAAGCGAAACCGTAAGTTCGAGCAATATGCTTCCCCAGATGGGCATTCCTCGTTTGATACAGCCAACATTACGCTGGAGTTCAAAGATGTATGCTTTTCTTACAATACAACGAACAAAGATGATGAACGAAATACCACCCTGCAGAACATTAGTTTTAGCGCAGTCCCACACCAAAGAACCGTCATCGTGGGCTCATCGGGTTCAGGTAAAACTACGATGCTTTCCCTGTTGGAGGCTTTTTATAGGCCGGATTCGGGACATATCCTATACAACAATGTTGACTCAACTGATTTAAATGCCAACGATATCAGGAAAGTAGTTAGCTATATTGAACAAGATGCTCCCATATTCTCCGGTAGTATTCGAGATAATCTCACGATGGGAACCATCAAATGCAAGCGATGAGACATGTTGGAATACGCTCAAGCTCGTCAATCTTGATACAAAAGTTAGGAATCTCGAACAAGAGTTAAATACGCAGGTCGGTGAACAAGGCCACTTCCTGAGCGGCGGAGAACGTCAGAGACTTTCCATCGCCAGGATTTTACTGCACAGAAAACCGGTCATTCTCTTAGACGAGCCTACGTCAAGCCTCGACTCAATCAACCAACAGAAGATAAATGCTCTACTACGCGAAATATTCTCCGAACAAACCGTCATTGAAGTAGTTCACAGAATGTCAACAATTGAGCCAGGCGATCAAATACTGGTCATGGAAAAGGGCAAAATCGTTGCATGCGGCACACATGACGAACTTAAGATTTCCAGCCCAGCTTATAGGGAACTACTACAGATGCCGACCATTAGCCAGCAAGCTATAGACAATTAAATGTGATGACTTTGTGAATTCTTGTATTTAAATGTAGATACACTAGTCTCATAACGGTCCGCTTACAAGACCCATTGAAACCATTCTCGGGAATCAACGATTCCGACACCGGCAACGTATTCATATCCATGTAATATTCTATGTACGAAAAAGAGGGCATCGATGGGTAAACAGAATTCCGCTTATCGTGTTGTTTCTGACTGCTGTCTCCTCGTCTTCGTGTTCAGTTTCGGAGCTCTGGTTTCGCCTGTGTCGTCACCGGTGAGCTTAGGGGTGCACAAGGGAGCCGTGTTCTGTTCCTGGGTGACGCTTCTGTTGCTTGTCGTATAGGGCTTGCTTGCTGCCGATAGATCGTCGAGGCTTTGTCGGACGGTCGTTTGCTATGTCTTGAAAGTGGCCTTCGATCTGAATGTGGGAACGGTCTTGTGCGTTTACTTCGATGGATGCAAACGGAATGGCATGGCGACGGCGATGGTTCCGTAGCAGGATGGTGGCTGGTCGAATGTGGAGGCCGGGTTCAATGGCTTTTCGGTCCTGTTCACGGTCATTGTGATGGCCGAAACCGTGGTCCTGATGATCGTTATGAACGATGCCGTCGACGGATAGAAGGCTGATGCTGATTGGTTCGACAGGATGCGTGTGTACTCATTTGGGAGTGGATTGTGGTCGTGGCGGCGGTCGGCGAATGAATGCGCTTGCGTCCGAGTGAAGTCCTTATGCCCGGCAACGAGTTCAGGCCTTTGGGCATAGCAAGAGGAAGCGCTGCCAGGCCAACGGTTTGATGCAACCTCGTTAGCGCATTTCAACGATACGTCATGCGATGCGGCGGACGCGTCGTCCGGGGGATTGCCGATGAGTCATTTGCCGTGCACATGGCCGACTTTGACTGGTGTGGCATGACTTTGGCATAACTTTGGCATGACTGTGGCATGACTTTGGCATGACTGTGAGTCATGTGAGTATTTGCGCATATGTCCCCTCAGGAGGACAAATCCGCGTCTTACGTTGATTGGAACGTCAGTTGACGCTTTCATGGAACATGACGGTTCTCATGAAAGGAGGAACGATGAACGGTTTACGTACTGACAACGGTTTACGTACTGACAACGAATTTCACAGTGACATGCCTCGTCTGGCGGTTGCCACGGAAAACCTGGTGAAGGTATACGGGGATTTCAAAGCGGTGGACGGTTTGAGCCTGCAGGTGCCCGTGGGCGGCGTGTATGGGCTGCTCGGCCCCAATGGAGCGGGCAAGTCCACGACGATGAAGCTGCTGCTTGGGCTGACGAAGCCCAGTTCAGGCAGAATGTGGATGTTGGGCCAACAGATAGGCCCCAAAAGCCGCATCCGACCAGGGCGCGTGGGCTCCATGATCGAAGGTCCGAGCTTCTACCCGGGGCTGTCGGGCTTGGACAACTGCCGCATGGTGGCCGATTACCTGGGGTTGCCGGGTTCGACCGCTCACGAGGTGCTTGCCAAGGTAGGGTTGGGTGAGCATGAGGACGGGAAGGCTGGAACCTACTCGCTGGGTATGAAGCAGCGGCTGGGCATCGCCATGGCGCTCATTTCGAAGCCTGAGCTCCTGCTGCTCGACGAACCCACCAATGGACTGGATGCCGAGGCGGTGGTCGAGATGCGGCAGATGATTGTAGATCTGGCACGCTTGGAAGGCGTCACCGTCATCATCAGCAGCCATATCCTCTCGGAGATCGAGAAGATGGCTCCCATGGTCGGCATCATCGCCGGTGGGCGCTTGCTCTACCAAGGGTCGCTGGACGATCTGCGGGAGGAGGGACGCATCGACCTTCGAGTGTCCGACCCGCAGCGTGCCGCCGGAATTCTGGAACAAGAGGGCATCGCTTTCGAATACTCCCGGCAGGACGCCACGTTGCGTATCGCGCAGCTCAGCGACGAAGCGGTGGGCTCACTAGTCGCGAGACTGGTGTCCCAAGGCCTGCAAGTGTACAGGGTTGCTTCCGAGCGCAAGAGCCTGGAGCAGGCCTTCCTGGAACTGGTGGAAAGCCCTCGCGCCCATATAGAGCAAGGAGGTGCGCGATGAGCATGGTAGCAACGAAGGTGACTGGTCCTGTGCGGCCGCTTCGGCATTCGGCTCCGAAAGGGGCCCGTTGTGGGGGCTTCGGCGTGCTTCTGGCTTTGGAGGTACGAAAGCTGAAGGGCTCATCGTTCTGGTGGATGGCGTCGGCGATGGTCGCCATGGTCTGCGCGTGGTCGGGGCTGGCTTTCATGAAGCGGGCCGGCTCCGGCAACGCGGCTTTGCACACCCTCGCGCTGGCTCAAGGTGAGGTGTACCAGACCGTCGGGCTGCTGGCTCCGATTCTCGCGGCACTGCTCACCAGTCGTCTGTCCGTCATGGAGACCGGCGAACGCATGGACCTCAAGTGGCGTTCCTTGGGGCAGGGCGCGGGCGACAGGTTCTTCGCGAAACTGGCGGTGGCCGGCGTCGCGGTGTCCTTGGCCTTTATGGTCCCTTTGGTATGGGTACCTTTTGCCGGCTTGTCCGATGGGTTCGCACTTGGCGGTGATTTCGCCGCGCTGGTGTTCGCGCCCGTGCTCATCGCGCTTGCGTCATCCATGGCGGTGAGCGCCATCCAGCTTGCACTTTCCCTGACCGTGGGCAAGCAGGCGGTCGGTCTGGGGGTAGGGGTGATCGCCGGTCTCATCGGAACCGGTCTGGGGCCCATGAATGCGGCGCGCCTTGGTTGGCTGTTCCCGGCCGGCATCAGCTCCGCGGCGAGCCCCTTTCTGACCATCGCCGGTACCGACGGCCATGCAAGGATGACCCTGGTGTCGAACCCCTGGTCCTGCGTAGCCGGCAGCCTGCTGGCCTGCATCATCTGGATCGTCATTTCGGCGGTCATCATCACAATCAAGGAGTCACGCCAATGAACAAGCAAGCTATCACCACAGTGGCGTCGTCAAGCGCCTCGATGTGCAATCCGACGACCAGCAAACGCCCCTCCGTCCCGGCGGCCCTGCGCTGGGAGGTGCATAAAGCCGGCAACCTATGGTATTGGCTGGCCACGATCGTGTTCGACGCGATAGGCATGTTCAATGGATGGGACCAGTATGTCTCCTACCGCAAGGAATTCCAGAGCCAGGATGTTACGTGGGGTGCGGTCTGGGGGCAGGCCATCCTCCTGCCGAGCATGGTCTTCATGCCCATCCTGGTTGCGGCCTTCGCCGCGCAGGTGGAAGCGGGTGAGCATGCGGGACGCAACTGGCAGCGACTGAATGCCTCCGGTACTGCGGGCACCGCGATAGCCGGCAAGATGCTGCACGGCCTGCTCGTCTCACTCCTGACCGTTGCCGTCTTCGAAGTCGAGTTCGTAGCAGTGGGAAGGATGGTCGGCGGATTCTTCCTGAGCGGACTGAGTCCTTACCTCCTGCGTGCGGTTCCCATGACCCTGTCCATCTGGGCCATCATGACCCTGACCCAGGCCATCGCCGCCAAGGCCGAGACGTTTGCCTCCACCATGTCCATCATGCTTCTGCTCACCTTGGCAGGCTGCGCCTTGTCGGTCGCTGCCCCGTCCCTAGCATCGCCCTACCCCCTTGCCCTGATCACCGGCGCGTCGGCGGCACGGGACCTGGGCAGCATCGCCTCGGTGGGTTCCCTCGTCTCAACGACGCTGCTGGCGGCCGTCTGGGTGCTGATCGGCGCCTCGATCTTCCGTCGGCTGGCAAGAAAAGCCATTTGAGATGGTCGGTTTGTTGGGGGCGATCGACTTCATTCATGGGATTGAAATTCGTATTCTGCGGTATCGTCCATGCAGGCATGGATCGGAGCCTGCTGGCGTTGAATATCCTTGTTATAATTAGGCTCGTCACCTCGGCGGAAGGATGCGCAAGACGTTGTCGTCGGTTGATGACGGTGGAAGGAAGTGGCGGACCGCGAAAAGCTGGGGGATGCGATGAAATCGAGAGGTAAGCTCCGATGGTGGGTGGACTTTTGGAACCGCACGAGCATGGCTTATGTCATGGTATTTCTGTGCGCCCTGTATGAGACCGTCCTGCTCACGCGATTGGCCCTGGTTCCGCAGAGCGCAAATGCTACCTTGCGCCTGGTGCTATCCTCAAGCGGCTGGGGCATGCCGCTGTTCGTGTCCATCATCATCGCTGCGGTGGCTGTGCTCATCCTGCGCCGCAGCCGGCCGGCGATGGTTTCCATCGCCATCGGCGTGTTGATGCTCCTTACCGCGATTGTCTATGGTTCCGCATTCACGTATCTGCTGCTGCTGTGGATTGTGGGCGTCTACGCTTGCACGGTGGAGGCCCATACGCGTACGACGCTTGTAGCGGGTCTGGCTACGTCGGGGCTGTTGAGTTTTCTCAGTGTGGCCTTCGCGACTGAGTGGCATCGGGATGCCGATTTCACGGGTCTGTTGTATCCCCTTGCCTCGTGTTTCCTCCTGAGCGTCGGTTTCGGTCTCGTTTCAAGGTTGCGACGGGAGCGTCGCCTGTCCGAACGGGCGCTTGCTCAGGAACGTCAACGCGGCCTGCATCTGGCTCAGGAACGTGACCAGGCCCTTAACCGCTTCAGAATTGCGGCGGAGCTTCACGACAGCGTGGGTCATGATCTGACGGCCATCATCGCTCTGTCGGAGGGCCTGGACCAGGTGACGGGGAAGCCGCAGATCGACGATGCCATACGCATGATCAACGAACTGGCGCGGGAAGGTCTGGCAGACACGAGAACCGCCGTTAAGGCCCTTGAGGTTCCCGTCGGCCAGGACGCTCCACTGGCTGCGCCGGGAAAGCGCCATCATTGGGACGATGTCCAACCCATCCTCGACCACGCTCGGCGTATAGGGATGACCGTGGCGCTGACGGAGACCGGACGCAGACCCGACGACCCTGAACAGGCTGACCTGAGCTTCGCCGTCACCAGAGAAGGGGTGACCAACGCCATCCGTCACGGGCGAGGGGTGAACCGCATCGTGATTTCATGGGATCATGCTACCGATGGCGCCATCGCCATAACCATCAGGGACAATGGGAGTGGTACGAACGTGCCTTCGGGCCGTGGGACCGGGCTTGACAGGCTCCAGGATACCATACGGGGATACGGGGGAACGTTCGAAGCAGGTCCGCAGGCCAATGGCTGGGTCGTACGGGCGGTCATACCCCCATCCATCGAAACTGCGGAAAGACAAGGAACGATATGATTCGCGTGATGATCGTGGACGACCAGCGACCCGCAAGAATGGGATTCTCGCTCATGGTCGCCAAGGATCCGCAGCTGCAGGTCGTAGGGCAGGCGGCGGACGGGCAGGAAGCCCTCGATCTCCTCGACTCATTGCACAGGTCGCGGCGCCCATTGCCCGACGTGGTGCTGATGGATGTGCGCATGCCGGTCATGGACGGCCTAGATGCCACCAGTGCAATCACCGACCTCTACCCTTCGGTCAAAGTGGTGATATTGACGACGTATGACCAGGACGACTACGCCTTCGGCGCCCTGAGCGCGGGGGCCTCGGGTTTCTTGCTCAAGGACGTCAAAACGGCTCAACTGCACGAGGCGGTGCACGCGGTGTATGCAGGTGATGCCATACTGACGCCGCGCATCACCGGAGAAGTGATCAAACGAGAGCTTTCCGCGGAGGTCTCACGTGGCCAAGGGGCCGAATTGCGTACGAGATTCGCGGTTCTGGGAAGACGTGAACTTGAAGTCGCCTCTTTGGTGAGCGAAGGCCTGACGAACGCCGAAATCGCTGATCGGCTGTGCCTGCAGACCGACTCGGTCAAGAAGACGGTGAGCAGGATATTGGCCAAGCTCGGTGTCAGGGAGCGTGTGAACATTGCCGTGCTCTGGTATAAGGCCGGCATGGATGCACAGGCCGGCCCACGCCCTTGATTTTTGACGCGCGACCGTCTCCCGTGGCTGCGTATGTCGTCCAATGGGTCGCGGTTATCCGATTTCTTTTCATGAGTACGAGTAAGGGGCTTCCTCGGGTGTGATCGAGGAAGCCCCTTGTTTGTACCGGTTATGACGGCTCAGGTTCAGCTTTGCGTCTGCCCCTGGTCATCCAAAATATCTACGACGAAATAGAGTGTTGAATTTGCGGGGATTCCCTTCTGCTCTTTATTCCCGTATCCTTGATCCGGAGGGATGATGAGCAGGACCTGCGATCCGACGGTCTGCCCTGCCAAGCCATGGGTCCAGCCCGCGACCACTTGCTGCAGGGAGAACACCGAGGATTCGCCCCTGTCCCAAGAGGAATCGAACTGCGAAGGCTTGCCGTCCTTGCCTTTTACCCAGCCGCTGTAATGAGCGTCTATGGTGTCGTTTTCCTCGACCTTCTTGCCTTTGCCCTTGATGAGTGTTTGCACCACGAGTTTGCCGTCAGGCTGGTAGCCGTTCAAATCGATCGATGGCTTGCCCGTCGCGCCCAATTTGACCTTGGGAAGGTTTGAGGGAATGTCCTTGACCTTTTCCCCATTTGCGCGATTCGCCGATGCCGAGATGACGGTGACGGCCATGATGTAGGAGGTTCCGGCGGAGTTCTTGTCGTTGACTCCGAAGGCCACGGTGGAGTTGACCTTCTGGTTGATCAGCACGTTATAATAGGTGGCGTTGATTTTCTGCTTGTTCATCACCAGAGAGCAGTCGGGCGTGTTCTTTTCCCAGGAGCTCATCAGCTCGGAGCCGTCCTTGGCGTTGAGCGCCACGTCCTGAACGCACAGGCGCTGCCCCGGTTCGATCTTCGCGCCATTGCCTTTCTGCAGTACCGCATATGAATTGTTGACGACCTGCATCGGCACATGGAATGTGACCTTCGGCTTTTTCCCGGGTTCGCCGCTGGCGCTCACCCCCGCCATTTGGGTGCCGATGCCATCCGTGGCGTCGGACTGGGATTGGGACGATGAGGACTTCTTCGAAGCGTCCGAACCGTTTTTTGCGCCGCAGGCCCCTACGGTGAGTGCCAAGGCCAACGCAAAAACGGCAGCGGAGATTCGGCCTGGCAAATGATGTGCCTTGTATGAAACGTGCATGGTTCATACTCTAGCGTCGATGTCTGACTGCGGTTACGATTCTGCGGCGATTGAAATGGATATGGATGTAGACTGGTGGCATGAGGATTGCACGTTTTTCACATAACGGAACACCGCAGTATGCTTTCGTACAGAGCGACAAGTCGAGCGGCAGGGACTACCTTGCGGTCCTTGACGGATACCCGTTCGGTTCGCAACCGGCGCGTCCTACCGGCGAGCGTTTCGAATTGGATGGCGAGGGAATCCGCCTGCTCGCTCCGGTCATCCCTTCAAAGATCTACGGTTTGGCCAAAAACTATGAGGCGCATGCCCGCTTCATGCATTCCCAAGGGCACAGTCATGAGGAACATGCTCCTCGGGACATGGTTGTCTTCATGAAGCCGAGCACCAGCGTGATCGGACCGGATGACCCCATTGTCATGCCAAGCTTCAGCGATGATATGAACTTCGAACCCGAGGTGGCCGTGGTCATTGGACGTATCGCCAAGAACGTCACGGAAGCCGAGGCCATGGATCACGTCTTGGGATTCACCTGCGTCAATGACGTGACGCTGCGCGACCTGCAAGGGTCCGATCCGATGTGGACTCGCGCCAAAGGTTTTGACACCTCATGCCCGTTGGGTCCATGGATCGAGACGGACCTCGACTGGCGCGATGCGCGCATCTCGTTCCGACTCAACGGCGAGGATGTGCCGGAAGCCAACGGCACCACCGCGAACCTGATCCATTCGATTCCCGAACAAATCGCCCGGATCTCAAGTTTCGCCACACTGCTGCCAGGCGACGTCATCATGACGGGCACGCCTAACGCGTATGGCAGTCTGCATCCCCTTGACGAGGCGCAGGTGACCGTCGAAGGCATCGGTTCGTTGCGCAACGTCGTCGTGAAAGGGCAGTGACGTGGAATCAGTGAATGTCGTTATTTCCGGTTTCGACCCATATGAAGGCGTGGAACGCAATCCTTCGCGGATCGTCGTGGAGCAGTTCGCGCGCGAGGGGATCGATCCGCAGGACAATCGGCAGGACGATTTCCTGTCGGATGTACGGGTGAACATTACTCCAGTGATGCTTCCCATCAGTTTTGAGAAGGCTTGGGAGGTTCTTGAGGATACGCTCGAGGAACAAGACCCCAACGTCGTCATCGCCACCGGTTTCGCCCGGTCCGCGCGTGGCATGCTGTTGGAGCGTTGTGCCGTGAACCTCATGGATATTTCCCGCAAAATAAGTGGCAAGGGTATGGATTCAGGCTTGTCTGGGGAACCGGACATGGATGAGCATGGCCCCATCGATCACGATGGACCGGCGGCGTTTTGGACACGTCTGCCTTTGAGGGCGATCCTCGATGATTTCGGAAGGGATGATATCCCCGCCGCGTTGAGTTCGGATGCCGGCACGTTCGTATGCAACTCCCTTTTCTACAATCTCATGAAGTGGGCGACGGCTCGTCATCGCCACGTCATTTCGGGCTTCGTCAGTCTTCCGGCGATTGTGGATGCGCCGCATGCCCAGCATGGGCTGACGGTCGGCCAACAGGTGCAGGCCTGCCGTGACGTGGTGCGCGAGGCGGTGAGCTATTACTTCGATCCGTCGTCGTCGGACATTCTCATCGGCTGAGACACCGGTTCGGTGAGGTGCATGCGTGTTGCGCTGTTTGTGGATTTCGTGTGAATTCCCATTTTCTCAGTGTTTTTTTCAGCTCCATGAAATAGTATTGTTATGTGCGATTTGGGCGTTTCGCCCTCTAATATGCGTATGGGTCGAATGGTGTTGAAAGGAATGGACATGGCGGATCAGTTTCCAGTTGTGCTTCGTGGGTATGACAAGGACGCCGTGGATGCGGCGTTCAGCGAGAATCAGAAAACGTTGGAACGGTTGCGTGCGCAGGTGAGCGCAAGTGATGAATCCATCCTCAGGCTTCAGGCGCGACTTCAGGAAGAGAAGAACAACGTCAAGAAGGCCTCCAAGGGCGGCAATTCCTTCGCCTCCCTCGGAGCCAATGCTCAGCAGATGCTCGCCTCCGCCGAGCAGACCAGCGCCGAGCTGGTCAACAGGGCCAAGCAGGATGCTGCCAACACGCGTGCCACGGCCCAATCTCAGGCGCAGACCCTGATCAACAACTCCAAGCTTGACGTGCAGCGTGCTCTCGATGAAGCGAACGCTAAGGCTGCCACCATACTCGCCAAAGCACAGACCGAGTCCGTTTCCGCTTCCCAGAGCGCCAAACAGGAGGCCGAACAGCAGCGCGACGAAGTCAACAAGTACGTGGCACAGCAACGTGACGCGTTGGAGATCGAACTGAACAACACCCGCGAGGAGCACTCGAAGCGTCTGGCTTCCGAACGCGCCAAGCAGGAGCGTGAACTCGCTGATATGAAGGCCAAGGCGACCCAGGAGATCGCCGATTCTCGTAAGGCCAACAACGACGAGATAAGCAAATTGAAGAAGGAATCCAGCGATCAGATCGCCGCCGCATTGGCGGAGGCCAACAAGAAGCTGTCCGATGTGCGCGAGCAGGTGTCTAGCATGACCACTTCGGCCCAGCGCAAGGCTGCGGAGATCATCGACGAGGCGAAGTCCAAGGCGCAGTCCATCACCGATGAGGCTCAGGTCAGCGCCACGAAGACGAAGGCTCAGGTCAACGCCGAAGTTGAGCAGATCCGTGCGGATATTGCCTCCCAACAGGACGAAGCCACGGCCAAGGTCAATGAGTTGCTCCAAAAGTTGGAGGAACAGCGTGAGCAGGCCAAAAAAGAGACGGATGCCTTGGTTGCCAAAGCCAAGGACGTGCGCGATGAGGCTGATGCCTATGCGGTAAGCAAGCGCAAGGAAGCCGATGACCAAGCCACGCAGATCATCGAGAAGGCCGCAAAGGACGCCGAGAAGAAACTGGAGGAGCGTCGCGCCGCGGCCAAGGACGAGCTGGACGGGCTTGATTCGCGTATCGCCCAGATGCAGGAGCGCGAGTCCGACATCACCCGCCGGGTCACAGAGCTGAAGGCCATGTTCACCAACGCTTTCTCGGGCTTCGGCGTCGCCGTTCCGG
This sequence comes from Bifidobacterium bombi DSM 19703, assembly GCF_000737845.1. GTDB lineage: Bacteria > Actinomycetota > Actinomycetes > Actinomycetales > Bifidobacteriaceae > Bifidobacterium > Bifidobacterium bombi. Next base: position 1,078,760 of record NZ_ATLK01000001.1, on the reverse strand, counting down.
ACGCGGACCAGAAGACCGCACCCACGGAGATCCCCGTCATCAACGCCGTGGATTCGGCGGATTCGCAGGGGGAAGTCCAGAAACAAGGCGCGGACGGTCCGCAGGCTGATGCCCAAACCGGTGCATCCCGGGACGGTCAAGGGCAAGCTGCGGGGTCTACAGGTGAACGGAAGGGGAACGGGACTTCCCGGGGTTCCGCCCGGCGTTGACGTCCGACTTTGTCTGCAGGTACCCGGTGAATGGTCTGCTGGAAGACGAAGTCATACCAAGAACACGTTGACGCCGATCAATACACAAGGGAAAGGAATAGGAGCAGTATGTCTGAAATCGCACCACTAAGTGAGGGACGACTGGAGAAGATGCGCGAGGACTTCGCATCGAACCCGACCAACCACATCGCCATGAACGCGGTCACTACGGTGGGCATCAACGATGTCGCCCGTAATTATGACCGTGCCCGTAGTTTGCCGCGCCGTTTCTCGGTGACCGTCAACAACGGCGAGGTGACCAATCAGAAGCAGTCCGGCCGTTGCTGGTTGTTCAGTTCGCTTAACGTGTCGCGTTACGTTGCCAAGCAGCAGTTCAATCTCGATGGTTTCGAGCTTTCGCAGGCGTATGCCATGTACTACGACAAACTGGAGCGGATCAACTATTTCATGCGTGACATGGCGGAGTTGGTACGTACCGGAGAAGGACCGGACTCACGTTTGGTCAAGCACCTGCTCGATGACGTGATGGGCGATGGCGGTCAGTGGACCATGGCTCTGAACGTCTACAAGAAGTACGGCGCCGTTCCCAAGGATTTCTTCCCGGAAACGGCTTCCTCCGAATCAACCGGCGTGATGAACAACCAGTTGCGTAAGATGCTGCACACTGCCGTGGCTCACATGTACGCCGATCCGGCTCGCATCGATCAGATCATTGACGAAACCGTCGAGGCGGGTCATCGCATGCTCACGATTCATCTGGGCGAGCCGCCGAAGAGCTTCGATTGGGAGTGGACGGACAAGGACGGCAATTTCCACCGCGATGGAGAGATCACCCCCGTGGAGTTCTGGGAGAAATACGTGAACGCCTCCGCAGGTCTCGAAGACTATGTCTGCCTGGTGGACGACCCACGCGCGGAGCATCCTAAGGGCAAGAAGATCGGCATCGAACATTTGGGAAACGTGGCCGGCGGTGATCCCACGGAATATCTGAATGTTCCAAACCAGTTCATGAAGGATTGCGTGCGCAGGCTGCTTTCGGAAAAGAACCTTCCGGTGTGGTTCGGGGCCGACTGCGGCCCCATGATGGACCGCAAGAACGGCGCTTGGGCGACCGATCTGTTCGAGTACGGCAAAGTCTATGACGTTGACTTCGACATGGACAAGGAGCAGCGTGTACGTTACGGCGAGTCCGCCATGAACCACGCGATGGCTTTCGTGGGCGTGGACGTGGCGGATGACGGCACGACCACCAACCGTTGGAGGGTCGAGAACTCGTGGGGCGACAAGGTGGCGGACAAGGGCTACTTCACCATGAGCGACGACTGGTTCACCGAATATGTGTACGAGGTGGCGGTACCGAAGTCCATGCTTCCGGACGAATATCTGGCCGCCTTGGATGAGCCGGCCATCATGTTGCCCGCATGGGACCCGATGGGTGCCTTGGCGTGAACTGATACGTTCGTACCTGCAGACGGTTTGCGCTGCTGAAGGCTATGACCGTCTGGGCGGACGGTGTCGTGGGCGTGCTAGGAATGCACGTCCGCCGCATCGTCCGCCGATTGCGTTGTGCCAGGTATCCAGCCCGCGTTCATCGTCATTCCCAGCCGTTCATCATTGCGACATCGGCGTGCGAGGATGAACGCGAAAGACATACAATGGAGGGCGGTTCGGTTCCGACGTGCGGACCTCGGTCTCGGGGACCGGTAACGAGGTCGCGGATCGGCTGAAGGGAGGAGAGGGCATGACGTTTTTGAAAGGACCCGGAAGTGCGCAGGATGCGTCGCGCTTTGGTGATGGGGCCGTCTACCCCGAGACCGTCGATGTCAACATTAAGCAGCTTGATCCCATACCGGCGCCGCGGGTGTTGCTCGAGCAATTGGCCATGACTCCCGAACAAAGCCGATTCGTACTGAAGACCAGACAACAGATCCGTGACATACTTCATGGCCGTGACGACCGCCTTCTTGTGATTGTGGGGCCCTGTTCCATCCACGACCCCAAGGCCGCGCACGAATACGCAGTCAGACTTGCGCAGGTTAGCAGGGAATTGGATGACCGTCTGCTCATCGTCATGCGCACATATTTCGAAAAGCCACGTACGACGGTGGGTTGGAAGGGTATGATCAACGATCCGGACCTGAACGGTGAATTCAACATCCGCAAGGGGATGTTCCTGGCGCGTCAGGTGCTGCTTGACGTACTTTCGCAGGGCCTGCCCACGGCCATCGAATGGCTTGACCCCATCACCCCGCAGTACCTGTGCGACTTGGTAAGCTGGGGTGCCATCGGCGCTCGCAACACCGAAAGCCAGGTGCACCGCGAGCTCGCCAGCGGCATGTCGATGCCTATCGGTTTCAAGAACTCCACCGATGGTTCGGTGAAGGCGGCGGCCGATTCGTGTTACGCCGTCTCAAGCGAGCATCATTTTCTTTCCATCAATCTCGACGGTCGTGTGATTTCGGCGCAGACCAAAGGCAACCCCGATTGTCATATCGTGCTGCGAGGCTCAAGCCAGGGGCCGAATTATGATGCTGCCTGCGTCCACAAGGCGCTGGAGACGCTGCGCGAGTCCAAGGTGACCGGACCCAGCGAACATGGCCTGGTCATTGACGCGGCCCATGGCAATTGCGGCAAGAACGAGGTCCGTGAGGCACAAGTGGTGGAGGAGATCGCCGAAAGACTGGCGAAGGGCGAGCAGGGTATCTTCGGGGTGATGATGGAGAGTTTCCTCAAGGGAGGGCATCAATCCCCGGCTCCGCTCGATCGGTTGGTATATGGGCGTTCGGTTACCGATGCCTGCATTGCGTGGGATCGCACGAACGAATTGCTTCACGGGCTTGCGGCGGCGGTCTCGGCGCGACGCGTGTTGGATGGCGAATGAATGCTCGCATCGGTCGTGCCTGTGTTTGGTGGAACGTGCCTTAGGCTGTTGATGACGAAGGAAAGTGTGATCTCATGAATCATGATGACGCTCTGGGTGGGTGTGCCGAAGTCAGTGGGATTGATTCCGGCTCCGCCGGTGGAAGCTTGCGAGTCGCCGGTGGCGACCAGGACGACGATGTCCGCCGTCTTGTGAATGATTACGAAGCTGGTTCCGAAGTTCGCGGTTTGGCTGAATTTCGCCGCGCCATCGACAACGGTGAAAATCCGCTGACGGTTCCCGATGTGCCGCGTTGGGAGGATCAGGCCGGCATCAGCAGAATTGTCAATCGGCGGGTTTTCGAACTTGAGCCTCTGCCTACGCCCGCTGAAGTCCTTAGCGGGCTTCCGCTCGATGAAGCGGCGCAGAATCTGGTGGCCGCTTCCCGCGATGAGGTTCGTGCGTGTCTGTACGGACAGGATGATCGTCTGCTGGTCATCGTAGGTCCGTGTTCCGTACACGATCCCAAGGCCGCGTTGGATTATGCGCGCCGTTTGGCCCGCGTCAACGAGGAGGTGCGCGACCGGCTGCTCATCGTCATGCGTGTGTATTTCGAGAAACCTCGTACGACGGTGGGTTGGAAGGGGCTGATCAACGACCCTGACATCGATGGAAGCCACAATATCGTCAAAGGTCTGTTGCTGGCGCGACGCACCCTTCTGGAGGTGCTTGGCACGGGTTTGCCCGCCGCCACGGAGTTTCTTGAGCCTACCAGCCCGCAGTACATCTCCGATGCCGTGAGCTGGGGTGCCATTGGGGCGCGCAATACCGGTTCGCAGGTGCACCGTCAGCTTGCCAGCGGGCTTTCCATGCCCATAGGCTTCAAGAACGCCACGGACGGGTCGGTGAAGATAGCCGTGGACAGTTGTTTTACCGCCGCTCAGCAGCAGACCTTCTTCGGCATCAACCATGAGGGTCGTGCCAGCGCCGTGCAGACCTTGGGCAATCCTGATTGCCATGTAGTGCTGCGAGGCTCCTCGAAAGGCCCGAATTACGACAGTGCTTCGGTTGCCGGTGCGATGGAGGCGATTCGCGCCGAACTCCCGGCGGATTGCGCAGCCGCGCAGGGTCTGATCGTGGATTGTTCACATGGCAATTCAGGTAAGGATGAAGTCAGGCAGGCTCAGGTGGTGCGTGAGATTGCCGCACGTATTGCAGCCGGCGAAAAAGGCATTACCGGAATCATGATGGAGAGCTTCATCGAAGGCGGCAATCAGCCGGCCGCACCCTTGCATCGACTTCAATATGGCAAGTCCATAACGGATCGATGCATCTCTTGGCCGCAAACGGAGCTGCTTCTGCATGAGCTTGCGCGGGCTGTGGATTCTCGCCGTTGACAGACCACCTGCGCGTATGGCATCGGGTAGCGGTACTCGTCGTGACGGCGCCGTGGGCGCTGCCGGCGCGTCTCACCTTCGTGGAGCATCTGGAGTAAGATAGGGTAATCATTGTGAACGCAGCATGCCTGCCGTCCGGGTCGGTCGGTCTTGGATGCGCATGCGAGGCCATAAGCGGGAGGAACGGCATGAAGACGATTGCGATCATCGGAGCTATGGATGAGGAAGTGACGCTCATCGCTGGATCATTGAACGATGTGGAGCACGACGCTATGGCGAGTCTGGATGTCAACCGCGGCACTCTTGAGACGCGTTCCGGCGAACGTATTCGCGTCGTCGCCACTGTAGGTGGCATGGGTTTGGTCAACGCCGCCGCCACCACCCAGTTCCTCATCGACCGTTATGACCCATGCGCCGTCATTTTTTCGGGCATCGCCGGAAGTCTCAACAAGTCCATGCACATCAATGACGTGGTGCTTGGTGGAACGCTGCGCTACCTGGATTCGGACATGCGTCTGATCGCCCAATGGAAGCCGCAGACCGAAGAATTCCATGGAGACGCCCGACTTCTGGAAGTGGCGTCCGCCGCCCTTGATGACGCTGGCATCAACCATATCGTCGGCACCATTGCATCCGGCAACTATTTTGTGGATACGCCGCAAAAAGTCGCTGACGTAGCTGCTAATACCCATGCCGACGCCGTGGAGATGGAGGGGGCAGCGGTGGCTCATGTGGCCGCCCGCAATGATGTTCCTTCCTTGGTCATTCGTGCGCTTTCGGACAATGCGGATACGGAATATGAGGAGTTCAGGGATTTTGATGTCTCCGAGTATGCCGATACCGCCGCGCGCCTGGCGGTCGATATAGTCACCCGACTGTAGGGAAGCAAGGCCTTGACCGCCGCGTGTCCGGCGGGATTCCGACCATTCGCGCTTTTGCCCCGGCGTGTCGCGGCGGCGTTGCTTTGCGACGTGTCCCGACCAAAGCCTTTGGATTGGCGTTAGGCCATATTCTCTGCGATAATTGCCGTGTGAGCAAGATACACAAATCTGCGGTGTCCAAATTCTTCGCCGGCGTTTCTTGCCTGGCGCTGATCGGCACGTTTTCCGCATGCGGCGATAACGTCGACCCCTCGACTTCGGCAGGGGCTTCACGGGCTTCACATGCAGCCGGTCCCAATGAATTCTATGGCGCGGGTGCCTCCTCTCAGCAAGGCGTGGTCGATGCCTGGATCTCCACGTATCAAAAGAAAAATCGTGATGTGAAAATCGCCTATAATCCCACCGGCTCCGGTGCAGGTGTCACCACTTTTCTCACCGGCGCCACAACGTGGGCCGCCAGCGATTCCCCGTTGAATGACGAACAAGTGAAGCAGTCGAAGGCCGTGTGCGCTTCAGGCGAGGCCTTTGAAGTGCCGGTCTATCTTTCGCCGATCGCAATTGTGTTCAACCTGCGAGGAGTATTGGGAAGCACCGTTTCAGCCGAAGAACGGCATCTGAACATGGATGCGGCCACCGTTGCGCGCATTTTCGACGGGAAAATCACCAAATGGGATGACGAGGCCATCAAAGCGTTGAATCCGCTTATAGACCTGCCTGATGTGCCGATTACGGTGGTGCGTCGTTCCGACAAGTCAGGGACGACACAGACCTTCACTTCATACCTCAAGGCGGCCGCTCCTTCGGATTGGCGGTACGAACCTCAGCAGAACTGGCCGAATGACGTCGGTCAGGCCGCCAAAGGGACTGACGGCGTGGTGACGACCGTCTCGCAAGCCGATGGCACGATAGGCTATGTCGATGCAGCGAAACGGGGTAATTTCGGTACGGTCTCGCTCAAAGTGGGCAAAAGCTATGTGTCCCCGGAAGCTGATGCCGTGGCGAAGGTGGTTGATGCCTCGCCTTTGCGGCAGGTGCCGAAGTCAAGCAATCGCGTGGTCGTCGATGTGAATTACGGCACCGACGCCAAGGGGTCTTACCCTCTGGCGCTGGTCTCCTATGCCGTGGCGTGCTCTGCCTACAAGGACAGGGCCAGCGGTAAGTTCGCCAAGGATTGGTTGGGTTACATAGCCGGCACTGAAGGGCAGAAGGTCGCTCAGGACAATACGGGTTCGGCACCGCTCGGTACCGGATTGAGCAAAAAGGTGCTGCATGCGATTTCCAGAATCGATGAGAAGTGAATGGTCGCATCATGTGCAGGTGGTTCATGTGATGCGTTGATGTTCCGGCCTTTGTGGATGGAGCGGAGGGGTCGGCCAAGACGATTGACGATCGTGGCGCGTGAGCGCGGGATGTGGTCGGTGGTTCCGGTTCGGCGCTTGTGCGTCGGACCATGAAGAAAAAACGAGTGGTGCCGAAAACGGCATGGATTGAGAAGAAGTGACGGTTTGGATAAGTAAGGGGTGTGCGATGATGTATAGGAAGCTACACTGATGGGTGCGCATGGGAAGGCGTCTGAAACAGCCTTTGAAGAAGCCCGAGATGGCCGTGTGCAAGAGCCGGACGTGATGCGTGTTCCTGGTCTTGGTGACAGATCGGATGGCGTGGCACCGAACGGCCAAAGACATACCGGCGACGTCGTGTTCCGTTTTCTGGTCTATGCCGCGGGCATCGCGATTTTGTTCGTGCTCGGCGCCGTGCTCCTGTTCCTGCTGGCACGGGCGTGGCCCGTCTTTGCCGCTGACGATCTTCAGGCGTCCTCCACGTTCCAGGGGTTGAGCGGAGGCAAGGCGAGCGGTTTCTGGCAATATGTCGGGCCACTGCTTTTCGGCACGGTCATAGTGTCGGCGCTCGCGCTTGCCATCGCATTCTTCGTGGCCATCGGTGTGGCGCTGTTCATTGTCTATTACGCACCGAAATGGTTGGCGCGCGTTCTTAATGCGATGGTGGATCTCCTTGCGGCCATCCCCTCCGTCATATACGGCCTATGGGGAAGCACTGTTCTCGTTCCCGCCTCCTATGGATTCTGGAGATGGCTGGCGCGCTATTTTGGTTGGATACCGCTTTTCGCCGGTCCGGCGGCTGCACCTCCGCGCACGGTGGCGACCGTTTCGGTCGTGCTTGCAGTCATGATCATGCCGATCATCGCATCCATGACCCGCGATTTGTTCACCGGTGCCCCCCAACTCACCCGAGAGGCGGCGCTCGCGCTCGGAGCGACCAAGTGGGAGGCAATCAGGATGGCCGTCCTTCCGGTCGCCAGGTCCGGCATGGTATCGGCTTCCATGCTAGCCCTCGGTCGTGCGTTCGGTGAGACCATGGCCGTCATGATGATTCTGTCTCCTGGGCTGACGTATTCCTTGCGTCTTCTTCAGGCTTCGCACACACAGACCATCGCCGCCAACATCGCTTCGCAGTTCCCTGAGGCTAGCGGATTGGGCGTGTCCGCGCTCATAGCGACCGGGTTGGTGCTGTTCCTGGTGACGTTCGTCGTCAACGCCATCGCGCGAGCCATCACCACCAGAGCTACGGGGGTGCGCGAGTCCGGCGATTCGTTGTGGCAGGACATTCGTCACGTCGTTACCAGGTTCGTTTCCAAGGTTGCCGGTTGGTTCAAGGCCGATACGGGAACGATTCGCGCTGAGGCAGCGGGCGCGCATGAAACAGGACAGGTCGCCTCAGACGTCACGCAGGAGCGCAAGGCGGATGTCCATGTGGCCGGCGTCAGTGTCGACACCGAGCTTGATTTTGCCAGATTCCGGCCGACTTCGGAGCTTCTTCATTGGCGCAAGGCAAAGAACGGCATTATGTCGACGCTCATTCTATGTGTGTTCGTCTTCGCCATGATTCCGCTCGTGTCGCTCCTGTGGACCACCATACAACGTGGCGCCGGACGGCTGAATCTGAATTTCCTGACCTACAACATGTCGGGTGTGGTCGGTGGAAGACCGACGCCATCCGGCGGTTATGGCGGCGCGGAACATGCCATTATAGGCACCTTGGAGGTCACCTTCGGCGCGATGGCGATCAGCGTTCCGCTCGGCATTCTGTGCGCAGTGTATCTGACTGAATATGCTCATGGCGGCAAGCTGGCCCACGCGGTGGCCATGATGGTCGGGGTAATGAGTGGCGTGCCTTCCATCGTTGCTGGACTTTTCGCCTATTCGCTGTTCACGATCGTATTCGGTCCTGGCATGCTCAGCGGTTTTGAAGGTTCGGTGGCGCTTTCTCTGCTGATGGTGCCGACCGTCGTCAATTCAAGCGTCGAAATGATTCGTGCGGTGCCGGTTGATTTGCGAGAGGCGGCCTACGCGCTTGGCGTCACGAAGCAGCGTACGATCACGCGCATCGTGTTGCGTACGGCCCTTCCTGGTATCATCTCGGGTGTGCTGCTCGCCATCGCGCGTGTCATCGGGGAGACCGCGCCGTTGCTCATGACGGCGGGGTTCATTTCGACGACGAATTGGAATCTGTTCTCCGGGCAGATGACGACGTTGCCGGTCTATGTATATCAGGAGTATCAGAAGCTTTCAGTCACGTGCACCGTGTCGGCGGGGCCCGCCTGCATAGCCGACATTCCCACGCAGCGCGCGTGGGCGGCGGCGCTGGTGCTGATTGTGCTGGTGCTGCTCCTGAATTTCGCGGGCCGAGCGGTGCAGAAGATCTTCACTCCGAAGGTAGGACGATGAATTCGGCTTCGGAAAGCAAAAGACGAGGGAAAAGGAAGGATGAGGTGGTGATATGGGGCAAGGCATAGAAATCAAGAATCTGAATGTGTTTTATGGTGATTTCCACGCGGTTCAGGATGTGAACATCTCGATAGCGCCTAACAAGGTAACGGCGTTCATAGGACCGTCTGGCTGTGGAAAGACCACGGTGCTGCGCACGATCAACCGCATGCATGAGCTCACCCCAGGCGCTCGGGTGGAGGGGCAGGTCCTGCTTGAAGGCCACGACCTATACGGTAAAGGGGTTGACCCGGTGGCCGTGCGCCGTGACGTGGGTATGGTATTCCAGAAGGCGAACCCATTCCCGACCATGTCGATCCGCGACAATGTGCTCGCGGGCATACATCTGAACAAACGGCGCATATCGAAGTCCGATGCCGACGAGCTTGTGGAGTGGGCTTTGCGCGGAGCCAACCTGTGGGATGAGGTCAAAGACCGTTTGGATGCACCCGGAATAGGACTTTCCGGTGGTCAGCAGCAGAGGCTGTGCATCGCGCGGGCTGTCGCGGTTCATCCACAGGTGCTCCTTATGGATGAGCCGTGTTCGGCTCTTGACCCGATCTCCACCCTGGCCGTCGAAAGCCTGATTGACTCTCTCAAGCGTGACTACACCATCGTCATCGTCACTCATAACATGCAGCAGGCGGCCCGTGTGGCTGATTACACGGCGTTCTTCAATCTGCGGGCTCCCGGCAAGCCAGGGCATTTGGAGTACTTCGCCGATACCGAAACCATGTTCAACAATCCGCAGAACGAGACCGCTGCGCGCTACATCTCCGGTCGTTTCGGCTGATACCGGGTTCCCAATGCGTGAGGTTTCGTGAGCGTGGGGTCTTATGAACCACGGTTCGTGCCGTATGTGGTTTTCCTTGTACCTACAGCTTCCTAGGCCGGGGTTCTCGTGAAGGCTGAGCCTTCCTGAACTCTCTCTGTCCTGCGGGCGACCGCTTGTGAGCTTCGTCTTGTTCAATGGCGGTCCATCCATAAACGGCCCGGCTCGTTGCCACGGAGAAGGTCCGGAATCGGCGCCTGCCGAGCCGTCGATGTGCTCGGTGTCTTAAAAGCTGTTTTCCTGAACGGGGAGGCCGGCCAGTGCGTTGAGAGCTGCTGCTAGATTGGCTGTATGGCTCAGATTAAAGATCTACTTGGAAACGATACCGTTATTAGGCCCGATGGACGTAAGATCGATGAGTTGCGTCCGGTCAGCATCACCCGACACTTCACCGACGCCCCCGAAGGTTCCGTGCTCATCTGCTGTGGGAACACACGCGTGATGTGCACCGCCACGTTCACGGCTGGTGTGCCGCGTTGGCGTAGGGACAGTGGCTTGGGCTGGGTGACGGCGGAGTACGCCATGCTCCCCAGAGCCACCTCCGAGCGTACTGCCAGGGAATCAATCAAGGGCAAGGTGGGAGGCCGTACTCAGGAAATAAGCCGGTTGGTCGGTCGGGTGCTGCGAGGCGTGTGTGATTTGAAAGCGTTGGGTGAGAACCAGATTCAGATTGATTGTGATGTACTTCAGGCTGATGGCGGGACCCGTACGGCCTCCGTTACCGGCGCTTATGTGGCTCTTGTGGATGCCTTGCGTTGGGCGCAGGGCCATAAGCATATCAAATCCGCCGATCGAGTACTGAAGGACCGTGTCTCCGCCGTTTCCGTGGGCATCATCAACGGTACCCCCATGCTCGACCTGCCTTATATCGAAGACAGCCAGGCGATGACGGACATGAACGTCGCAATGACTGGATCGGGCGACTTCATCGAGATACAGGGCACCGCTGAACACCGACCATTCACACGCGACGAATTGGGGGTGCTGCTCGACCTGGCGGCCAAGGGGAACACGGAACTTCAGGCCAAGCAGGGTGAGGCGCTCAGCGAGAAATGATGGTTGTGGCCGGTATCTGTGCATCGATGTTTCGCCTATCCCACGGGCTTCATGGCATGGAATGCGCGATATCGGATTTTCGATTCGCCGCCCCGCGCTGAAGTGAAGCGGACATTGGCATCCACTGTGTAAGGAGGAGTTCATGAAGTTCGTCGTGGCGACGCATAATGAGGGCAAGCTGCCGGAAATCGTGACCATCGTCGAGGGGGTCTTGGGACAGCGGGCCGTCGATATGGAACTGGTCAGTGCCGGATCCCTTGGCCTTCCCGATCCCGTGGAGACCGGGGTGACCTTTGAGGAGAACGCCTTGCTTAAGGCTCGTGATGTGGCTAAGCGCACCGGGTTGCCCGCCTTGGCTGATGACAGCGGGCTCATCGTGGATGTCATGGGTCGTGCGCCTGGAATCCTGTCTGCTCGTTGGTCCGGCTCGCACGGTGACGATACCGCGAACATGAACCTGTTGCTTGCTCAACTGTCGGACATTCCGGATAACAAACGCACGGCTCGGTTCTGCTGTGCTGCGGCTTTGGTGGTGCCAGTCAGCGGTGGCCATGGTTCCGCGAAATCCCGCGCTGATGAGGGCGTCCTGATTCGTGAGGCGCGTTCAGGTCAGGCGAATTCAGCCGATGGATGTTTTCAGGAGACCGTGCGTCTGGGGGAAATGAAGGGGGTTGTCATCCGTGCGCCGCGTGGTGGACATGGATTCGGGTATGACCCCATTTTCGTTCCGGACGATCAACCAGCGGATCATGCGGTGGGTTGCGTTCATGGTGATGTCGGTGCCGTCAAGGGCTCGACTCGCATGAACATGGATTACGATGCCTCCATAAACAGGCGGGAGGGCGTCCGGCGACGCACCCTGCCGTTGACGAGCGCCGAGATGACCCCCGAAGAGAAGAACGCGATTTCGCATCGTTGCAAGGCGTTCACGGCTCTGGCCCCGGCGATAGGGGAATTGCTCAGAACGGTTCAATGAGGGGCGTGCCATCGTCAGATGTATCATCGTCGGATGTCATCATAGTCGGTCGCAGCATGGACCGGTTGCAGTTCGTCATGAGTCGTGCCTTCCACTGTAGGTCTGGTGCATTGCGACCGGCGGTGACTCCGCCTAGGGATTTCCGTTGACCGCCGTCGGTCGGATACTGGCACGTTTCCTTGATGAAGGAACGTAACTGCTCGTTTGGTGGGCTTTGGTGATTCGGGACGTCGGTTCTAGCCCCTACGGTCTGCGTACACATTCTGGACATCAGGCATCCGTGAATCCCGGCTGTTCGCCGTGTGCAAGGGGATGTCGCCTTTACATATGAATCGCCAGGTGCACGACGACCATGAGTACTGTGCTGATGACTGCGGTTACAGACAGGCTGAATCCGGCCAGCTTCGCGTTTCCGAGCACCTTGTCGGTGAACATGGTCGAGAAGACGGCGATGGGGGCGAAACAACACAAAACCACGCTCTCACGAATCGCCGTGCCAAACGGCAGGAGGAACCAGGCTATGAGAGCCGCCAGCACGGCGCAGGGGAGGCGCCAACCGAGGACTTTGCACACGCTTGCCACGTCATGTCGGTTGGAGGGCAGCTCGGTGAGCATTCCCACCATGAGCATCGAGCAGAAGGCGTTGGCGCCGGAGAATGGCTGCGAGACTTGTGCCATCCAATGCGGCAGGTGTACGTCCGCTACCATCAGCACGACCATCACGATATAGGTGTCGAAGGAGGGGGAGGAAAGAAAACCCCATGCGATGGATTTGGCGAGTGCGCGGCGGTGCAGGCGTCTGATGCCGGGATCGTTCTCGACCTCGTGATGCGGTTTTCGGCCATCGTTCCATGCCGCGTCGTCCTTGCGGCATGAGGCTCCTTCCTGCTGCGTCAATGTTTTTCCAGGTGGGATGTCCAGGAGTTGTTGGGTGAGGACGTTAGTCCCCGCAGCGACCATGATGTTGTTGCCGATGTCGAACATAGCGGTGGCCACCAGGCCTTGCGGACCAACCAACGCCTGTACCATGGGGAAGCAGAAGCAACCGACGTTGAAACCGGTGGAGTTGAGCATCATGAACGCGCGGTCGGACACCGGAGTATGTGTCGTCGTCAGATAGATCAGCAGTGGGGGTACTAGCGTGGCCGCAAGGGAGAACAGGGAGATCCAAAGCAGGCTGAGGCTGTGGTCGTTCGTTGCAAATGAGTGGACGATGGCGCCGGGGAGCACGAGGTCAAACTCGATCGCCTGTACCACCCGATAATCCGTGGCTCCGAATACCCTGAGGTGTTTCAGTAGGTATCCCGCTGCGAGAATGAGCATCAGCGTCATCGGCGTGATCAGTACGTCCAACATCTTTGTTCTCCTTTATAACCATCATTCTACGGTAAAAGGCAATGCGCGGCGCGAATGTGTCATATCGCGTCCGGACCGGCTCCGCCTCACAAGACGGTCGTTTCATTCAAGGGATGGTGTGCGGAGGGACGCAACGCGGGTCCTGGGTGACTTCCGCACCGGCTGATAGATTGAGGTCATCGCGCGCATGGCGGAATTGGTAGACGCGCAGGATTTAGGTTCCTGTGACTTTGTCGTGAGGGTTCGAGTCCCTTTGCGCGCACGTTGATCCTGTGAGTAATGACTGTCGGTAACCTGTTCATTGTCATGCAGAACTGCTACAGGAGTCTTTGACTCTGTGTGTGTGTCGATTGTTGATAACAGGCAAATAGCACCACCTCTGATTGGGTTTCAGAGGTAATGACTTTTGATTTTCATGTCACTCAAAATCATCCGGAATAATCAAAGTTCGCGCTCAAAAAGCGCTCGCGGTGCTGGCTGGTGATGTCGGCTTCTCAGCGGTATGTTAATGGATAAAAGGCTTCCAATAAAACCGCAGCCCGCCAGCGAATCAGGGTCAGGGGGCCACATCCATATTCGGTTCGTGTCTTTGGCGCCGCGTGAGTTTCCCATAACACGGTGTCATGGAAGAGGGATCAATTGAATATCGGGCCGGACAGCTTGCGACTACCGTGTAGCCGTCTATGGCGGATGGCCCGTATCTCTTGTCGGCCTTGGACATAACTGACATGTAGCGACACGAATCGACAAGCACCGTAGAGGAATGAATTCCAGATTCTATGACGTCACCATCACGGAGCCGCTTGACAGAATCGAACTGTCGACCTTCTCATTACGAGTGAGACGCTCTACCAACTGAGCTAAAGCGGCCGAGCCCGAGCAGCATACGCCACCCGCGCACAAGACATAAACTATACTCGAAGCCTTTGATTTTTCAAAACTGACGTGTCTTGGATGGGGCTCATGGAAGGTTCGGGTCGGGTTCCCGCCTGATTGCACCTTTTGGAAGACCTTCGAAAATAGGGTCATGGCGGAGGTTCTGGGGCGTATGGAGGCCGGAGTCGGATGCAAGGGCTTCTCCAAGGTTGCCAGCAATTTCAAGAACGTCTGGGAACGGTGTACGGAAACGAACCTCGGCTGTTCGGGGTTCGACGCGCAAGTGCGTGCCCCGGATTCGTCGGGTGTTCAAGGCGGTATGTGCGGCGCACTCCGCCGTGTCTGCAAACCAATTTGACAACGGCGTGCGAGATAATATGCATCAGATAGTAACGGTATTGGAATTACGATTCGGCTGTTCGACAGGCGCGTCGACAAACGGAAGGTGCTTCGGGCCATGAGGGAAGATGCTGAAGGCAACGCGGGTGATTCAGATTTCGAGGATTTCTATGCCATCATTCCTGCTGGTGGTACCGGTACGAGGCTTTGGCCGCTCAGTCGCATGGACAAGCCGAAATTCCTTTACGACTTGCTCGGAAGCGGTCGTACCCTACTTCAATCCACGTATGACCGTCTGTCGGCGCTGGCGGGAGGTTCGCATGTGGCCGTAAGCACGGGATGGCGGCATATGCAGGCGGTTCGTTCGCAGTTGGCCGGGCTTGAGGAGCGGAACGTTTTCGTCGAACCGGTACCGCGGGATTCCACTGCAGCGATTGCGCTCGCGACGGCGGTGCTGGCCAAGCGGTATGGAGACGAGATCGTCGTCGGTTCATTTGCGGCGGATCATGTTATTCGCGATGACGAAGGTTTCAGAGAATCCGTGCGTCAGGCCGTGGCCGCCGCTCGCGCTGGCTATGTCACCACCATCGGAATCGCCGCCTCCCGACCTTCCACGGCGTTTGGATATATTCGCCAGGGACGATCCCTCGCATCGGAAATCCCTGACGCACCCAGGGCTCGTCTTGCCGAGAGCTTCGTGGAAAAGCCTGATTCGTCCACTGCACAGGCGTATTTGGCTACGGGCAAATACCGGTGGAATGCGGGCATGTTCGTGATGAGGGCCGATGTGCTGCTTGGTCGCCTTAAAGAGTTCAAACCGGCTATGTACGATGCCATCTCTCGCATTGCCGATGCCTATGAACGTGCCGATGAATGGGGCCGCTTGCAGGCGATCGCGAGGGATGATGCGTCTGAGGGTCCGGACGGTGCAGTGGATGAGGCCATGGCCAGGTACTGGCCGGGAATCGAAAAGATAGCCTTCGATTACGCGGTCGCTGAACCTTTGAGTGCCGTCGGCGGGGTGGCCATGGTGCCAGGTGATTTCGGCTGGGACGACATCGGTGATTTCAATTCGGTCGCCGCGTTGCTGGCCAGCACGGGCTCCGGCAACATGAAGATCCTCGGTAATGCTGACATGGTGGAGAGCCTGGACTGTGCCGGAGACGTCGTAGTACCTGCGGCGGGAAGAACCATCGCCTTGCTTGGAGTGGACGACATGGTCGTTGTCGACACCGTTGATGCGTTGCTGGTGGCCCCTCGTGCGCGGTCGCAGGAGGTCAAGGACCTCGTCTCGTATTTGGAGCAGGAAGGCCGCGCGGATATCCTTTAACGGTTGGTTCTGGTGAAGCGCTCCAGGTTGGAGGTCTCCGGCGGCATCTCCGGCCACAGTCCGGACCACCAGATGCTGACGGCTTTTCCTTGGCGGGAACGGTTTCATCGGCTGTGCGTGAAGGTCGCGTAGGTGGGTTGTTTTTTTGATCCGGTGTCGTCCTGATGCGGTCTGATGGCGTAATCGCTTCGATTCCAGTGAGAGGATATGTCTCCGGTGAAGATTTGTGCTATTCTGTCCGCTTTTGTGAGTAAATTGTAAATGTAACAGGTGTTGCCGCTACGATTATCTGTTTTCTACTTCAGGCCGCAGCGCACACCGCGATGAAAGGACTTCATATGGCCATCAATCCTCCAATTGACGCTACGACGACACCTGAGTGGGCCGCGCTGCAGCAGCACTATCTCGACATGCAGAACGAGGGCATCAGTCTCAAGCAGTGGTTTGCTGATGATCCCGAGCGTGTGGAAAAGCTGAGCTTCGACGCCGCGGACCTGCATTTCGACCTTTCCAAGGATCTCATCAAGCCTGAGACCCTCAAGCTGTTCGCGGACCTTGCGAAGGCGGTGAAGCTCGATGAGCGCACGAAGCAGATGTACTCCGGCGAGCACATCAACGTCACCGAGGACCGCGCCGTGCTCCACACGGCGTTGCGCCGTCCCGCCAGTGACGAGGGCAAGCTCATTGTCGATGGACAGGATGTGGTCAAGGACGTGCGAGAGGTTTTGGAGAAGATCTACACCTTCGCGCGCAAGGTGCGCAGTGGCGAATGGCGCGGCGTGACCGGCAAGAAGATCCAGACCGTGGTCAACATCGGTATTGGCGGCTCGGACCTGGGTCCCGTCATGGTCTACGAGGCCCTGAAGCCCTATGCTGATGCCGGGATCAGCGCCCGCTACGTCTCCAACATCGACCCCAACGACATTGCGGAAAAGCTGCGCGGACTCGATCCGGAGACCACGCTCTTCATTGTCGTGTCCAAGACCTTCACCACGCTTGAGACTTTGACCAATGCGCGTGAGGCTCGGACCTGGCTGCTTGACGGGCTCAGGTCTTCCGGTGCCATCGACGGCAGTGAAGAGAAGCGGGCGGAGGCCGTCTCCAAGCACTTCGTGGCCGTGTCCACCAACCTCAAGGGTGTTGAGGAATTCGGCATCGACCCCGCCAATGCGTTCGGCTTCTGGAACTGGGTCGGTGGCCGTTACTCCGTGGATTCCGCCGTCGGCACCTCCTTGGTGGTGGTTTTCGGACCCGAGCGTTTCGAGGAGTTCCTCTCCGGTTTCCATGCCATCGACGAGTACTTCGCGAACACGCCGTTCGAGGAGAACGTCGTTGAGTTTATGGGCATGCTCAATGTCTGGTACCGCAACTTCTTCAAGGCCGCCTCCCATGCGGTGCTGCCCTACGACCAGTATCTGCACCGATTCCCCGCCTATCTCCAGCAGCTCACCATGGAATCAAACGGCAAGTCCGTGCGTTGGGACGGCAGCCCCGTCACCACGGAAACCGGCGAGATCTTCTGGGGAGAGCCTGGTACCAACGGCCAGCATGCTTTCTACCAGCTCATCCACCAGGGTACGCAGATCATTCCCGCTGATTTCATCGCCTTCGCAAACACGCCAAATCCGGCCAAGGACGGCGACCAGGACGTACACGAGCTCTTCCTCGGCAACTACTTGGCGCAGACCAAGGCTCTGGCATTCGGCAAGACTGCGGAAGAGGTCCGCGCCGAGGGCACGTCCGAAGCGATCGTCCCGGCCCGCATCTTCACCGGCAACAGGCCCACCACCTCGATCTTCGGTGACACGCTCAACGCCAAGACGCTCGGCGAGCTCATCGCGCTCTATGAGCACATCGTCTTCACGCAGGGCACCGTGTGGGGCATCGACTCCTTCGACCAGTGGGGTGTGGAGCTCGGCAAGCAGCTGGCCCGTCAGATCACTCCGGCAATCTCGCAGGATGATGAGGCACTTGCTGCTCAGGACGCGTCCACGCAGTCTCTGATTCGTTACTACCGTGCCCATCGTCACTGAGATGCCTTTCAAACGGGTGACGCCGGTGGGAATCGTGGCGAAGCGATGCTGCGATTGCGGCGGCATGGTGTGAATTCACGCCGATGGGTGTATCCGCGCCATCGTTCGGTGTTGCTGCGGTGTCCGTGAATCATCGATGAAGATTCGGTGTGCGTGCATAGAATAGATGCACGCACACCGTTTTTTGTTGGGCGTTGCATTGGAAACCTGGAGATGAGGAAATCGGTAACGGGTGCTTGCATCCATCACGAGTGGGAGATTGATGGGGATGCCCGCCTGCTGAACGGGGTACACGTCTGATGGCGCCAAGAAGTTCATCGCTGAACGAATGTGTCGGTTCGACCCTTCCCACGTGCACCAAGCGAAATGATTATGAATCAGGCTTCCGATTGTCATGACGACTTGACAATACATACACCTTGGATTAAATTATAAACGGGTGAATAGGGACATTGCGCACTGCGCACCTACCGAAGGGAGGTGGTGGTCATGGCAAGTGATCTTCCCAGTAGTCGTGGCGAAACTGGTAACCAGGCTGCCATTGCATCCTCCCCGGCATTGGTTTCGTGAGGATGTCCTCATAGTTCCTCGGCTACATCGTAAAACGATGGTTGCATTGGATTGTGCTTGCCCGATAGCTTCATGATTCATCGTGACCGTGTGCGGTTGTGCCGGTTCATGTTGGTGGCTGTATGTTTCGTTTCGGCTTCCTGGATTCATGTCCATCTGATTGATTTGAATGAATACAAAGGAAGTACCATGGCATCGTTCCTGAAAATGTTCGAGCCCCCACGTCGTCTTTTCGTCCCCGCTCAAACCCAGGAGACGGACGAACGCGACACCAAGACCAAACCGGCGGTTCGGGTGTTGTCCGATTGCGTAGTCGTAGCCGTTCTGCTCGCGTTGTTCGGAGCATTGGCGTACCTTCTGCCGGCGATCGACGCGCCGATTGGGCCGGCCGGTATTCCGTCCACGGTTTCCACCGACCTGCGTGACCTGCCTTATTACGCTCTACGCTCGGTATTGCGCATGGCCATCGCGCTTCTTTGCTCCTTGGTGTTCACCTTCGTCTATGGTCTCGCCGCAGCACGCAGTCGCAGGCTCGGTAAGGTGCTCATCCCCGTCCTCGACGTGCTTCAGTCGGTTCCGATTCTGGGCTTTCTTTCGGCTACGGTGACTATTTGGCTTGCTTTGTTCCCCGGCTCCATGCTTGGAGTTGAGGCGGCTTCCGTTTTCGCCATCTTCACATCGCAGGCGTGGAACATGACGTTCTCCTTCTACCGTTCGCTGACCAGCGAGCCCACGGAACTCGTCGAGGCCGCGAAAAATCTGCATTTGAGCGCTTGGCAACGGTTCTGGAAGCTTGATGTGCCCAATTCCATGATTCCATTGCTATGGAATTGCATGATGAGTGTGGGCGGGGGTTGGTTCTTCCTCACTGCTTCCGAGATGATTTCGGTGGGCAACCATACATACGCCTTGCCGGGAATCGGAAGTTTCGTTGAACAGGCCGGCAGTGAAGGCGATATGGGCAAAATCGGCTGGGCCATCGCGGTCATGATCGCCGTGGTGCTGTTGATTGACGTATGCGTATGGAAGCCTCTGACCGCTTGGGCTGAGAAGTTCCGCATCACGCAGAGCGAATCCGAGACGGTCAAGAAGAGTGCCGTGCTTACGCTCATTCGTCATTCGCATCTGAACGATGTGCTTTTCGCACTGATTCGTCCAGTGGGTGATGTCATCGCACAAACCTGGCATGCGTTGAAAAATGCGTTCTCTCGGACATCAGGTTCGCGTCGGCCTGCGGTCGGTGTGCGGACGGCTTCGACGGTTGACGGTGAGGTTCGACCGGCCGGTCGCGCAGTCCACGGCGATGGTTCGGACGACGCGAATGGTGCCCACGATCTTGAAGAGGGCGTGGATCGGCGCAGGAAATCGAGAGCTCGACGCCGCATGGCCGGCGACATCGCGTTTTTCGGTGTTCTCGGCATCGCGTTCGTTTGGGGTGTGGTCCAGCTGTTGCTTTCAATAGGGCGTACGACGGGTTTTTCAGAACTTTGGAGGGCGTTTGGCCTGGGGTTCATCACGTTCGCTCGTGTGGCGGTGCTGATTGTGGTCTGTTCGCTCATCTGGGTGCCGCTGGGGGTCATCATCGGCATGAATTCGAAGATTTCGAGTGTCGTGCAGCCGTTGGTCCAGGTTTTGGCGAGTTTCCCCGCGAATTTCGTGTTCCCGTTCGTGCTGATGTGGTTTGCTGCTTGGCATGTTTCGCTTGATTTCGGTTCGATGCTGTTGATGGCGCTTGGAACACAGTGGTACATCCTGTTCAATGTGATTGCCGGAGCCAGCTCCATACCCGATGATCTGGTGGAGATGACCAAGAGCCTGCATATGAGCGTATGGATGCGCTGGAAGACGCTGATTCTTCCAGCTGTCTTCGGCTCGTGGGTCACGGGAGGCATCACTGCCGCCGGTGGCGCCTGGAATGCCTCGATCGTCTCCGAAATCGTGAGATATAACGGGAAAACGCTTACCGCCAAAGGGCTTGGCTGCTATATCGCCGAGGCCACGGCGAAGGGTGAATCCATGAAGGTGCTTATCGGCGTCGTGGTGATGGCTGTTTTCGTCGTCGCTCTCGATCGTGCGGTATGGCAGCCTCTGCAACGTTTGGCGGACCGCCGTTTTGTCGTGGCGTGAGTGGCACGGCCGCGGCGAGAAGCATATCCTAATCATTATTCACGTATGAGTAACCCACTACCATCACTTGTATAAGGAGCAGACATCATGGCAGACACTCTCACCAGGGATCTGAACGATACCGGTCGCAAGGCGGCCGAGAAGGGGACGGGAGACGCCATTATCGAGGCGAACCACGTCTCTCGCAGTTTCATCTCCGACAAAGGCAACCATCTTACTGTGCTTGACGATATTTCGCTTGACTTGCATGAACGGGAGGTGGTGGCCATCCTTGGCCGTTCAGGTGCGGGGAAATCCACGTTGCTCCGCGTGCTGGCGGGTCTGGTGGAGCCTACCAGCGGTACCGTGGCCTACAGGGGCGTTCCGCTGACGGGTGCGAACCCCGGCGTGGCTTTGGTCTTCCAGACCTTCGCCCTCATGCCGTGGCTTGACGTGCAAGCCAATGTGGAACTTGGGCTTGAGGCGCGAGGCGTTCCTCGTGACGAACGTCGTCGCAGAGCCTTGAAAGCCATAGATGCCATCGGTCTGGACGGTTTCGAGTCAGCGTATCCCAAGGAGCTTTCAGGGGGCATGAAGCAGCGTGTCGGCATAGCCCGGGCCTTGGTGCTTGAACCGGACGCTCTGTTCATGGACGAGCCGTTCAGTGCACTTGACGTGCTTACAGCCGAGAACCTGCGCCAGGAGGTGCTTGGTCTGTGGAAAGGCGGGGATAGCGGTATCAAGTCGATCCTCATCGTCACTCACAACATCGAGGAGGCCGTGCAGATGGCCGACCGTGTGGTGGTGCTCGGATCTCACCCAGGGCGCATCATCGCCGAGGAGCAGGTCAATCTGCCGCGTCCTCGCAACAAGCACAGCGAGGAATTCGAGAACGAGGTGGACCGTCTGTATACCGTTCTGACCGGTCAGTCGGATAGTGGCGGCGAGGGTGGGACCGGTGGTGATAACACCCAAGGTGCCGCGTCCGCCGCGCAACCCGATGGAAGTCAGGCAGCTGTGGCCGGTCATGGCGCGTCCGTTGC
The DNA here is from genome assembly GCF_000737845.1 of Bifidobacterium bombi DSM 19703. Lineage (GTDB taxonomy): Bacteria > Actinomycetota > Actinomycetes > Actinomycetales > Bifidobacteriaceae > Bifidobacterium > Bifidobacterium bombi. Next base: position 1,057,111 of record NZ_ATLK01000001.1, on the reverse strand, counting down.
GGCTGGCGGATCCACCCCTTCGTCGCAGGCGCGTCAAGTCGCGGATGAGGCAGCAAGCCAAGGGAGTGACCTCGTTGGCGGTGTGAACGGTCAGAGTGACCGGGACGGAGAAAAGGGTGGTGAGGATGCCCGTGATGGCGGCGGCCACGAGGATCTGGTTCAGCTGCCCGATGTTTCGCCTGGTGGACTCAAAGGCCTTATCGACGTCATCTGTGAGTATCGCGAGGGTGCCGATTTGTCGGATCTGGCTTCCGATCTTTCATTCGAAGTGGATGACCTGCTACCGCTGATTGACGCCGGTTCCATGCTCGGGGTGCTTGAAGTCCACGACGGCCATGCCACCGCCACCCAGCAGGGTCTGCAATGGCATAAGGCGGGTATCTTGGAATCCAAGACCTTATTCGCGCAGCTGGCGATGGACCATGCCTCCTTGGTGCGCTCCATCGATCAGGCGTTGCGCCGCAGTCCGGAAGGCTCGCTGCGGGGTGAGCTGTTCATTGATTTGCTGCGCGGAAGGTTGCCTGACGTGGAGGCGCAGCGGCAATTCAGCATCGCTGTGAACTGGGGGCGTTACGGCGAGCTCTTCGATTACGATGCTGATGACGACGTGCTTACTCTGGACACCGGTGAGGACGAGCAGTCCGACTGACCACGGCTTCGGCGGTTGCTCGGCGTGCCGAAAGTACTTTTTTCTTGCATTGTGTCTACGCAAAAGGATACAATGTACCTTTAGTTTGTGCCGGGAATCGGACTGCCGCAGGGGTTCGGTTTCTCCAGTTCAGCCGGCGGGTTTCCGTCTGGCGAATCGGTGCGCTTCCGGTCAGGGGTCTGGCTGGAAAGGGAATTGGGCGTGGCTCTTGCCGGGATCGGTGGATTGCCAGCCCCTTTATCGGTGCGCTGTCTTGCGGCGGCGACAGGTGATGCAATGGTTAACGCTATTGAGGCATTCGATGCCAAGCATATGAAGCCGGCGGAAGATATTCCGGATTTCCGTCCGGGTGATTCGGTGGAAGTCAACGTCAAGATTCAGGAAGGCAACAATTCCCGTATCCAGGCGTTCTCCGGAGTGGTCATCGCCCGGCAGGGCGCAGGCCTTCGCGAGACGTTCGTTGTGCGTAAGGTGAGCTTCGGCTGCGGTGTGGAACGTCGTTTCCCCCTGCATTCCCCGGTGATCGACTCCATCAAGGTCACCCGCCGTGGCCGTGTGCGTCGTGCGAAGCTCTATTACCTGCGCAATCTGCGCGGTAAGGCGGCTCGTATCGTTGAGCGTCAAGATCACACAACCAAGGAGTAGTCCGCCAGTCGCAGACTGCCTTGTTTGGGTCCGGATCTTCGTGATTCGGGCCTTTTTATATTGATGCGCGACGGATGGGAATGGCGGGCTTTGCAGCTATGCTGTAATGGATTGCAGGACGTGTGGGGAAGCGTGGGTCCATCGGTGGAGGTTTTCGTCCCTTCGTGCATGATGCCCGCTCCATACATCGCTCGGTGGCTGACGGGCTGATGGCGCGCGGAATGTGCGATGACGGAACCTGAATGACGGTTCGGGCTTAAGACAGACATGGATATGACAGGCATCCCAAGGGATGTGGCTCGACGAAGGAATTATGAAAGTGGCAGACGGCTCACAGCCGTATCGAGGGAGGAGCACAATGAGGGAAGACGCAAGTGTTGGTGTCGTTTCTGGCGTTGACGCGCGGGATGCGAAATCAGCTGGTATGCAGCAGATCGAGGATCGCATGCTCGCCATGTCCGACACCATGTCCGATGACAGCGGGCGGCCGCCCAAGGAGGAACGTCCGAAGCATAAGATCCGCACCATGGCGCGTAGCTTGCGCGAATATAAGAAGAACACGATACTGACGCCCACGTTCGTTGCTGTGGAGTCGATTCTTGAGATACTCATACCCACGGTCATGGCGCAGCTCATCGACCAAGGCGTGTCCGGCGGGTCGATGCCTGCCATAGTGAAGTTCGGTACCATACTCGTCCTATGCTCTCTGGTTTCGCTGTTTGCGGGTTTCATGTCCGGCAAGGAGGGGGCAATCGCATCCTCCGGGTTTGCCAAGAACCTGCGTCACGATCTCTTCCAAAAGGTGCAGTCGTTCAGTTTTACGAACATCGACCGCTTCTCCACCGGCTCCGTCATCACCCGTCTGACGACGGACGTGACGAATCTGCAGGATGCGTTCCAGATGATCATCCGCGTGGGTGTGCGTGCGCCGATGATGGTCGTGGTGGCGTGGATCTTCGCCTTTCGCATAAGCCGTTCGATTTCCCTGGTCTTTTTGGTCATTATCCCGGTGCTGGGTTTGGCTCTCACCGGGCTCGCCCTCTCCGTACATCCCGTGTTCGAACGTGTGTTCCACACCTATGACAAGCTCAACAACGTGGTGGACGAGAACCTGCAGGGCATCCGCGTGGTGAAATCCTATAACAGGGAAGGGTTCGAATCGGGCAAGTTCCGGCGTATCTCGAAGCGCATCTACGAGTACTTCTGCAAGGCGGAACATGTCATGGCCTTCAACTGGCCCATTCTCAACACCTGCATCTACGGCGCCATGCTCGTCATTTCCTGGATGGGGGCCAAGCAGATCGTCGCTTCCGGCAACAACCCGGCGTTCGGACTGACCACGGGAGACCTGACGGCTTTGGTCACGTACGCCATGCAAATCCTCATGGCGCTGAACATGGTTTCGATGATCATCGTCATGGTGGTCATCTCACAGGCCGATGCCGAACGCGTCTGCCAGATCCTGGTCGAGGTCAGCGACGTGCGCGATCCGCAGGACCCGGTGATGGACGTGGCTGACGGCTCTATCGAATTCAAGGATGTTAGCTTCCGATATTCCAAGAATTCCGAGTCCCCCGTGCTTGACCATATCAACCTTGCGATTCCTGCCGGCAGGACCGTCGGCATTGTCGGCGGCACCGGTTCGTCCAAGTCCAGTCTGGTGCAGCTCATCCCGCGACTGTACGACGTGAGCTCCGGGTCGTTGCAAGTGGGTGGCCGCGACGTACGTGAATACGATTTGACCGCCTTGCGAGACGCGGTGGCCATGGTGCTGCAGAAGAACGTGCTGTTCACCGGCACCATAGCTCAGAACATCCGATGGGGCGATCCCAACGCGAGCGATGAGGAGGTCCGCCGTGTCTGCAAGCTCGCCCAGGCTGACGAGTTTGTTCAGGAAATGCCGGACAAATACGACACGTATATCGAGGAAGGCGGATCCAACGTTTCGGGAGGGCAACGACAGCGGTTGTGCATCGCACGTGCTTTGCTGAAGAAGCCGAAGATCCTCATTCTCGATGATTCAACGAGTGCGGTCGACACCAAGACTGACCAGCTGATCCGCCACGCCTTCAACGAGGAGATCCCGGACACCACGAAGATCATCATCGCCCAGCGTGTGGCTTCGGTTCAGGAAGCGGACGAAATCGTCGTCATGAACAACGGACGCATCCTCGACCGCGGCACCCATGACGAGCTGCTGCGCACATGTGATGAGTACCGGTCCATATATGAATCCCAGACGAAGAATCAGGCGGAGGGAAGTGAGAATGATGAGTGAAGAGAAACGGTTGGATGTGACCGACGGCACCAGTCAGGATATGCGCAAGGACAAGGAAGACTTATCTCGGACATCAAGCAAGGGTCGGACGGTCGCGGAGTCGGACAGATCCCGCGGCGCTTTGCCTGATGTTCAGCGTGCGCCCAAAGGCACCATGAAGCGCTTGGTTGGCTACATCATGAAGTATCGGTGGCGCGTGGCCGCCATCGTAGTGTGCATTTTGATCTGCGCGTGCACGCAGTCCCTGCCTTCACTGGTGCTGCAGCCGCTTATCGACAACTGCATCATGCCGTTCGTGGGCAGTGCGAATCCAGACTGGCGTCCGCTGATCAACATGACGTTGGTGGTCGGATGCATCTATTTCGTGGGCATGATCTGCTCGTTCACATGGAACTACATGGTCGTCGGGGTCGAGCAGGGTGTACTCAAGACGATCCGCGACCAGATGTTCGAGCATCAGCAGCATCTTCCCATTCGTTACTTCGACACCCATGAGCATGGCGACATGATGAGCCGTTATACGAATGACACGGACACGTTGCGCCAAGCCATATCGCAGTCCTTGCCTCAGATTCTCATCTCCAGCGCGTCGGCCGTTGCGGCATTGGCCGCCATGCTCTGGCTTTCGGTGCCCTTGACCGTCTTCACCGTGGTGTTCCTGGTGATCATGATGCTTGTGGTCAGAGTCATCATCCGGCGCAGTGGCCTGTACTTCGTCAAACGGCAGGAAACGTTGGGCGAGGTCAATGCGTTCGTGGAGGAGAACGTCGGAGGGCAAAAGGTCATCAAGGTGTTCAACCATGAGAACGCCACGGCCGCTGAATTCGATAAAAAGAACGAAGAGCTGTTCCGGGCCAACGCCGCGGCGAACACCTATGCCAACGTCACCATGCCCGTCATCGGCAACATGGGCAACCTGCTGTACGTGCTGCTTGCCATCGTCGGCGGTGTCGCGGGGATCTGCGGCTGGCATAACTTCGGGTTCTCGGGTTCCGGCGTGTTCACGTTGGGCGCCATCGTTTCGTTCCTGACGCTTTCCAAGACGCTCATCAACCCGGTGAGTCAGATATCCTCGCAGTTCAACATGATCATGATGGCCTTGGCCGGCGCTTCGCGCATCTTCAAGTTGATGGACGAGCCCGTGGAAAACGATGACGGTTCGGTGAGCCTGGTGCGTGTACGGGTTGGTGAGGATGGCCGTACGATGACCGAAGTCAGCCAAGATGACGTCGACCGCGACAGGCACGGTTATGCCTCCTACCAATGGGCTTGGAAACGTGCGGCGGATGATGACGGCAGCCGGTCGCTGAAGGCCGCCGAGAAGCTTCAGGGTCAGGCACGCGAGGTCGCCATCAAGGCTCATGAGAAGGCGGTCACGTCGCCTGACGGTCGTTATACGCTGCTGCGTGGTGACGTGAGGTTCACGAATGTCTCGTTTGGATACAACCCAGACAAAACGGTGCTTCACGACATCACTTGGTTTGCCAAACCCGGCCAGAAGATGGCGCTTGTAGGCGCCACCGGTGCCGGCAAGACCACGATCACGAACCTCATCAACCGCTTCTACGATATTCAGGAGGGGCAGATCCTCTATGATGGCATCGATGTGAGGAACATCAGAAAGGCCGATCTGCGCAGGTCACTTGGTATTGTGCTCCAGGACGTGAACCTCTTCACCGGGACAGTCATCGACAACATCCGTTACGGACGGCTCAACGCCACGGACGAGGAGTGCATCAACGCCGCGAAGCTGACCAACGCCGATGGGTTCATCCGCATGCTGCCGCAGGGGTATGACACCGTGCTTGCCGGTGATGGCAGTGGGCTTTCGCAGGGTCAGCGTCAGTTGGTCTCCATTGCCCGTGCGGCCGTAGCCGACCCGCCGGCGATGATCCTTGACGAGGCCACCAGTTCCATTGACACACGCACCGAGGAAGTGGTGCAGGAGGGTATGGACGCCTTGATGAAAGGCCGTACCGTCTTCGTCATCGCACACCGTCTCTCCACGGTTCGCAATTCGGACGTCATCATGGTGCTCGACCACGGCAACATCATCGAGCGAGGCACTCACGACGAGCTCATCGCTCAGAAGGGCGAATACTACCAGCTTTACACCGGCAAACTCGAGCTGGAGTGAGGAGCCTCCTGCGTCGGCTGTGATCCATGGGTGCTGCGGTCTTGCGGTATGGATGGATCGAGCCGGCGCACGGTCGTATGCGTTGTTAAGGGATTTGCCTTATCCGACCATTGTGAGATCCCGCGCAGTTCACTGTCTGGTCATGATTTCACCAGTCTGGTGATGGCGGCGATGGCTTCGTCCATCTTCTCATCGGCCACGGGGCCGCCTTCGGCCGCTGCACTGGCCACACACGTGTCGAGGTGATCCTCAAGAAGCAGGAGCGCCACTGATTTAAGGGCCGAGTTCGAAGCGCTGATCTGCGTCAGGATATCTATGCAATACGTATCGGTCTCAATCATCCGTGTGATGGCATGGACCTGTCCTTCGATGCGCCGCATCCGGGTTATAAGCCTCTTTTTGTCTTTGGCATAGCCATGATGTCGGGTTCTGGCGTCCATGTTCGTGGAGTGTTCCGTACGACACGTGGTGTCATCCCGCTGTGTTTCGACGGTGTGTTCGGTGATGTTGGAAGGGTTGTTGTGTTGTGGTTTCATGCGATCTCCTAAGAGGGACGTGTGACGGCTGTTCGGCATCATGTGCGGTTTTCCGCGTAAGACGAAGTCGGTGGAGAATGGTTTCGTGGTTGTTCCTCGTCAACTCGGCGGCAACCCGGCTAATGGATGTCCGTGGGTCCGCGGCTTGTCCACGCGGGAGCCGCTGTACCTCTTCGTGTTGAGCGGATTCGAATCATGTGAGTTCTGCGTCCCGGTCGCCTATGCGTGACTATGGCGTCAGGGTAGACGAAGATGATTTCGTTCACGGAATATCCAGTATACCCCTAGGGGGTATAATTCCCAATGTAAGGAGAATGTGCTCGAGGGGATGGGGTGTCTATGAACGGGAACGTAGGTGTGAACGTCGTGTTGATTGTCGCAGCGTTGATGTTGACGGCGTTTATCATATGGTATTTTTTCGCTCCCCGAAAGGCCGCCCAGGTCGGAAGCAAGGGCGGCGTGCAGATTGCCCATATCGTGGTCAAAGGTGGCTACACGCCGCAAGTGGTCGAAGTCCATGCCGGTGAACCGGTGCGCCTTGAGTTCGAACGGCAGGAGGACGGGGAGTGTTCGTCCCATGTGGTGTTCAGCGATCTTGGCATAGACCGGATGCTGCCCGCGTACGAGACGACGAGTGTGGAGTTCACGCCCGAACGACCGGGCGATCTGCCCTATGCCTGCGGCATGAACATGCTGCATGGCATGGTCAAGGTGCTGCCCGCGAACCGATGAGGCACACGTCGATCCTGCAGGGACGGGAGACGTCCCGCGTAGGGCTGGGAACATCATCAAGGCGACATAGTCAGGGGAAGCAGATGGGTAATTTGGCGACGGCATCGTTGGAATCGTTACGGCCGGGCGGTATAAGTGTGATACGTTCGGGGAGCTTGTCTGCGTCTCAGGCCGGTTTCTTTCGCGTGCAGGGCGGCGGTACATCGCTGATAGCGCGTGGCGGAGGCGCATCAGCCCGGAGTGCTTCAAGGCACCTGATGGACGGTTCCCGGCTCTCTTCCGGCGACGGGGATGGGAACGGTGGGGGTCATGAGCTTCCTGGAGACGACGACGCGGAGCGCCGCCGTGAGATCGCCGTTCTGAAGCGCCGTCTCATCGTGGCTGCAGTGCTCACCGTCCCGGTGTTCTTCTTCGCCATGTTCCACATGTGGCTCGGTGCGCTGCCGGCTGGGCTGGTAACGTTCTTCATGGACCCGTGGGTGCAGTTCGCCTTCATTACGCCTGTCATGTTCTACTCTGGCTGGCCCATCCACCGCACCGGTTGGCTGGCGCTCATTCATCGTTCGCCGGAGATGAATTCGCTGGTGGCCTTAGGCACTGCCGCGTCCTATGGATACAGCGTGGTTGTGACCGTTGTTCCGCAGATACTTCCCGCCGCAGCACGCGAGCCGTACTTCGAAGCTGTGGGTACCATCATCACGCTGATGCTGGTTGGGCAACTGCTTGAGGCGTATGCGCGACTTGGCACAGGCGAGTCCATCCGGGCGCTGATCGATCTGAGGCCTAAAACCGCACATGTGGTGCGCGGGTCGAATCGGTCCGTAGAACCCGTCCCGCAGCATCCGGGGGATGATCGTACCGCAACGACGGGCGATGGGACAGTCCATGAAATCGAGATTCCGGCCGATCAGGTCGTTGTGGGTGATGTCGTCGTCATCCGTCCGGGTGAGCAGCTTCCGGTTGACGGGGTGGTTGTCGCCGGGAGTTCGAGCGTCGATGAATCCATGATCACCGGTGAATCCCTGCCCGTCGTCAAACAGGTCGGGGACGAAGTCACCGGCGCCACCATTAACACCAATGGCACGATCAGATACCGGGCCACCAAAGTGGGCAGTGATACGACACTTGCCCAAATCATCGCATTGGTACGTGCCGCACAGACTTCAAAGGCGCCGATCCAAAGGCTCGCGGATAAGATTGCCAGCTATTTCGTGCCGATGGTCATACTCATCGCTTTATGGACATTCGTGGTCTGGTGGCTTGTGGGGCCTGCGCCTCGTGGTATGCATGCGCTTGTCTCCGCTGTTGCTGTTCTGGTCATAGCGTGTCCTTGCGCGCTGGGCATAGCCACACCGTTGTCCGTCACAATCGCCACAGGCAAAGCGGCCCGTTATGGTGTGCTCATTCGTTCGGCTCAGGCTTTGGAGACGGTACGCAAGGTTGATACCATCATCCTCGACAAGACTGGCACGATCACCGTGGGCAAGCCCAGGCTCACCGACATTGCCTTGGTCGGCGGAGACGATGCCGCAGCGTCAGCGTTTACTCGTGAGTCTGTTCTTGCGCTCGCGGCCGCTGCGGATCGCAACTCCGAGCATCCGCTGGCCCAAGCCGTCGTGGAGGCCGCAGATGCCGGGAACGCGAAGTTGCTTGATGTCGATTCCTTTGAATCCATACCTGGTGGCGGTGTGATGGCTAAGGTCAATGGTCGTGAGGTCGTCGTCGGCAACGCCAGTCTTATGGGGGAACGTGGTGGCGTCGTTTCGGAAGCGTCCCGTCAGTGCATGGATTCCTATGCCCGCCAAGGCAAGACTCCGGTGCTCGTCGCCGTCGATGGTTCGCTCGTCGCCGTGTTCGCCATTGCCGACATCGTCAAGCCGGACTCCGCCGATGCCGTCGCAGCCCTCAAATCTCGTGGTCTCGACGTGTTTATGGTCACCGGCGACAACGAGACCACTGCCCGTACCATGGCCACCCAGGTGGGAATCGACCATGTGATCGCCGGCGTGCGTCCGGAGCGCAAGGCCGCAGAAGTCGCCCGTCTGCAGCGCGAAGGCCGTACAGTGGCTATGACTGGTGACGGCATCAACGATGCTCCGGCGCTGGCGCAGGCGGATGTCGGCTTTGCCATCGGCACTGGAACGGATGTGGCCATTGAGTCCAGCGACCTCACCTTGGTTTCCGGCTCACTCACGGCGCTGGTCACGGCTGTGGACCTCTCCCGTGCCTCCATGCGCAACATCAAACAGAATCTCGGCTTCGCCTTCGGCTATAACATGGTGGGCATTCCCATCGCCGCCGGTGTGCTCTACCCGTTCCTCCACATCATGCTCAATCCCATGATCGCCGGCGCCGCCATGGCGTTTTCCTCTCTTTCGGTGGTGCTCAACGCCAATCGTCTACGAGCCTTCGACCCGTCCAAGGTGAAGGTGAAACGTCTGACATTCAAGCGCAGGAGTCGTTCCGACGTGAAGGTGCTGAAGTCCAATGAAACCAACCAATATGTGGGGGCGTCGTTCGACGCTCCACAACCACAGCGTTCCGGCGGGCGATCCGCGGAACCGACGAAAGGAAGAACAATGGACATGAACATGAACGATGGCGCAACCACCGTCAAGGATCCGGTGTGCGGCATGAGCATTGACCCGAGGACCGCGGCCGCAAGCCAGGAATACAACGGCAAGACCTATTACTTCTGCAGCGCCGATTGCGCCGGCAACTTCGCCGCCGATCCAGCGAAGTATGCCGTCTGAACGGGCTGGTGCCGTATGGTGGAGATTTTCGAGGTTCGGCGGTTCTCGGATTCCGGCGCCGCCGTGCCATTGTTTCGCAGCGGCGTCGGGAGGCCCACCGCGTGACGGCCCGTCGCAGGAATTTCCTGTATTCCGCAGTGTGGTCACGGAGATGCGTGCATCCCATGGCGGTGTTAGCATATTACTTCATATAGGCGTTGATCCGTCATCAGCGGGGAGCTTTCGGAAGAACGGCCGGCGGGTATGGCGCTTCGCTGGCTTATTAGAACCGACGGGTGGGCCCGTATAGCCCGTTTCAAGCGGTCGCGCGTCGTGCTTTCCTTCCAAGGGTGCGCGTGCGGCAAGCGGGGTGGTACCGCGGCGGTCGATGCAACGGCTGTTCGTCCTCGCAGGAATGTACCTGCTAGTGAGGAGTACGCGGTGAGTCAATCAAGCAATTTTACGGCTGCGCAAACGCGAAGCCACATATACCCCAAAGCGGCCATGGGCGCCCAGTCCGAGCGCATAGCCCCCAATCCCAGCTTCCCGCAGCTCGAGGAGTCCGTTCTGGACTACTGGGACAAGGACGACACTTTCGATAAATCGGTCGAGCGCAATCCCAGCGGTGACCACAGCGACAACGAGTTCGTCTTCTTCGACGGCCCGCCCTTCGCCAACGGACTGCCGCATTACGGGCATCTGCTCACCGGTTACGCCAAGGACGTGATACCGCGCTACCAGACCATGAAAGGCCGCAAGGTCAAGCGTGTCTTCGGTTGGGACACGCACGGTCTGCCCGCCGAACTCGAGGCCCAGAAGGAGCTTGGCATCGAGTCCGTGGACCAGATCGAACAGATGGGCATCGAGAAGTTCAACGACGCGTGCCGCAAATCCGTCCTTAAGTACACCGATGAATGGAAGACCTACGTGCATCGCCAGGCCCGCTGGGTGGACTTCGAGCACGGGTACAAGACCTTGGACACCACCTACATGGAATCCGTCATGTGGGCGTTCAAGACGCTCTATGACAAGGACCTGGCCTATAAGGGCTACCGCGTGCTGCCGTACTGCCCCAAAGACCGCACTCCGCTTTCCGCGCATGAGCTGCGTATGGACGACGACGTGTACCAGGACAGGCAGGACACCACCGTTTCCGTGGCCGTCAAGCTATGTGATGAGGATGACGCCTACGCCGTCTTCTGGACCACCACTCCCTGGACCGTGCCCACGAACTTCCTCATCGTCGTCGGTCAGGACATCGACTACGTGGAGGTGCGGCCCACCGAAGGCAAGTTCGCCGGCAAGAAGTTTTACCTTGGCAAGCCGTTGCTCAAGAACTACGAGAAGGTCCTTGGCAAGGACTACGAGGTGGTGCGCGAACTCAAGGGCGAAGAGATGAAGGGTTGGCGTTACTGGCCCGTGTTTCCGTACTTCGCTGGGGACGAGGCGCGCTCGCAGGGTCATGTGCCCGGACCGAACGCCTACCAGATTCTCACGGCGGACTATGTCGACACGCTCGAAGGAACCGGCCTGGTCCACCAGGCTCCCTACGGCGAAGATGATATGAACACACTCAATGCCAATGGAGTCAATTCCATCGACGTGCTCGATGCCGGATGCCACTTCACCTCGGCATGCCCCGATTACGAGGGTGAGTATGTGTTCGACGCGAACATGCCGATCATCCGCAACCTGCGCAACGGTGACGGCCCACTGGCCGGCATCCCGCAGGACCGCCGAGCGTTGCTGTTCGAGGAGAAGAGCTACGTGCACTCCTACCCGCACTGCTGGCGTTGCGGGACACCGCTGATCTACAAGCCGGTCTCTTCATGGTTCGTTCGCGTCACGGCAATCAAAGACCGACTTTTGGCGAACAACCAACTCATCAACTGGATTCCCGACAACGTCAAGGACGGTCAGTTCGGCAAGTGGCTCGCGAACGCTCGCGATTGGTCGATATCCCGCAACCGCTTCTGGGGTTCGCCCATCCCGGTGTGGGTCTCGGACGACCCGGCCCATCCGCGTGTGGACGTGTACGGATCGCTGGACGAGCTGAAGGCGGACTTCGGTGATTACCCGCGTGACGGCGAAGGCAACATCAACATGCACAGGCCTTACATCGACGAGCTGACGCGGCCGAATCCCGACGACCCCACGGGAAAGTCGCATATGCATCGCATCGACGATGTGCTTGATTGCTGGTTCGAATCGGGTTCCATGCCCTTCGCGCAGTTCCACTATCCGTTCGAGAACAAAGAGTATTTCGAGCAGCACTTCCCGGCCGATTATGTGGTGGAATACATCGGCCAGACACGAGGCTGGTTCTATGTCCTGCACGTCATGGCCACGGCGCTTTTCGACCGTCCGGCCTTTAAGAACGTGATTTGCCACGGCATCGTGCTGGGCGACGACGGGCAGAAGATGAGCAAGCATCTGCGCAATTACCCTGATGTCAACGGCGTGTTCGATAAGTATGGTTCTGATGCCATGCGCTGGTTCCTGATGAGTTCACCGATCCTGCGCGGCGGCAATCTCATCGTGACCGAGGATGGCATCCGAGACACGGTGCGCCAGGTCATGCTGCCGGTATGGAGTTCATATTACTTCTTCACTCTCTATGCCTGTGCCTCCAACGGCGGCAAAGGATACGAGGCGCGTGAACTGCGGGCCGATGAGGTGGCCGGACTGCCCAGCATGGACCGGTATCTGTTGGCGCGTCTGCGTCGGCTCATCGTTTCGGTGGAGCATGCGCTCGACACCTTCGCCATCTCCGATGCCTGCGCCGCGGTGCAGGATTTCATCGACGTGCTCACCAACTGGTATATCCGCAACACCCGTGAGCGTTTCTGGAATGAGGACGAGAACGCCTTCAACACCTTGTATACGGTGCTTGAGGCATTCATGCGCGTGCTGGCGCCCTTGGCGCCGATGGAAGCGGAGACCATCTGGCGCGGTCTGACGGGGGGGCAGTCGGTTCACTTGGCCGAGTGGCCGTTCGTCACACGCCGTGATGAAGCGTCGCATGGCGCGGGGGTCTGCGCGCCCTCCCTGGACGAGCTCAACCAAGGCGGCCAGGATACGGTGCTCGGCAGTGTGCTGATGGATGACCAAGCCTTGGTGGACGCCATGGAACAGGTGCGCGCGGTCGTCTCCGCAACCTTGTCCCTGCGCAAGTCGAGTCAAATCCGTGTCCGCCAGCCGCTTTCCAAGCTCACCGTGCTGGTGGACGATCCTGATGCAGTGGCGGCGTACGAGGCACTGCTGAGGTCGGAATTGAACGTGAAATCGGTGGAATTCTCATCCGTAGCCGATGCAGGTGAACATGGACTGAAGATTGTCCACGACCTGAAGGTTAACGCGCGTGCCGCCGGACCGAGGTTGGGCAAGCAGGTTCAGTTCGCCATCCGTGCGTCCAAGAGCGGCGATTGGGAGGTCGGCGCCTCCGGTGTTCCTGTGGTGCATACGCCCAACGGCGACATCGAGCTTGAACCAGGCGAGTACACTTTGGTCAACCAGGTTCAGGAGGAGAATCAGTCCGGTGGGGCGAACGACGTTTCCGCTCCGTTGCCTTCGGGGGGATTCGTGATTCTGAACACGGAGCTCGACGATGACCTGTTGGCCGAAGGCTATGCCCGTGATGCCATCCGTTGCGTGCAGGACGAGCGCAAGGCCGCCGGTCTTGATGTGACGGACCGCATCAGGTTGTGTCTCAAGGTGCCGTCCGCCGATGCCACCAAGGTCGAGCGGTTCCGTGGCCTGATTGCTGATGAGACCCTCGCCACTTCGATGAGTGTAATGTCCGACGACTCCGTTCGGGAGCTTGAGGTGAACGTTTCGAAAGCGTGAGCATCAGATTTGCGAACGTGCTTCAAACGGAATCACCCACGAGATGTGATTTTCCTGGGAATGCGGTATGGGCGCTTTGGCTATGTGTGAGTTGTGGCGCCCGTCCGGCTTCGTGCCGTGGGTAGGGTCGTGGTCGGTTTTGCGAATGCGGCCTGTCGAAGTGCGTTCCGTGGTGTGAATCGAGGCCGTGGAGCGGGATGCGTCGCTCGGGTCACTCATGCCAGTGCAGGTAGTCGTGAAGCAGGAAAGCGGTGTCCAGTATCGAATAGTCCTTGAGTACCCTGGGATTGTAGCCCGTTTTTTCCGTGATGCGGTTGAGGTGGTTCTGCAGGGTGTTCTTGTGTACATACATCGACCGTGCGGCGCGGGTTATACTTCCGTTGTATGCCTTATATGCCGCGAAGGTGCGTTCGAGATCTCCTATTTCCGACTCGTTCAGTCCGTTGAATATGCGATTGACGAATTCGATGGCTTGTTTTCCGGGCACCGATTGTGCGATGATGCCGAAATCGAGATCGCCATAGACCGTTGAGTTGGAAGGCAGCCGTTCCGTTTGGGGTAGGTTGTCTTCGCAGCCCGGGTCCGCGTCGATCGCCTCTCTTGGGAACAGACTTCTGGACGACGTGTTTCCTGGGGCCGGGATGGTGGGACACTGGCTCGTCGGTCTCGTTTTTTCGTGCTGTGCCATGAATGTTCCCCAGTCCACGGCCGAGGAGGCCTGGTCATAGCTTTTCCAGTACGCACTGAAGTCGTCCATGATCTCACCGATGCCAAAGAACAGACCTTGCCCTTGGGTGGTGAAGGCGTCGTCGCACAGCGTGCTGCGCAGATGATGGATATCCTTGCAGTCACTGAAGATGCAGCATTCCTGGGGCGTGGTTGAAAAGAGGCAATCCCCGAATTCGCCTTTCCGTTCCTCGATTGCTTCGTAGGTTCGTTCGTCGACCCGCGTTCCGGTGAGCGTCCTGCCGATTATGGCGCGCCTTGGGGTGGACAGGTCGACTCGCAGGGTGGAGGCAAGCACGTTGAGGAGTCCCGAGTCCTTATGCTCGTTCGATAGGAGGAGAACGACGTCCGCCACCATCAGCCTACGGTCGAAGTTGCTGATTTGGTTGAGGTTCTCTCTGATCAGGATCTCGGTCATCTTCTTGAGTATGTTGCCGAAGTCCTCCACTTCTTCCGCATTTCCTGTCACCCCGACCACGGCCACGACCTCGCCGTTGAACAGGACCGGCACATTGATCCCGTCGCGGGCGCCGGGGTAGCGGTGAGTCCCATCCACGGTCACCGTGCGTTTCTGCGCGATGGCCAGAACGGCTCCACCATGGATGTTGCCGACGCGCGACGGGTCGGTACTGGCGATGATCGTCCCCTGGGTGTCGAAGAAATTGATCTCGTGGTGGAGGACGTCCTTGATGTTCGAGACGATGGTTTGGGCGATTTTCGGATCGATGGTCATATGCATCTCGTTTCGACGTATGGCGTTGATGAATCGACAGCCTACGTTCAGGAAATAGTACGTGTAACAGAGTTTACCGTTTTTTATGAATAATCGGTAGGCGTGAATACATGGAACTTTCGGATTTTCGGACACATACTGTATGTGTGATGTACGTCACTGTTGAAGAGGGGTGAGCGCCGGGACACACGTGTTCATGATGCGGCCCCGTGCGTCATCGAGGTATTTCAGTTTCCGAAGGAGGATTGACATGACCATTACCGTTGGCTGGTGGGCGGCGTTGCTGGGTCTTGCTTTGGCCATCGCGCTCATTTTGATGAAACTCAACACCACATACGCGCTGCTGCTGGGCGCCATTGTCGGTTGCCTGATCGGTGGTGCGAGTTTTTCGCAAACCGTGGACATCGTCATCAAAGGTTCGCAGAGCGTCATGGGCACAGTGGTCCGCGTGCTTGCGGCCGGTGTGTTGGCGGGCGTCATGATGGAATCAGGTGCGGCGGACACCATAGCCAGGACCATCGTGTCGAAATTCGGTGAGGGGCTGGCCATATTCTCGTTGGCTTTCGCGACCATGATACTGTGCGCCGTAGGTGTGTTCATTCCGGTGGCGGTGCTCATCGTGGCACCGATTGCAATCGAGGTTGGCTCCAAGATGAAGATATCCAAGCTTGCGATTCTTGTGGCTCTTTCCGGTGGCGGCAAGGCCGGCAACATCATCTCCCCGAACCCCAACACCATAGCGGTGGCGTCAGGGTTCAAAATCCAGCCGTCGCAGGTCATGATAGCGAGTTTCATACCGGCGCTGTGCGGTCTTGCCGTCGCGGTCCTGCTGGCCACACTCACGCAGCACAGGGGCACCGTCGTGACCATGGCCGACCTGGATAAGGGCGGTGGCGACGCGAAGGGGGACAAGGAACTTCCGTCAATCGGCCGGGCTTTGGTAGCCCCGGTCGTTGCTGTCGTCCTTCTGATGGTCAATCCTGTGGGATCCTTGCTGCATATCGGTTTGTTGCAGCGGTTCCAAGTGGATGCCATGTACATTCTTCCGATCGCCTCCATCATAGGTCTGTTCGCCATGAAGCAGGGTGGGCACATTCTGGACTACACCAAAGCCGGATTGAATCGTATGGTGGATGTAGTACTCATTCTCATCGGCGCCGGTGCCTTGGGCGGCCTCATCACCACTTCCGATCTGCCCCAGCAGATTGTGCGTCTGATAACCGGCATGGGCATTTCCGGTTCGTTCCTGGCCCCGATCGCCGGCATACTGATGGGTGCTGCATCCGCATCCACCTCGACCGCGGTGATTTTGGGCAGTAGCTCGTTCGGAAGCGCCATCCTCAGATTCGGGGTTTCGCCAGTCGCGGCCGCCGTCACGATGCAGGCGGGTGCCACGGTCATCGATCAGCTGCCGCACGGCAACTATTTCCATGTCACCGCGAAGTCGGTCAACATGACTCTTGGCGAACGTATGAAAGTGGTGCCATTCGAGTTCCTGGTAGGTCTGACGATGACCATCGTCGCCTCGTTGATGTACCTCGTGTTCTGAGAGGCGTTGGACTGACAGTGAAAGGAGAGCATATGAAAATCGTCATAGCACCGGATTCGTTCAAGGGAGCGGCCACTGCCAAGGAAGTCGCGGATGCCATTGAAAAAGGGGTGAGGGTCGTCGCCCCGGGTGCCGAATGCGTCAAAGTGCCGATGGCCGACGGTGGAGAGGGAACGGTGCAGTCCTTGGTGGACGCCACCGGCGGGGAACTCGTCAGCGCCGAAGTCACGGGGCCGTTGGGCACTCCGGTCACGGCGTGGTACGGTCTGTTGGGTGATGGAGTGACTGCGGTCATCGAGATGGCGGCGGCCAGTGGTATCCAGTTCGTCAATGACGATACCAAGGACCCATTGCGCACCACTACGTTCGGCACTGGCGAACTCATCGAGGACGCCCTCGATCGTGGCGTGACGTCATTCATCATCGGTTTAGGGGGAAGCGCCACGAATGACGGCGGCGCCGGCATGGCTCAGGCGCTCGGCGTGAGATTACTTGACGATCAGGGACGTGAGCTGCCTTTCGGTGGTGCCGCGCTCGCAGATCTGAGCTCCATCGATGTGTCCGGGCTGGACGCGCGTCTGGATTCCGTGCGGATTCTCCTTGCCTCCGATGTCACGAACCCATTGACGGGTGAGCGTGGTGCCTCGGCGGTGTTCGGACCGCAAAAGGGTGCGACCGGTGATATGGTGTCTGTACTTGACGATGCGTTACGTCACTATGCGGCCTTGATTCGCGACCAGTTGGGGCGCGAGGTCGAAGGTGTTCCAGGCGCTGGCGCGGCCGGCGGGCTTGGTGCGGGTTTCCTTGCGTTCACTCATGCGGCGATGCGTTCGGGTGTACAGACGGTCGTCGAAGCCACCCATCTGAAGGAAAAGGCGCAGGGTGCCGATGTGTGCTTCACCGGTGAGGGAGGAATCGATTACCAGACCCAATATGGCAAGGCGCCGATGGGAACGGCACAGGCCGTGAAATCCGTCTCTCCGCAATGCAAGGTGATTGCTTTGGCTGGGAGCAAAGGAGCCGGCATCGAGCAACTGTACGATGTCGGTATCGACGCTGTGTTCTCGGTCTCGCCAGGTGCGGTCTCCCTTCAGGAAGCCATCGCCGGGACGTTGGACAATGTTGCCTCATGCACGCAGAACTTGATGAGATTGCTGGTATGACCATGTGATTTCGTTCAGCGGAGTTCCCGCCTGTTGCCAGGTGCATACGGCTTGTGCGCGGTGGATTTTCATGACCGTCGAAGTCGGGCTAAACCGCGCAGGCGGACATGCTCTGCTGAACGGAATCCTCTTCACAGGGTGGCTATCGGGGTCAACAGCATTGGCCCGTCACGGCGTCATAGGCGGTCGTGCGCGAGAGCAAAGACCTGCACCAGCGGTAGCATTGAAGCATTATGCCTACTTTTGATTTGGGACTTGAACACGTATCACTGGAATTCGCCACTAAAACCATTTTCACAGATGTGACCCAGGGGGTCAATGAGGGTGACCGCATCGGCATCGTCGGGCGCAACGGTGACGGGAAATCCACATTGCTGCAGTTGCTCAGTGGGTCGCAGATTCCGGATTCGGGGCAGGTGACCCGTCGCAACGGCGTCACTTTCGGCCTGCTGAGCCAGAGGGATTCGCTCGACGACGACGCGACGGTACGTCAGGCCGCTTTGGAAGGCAGAGAGGACTACGAGTGGGCCTCGGACCCGCGCTCCCGGCAGATTGTGGAGGCGCTGCTCGGAGGTCTGAGTCTGGATGCCAAGGTGGGGTCGCTCTCGGGCGGGCAGCGGAGGCGCGCGGATCTGACGCGGTTGCTGCTGAAGGATTGGGATATCCTGGCACTCGACGAACCCACGAACCATCTGGATATCGTCACCATTCACTGGTTGGCTGAGCATTTGAAGAATCGTTGGAGCAAGGGGCAGGGTGCGCTGCTGCTTGTCACGCACGACCGCTGGTTCCTGGATGAGGTGTGCGAATCCATGTGGGAGGTGCACGACGGCGTCATCGATCCCTTTGAGGGAGGTTACAGCGCGTACATGCTGCAGCGCGTCGAACGGGATCGGCAGGCCGATATCCGTGAGGAGCGCAGACGCAACCTGGCGCGTAAGGAGCTTGCCTGGCTCACGCGTGGAGCCCGGGCCCGAGCCACGAAACAGAAGTTCCACGTCAAGCAGGCGCATGCCCTCATCGACGATGTGCCGCCGCTTCGCAACACTTTGGAACTCAAACGCATGGCCACCTCACGTTTGGGCAAGCAGGTGGTGGACCTCAAGGGTGTGACCCAGATCTATGAGCACGAGCGTGGCGTCGTCGAGGGAGCGGATACGGTCTCCGCACTATATGAGGAGCCTAAGGCGATGGGTTCCGTTCAGATCGCGGTCGATGGCGGGGACAGAGCGGATGGTACGAGCGCCGCACGGACGGTGACGGTTCGTGGTCGTGAGGTGCTCGATGACGTCACCTGGCTCATCGGCCCCGGTGATCGTTTCGGCATCGTAGGTGCCAACGGCGCCGGCAAATCGACGCTGCTGAAGATCATCGACGGTTCCCTCACCCCGACCACTGGCCATGTGAAGGTCGGAAAGACGGTGAAGTTCGCGGTGCTCTCGCAGCGCCTGGACGAATTGGAGCGCCTTGGCAAGTACAAGATCAAGGAGGTGCTGAGCCGCTACAAGCCGACCTACGAGCTTGACGGCAAGGAAGTGACCACGGGCCAACTCATGGAACGGTTGGGCTTCACCGGGGCCCAGCTGATGACCCCGATTCGAGATCTTTCCGGCGGGCAGAAGCGACGCATGCAGTTGCTGCTGATATTGCTCGATGAACCCAACGTCCTGATCCTGGACGAACCAGGCAACGACCTTGACACCGACATGCTCGCTGTCATGGAGGATCTGCTTGATTCCTGGCCCGGGACTCTCATCGTGGTCTCACATGACCGGTACCTGTTGGAACGGGTCACCGATCAGCAGTTTGCGCTCATCGGTGGGAAGGTGCGTCATCTTCCCGGCGGCGTGGATGACTATCTTGATATGGTGCGGCGCATCGAAAACGGCGAAACTCTTGATGAGCTGAACGGCCGCGGCAACACCGGTGGTGGATCCGGTAGGGGCGGGTCCGGCTCCGCTGGATCTGCGTCGACCGCTTCAGCTGGCGACACTGCTTTCGAGGGTTCCGAGGTTAATGCCGGTGGCGGTGCCACAGATGACTCCGCCACTCCCAAGCTCACGGGCAGGGCCTTCCACGATGCGACCCGTCGCATCAGTGCCATAGAGCGCAAACTGGCGAAGCTTGAGGAGGTCAGGTCCGGCATCGAGAGACGCATGACGGTTCATGACCCCAGCGATTTCGAGGGGCTGGCCAAGCTTAACTCGCAGTTGCAGAGCAATGCTGAGGAGTCCCAGGGACTTGAGAACGAGTGGATGGAGCTTTCCGAACAGGTAGAGTGAGCAACTCCCGCATCCTGATTTCCAAACGCCTGTTTATGCCCGCTAAGCTACCGCTGTAGCTCGCGGCGGGCAGCGGTCGGGTTTCAAGTACTCGCATGGCGTATTGTGCCTTGCACCGCCAGCCGAAATGAGTGGTTTCGTGGCCGGCGGGTTGTATCGATGGTCGAGGGCGGGGACGAAGGCGAAGGTCGGGACAACCGGCCAAAACAGCGTCACGAAGCCAATCCGGCTAAGCGTCGGGTTCGATGTCCTTGCCGCAATGTCGTCGCGATGTACGAGGCGGGGTATGCGAACTTGACCGAAGTCGAGGAGCAGGAGTCACCGAAATGGCATCCGACTATGCGCGCCCCGGTTTCCCCACTGGAGACGCCAGTTGTGTCATAGTCACACTTGAAAGGAGGCGGAGTCACCTTCCTTTGATTTGCGACCCCACCACTTTTTCGCTGAGTGCGTGGGGTCCACGTGTCATGGCGACGGCACCGCTGCGCACAAGCTCGATGATTCCATATTGCCCGAGCATCTCCAGGAGCGCCTCGATTTTATCTTCGCCGCCCGTTGCCTCGATGGTGAGCGATTGGGTGTGTACATCCACGACCCGGACGCGGAACATGCGCACCAACTCCAATACATCGGATCTGTTGGAGGAATCGACCGCCACTTTGATGAGCACCATCTCGCGTTCCACCGTTGTGGAACCGTCCAGATCCACGATCTTGAGGACATGAAGCAGTTTGTTCAGCTGTTTGATGATCTGTTCGAGCGGCGCCTGCGCCACATCTGCGGTGACGGTGATGCGGGAGATGTCATCGCGCTCGGTGGGGGAGACGGAGAGCGAGTTGATGTTGAAGGCACGGCGGGCAAACAGGCCCGCCACCCGTGCGAGTACACCGGGTCTGTTCTCCACGAGCACTGAAAGGGTGTGGCGGCGTGAGCCTTCCTGTGAAGCGGGGTAATCGCTCATGATGTAGCCTCCTGCGTGGTCTCGTCCTGGACGTTGTGCGTGTTGCGGCGCAGCAGTGGCTGCACTCCTGGTTTATAGGTCACTTCGTCGTTGGATGCGGCCGCCGCGACCATGGGCCACACCATGGCATCCTTCCATACGATGAAATCGACGAGCACGGGTCTGTCGTCAATCGCGTTGGCCCGCCGTATGGCCTCGACTGCTTCGTCCTTCGTTCGCGCCCGCAGTCCGACGCATCCGTATGCCTCCGCCAGCTTCACGAAATCGGGTATGCCCGTCAGGCCGTCAGGGCAGTTCGCCGTGGCCTGTCCATTCCGAACGATGTCCTGCGCTGCGAAACCACCCTCGCTTTCCTGGAGGTTGGTTTGGGAGTAATGCTGACCGTAGAACAGGGTCTGCCATTGACGGACCATGCCGTAAACCGAGTTGTCGAGTATGGCTATCTTGACCGGAGCGCCGTCGAGGACCGCGGCGGCGAGTTCCTCCGAAGTCATCTGGAAGCTGCCGTCGCCATCGATGAGCCACACCGGCCGTCGATGCGCGAGAGTACGGTTCGTCTGGTTTGCTGGGTTGGCCGGGTTTGTCTGGTTTGCTGCGTTTCCGTTTCGTTGCGTCGAAGGAACGTCGCTTTGCGCGATACTTGCGCCGATGGCGGCCGGAAGGCCGAATCCCATGGTTCCCAGGCCTCCGGACGATATCCAGGAATGCGGGTTCTCAAAGTCGATGAACTGCGAGGCCCACATCTGGTGCTGGCCGACGCCGGAGACCCAGATCGTGTCCTGTGCGCACTGCTGTGAAAGCTGTTGGACGACCCATTGAGGAGCCAATGACCCGTCGGTCGGTTCCGCGAACGTGGATGGGTAGTCGGTGCGCCAGCCATCGATGATCTTCCACCAAGCGCCTAGGTCGGGTTTGCCGTGGCGTTCCTGTTCTTCCTTGATGGCATCGATGAGGCCTTCGAGTACCTCACTCACGTCACCTACGATGGGCACGTCAGCCTGGCGGCGCTTGCCTATTTCCGCGGGATCGATGTCGATGTGCACCACCTTGGCGCTTGGGGCGAAGGCGCTCAGTTTGCCGGTCACACGGTCGTCGAATCGTGCGCCTATGGCCACGAGCAGGTCGCATCGTTGCACGGCGGCCGTTGCTGGAACGGTGCCGTGCATGCCGAGCATGCCGAGGTTCTTTGGGTCGCTGTCAGGGACGATGCCGCGCGCCGGCAATGTGGTGGTTATCGGGGCCCCGGTGAGGTCTGCCAGCTGTTTCACCAATGCCCCTGCGTTGGATCGGGCGGCTCCGCCACCCACATAAAGTACGGGTCGGAACGAACGTCCGAACAGCGTCGCGGCCTCCTGTAGTCCGTGCCCGTGCGGCTTCGTGGTGGGATGGTATCCGGGCAGGATGAGCCGTTGCGGCCAGGTGTAATTCAGCGTCCCCACCTGCGCGGTTTTCGTCAGGTCCACGACCACAGGACCAGGTCTGCCGCTTTGGGCAACGTAATAGGCTTCCGAGAGCACGCGAGGGATGTCGTTGGCATCGGTGACCAGATAGGAATGCTTTGCGACCGGGTAGGTGATGCCCACGGTGTCGGATTCTTGAAAGGCATCGGTACCGATGGCGTCCACCCCGACCTGACCGGTGATGACCATCAAAGGGACCGAATCCATATTCGCGTCGGCGATCGGCGTGACCATGTTCGTGGCTCCGGGGCCTGAGGTGACCAGACATACGCCCACCTTTCCGGTGGATACGGCATAACCCTCAGCCGCATGTCCCGCGGCCTGCTCGTGGCGCATCAGTACAAAACGAAACTTGGTGTCCGGATTGATTTCGTCGTATACAGGAAGAATGGCGCCCCCGGGGATGCCGAACACGTCGAGCACGCCCAGATCCTCCAACGTGCGTACGAGGGCCTGGGCTCCGGTCATATGCTCGCCTTGGCCGTCGTCGGTCTCCCTGGTCTTGCCTTCAGGTCGCGCCACGGCGCGCAATGTTTGCAATGGAGCTGTGTTTGCCATGGTCTCATTCCTCTCTGCGCAAACAGGACTTCGGATTCAGTGCGACTTGACGTCGGCACCAATGCGACGTTCATATTGCCCGCGATGTCGTATACGTCCCCCGTGTGGTGCCGGGTCCCGATGAGAAGCAATGGTATATGGCCTGGAAGGTGTGCAGTACTCTCGTTTCGAATGCTGGTCAGCATGCCCGAACGGACCGCTGGACGAAAATGCGCTACCGATTGATGACGGACCGAAGACGGATTTGATGGATGACTCGTCCGGTGGCGATGGTTTGTCGGAAGGCACCGCCCTTGTGGTGCCTCAGTGTTTGTCCCCGTGGTCGTGACCGTCACGCCGTTCATCGAGGGCAATCCATGCCATCTGCGCCGCCTTGAGCTGCGCCTTGCGTTTGCTGCTTGCGGTGCCTTTGCCCAATACCTCATCCGATCCACTCACCATCGCTTCGGCGGTGAATTGCGGCGAGGTCTGCGAGCCGCCGACAGCCATGCGGTAGCAGGTTTCTCCCAGCCCCATCTCATGCGCCTTGATGGTGAAGGAGGTTTTCCAGTCAAGCGCTGGTCCTTCCGTAGCCACCTGAGCCAATGTGTCGTCGACGAGCCGGTGGACGACACGCCTTGCCTCTTCGATTCCGTGTTCCACGAATGTCGCTCCGATAAGCGATTCCACGATGTCGCACAGAATCGAGCTTTTCTGCGCGCCGCCGTCTTCGGCTTCGCCACGACCCAGCAATATGTAGGGGCCTATCTGCAATTTTTCGCGTGCGATCTGTGAAAGCGCGTCCTCCGAGACCGCCGCCGCACGCATCTTGGCAAGTTGGCCTTCGCTCATATCGGGATGTTCGCGGTACAAGGTTTCCGTCGCCACGAGCTCAAGTACGGCGTCACCGAGGAATTCGAGCCGTTCGTAGTTCGGCACTCCTTCATGCTCGTGTGAGAACGAGCGGTGCGTGAGCGCCTGGACCAGTAGATCGGGTTGCAGCGTCGTTCCCAGTCGTGCGAACAAGGCATCGGTCGTGGCGCGGTCCGCAGCGGGTCTATCGGGGTCGTTGCGGCCGGTGGCGTGAGCGTCGGCTTGACCGTTCGTCGACGTATGTGGGTTCGTGCGTTGTGGTTCATGGTTCTTGGTCATACTCATCGCTTTCGATTATCAGGGGCGCAGTCTTCCGTCCGTGTTCGTCCGTATCGATGATATCGCCTGCCGGCGGATGTCGGTGGCAAAGATGACGGGCGCGTTTTGGTGTATGGTCTCCGGGCTCATGACATGTCTTGCATCCATCGCGTGGCGGTGCAGCATATATGAGAGGGCCCTGCCACCCGTCGATGGCAGGGCCCTCTCATATATGCTATTCGCAATTATTCAAGCGGTCCGCTCACTTGCTGAGCGTAGAGCTGATCGCCTCACGGTACACGCGGCCGTTATAGGAACCGCAGCTCGGGCAGGCCATGTGGGCCTTGGTCGGAGCCCCGCAATTGGGGCAAGCCATGGTCTTCACCGCTTGCGCCTTCCAGGCGGAGCGACGGGTATGCGTGTTGGCTCGCGAAGTCTTGTACTTTGGCAGTGCCATGATAATCCTCAATTCGTTCGAACTTACGTGCTTAAGCGAAGTATAGTCTAATGTGGACCCGGTACAAATGAGAACATGTCTCGGTTTGTGCGCCGTGTGCCCGTGCCTTTGCTTGCAATGGGGCGTGGTGTTGGGCGGCCGCTGCCGTGTCAGCGCCCGTCGGTCGTGGTGTCTTCCTTCAGCTTGTCCTTCAGCTCGGCCAGCACCGAGAACCGGTCGTCCACTGTCTCATGGTGGTGATTCGGCGCATCGTTCAGATTGATGCCGCACTGTGGGCACAATCCCAGGCAATCCGGCCTGCACAACGTCTGCAGTGGTAGTCCCTCCACGAGTGTGTCGCGTAACAGTGCTTCGAAATCGGCGTATTCACCATCGGAGCTCAAGGGGTACACGTCCTCGGATTCGTCCTCACCATCGATGATGTCGAATTCGTCCTTTGCGGTCTGTCTGCCACCCGGTCGTTGGCGCGCAGAAAGCGAAGCGGCGTCATAAGGAAAGAACGCGGTGACGTCCATGTTCCAGCCTCGGTCAATCGGTTTGAGGCAGCGGGTGCATTCGGCATGTACCGGAGCGTCGAACGTCCCAGTGAAAACCAACCCATCGGAAATCGAATCGAATGAGCCGTTCACTGTGACGATGTCGCCTTCCTTGACACCGACGATTGCATCACCGATGCCGCTCGGTGCGGGGAATTGAGCATCCACCGTCTGACTCTGGCCCGGCCTTGAGGACACCTGCCCCACGGCATACGCCCAAGGGGAACTGTCCGGACGGATGCGTCCGCCTTGCCCTGAATCCTGTTCCTGGTGTGATCGCATAAGTGATTCGCTTTCTTTCTGCATTGTTCTTCTGCATTCTTCGTCGTGTACGATGATATTTTCCATATCGACGCACACGTCGCGCATTTCCCTGACAGCTTCATGGCGTGAGGCGAAGTGACCGTTCGGTAGGTGTTCGGCTGCCGTCCATGTCGGTCTCGTCCACAAGCGCCCATGCTGCACGACGGGTTTTGATTCACGCATCGCCGTTGCGGTTTTTCACCTCGCTCGAAAGGGTTTGCCGTTGAGTCGTGGAAAGGCGTTGAGACGCTTCGTTCTCGCGCTCCTTGAGAACAGTGAGGCCATTGTTGACGTCGCTGGCGTATTTCGCCAGTTGTTCCTGTAGATTCTTCATGACATCGATGCAGTAGTCGTTCGCACCGTTAGTGAGTTTCTCCGATTTTTCCTGTGCCTCACCGACGATGGTGCGTGCCCGTTCCTGGGCCAGTTGTGTGACACGCTCGTGACCCGCCAGGAATTGTGCCTGCTCTTCGGCTTCCTTGGTGATTTGTGCTGCTGTGCTTTGCGCTTTGGAAACGATGGATTTTGCCTGCGATTGTGCGTTGGTGAGCCTGCGTTCGGCCTCGCGCATCAGGGAGGAAGCGCGTTCCAATTGCACGGGAAGCATTGTTTTCAGCTGCCCGAGTCTCTGCGAGAATTCGGCGCGGTCGATGTGGGCCATGTTGGGGCTGAATATTCCCGACTTCGCATTTTCGACCATGCTGTCCAGCTCGTCGATCACATCGTAGACAGTGGTGAATTCATCTCTGTTCCTGCGAAGCTGCGGATCCTGCGTCGCCTCGTCGTCATCGCCGTTTTCCCTCAGATCAGGCAGATCTTCGGCTGAAATGGGCAGTGGGGGCTTGCCATTGACCGGGGTTTCCCGTGATGTGCCCGCATCGATGGGTTCAGGGATGACTTGGTGGGACTGGGTGATGTCACCGGAATCCTCCTCGTCACGATCTTGGATGCCGGGCTCGAAGCTTCCGGTGCCTGTGCCGTCCTCGTTCATGGCCTCGGGGTATCGGTCCGACGAAGCTGCGTCCTGTTCATTACCCGTGGCCTTCACCGGTTTGCTCTCGTTGGTGATGTCCTCATCGGCCTCATCGCCGCCTGTGCTGATGTTCTCGGGCATGATACCCCTTTCATTCGTTGTCGTCGTTGCTTCCTATGTCATCGGTGTCCGTTCGCTTCAAGGCGTTTTGAAGCATGGGAACCACGCAGTCGGGAACCATGCCCGTAACGTCGCCTCCATGCCGGGCCACATCCTTGACGATGGAACTTGAGATGTGTTCCAGGACGGGGTCAGCCGGCAGGAACATCGTCTCGACCCCTGATAGCTTGCGGTTCACCAGAGCCATTCCCAGCTCCGCCTCGTAATCGCCGTTCTGGCGCAATCCTTTGACGATCGTGGTGGCGCCGACCTGTGTGCAATAATCGGTGACCAGTCCGTGTGTGAACGTCACCGTCACATCGGGGTATCCGTCATCCTGCAGGGCCCTGCGAATCACCTTGACTCGTGTCTGCGGCGAAAATAGCGGTGTCTTCGCTGAATTCACCGCCACCAAAACGTGCACCTGGCCGAATATGCGCGCACTGCGTTCGATCACGTCCAAGTGGCCGGCCGTCACCGGATCGTATGAACCAGGGCACACTGCTATAGTCATGTCTTAAGGATAGCGCGCAAGGCTGATAACCATGCGTTCAGCCGTTGTGTTCGTTCTGTTTCCCCGTCGACTTCCCGTTCGCGTCCATTCGCCGCGAGCATGCGTGAAGACAACACCGGCAGGTATGATGAATGCAGATGGTTGCGTTTTTCGGGTGTGGCCTCGGCTTCGTGGAGGGGAGTGGTCTTATGGTGGTTTCCATTGCCGGCAGGTCGGCGGTTTCTTCAAAGGCGTCTTCGTTGGTGGCCTTGCGTTTCAGCGACATGGCGCGTCTCTCTCCGGCGGTATGCGACGAGGACACGGGCGTGGCGCCCGCGAATCCCGATTCCCCTTATCATGAAGCGGCACCGCCGTTCTTGAGCGGCCGAAGACGGAGGAGCGAGGGCAGACGAGCGATGACGGGGACGCCGACAGATTCGCTCATTACGTGACCAAGGGAAGACTTGAGGAATCGCGTCTGACTGGTAGACCGGTCGTGGCTTTGTGCGGCAAGATATGGAAGCCCAAACATGACCCTTCGAAGTACCCTGTATGCCCTGAATGCAGGCGCATATACGAGGAGATGGTCGGTTAAGTCCGCATCGTTGTTGTAATGCCGTTGCGCCGCATGTGTGAGTCGTCCGGTAATCTCGATCGCTCGTTGCGATTCTAGAGCACTTGAATTTGCGTGGGTATCGCTGGGTCGCCCTTCATCAGCGATTGCGCGGCTATGGGAAGGCGGCTGAGCTGTGCCGCACGATGGGCTCTGGCCGTCATGATGGCGTCGTGGCCTTGATACCGGGTGTCTGCTTGCCCTTCGACCATGTAATCGACCAGCAGATTCTCCGTGTCCATATCATCTGGGGTGTGGAAGGATTCCAGACGCTCGTTCGAACCCGATACGACGTGCTCGCCGTTGGCGAGATTGTACTCGTACGATCTGTAGGCGAGCTTACGGCCAGGCAGACTCGCCTTGTCTTTGGACCTCTTGCCTACCGGCACCATCTCGCCGTTGTTTCCTTCACGCTCGGTCATCTTGTAGACCATCGCGCAGGTCGGAGCCCCCGATCCAGTCACCAGCTTCGTGCCGACGCCGTATGAGTCAACCGGTGCCGCTTGCAGACCGGCGAGCGCATATTCGTCCAGGTCGTTCGTGACGGTGATCTTGGTCTGCGTGGCGCCCAAGGCGTCAAGCTCACCGCGTACCCGTTGTGCCATTTCCGCCAGATCGCCCGAATCGATGCGCACGCAGCCGAGCTCGGGGCCTGCTACTTCAACGGCGGTCTTCACCGCCTCCTCAATGTTGTATGTGTCGACCAGCAGGGTCGTGGACCTGCCGAGCGCATCGATCTGCCCTTGGAAGGCATCGCGTTCGCTGTCGTGCAGAAGGGTGAAACAGTGCGCTGAAGTACCGATGGGCTTCAATCCGTATGTCTTGGCTGCCAGGAGGTTCGCCGTTCCGCTGAACCCGCCTACGACCGATGCCCGCGCCGCTGCCACGGCGGCCCACTCATTGGTGCGGCGTCCGCCCATGTCCATGCAGGGGCGGCCCTTGGCTGCCGTACTCATGCGCGAGGCGGCGGCGGCCACCGCAGAATCGTAGTTGAGGATGGAAAGTATAAGCGTCTCGAGCAGGGTACATTCCGCGAACACTCCTTCGACCTGAAGGACCGGGGAGTCAGGGAAGTAGATTTCGCCCTCGCGGTATCCACGAATCGTGCCGTGGAAACGGAAGCCCTCAAGCCAGCGTACCGTGTTCGGGCTTACGATGCGATTGTCGTACAGGAATCGCAGATCGTCCTCACCAAGTCTGAAATGTTCGAGTGCGTCGAGGAGACGTCCCGTTCCGGCCACGACTCCGTAACGTCGGCCTTCAGGCAGATGGCGCGTATACACCTCGAATACGCTTCTGCGGTTGGCCGTACCGTCCTGGAGTGCCGCGTCGAGCATGGTGTATTCGTACATGTCCGTCATCAGGGCCGGTGAATATGCGAGCGGGCAGTTCGGCTCGGCATCGTCTTTCTGTGAACGGTCAGCTTGATGGTCAGTCATATCGTCCTTCCAAGGTGAAGTCAAGTGAACGGACTTCCTTTTCGTGTCTCTGTGCCGTGTCGTGCGAACGCACTGGGAAGAGCGGCTGTCGTCCGCGGACCCCGTGTGGGATTCTTCGCAACGACGGCGCGAAATGTGACTCTTATCCTAATTTGGCAGTCGGACGAAGGTTTTCTCCCTTCGGGTACGTATGCTGTCAGGCATGAAATATTTTGTGAGCGTCTATCGTTTCGTCATTGCGTTTCTGTGTCTGGCGTGGACCAGCGTAGCCTGGACCACCACGAGCTATTGGGTCTACTTCACCTACCAGTCCAACTTCGTGCTCGGTCTGGTCATGCTATGGGCCGCGATTGCGTTGCTGATCGACGGCAACCAGCCTCCCGCCTGGCTAAAGGGGGTGCTTACGCTCTACATCATGGTGACGGGCATCATAGCCACGGTCCTGTTGCCGCCGCCGAATCCAGCGACTGCCAAATACGTGTTCGGCATCGTGACGAATCTGATTCTACATAAGGTCGTTCCCATCATGGCGAGCGTCGATTTCCTGCTGTTCGACCCGCATCGCCGGTTTAAATGGCATTACGTCTTCTCCTGGCTCATATATTTTCCTCTGTATCTCGCCTTCATCTTGATCCGTGCTGCGCTGTGGCCGCATTCGGGGCCGGAGCCGCATGGAAATCCCTATCCCTACGGGTTCATCGACCTGCCGAAGATAGGTCTGGAGCAGCTCGTCGTCAATTGCGCAGGTTGCGTGGTGTTCTTCATCGTGCTTGGGTTGCTGCTCTTCCTGATTGATCGGATTCTGCCTTCCAAGCCGCTGGTCGGCTGAGGTTCTGACGCTCCGTATCCATAGATTTTCCAGGAAAGCGGCCCCCGGGCTGCTTATGGCCTATACTGGAACGAGGTGGTTCTGCAAACCGCCGGGTATCGATGGCGTCGATCCCCTCGTGCATATGGGCACGGGCGTTGGTGTCCGCCGTCGGCAGTGAGGACTTTTGAAGTGGCGCTGGTGTGGTCGGTCGATGCGAAGGCATGCTGAAGACCCGCATCGGCGGCGCGGACGACTGGAGAAAGCGATGCGATTGCAGCGCATCGCAAGGAGTATTGTGCGCAAGACAACACATGACGAAGACGAGCGAATCTCGGCTTCACAGGAAACGGAACAAGACACTGGCTTTGTTGCAGGACGCGAGCCTGTTGACGGCGCTGAAAAGCGCGGGGCGGGTGCGCGGCGCCGGCGGGTGGGCCGACGGGTGGTACGAGGAACTGGTGCGGCCGGTGCCGCCATGAAACTCAAGGTCGAGGAGCTCGAGGAACGGGCGGATGAAGCCTCTGCGGCGACGGAGCTGGATGGGCCACAGGAACATGACCCG
Organism: Bifidobacterium bombi DSM 19703; assembly: GCF_000737845.1. Classification (GTDB taxonomy): domain Bacteria; phylum Actinomycetota; class Actinomycetes; order Actinomycetales; family Bifidobacteriaceae; genus Bifidobacterium; species Bifidobacterium bombi. Next base: position 1,026,668 of record NZ_ATLK01000001.1, on the reverse strand, counting down.
GTGCGCAAACCAGCCGGGCGCAAGCGAACATCGAGGAAAACGGGATCCGACTTTTCCGAGCCTTCTGCGACGTCTACGGGGCGTTCGGCCGAAAAGGATGGACGCGACACACAGGACGAGGACGCGGGGCATAACCGTGCGTCATCCTCTTCGGCAAGAAGTTCCCGTGGCACCGTTGCCAAGGGCCGGCGCCGGCGCGTCTCGTCGGTCAGGCGGAAGGATCTTACGGATTTCGGAAACGATGCCGAAACCGGCGACTCGGATGAGCCGACGCCGAAGATGTTCGAAGACTCCCGTGACATGGTACAGGGCGATTCGCAGGAGTCGCGCTCGAGGTCGCGCACAAGCGGTTCAACGGGGTCGGTGCGGGTGAAGCCCAGCGCTTCGCTGCTGTTCCAGGAGCCCGTCATCCCGACGATTGACGCATATGGGCTTGACGACGAAGCCGGTGATGAGGCTGACGGGTTCGTCACGGTGGTGCGTACGGGCCGTGGTCGTCGCAGGCTGAACGCCGAGGAACGAAGGGCTTCCGACGAGGTGGAGCAGATCGAAGAGGATCTTGCCGGCGAGCACATCGAGTACGCTCCGATAGATGACGGCGACGAAGATGAGCCTGTCCTGACCGGGGGCCGCAGGCGCGCGAAGCGTTCGGCCTCCTCTCGTGGAGTCGATGAGGAGGATATGGACGGTTCCGCTGTGCGTGGTGGTCGTTCCGGGCGTGGGCGCATGGGACGCAGGGATGATGCCCACGCAGCGGACGATGAAGGGGGCAAGGCGGCGCTCCCGGCACGTCGGACGAGGCGTGGCAGAAGCGTGGGGATCGAGGGCATCGAGCGGGTTGACAGCCTCGATGATTTCGATGAACCCGTCGAATCCGGTCACGATGATGACTCCGATTGGGATGAGGATTCGTCTACGGTACGTCGTAGAAGCAGGCGCCGTGCGCGTGGCGATGATGAAGGTGAATCGCGTACCACACGGCGCAAGGTCGGGGCTCGACGCGCAAAGGGCGACGATGAGCGCGATGACCTTGAAGACGCGGGGTCAGATGCCGAGGAGGTTCGCTCCGGTGGGCATGACGAGGAGGAGGGGCAGCCGCTGACCCGTCGTCGTCGCCGTCGCCGCGCCGCAGAAGCCGAGGGAGAGGATCGCTCCGTGCGCAAGTCGGGCCGTGCGGCGACCCGTTCGCGTAAGCAGCAGTACATCGACGAGATCACCGACATCGAAGGTTCGACCAGGCTGGAGGCCAAGAAGCAAAGGCGGCGGGACAATCGTCGGGAGCGCAGTCGTCAGAGCCAGATTCTGGAGCAGGACTTCCTGGCGCGACGTGAAAACGTCAATCGCCTGATGGTGGTGCGTCAAAAGGATCGGCATACCCAGATTTCAGTGATTGAGGACGACGTTCTGGTTGAACACTACGTTTCCGATATTCAAGAGGTGGCCACGGTCGGCAACATCTATTTGGGGCGTGTGCAGAATGTGCTCCCCAGCATGGAAGCCGCTTTTGTGGACATCGGGCAGGCTCGCAACGGCGTGCTGTACGCCGGAGAGGTCAACTGGGATACCACCCGTCTCGAAGGGCAGCCCCGTCGCATCGAGTTGGCCTTCAAATCCGGCGACCCCGTCTTGGTGCAGGTGACCAAGGATCCGATAGGCCACAAGGGTGCACGTCTTACTTCACAGGTCACTTTGGCCGGGCGCTTCCTCGTGCTTGTGCCGTCCGGCGGGATGACGGGCGTGAGCCGGAAATTGCCCGAACGCGAAAGGACGAGGCTCAAGTCGATCGTCTCGAAGATAGCCCCCAAGGACATGGGAGTCATCATCCGCACTGCCGCCGAAGGGGCCAGCGAGGAAGCCATCGGGAAGGACCTGGAGGCGCTCAGGCATCAGTGGGAGAAGATCGAGGAGAAGCACGAGACCTACCGTCACGGCAAGCGCGCCAAGCTGCTGCAAGGCGAGCCCGATATGGCCATTCGGGTGGTCCGAGACATCTTCAACGACGATTTCAGCAGGATGATCGTGCAGGGTGATGAGGTCTACTCGCATATCGAGGATTATCTGGACACCATGGCCCCCGACCTGAAGGATCGCCTTGAGAAATGGGATCCTGAGGAGCACGAAGGCAAGGACGTATTCGACAAATGGCAGATCGACTCCCAGTTGCGCAAGGGCATGGAGCGTCAGGTCTATCTGCCCAGTGGCGGCTCGATAGTCATTGACCGTACCGAGGCGATGACCACCATCGATGTCAACACCGGTCGCTTCATCGGTAAGGGCAAGTCGCTTGAGGAGACGGTCACGCGCTGCAATCTCGAAGCCAGCGAGGAGATCGCCCGCCAGCTTCGTCTGCGTGATATCGGCGGTATGATCATGATTGACTACGTGGACATGGTCATGCCCGCGAACCGCGATCTGGTCCTGCGCCGCCTGGTCGAGTGCCTGGCCCGTGACAGGACCAAGCATCAGGTGGCCGAGGTGACTTCTCTGGGACTTGTCCAGATGACCAGGAAGCGGATTGGGCAAGGTCTGGTGGAGGCCTTCTCCGAGGAATGCCCCACCTGCAAGGGACGAGGCTTCATCCTGCACGACGAGCCCACAGTCTCCGCCGAGTATTCCGACCCGTACGCCATGAAGGGTGGCGACCCATTCGTCAAAACCAACAAGCATGGTCATGGAGCCTCGCCTGAGGTCGCGGCTCCGCAGGGGTCCAGTCCTGACCTGAAGGCCAAGCTCGCCCAGATCGCGGCCGCGGCCGCGGCCGCCGGAGATGATGGTGACGACCTCGTCTTTGAAGGTGACGAAAGCTGAACCCATGACCCAGGCTTGGGTTTCGACGTCGGGCCGTTGTGCCCGCGACCTGCCTCAAGCGTGTCGTCGACGATGGTTGACGTTAGTACACGGCCCGGTGTACTCTAATAACTTGGTGTCTGGCCAGACGGGTCGTTTTGCGCCGGACGGAATGCTTTGTCGAATAGCAAGGAATGGATTATGTACGCGATTGTGAAGGCCGGCGGCCATCAGGAAAAGGTCGAGGTGGGCGACAAGATGCTCGTCAATCGTCTTGACGCGAAAAAGGGCGATACTGTTGAATTTCCGGTTGCGCTCGTGGTTGACGGTGCCAAGGTGACGATGGCGGCCAAGGACTTGGCGAAGATCTCCGTCAAGGCCGAAGTGGTGAACGATGAGGCCAAGGGACCCAAGATCAACATCCAGAAGTTCAAGAACAAGACGGGCGTGGCGCGTCGCAAGGGCCATCGCCAGAAGCTCTCCTTGGTCAAGGTCACTTCCATCGCCTGAGGGCTGTAGGGTCGTTTCCACTGTCCGTAACGGTGGAGTTATAGCTTTCAAGAACACTTGATAATCGAAAGGAGCCATCATGGCACATAAGAAAGGTGCGTCCGCTTCTCGCAACGGTCGTGATTCAGGGCCACAATACCTTGGCGTGAAGAAGTTCGGCGGCGAGTCCGTCGTGGCGGGCAACATCCTCGTCCGCCAGCGTGGAACCAAATTCCATCCCGGACAGAACGTAGGCTGCGGCAAGGACCACACGTTGTTCGCCTTGGCCGATGGCAACGTGAAGTTCGGTGTGCGTCGTGACCGTAAGGTCGTCGATGTGGTCACCGCAGAGTAACGGGGCAAACGCATAGAAGCAAGGGCCGCACTCCTCAGACCGGGGAGTGCGGCCCTTGCACTGTCAGGTGCGTCTCAGGGGCTTCGGCGCGTCGAGCGTCGTCGCAACCATCCCGGTCCCGCGGCGCGAACGGAGAATTTGGTGCCGTGTTACCTTAGGGCCGGGGCTGATACAGGTGTAAAGGGAGAACCATGGATTTTGTAGATAGGGTCACGCTGCACGTCAAGGGTGGCAACGGCGGCAACGGTTCCGCCGGGGTCAAGCGCGAAAAGTACAAGCCTCTCGCCGGTCCCAACGGGGGCAATGGCGGTGATGGCGGGTCGGTCATTCTCGAGGCGAGTGACAACGCCAACAGCCTTCTCGACTACCGTTTTGTGCCACACCGTTCTGCCGAGTCCGGCACGATGGGTCTGGGGGACACGAAGGACGGTTCGAAGGGCGCGGACGTGGTGCTGCCCGTCCCACCGGGAACAGTGGTGTTCGAAGCCAAGGGAGGCACAGGCGAGAGTAAGCGTCCCGGGCGGCAACTGGCCGACCTTAGTCACGTCGGTGACCGTTACGTTGCTGCCGAAGGCGGCATCGGCGGTTTGGGAAATGCGGCGTTGGCAAATAAGGTGCGCCGGGCTCCGGGCTTCGCCTTGCTTGGTGAGCCTGGTGAGGAACGCGATATCATCCTCGAGCTCAAATCGATTGCCGATGTGGCCCTCGTCGGTTTTCCTTCTTCTGGAAAGTCAAGCCTCGTCGCCGCCATGAGCGCGGCGAAACCGAAGATTGCGGATTATCCGTTCACTACGCTCGTGCCGAATCTCGGCGTGGTCGATATGGGCGAGTATCGCTATACGATCGCGGATGTGCCTGGGCTTATCCCCGGTGCTTCGGAGGGCAAGGGGCTGGGCTTGGAGTTTTTGCGCCACATTGAGAGGACCGAAGTGGTAGCGCACGTCATTGACTGCGCGACGTTCGAATCCGACAGGGACCCGATTTCGGACTATCATGCGCTGGAGGCCGAGCTTGCCAAGTACGCGGACCGATTGGAACTCCCGATGGGCGTCATACCCATCGCTGAACGCCCGCGTGTCATCGTACTCAACAAGGCTGATGTACCCGAAGCCAAGGAACTGGCCGATTTCGTCAAACCTGAATTCGAAAAGATGGGGCTTGCGGTCTATGTCATCTCCACCGTCACCCATGAGGGCCTTGATGAATTGGGCTATGCTCTGGGTGCCCTGGTGTCGCGGCTGCGGGCCGGTCTTGCTGAGCAGGAGAGTCGGAGCGAACAGGAGCGCGTGACTATCAGACCGCTGGAACAACCGGCTTTACGCAGACGTCGTGGGTTTGACGAACGGCGTTCGGCCGGGGATTTCAAGGTGGAGCGTCAGGAGAGCAAGTCCGGCGACGTGTGGTATCGGGTTACGGGTCTGAAGCCGGAGCGTTGGGTTCGGCAGACTGATTTCGACAACGACGAGGCCGTTGGCTATCTGGCCGATAGGCTGGCAAGCCTTGGGGTAGAGGATTCCCTTCGCCACAGCGGCGCCCGGCCAGGCGATGAAGTTCGCATCGGCAAGGGTGACGACTATGTGGCGTTCGATTGGGATCCGACCATTTCCGCAGGTGCTGAGATGCTTGACGGCGCTCAGTTGGGAGCCAGAGGCCGGGATCTGCGCTTGGAAGAGGGTTCCGATGGCGGCCGCAGCCACCGTCGGACGAATGCGGAGAGACGCCGCGACTACCACGAGATGATGGATGCCAGAACGGCGGTTCGCGAGGCCATGCGTCAAGAACGTTCCGCCGGGCATTGGGCCGATCCGGCCATCGCCGATGATCCTCATGACGAAAACGCGATTCTGGGCGGTCACGAAGTCGAATAGGCCTACTTTGGCTATAATTCGTTATGTATAACGCACTTTTGTCTGAACGTGACGTCCGAGCGTCCCTCCCGGCCGTCGGATAAGACCGTCTGAGGTCACCGACATGAGGAGTCCTGGCTGGCTCGGTACATTGGATGCCGCGTGATATTCCAAAGGAAGCACCATGCTCAGTGATCGCATCAACCAAGTCGGCGAAAGCGCCACGCTCGCAGTGGATTCCAAGGCGAAGGCCATGAGGGCGTCGGGCGTCGATGTCATCGGCTTCGGCGCCGGGGAACCGAATTTCCCAACGGCTGATTACATCGTCGATGCCGCCGCGCAGGCCTGCAGGGATCCGAAGAACCATCGTTATACGCCCACGGCCGGTCTTCCCGAACTGCGCGAAGCCATTGCATGGAAGACACGCAGGGACTCAGGGTTTGATGTGGATCAAAGCCAGGTCGTCGTCACCAACGGAGGCAAGCAGGCCGTCTATGAAACCATGCAAGTGCTTGTGAATCCCGGCGACGAAGTGATCGTCCCCGCGCCATATTGGACGTCGTACCCTGAGGCGGTCAAACTGGCCGGAGGCGTCCCGGTCGAGGTGTTCGCCGGTGCCGAACGTGGTTTCGAACCCGGGGTGGCGGATTTTGAAGCGGTTCGGACACAGCGCACCAAGGCGGTCGTCATCAATACGCCGAACAATCCAACAGGTGCGGTGTGGAGCGACGCGACACTTACGGACATCGCGCGGTGGGCCGATGACAACCATATCTGGATCATCTCCGACGAAATATACGAACATCTGACGTACGATGGAGCGGGAACGGGGTATGTAGGTGCTCTCGTGCCGCAAGTACGGGACAGGTTGATCGTACTCAACGGTGTGGCGAAGACGTACGCCATGACCGGATGGCGCGTGGGGTGGGCCGTGGCCCCGCAACCGGTGGCCCGAGCGATAACGAAACTGCAGGGTCACCTGACTTCCAACGTCGCTGATGTCTCGCAACAGGCAGCCCTCGCCGCGGTTTGCGGTCCGCTTGATGTCGTCGCGGGGATGAGGGAGGCGTTCGACAGGCGCCGCAAGGCCATCGTCTCCGATTTGAACGCCGTAAGAGGCGTCACCTGCCCGATGCCTCGCGGTGCGTTTTATGCCTTCGCTGACATTCGGCCGTTGCTTGGCGCGCCGCTGGGGCTGCATGGGTCGGTGGCGGATTCGTCTTCGCACTTTGCGACGTTGCTACTTGATGAGGCGCACGTGGCGGCAGTTCCGGGGGGAGGCTTTCGGAGCGCCTGGATACCTGCGTTTTTCGTATGCGCTGGACGACGAGAGCCTCACCGAGGGGATGCGCCGTCTCAGGGAGTGGGTCGGCTGAGCATCGTGCCGTGGTGCTCGCCGTCTGCGCACCGTGTTGTACGGAGCGTGGCACATCAGGCCTTCTGACTCGCCGCGACGAAACCCGATTGGACGAAATGGGATTGAGCCGCTACGATAAGTCATCGGCGGTTTTGTCGCTGCGTCCTTGGTTGCAGGTACGCTTGACAGAGTTCACCTAGGGAAGTGGCGCAATTGGTAGCGCAACGGTCTCCAAAACCGTAGGTTGTGGGTTCGAGTCCCGCCTTCCCTGCCAAGTGGCAGGAATCAAGCAAAGGATGGAAATGGCTAAGGCAAATAAAGCGGTGGCGGCTGCGAAGCCGAACATTTTCATGCGCATCGGCCTCTTCATCAGGCAGATCATCGACGAAATGCGTAAAGTGGTGACTCCTACGGGGAAGGAACTCGCCAGCTGGTCATTCGCGGTGTTCATCTTTGTTCTCATACTGATGCTCGTCGTTTCGCTTATGGACTTCGGCTTGGGCAAGTTGACGTTGTGGCTCTTCGGCTGATCGGCGTTGGTCTTGCATATCGATAGATTGTGAATTCAAGGGGCAAAGCATGAATGATGATGTGAATCTTGATGGTCTTGATTCGTTATCGGGTTTGACCGGTGGCGAGACGTCCTCCAAGGAGGAAGCCGTGGCTGATGCGGCGCTGGCCACCAATCTCGGCTTGGATTCTCAGAACGGTGCCGATGATTCCGCTTCTGCCGACCTCTCCGATGGCACCGCCGCGACGAAGGAGGGAGCGGATGCCGAGCAGTCCGACTCCGACGATGTCGCTGCAGCTGCACTCAAGGAATTCTCCAAGAGCCTCAGGGGGCTTGAAGGCAAGTGGTATGTGCTGCACACATACTCCGGTTACGAGAAGCGGGTCAAGGCTAATGTGGAGTCCCGCATCCAAAGCTACGGTCTTGAGGACAAGATCTTCCAGATCGAGGTGCCGCTTGAGGAAGTCGAGAAGCACACCGATAAGGGAAAGAAGATCGTCACTCGTGTTCGCGTCCCCGGTTACGTGCTCATCCGCATGCTGCCGGATGATGATGCACGCCGTATCGTCCGCGAGACCGAGGGTGTGACCGGATTCGTCGGGCCAACCAAGGAACCTGCACCGTTGACCCGCGACGAGGTAGTCAAGATGATGGCCCCCATGATCACCTCTCAGGCGCTCAAGGATGCCGGAGACAAGCCGGCCGCCGCCAGAAAGCGCAAGATTGAGGTTTCCTATGCCGTTGGGGATCAGGTCACCGTCACCGACGGGCCATTCAACACCATGGCGGCTGTGGTTTCCGATGTCGAACCAACCGCGCAGAAGCTTACGGTGCTGGTCTCCATCTTCGGTCGCGATACGCCGGTCGAGCTTGGCTTCGAACAGGTGAAGAAGGTGGCCTGAAGCCTGAGGATATGCCGTCATCGACTTATTCAGGGTGCTGCGATGTAAGATTTGCGGCACCTTTTGTGTTGTAGTCACTTTCGTCATGTCCCTTGCTTCGCGTTTGGCTCGATTCAGTCGGCGTTCGTCACGTCCGAGCAGACCCGGTCGCGTGTCTACCGCTCGTCGGAAACGGTCTTCCTCCCGTTCAAGATGGCGAGATTGTCCGGTTCGGTTCGCGTGGACGTCTGGTTATTCAACTTCATGGGGCGTGGCTTCCGTTGTTTTGCGGCGTTCCGTCGTACCGGCCCTGTCTGAGGACTCTGGCATAATGGAAAGGCTTGCGTCTGGAGGGGAGACCCGCTAGCACAGCACAGCAATTATCGGATGCGGGAGGAGACTCTGTCCGCGTGGTGCATGAGGGCAAACGCCCATAATGACCGCAGACGCTCAGAGCGACCGAATGTACCGCGCGAGTAGGAAGAGGTGCCATTCATGGCTGCCAAGAAAAAGAAAGTAACTGCGCTGATTAAGCTGCAGATTGAGGCTGGCAAGGCCAACCCCGCACCGCCTCTGGGACCGGCTCTGGGTTCTCACGGTGTCAACATCATGGACTTCTGCAAGGCGTACAACGATGCCACGAAGGACAAGATGGGCCAGGTCGTCCCTGTGGAGATCACCGTCTATGAAGACCGCTCCTTCACCTTCATCACCAAGACCCCTCCGGCCGTGGCGCTGCTCAAGGCGGCCGCCGGCATCAAGAAGGGCACCAGCAACCCGCTGACGACGAAGGTTGGTTCCGTCACCAAAGCCCAGGTCCGTGAAATTGCCGAGACCAAGATGCCCGATCTTTCCGCACGTGATGTGGAAGCCGGCATGAAGATCATCGAGGGCACCGCCCGTTCGATGGGTATTACGGTAAGCGACTGAGGGGGAGAATACAGATGGCCAAGAAACATTCCAAAGCATATCGTGAAGCGGCCGAGAAGGTCGATTTCAGCAATCTGTACACGGCCGCTGAGGCCATTGCCCTGCTCAAGAGCATGCCAAAGCGGGGTTTTGACGAGACCCTCGAAGCCACCTATCACCTGAACGTCGATCCCCGCAAGGCCGATCAGCTCGTCCGTGGTGTGGTGAACCTGCCTAACGGCACCGGCAAGACGGCCAAGGTGCTTGTCTTCGCACGTGGCCCCAAGGCGGCTGAAGCGACCGAGGCCGGCGCCGATATCGTGGGCGACGATGAACTGGTCACCAAGGTGCAGGGTGGATTCCTCGACTTTGATGCCGTGGTGGCGACGCCGGACATGATGGGCAAGGTCGGTCGCTTGGGCCGAGTGCTCGGTCCGCGTGGTCTTATGCCTAACCCCAAGACCGGCACCGTGACCATGGACGTGGCCAAGGCTGTTGCCGATATCAAAGGCGGCAAGATCGACTTCCGTGTGGATAAGGACGGCAATCTGTCTTTCATCATCGGCAAGATGTCCTTCGATGAGCAGGCGTTGGCGGAGAATTTCCAGGCTGTGGCCGAGGAGATCAAGCGTCTTCGTCCTTCCACCGTGAAGGGGCGTTACATCACCAAGGCGACGCTCACTTCGACGATGGGGCCTGGCGTACCGCTTGATATCGCCCCGCTTTCCTGAACCAGTTTCAGGATACCACTGCGTTGATGGTGGTTTTCATCTTCTCCCGCAATAGCGATTTCGCATCGCCCGTTGCGGGAGATTTTGTATCTGTCCTACGCAGGTACCTATATGCTTCCCACCTTTTCAACCACATATATTGCTGCTACTCAGAGGGTAGTATGTGCTGCCATGGGAGGTTGCATGCATGAGTGGGGCTATGACGTGACGCAGAAAGGTCTGCGACTTGTCCGTCGCCGGCGTTGTGCTCATGTGAATGTCATTGCGTCTTCCGCCCGTCCACGCGCTGGGCCGTGCAGAGCCCCGAGGTCCTCCTGAGTCATGACGTGCGCTTCGGGTTCCTCGGATCGTAAGCTCCGGCAACGGTGCTGCGGCAACTGTGGGGACTATGCGTTGCAGGGAAGTGACCCACTCGATTCCGAGTCGATCGGGATGTCCCGCCGGACCTTGACCGTTTCGTGCTCATAGGATTCGGTGATGAACGTAAGCGCAACGAAGCCGAATACGAATACCAGAGGAAGCATGTGCCGTTCGAAGTTGTTGGCCGGGGACGTGATCATGACGCCCATCAGTAGCAGAAGCGGCATGTGACAGGCGAGCGTGCGCCAACGCTTCAGGACGAATTCGGCGGCGACGATGAGCAGCGTCATTATGACATATAGATTACCGCACACAAGGTGTCCTAAAACCGGGAATGATTCCATGCTCTTCGCCGTATTGGATACGTTCTGCCGCCAGCCTGGAAGCCAGCGGGCTATCCACGTGGAGGCGTTGTCGATTTGTGAGTTGGACAGATAATAAGCCATATCGACGTAGGGTGGATCGTTGATGTCGAAATACCCATAGCATTTCGCGAGGAGGGCATCGGTGGCGATGACCGGATTTGCCCTGACAGTCTGCAACCAGGCCGAATTGAATTGTTTCATATCCGCCTTGGTCACGGTGCGCCAGCGATAGCTGACCTTTTTCGATTGGATGCCGGATGATTTCACGGGATCGGCATCCTGCTGGGAGTAAGCTTCCGCCATTTGGTCGAGGTTGAAGATCGCCGCGAGCTTCCTCCTGGCCGAGGGTGGGATTCCGTTGGGGTTGAGTCTGGCCACGCGGGCTATCTGCTGAAGTTGCGGCCCGTGGCTTTCAATCAGGTCACCGCCGATGACCGTACCGGTGGATATAGCGACGTTCAGCGCCGCTTCGAATGCAATGACCGGTATGAGTAGGCCAATCGCATACGTTCTCCAATGGTTGCGGTTCACCAGCAACAGCAGAAGGAATTCGATAAGGATGATGTACAGCGCATATTTGGCGCTGCAGAGCATCACCGCGGTGGAAACCGCCAAAGCCGCCAAGGTGGAAGGTCTGGTATGTGCTGCGGACTTGCGGTTGGTGCAGATCTCGTATTGTATTGAAAACCACCAGGCGAACGCGAACGCGAACAGTGGTGACTTGGTCAGTGAAATCGTAGAGAACTGGACGATCGGGCACAACAACAGGAATGCGATGATGATGCAACGTGGCGCAGCGCCGATGGTACGCGGACCACTTGTGCCCAGCCAACGTCGGTTGAAGAAGCGGTCTGCACAGGAGGCGAGGGCGAACGCGGCGAAGATGAACTGCGCGGTGGACAGGACTATCAGACCCCAGTCGTTGGATCCGGTGAGATATCGGGACAGGGAGGCCACCGAGCCGTAAAACAACGTGAGTACGATGTTGTGCTGGTCGGTGAGATATGTCGGCCGTGCAGGCCACATGTAATGGGCCGTAGGGTAGATGTCCATCGGGACGAAGGAGAAGAAGCCGATATACGGCTGTTTCTGCCCGGTCCACTGATTCCATGCCCAGCTGAACTCCCTCAATTGGCTTCGCAGGTCGGCGCCGAAAGCCGTCAGCAGGGTGACAGGCACCCACAGCCAGCCGAGAATCAGAACGATCATGATGTCATGGCAGTTCGCAGTGATGCGCAGTACGAAGGATCTTGCCTGCGCCGGGAAAGCACGCAGCCGCAATGCTATGTCGGAGCTTGCGCGTCGTAGAAACCCTGTCCGGGCGGATTGTGGCCTGTCCGAAGGCACTTGTGGAGAAGTCGATGCATTTGCCGTATCTGGATGTCGAAGATCGCGTCCGGCCGGACTGCAGCCGGTGTCCTTCCGATCGCGGCTTCGCCTCTCTTTCTGGTATGTCCTCCATGCGGAGCGTGCCGCCCGCATATCCGCGTTCAGGCGGGTCGAGAACCATGCAGGGGTTCGGGCCCAGCCAACCAGAATGCGGAGGATAAAGAGATACACAAAGAAGGAAAAGATGAGTCGGACAAGGTCGTTGAGCGAAAAGGCGAGGATGGTGGCCGCAGTGGGATTCGTGGTGAACTGCCGGTACAACGGACCCAGTGAAGTGCAGATGGCGAGCCAGAGGCAGGCGAGCGCCGCGAGAATCCAACACAATGACGAGCGCAGTCTTGAGCCGACGCCCTGTTTCGGTGTAGGAATCTTCCTGCTTTCGATTCCGACCCCGTCGGGCGTCTCGCCGGATGGGGAGACGCAGATGTCGCGGTGGAAGGCTTTCCCGCCTGTTCTCCTCGTTACATCCGTCGAGCTTGCCCGTTCCTTTTCATTCATGGTACGGATTTTACATTGGCCTCCTCACCTTGCGTATTGTCGGGACTTTCAGGCATCCCGACGTTTCCTCGTGCAGCCTCGCTGTCAGGCACCAATCGCCCATGCCTTCCGACCTGATGCCTCCTGGCGGGAGGGTGTCGCTGAGGTCGGTGGATTTGGCGATATGTCTTGTACTATGAAGAACAGTCGTGCGCATCCGTCAGGATGCCTTCCGTATCGTCACTAGTTCGTATTAAGGAGAAATAACATGTCTGGTTCGAACCTTACCCGTACCGAAGCCGAGGAACGCAAGTCGGTCGTCACCGGCCCGGTTCATTATGCGGTCAGTCTCGACCTGACCCAGGGAGCCAAGGACTTCATCTCGAAGTCAACCATTACCTTCGATGCCAGGCCCGGTGAAACCACGTTCGTGGATCTCATAGCCGATGCGGTGAGCAGCATCGATCTCAACGGCGAGTCCCTCGATCCGCAAATCTGCTTTGCGGACAGCCGCATCGAACTTCCCGCGCTGAGCGACCATAACGTCCTGACGGTGGTCTCCACCTGCCAGTACTCCACGACAGGCGAAGGGCTGCACCGTTCCGTGGACCCGGCCGATGGCAACGTCTACCTCTATTCGCAGTTCGAGGTTCCCGACGCACGACGCGTCTATGCGGTGTTCGATCAGCCCGATATCAAAGCCACGTTCGATTTCGACGTCAACGCCCCTCAATCCTGGATAGTTACCTCCAACATGCCGGTCAAAGGGACACAGGACCTGGGCGGGACGACCGCCGAAGGGACGTTGGGCGAGCACCCCGCCGAATCCGTCAAGCATTGGATCTTCCAGACGACTCCGGTCATGAGCTCGTATCTCACGGCCATCTGCGCCGGCCCCTATGCGCAATGGCACACCGAATACGCCAACGAGGACGGACGCATCGTGACGATGGCGCAGTACTGCCGTCAGTCGCTTGCCGAAGATTTCGCCAAGGATGTGGACTACCTGTTCGACGTCACCAAGAAGGGATTCGCGTTCTATGCCAAGACCTGGGGCGTGCCGTATCCGTACGCCAAGTACGACCAGATCTATGTGCCTGAATACAACGCGGGCGCCATGGAGAACATCGGTATGGTGACCATCCGTGACTCCTACGTGTTCGGTTCGAAGGTGACCGATGCACTGGCCGAACGCCGCGTGGTGACAGTGCTGCACGAGCTGGCGCATATGTGGTTCGGTGACCTGGTGACCATGAAGTGGTGGAACGACCTATGGCTCAATGAGTCCTTCGCTGAGTTCATGTCGTCTCTGTGCACCGCCGAGGCCACGGAGTGGAAGGACTCCTGGGCCACCTTCACCTCGGGGGAGAAGAGCTGGGCGTTGGTGCAGGACCAGATGCCCACGACCCATCCGATCACCGCGCCGATCAACGACCTTCATGACACCGAGGTGAACTTCGACGGCATTACATACGCCAAGGGCGCTTCCGTGCTCAAGCAGCTCGTGGCCTATGTCGGCCGTGACCGGTTCTTCAAGGGCATCAACAGCTATCTGAACAAATACCAATATGCAAACGCCACCTTGGCGGATCTGCTCAACGAGCTCGAGGTGGCCAGCGGCCGTGACCTGAAGGCTTGGAGCAGGCAGTGGCTTGAGGAGTCGGGAATCGACACGATCGCCGCGGACGTCACCACCTCAGCGGACGGGACCATATCATCGATGACCCTCACTCAGTCCGCCCCGGCCGAACATCCCGTGGTGCGCAGTCAGCGCATGGGCATCGGTTTCTATGACCTGAACGCGGCCACAGGCAAGGTGACGCGTTCCCAAAGCTTCGAACTGGACGTGGACGGCGAGAAGACCACAGTGCCGCAGGTCGTAGGTAAGAAGCGCCCTGACTTCATTCTGCTTAACGACAACGACCTGACCTATGCCAAGCTGCGTTTCGATGATGCTTCGCGCGAGTTCGCCGCCGAGAACCTGTACCGGTTCGACGACTCCTTGGCTCGTGCCGTGGTCTGGCTTGCGTTCTGCGATATGACGCGCGACGGCGAATACAGTGCCGAGCGATTCATTGATGTAAGCCTGAAGATGCTGTCCACCGAGCATGAATCTACCACGTTCCGATATGCATTGGCTGCTCTGAAGACCACGGCCAAGCTTTATGTGGCTGCCGAACGCAGGGAAGATGTTTCCAAGCGCGTGGCTCAGGGGCTGTGGGATTTGGCGAACGCTGCGGAGCCGGGCAGTGACGAGCAGTTCCAGCTCGTGGGTGCATACTTGGATTACGGCGAGGAGGGTGATGCGCCCTTCGTCTCCAATGTGCGCGGACTACTTGACGGCACACTCAAACTGCAAGGTCTGGAAATCGATAATAACCTGCGTTGGCAGCTCATCACTGCGCTCGCATCGGTTTCGGCCTTCGACGACGCCGCCATTGATGCGGAGCTTAAGGCCAACGACACCACGGCCAACCGTGAGTTCGCCTATGGTGCGCGTGCCTCCGTTCCCACAGCGCAGGCCAAGGAGTGGGCGTGGCAGGAGGCCATCTACAACACGGAACTGACCAACTCCCAGCTCGATGCCGCCGCCAGGGGCTTTTGCGCCACCGCGAAAGGCAAATTGGCCCAACCTTACGTATCTAAGTATTTCGAGACGGTGGACTGGATTTGGAAGAACCGCACGTTCCATATGGCGGAGACGTTGCTGGTCGACTTGTATCCGGTATACTGTGATGCCGCCGAGCTGGTGCGTCTTGGTGATGTCTGGCTAGAGAGCCATGCCGATGCCGACCGGGCGTTGCGTGGCATGATCATTCAGAACGTAGATGCATCGCGTCGTGTGCTCAAAGTATCACAAGCCAACTCGAATGCGGCCTGACTTGCGTGGATGAGACGTTGGGTCCACACCTCGGGCGTTGGCCGGCAATCGGCGGGTCTTGCAAACGTGCAGCCCGCCGTGTCCATGACCGGAGTCGTCGCACCGGACGCGATGCGGTGAGGCGAGATGAGTTGCGGTAAGGAGAGATGTACGTCCTGAGATTCCTAGGTGCCCCTGTGGGTAATATGAAGTAGGTTAATTGTCGGATTGAAGTGTTGGGAGTCTTACTGTGCCGAATATGTTTGGTACTGATGGCGTGAGAGGACTTGCGAACCGTGATCTTACGGCGCGCCTTGCCCTGGATTTAGGGGATGCTGCGGTAAGGGTGCTTGGCGATAGCGCAGGCACCGATGACGGGCATCATGAAGGCCGCAGGCGTGCGTTGATAGGCAGGGACACCCGTGTCTCGGGTGATTTCCTTTCCTCGGCGTTGGCGGCCGGTATGAGCGCCGGTGGCTTCGACGTGATTGACGCGGGAATCATCCCCACGCCCGGGGTTGCCTATCTCACTTCAGTGCTCAACGTCGACATGGGCGCCGTCATATCGGCATCCCACAATCCGATGCCGGATAACGGCATCAAGTTCTTCGCCCGTGGCGGCTACAAGCTTCCCGATGCCAAGGAGGATGAGATCGAGGCGGTGCTTGGGGCCGACTGGCCTCGTCCCACAGGGGCCGGCGTCGGTCGTGTAAGCCGCGACATGAATTCGGCGACGAACATGTACATCGACCATCTGGTGTCCTCCATCGCGCCCATCGCGCCGGACAAGACGCAGCCCAAGCCGCTCAAAGGCCTGAAAATCGTCGCTGACTGCGCCAATGGCGCCACTTCGGTGGTCGCGCCGGAGGCGTTGCGCAGGGCGGGGGCCGAGGTGCTCGTCATCAATGCGAGTCCCGACGGCTACAACATCAATCAGAAGGCCGGCAGTACCCATCCCGAGCAGCTCCAGGCGATGGTGAAGGCCACCGATGCCGTCATGGGGGTGGCTTTCGACGGTGATGCCGATCGCTGTCTGGCGGTCGACGAGGACGGCACGATGGTCAACGGCGACCAGGTGATGGGTATTCTGGCGCGTGCCAAAAAGCGGGAAGGCAAGCTTAACCACGATACGCTCGTCGTCACGGTGATGAGCAACCTCGGCCTGAAGCTGGCGCTTAGGGACATGGGCATCGACACCGTGGAGACCGCGGTCGGAGACCGGTATGTCCTCGAGGAGATGTTGCGTGGCGACTATTCGTTGGGAGGCGAACAGTCGGGGCACGTCATCAACCGTGAATTCGCCACTACCGGCGATGGCACGCTGACGGCGCTGACGCTGTGCATGGAGGTCGTGAAGTCTGGGAAATCGCTTAAAGAATTGGCCGCAGACTTCCCGCAGCTGCCGCAAAGCCTCATCAATGTGCCGGATGTCGATAAGAAGGCGGCGGCGACGAATGCGAAGGTACAGGCCGCCGTGGAGCGCGAGGAGAAGATGCTCGGCGCGACGGGGCGGGTATTGTTACGTGCCTCGGGGACGGAGCCCCTGGTGAGGGTCATGACGGAAGCGGAAACACAATCCCAGGCCGATGAGGTGTGCGAACGCCTCGCCGCCGTTGTAGCACAGGAGTTGGCGCTGTAATGTTCTCACATCGTACGAAGGTAAACAACGAACTCAACCATGCTGTCGAACAGCTGGTGAAAAGCGGTGGCAAGGAAGGCATCCTTCCCATCGTGCAGATGGGCGAACCCGTGCTGCGAGAAGCGGCGTTGCCATATGACGGACAATTGAACCACAAGACCTTCCTTAAACTAATCGATGCCATGCATTCCACCATGCTTGAAGCCCCGGGGGTCGGTCTCGCGGCTCCGCAGATCGGCTTGGGGCTTGCGTTCGCGGTCGTGGAGGACCACATCCGAGGTGATGAGGACGATCCCCGTGAGGTTGCTGAGTTCCCGTTCCATGCCATCGTGAATCCCTCCTATACGCCGGTGGGCACTAGGGCCAGCAGCTTCTACGAAGGTTGTCTCAGTTTCGCAGGCTATCAGGCCGTGCGTCGTCGTTGGCTCGACATCATCGCCCGCTGGCAGGACGTCGACGGCGTGAACCATGAGGAGCGTCTGCATGGTTGGCCCGCGCGCATCTTCCAGCATGAGACCGATCATCTCAGTGGTGAGATCTACATTGATCGTGCGGAGATTCGTTCGTTGTCGTCCGATGAGAATCTGTCGGATTATTGGGCTGATGACCCTGTTCCGGTGCAGGCTGCGACGCAGCTAGGTTTTTCGTTGGCCTGAGCGCTCAACGTTATTTGATGGCAGGGATTTGTAGTTCTGGCCGTATGGCGTGAAGAATACGCCGGAATCGGCCGATTCAGCGCATCCGACACGTAACCGTGTCGGATGCATGCTGATGCGGGTATGGGTGTGGTTCTTCTCAAGGACGAACCCCTACTCGTCGTTGAGGTGTGCCATGTTCTTCGGTGTATAATCGTAACCGTCGGCGGCCGGTCCACAAATGCCGGTATGACGATGAATTGAAGGCTGAACGAAGGAGTTATTATGCCTCAGAAAATCAAAGCATCCATTGCGTATGGGATTGGCAAAGGTTTTGCGCAACCGGAGGATATTATCATCGATGACCCTAAGGGTGCGGAGGTGCTGGTCGATGTCAAGGCGTCGGGATTGTGCCATTCCGATTTGCACCTCGTGGAGGACGATGACAAGTTCTTCCCGTTCCCCGCCGTCATCGGGCATGAGGTGGCCGGTGTCGTCGAAGCCGTGGGGCCAGAGGTGCAGGGCATCAAGGTCGGGGACCATGTCATCGCTTCCCTTGAGCAGGTCTGCGGGCATTGCGCCAACTGTCTTAACGGTCATCCGCAGTCCTGCACCCAGCAACAGGAATGCGTGCGTGAGCCTGGTGACACTCCGCGCCTTTCGTTCCTCGACGGACGTCCGATCACTCAGGCGTTTGGCACCGGTGGCTTCGCTGAGAAGGCATTGATTCACGAAAACCAGCTTGCGGTGGTCAACAACGACGTCAAATGGGAGGAGGCGGCGTGCATCGGTTGCGCTACGATCACCGGCGCGGGCGCCGCCATCAACTCGGCGCATGTGCGTCCCGGCCAGACGGTGGCGGTCGTGGGTACTGGCGGCATCGGCCTGAACATCATCTCAGGGGCCCGCATATGCGGAGCCAAAAAGATCATCGCGATCGACATTCTGGATAACAAGCTGGAATTCGCCAAGAAGTTCGGCGCCACCGATGTGGTCAATTCAAAGGACCGTGATCCTGTCGAGGCCGTGCGGGAGCTGACAGACGGCGGCGTTGACGCGGCGTTCGAGGCCATAGGCGTGCGCAGTGCCATGAAGCAGTGCTGGGATATGCTCGCAGTGGATGGGATGGCATATTGCATCGGTCTGGCCAAGCCCGATGCGACGATTGAACTTGAGATCAATCCCGCCGACTTCCTGGTGCACCAGCGCGGTTTCAAAGGCGTGTGGATGGGTTCGACGAACATCAAGTACGACATCCCGATGTACGCCGACATGGCGGTGGACGGCCGCCTCAACATGCATGACATCGTCAGTCAGCGCATCAATTTGAGACAGATCGACGAGGCCTACGAACAGCTCAAACGTGGAGAAGTGATCCGTTCGGTCATCACCGAGTTCTGAGCGAACGTCCTGTGTCCCGCTCTTTTCCTTGGACATGACGTGCGTCTGCTGTCATGATTCCTAGATGAACGACCGTGTCTGCGGCGTGGAGGATTCCTTTGGATTCCAAACGTCGCAGGCCCGGTCGTTGTTCAGGACGCCTTCACCGTGACGGTTTCGGTGCATTGGCTCTTGGCTCCGACATACTCAGTCGGTGTCGTTTCATTGGCGGTCCTTCCCGTCGTTGAACACGGCGGTGCAGATGGAGACCGCGGGATCAAGGAAGGGAATGAGTGTGGATTGGAAGGCATGGTATACATCGGACTTGCCGGGCCATACGGTTCCGATGACTTTGTTGTCGGCATCGAGTTGATGGAACCAGGAACCACCCTTATGGTCGATCAGGTATTCGTCGGTGTAACGTGCGAATTCCTCATACCATTCCTCATATTCGTGCTTTCCTGTCACTTTCGCCAGTGTCGATGACGTGTTCATGGCCTCTGCCAAAGTCCAGTGCATACGATCGGTTACCACAGGGTTGCCGTTCCAGTCGGTGGTGTACGCCAAACCGGGCCTCTCGCCTTTGCTGTAGCCGTCAGCGACTGCACGCTCGAACAGTCGTTCGGAGGCTTCGATGTAGGGCTGCGCCAAGGCGCGGTTGGGGAAGTAGCTCAGCGCCCACTGGGTGATCAGTCTTGCCCATTCGATGCCGTGGCCCGGTGTTGCGCCGTATGGTTTGAATTGATCGTCTTTCTTGTCGGCGTTGAATTCGAAATCGGGATTCCAATTTTCGTCGAAATGCTCGGGAATACGCCAATTATTGCCCTTGGCCCATTGGACGACCTGCCTGATGATCCTCCCGGCCCGTTCACGGTATGTGTTGTTGCCGGTGGCGTCCGCCACGCCGAGGAATGCCTCAGTGGTGTGCATGTTGGCGTTCAGGCCGCGATACGTGTCGAGTGTGGTGAACGTCGTGTCCCATGTATCCACAGCGAGCCCCCGCTCGTCGTCCCAGAAATACTTGTCGTACGTCTCCAACGCCTCATCCAGCAGCTCCTTCGCTCCGGGACGTCCGGCCAGATACGCCGAAGTCGCCGCGATGATGACGAAGGCATGTGCATAGCAGACCTTCCCCGGTTCGGGGGTGCCGTCGGCCTGTATCGAAGGGTGCCAGCCGCCGTTCTCGTCGTCGTGAAGGATGCCGGTCAATCCCCGCAGGCCTTCATCCGCCAGATGCTCGGCACCGGGGTAGCCCATCAGCGCAGCTATGGAATAGACATGGGTCATGCGCCCGGTGATCCATGTCTGGATGCCGTGTGAGGCATCCACGTTGCCTTCGGCGTCAAGCCAGCCTGAGCCGCCTTGCGGAACCGGGAAGTTCCTGCCAAAGTCCAGCAGGTTCTTGGTCTGAGAGGCCATGAATATGCGGTTCGACTGAGTACCCAGACGGTATTTCGGATTGTCATTCATTGTTTTCTCCTTTGATGGAAACAGTAGGTTGTGTTTACATTGTGTTATGGCTTTTGCATCGTCACCGCGACTTCGCGGGGACGATGCGTGTAACGACGTGGCGTCCCATGCGTGTGGGCGAGGCTCAGCGTTTTACGCGCATGCCGAAATAGTCCAATACCAACTCGCAGAACATCATGTTGGCCCAACTGAACCATTTCCGGGTGAACTGTCCAGGATCTTCGGGGTTGATGCTTTCGTGGATCTGATCGGTTCCGTCGTCCGTGCTTGTCAGCACGTCGAGCAGACGTTCCTTCTCCTCGATGTCGTTGGAGGTAAGGCCTTGGATGGCGAGAGCTATGGGCCAGACATACCCTTCGGGCGTATGCGACGACCCGATGCCTTTTGCGTATCGTCCCTCGTAGTAATACGGATTCGCCGCGCTCAGCAACGTTGCGCGCGTCGAGAGATACAGCGGGTCATCAGCTGTGCAGAAACCAAGGTACGGCGCCGCCATAAGGCTGGGTACGTTGGCGTCGTCCATGATGGAGGCGTGGCCCAGTCCGTCGGTCTCATATGCGTACACCGCTTCACCGGCATCGTTGCACGTGGTTCCATATTTGCGGATGCCCTCGGTAATGTCCTGGTTCAGTTCGTGCGCATCTCGCCCGATCCTAGTCGCCTGCTCACGCGTGACCCCGGCGCGGTCGGCGGCTCGGGAGCCGGGTCCCAGGGGTCCCGGCTCAGCGAATATGCGTTCGATGTAGCCCAATACCACTGAGGCGAACATGTTGGAAGGCACCAGATAGTGATACGTGCAGGCATCGTCGCTTGGTCGGAATCCACTCCATGTCATGCCGGTTCGGCCGGTCGGGGTACCTCTGCCGCCGTAGGTCAGTGATTCGGTCGGCAAATCGCTCTCTCTGGTGAAGAAGTACGGTGAATTCGCATGGTTCTGCTCGGTGCGCAATACGCCGAGAATCCGTTCGACCCCCTTCATGAAGCCTGCGTTGAATTGGTCAACCCGTCCCGTGTTCGCGTACAGCAGCCATGCCAATTGAATCGGGTAGCACAACGAGTCTGTCTCGTATTTACGCTCCCAGACCCAAGGACTGGTGAAATCGGTCTCGTCGTCCTTGTCCCAAGCTTCGCCGTTCGCCGTTTCGTTGAACGCGTTGGCATATGGGTCGATCGAGATGCAGAAGAACTGCCTTTTCACCAGTCCGGCTATCAGGTCGCTGATCTCCTGGCTTTCCTGAGCTAGTACCAGGTACGGTCGCATCTGTGCCGTGGAGTCGCGCAGCCACATCGCCGGTATGTCACCGGTGATGAGGAACGTGGATCCGTCGCCCTCACGGCGGATGGTCGTCGTGAGAGTGTCGCAAAAGGTGTTTTCGAACACCTCCGCCCAGCGGCTGTGCTTTGTGCCGCAACGACAGGCGATCTGCGCGACGAGCCGCGTGACGGATTGTGGAACATGGTCATTCATGATTTCCTCGTTTGGTGCGTGCCGATGGAACGATTCGGCGGATGCTCTCTGGCGCCGTATTACTCGGCCTGTGCCAGGTAATCCTTGATGTGTTCAGGGTATTGTGGCCATGCTCCCGGCTGCGTGCATACGAAGGCGGAGGTGTTGACCGCCGCCCTATGGGCCTGCACCAGACCGTCGCCTTGAAGGATGCGGGCGGTGAAACAGCCTGAGAACGCGTCTCCGGCGCCTACCGTGTCGGTGGCGTCCACTCTCGGCGTCATGAGTGTCGATTTCTCTCCGCTCTTGGAGACGATGGTGCTGAAGGTCGCGCCTCCGGTCAGGATGACGTAGTCCAGATCGTAGTGGTCGATGAACCACGTACAGGCGTTCTCGTCGCTGATGCCGGCGATACCGAACATGTCGCGCAGCAACAGCAGTTCTGCGTCGTTGAGTTTGAAGACGGTCGCGGCGTTCAGCAGCTCTTCGATGACTTCCTTGGAGTAGAAGTCGCCCCGGATGTTGATGTCGAAGAATTTCATTGCGCCGGGCTTGGTGTGTTTCAGAAGCTCCATAATGGTTTCGTGCGATTCTGGAGCCCGCACGGCGAGGGTGCCGAAGCATACGGCGTCGGCTTGTTGGGTGAGTTCGATGACCTTGCGCGTCAGAGGGATGTGGTCCCAGGCCACGCCTTTGACGATGGTGTATTCCGGGATGCCGCTTTCGAGAGCCACAGCCACGGTTCCTGTGGGCCAGGCGTTGCGGGCTATGATGCCTTTGATGCCGGCCTTTTGGGTGTCTTCAAGGAGTTCGTCGCCCAGATCGTCCTCACCTACGGCGCTTATGGCGTAGCCGTCGCATCCATTGTGCATGGCGTGATAGATGAAGTTCGTCGGGGCTCCTCCCGCCCGCTTCCCGGTGGGTAGCATATCCCACAAGAGTTCTCCCATAGAGAGCACGATTGGTTCCGACATTGTCGTTCCTTTCGGTTACGCGAATTGGATTTCCAATTACTGGTTTTGATTTTGACTGCTGTTGTTCCCTAGATAGGGAAAGTCCTGTTGTTCGCCGTCTCTGACGTCGGTCAGTGCATGGCGGCGTGACTCTTCAGCCGGGGCCCGTTCGCAATCGGGCCCGCGGGATCGGCCGTGCTTGTGGATGAATCTCGAAGGATTGTCAAGGAACGCGGTTATGGCCACGGCGGCGGCCCCACTTACCGCGGAATCAGTGGGAAGCGAGGAGAGAGCGATGCTTGTGGACGCGCGGACCTGCTCGACGACGCGTTCCCGTACCACTTCGTTGATGGCGTCAAGCAGCCGCGTCCCCGCGTGCGAAAGGATGTCGCCGACGATGATGTGCTTCGGATTGTAGGCATTGATGATGGTGACGCATCCATACCCCGCGTACCGGCCCACCTGATCGATGATGTCGAGGGCCATGCCTTTCAATGGCTGGTTGGCGTCCGTAGCGTCCGCGAACAGGCGCTCGCACGCCTCGCGGTGCGAGAGGCCGGCGATGCCGGGGTAGCCGTGTTCCTGCATGATTTTGTGAGTGGCTACGGCGGAACAGTACTGTTCCAGGCATCCAAAGTTGCCGCATTCGCAGGGGCGGCCTTCGATGTCGATGCTGATGTGCCCCAGCTCGGTGGCGGTTCCCATGTAGCCGTCCAACAGCCTGCCGTTCTCGATGACACCAAGACCCACGCCTTCTCCAAGAAGATAGTATGCGAGGTTCTCAGCATCCTCGTCCTCGTAGGAATCGCAGTCCCTGGATGGTGCGGGGAAATTAGCGCGGTCGTCTTCGGGTGTGCGGTCCACACGCCCGCCAAGGGTCTGATGCTGCGTTGAAAAAAGGCTTTCGGCCAGTGCGCCCGCCCTCGCGTCCTGTTCGATGAACACCGGTACGGACGAACCTTCCTCGAACCGTTCGCGGAAGTTGATCCTACGCCAGCTGTTCATGGAGGAGACGACGGCCGTCCTGCCTTCCGTGCGTAGGTAGGGCCCAGGAACCGCCATGCCTATGGACACGATTGCGTCGTCCTCCTTGATGAGGTCATTCATTCTCCGGCGCAGCGTTGTGAGTGATTCGTCTATGGTTTTTTCGGTCACGGTCGGCAGGTCCTCAAGGGAAAGCTGATTGCCGTCAAGATCGAATGTTCCGAGTTGCAGCAAACTTCGGGCGAATTTGACTCCGATTACGTGGAAGGCGTGACTGCGAATCGTCAGTCCTACCGAACGGCCGGAGGAGACGGATCGGGGTGCGGTCATGGACGGATGCGGAGCATTCTCGTCAACGGTTCCGTCGCGCTGGACGGGCGGCTGCGTTTGCCCATGCATGGGCGTCTTGGCGATCAAGCCGTCATCAAGAAGCCGTGCCGTGATTTTCGTGATGGCCGCCGGGGTCAGATTCAGTGCGCGGGCTATCTGCGCCCTGGAGCTGACACCGTTGCGGTAAAGATGATGCAATACATGGGAACGGTTCGACTCCGAAAGCGCAGCCTGGGAGAGAGTACGCCGAACGGAAGGCATAAGCACCTCCTTGTCTTGTTTCGTCGTTGATTGTGTTCCACATCGTCCGCTTATATATTAACAGCGTTAACATTCTTGTGTGTCAAAGCCCACATCAGCGTGTCGCGATGGTTCCTCAAGGACGTCGTGATATTTCACGCCCGGTCTTCGCACTTAGTCTTCGCGCGCACTCAGTGCCGCGCCGACGGCACCGATCGGTTGGTCCGTCGGCACCGGTGTGATGCGCCCACCGAGGTCGGCCGCAGTGAGAAAGGCGCAGCCATCGGCACGACGCCCCAACGCGGTTTTCAAACGACGTATCATCGGTTCGCCCGTGCGTAGCAGACCGCCGCCCAGCAGGATTCGCCCGGGGTCGACGCACAGCGCCACGATGGTCACCGCTGTGGCTTGCGCGTCGATTACCATATCCAATACGGCTTGGGCTTTGTGGTTGCCGTGTTCAGCCTGCGCAATCAATTCCGGCATGGCCGGGCCATCGGTGTCGGGCCAAAGCCGTTGTACCGCACCGCCGGACGCGACGGTCTCCAGGCACCCGTGCTGACCGCAGGAGCAGGGAAACATATGTGGTTCCACGGCGATATGGCCTATTTCGCCGCAGATTCCGGTGTCGCCGTGCTCTATTCGTCCATCACTCACGACGCCCGCTGCAAGACCGGTGCCGAAATTGATCAAGACCGAGGTTGATTCGCACTCCGTCGGCAGCAGAGTCGCAGCTCCCAGTGCCGCCGCGTTCACGTCGTTCTCCACATGGACAACGGCCCCGTCTAGCCTGTGGCTCAGTACGGGTCCCAAAGGAAGGCGGTCGATGCCCAGGTTGACCGCGCTGCGGACCATCCCCGTCGATGGTTGAACCTGACCGGGGATTCCGATGCCCACGGAGAAGGCGTCATACTTACCCAAGGTCCGGGTTACGTGTCGTACGCTCGTCATGATGTCCGACAGGACGGCTTCATTGCCTTGTCTGGCGGCGGTTCGACAGCTTTTCAGGAGGCTTCCGTCGGGTCCCAGGAGGACGGTCTCTATTTTTGTGCCTCCGATGTCGACGCCAACCAAGTGACGTCTTTTGTCTGCAAACCGCATGGGTCTGGTTTGACGGACGGGTTTCATCGATGCCTGTTCGGCCATGGAACTTCCTTTTGTCGCTGCGTCTTGCATGAGTGATTGGTTCGTGTGATTGTGCGCCGAAAGTTGCGTTGTCTGAAGCATCACCCTGGTTGCAATGTCAGCTTAGCTTTTGTTTGGGAAATATACAAATTACGGTCTACTCTTCATCGGTAACCAGACGTTGCCTCCTTTGGGTGGCGAGGAGAGCCTGGCGCAAGAGGGCGGTAACCGGCGCGACTCGGATGGGCGGCCTGAACGGGCGTGGTCTAAGATGATTGTATCGTGCACCGAGCAAGGAGCGGCAAATGAAGGTTTCGCAATCCGTCACCAAGGCTCTGCCCAGCGCCGTCCGTACCCATAACTCGTCGGCCGTATTGAAATTGTTGTACCGGGGAGCGATGAGCCGTGCCGACGTGGCGAGGGAGCTGGGACTGACCCGTGTGGTCGTCTCCGACATCGTGGCCGATCTCATCGAGGACGGGTTGGTCGTGGAGCATGGCGTCCGCGATGCCAAAGGCCCAGGTAAACGCGGGCGGATGCTGCATTTGGATGAGGACTCGCGCTCACTTGTCGTTCTTGATCTTTCGCAGCCGCACGTGCTCGGCGGCGCGGTGATGAATCTGGCGGGACGTGTGCTTGGACGATTGGATGAGCCTGTGGACGGAGAAGGTGCTGTCGACCTTCGTTCCGTCGTCCGGCTTTGTGAGGATCTTGCGCAACGTGCCGAAACGCCTCTTCTAGGTGTGGGAATCTCATGTCCGGGAATCGTCCGTGCACAGGGGGTCGTGGCTGAGGCCACGAATCTGGGGTGGCATGAGGTGAACCTGCGTTCCCGAGTGGCTGGCGCGTTGGGTGTTCCGGTGTTCGTGGAGAACGATGCCAATGCCGAAGCCGTCGCTGAATGGCGTTTTGGAGAGGGTGGTCCCGATTTGCTACTGCTCCAGCTCTCCAACGGCATTGGTGCGGGCCTTATGCTTTCCGGTCATCTGGTCACGGGGTGCGCCATGCAGGCGGGTGAGATCGGACATGTGGTGGTCGAGCCGGGAGGCAGACCATGCAATTGCGGCAAACGCGGGTGCCTTGAAGCTGAGGTGAATGCGCCATTGCTGTTGCATGACATAAGGGAGCGTGCTGACCGCCGTGATGCCATACTCGCTCGGGCAGGTCGCTATCTTGGACGGGCTTTGTGCCTTCCTGTGGCGTTGGTTGACGTTCCTGAAGTCATGGTGCTCGGTGACTCACGAGTCGTGGGCAGGACGTTGCTGGATGCCATGCAGCAGGAGCTGAACGCCGCTGTGTCCACAAGGTTCCGTAAGGGGGTGTCTGTGCGTCGCTCGACTCTAGGCGATGACGCGAACCTGTTGGGTGCGTGCGCTCTGGTTCTGGACCATTGGCTGGAGGGCGGCGAAGGTCTATGAAACCGCGTCCGGAGATTCATGAATGACCCACAGTCGCGTCGTCACGGACGAAGACCGTCGTTGTGATGCTCCTGACTATCGGCGCTTCTGCGCAGCATGTCCGCGTAGTCCCAAATGACGTCCGCGATTCTGCGAAGCTCGGATTCCCGACTCACCTGCCTCCACACGCTTCTGTAGGTCTCGAACCATTCCTCAATACGTGACGCCAGTGCATAGCCGGCGTTCCCAAGTCCGCTTGAACGGCTCGTTTCCTCGATTTTCCGCCCGTTCACCGCCAAGGCGTCACCGAGTTCGTTGAACAGGCGCTGACCTGCGATGGCGATCAGCTGTGCCTGTGCGGAGTTGAATGCGTCATTCGCATGCGTGGCGCGTGACAGAATCGTTCCCAGTTTTTCAGCGAGCTGCGCCAATCTTTCGTCGCAGCCTCCGGAATCACGCAAGGACTCGGACTTGGTCTTCAGGTACCGTTCTCGAGCTTCGGCTACGGTCGTGATACCGTCGGCGTTCCATCGGTCTTGGCCGAATGTGGCTTCAAGCATCCTGCTGACGTCATCATTCAACCCGCCGTTGCCGTCGTCCAATTCACGGTATGTAACCATATCGGCCCAGCTGAAGCGCGTCTCGTTTCCGGCTTGGACGAGCGTGTCCACGTATTCGCCGCTCATATCGCCGTATTCCAATCGCGAGATGCGCCGGTTCATCTCATCGAACCCGGGTCCATGCGGGTTCCAGGAATATTGCGAGCCGTATATCATGCCCGGAACGCTCATCCTCGGATCGTTCACATTGCCGTAGTCGCCCCAGTCCGTCACCATTGCGCCTATGGCTCCGTGGCGCAAGCCGAATTCGTCCATGCGCGTGATGTTCTTCCAAGCGGCTTCGTAATCCGGCAACAGGTTGTTCCAGTCATGTATGGCGGAGCACACGTATTGCTGCACGCCGTGGTCGGCCACTATCTTGATCGTGTCTTCATTGACTTCGGGGGAGTACTGCCAGTTGAGCAGGATGCCGTTCTCGGGGAGTCTGTCCAGTATCTCGGGCATTGAGATGGCGATGTCACCCCAGAACATGGGTCTGCCGCCGTGCCGGGTGATATGTTCGCACAGCCGTGACACATAGTCCGCGTACATGTTGGACACTCCCGATTTCAGAGCCTGCTGTTTGGACGCGCCCTTGCCCAAGTCGAACGTCTCGTCGGCGCCGATGTTGAACATGGCGGAATGGAAAAGACCGGCATACTCATCGATGATGCGTGTGGAGAATTCGAATGCTTCGGGCATGGTTATATTGAGGGTATGATGCTCCTGGCGTTCGATGAAACTGTAACGGCGTTCGGCGTCGCCAGGGAATTCGCCCAATGCGCGCATGGTATGTGTGCGTAGGTTCATGTAATGGTGGCCGAAGGTCGAGAGCGAGGGGGACAAGCTCGATGCCTCGTCTGCGGCAGTAATCGTCGAACTCCTGGATGTCCGTGGGTTTCAGCGGGCTGACCCCACGCCAGGTCTCGCTCAGTTCATCGAACGCGAAGGAATGCTCGACATAGAGCTGCAGTTGGTTGTACTTGTAGAGACTGAGTTTGTCGGCCCAATGTTTGAGCCATCGCATCGTGGGAACGCGCCCCCTGGTGACATCGAGACTGTAGGAACGTACGGTGAACGCCGGTTTGTCCTCGATGTGCAGGCAAGGCAGTGTCGGGGCGCACTGTCTGATGATCTGGCGTAGCGTCTGCACGCCGTATCGCAGGGCTTCCGTATCGGCCCCGCGTACGGTGACGGTCGGATCTGCGGATCGCTCGATATGGACGGTGTATGTCCGGGCGCTGAGGGAATCGTCGACGATGAGTCTGATGAACGCGTTCCAGCCATCGCCTTGTGTACAGTCCCACCTTAGTGCGGTTCGTTCCTCGATGCTCTCAGCCACTTCGTATGCGAGCATGCTTTCTGCCTGGGATCCGTCGTTCGTCTTAGGCCCGACATACCCGATTGTGCCTGCTATCGGTAAACAGATTTTCTCATGGAACAAGGTCACCGAGGTCGGTTCCGGTATGAGGGTGATGTCGTCGGTCGGCAGAGCCGGTCTCGCGTTCGTCGATGCCATGGTATCGTGTACTCCTTTTCCGGGTTGCGCGGTCCAAGTCAAGCCGCAATGAAGTAAGGACACGTCTCCGGCGTCAGAGACGCGGTTGCAATCATTATAGGGGATTTTGGACCGCAGAAGGTCTCACGGCGATGTCCGGGTCGTCAGGCATTGACCGCGTTGCAATCATTATGATGACTTCAATCCGTAAACGAAGACGACTGGCCTTCGCCTACGGCATGCAGTATTCCGCCCGTTCGTCCATGCGGGACGCGGTGAAATCGATGTCCCATTGCAGTTCCGAAGTCGAGGTGGAGGCTGCCGGTTCGTATCCAGGTCCGTCGGCAAGGGTTTCGTCCAGATGACGGTCGAACCTCTGAGTCGCCTCGGAGATGGAGTTCGCTCCCGTGGCGATGGATTGGGTGAACATGTTGATTGACTTGTCGCCTTCGATCTTGTACCAGTTTGGCGACCCAGGCGTGGACTTCGAGTTTTTCGCCGCCTCGAAGAAGCCTCGCTCCTTTTCGGGGAAATTATCCATTCTCATGGCCCGATCGAGTCCCTGCACACTGTTGGGAAGCCATCCGTCGTGGGCGAAAACCCAGTTCAGCTGGATGTCGTCGCTGGTGGCGATGTCGATCCATTTGACGGCGAGTTCTTGCTTCGTGCTACGGGCGGCTACGCCCCAATCCGAACCCGGCGACCATAGAAGGCTGGTTTCTTCCTGACCGGCCGGGCATAGCGAAAGAAGCGAGATCATCGCGGCCGATGTCCGGATTGTCCCTTTCGATGGCGAGTATGCTCGCGGAATTGCTCAGAATGGCTCCGGTGTTTCCGTCGGCCAGAAGCTGTTCCATGTCCGGATCCAGCGAATCGGCGGTTCTGGATGCTTCGCTGGAATATGTGTTTTGGAAGCTCTTCCACTCCTCCAGGCCTCGACGGGTCCGAGGATTCGACGTGGATCCCTTCCAGTCTCCGTCTTCCTGCCGGGCTACGTCGCCTCCTGCATCCCAGATGAATTGGAGCGTCGAATACCACATCTGTCCGGGCAGATAGAACGGTACGAAATTAGGGTCGTTGGCGTTCCTGCTCCGCAGTTTGTCGAGGTCGCGGATGAATTCATCCCAGTTCTTGGGCTCCCGAGTGATGGTGGCGTCGGCCCAGACCTTCTGGTTGTAAATCACGGCTCTTGCAGCGGCGAAAGCAGGAATGCCATACAGCCTTGAGTTGACGGTCGCGGGTTTCTCCAGTCCCTTGACCCAGGTGTCGCCGCCTGATAGCTTGTCTTTCCAGGCGGTCAGATCGAGTAAGCCGCCTGTTTGTGCAATGCCGGCCACCTGCGTGTTGCCTAGGTCGATCACGTCCGGGGGCGGGAAGAGGAAAGCGATCGGATCGTTTTGTCGGTTATGCCGTCCCATTGCTGGACTTGGACCTTGACCTTGGCTCCCGTTTCCTGTGTGAAGCGTTTATTGATCTGTGCGATGGTCTCCGTGCTGTAATCGTTGTGCATCACCTATACGGTCAGTGTCTTGCCTTTTGAGTTCTCATACGCGATGTGATCGGCCGGGTTCTTTACGCCGATCGAGCAGCCGCCTACAGTCAGCGTCATGACGGCCGCCCCGATCGTTGCCAGCACGCGTTTCCCGCGTTTCACCATACTTCCCCTTCGCCAATCCTTGCCCCTGGACTGCGTCGTCCGGTTCGTTCCGCCGTGAGAACCTTCGTCTCCCGGGCTTCCTGGATTCAAACCGCATAGGCCGGACGCGACTTATCATGCATCAATTTTCAATTTATGAAAAATAAAACAGTACGGGCTTCTTTCTTTACCATTGATGCGTCCAAGTTTAGTTACTTCTTGCAATAAACCAAATGCGACACGCTGCTTCCTGTGATGTGCGGCGCCATGGGGCTGTGCTTGGGCAGGATACGCTGTGTTGGACGCTCCTGGACGGATTCGCAGGCTTATGCCGTTGCGAATCGTAAATCGTCCCATGTGTGGTTCACAACGGTGTTGCTTCATGATATGTACAGTCATGATGCCCGTGATCATGAAGCGGGCGTACCTGGTGCCGACCGGTCGCCGCGTTTCCTGGGTGGGGGCATCTGATGTATTCCGTATTTGTTAGTATGGCAAACAAATAGTGTTCGCTCAGCTGGAAGAAGACGCCGATGCGCTTGTTTCAGCCATTTCGCTTGGGCCGCGGTGGCGCGGTGAAGAAAGGTGGTCATCATGGCGGAAGTCATCATTGTGGACGACGAGGACGAGGCGGGCGAAATCTACGCGCAAAGCGTGGCGTCCCTTATCAAAGCCAAGCCCGACGCGGTGCTGGGCTTGGCCACGGGATCGAGTCCGTTGGCTGCATACAGGCATCTCGCACAGCATATCGAGGCGGAAGGCATCGACGTGAGTAAGGTGCGCGGTTTTGCGCTTGACGAGTATGCCGGCCTTGATCCCTCCCACCCGCAGTCCTATCGCAGTACGATTACGCGTACGGTGGTCGAGCCCCTTGGTCTGGATCCTCAGTTGGTGCAAGTTCCCAATGGGAACCTGGATACCATCGCCGTGGCCGGGCGTCAGTACGACGAGGCCATCTCAGCTGCCGGCGGGGTGGATGTGCAGATTCTCGGCATCGGTTCTGACGGGCATATCGGATTCAACGAACCTGGTTCCTCGCTGGCTTCTGGAACGCGCATCAAGACCCTCCTCGAGCAAACGCGCAAGGACAACGCACGTTTCTTCGACGGTGACATCAATCAGGTTCCGACGCATTGCATCACGCAAGGCATTGGGACCATCCTCAAGGCCCGCCATCTCGTGCTGCTGGCGTTCGGAGCTAACAAGGCCGATGCCGTGGCGGCCACCTGCGAAGGCGGTATCAGCTCGTTCTGCCCGGCCTCGGCGTTGCAGCTGCACCCGCATGCCACCATCATCGTGGACCATTCAGCGGCCTCCCGACTCAAGCATGTCGACTACTACGAGTATGCATACGCGCACAAGCCGGCCTGGCAGGGCATCTGATCGCAGGGCGTAGCCGAAGATCGGTGTTCAGGTACGGCCTTACCACCTCTGCGCCGGGCGATGACCTATCGTTCGTCTTCGTTGGCTTGCTGCTTTGCCTGGTTTGCCGTTGTCTCGTCGTATTGTGCGTTCCGGGCTCCGTCCGGTGCTTGAAACGGGATGGCCGCCGGTTCGTGCAGCGACAAGGTCTCAGGTATGGTATGACTGTTCATATGGTTTGGATTGTTGCATCAACATCGCGGAAATGACATGGAGGTCGTGAACATGGTCGAGGAGGATTTCGCGCGGTCGCAGCCCGCGCAGACACGTGAGGAAGGTAGGTCGCCGGAGCGTGAGCGTCTGGTGCGCGACGTCAGCGATGCGCTTGTGGGGCCGGTCCGTGATTTCGCCATCCGTGGGGCGCGCAAAGTGGACGCGGCCGGTGTTCTCGGGCATTTCTGGCTCGTATCCTCAGGCGGGCGCATCGTGGCCACGGGCACGGGCGACGACGAGTTCACGTCCGCGCTCGCGGCGAACGGCATCGGCGAGGCCGACGTGGTCGATGCCCGTGGAAGCAACCTCACTCCGGGCTACATCGATACCCACGTTCATGGGGCGTGGGGAAAATCGTTCGATGACGGTGCGGACGCAATCGATACGGTCAGGGCCGGTCACGCCATGCACGGCACGACCCGGCAGGTGCTCTCACTTATCACCAACCCCTTGGATGTCATGTGCCGCAATCTGAAAACGGTGCATGCGAAGATGGCTTCGCGCCCCGATGTCCTTGGCGCCCATTTGGAGGGGCCTTTCCTTGCGCTTTCCCGTAAGGGTGCCCATGACCCAGCCTGCCTGTTGGACCCCACCGATGACATCGTGGATCGTCTGCTCGAGGCCGCGGACGGGTGCATCCGTCAGATCACCATCGCCCCCGAACTGCCGCATGGTCTTCGTGCCATTTCGCGTTTTGCCCGAGCTGGAGTCATACCGGCTGTGGGGCATTGTGATGCCGACTATGAGAGCGCGAAGCGCGGTTTCGATGCCGGAGCTCGAATCATGACGCATATGTTCAACGCCATGAACGGCTTGCACCACCGTGCGCCCGGTCCGATTCCGGCAGCAGTGGAGGATCCACGCGTAACCATCGAGTTGATCAACGACGGTTTCCATGTGCAGGACCCTATGGTACGCCTCGGCTTCGCATTCGCGCCGCATCGTGTCTCATTCGTCACCGACGCCATGAGCGCCACGGATTGCCCCGATGGCGCATACAAATTAGGCGAGCTTGACGTCCGGGTCGAGCAGGGGCATGCCAGGCTTGTGTCGAACGGCGCCATCGCCGGTTCCACGTTGGTGCTGGAGCATGCCGTCCGGCGTGCGGTGTGCGATTTGGGATTTCGGCCGGCAGATGCGGTGGAGGCGGCGACCCTCACCCCCGCACGAGCCTACGGACTCGACCGACCGAACCGCATCACGGGTGACCCCTTGGGGCTGGTGGCTCCCGGCTATGCTGCCGATATCCTTCTGAGCAACGCCACGACCTGGCGGGTGGAGCATGTTTGGTGTGCGGGGCGTGCCTTGCGGTGAAGACGGCATGCCTTGCGATGGCACCATCGAAGGTGTAGGCATGGACGTGAGGACGGTGCATGTATCGCGTACATCGAGCCCGCCGTAGGAGAGACGTATCGAGTGCGCCCGTGTCGGATTGGTTCGGGACAGACGTTCCTCGCCTGCCGCGAGTGTTCAATGCAGTTGCCCATCCGAAAAGAACAGAGCGTGCGACTTCCCGTCGTCATGCCGGGCAAGATACCTGTGGAAAAGGCGCAGCCGCTCCAGACTCATCGGTTGCATGGGCTGGGGGAGGGCGGCGAGGTCGAACCAACCGGTCTCCTCGTTCTCGCCGTCGGGCGTGGATGGGATGCGCACGCCTTGCGGCGTGAGGTCGCACAGGAACAGCAGATTCATGAAATGCACCTGATCGTCGTTGCCCAGTGCGTACGGGTGCGGTTCGGAGGTGACGGCGACCAGTTCGCTGGCGGTCACGTCGACGCCGGTCTCCTCTTTGAACTCGCGTACAAGAGTGTCGGCCGGCTGCTCTCCGGGCTCCACGATCCCCGAAATCAGCGCCCACTGGCCGCTGTCGGATCGTTTTCCCAGCAGCACATGGCCTTCGTCGTCCATGACGAGTCCCACGACTCCCGTGAGCCATAACGGGTCGTGTCCTATCTTCCTGCGGAGTCCCAGAATGAAATCCGGTGTGGTCATGCTCGCCTTATCCTGTCCGAATTGTATCGGCTTTTGAAATATTTATACGGTTGTGTGCCGTCGTCCTTGCCGAAATCGGACAAGGACGACGGCACACGGAGGGACGTCAGCGCAGGGATGCCATCCACCGTTCCACATCGTCGATCTCCTTGGGAATTCCGGCGGAAATCCATTCGGGGCCATTCTCGGTCATGAGCACGTCGTCCTCGATACGTACGCCGATGCCCCGCAGTTCCGTGGGCAGAAGCAGGTCGTTCTTGGCGAAATACAGACCGGGTTCGATGGTGAAGATCATTCCGGGTCGAATGGCGCCGCCGTGGTAGGACTCGTAGCGGGCCTGTGCACAGTCATGGACGTCGAGTCCGAGATGGTGAGCCACCCCGCAAGCGAGCCAACGGCGGTGTTGCTGGCCGGTCGGTGCAAGGGATTCCTCGACGCTTACCGGCAGGATGTCCCAGTCATGCAATGTCTGGGCGATGGATCGCATGCAGGCGTGGTGTATGTCGGAGTATGTGGCGCCGACGCATGCGGCTTCGAACCCGGCCTGTTGAGCATCAAGTACCGCCTGGTAGACCTTTTTCTGCAGGTCGGTGAATTTGCCGTCCGTAGGGAAGGTACGGGTGATGTCCGCCGTGTACAGGCTGTCCAGCTCCACCCCAGCATCGATGAGCAGCAGTTCGCCGGTGCCGACGGTCCCCGTGTTGCGCATCCAATGCAGAATCGGGGCATGCTCGCCAGAGGCGACTATGGTGTCATAGCCCACCGCGTTGCCTTCCTCGCGCGCCACGCCAGTGAATTCGGCCTCCAACATGCGTTCGCTGCGCGGCTTGTCGAGCACGTTTGGCAGGCGGGTCAGTATCCGGTCGAAACCGTCCTTTGTCGCCGCCACCGCTTTGCGCATTTCATTGATTTCGAAATCGTCCTTGATCATGCGGGCTTCCGACGTGAATTCGCGCAGCGTACCGTCCGCGGGCAGCGCCTCGTCCTGCATCTGCGTATCGGCACCGCGCATGGTGCGGACCGCATCGACCAAGGCGGTCACGTCGGGATCGGCGTCGCGGATGATGCGCAGGCTGGCACCGCCTGTGCCGCCATCGGTACCGGGTGTCGGTTTGGCCAAGGCTTGAGGGAGCATCGCGATGTCGTACGTATCGATGCCCGTCATCGCCTTGAGTTCCTTCAGGCCTGCGCGTGGGCCTACCCAATATTCGCCGTAATGGTCGTCCTGGTAGTACGCCTCGGTGCTGTTGTCTGAACGTGGGGCCACATAGAGTTCAGGCGTGTGCGTGTCGCCGGGCGCAGCTGACGGACCCTGTGGATCGACCGGTTCGAGGACGAGCACGGCTCCGGCTTCATAATCCTTGCCTAAACCGGTGTAGTAAGTGAAGGTGGTGTCTGGACGGAAGGCGTAATCGTCATCGTTGTTGCG
The DNA here is from genome assembly GCF_000737845.1 of Bifidobacterium bombi DSM 19703. Classification (GTDB taxonomy): domain Bacteria; phylum Actinomycetota; class Actinomycetes; order Actinomycetales; family Bifidobacteriaceae; genus Bifidobacterium; species Bifidobacterium bombi. The sequence goes on along the minus strand of NZ_ATLK01000001.1, from coordinate 990,961 downwards.
TACCTTCGGCTGGCCCGCGGGAATGATGAGGCGTTCTCCAGGAAAGCGCTTGCCTAACGCTCGCAGACGTGCCGGAATGTATTCACTGGATTCCAGTGGTTCAGTTTCGGGTTCGTTGTTGTCCCAATTAGCCGTCATGAATTCCTTGAACGTCTGGCCTTGAGGGCGCAAGGTGCGGTTCTTGACACGCTCGCTGAGTTTTTGATCCGCGCCCGGTGCGTTCTTCATCTCCATCGCTTCGTACTCCTTGTCCTTTTCTGTGATTGGTGAACCCACAAGTCCTCCTCAAATGCGGTGCCGGCGAGCCGGGCGCTTATGTTACGCGATCATGGCTCGGGTCATCTGCCCAGGCCTTTCCACACGGTTCATTCTAATCATGGTTGTCGAGTTTGCATGGTGTCGTGACGTATTGTGGATTGCCGTAACGCGACCTTCACGCAGCGGTGCGGCGGGTACGAGGGGCATCCGCCCCCGTGTGTGCCGTGCCATACCAGGTTGGCGACGACAAGATGACCGCGCGAGACTTGCATCCGCTCCCGCGTGTGTGCCGTGCCATACCGTGCGAAGTCGGTCCGGCGGACGGGTATGGACGAAGGTTGGTATTCCAGGCGCAGAAATGTACGCCGATGGCCGCTCCCTCACTTAGAATGGGGAACATCGCAGTCATCGTCGTTCCGGACGAGATCGGCGGATTTCAAGGTGCTAGGGTTAGAGGGTCTTAATGTCATACGAACATCCGAATGCAGATGCCATGTCCATCGGTGAGGTCGAGCGCGACATCATGCGTCGTCCGACTTCGCACGCCGACAAGGGACATGATCTGGAGTGCATGAACGTGATGCTGGACCTATTGGGGCACCCGGAGGACTCTTTCCGAATTATTCACGTCACCGGAACGAACGGCAAAGGCTCCACCGCCAGGATGGCTGAGGCCATTTGCCGTGCTTACGGGATGCGAACCGGCCTGTACACCTCGCCTCATCTGGAGCGCATCAACGAGCGCATCGCCGTGGACGGACAGCAGCTTTCCGACGACGACTTCATCGATACCTGGGTGCAGATCAAGGATTTCGTGGCCTTGGTGGACGCCAGGATGCAGAAGGAAGGGAAGGAGCCGATGAGCTTCTTCGAAATTCTTACTTCCATGGCGGTCTGGAAATTCGCAGACACTCCGGTGGACGTGGCCATATTCGAAGTGGGTATGGGCGGCACGTGGGATGCGACCAACGCCCTCATCGGTGACGCTGCGGTCATCGGCCCCGTCGACATGGATCACATGCAGTGGTTGGGTGATACCGTCGAGGAGATAGCCGCGGAAAAGGCCGGCATCATCAAGCATGAGTCCACGGCTATCATCGGCAGACAGCCTCATGAGGCCGAGGTCATGCCTATTCTGGAACAGGCGGCCGTCGGCGCCCATGCCACCATGGTCCGCGATGGCGAGGAGATGGAGGTCGTCTCACGTGCGCCGGCTGTGGGAGGTCAGGTGGTCACGTTGCGTACGCCCCGAGGCCTGTATGAGGACATTCCTGTCGCGAAGTTCGGTGAGCACCAGGCCCACAACGCCCTCGCGGCGCTCGCGGCTGCGGAGATCGTCATCCCTGTGTCCGGTCAACTTGAAACGGATGTGGTGGCGCAGGCACTCAGTTCGGTCAGGATTCCAGGTCGCATCGAACAGGTTCGAACGTCGCCCACCATAATCATCGATGGCGGGCATAACCTCAATGCGGCACAGTCGCTGCGTGCGGCGATAGAAGAGAACTATGATTTCCGGCAGTTGGTCGGCATCGTCTCAATGATGCGCGATAAGCAGGTGGAGGATTATCTCGGTGTGCTTGAGCCATTGCTCAGCCATGTGATTGTGACGAACAATTCATGGACCGACCGGCAGATGCCGGCTGAGGATCTGCAGAAGGTGGCGAACAAGGTCTTCGGAGCGGACCGCGTGACCCGCATCGATGACCTTCCGGATGCCATCCAGACGGCCGTGGACATGGTGGACAGCGATGACGAGATGGGTGTGGGTTACGGGCACGGTGTGCTTATCTGCGGTAGTTTCGTGTTGGCCGGTGATGCCCGTTCACTGCTCAGGGAACGTCACGATGATGTTTTGGACAAGCCGAAATCCGAGCGCGGCGACGGTGCGGGTGATGGCGAGGCGTTCCTTGATTCACGCAAGGGCCCCGCGCCGCAGAGTGCAGAGGACGGGGCGTCCGATAACGAAAGGGACGAAGATGACGAAGATATCGTCTCGGAAATCTTCGGTGGAGCATTCGGTGACTTTTCGGATGAAGCCCAGAAGCCTAAGTCCGGCGGACGCTCCGAGGCGAACCTCCGCGCCCGTGAAGGTGGCGATGGCGGTGCCGATGGTTCCGGTGACGAAGTAGAATAGGAAAGTACTGTATTCTTCGTGAAAAGGGCGGTGTCGGCTGACTATGTACCTCAAGGAATTGACGTTACGTGGGTTCAAGTCTTTCGCCACCGCCACGACATTGCGTTTCGAGCCCGGAATCACTGCGGTCGTCGGGCCTAACGGATCGGGCAAATCCAACATCGTCGATGCGTTGACATGGGTCATGGGGGAACAGGGCGCCAAGAATCTGCGCGGCACGTCGATGGAAGACGTGATATTCGCCGGCACGTCGAATCGTCCGCCGCTGGGCAGGGCCCAGGTGAGCCTTACCATCGACAATACGGATCACGCTCTGGACATCGATTACACCGAAGTCACCATATCCCGCACGATTTTTCGCAACGGAGGCTCCGAATACGCGATCAACGGTTCGGCGTGCCGGCTTCTGGACATCCAAGAGCTGCTCTCGGACACCGGTTTGGGCCAGCAGATGCACGTCATCGTCGGGCAGGGGCGGCTTGATGAGATATTGAAGGCCGATCCCGCCGGTCACCGGGCATTCATCGAAGAGGCTGCGGGGATTCTCAAACACCGCAAGCGTAAGGAACGAGCACTGCGCAAGCTGAAGAACGTCGAGGACAACCTGGCGCGTACGGATGACCTGCTTCGTGAGATCCACCGTCAACTGGGTCCGCTCGGTAGGCAGGCCAGGATTTCACGGCGTGCCGATGGCATACAGGTGACGTTGCGTGACGCCCAGGCCCGGCTCTATGCCGATGACGCGCAGAGGATCGGACAGGAGCGTGACGACGTCCGCGCACGGATGAGGCAGGTTCGTTCCGATCTGGAGGGGGCCCAGCGTGATTTGGCACAGGTCAAGTTGCGCATCGATCAGGTCGAGGCGTTAAGTTCCGAATCAAGTCCTGCCATAGCCCGTGCCAACGAGTTGTGGCACGATTACTCACAACTCGAAGAACGCTTCAAGGCTTTGTCTTCGCTGGCCCAGGAACGCGCGCGATCGGCGGAAAGCCAGATGTCGGTGAATCTCGGTGAGGATCCTGGTCTGTTGCAATCGCGTGCCGTGGAACTTGAAAGCCAGGCGAAAACACAGATCCAAGCGGCTGCGGATGCGCGTCTGCAATTGGACAAAGCCACCGAAAGCCGTGCGGATGCCGAGAAAAAGCTGGCCGCTTCACGCCAAACCATAGCCCAGCTGCGCCGCACCTCGCAACAGCGCGAAAGCCAGTTGACGAGCCTGAAAACGTTGTTGGCCACCGAAGAGGCCGCAGTCGATCTTGCCAAGACGCGGTCGGCGGATGCCCAAGCCCAGCGTGACGACCTCATGCGACAGTCGAAACAAGCCGAAGCTCAGGTCAGCGAACTTGAGAAGTCCATGCAAGGAGCCGACGAGTCGGATGATGAAGACCTGTTGGAGAGCGCCAGGACCACGTTGCGTGAGAGGTCCGAGGCCTTGGAGGATCTGCGCAAGCGTTCTCGTGACCTTGACTCACAGGTGATAGCGCTGAAGGCCAAGGCCGATGCTCTCAATGACACCCTGGAAAGCAGGACGGCTTCCGGCGCTCTGAAAAGCCTGGGTGATGAAGGTGACCAAGTCGATGTGCTCGGAGGCCTGACCGATTTCATCCGTGTCCGTGAAGGTTGGGAGGAGGCCATCTCCCAGGCGTTGGGCCAGTTCGCCAGCGCTCTGATAGTCAAAGGGGAGGACGATATGGTGGGCGCGTTGCGACGCACGCATGGCGACAAACTCGGCCGTGCCGTCGTGATGCGTCCCTTCGGTGGTGTTCATGGCGGTGCCGATGCGCTGGACGACGACCTAGGCGCTGCGGACCAACGCACCAGCGTCGAGCCGGCCGACTCCGCAAGTACGGTGCGAGACTGTACCAGGGCTTGGGAGCTTGTCAGTGCCAATCCCGATGCCGAGGGCTCTCCTTATGTGCGGGCTTTGGTGTCCTCGGTGCGTTGGCTATTGAAGGATGTGGCCGTGGTGGAGGATCTGGATGCGGCTTTCTCTCTTGAAGCAGCAGATCGTGACGGAACATGGCGACAGGTGGTGACGCGGTCGGGGGAGGTCGTGAACAGAGTCGGAGCCATCGGTGGTTCGACGGCACGGCAAAGCGACCTCTCACTGGTGGCTCGGCGTGACAAGGCACTTCAGGAAGCGAGAGAGCTTGAACGGCGCAAGCGCGCGATCGACCAGCAGGTGGATGAGGCGCAGAACGCCCGCGAGGAGGCGGGCAGAGAGGTCGATAGGATTTCCCAGCTGCGGATTCAGGCTCGCGCTCGAGCCCAGCAGTCTGAACAATCCTTGCGTCAGGCGCAAGGCAGACATGCCGACATTGAACGTCGGATCAAGGCGATGGATGAGCGTGCGGCACGATTGGGGGAGGAACTCGAGCAGCACCGAATCAAGCTCCAGGATACACGGCAGGCACTGGAACGGATTGAAGGCGGATCCGATATCCAGGCCGATTTCAACGAGTTGGAGCAGCGTGAGCGTTCCTTGGAACATGACCTCGATGCGGCCCGCGAGACCGAAACGACTGCAAAAATAGCTTGGAATGACGCCGATCATAGGGCACAATCCCTGCAACGGCAGGCTGGGTTGCTGCATACGCAGGCTCAGGATGCCCTGCGCCGGCGTGAGCGTGCGGCTGAAATGAACGAACGCCGCAAATCGCAGGCGGAACGTTCGCGTGAGACGGCCGCGGATGCCCTTGCAGTGGCTGCAATGGTGCATAAGCGCATGGAGGCTGTCGGGAATTGGAGAGACTCACTGGCTTCCGCGGCGTTGGACAATGACGAAGAGTTAAAGGCGTTGCGTGGCCGCAGCCGTGAGTTGGAACCGCAAGTGTCTCGGTTGCAACGTCAGGAGCACGATCTGGATATGGATCGCGAACGATTGGCGTCACGGCTCGGACAGTTGGAACAGAAAGTGAGCGACGACCTGGGCATCGCCATGACCGAGCTTGCCGCATACGGCCCGGAAGTTCCCGTACCGGTGCTTGACGATGAAGGCAATCCGGTGCCCTTGGATTCGGATTCCGGAGATGCCGAGGGGGCTGAGACACGTTATGAAACCGTGCCCTATGAACGTTCCCAGCAGGAGAAGCGGGTGAAGAAGGCGCGCCATGACCTGGAGGCATTGGGCAAGGTCAATCCGCTTGCTACGGAGGAATACGAGGCGCTCGAGACCCGTAACAAATTCATGAACGACCAACGCAATGACGTGGCCCAAAGCCGTGCCGATCTGCTGCAGCTCATCAAGGACCTCGACAAGACGATGGTGGACGTGTTCAGGAGTGCTTTCGACGATACCGCGGCGGCTTTCGAAAGGGTCTTTGCCACCCTCTTCCCGGGTGGCAAGGGGCGTCTGCGCTTGGAAAATCCTGATGATCTGCTCACTACGGGTGTGATAGTTGAGGCCAGCCCGGCCGGCAAAAGGGTGAAGCAGCTGAGTCTGCTTTCCGGCGGTGAACGTTCGCTTACGGCTCTGGCCTTGCTGTTCGCCATCTTCACCGCCCGTCCGAGTCCGTTCTATGTCATGGATGAGGTCGAGGCGGCATTGGACGATCTGAACCTGACTCGTCTGTTGAACGCCCTCGAAGACCTGCGCACCCACGCCCAGCTCATTGTCATCACGCACCAGCAGCGGACGATGGCCATCGCGGATGCGCTCTATGGCGTCACGATGCGTTCCGACGGCGTCACTGCCGTCATCAGTCAGAAACTTGAGGATGTACAGGCGAGCGCAGGCGATCGCATCCGTTGAGGAAGGCGCCCAACGAAGGCGTAGGCATGTCGGTGCATGCGCACGGGCGGAAGGACCTGTGGACGTGCACGTTCACACGCACTATGCGAACATACGCTTGATGATGGCCTCATCGCCCTCATAGGGGACGTGCCTGCCTGCGACCTTGATCCAGCGCTCGTCGCCCTTCCCGACGATGAGCAAGACGTTGAAGCCGCCGCGTTCCCGTGCCTCTTCGACGGCGGTTCTCACGGCGGAGGCGCGATCGAGGATGATTCGTGAACATACGTCGGGATTCGTGATGTAGCCTTGCATCTGCGCACAGACCTCTTCGGCCGGCTCTGTGTTGGTGTCATCGGATGTGAGGATGATCTCGTCGACTTCGTCCTGCGCCGCCTCGATGATCTCCTTGCGACGGTCATAGGCCTTGTCTCCGACCGAACCCGTGACCAGCGTCAGATGCGGTCTGCGTTTTTTGAAACGTTGCAGGGCGAAATTCACAACGGCCTTGACGCTGGTGTAGTTATGAGCGAAATCCACGATGGCCACGGTGTCGTCATCATGACGTCCTCTGAGTCCTCGATCGTCACCGTGTCCGTCTTCGAACATCTCCATCCGTCCCGAAACGGTGACGGGTTCCACGGCTTTCGTCAGCGATTGGTTAGTGATGTCCACTCCGACCAGGTCGGCTATGCACAGAGCCGCAGTGGCGTTGGAATAATTGAATTCGCCCGGCATGGACAGACGCAGTCGTATCGGTTCAAGACCATCGGCATCGACTGTGAACTCCTGATTCCTGCCGGGGATCGGCTTGGCCGTGAAATCGGCACGGGCGGATTGCACGGGTTCTTCGCCCAAGTGCGCACCCGACAAGGGGTGGCGCAGAGCGAACGTGCGAACCGGGATGCCGGCGTCGGCGGCATCCTGCATGATGAGACCCGCATGGTCGCAATCGGCGCCGAGGACAAGTCGGCGGCTGTTGCGCACGATCTGTCGCTTGCAATACAGGTAGTCCTCGAAGGTCGGGTGTTCGATGGGGCTGATGTGGTCGGGTGAAATGTTCAGGAACGCACCGACATCGAAGGTGAGCCCATAGACTCGGCCGACCTTGTATGCCTGGGATGAGACTTCCATGACTAGGTACTTCATTCCGTTGTTCGCCGCCTCGCGCATCATACGCATTGAATCGAGGGACTCGGGGGTAGTCAGGTTCGATTCGCGGTAAGTCGTTCCGTCAAGGCAATTGTCGACGGATGAGAACAATGCCGCCTTGCCTGAGCTGTAGGCGTTCAGAATCGCCTGCACGTAGTAGGCGGTGGTGGTCTTGCCTTTCGTGCCGGTGATGCCGATGAGCGTCATCTCGCGCTGGGGATAGTCGTAGAAGGCGGCGCTGAGCAGACTCATCGCGGCGTACACGTCGTTGACGATGATGCCCACGGCGTTCGTGTCGGAACTGTAATCGTCCTGCGACACATATGCGGACATCCCTTTCGCATCACAGTCTTCAAGGAACGAGCCTTTGAAGTTCCCCTTGCAGAACAGCAAGCCCCCGGCTTCGACCTGTCTCGAATCGTAGGTGATCATACTGAACGCCTTGGCGGGTTCGGTGAAATCGGTCGGGTCGAGCGACCATCGGTCCGCTTGTATGATCTCTCTAAGAAGGTCGTGCTCTTTGAGGAGATTGATTGCTGAAGTGAGTGTGAGTGCCATGACGAGCCTTTCTTTCTTTCCCATCATATTTCGCTGTTATGAAGCGCATATGGTCGAAACATGTCCGTACCTTCGCGGACGGAGGGAAGCGCATGAAAACCGCTGCGGTGGGTGTTGGCGTGCGTTACGGTTGCTGCCGTTTACAGCCAGGTGTCACGGATGACACGTCTGCCCTTGCTTGCAAGCCAGTCGTTGAATGAGTTCCGCCACGAGGTATATGCCTGTCGTTGCCAGGTCATGAGTTCCGCAAGCCGTAAAGCTCCCACTTGTGGGTAGAGCACGGTCATCGGCTTGATGAGGTCCACGGCCGCGACGGTGTCAGCGGTGGCGTCATGGAAATCGCCGTGCGGCGGGACGCCGTAGTATGCGGTTGTCATGGCGAGATTTCGTTTACCGGACCGTTTGGAAACGGCACGGTCGATGACCAGTGGGTCCACCGTCAGGAGTGCCTTGGGGAGTGGCTCAAGGTTCCAATGCTCCATGTCCGTGCGGAGCATACGGACGTCGAATGGCGCGTTATATGCCAGAAGTGGGATGTTTTTGGCTTGCGCCTGACGCACCGCCTCGGCTATCTGTGTGAGCGCATCTTGGGGTTCAGATCCGTGGGCTTCCAGGTATTCGTCGGTGAAACCGTTGACGGCGCCCGCCGCGGGGTTCATTGGCCGATGCGGGTTGATGACCCATTCAGAGATGCTGTCGCCTTCGTATCCGGAGGCCGGGTTTCGAAGCACCAGGGATGCCGAAACGATGGCGTCTTGGCTGGAGGTGCCCGTGGTCTCCGTGTCGAAGCCAAGAAGCCATGAGTTCCCAAGGGTGGTTTCATCATTCTGCTGTGGCGCTTCGTCAATGTTCTCCAGCAAGGTTTCCGGTGTTGCAGTCATGTCTCCATTGTGCTCCCAGAAACCGACATGAAGGCGGTGCGTGGTTTGTGTGTGGCTCGTAGATGGTTTGCGGCGATAGTATGATGGTTACGATGAATGTACAGCTCAGAACACTCGGTGATTCGCACCACGCGAAGGATGCCCGGCTGCCGGATTCCGCCGTTTCCCTGACTTCGACCTCGCCGCGTGACGCTTCTGCTGTGTCTGGTGACGCCGCTGGTTCCGACGGCGACATCCAAATTCAGAGGAAGGGTGCGGCGAACGATGAGGATGCTCTTGCGGAGGTGACGAAGCAGGAGACTGTGGCTCAACGAAGACGAAGGTTTGAAGAGCTCGCAATACCTGCCTTGAATGTTCTGTACCGGCAGGCGCTGAAGCTCACCAACAGTCCCGAGGACGCGCAGGACCTTGTCCAGGATTCATACGAACGGGGTTTCAAGGCGTTCGATAGTTTTCGCCCCGGAAGCAATTTTGAGGCCTGGATGACCACCATCGAACGCAACGCCTATTTCAACCAGTATGCCAAGGCCAAGCGCAGGCCGCAACGGGCCAACGATTCCACCGGCGAATATGACGATTGGGATATCTATGACTCATCCAGTCACAATTCGGAAGGTTTGAAGAGCGCTGAACAGGAGTACCTTGACGGATTCGCCCCCGAGGAGATTCTTTCGGCCTTGGACAAGCTCAGCCCCGAGCGTCGTGAAGTGTTCATCGACACGGCGGTCGACGGGAAGTCTTATAAGCAGGTGGCCGCCGAGCAGGGAGTAAAGATCGGTACGGTGATGAGTCGTCTCAACAGGGCTCGTGCGCAGCTCAAGCAGGAACTGTCAAGCTATGCGCTGGAGCAGGGGTATGCGGCGGGGAGAAAGGACAAGGGCGAAGGTTCAGGGTCATCACGTCCAAAATCCGCCGATTCCCGGATTGATGGCCAACATGCTGGCGAATCGGCGGATTTGGGGGCCGACGTGTCGGTCATGGCGGCTTCGGGGAAAGCTGATTCAGGAAAAACCGCTGGCTAAGCCGGAAGATGGCCGCAAGCCCCGTCGAAGGTTCGAAGGTCGATCGTTCTTCACTGACCGCGAACCCATGACGCGGGTGAATGAGGCATAATAATAGAAACGATTGCTGTTGATCGGAAGACGGGGAGTGAAGAGGGTAATGAACGGTACGGTGCATGAGAGTTTGGTCACGGTCACATCCGTGGAACACCGAGGTGCGCTTGCCTCGCGGATGCGTGTCACGCACGTGGAGACCAGCGATAGTGAAGACCTTGGAGATGAGTGTTTCGACCTTGATTCCTGTTGTGACGCAGCCGAGCGCGCGATGATAGAGCGTCTGCGGCAGGTGCTGCGGCCTGTGGCGGTGCCGGCTGGCCTTCTTGATCGGATCGAGGCCACACTCGACCGTTGCTGCCTTGACGAATCCCCGAATTCAATTCGGAACGTGTGACGTCGGGCTGCCGTCCATGGGCCTGACCCACACGTCGATGTGCGCGGTTTAAGGTAGGCAACCCGCGGTTTAAGGTAGGCAGCTGATGACTTATGAGTCGTTGTGCAAAGCCGGGATTCTGAAAATGGAAGGGACCTCACAGCGATGGCTGTGAGGTCCCTTCATGCTGTCAAGCTATGTCAAGCCGCGGTAAATCGCAACCAGACATGAAACTCAGGCATTTGGCCTTTTGCCGTGGTTGGCCGCCTTTTTACGGCGAGCCTTACGCTTACGTCCGCGCATTCCCATGATGGACTCCTTTACCTCAAGTTTTTTACGCCTTGGCGATTATCGCACGTCGGCACGACTTTATGGGGAATCGCATCGAGATGTGACGGCATAAAACACAGAGTGTCCGAGGCGCGTCGATAGGCTCGCCACATGTGGCGGAGTCCCAAGTGATTGCCCATCCGATTATCATAGTGCATCACAGCGTCGGCGGCGGACAACAGAAAGTGGGAGGGGAATTCCCGTGGTTCGGATCTGCCTCCCGAGGTCGGAACGTCGCATCCGTGGTTCTCCATGAACCCTCGGAACAATCCGCAGCACCGACTGCGTATGAAGCGTCCGTCAGAATCCGAATTCCGCCGAGATGAACATGCTGGTCTTGGCTGAGCTCCCGGGCTTGAGCACGATGAGGTCCTCGCCCGAGTTGAAAGCGTTGGCATAGGCCGTCTGTGGTTCGATGGCCACGCCGGAAGGATGCTTTTCGGGAGCGAAACCGGTGCCCGTGCACATCTGGAACGAGGTGATCGTCCTGTCACCGCCCAGACGAACCCGCATCCCGTCGGGACGCTCGAACGATGCGGTCGTCAAACCGTGTGAATCATGCTCGACATCCGTCCATGCGTCGTCAAAGGGCTGCCCGGTCAACGCCGTAGGTTTGCGTAGGTCGTACTTCGTCCCTTCCACCGGTTCGGTGCCTTGGGGGATGAGATCGTCATCGACCTTCACATGGGTACGTGCCGGTATGGTGACGCGGCATTGCGCGTTCTGTGCGTCGATTTCGTCTCCGAATCCGTCGAATCCATTGGCAATCCAAGGGTGGATCGCCAATGCCCAAGGCGCGTCGACGTTGTCGAGATTCTGCGCGGTGACCTCGATGTGCAGTCCATCGTCCTTCAGTGAGTAGGTCGTCGTGACATATAGATTGAAAGGATAGCCCACGATGCCGGGTACCCTCCAGGAAAGGGTCGTGCTCTGCTCATCCGCGGTCTCCAGCTTCCAGAACGAGCGGTAGCCGTATCCGTGTATGGCGGTGTGGCGTTCATGCTCGTCTATGGGAAGCGTGTAGGTCCTGTCTTCAAAAGTGTATGTGCCGTTTTGGATGCGGTTCGGGAAGGGGATGAGCAGCTCGCCGTTGGTGCATGGCACCGGTTGATCGGCGTTCCAAGGCACGATTACATCGTGGCCTTGATAGGTGAGTTTGCGCAGCGTCGCACCCAACTCGGTGATCACGGCAGTGTAATCGCCGTGAGTGATGGTGAACTGTTGGCCAGAGCGTGGTGGAACATGTTGAATGCCTGACATCTTTTTATTGCTCCTATGCTTTGATGGATTGAAACCTTCATGACCATCATACTCGTGCCCCGCCTGACGTGCCTCAAGGCCATGCGCTCACCGTCATGGCGTCGGGGCCTTCCGTATGGTTGCTCAACGGGCTCTGATATCCGCGATCTTGGCATCGACGACGCGTGCCAGCTCATGCGGGTCGACCCCGACACTGAACCCGCGTTTGCCGCCGGAAACGAGGATTTCATCGAAACGCATGGCGCTTTCGTCCAGGACCGTCACGTGCTTCGTGCGTTGGCCCAATGGAGAAATGCCGCCGACGACATAGCCGGATTCTTTCTGAGCCAATTGGGGGCTTGCCATCGAGACTTTTTTGGCTCCTACGGCGGCGGCTAGCTTTTTCATGTCCATGTGACCGCTTACCGGGACCACGCCGATGACGCAGCCGTTGCCGGTGTCGGCCATGAGGGTCTTGAACGTGCGGTCTTCGTCTACGCCCAGCTTCTCGGCGCCTTCGACGCCGTAGCCTTCGTCCATGTGGTCGGCCGAATGTTCGTACTCGTACGGCTTGAAGCTTACTCCGGCTTCGATCAGCTGTTCTGTGGCGGGCGTGGATGCGCTTGCCGCAGAATCGTTTTGATGTTTTTTACTCATGACTCTGTTATACCTCGATGTAGGCACGCTTTGCTTCACTAGTGTTGGGTTTATTGGGTTTCAGGGAGAGGTGAGCGTATATTGAGGTACGGATTTTTCAATTTGATGGAAAATAATGTTATCCCTATGTCGTCGTAGAAATGAGGAGCGAATATGAGCCACGCTCAACCTAAGATACGTGGTAGCAACCTTCCTGTGTTGAGTGAATTCAACCATAAAGCCGTCTTTGAGACCATACGGCAGAATTCGGGAATCAGCAGAATCGAGATTAGTAGGAGGACAGGCCTTGCCGCCCAAACAGTTTCAAATATTACCCGTGATCTCTTGCGTGAGAAACTGGTGGTGGAAAGTGGCGTTATTACGGGGGAGCGTGGGAAGCCGCCGGTCTTACTTAGGTTGAATCCTGAGGGGAGATTTGCGTTCGGGGTGCATCTCGAACCGGAACATATCACTGTATTGCTGCTCAACCTTGCGGGTAACATTGTTGCCAGGTATTGCCCGGTCGCCGTACCGGATGCCAAGAAAACGACGGAAGCGATTGCCGATATCATCATCAATGCTCAGAAGGATCATCATATCCCGGAAGACCGCATCGGAGGAGTCGGTGTGGCATCTCCGGGTCCATTGAATATCTCTACGGAGACCATTGTCAATCCGCCTAACCTTGTCGGCTGGAGGAATTATCCGATTGCAGCTGAACTCAGAAGAATGACCGGGCTTCCGGTGGTCTTGGAAAAGGATGTGTCCGCAGCATGCCAGGGCGAGCTGTGGTCCTCATATTCGGAAAATCAGAATTTCCTTTTTATTTACATGGGTCTTGGTGTTGGTTTTGGGTTTGTGCACAATGGGGAGGTCTATCGAGGAACCTCTGGCAATGAAGGCGACCTTGGCCATATTGTGGTTGAGCCCGACGGGCAGCAGTGCTGGTGCGGTAAGAAAGGGTGCCTGACCGTCTCTGCAGATCCTCGTTCCATTGTGACCGAGGCCAGTAGAATCGGTTTGTTCCAGGAGCCGACGCATGTGCATGAGCCTATGGAGACAAACGACTGCGACGATATTCCGCAGTTGGAGCACTGCTTCGATGCGTTATGCCGTCGTGCAAACAGTGGTGAACAGGCATGTCTGGATCTGATGCGCAGGGACGGAAGACGAATCGGGCGGCTTGTCTGTACGCTATCCGATGCGCTCGATTTGGATAACATCGTGCTGGGCGGTCCTTACTGGGGTAATTTGGAAGGCTTATTCATCGATGAGATCAAACAAGAGGTGCAGGAAAACTCAGTGATGCGCCAGGAACATCGCATTTCGGTGCATTCCGCGAAACTTGGCGTGGATGTGGCAGGCATAGGTGCTGCAAGCATCATTCTGAATCATGATCTCTCTCCCAGAGTCCATTCTCTTGTGTTCAAATGAGCATTTGGATTTTTAAAGGGTGGTATCCGGTTTGGAATGTCGGACACCACCCTGCGAGAGCTTACGGTTTTAGCGCTCGAATCTGAGCGTGACTATCTGGAACGGATGCAGCTCAAGTTCCAAATGGGACGCTTCCATTGTGCGGATGACGGGTTGGACCGCCTCGCAGACCTCCTCAAGTATTCCGACTTCTTTGATGTCGTTGTACGAGAAGTTGATATCCAGGTGCGTGCGCGATGTCCCTCCGCTGCTTTCGTAAAAGCGAGCGATGACCGCATTGCTTCCATCTTGTGACATTTTCAACGATTCGAGAATCACATTCGGATTGTCAACGGTCAGGAGCGGTTCTATCTCATGCTCGCCCTCCATTGCTCTAGCAGGGAGGTTGATGCGATAGCCTGCCCGTATGGCATCGGGAATCGTTGAACCCACGCCGAAGGCTATGTCGAAATCGTGCTCGCCTAGATCCTGCCTTGGGTCGGGATAATGTGGGGAGCGCAGAAGAGAGGCTCGGATTTGGGTTCCGGGTCGGTCGTTCGACAGTTTGATCTGTCTGAAGTCATACGCATAGGTCGAGCGGTTCGCGATGCTTACGCCGAAATCCCCATCCGCGATGTGGACCCAACGTTGTGAAGCGCTTTCGAATTTCGCCTCATCCCAGGACGTGTTTTTGACCACTGGTCGGGTGAGGTGTCCGAACTGGACTTCGCAGGTGGCCTCAGTTGCGTAAATGTTCGTGGGAAAGGCCTGCTTGAGCAAGTGGTTGCTCTCGTTCCAGTTAATGTGCGTGTGGATGTGGAGCATGTTCGTGTCATTGTCGAGACGAACATGCTGCGCATATTTGGATCGACCGATGGTTCCGCTCACTGTGACTTGGTCGGCACCGATATCAATCCCATCGACGATCGCTGCTGGCTGTTCCATTCCTTCGTAGGTGCTGTCGATGTCCCAAGCGTCCCAGTTCGTCGGAGCATCCTCAAAAAGCTGCAGGACGTTTCCAGGCATCGCTGGGTCGATATTCTCGCGCTTGTTGTTTTTGTCATAAGCCGAGACGATATGGCCTTCCGTGTCTATTTCATAGGAGACGTTGTCGTTCTCCAATACAACATGGTCGCCTTTTCGTTTCGCTGAGCCCCAAGTTTCCGTTTCGGTGGATTGTACGATGGCACCGGCGGGAGTATGCCTCTGATGAAGCGGCGCAGCATTGGCGATGAGGGACTTGGTGCCTGTTCCCACGAGAGCCTGCAATGATTCCTTGATCATAGTTTCAAGTTTCTCCATGATTTCGGCCTGGGAACGTTCGACTTCTGCATACACCCATGAAATTGCAGATCCTGGAAGTATGTCGTGGAACTGGTACAGAAGGACCTTGTGCCAAATGTCATCGAACGTGGAGAGGGGATACTCCTTGCCCGTCAGAACTGAGGCATATGTGGCCCACAGCTCAGCCTCGTGCAGCAGGGCTTCGCAACGTCGATTGCCTTGCTTTGTCTGAGCGTGTGACGTTCCGGTGCCTCGATGGAGTTCCAGATACAGCTCTCCGCGCCATACCGGTGGGCAACTCATCTCTTTGGAGGCTTGCTCGAAAAATTCCATCGGATTGGTCACTGTCAGTTTCGGCGACCCCTCAAGGTTGTGCTGGAGTCTTGCTGCAGCCATCATCTCTCGTGTCGGGCCGCCGCCGCCATCGCCCCAGCCGAATAGCATCAAACTTGACGTGCCCTTGCCTTTCTCGGAATACTGCTTCTCTGAAAGCGCCACTTCATAAGGGCTGACACATGCATTGTAGGTATCCGAAGGCGGGAAATGGGTGAAGATCTGCGTTCCATCCAGTCCCTGCCATAGGAACGAATGATGTGGGAAGACATTCGTGTCATTCCAAGAGATCTTCTGCGTCAGGAAATATTGTATACCCGATAATCTGGCGATTTGCGGGAATGACGCAGAATATCCGAAACTGTCTGGCAACCAGGCTATGGGGGCCATGTTATCGAAGTGCCGTCTAAAGAATTGAGTTCCTTGAAGGAACTGACGGGCAAGGGACTCGCCTCCGGGTAAGTTGGCATCGGATTCGACCCACATGCCTCCCACCGGAATGAACTGACCATCGGCAGCTTTTCGTTGCACCTCTTTGAAAAGCTGAGGGTGGTCTTCTTTAAGCCATTGGTACTGTTGCGCGGACGAGGCTGCGAACACGAGTTCTCGATCCTGGTCCGTAAGGTTGACCACGTTGCTGAAGGTTCGAGCGACCTTGCGCCGAGTCTCTCGCAAAGGCCAGAGCCAGGCCGAATCGATGTGAGCATGCCCCACGGCATACACCGTATGGCCTTCGACTGCAGGTTTGGCGAGTTGTTTTGCCAAAATGGCTCTTGCGCTGTGGACGGTTAGGCCGGGGTCGTCGATGTTGATGAGATTCAATGCCTCGTCGATGGCTGAAAGGATCTGGGCATAACGGGTCCTGTCCTTGTCGATCTCGTCGCAGAGCCCCGACAAAACTGTCAGCTCCTGGATCAGATTCCAGACTTCGAGATCAAGTTGTCCCATCTCCAATCTGCGTAGTTCGTAGAGCTCGGGACCATCCTGCACCCCTTCGTCGCCCAGGGGAGTGCCGGCCGTCTTTGCGCGAGAGGCAATGTCGGGATTGGCAGCTGCCTCGATGTACCATTCGAAGGACCCGCCCGGATGTGGAAGTCGAACACTGCCATTATAAGGTTCTATGGCTTTGATGACCGTTCCATCTGCGTCATATACGAGAGCTTCAGCCTGGAACCCGGGCCCACTCCCGTTGACGCCAAGATCGACCACGAGTTCAGGCTGGGTCTCTTCCTCATTCCAAAAGTCCGGCACTGTTCCTGTGATGTGAAACCACCAGGTGTCCCACGGTGCGCCCCACGCAGCGCCTACTTGTATGGGTTTGTATTGCGCGTTCTTGGCCGTTTCAAATGATACTGGTTCACCGCCTACTTTCCATGATTCGATGCAAACTGGTGATGTTCGCTTGTACAGTGCGTTTGGCAGATATTGCGTCAGCATTCTCTCTGCACGTTTTTTCGTTTTTTCACTAGCTGTTGAGACGTTCACGCTTCCCTCGTCTTTTCCTTAAAAACCCCGGGTTGTTCTTTGCTGATACTGATTTTCATTATCCTTTTATGCCTCCAGCAAGCGAATATGTTCCAAGAACGTGGTTGGAGAGCGCATATAGAAGCACGACAGGCGCCGAGTAAAGCAGGGAGAACGCAGCAAGCTGTCCATAGGCGATCAGTCCGTTTTGACCGAAGAAGGAATAGATGCTTACTGATGCGGGTTGCTTACTGGGCGAAATCAGAATCATGTATGGGACGAAGAAGTTGCCCCAAGTGCCCATCAGTACGAAGATGCTGACGGCTGCCAGCCCGGGTTTCATAAGGGGGACTACGATTTTGCCGAGGGTCTGCATCATGCTGGCTCCGTCAACCCAGGCTGCTTCCTCCAAAGACATGGGCACTGAGTCCATGTAGTTTTTCGTCATCCATATGGCCATGGGAAGCGAGGATGCCGCGAGGAAGAGAATGGTGCCGATTATGGAATCGATGAGGTGGAATGTCACGAACAATGAATAGACCGGGACCATGAGGCATGTCATCGGAAGGCAGGTTCCGAACAGCACGGTATACAGGAACGGTTTATTGAATCTTGACTGATACCTTGATAGAGGGTATGCCGCTAGCACTGCGAATGTAATCACGATGAACGTCGCGACGAATGCGAGGATTGCGCTGTTCCACATCGGTCTGAACGTCGTCTGGGTGTTGAGTATCGTTGAGAAATTTCCCAAGGTCCATTGCTTCGGAATCTTTGTCTGGAATGAAGCGTTCTTGTCGAACGCCGCCAGAAACAGCCACAGCATTGGCACTATGAAACAGATGAAAACGAGAATCAGGACCGCGTAGGCAAAGAACGCTGATACCCCATGTCTAGGTGATGTGGGGGTCTGTAATCTGGCGCTCGCTTTTTTATGGTTGCGTGCCGAAAGCGGCTGATTGAGTGCAGTGTTCGTTACCGCATTCGTTGTTATATCACTCATTGGAAAGTCCCTTCTCGTTCTTCATCGATCGGATATAAATGACTCCGAAGATGGCGCCGATGACAAGCATTACCACTGCTATGGCGCACCCGTACCCGATATCACCGTATTTGAAGGCCACTTTGTAGGCGAACACCGGAAGCGTCATGCTCTTGGTTCCTGGTCCACCTGCGGTCATTACGAAGATCAGTGTGAATGCGGACATCGTCTGCAAAGTGATGAGCATCATATTGGTTACGATGGTCTGTTTGATGACCGGCACAGTGATATGAGCGAATACCTGCCAGGAATTGGCACCATCCACGACTGCGGCTTCGGTCAGGGAATGATCGACTTCGCCGATGGCGGCTTGATAGTTCATCATCGAGTAGGCTGTCCCTCTCCAGATGTTGGCCAGAATGACCGAGGCCATAGGGAAGGCGAAGAGCCATTCGATTTCGTGAAGACCGAAAACGCCCAATATCTGGTTCATGGTGCCCGCTTTGGAGAAGAATGCGTAGCAGGCGAATGCCGAAACCAATTCGGGCATGACCCAGGCAGCTACAACCGTAGTGGATACGGCTCTGCCGATGATTTTATTGGAGCGTTCCAGTAGAACGGCCAGTAAAAGTCCCAGAAGATTTTGAGCGACGACGGCGCTCAACAGTACAAATACAATGGTAAGCCAGATTGATTTGGGGAAAGCCGGATCTGTAAATAGGTGCGAATAATTCTTCAGACCGATGAAATCCGGATTTTGAGCCCTAGGGCCGGTAAGGGAAACGTTGGTCAGTGAACCATAGAAAGCCCAGATCACTGGTCCTAACATGAATGCGGCCATTAAAATGATTCCAGGGATTGTAGGCCAATACCGTTTTGAAAATTCTCTCATATGATTCCTTCTTCTTATGGCAAGGTTGGTGTGTGCAAGCGCTATGGCATCTGCACACACCAACTTCATGACTAACTGTTACTTTTCGGTTACTGTCATGTCTTTGCCGGCAATGTCGATGACCGCTTCGTCATAGGCCTTGGCTGCTTCCTCGGCAGAGGTTCCAGTTGCGATTTTCTCGGTCGCCTTCTGAATTTCAGAGGAGATCTTGGTGTATTCGGCAACTGTGGGCCGGAAGTGAGCGTACTGTATCGATGTGCTCAGATCCTCCATGAACGGATTGATGTTCTTGTATCGGGCATCTTCAGCTACATCCTTTCGGACGGTGCTGTTGCCTGAACTTGTCAGGAACTCGATGGTGCTTTCCTTGCTGGTAAGCAGTTTGATGAAATCAAATGCCAGGTCCGGCTTCTGACTCTTGGCGCTGATTGATATGTTCCAGCCGCCTGCCGCTGTCGTGAAGCCTGGCTTCTGTCCATGCTGCGTCGGGAAATTGGCTATTCCCATGACTTCTCTTGCCTGAGGCCATTCTCCCGCACTTCCTTTGGTCACCCAGGTTTGCGGCATCCAGCTGCCGTCAACCGTCATCGCCATCTTGCCTTGCGGTAGAAGTTCGGTGCTGATCTTGGTGCCGATGTTGGGGTCAAACTCTTCGGAAGCTTCCGGCGTCAGTTTTTCATCGTAAATTGTCTTGAGGAACTTCAATGAGTCGCTGAAGCCTTTGGAACCAACCACCCATTTGCCGGTTTTACGGTCGCTGAGGGCATTGTCGCCAAGCCCGGTGCCCCAGAGCAGTTCATCGAAGCTCTGCATGGTGGTGCCTTCTCCAACTGCAGTGCCGACGAACATGTTCATCGGTATGACTCCGGGAACGTTTTTCTTGATGGTTCTTGCGGCTTGCAGAATCTCGTCCCAGTTCTTAGGCTGCCACGGTACTGCAATTCCGGCTTTTTGGAAAATCTGACGGTTGTACCAAATCACACGGGTATCCGTGCTGATCGGTACGCCGTAGAATCCGTCCTTTCCTTTTCCGATGTTCTTTGCAGTGGGAGTAAATTGTTTCCAATCCTCCCATTTGTCAACATATTTCTGCATGTTCAGCAGGTAGCCTGCGTCCACATCCGCTTGAAGACTGTCGGAATCTTGGTAGATGACATCGGGGGCGGTTTCGCTGGAACGTTGGGCTAGTGATAGTTTTGTCTTGTAATCCGATTCCTGTGCCGAGACAGGTTGTAATTCAACTTTTACACCGGGATGTGCTTTTTCAAAAACCGCCTTTTGCTTTTGGGCAATGATGTCAAATGCCTTGAAGCCGTCGGTTTTCTGGTAAAACACCTTGAGCGTTTGGTTGGAGGAATTGCTCGATCCTGAACCGCCGCAGCCCGCCAAAGCCATGGTTGCGCTCAATGTCACGGCAAGGGCGCTGAAAATCACATTTCTTCTCTTCATATTGCTCCTTCGCTAAATGCAGACATTAGTAACTTCACTTGTTTAATCTAGATGCTGCAGTAAATATTAAATCAGAACGATAGATAAATGTCAAATCGGTTAAAAATCAAGCAAATTCAAGTAAAAACGAAGACTTATAATTAATCCACAGTCTATTATAAAATTAATGTATAATATGGCATTGCGATATTATTGTCGCGAAATGTGATATTGAAAATCGGCTGTTGTACACAGGAGATAAAAGCAATGGATGCTTTACTGCAAGGAACTGACTCATCTACAATGCCTACTCGCATAGCGAACGATGGCCTCATACTGCCGGCAATCGGATTCGGCACGGGAGCGGTGGCTGGCAATCGCGGAGTTGATACGATTGTCTCGGCACTTGACGCCGGCTATCGTTTGCTGGATACGGCTGTAAATTACGAAAACGAGGGAACGGTGGGCAAGGCGATCCATGAGTCGGGGATCGAACGCGAGCAGATTATCGTTTCCTCAAAACTGCCGGGGAGATTCCAAGGCTACGACGATGCTCGCCGCTGCATAGAGGAAAGTGCGTTCAGAATGGGGTTGGACTACATTGATATCTATCTGATTCATTGGCCCAATCCATCACAAGCGCAATACGTGCAAGCTTGGCGTGCGTTGATTGACGCGCGAGAGGAAGGGTTGGTGCGACACATTGGAGTCAGTAATTTCCTGCCTGGCCATATAGAGATGCTTCTGCGAGCCACCGGTGTGGCTCCGGCGGTCAATCAAGTCGAATTGCACCCATATTTTCAACAGCACGAGCAAATGAGTTATGACGAGGCTCACGGCATAATCACGCAGGCGTGGTGCCCCTTGGGGCGTGCCAACCAGCTGCTTGCGGACCCCTCGATTGTGTCGATTGCACACAAGCATGAGGTGGATCCGGCGTCGGTGATTCTTCGCTGGCATGTACAACTTGGTGATGTGGCTATTCCTAAGTCAAGCAATCCCAAGAGGCAGAAGAGCAACCTTGACGTGATGGGTTTTGAGCTGGATGAACAGGATATGCGTGAATTGCGTAATCTGGATAATCCGCAAGGCCGTTGCTTCGGTTCCGATCCGCGGTTCCATGAGGAAAGTTGAAGCCACGTGACTGGTGTTGTTTCGTGCTGCAGGTCCGTATGTACTGCGGCACTGCAAGGTGGTAAAGCGGGTGGATTTTGTTTGCTTTTCGAGCTCGTCAACATGGTGGGTCGTGGGTTTTGTATACGGACGGCTTGGCACCGCAGACGACAAGGGCGTGCAAAGCGAAGTATGCACAGAAAAGAAAACAAACAATGAAAAAAAACAATGAACAAACAATGAAAAACGAAAAAGGTGCGCACGCCAAGTAGACGTGCACACCTTTTAATAAGCGACTAAGCCTGAGCTCAGAAGCTCTTACTTCTCCAGGCTGGCGAAGTGAAGCAGAGTGCGGATCATGTTGCAGGTGAAGCCGTACTCGTTATCGTAGAAGGCCACGGTACGGGCCATCGTCACGCCGTCGACGGTGTTGACGTCGGTCTGCGTCGGATCGAAGATGCCGCCGTGGGTGTCGCCGATGATGTCGGAGGAAACGATGCCATCGGCGTTGTAGCCGTAGGTGTCGTTGTTCTCAAAAGCCTTCTTGGCGGCGTTGTTGATGTCGTCGATCGTCACGTCCTTGTTCAGGACGGTGAAGAGCTCGGTGATTGAACCGTCGGACACCTGCACACGCTGGGCGTGGCCCTGCAGCTTGCCTTCCACGGAAGGAACGACCTTGCCGATGGCCTTCGCAGCGCCGGTCGAATGCGGAATCGTATTCACTGCGGCCGCGCGGGTGTTGCGAGGGTTGGAGCCCTTCGGTCCGTCGAGCAGCATCTCGGTTCCGGTGTAGGCGTGGATGGTGGTCATGTAGCCCACCTTGATGCCGAAGTTGTCGTCGAGCAGCTTCACGAGCGCGGCGAACGAGTTCGTCGTGCAAGAGCCTGCGGAGACGATGCTGTCGCTGGGCTTGAGGATGCCTTCGTTCACGCCGTAAACGACCGTCGGAGTCGTGTTGTCCTTCGCCGGGGCGGAGATGAGCACTTTCTTGGCGCCGGCGTCCAGGTGAGCCTGGCTCTTCTCGGCGGAGGTGTAGAAGCCGGTGCACTCAAGCACGTACTCTACGCCATCGTTCTTGACCCACGGAATGTTGCGGGCGTCTTTCTCGGCGTAGACCTTGTATTCCTTGCCGTCCACGATGATGGAATCATCGGTGGACTGCACGTCCACCAGGCTTCCGTCGTCATGACGGAAAGTGCCGTGCGTGCTGTCATACTTGAGCAGGTAAGCCAGCATCGACGGCGTGGTGAGATCATTGATTGCGGCGACCTCGATATTGCTGGCCTCGCCACCGCGAGCCTGCAGCTCGAAAATACGGCGGAAGGCGAGACGGCCGATTCGACCGAAGCCGTTGATACCAATCTTTACTGTCATGTAATTCTCCCTTTGAATTTAGCCGTGGCGCATCTTGTTGTAAGTTGGAGCTCGACGGCTATTTTTACCAACGGCTCCTATTTTACTGTGCGCGCTGTACCGCGGAAAGCCGATTCCCATGTTTTTTCATCAAAACCGACCAAAACCATGTTACCGCTAACAAGAATCGGACGTCTGACGAGCATGCCGTCAGTAGACAGCAATCTCAGCGCTTCTTCGTCGTTCATGCCACGCAGTTTCTCACTGAGGTGCAACTGACGATACCGTTGGCCCGAAGTGTTGAAGAAACGTTTTATCGGCAAGTCGCTGTGCCTGTACCACTCCGTGAGTTCGCCCTCATCCGGGTTGTCGGTCTTGATGTCGCGCTCCGCGTAAGGCACACCATGTTCGGTAAGCCATTTTCTGGCGCGCGCGCATGTGGAGCAGTGCTCGTAGCATAGAAACACCGTGCTCCCGACACTGCTGGAGTCGTTCGGACCATTGTCGTTCGTGTTCGTGTTCTTGTTCATGGCTTCACCTTATCACCCGCGACATGTCCTGCCACGGGCGGCTCGTACGCCCCGGCCTCGTTGACCTGTGGGGTACGCCGTTTAGCGAGGATGTGCCAGCGCCGAGGAAATCGAAGTGGACAGCGGCCCCAACGCTTCGCCGTCCTTGTCTGGCATCAGACGTGATATCCGTTTCGGCAGGGGGGTGCAGGAGGGGAAGGTCACGATGAGTGTTCCGTCCGCGACGCCTATCGATGCCTTTCGTCCATCCAGAAACTCATTGCTTACGCCGTGCACCGAAGTATTGTTGAAAGTCGCCGCATTCAGTTCGTATTTGAGACCTTTCTCATATACGTCATGTACTTCATCGCTGTAAGCGAAGACCGACACCATTTCGCCTGAAGCATGGTGTCGGGCGGCGAAATCCAGCCCGCCCGCGCGGATTGCCGTTGTGATGTAGCCGTTCCCGTAGAGGAATCCCACCGCGTTGTGCTGCGCAAGCAGCGACAGCATCTGTATATTGGCTATGGAATGGTCAATCCTATGGCCCAACCCACCGAAGATATGAAAATTACGGGCGCCGTGCCTCCAGCCGATTTTCATCGCGGAGAGCATGTCCGGATCGTCATGTTCCGCAGGAAGCGGTATCACCGTGGCTCCGGAGGACCTGCGCAATACGTCGGCGTACGACGTGGAGTCGAAGTCGCCTATCACGATGTCGGGCGTTACGCCAAGGACACATGCATGGTCGAACCCTCCGTCCGCCGCCACGACGAGGCGGTGTGCCGGAAGGTGGGCCGCGTCCGGTTCATCGCCGTAGTATTCTCCGGCAGCGTAGATTACGCAGATCTTTTCTGCTGCATCGTCTCGACTGAGGGAAGTGCTGGTCGCATTGGAGTCCATGGACCAACATTCTACCTCCCCATTCGTCTCGCATGCCGGTGTGTGGGGCTGAACGCCTGTCGGTCAGGCCGGGCAAGCCGGCTGCCTCACCGATCTGTCGTACGGCCGAGGGTGCCCATGCGCAGAGCAGGTGCCTCAAGACGGGCATCGGCTTCACGTTCGCGGTGGTGGAAGAGACCTCCGAAGCGTGTTTTCGGTGTCTGCGCCGTTGGTCGCCGTTTTGGCGCGTGTGACGGGTTGCGGATAAGTCCGGGTATGATGTATACTTGTCATTTAGCTTGAGTGATCAAGAAAGTGGGTGTGTCCCCACCTGGGAGCTTTTCGTAGTTTCGGGTTCAGAACAGGTCGTTGTCGCCGTGGTGTTTCGGGAGATGAACGGTTATGTGTGTTGGATCGTCACGGTTGTGAGGGTTCGCTCCATTTTGTGTTTTGAATTCCTGCTCGATGAGTGTGCCGGGGCGCATCCAAGGGAAGCTAGGATTGGAGTTCATTATCAGCAACGAGCCACGCATTAACGACCAGATAAGAGTATCGCAGGTGCGCCTCATCGGTCCGAACAGCGAGCAGGTGGGTGTCATCGCCACCTCTGTGGCGCTTAATCTGGCCAAAGAGGCGAATCTGGACTTGGTCGAGGTGGCCCCGGATGCCAACCCTCCGGTGGCCAAGCTTATCGACTACGGCAAATACAAATACAACGAGAAGATCAAGGCGCGCGAGGCGCGTCGCAACCAGAGTTCCGCCGAGATCAAGGAGATTCGTTTCCGGCTTAAGATCGACGAGCATGACTTCAACGTCAAGAAGGGGCATGTGGTGCGCTTTCTTAACGGGGGAGACAAGGTGAAGGTCACCATCATGCTGCGAGGCCGCGAACAGTCTCGCCCCATCGGCGGGGTGGAGCTGCTGCAGCGTCTTGCCCAAGAAGTCGAGGAGTACGGTACCGTTGAGTCCTATCCGAAGCAGGAGGGGCGCAATATCATGATGACTCTCGCGCCCAAGGGCAAGAAGGTGCATACCCAGTCCGAGCAGCGCCGGCGTGGCAACCAGTCGAGAGCCGAGCGTCAGGCCCGTCAGGCGGCAAGGCTTGAGGCCAAGCAGTCCGCGATGTCCGCTCAGTCGCCGGTGCGTGAAGCTGCCGTTCATAACGGCGCGGTCGACGAACCGAAGGTCGCAGACAAGTCTGGGGTCGAAGAGGGGAAGGCTTTGACATCTGATGTGCATTCGGGGGAGAGAAAGGCCGAAAAGCCTTCCGGGGCTGTGAAACCCACCTCCGCAGCGAAGCCTTCCAAGCCATCGGCAGCCACGCGGTCAGCGCGTCCAGTCAAGCGCAGGGCTTCCACGAAGGATTCCGATTCCCAGTAAGCGGGAATAATGAAATCGTTGTGCCGATTTGCGAGCGCATGACCGGCACAGTGCGTCAACCAGGGGATGACATCCCATTACAAGGAGGGCAGCAATGCCAAAGATGAAAACAAATTCCGCAGCCAAAAAGCGCGTACGCGTCACCGGTAGTGGCAAGCTTATGCACGACGGCGCCGGAATGCGCCACAACCTCGAGCACAAGTCCGCCAAGAAGCGCCGTGACCTGTCAAGGGATTCGGTGTTGGCCACCGCACAGAGCAAGAGCATGAGGAAGCTGCTCGGACGCTGAATCAAGAGCGTAAAAAGCTGTTTGGAAATTTAAGAATTCGGAGGAAACATCATGGCACGTGTAAAGCGCGCGGTAAACGCCCACAAGAAGCGCAGGGTCGTACTTGAAAGGGCTTCGGGCTACCGTGGTCAGAGGTCCCGTTCCTATCGCAGGGCGAAGGAACAGCTGCTTCACTCATTCAACTATAACTTCCGCGATCGCAAGGCGCGTAAGGCTGATTTCCGCAAGTTGTGGATTCAGCGTATCAACGCCGCCGTGCGTGCCCAGGGGATGACATACAACCGCTTCATGCAGGGTCTCAGGCTTGCCGGAATCGAGCTTGACCGTCGTGCTCTGGCCGATTTGGCCGTTAACGACGAGGCTGCCTTCAAGAACATCGTTGATGCTTCCAAGGCTGCGTTGCCTGCCGATGTGAACGCACCAGTGGCCGCCTGATTCGAGTCCTACGACATAAAGCCCCATACCTCAGTGGTATGGGGCTTTTTCATGTGCGTTAGCCCGTAACGGTTGCCAGGGTCTGCCGCATGGTAAGGCAGCCGGCGCCGATCGGGCTTGAATGATGCGAATGCGCCATCGGATTGTGTGCGGAGCCGTGCGCCTTGCCGACTGTAGTGTCGATTTGGCGTAGCACGTCCTTCGGCGTGTGCCCGGGAGCGTGGTTTCATAGCATCGATACAATGATGATATGGATGAGGAAGGGAGCCGACGCGGAGAATTTGAGGTGCTGTTGGAGCAGTTTCTCGTGCATGTCGGGGTGGAGCGAGGTCTTTCGCAGGTCACGGTCAGGGCTTACGGATCCGATATCAGGCGCTACATCGCGTGGCTTGAGGAGCGTGGCATCACCCGTGTCGGCGACGTCGGCAGCCGCGACGTCGAGGATTACATGACGGCATTGGCTAAACAGGGGCAGAGCGGACGCAGCCGGGCGCGTCATCTCGCAAGCATTCATGAATTCCACAGGTTCGCTCTTGCGCAGGGGACGGTGGAGGCTGATGTATCGGCAAAAGTCAAAGCTCCCAAGTCATCAGGGCATCTTCCCGATGTGCTGAGCGTCGATGAGGTGGCGGCATTGCTTGACGCCGCTTCGATCGGAGGTTCGGACGATCCTGTGGTGCTGCGCGACAAGGCGTTGTTGGAGTTCATGTATGCAACGGGCTGCCGCGTCTCCGAAGCGGTGGGGACTGACCTGGCCGATATTGATTTCGATGAGCGTGTGGTCAGGCTCACCGGGAAAGGCGCTAAACAGCGTCTGGTACCACTTGGAGGTGCCGCGGTCAAGGCATTGCGGCGCTACCTGAGGTCGGGCGCCCCGAGCTTGAATCGAGGGCGGGCGGCCGAAGCTCGCGCGGGGACGAGGCCTCATCGCGCGCTGGTCGGCAAGGCTCGGCGTCAATGCGCGTCGCGCGTCCTCGGCGGGAGGGAGTTTACCCGGAACGTAGTGCGGTCTTCCTCAATAAACGTGGTCACCGCATCTCCAGGCAGTCGGTTTGGGAGGTGGTCCAGGAGGCGGGTCGACGGGCACACATCTCCAAACCGCTTCATCCCCATACGCTGCGTCATTCGTTTGCGACACATCTGATTCAAGGCGGTGCGGACGTCAGAACCGTGCAGGAGCTTCTTGGACACGCTTCGGTGACCACTACTCAGATATACACGCATGTGAGCCCCGAGAACCTCATCGAGATGTACCTGAGTGCCCATCCCCGAGCCAGGTGAGCAGGCCTTTTGCTAAGCTGAAGCCATGCCTACCGATATGCTTGGACGTCAATACGAAACCTTTCCGGCCCCACAGCCCCTCAGTCACCATGGCCCTGCGAGGGTGCTCGCCATGTGCAATCAGAAGGGCGGGGTAGGAAAGACCACGAGTTCCATCAATATAGCGGGAGCGTTGAGCGAGTATGGCAGACGGGTGTTGATCGTGGACTTCGATCCGCAGGGTGCGGCTACCGTCGGCCTCGGCATCAACGCCAACAGCATCGACAACACCATATACACGGCGTTGTTCGATTCATCCGTGGATACGCACGATGTGATTCAGCATACGAATTTCGAGAACCTGGACGTCATCCCCGCCAACATCGACCTTTCCGCGGCGGAGATTCAATTGGTCACGGAGGTCGGGCGCGAGCAGATACTGGCTGGTGTGCTGCGACAGGTACGAGACGAGTACGATGCCATCATCATCGATTGCCAGCCCTCGCTCGGATTGCTCACCGTCAACGCATTGGCGGCCGCCGATGGCGTGATCATCCCGGTGGCCGCGGAGTTCTTCGCCCTGCGCGGTGTGGCTCTGCTCATGCAATCCATTGAAAAGGTCAAGGGGCGCATCAACCCCGACCTCATCATCGATGGTGTGCTCGTCACCATGTATACACATACACTGCACAGCGAGGAGGTGCTGCAGCGCATCTATGAGGCCTTCGGTGACAAGGTGTTGCACGCGGTGATATCGCGTTCCATAAAACTGCCGGACTCCACCGTCGCGGCGGTGCCGGTGACCATGTACGCGCCGGAGCACAAGACCTCGAAGGAATACCGCGCCGCGGTGCGGGAGCTGATCGCCCGCGGCGTGGTGTCCTGATGGCAGAGCCATGAGCGCCAATACCGGTTTTTCGGTCGATATACCCGCCTATAGCGGCCCGTTCGATGCGTTGCTCTCCATGATAGCCAACAGACAGATGGAGCTTACGCAGATCTCGCTTTCCGCCATTACGGAAGAGTTCCTTGATTATGTTCGGGGCATGGATCTGTCGAAGAACATGAGTGAGGCCAGTTCCTTCATTGATGTGGCATCCGTTTTGGTCGAGGCGAAAAGCGTGGCCCTGCTTCCGGGAGAACTCGACTCCGAGCGTGATGAGCAGAGTCTTGAGGCGCTGCGCGAACGTGACATGCTTTTCGCACGGCTCGTGCAATACCGGGCGTTCAAAAGCGCGGCTTCGGATTTCCGCGGGCGGCTTGAAGCCAACGCCGGCCGGCATCCGCACCCGGCGGCATTGGATGATTTTGCCGTGTCGCTGCTACCTGAACTGGTGTGGACCCTCACTGCGGATGACCTGGCGCACCTTGCGGCACAAGTCATCGGCAACGCACCCGAACGCGAGGTGTCGCTGCGTCAGCTCCATGTTTCACAGGTGGATCTTCAAGCGCAGGCCGCCATCGTGAAAAGCCGCCTATCCGCGTTGTGCGGGCGTGGGACGGCTTCGGGGAAGGACAAGGCAGCGGGGTCGATGACGTTCACGGAGCTGATACATGACGTTTCGTCAAGGCTTGAGATCGTAGCGCGCTTCCTTGCCGTGTTGCTGTTCTTCAAGCAAGGACATCTCCAATACCGGCAGGCGGGTCCGTTCGCGGAGCTCAACCTACGATGGGTGGAAGGCGGCGCGAACATGGATGGCACCGAGACGGGCGCCGATGGCGTTCATTCCACAAACGGCGCTGGCGGCGAACCGGACGTCGACGTCGCTTCACAGGCAGAAAAGTCAATGATGGACATGGGTGATTTTGCATGAATGAGGAAACAGGGAACGAGGGGCATGTCTTGGGTGAGAGTGCTGGTCGGCTGGACGGATGCGACGGTCGGCGTGAAGGCAGGATTTCCGCTGGATCGGGTGCGGATTCCTCGGCCTTGAGCTTCGATGTCGATCTGTTGCCGGGCGGCCTTCAGGCGTGTTTGGAGGCGGTGTTGATGGTGGCCGATCAACCCCAGCACAGCGATGATCTGGCTCGCGTGCTGGGTGTGGATGGCGCCCGTGTGTGCGCTGCGCTCGTCTCGTTGCAGGAGCAGTACGACGGAATGCGACCGGACTGCGGGAGACGTGGTTTTGAATTGAGGCATACCGCTCGCGGTTGGCAATTCTGCAGTCGCGCCGTCTATGAACCTGTGGTCTGCGCATTCGTGAATGAAGGGCAGGCTGCGAAACTCTCCCAAGCTGCGCTTGAGGCGTTGGCCATCGTGGCCTACCAGCAGCCGATCACGCGAGCGGGTGTGGCGGCGATTCGAGGTGTGAATTCCGATGGCGTGATTCGTTCGCTCACGGCCAGGGGGCTGATTCGCGAATTCGGTGTGGATGCCGACACTCGTGCGGCCTTGTTGGTTACGTCCCCTTTGTTCCTTGAAAAAATGGGGCTTGACTCCCTTGATCAATTGCCTAGGCTGGCACCGTTCATGCCTAAGGCGGGGGGACGTGATTGACGAGGCGGACGAGGCGGACGAGAGGAACGTCGCGCCCTGAATCAATTCTCCGCGGGCATGACCAGTGCATGCAGTCCGCGACGGTGTGGCGCATGGTGAAACATAGTCCTCACTGTCACGCAGCCCGGCTACTATGATGAAGGTTTATGCTTTTCAGGCGTTAGCGGAGAATCTGAACTGATCGCTGTATAAGACAGGTAACGAATAGACGAGGCAAGAAGAGGGATTTATGGCAGTACGTGGTGATATCAGGAATGTGGCGATTGTGGCTCACGTTGACCACGGTAAGACCACGCTCGTGAACGCGATGCTTCAGCAGTCGCATGTGTTCAGCGAACGTGAGGAAGTGCCGGACCGTGTTCTGGATTCCAACGATCTGGAACGCGAGAAGGGCATCACCATCCTCGCGAAGAACACGGCCGTGGAATATCATGGTCCGCTCGCTGAAAAGTACGGCGAGCCCGACGGCATCACCATCAACGTCATCGACACCCCGGGGCACGCGGACTTCGGCGGCGAGGTGGAGCGCGGCATTTCAATGGTGGATGGAGTGGTGTTGTTGGTGGATGCCTCCGAGGGGCCGCTGCCGCAGACCCGCTTCGTGCTGCGCAAGGCGCTCGAGGCGAAGCTTCCCGTCATTCTGTGCATCAACAAGGTGGATCGTCCGGACGCCCGGATTTCCGAGGTGGTTTCCGAAAGCACCGATCTGCTGCTTGGATTGGCACAGGATGTGATTGAAGAAGGCGTGGATCTCGATCTCGATTCCTTGCTTGACCTGCCTGTGATTTACTGCGCAGCGAAGGCAGGTTATGCTTCGAGCAACCAACCCGATGACGGTGCCCTGCCGGACAACGACAATCTCGAGCCGCTTTTCGACACGATCATCTCCAACATCCCTGCGCCGGAATATGAAGAGGGAGCTCCTCTCCAGGCTCACGTCACCAACATCGACTCCTCGGATTACCTGGGGCGTCTCGGTTTGGTGCGCATTTACAACGGCAAGCTCCAGAAGGGCAAGCAGTATGGGCTTTCGCGCGTCGACGGTTCGATCGAAAACTTCAAGCTCACTGAGATTCTGCGTACGCAGGGGCTTGACCGTTTCCCTGTGGAGGAGGCGGGGCCCGGTGACATCGTCGCGGTTGCGGGCGTCTCCGACATCATGATCGGTGAGACGATCGTCGATAAGGACGATCCCAAGCCGTTGCCGCTCATCCATGTGGATGACCCGGCCATCTCCATGACCTTCGGCATCAACGATTCCCCGATCGCTGGTACCGAGGGCAAGGACCACAAGCTGACCGCCCGTATGATCAAGGACCGGCTTGATAGGGAGCTCATCGGCAACGTGTCCATCAGAGTGCTGCCCACCGAACGTCCGGACGCCTGGGAGGTGCAGGGAAGGGGCGAGCTGGCCTTGGCCATCTTGGCCGAGCAGATGCGTCGTGAGGGCTACGAGCTCACGGTCGGCCGTCCGCAGGTGGTCACCAAAGTGATCGATGGCAAGGTCAACGAGCCCATGGAGGCCGACACCATCGACGTGCCAGAGGAGTACATGGGTGCCGTCACGCAGCTTATGGCAGACCGTAAGGGACGCATGGACTCGATGAGCAACCACGGCTCCGGCTGGGTGCGCATGGAATTCACCGTGCCGTCGCGCGGCCTGATTGGCTTCCGTACCGCGCTGCTCACCGCGACCCGCGGGACGGGCATTTCCAGCTCCATCTCGGCGGGCTACGCGCCGTGGGCTGGCGAGATCACCACGCGCCAGAACGGTTCATTGGTCTCCGACCGCCAGGGCACGGCCACTCCGTACGCCATGCAACGCCTCCAGGCGCGTGGCAGCTTCTTCATTCAGCCGCAATCCACCGTCTACGAGGGTCAGGTCGTTGGCGTCAACAATAAGCCCGATGAGATGGACGTGAACGTGACACTCGCCAAGCATATGACGAACATGCGTTCGTCCACCGCCGATGTTCTTGAGACGCTCACTCCCCCCATTCAGATGAGTCTTGAGGAGTCGCTTGATTTCGCGAACGAGGACGAGTGCGTGGAAGTGACCCCCGAGTCCATTCGTGTGCGCAAGGTGATTCTGAGCCGTGACGAGTGGTACAAGTGGAGGGCCCGTCAGCGTCGTCAGGACGCTTCTCGCAAATAGTCCGTTCCGCATTCGGTTCGACTTTACAAGGCCCGATTCGTTCGGGCCTTGTCTTGTATGGCTCCAGAGGTCACGACGTGCGGTCAAGGATGGAACGGCGGCGCTGACAACCCGCTGAGGCATACTTGAATTATGAACGATCTTGGAAGCACGAAGGATTCGGCCGTTGACGGGCAGGATGATGGGCAAGAAAGCGGAACCGGCATGGACATGGACCGCTCGTCCTCCGTGTTTTCTGCCGATGTTTTTCATGATGGCGGCCTATCCGATGACAGTGTGGCCGATGGTCGCTCATCCGATGACGGCGTGGTCCGAGGTGCGGCGGCCCGAGGGGTCGTGCGGGGGGCAGACTCACTGCTTGACGTGTTGAAGGAGACGTTCGGCCGCACCTTGCCTTGGTCATACCGGCAAAGCTATCCGGTTCGCCTGCTTATCGCGGCTGCGGCCGGCGTTCTTGTGGGGTTCATCGGCACGTTGGCGTACCGGTGTGGTGTGCCGCGATCCGTGCCTTACGGCCTTGTTCTGGCTTTCGTCATGGTCATCCTGTCGGCGTTCGGCGCGCGTGCGCGCAGCGGGGTTATTGGTTTGGCGGTTCACCTCATAACCTCGTCCCTGGTGGTTTCGCTGCTTTCTTCAGGGGTCAACGGCAATGTCCTCGTGCCGGGTTTCACTGTGGAAATGCCGTTCCTGACGGAGTATGCAGGTTATATATGGTTTTTGGGCATGATCGTGGTGCAGGTGGCTATGGTCTTCCTGCCAGCCCGCTGGTTCGGTGCGCGCAATGATGGAGTATACGGCAAGAAGACTTCGGAGGTGGCCGAAGGTGATGCCCATGACGGCAAGTCGCCGGATTCCTGGAGGTATTCGGAACTCCGGGAATGCGCGGATCCTGCGGCTGGCGCGTCATCCTTCGGCGCCGTACGGGCGCAGGGTGGACCGTCGTGTCGGGCCGTCGGCGGCTCCATGGCACGGCCGTCGTCCTCGGCGGCTGCGGATAGGCGGGATCGATGAAGGAGAGAATGGTGGTGATGGGCCCTGATTGCGGTCTGCATGGCGAATCCGTGGAATCGGAAGGTCGGCGTACGGGCGGGTTGCGCAGGCTTTATTTCCTGGGACCGCAGGGGTCGTTCACGCATCAGGCGGCGATTGATGCCGCACGCTTTCTTGGGGGCGATCCACAGCCTTGTGAGGATGCCGGACGGATCATCGAGCATGTTGAGGCAGGCGAGGGCTGGGGCGTCATCGCTTGGGAAAACAATGTTGAGGGTTATGTCGTACCGAATCTCGACATGCTGATCGACTCGGCTGATGTGGCGGGTTGTGCGAGATTGAGTGTGGATATCTCATTTGACGCGTTCGTAAGGCCTGGTGATACCTCTCCTTTGAATCAGGTATGCGCCCACCCCCACGGATTGGCGCAGTGCAGGGGCTTTGCGCGTCGTCGTGGGCTTGAACCCAGTCCAGCTTCCTCGAATGCGGCCGCCTGCAGAGACATCAGGTCGGGTCAGGTGGCGCTCGGTCCCTCGATTTGCGGTGAATTGTACGGTCTGACGACATTGGAGGAGGCGGTCCAGGACTACGAGGGAGCGAGTACGGATTTCCTTGTTGTGGCTCCACGAGGCGATGTGATGGATCTGCCCCGACATCGTGGCGAATACGAGACGGTCATCGCCTTCGTTCCACTGAGTACGGGGCCGGGCGTACTAGCCGATCTACTCGATGTGCTGCGGGATGCGGGGCTGAACATGACTGGTTTCATATCCCGGCCCATCAAGGGCCGTGCAGGCACCTACAGTTTCATTGCAACCGTCGATGCGGCACCGTGGCAGAGTGGGTTCCGAGACGTGCTGGAGCGTGTCACGTCGCATGGCGATTGGGTCAAGACGCTCGCCGTGTACCCGAGGCGGGAACGTCCTCATCCACCCGTGGACGCATGGATGTTACCCCGGGGTGGAGTGCGCGGCGGGCAGATTGACGGGAAGAACGTTCGAAGGGAACTGCTGTGGTAAGCGAAGACGAAGGAAATGTGACCGACGGCAGGCCCCTTGCCGAGGGTGCGTGGGATGAGTCGGATACGGTCGGGATCATAGGTCTGGGGCTTATCGGAGGTTCCCTCGCCCAGCGTCTGACGGCGCGTGGGGTGCGTGTGGTGGCTTGGAATCATCGCTCCCATCCGTATGCTGCCGCCCGCGCCCAGGGCATTGAATGCGTTGATACCATCGAGGAAGTGGCGCTCGCGAGGCCGCGCGTGCTGCTGTTGTGCAATCCGCTCAAGGCCATGCCTGAGGTGCTTGCCAGCCTGAAACCCGTCATCGATCGGCGTGCGACCATTCTGAGCGATGTCGGCAGCGTGAAGGCCCTGGTGCGCGAACAGGTGAAGGAGGTCGGGCTTGAAGCGTGCTACGTTGGGTCCCACCCGATGTGTGGCAACGAACGTTCGGGTTTCGATGCCGCCGATGCCAGACTTTTCGATGATGCGCTCTGGGCGCTCACCGTCGATGAGGGTACGGATTACCGACGATTCCTCACAATGGCACGGTTCGTTCTTGAAACGGTGGGCGATCGGTTCATCGTCGTGGATGACGCGACCCATGACCGAGCCGCGGCCATGATCTCCCATGCGCCTCACGCCGTAGCGACCGCTCTGATCAATGGTTTGGTCGCCAGTCCCGACCGTGACGTGGCTGTCGCACTTTCCGCTGGGTCTTGGAGGGACATGACGCGGGTCGCGCTTACCGATCCCGCCCGCACACGAGCCATGATTGAAGAGAACTCCGGCAATGTTGAGGTCCTGCTGCGTTCCTTGGCACGCGATCTGAATGATTTCGCCGATGTCCTTCACGCCGCCGACGAGTCGGGAATGGTACGGTTCTTTTCGCAGGGGCAGCCGTTCCGCGCTTTCAAAGCGCACCAAGGACGTCAGCGGCGCCTGGAGTCCGCATCCCCGGGCGTTGCCGGCGTTGCTGGCGTGGGCGCCGGTAACGAGGATGTGCGCCGAATCGACCCCTCGGACTGGAGGTCCTCCTTCCTGACCTCCGCTCGTGCGGGGGAACAGGTCGTCGGCTTCGTTTCACCCTGGGTCATTCGTGTCGTCCCTGACTGTGCCATATGACGCTTGATCAGCGTTGTAGCGGTCTGACCCGTCGTTCGGGGATCGGCTTGAGTACGAGAATGTTATCGGCGCTGATGTCCACCGGCATCTCCGGACGCGAACCGTTGGCCGCTGCATCGCGCATGAGGTGCAGGGTCTGGCCGTCCCATGAGATGACATGTCCTATGTAGTCGCGGTATTCCTGTCGATGCGTCACTTCGTTCACGCCGTCGAAGGTGCGTACCATGATGCGTGCGCCGGCGGGCATCGTATGCGGCAGTGGCATGAGGGCTCCTTAGTGGGGTGGGATGGCACCTTTGCCCGGCCGCTTCACCTGCTCCGTGGCTCGCGGACGGATGCCGCCGTGTCGGGTAAATGGTTGTGACGGCATCATTGTAGGCTGATTCGCGAGGGATTACAAGGTTTCATCTCCGGACGGAGGTCATTGTGGGGGCTGGCGGCGAACTGAAGACCGATGGGGGGCAGGGCCCGACGGTGGCGTTGGGTGGCACGGAGTTGGAGCATTTCCTGACGTATGCTGAAGCGAATAAGGGTCTGAGCGTCAACACATTGCGTGCCTATTCGCAGGATGTGTCGCAGTGTCTTGATTTTCTTTCCCGCCAAGGTGTGCAACGGCTGGACGATGTCACCTTGGAGGGTCTGCGGGCGTGGATGGCGTATGAGACCCGTGGCCGTGCGCGTTCGACGATGGCCAGGAAGACTGTCGCCGTGCGCGCGTTTTTTGCGTGGTGCTTCGACCATGACGTACTGCCCTGCGATCCCGCCGCCACGCTGATGACGCCCAAGATTCCCGAGAATCTGCCGCGCGTGCTGAACCAGGAACAGGCAGAACGTCTCATGGATGAAACCGAGTCCGAAGCCGGTGCCGGACGGTTCTCTTCGCGATCCAAACAGGAGGCGATCGTGCTGCGTGACGCCGCGATGCTCGAGGTCCTGTATGCCACAGGTATCCGTGTGGCCGAGTTGGTGGGGGTGGACGTTGGCGATGTCGATTTCGCCAGTCGGACCCTCACTGTTACGGGCAAGGGGGACAAGCAACGTGTAGTGCCGTTCGGAGCTCCGGCATCGAAGGCGCTTGAGGTTTGGATGCGTGAGGGCAGGCCGGTTTTGCTTCGTGCTTCCGACGCGGGTCATATTGTTGGGGATCGTGGCGGCGGTGTCGAAGACCGCGGCTCCGGTCCTGCCGAAGGTGGGCAGTCCGGTCGGCTGCAGGCGGTTTTCTTAGGTGCGCGTGGCTCGCGCATCAATCAGCGTGTCGTGCGTGAGGTGGTACACGACAAGGCCGCCCGGGCCGGCGTTCCGGACATCAGCCCGCACGCCCTTCGCCACAGCGCGGCGACGCATCTGCTTGATGGCGGAGCCGATCTGCGCGAGGTCCAGGAGATGCTTGGGCATTCCTCGATACGGACCACACAGCGTTATACGCATGTATCCATGGAGCAGCTCAAGGAACGCTATGCGCAGGCGTTTCCAAGGGCCTGAAGTCGGTCATCCGAAGTTCCAGTGGACTTTGTCCGGCCGGGTCGGTCGGCATTGTGCAGGTTTTGCCTATGCCCAGCCGTCGGCATCGTTGCACGGCAGAACAGGTGGTATGCCGCAGTTCCCATGTGCGCTCTTCGTTAACAATTTCGTAATATAACAGACTTCTCCGGGTCTCCGTTTCGGCTCGCAGAAGGAGCGTGAATCGCATCAACCCTCCCATATCTTCAGCTGAAAAGTCCGCGTTTGTCTCGCAACTCATAGACAGCGCTGTTAAAATCGTTCAATTTATGGGAATTGGCTTGCATAATCCTGATATCTGAGTGAGAATAACGATATCAGCGTTGAGGTTGGCTCCCCTATCGGGAACCAACCTCCTCTTTGATTCAACAAGAGTTGTCTAGGCAACCAATGGGAGAAAATATGAAGAAGAAAACGATAGCGTTCGCGGCGGCGGTCTGCTCGTTGGCTCTGTCGCTTGGGGCTTGCGGCAGCAGCTCAAACGGCAGCAGCGCATCGGCCGGCAATGGCAAGATGATTATCACGGGCAATGTTTCGGAGCCTCAGAACCCGTTGATTCCGGGTAACACCAATGAGTCCGGAGGCGGCAGGGTATTGCGTCTGATTTTCTCACAGCTTGTGGCTTTTGATGCAAAAGGCAACGCGATGAACGACCAGGCCGAATCCATCAAGCCCGATGCGGCGGGTACGCAATACACAATCAAGATCAAGCCGGGCCTGAAGTTCAGCGACGGCACGCCGATCAAGGCGGAGTCGTTCACCAAGGCCTGGAGCTATGTGGCGGACGTGAAGAACGCACAGAAGTGTGCTTCGTTCTTCTCTTCGATCAAAGGCTACGACGATGTGCAGAAGAAGGATGGGCTGAAGGGCGACGAACAGCTTTCAGGACTGAAGGTCGTCAACGACACCACGTTCACCGTGGATCTGCAGAAGCCCGACGCCACGTTCCCCATCAAAGTCGGTTATAGCGCGTTCGCGCCACTTCCCGATTCCTTCTACAAGGACCCCAAGGGCTTCGGACAGAAACCCGTTGGCAATGGCCCTTACAAGCTCGTCAAGTGGGATCACAACAACGCCATCGAGACCGTAAAGAACCCGAACTACAGCGGTCCTGAAAAGGTCAAGAACGACGGCGTAACGCTCAAGGTCTACACCAAGGATGACGCGGCTTACGCCGATGTTCAGGCCGGCAACCTCGATTCGCTCGACATCGTTCCGGCGGCCGATACGAAGACCTTCGAGAAGGATTCCTCCATCCAGGCATACAACAAGCCCGGCTCCGTGATTCAGGAGTTCACCATCCCTGCGAATATCAAGCATTTCGAATCCGGTACCGAAGAGGGCACGTTGCGTCGTCAGGCCATCTCCATGGCCATCGATCGTAAGGCCATCGTCAACAAGGTGCTCAGCGGCGTCGGCGCCGTTCCTCATGACTTCACTTCCCCGCTGACACCGGGCTATGACGCCAACCTGAAGGGCAGCTCCAACCTAGAGTACAACCCGACCAAGGCCAAGGAGCTTTGGGCCAAGGCGGACGCCATTTCGAAGGATAACGACAAGCTCACCATGTCTTACAACTCCGACGGTGGTGCGAAGCCCGTCTTCGACGCCATGGTCAACTCCATCAACAACGCGCTGGGTGTGGATGTGGCTTCGGCCAACCCGGTCCCGACCTTCCAGCAATTCCGCGACAGCATCTCCAACCGCAAGATGACGGGTGCCTTCCGTTCTGGTTGGATGCCTGATTATCCGTCCGCAGAGAACTACCTGTACCAGTGCTTCTCTTCGGCGGCCGCCGACGGCAACGGCTCCAACGATGGCGACTACAAGAACCCAGAGTTTGACAAGCTGATGGACGAAGCCTATGCGGCCAAGTCCGCTGATCAAGCCAATAAGTTCTATAGCCAGAGCCAGGAAATCCTTCTGAACGATCTGCCTGCGATTCCGATATATTACAAGAACAACGACGGTGTCGCAGCCAAAGGCGTCAAGGGCTTCGCCATCGATTGGCAGAGCTATCCGACTTATTCGCAGATGACGAAGTGATTCGGGTTCCGCTTGTGCACCGTTAACGTGTTGCATAAGCTGCTGCAGTGGTGCGGCGCGGGTTTTCCGCGCCGCACTTTCATATTCTGTTCCCATTGGCATATCGCGGCGGCGGTGTGCGTGGCGGTGTGGTCGCGTTGCATCCCCCGCGTGCCGGCAGATGTGTCGGCGTCTGCGGCAGTGACGTGGATCGGCATTCATTCCAGTGCGCCAGGCGGATTGTGTGGTTCCAGGCAGGTTGCGCAGCGATGCCGATGACATGCAATCGAGGCATCGGTTACTGCTTTGAAGCCTGTCGGGCGGCATGTGGAAGCCCGTTTGGTCTGTAGGTGCGATAAACTTACCCAAGTAATGCCGGCTGGTTGTTTTGCTTTGTCGGCAAAAATCATAAGGAGAATTCGATGAGCAAGTATCTTCTGCGACGTATCCTGCAGATGATCCCTGTGGTTCTCGGTACGACGCTGCTCGTGTATGCGCTCGTGTTCGCTTTGCCTGGCGACCCCGTCAAGGCGATGTTCGGAGACAAGCCCATCAACGACGCCGTGGCGGCTCAGATTCGCTCGGAGTACAACCTCGACAAACCTTTCATCGTTCAGTATCTGCTGTTCCTCAAAAACGCACTGACGCTGAACTTCGGTAACACCTTTGCCGGGCAGCCGGTGATTGCGGAAATCGCACGTGCGTTCCCCGTTACCATCAAGTTGGCCGTTATGGCGTTCTGCTTCGAGGCCATCTTCGGTGTCATCTTCGGCATCATCTCCGGTCTGAAAAAGGGCACATGGTATGATTCCGTCATCCTCATCGTCTCGCTCTTGCTGATTTCCGTGCCGACCTTCGTCACCGGTTTCGTAATGCAGTATTTCCTCGGAGTCAAATGGCGTATCCTTCCAGTGACTGCGGGCAGCAACCCCGGTTTCCTGGACCTGCTGATGCCCGCCATGGTGCTTGGCTCGGTGTCGATGGCATATATCATCCGGCTGTCGCGTTCCGAGGTATCTTCCAACATTGCGGAGGATTATGTTCGCACGGCCCGTGCGAAGGGTATGAGCAACCGTTCGGTGATTGTGCGTCATGTGCTGCGCAACTCTTTGATTCCCGTCGTCACTTACTTGGGTCAGGACCTGGGCGCGTTGATGGGCGGTGCGATGATTTCGGAGACCATCTTCAACATCCACGGCATCGGCTTCCTCACATATCAGAGCATCCTGAAAGGCGAAAGCAATCTGGTGGTGTCGATCGTTACGCTTTTGACGCTCATTTTCGTAGTCTGCAATCTGCTGGTCGATATGATCTACATGCTGCTCGATCCACGAATCCGGTACGCCTGAGGGAGAAAGAAACAATGACTGCATTTACTTCCGCTGATTCCAAGACCGCCTACGAAACGCTCCCGGGACAGGAACGGTTTGTGGCTCCGGTAGAGCAGACGCCGCTGCAGGATGTCGATTCGATTGACGAGTCCGCGCCCGCCACGAGTATGTGGGCCGACGCCTGGCGCACGCTGCGCAAGAACCCGCTGTTCGTGATCTCAGGCCTGCTGATCCTGTTCATCATCTTCGTAGCACTGTTTCCCCAGGTGTTCACCCATCAGGATCCCAATTACTGCACGTTGGAGAATTCGCTCGGTCCAAGTGCCAAAGGACATCCCTTCGGTTTTGATACGCAGGGTTGTGACGTGTTTACACGCACGGTCTATGGTACGCGCACATCCTTGTCCGTAGGAATCCTCACTACCATCCTAGTCATGATCATCGGCACGATTATCGGTGCACTCGCCGGGTTCTTCGGTGGATGGATCGATGCGATCCTCAGCCGAGGCACCGACATATTCATGGCGATTCCGCTGCTGCTTGGCGCCATTGTGGTGCTGCAGATGTTCCGTACCTCAAGCTCGATATGGAAGATCGTGCTGGTGCTCGCCCTCTTCGGCTGGACGCAGACCGCGCGTATAGCAAGGAGCGCTGTTCTTGAGACGAAGAACCTGGAGTTCAACACCGCGGCCACGTCGTTGGGTTCGACTCCGATTCGGAATCTCATGATGCATATCATGCCCAATTCCCTGGCTTCGATCATCGTGGTAACCACCACGTCGCTTGCCACATACATCGTTTCGGAGGCCACGCTGAGCTTCCTTGGCATCGGCCTGCCGAGTACCACCGTCAGCTGGGGCGGGGACATCTCCAACGCCCAGACGATGCTCCGAACCAACCCGTCGGTGCTGTTTTATCCGTCCGTTGCCTTGGCCATCACGTCACTTGCCTTCATCATGATGGGCGACGCGGTCAAGGATGCTCTTGATCCCAAGAGCCGTACATCCTGAGAGAGGAATCGTTTGATGAGTCGAGAGACAAACAATCAGGATAAAGTCGTTGCAATGCAGCGTGAGCAGGGTCCCATTCTCGAAGTCAAAGACTTGAAGGTGGATTTCACGACCGATGAGAAGCATGTGGTGCACGCGGTGCGTGACGCCTCCTTCAGCGTGTACCCAGGACAGTGGGTCGCCATCGTAGGTGAGTCCGGTTCGGGCAAGTCCACTTCCGCCATGGCCGTGCTCGGTCTGTTGCCTGGGACCGGCAAGGTCACCGGGGGGTCGATTAAGCTTGAAGGTGAGGAGATTTCCAGATACAGCCGCAAGCAGTATGAGGAGATCCTTGGCGAGAAGATGGGTTTGGTGCCCCAGGACCCGATGAGCAATCTCAACCCGGTCTGGCGCATCGGCACCCAGGTGGAAGAGGCCCTGAAGGCCAACCATATGGATGTCTCGCATGAGAAGCGCTCAAAGCTCGCCAAGGCGCTTGCCGGAGATGATGCCGTCAGCATCAAGAGCGAGGATGACGAGACCTTCATCGGCTCCAAGGAACTGCCGGAGTTGTTCAAGGCCGCGCAAAAGGCCCTCACTGACAGCGGTGTTACCAGTGAAGCGCTCGAGCGGCACATGGACTATTTCAAGAAGGATTGGGTTGCGGGGTCCGCGACCCGCTGGCTTGTGGCCGACGATCTTATCAAGGCCGGCGTTGATGATGATGAGGCTTGGTCCATAGCCAAGCGGTATGTGCTGGGTAGCACCATGAACGACCGAATCGCCGGCCTTTTGGATGAAGCGGGATTGCCTGACGCCGCCACCCGGGCGCGCCAGTTCCCGCATGAGTTTTCGGGAGGCATGCTTCAGCGTGCCTTGATCGCCATCGGCTTGGCATGCCGACCCGATCTGCTCATCGCGGACGAACCGACTTCGGCGCTTGACGTGACGGTGCAGAAGCGGATTCTCGACCATCTGCACAATCTGACTGATGAACTGGGCACTGCCGTGTTGTTCATCACACACGACCTCGGACTTGCTGCCGAGCGCGCCCAGCATATCGTCGTCATGTACAAAGGGCAGGTCGTGGAGTCCGGTCCTTCCCTTGAAGTGCTGCAGCATCCTCAGCACCCCTACACCAAACGGCTCGTGGCTG
Organism: Bifidobacterium bombi DSM 19703; assembly: GCF_000737845.1. Taxonomy (GTDB): domain Bacteria; phylum Actinomycetota; class Actinomycetes; order Actinomycetales; family Bifidobacteriaceae; genus Bifidobacterium; species Bifidobacterium bombi. The sequence goes on along the minus strand of NZ_ATLK01000001.1, from coordinate 948,830 downwards.
CGGCGCCGTCCCTTGCGTCCCAGCGCATCGTTTCCGCCAAGGAACACGGTCAGGACGCTTCGTCGTACATGGAACACGCGGTCAAAAGCGAAAGCACTCTGAAACAGGGCGAGCACATCATCACCGTCAGTCATCTGACCAAGGAATTCAAGCTGCCCCGTAAGCGGCAGATGTTCAAGGCCGTCGATGATGTGTCGTTCTCCATCAAGAGAGGGACGACGCTGGCCATTGTAGGTGAATCGGGTTCAGGCAAATCCACGGTGGCGAACATGGTCCTCAAGCTCCTGGAGCCGACGAGCGGTACCGTGACCTATGAGGGAAAGGACATCAAGGACTTCAAGGGTCGCTCGCTGCTTGATTTCAGACGTCATGTCCAACCGGTGTTTCAGAACCCCTATGGTTCGCTTGACCCCATGTTCTCGATTTATCGCTCCATAGAGGAGCCGTTGCGCATCCACAAGATCGGAGACAAGAAAAGCCGTCAGCAGCGAGTGAGCGAGTTGTTGGATCTTGTCAAGCTGCCGCAGTCCGTCATGCAACGGTACCCCAACGAGCTTTCCGGTGGTCAGCGCCAGCGCATCGCCATTGCAAGGGCCATGGCACTGAATCCGGATGTCATCGTCTGCGACGAGGCGGTCTCCGCGCTTGACGTGTTGGTACAGGACCAGGTTCTGCAGTTGCTCAACGATCTCCAGGCCGAGCGCGGACTGAGCTATCTCTTCATTACACACGATCTGGCGGTAGTTCGTCAGATCGCCGATGAGGTGGTCGTCATGCAGAAAGGCAAGCTGGTGGAGCACGCCACGACCGATGAGGTCTTTGATCATCCACAGAAGCAGTACACCCGCGATTTGCTCGACGCCATCCCAGGTGGTGACCTCAGGCTCGGCTTGGACTGAAGTTCCGCACGTCGCATATGTGGCTGTCCCGGATACTGCGGATGGCTGCTGTGCGGCGCACTTTGCTATTATTGGCAGTTCCGGTGATACTCTCTGACTATGAGCATTACGGTCACTACTTCAAATCTCAACGGTATTCGTGCAGCCAATCGCAAAGGTTTCCTTGATTGGGCCTACGTCAAGGCGCCGGATGTGTGGTGCATGCAGGAGGTGCGGGCCCCGCAGGAGGAGATCGATCCTGTCTTCGTACAGATCGGCCGACGCTACGAGAGTGCCGGCCGACTGGGCTCCGCTCAGGATCTGCAGACCACCAACGAGGTGTGTCGCATCAAAGGTCGTGCAGGAGTTGGCCTGCTCTCCACGTTCAAGGTTGAGGACCGTCGCTATGGTCTGCTGGATTTGGATGAGGACGTCGATTCCGGACGGTGGATCGAGAACGACATCACGACTCCGGGCGGCATGAGACTTACGGTCGCGAGTGTCTATGTACATGCGGGGAATACCGATGATCCCGAAAAAATGAACCAGAAATTCCGGTTCCTTGACAAGATGCTGGTGCGTATGGCGCAGCTGCGCGAAGAGGCGGCGGGGCAGGGCGAACACGGCCGTCAGGCTTTGTTGTGCGGTGACATGAACATCGCCCATACGCCTTTGGACATCAAGAACGCGAAGGCAAATGAAACGCACGCCGGCTTCCTGCCTGAGGAACGTGCCTATGTGGATCGATGGCTGGGCAGCGATGATGACGCCGCTGGTCTCGGCTTCGTCGATGTCATGAGAACTCTGGCGGGAGACGTACAGGGGCCTTACACATGGTGGAGTCAACGTGGCCGGGCTTTTGACAACAACGTCGGCTGGCGGATTGATTACCAGTTGGCGACGCCGGCTTTGGCGAACCGGGCCCGTGAATTCACCATCGACCGGGCTTCGAGCTACGACACTCGCTGGTCCGACCATGCGCCGCTGACGATTGTTTACGACATTTAGCCCGGTGTCTGCCGTTCGTCGCGCGTCGTCCGCAACAGGCCCGAACCCGTCGATGGCCATGCTTGCTGTATGGTCCTTTCGCGTCATAGTCGTTCGATGATGGTCTCCGTTTCGCATCCGTAGTTAATGTCGGCTTCGTGTCTCTCACACGATGCGTCGCGCTTTGCGCGATGGCTTGGGCAGATAGCGCCTCGGTGATATCCTGAACATGGGCTGAAACGTCATGTTACGACGAAGCACTGTCACTGACATAGCGACGAAATGAGGAACGATGGGATTGTTTGGCTTTGGTAAAAGTAAGCACAGCGGTGCACATGCCGGTGACGGCGAGAGCGAAGACGATGACTCGAAGATCGGTGCCGACGTGCAAACGGAGGATACCGGCGATTTATTTGATGAGCCCCTGCGCGATTTTGAGGGAGATGCCGGCATCGATGAGTCCGACGAAGCGGACGACGGGTTTGACGACGATGACGATGCCGAACCGTTGTATCCGAGCGAGCCCACCGAGGAGTATGAAGGACGAGGTGAAGACTGGGGCCCTTGGGACATCGATGATGAGGACACTCCGGACTACTCGGAATATCTTGATTTGGGCGCTTATTACCTGCCTTTCCTGCAAGGCATAGAGCTGCGCATCAAAGCCAATCGCGCCAATCAGGAGGTTCTGGGCTGTACCGTCACCTATGGTGCTTCGAGTCTTGAAATCGAGGCGCTTGCTGCACCCAAGACCCTCGGACTGTGGGATGATGTTCGCGCCGACCTGCTTACCTCGAACGACAGCGCCAAAGAAGTCCCGGGGGTCTTCGGCATGGAGCTGAGCCTTCCGGTGACCATCAAAGGCGGTAAGAAGTTGGTCACCCGCATCGTCGGCGTGGACGGGCCACGTTGGATGCTGCGCGGCATCTTCTCCGGTCCCGCGGCAAACAATCCGCATAGCGAAGAGGCTGAGGCGTTGAACAGGTTCTTTGCAGACATCGTGGTAGATCGCGGCACTGAGCCGCTCGCTCCGCGCGATCTGGTGCCCATGCATCCTCCGGTGACGCCGAACGAGCGTCGCAAGGCCGAGGAGGAGGCACGGGAAAACGGCAACGAGATTCCCAAGCGCATCGACGGCCCCTTCGTTGCTGACCAGGAGGTGAACGTGCAGACCACCATTTCTCGTGGGCCGATGTTCTCCGAGGTGCGTTGAGACCAGACGACCTATTGAAGGTTGTGCGCCGTCTCTTGCGGACGGCGCCATCGGACACGCTGGGATGCCTCGTGGTCTTGGTATGCGTGCAGGAGCGAACGACTGGAATGTGGTGGCGATGAACGGTTCACACAAGCTCGACAATCCCGAAATCGAAGGCGAGGGGCACTCCTTTGCCGGCGGTAAGCGCACCGGCTTCGCGGCCTTGGCTGCCGCAGGCGGAGGTGAGGATTTCTCGGTGATCGATGCCATAGGCGGACCCCGTGGTGTCGTCGAATCGATGTTGCCGGGTTTCGTGTTCGTCGTCCTGTTCGTGATCACGAACGATCTGCGCATGACTGTTATCGTCTCCGCGGTGATTGCGGTTCTGCAGGTGGTGGCGCGGCTCCTGCAGAGGCAGTCGGTGCTTGGTGCCCTCAGCGGTTTGGCGGCTGTGGCGATATGCCTGGTATGGGCATGGAAGAGCAATGAGGCTCGCAATTATTATGCGTTCGGTTTCATCACCAATATCCTCTACGCGGCGTTGCTGTCCGTTTCGTTGGCATGCAGGGTTCCCGGCGTTGGATTGATTGTGGAATTCATCAGGTCCGTGCCTACATCCCATCTGCGTCAGTGGCTGGCTCAATGGCGAGATGATGTCTTGTTGTACCGTGCATACCGCAATGTGACGCTGCTGTGGGTCGCGTTGTTTCTGGTGCGTCTGATCGTGCAGGTTCCGCTTTATTACACCAATCATGTCACCGCCTTGGGGACGGCCAGGTTGCTTATGGGCATTCCGTTCTGGGCTTTGGCGATCTGGGTGTCCTACCTGCTCATAGCCACCCCGATGCGGCACCACCCCAGGTTCGTTTCCCAGGCGCAGCCTCAAGACGGTGGCGATTGTGAACATGGCGATGACGACGATGCCTCCGTGTCGGATGGACCGCGCAGCTGAGTGTGGCAGCAGTTGAGGGGTGCTCCTATGTGCGCCTGCAACGGCCAGTGAACGACGTTCATCGTCGCCGCGAAGGCGCTGCGCACGTCAAGACGTTCGGCTGCTTGAGGAGTGCCTTCTCAGCGGGGCAGACGGCGGCAGATTTCCGCTTCGATTGGCATGCGATCGGTCCTTACAAGGAAACGGTTCCATTGGAAGGCGACCGACGGCTCGGTCGAGACCCTGACGAGAGCTCTCGCTAAAATAGGCATTTCATTGTCCGGTGTTGCGGCACCATGCCGCGAATGTTTTCTTAAGATACTTGAGTGTGTAGGTGGGGAGTCTGATGCAGGCGGAAGTTAGAGTAGAACGGTATGCGGACCAAGGGCGTTGCGTCGCCCATATCGACGGGCGCGTGGTGTTCGTGCGTTTCGCCTTGCCCGGCGAACGTGTGGTGGTCCAGCTGGATGAGCCCTATGACCGCGATGAGCGCTTTTGGACGGGTGAAGTGGTCCAGATTCTCGAAGCGAGCGATGATCGGGTTGAACCGGCTTGGCGGCTTGCCGGCCCTCTCAGCACCGGTGGTGGTGTCGGGGGAGCTGATTTGGTGCACGTTGCCTTACCAGGCCAGATTCGTTGGAAATCCGCAGTTATCACCGACCAGATGCGGCGCATGGGTCATGTGGACATCCCCGATGTAAGGGTGGCAAGGTTGGAGGAGGATGATGAGGAACGCGGTCTGCACTGGCGTACCCGGATCGAACTCGTGGCCGATGAGACCGGTCACGTCTCCATGCGGCGTCGGGCTTCGCATGAACATGTCCGCGTCTCCACCATGCCCCTCGCATCACGCGCCCTTCTTGCCGTAGCCGACCGTTTCGACCTGTGGAATCATGAATACGAACCTGGTTCGATCATCCGTGTGGCAGTGCCGGAACCTCGCGACGTCCATACCTCCAGAATGACGTACAAAGCGCTCGCCCAGGAGGTTGGCGGCAATTACGCCATCGAAGTCGATGGTCACGTCCGCAGCGGTGAAAAGCGGCTTAAGGAGGCGGTGGACGTCGATGGCAGACGCTATCCGTTCGGCGTTGATGCGGGCGGTTTCTGGCAGGTCCATCGTGCGGCGCCTGCTGCGTTGCTCAAGTATGTGATGCGCGAGGTGAGCGAAGCGCTTTCCGGCACACGGTCGGCCGTTATATGGGATCTGTTCTGCGGGTCGGGACTGTTCACGTTGCCGTTGGCGCAGACCTTCTCCCACTCCCATGTGTACGGCGTTGAAGGAAGCCGAACCGCCGTGCGTGGCGCCGAGCGCAATCTGCATGTGGTCAAGGCCGACAACGCCCAAGTGGTGCAGGGGGACGTAGCCCGCGTTTTGCGCAACGTACCCGACGATTTTTCAAAGCCGGACGTGGTGGTGTTGGACCCGCCGAGAGCGGGGGCCAAATCCGGAGTATGTCGCCAGATCGCAGATACAGGGGCTTCCACGGTGGTCTACATCGCCTGCGATTCCACGAGTCTTGCTCGTGACACCGCGACTTTGACATCACTTGGTTATTCGCTCAAGGCGATTCAGGGATTCGATATCTATCCGATGACCCATCATGTAGAGACGGTCGCCACGTTCGTGCGAGGTCGTGATTAACGTGCCCGGTACGCATCGATTCCTTGCTGCGTCGTTGGCGATGGTGGTCTGCTGCGCAGTGGCTCCGCTTATGGGAGGGTGCGTGCCTGCCGGTTCGGCTGTGGGCGATACGCGCACCGAATCGACGAACGTCACCCATGATGGCGTCGATAAGGCGGACATCACCGTAGGGGTTCTCAGCGCAGGTGACACGGTGCTTGATCGGCGTATCATCGGCGCTTGCCGCGATGAGGGACTTCGAGCGGTCTATGCTTCGGTCGGCTCCGATGAAAGTCCTGCCGACAGCGCTGGGGTCAATATGCAGGGGTTGACTTCGCGGGTAGTGAACGTGGTCGTGGTTCCGGGTCTGCAGGCATTTGGGCATGGAGGATCCTCGAAAGAGGCCGTATTATGGGAATCGGCGTTGGAAGACGCCCGCGAAGCCGGGATTCCGGTGGTGTTGGTGGATAATTCGGGGCATCCGCTGAAACGCACGCTTACGGCGGTCTCGTTGCATGTGGTGGAAGGGCCTTCCGATGCGGTTACGACGTTGGAGGATGCGCTGGCTTTGGTCATCAACGATAATCCACATCCGCGGTCCATGGAAGTCTCTTTAGGTACCAATGGGAAATGAACGCGGTACGATGATATGCGGCCGGTGATGAGGTCGATGTGAGGGTGCCGGCGGGGTTGGTCGGTGATGTGGTTTGCGCGGTCGTAAAAAGGGGATTTGAGGCATGAACGAACAGGCGCGCGGTGTGGAATCAACGGAAGTGTCCCTGAACGGTGATGACGGGGCTGAGCGGGATCGTCTTCCCGAAGTATCTGATTTCGGTCTCAATGCGGCTGAGATCATGGCCCGGAGGAGCGCCGGGCAGACGAATGAAGTGAAGACCCAGACCTCGCGATCGTTGTGGACGATCATCCGCGAGAACGTCTTTACGCTCTTCAACGTCATCATCCTCGTGGCTATGGTGATGGTGCTGCTTGCGGGGCAATGGAAGGACGCGGTGTTCGGCTTGGTCATCATCGTCAATGCCGGCATCGGGATCCTCACGGAACTCAAGGCCAAGCACACCCTTGATAAGCTTTCGATTCTTGTAAGGTCACAATCCCTGGTGCGCCGTGAAGGCCGGAACGTGCAGGTCGACCATGACGCCATCGTCTTGGATGATTTATTGTGGGTTCGTTCGGGTGAACAGGTGCCCGCCGACGGCACCGTAGTGCGCACATGGGGATTGGAACTCGACGAATCGATGTTGACGGGAGAGGCACGAACCGTCCGCAAGGCCGAAGGCGCCGAAATCTATTCGGGGTCGACAGCGGTTTCAGGTCTGGCGTTGGTGCGGGTCACCGCTGTCGGAGACCACGGCTACGCCGCCAAACTCACCGCTCAGGCAAAGGTGTACAAGAAAACCGTTTCTGATCTCAATCAGGGTATCAACACCATCCTCAAGGTCATGACCGTGCTGGTCGTTCCGCTATGCGTGCTGCTGATTCTGTCCCAGCTGCATGCGGTGGGTGGTTGGAGCAACGCCGTTGCGACGGGTGACTGGCGTGATGCCATAGTTTCCTCGGTCTCCGGTGTCGTCGGCATGATTCCCGAAGGTCTTGTCTTGCTTACTTCGTTGAATTTCGCGGTTGCTGCCATGCGTTTGGCACGTCATGACACGTTGGTACAGGAGATGGAATCGGTCGAGACGCTGGCCCGGGTGGATGCATTGAACCTTGATAAAACGGGGACGATCACCGATGGAGGCATCGTGTTCGACCGTCTGGAGATGTTAGCCGAGGGTCTCGCGGCGAACGATGACCACGGAATCCGAAGTGAAACTGCGCGGCGCGATGCCGTCTCCGAACGAGATGCGGCTCAGGCGCTGTTTGATTTGTCGAATGAGGAGAATCCGAACGGCACGGGGAAGGCCGTGCTTCAGGCGTTGACCGCACAGGGATACCACCCAAGTGCCGTGCGAGAACGAATAGGGTTTTCTTCGGCACGTAAGTGGAGTGCGATCGTTGCCCAAGATCGCAGTGTGTGGTATATGGGTGCGCCCGAGGTCATTCTTTCTGCCGTTGCGGCGGATGGTGCCGATGTCCTGAAGAAGGTGAACGAGTATGCCAACCAAGGTCATCGCGTCCTGCTTCTTGCAAGGGTGCCCGGTGTTGTTCCCGATGGTTTCGCTGATGAGCCGACGCTTTCGCTGGCGGCGGTTCCGGTGGCTTTGATGTTGTGCTCCGAACATATTCGCGACGATGCCGGGAAGACGCTGGCTTGGTTCCGTGATCAGGGCGTGCGTTGCAGAGTCATATCCGGTGATAATCCGGTGACGGTCGGCGCCATAGCGTCCAAGGTGGGGCTTACCGGCACCCGCAGGCCCGTGGTGATGGACGCCCGTGAACTGCCTCAGGACACCAAGGAGTTGGCGAAGGTTCTCGAGCATGTGGATGTGCTTGGCCGTGTGCTGCCTGAACAGAAGAAGGCGATTGTGCAGGCCCTGCATCTGGGTGGGCATGTGGTGGCGATGACCGGCGATGGGGTCAACGACGCTTTGGCGCTCAAGGAGGCCGATCTGGGCATCGCGATGGGAAATGCGGCTCCCGCGACCAAGGCGGTTGCCCAGGTGGTGCTGGTGGATTCCAGATTCTCGCATCTTCCCGACGTGGTGGCGCGCGGACGGCAGGTTATGGCCAATATGGAACGTGTGGCCAGCCTGTTTCTGGTGAAGACCGTTTATTCTGCGCTCATCTCTCTCGGAGTGGTGCTCACCTTCGTTCCGTTCCCGTATCTGCCCCGTCATATTACCTACATTGGTGCGCTTACCATCGGCATTCCGGCGTTCATCCTGGCGCTCGCCCCCAACACGCGCCGTTACGTTCCGGGCTTCCTTGGGCGGGTAGTGCGTTTTTCCCTGCCGGGCGGCATTGCAATCGCCTTGTCTGTGTTGCTGACGGAATGGGTCGTCCCTTCGGTATTGGGGCTGGACCTCAGGCAGCCGGAGCAGTTGAGCTCTATCCGTCGGTTGTGCGCCATCGTTGTCTTCACGTTGGGCATACTGGTTCTGGCGCGGGTCGCCCGCCCCCTCAATTCCTGGCGAGGTGGATTGGTGGCCCTCTTCGGGTTGGTCGGCGTTCTTGGCATGTTCATCCCTTTGGTCGAGCACTTCTTCGCACTGTCTCTGCCTACATCGGCGGAAGGGTGGCTGGTACTGGCCATCGTCCTGTTGTGCTCGGTTGTTATTTTCTTCGTTACCATGGCCGCGGAACGAGCGGTCAGTGCGATTGCAGCTGCGCGGCGCTCTCGCTGATTGTCTCGCACCTCGTCGGTCTTCGCTGGTTTTCCTCCGTCGCCGAATCATCTCGGCTCGTCGGACTGCTCTGCAGATTGTGTCTTCCAGCTTTCGTACATATGTGCCGTCCGCTTTGCGTGTGGGACGCTCGGCGGATGACGGTTCCGCCGGAGCTGCTTTGGATTGTCTGGGCCTTGATTTTGGTCTTGAGTTTTTTGACTTCGTGATATGCCTTGGTGGCCCGGACCTTGCGCTTCGGCAGGACGAAATGGAACGCCATGCGTCGAAGGATTCGATAGTTGTCGGTCAAGACGGATACGGGCATGAAAAAGGCCTGCCAACCATCGAAGAACGATGATGGATAGCAGGCCTTGGTTTTCGAGTCCGTTGTGCCTCTCGGCTCACATGATCCGGCATTTGCCTAGATCGTCGAGGAGACTCCGCCCTTTAGTTGTCGGAGCTTCCGAACAGCTGAAGGAGGTAGAGGAACATATTGACGAAGTCCAGGTAAAGGTTGAAGGCGCTTATGAGGGAGATCTTGTCCATAAGAGCCATGTCCCCCGTCGCCTGGACCTGTGCGAACAGCTGGCGCGTCTGTTGGGCGTCGTACATGGTCAAGCCCGCGAAAATCACCAGTCCGATGCCTGCGGTTACCATGAGGACGGTGTTTGAGGGGGCGACGAACATCAGGATGACCTCACCAATAAGGAGCACCAGCAACGCCGCAAAGAGAATCGGGCCGGCCTTGAGCATGTCCTTCTTCGTGGTCAGAGAGAGCATGGTGAGCACGAAGAAAAGAGCCATGCACATGAACAGCGCCACGCCGATGGTCAATGGGCTGTATGCGTAGAAAATCGATCCAAGTGTGAAGCCGGTCAGCGCCGCGTAACTATAGAACAACGCACGCGCTGTGGTGACGCTGATTTTCATGAGTTTGGCGCCCATATAGATGGCGATGCCGATTTGGATTACCGCGAGGGCTATCCAGCCGAATGAGCCGGTGGCCATGGTGAAGGCGGCGTACAGTCCCGAAGCGTCGCCCAGAAGCGCCACCGCCGCCGTGAGAAGCAGACCGAGCGTCATCTCTCCATAGGCCTTGGTTATGGACGTGTTGCGGGCCTTTTCGAATGAATAGCTCATTTGCCCGTCCACCGTCATCGTCGGTCCACCCTGATTGAACTGAGGCTGTCTGAAACCCTGTCCTTGCCGATATGCCTTCGGGTTCTGACCATCGGCATAGGGCTGCTGCTGTGGCTGGGCATACGGCTGACCGTATTGTTGCTGACCCATGTTCTGAGGTGTTCCGTATGGTGCCTGTTGGAACTGTTGCTGCGGATATTGCTGCTGGCTGAACTGTTGCTGGCCATTGGCGGGTGTGCCCCCGTTCATGGGCTCGTTACCGTAAGTCATATATGTATTGCTCCTTCACTGTGACAAATCGCCGCACAGGTTCTTCCACACTACTGAAGTGGTCGTTTGCTGACCCGTAAAGCGCTACAGGCAACAGTGTAGTGGATGACTCTGAGAAATACCAGGGAAAACGGTATGATGTGAACCGAAATCATCGAAGTGAACGGACGGGTGATCGCGCTTCATCATCTTGTCTGTGGATCGCAACGGCGGGATTGTGATGGCAGAAGATTTACATGATTCCACGCTGTCTCGCACGGCTTCGTTACCAGTATGGAACGCGTCGCGTCACATACGAATCGGATTGCGGCCCGCATCCACGTCGCCTTCGGGCGAGGGGGCGTCTCCCTCGCGTGGTGCACCGTTGATGTCGCGATGGATGTTCTGCATCTGCGTTTCGATGTTCTGCAGGCTACGGGCGCAATCAAGCAACGTCTGTGAATGCTCCGCGAGCCTGTCATCCGGTAGGTCGCTTTTGTAGCGAAGCGCATGCTCGAGGCTCGCCCAATAATCCATGGCGATTGTACGGAATTGCACCTCCACGGGTGTGTAGTGCTCGCCGTTCGACAGAAACACAGGCACTGCATAGATAACGTGCAAACTGCGGTAGCCGTTTTGCTTGGGGTTCTTGATGTAGTCTTTGACGCGCAGGACCTGGATGTCCGATTGGCTGGAAAGGTAGTTGGCCACAGAGTACACGTCGTCACGATAGTTGCAGATCACGCGGATGCCCGCGATGTCGAACAGATTGTCCTTGATGGCCGGAATGCTCAGCTCCAAGCCACGGCGTTTGAGCTTTCCCACGATCGAATTCACCGACTTGAGCCGCCGCTCCATATGGTGTATAGGGTCGTGCGCGAAGTGCACGTCGAACTCCGAATCCAGGATCTCAAGCTTGGTGCTGATCTCGTACATTGCGGCCTCATAGACCTGCATCATATCGATGAAGGGACCCACGTCGTTGACGTTGAACGGGGGCTTGGACGGGTCGCTGCCCTCCCAATCGCGCGCCTCCTGTTCAAGGCGTGTCTGGATCTCCGCCGTGTTGATATGTTCATGTCTGTCAAGTATCACGGTCAACAGCATAGACCCGTGGCATGTCAGCGTCGGCTTTGCCAAAAAGAATCATGGAACGCCACCGAAACGAGGGAAACGTTGCGCTCGCAGGCGCGTAGCCGCCGACATGCCCTTTCGACTCGGTGCCATGCCGGCGTCTTGGAGTCGAAGGCAGGCTGCACCTGTCTTGGAGTGGTCCGCATGGGGAGGATCATCGGTCGGTTTGGACTATCGTGCTGGTTCGTTAGGATGCTGGTATGAAGCAACGGTTTTCGGTGGCATCACTTGGCAGGCAGACGGTGGTGTCGATTGTGGGTCCCACGGCTTGCGGCAAGACCGGCCTGGGGGTAGCTCTGGCGCGTCTCCTGGCTCGCTCCGGAAACCCGGCGCAGATCGTGAACGCCGATGCCTATCAGATGTACCGCGGCATGGATGTCGGGACCGCCAAGGCCACGTGGGCCGAACGCCAGGCCGTGACACACCACCTCATCGACATCATCGACCCCGAGGAGACGATGACGGCTGCAAGGTTCCAGCTTCTGGCACGCCGTGAGATCGACCGGCTGGCATCGCTTGGCATACGTCCGATTCTAGTCGGGGGCTCGGGGCTTTATGCGCGTGCCGCGATTGACGACATAACCTTTCCGGGGACGGATGGCAGGATACGTGCCGAACTTGAACGTCGCGCCGAGGTCGAAGGAGCCGGGGCCCTCTTTGAAGAGCTGCTGCGTAAGGACCCTTTGGCGGCGGCGCACATGGACCCGCGCAACCAGCGTCGCACCATCAGGGCTTTGGAAGTCATCGCAATCACGGGGCATCCGTATTCGGCCACATTGCCTCGATATCGTTATGTCATGCCTGCTGTGCAGATTGGTCTGGACATGCCCCGTGAATCGCTCGACCGGCGTATCGATGAACGTACGAAGTCGATGCGCGACCATGGGTTTGTGGACGAGGTGCGTCGGATTCGCCCCCGTCTGGGACCGACTGCGTCGCGTGCGCTTGGATATGGTCAGATTTGTCGGTATCTCGATGGCGAGTGCACCGAAGAAGAGGCATTTGATGACATCGCCAGGAAAACGAAGCGTTTGGCGCGCAAGCAGATGGGCTGGTTCGGCAGGGATCCGAGGATCCATTGGCTGGATGCGTTGAGTCCCGATCTTGTCGAGCAGACCGCTGACATCGTCCTGCGGGCCGATGCCGGCGATTTCCTTGAGGCTGAAGGGCCCGACGGTGCGTGCGAGGCCGCGCCGCATACGGGAGAGGCTGCGAGTCGCGTCGGTGGTGGCCGTTCCGCAGATGATGGGCCGGGATATGTGGTCCATCATCTGGGTGACATCGGCGGCCAATGAGCCGGATCGTCGGTGCATGGAATCGTCAGTGGGTGGGTTGGTTTCGAGGTGGGTGGGGCATGCATTAGAATCGCCTATGATATGGCACGTAAGGCATCTTCACATCCAAGGAAAACCACGGGCTCCCGCACCAGTGCGAGGAGCTCTTCAGACGACGGCCAGACGACAAAGGTCCTGCCTGAGGAAGAGCCGTGGTGGAAGCGGATTCTACTTGCGGTCCCAAGGGGTTTGGGCTACGTGGTTCGCACATTGTTCGGCGTGGGTGAGTATGATGCCGATTCGCGCAATGACGGCTGGTGCTTCATCCTGTTGATTCTGGCCGTTCTGTTCTGCGCTTCCGAGTGGTTCCGTGTCGACGGATTTCTAGGCAAATGGCTTCACGCTTTCGCCTCCAGCGTCTTCGGGGTGATGAGCCTGGTGCTCCCCGCCTTGCTCGTGGTGCTCATCGCTCAGCTGTACCGCAACTCGGGTAGGAACTCAGGCAATGTGCGCGTGATTTTTGGGTCCCTGCTGTTGCTGTGGTCCATATGCTCCATTCTGGACGTTCTCATGGCTTCATCCGAACGTCGGTTCGATCTGGCTGCTGTACAGGATGCAGGTGGTCTGCTCGGCTTCGCATTGGGTTCTCCGTTGGCTTGGGGGCTTTCAAAGGGATTCGCCGTCGTGATTTTCGTGGTGGTGGCGTTGTTTGCCGTGCTCATGCTCATAGCGAACCTGCATGTACAGGATGTCGTGGATTGGTTTGGCGAGCGCTTCGGCAAACGAACCACGAGTTCTGACGGCGAGCCGGACACGGATGCTCCGGACGATGGCCGACATGTCGCCGATGCCACGGAAAGCGGTTCCCCACTTGAATTCGCCGCAGGCGTCCCCGCGCATGACGGTTTGCAGGGCACTGTCGTTTCTTCAGGTGTCGGCGGCACGCGCGGCGCTGAAGAAACCGCAGTGGTGCCGGACGCGGCGAACACGGCGAGGAAGGGCATATTCAGCAGACTGCGCGCGATGTTCTCAAGGACGAGCAAAGAAGGGTCCGATGTCTCCCTTGACTCGTATGAACTCGACACGCCGTTCGACCAGGCTGCCGATGTCGCCGGGAACAGAAGGGCTTCCGACGGACGCTCCGATGCATACTTCGATGCTGGTGAAGGTGGTGTTTCGGCGTCTTCCGGACAGACCATGCTCGTCGACGCGCTTACCGGTGCCATCGATCAGGTCGCTCCAGGCTCGCAAGTTCCTGAGCATGTAGAAAGATCCGGATCAAACGGCGCTCAGCCCGTCCGCGATCGTGCCAGTGCGGCGCCGGTCTTCGGCGGCGAGCTTGGCGTCGACCCCTGGTCGACCATCAGGGATGACGGATCGCTGGATTCCGATGCGATTTCCGGCCCTGCGTCAGGTGCGCAGCAGGAGAGCGTGAATCCTTCGGCCTCCGTCGGTTCGCAGCAGGCTTCGAGTTCCGACGCGTCGGAACTCGAGACGGAGCAGCCGCCGTATCAGTTACCTCCCCTTGAACTGCTGGTTCGCGGCAAGCCTCACGCGGCCCGCACCCAGGCCAATGACAACGTCATACGCTCATTGACATCCACATTCGCGCAGTTCCAGGTCGATGCCAAAGTCGTCGGCTTTCTGCGTGGTCCTTCGGTCACGCAGTATGAGGTGGAGCTCGGCCCTGGCGTCAAAGTGGAGAAGATAACCAATCTTCAACGTAACATCGCATATGCGGTGGCCAGCTCCGATGTACGTATTCTTTCGCCCATTCCGGGCAAGTCCGCCATCGGCATCGAAATACCGAACGTGGATCGTGAGATAGTGCATCTGGGGGACGTGCTGCGCAGCGATAAGGCGCAGAACGACGGCAATCCCATGCTTGCCGGTGTCGGCAAGGACGTGGAAGGCCATTTCGTGACCGCCGATCTGACCAAGATGCCCCACCTCCTCGTCGCGGGTGCCACGGGCAGCGGCAAATCGAGTTTCATCAACTCCATGCTGGTCTCGATCATCATGAGGGCCACTCCGGATCAGGTACGTCTGATCATGGTGGATCCCAAGCGCGTCGAACTATCCGCCTATGCCGGCATTCCCCACTTGCTGACTCCGATCATCACCGATCCCAAAAAGGCCGCACAGGCGTTGGAATGGGTGGTCAAGGAGATGGACGCCCGTTATGACGACCTGCAATATTTCGGATTTCGTCATATCAAGGATTTCAACAAGGCGGTCCGTGCGGGCAAAGTCCACGCACCGGCGGGTTCCAAGCGTAAGGTGGCCCCGTACCCGTATATCTTGGTCGTTGTGGATGAGATGGCGGACCTCATGATGCTGGCGAAGAACGACGTGGAGAGTTCCATCCAGCGCATCACGCAGTTGGCGCGCGCCGCCGGCGTGCATCTAGTGCTCGCCACCCAGCGTCCCTCGGTCGATGTCATCACCGGCCTCATCAAGGCGAACATCCCTTCACGTCTCGCTTTCGCCACATCATCCGCCACGGACTCCCGTGTCATCCTCGATACCACGGGCGCAGAGACATTGATCGGGCAGGGCGACGCGCTCTTCCTGCCGATGGGGTCGGCCAAACCAGTACGTGTACAGGGATCCTGGGTCGGTGAATCGGAGATACGCAAGGCCGTCGAGTTTGCTCGCCAACAGCGAAAGCCCAAATATCGTGAGGACATCGAGGAGATGGCGAAGAAGGCGGAGGAGCAGGAGGCCCATCCAGACGAGGAGATCGGCGATGACATGGATACGCTGCTTCAGGCCGCCGAATTGGTCATCTCCTCGCAATTCGGGTCGACATCGATGCTGCAGCGCAAGCTGCGCATCGGTTTCGCCAAAGCGGGGCGCATGATGGATTTGCTGGAATCCCGCGGCATCGTCGGTCCATCCGAAGGTTCCAAAGCCCGCGAAGTGCTGGTCAGGCCCGAGGACCTGAACCAGGCGCTGGACTTCATCCGTGGCAAGTCGGGTTCCTCGCTCTCCGGCCGTCCGGAGTGAACGATCTCCAGAGAGTGTCAGTGCAGGGAGCGTTTTTGTGGCTTGCGTTTGTCCAGGCGACGCCGTTCTGCGAATCGTCTGGTTCGATTTGAGGGCGTTTGGGAGGGACGGTGTGCGCTTCGTTCCGCGTGATACGTCATGGGTACGTGCGTCGAGGATCATCGGCCGTTTCGCTTTCGCAGGCCGTCCCGTCGGCAGATGGTGGCAGTACCACGCCAGATGCCCAGGTATTGCAGTCGCGATAGAGTAAAGTACATGAAACAACAAGATGAACGTCATTCCCTGTTGAAGGGTTGGAACAGTCCGCCGAACTTGGTCACGTACACGCGGATTCTCTTGGTCTTGGTCTTCGTGGGGCTTGACTTATCCGCCGGTAAATGGGGTGGTGGCAGTGTTTCCAGACGTTTCTGGGCTGCGGTGCTGTTCATCGTCGCCGCATCCACCGATAAGTTGGATGGTTGGATGGCGCGCAAATACAACCAGATTACCGAGCTTGGCAAGCTTATGGACCCCATCGCCGATAAGCTGCTCATCTGTTCCACGTTGGTGGTTGCCTCGGTGTTTCATGAGCTCAGTTGGTGGGTCACGGCACTGTTTCTTGTGCGAGAGATCGGCATTACGCTGATGCGCTTCTTCGTCATCGATGCCGGCGGTACAGTTATTGCTGCGTCCAAGGCCGGCAAGTACAAGACCTTTGCGGAGTGCATCGGCCTCGGTATGCTTCTGATGCCCATGTGGGCCCTGGCGCCGGGTCGCCCGCTGCCCGGTATTCTGCCCCATTTGGGTGCCGGTGCTCCTTTGTGGTGGTCGACGTACTATTGGGCCACCTACGTCGTCATCGGCCTGGCGCTGGTGCTGTGTCTGTACTCTGGCTGCACCTATGTGTATGCCGTCGCGACATCCCGCGGGAGTGCCCGGGATTAGGAAGGCCGATAGGAGAACTATGGACACGTCAGCTGCGCATGAACGCCCCTCATTGATGGGAGACGAGGGCGATTTTGGTCCTCATTTCGCTCCGGATCAGGAGAGGCGTGACCGCATGGCCGCTTCGATTCTGCGTTGGGCAGGCGAACACGACTTGAAGATCGCCGTCGCGGAGTCGCTGACTGCAGGACTGCTTGCTGATGCTTTTGTGCGTATTCCTGGAGCTTCCAGCGTGTTTCTCGGTTCGGCCGTCACCTATGACATTCGTGCCAAGGCCTCCATATTATCGGTCGATGCGGGTCTGCTTTCGCGCTCAGGCGCCGTCCATCCGCAGGTGGCTTCGCAGATGGCGTGTGGCGCCGCGCGACTTTATGACCAACGCGAATATGGCGGACGGATCATCGGATTGTCCACCACAGGAGTCGCCGGTCCTGGGCCGGACGGGGGGAAGCCTGCCGGCCTTGTCTATGTCGGTGTGGCGTTGCCCGGTGCCGTTTTCGGCAAATTGGTGGCGAATCTGCCCGGGAACGGCTGGTCTGTGCCGGAGGATCCGAATGACGGTGCCGGATCTTCGTGGGCCTATGACGCCGTGCCGGCCGATGGCACCGATGGACTTGGCTGGGTTGGAAAGGATATTGAATTGCACCTGTCGGGAACCCGCGAAGCAGTGCGCAGGCTTACGGTCCAGGCTGCTCTGCAAACAGTGATGAGCCTCACATCACTGGAAATGGAATAAATTCCGGATGTTTGCTATTGACTTAGGTGAATAGGGAAACGGAAATGAGGATTTGGGGTGGTAGATATGGAAGCTATGATGACACGCACACAAGAGCAATCTGAGGCGCGGATTCGCCAGCAGAAGCAGATGGATTTGATTGCCTCCCTGCCTCGGCAGAATGCCGCCAGAACGTCGGAATTGACCCCTGCGCAACGCAAGGCGGTCATGTTCGCGCAACAGCAGGTGATCAAGGCGCGCGAGGCAAAGAAAGCGAAGGATATGCGCCAGGCCGCTTTGAACAGGATGTGGGAACAGGAAGACGTCGAAAAGCCGCGACAACGGACTTCGTCTAACGTGCGTCAGGATGATGACGGTGAGGTTCGTAACATCTCCTTGCGCGGTGCAATCGGCCATGTGCTGCGTGATCTGCGTACCAGCAGCCACAAGACCTTGCGCGAAGTCAGTGAGAAGGCCGGGGTTTCGCTCGGCTACCTTTCGGAGGTCGAACGCGGACAGAAGGAAGCGAGTTCGGAGTTGCTTGCGTCTATTTCCGAGTCGCTCGGGTTGAGCACTGCGCAGATGCTGCGTCTGGTGGCGGATTACTTGGATTCCGTCGAGGCTTAGTTTCTTAAGCTGTGAGAGTTCGATGCGGCCTGTCTTTCGAGGTGGGTCGCATGGTTCGGTTGTCGGACCCGCCGCTCCGGAGAAGGGCGGCGGGTCCGTTGTATTCGGAAAGGTGAAATGACTGAACGGGATTTCTGGGAGCTGGTCGAGGAGGTTCTTGGCCGTACATATGGCAGGAGCATGGCTTGTGATGTGGCTCTGCCGGAGCTTGACGACATGAGCTCGGTGGAGGCGTTGGCTGCCGGTGAAGAGCCCCGAGTGGTATGGAATCTGTTATGTGACCATCTGCAGATTCCCGATTCCCGGCGTTGGGGCAGAGATCACGTCGCTCCGCCGATGCCGGCGAAGTGACCGAGCACGTCGTTGGCTGGATAATGCGCCACGCCGAGCATTCGAACAAATGTTCGCATCGGGTTCTATCATGTTCATGTTGGCAATGCCATCGCAATGCGGGTCATGGTCATCAAGTCCTTGTTTCCGCGGTGTGTCGGGATGTTGGACGTTCGACCACAAAGCTTTGTAGTAGTTGTGCCATCGTGGTGCGGAGCCATAGGGTGAAGATACAGACAAAGCGTAGCTAAGGAGAGATATGGCACAGGCAAAGACCTCGAAAGGGCCGGTACAGAATTTGAAAACAGGCAATGAAGTGCCTGGAACCGTGGATCCTCGTCGTCAGGCAGCGCTTGATACTGCCCTCAAGCAGGTGGAAAAAAATTTCGGTAAGGGCTCCGCGATGCGCCTTGGTGACAAGCCGGTGCAGGATGTGGAAGTCATTCCGACCGGTTCGCTGGCGTTGGATTTAGCGTTGGGTATCGGTGGCCTGCCCAGGGGGAGAATCGTCGAGATTTTCGGTCCCGAATCCTCCGGTAAGACCACTCTTGCGTTGCATGCTGTGGCTGAGGCGCAACGCAGCGGTGGTGTTGCCGCTTACATAGATGCCGAGCATGCGCTTGATCCGGTATATGCCAAAAAGCTTGGTGTAGATACGGATTCACTTATCATTTCTCAGCCCGATAACGGAGAACAGGCTTTGGAAATCGCCGATATGCTGGTGCGATCGGGAGCTCTTGACATCATTGTCATCGATTCGGTGGCGGCCTTGGTGCCGAAAGCAGAGATTGAGGGTGACATGGGCGACAGTCATGTTGGTCTGCAGGCTCGACTTATGAGCCAGGCGCTTCGCAAGATGACAGGAGCGTTGGCTCAATCAGGAACGACGGCCATCTTCATCAACCAGTTGCGTGAGAAAATTGGTGTGTTTTTCGGCAACCCGGAGACGACGACGGGTGGTAAGGCGTTGAAGTTCTATGCTTCCGTACGTCTGGATATCCGTAAGATTCAGACCATCAAAAACGGTGAGGAAGCTGTTGGGAACCGTACGAAGGTCAAAGTCGTGAAAAATAAAATGGCCCCACCGTTCAAATTTGCTGAATTTGACATTTTGTATGGAGAGGGCATCTCAAAAGAGGGGTCTATCCTCGATATGGCCTTGCAATGCGATGTTGTGAAAAAGTCGGGTTCCTGGTTTACTTATGAGGGTGATCAGCTTGGTCAGGGCCGGGAAAACGTACGCGCGTTTCTCAAAGACAACCCTGCCATCAGTGAGGAGATCGAGCACAAGGTCAAAGTCGCGTTCGGAGTCGAGTCAGATGGGTCCAAGCTCGCCGAGGGTCCTGAAGGACAGGATGGCTCTGAATCGGACGGATCTGGCCATGCTCCCGGTGAAGGGGTGGAAGGCCGATCTGACGAATCATGATTGATGCGGAGTCGTTCCTTCAAAAGCGTGGCATACGAAAAAAGGTTTGCTCCCAGGGCCGCGACGCTGATGGTGATTCCTGCGCCACCACGGTGTCCGGACGCTTCGTGGAGTCGAAGAGCTGCGGAGGCAGCGCAGATCGCGCGGATTCGAGATGTTGGTCTCGCGTAACGGGTTCTGCGCACAGCGATCCGGAGGGTGGGTTCCCTCAAACGTCTGCCGAAGCTGGGGAAACGTGCCGCGCTTCGAGCGATTCGCTTCGCTCTGATCGTGCCAGCTGTATCGATGACGCTGTTGAGGTTTCGTTCGGCGGTGGTCGCGGATGTGGCGGAAGGTCAGGACGTTTACGAAATCTCGCTCCGACCCATGCCGTGCCTGTCACGAGTGCGTTTACCAGCGGTTTTGGAGCAAGCCCTCACGATGAGGTCACGGATTCCCAGGATGATTCGGGCTCGTGGCGCAAACCGGCGCGGCACCGCTCCGGAGGTGGGCGGAGGAGCCGTGGCTCCTATAGGAAGCGGGGATATCGTTCGGGTGCCCCGATGGTTCGCGTTCCTGATGATCCCGATGATTATGAGTCTTGTCGTGAGGCGGCACTGAGTCTGCTTGATTCCGCGGCGAGATCATCGGGCGGCATAAGGAAACGGCTGATTTCAAAAGGCTATGGTGAGGAGGTCTCGAGCGAGGTCGTGGACCGGCTGGTTCAGCTTCACTTGATTGATGATGAGGCATACGCGCAATCGGTGGTGCGTTCGTGCCTTGCGCGGCAGTTTGGGTCTCGTGGGGTGTTTCAGGAACTTCGTCGTAAGGACGTGGACAGCGATCTGGCGAGTGCCCAAGTGCGTCTTGCTGAGGAGCAGGGAGCATTTGAGGATGCGGCTTGGGAGCTTGGATGTAAAGTGGCTGCCAAAACGCAAGGACTCGACATGGAAGTACGCAGGCGCCGATTCTGGGGTGCAGGGGGCAGAAAAGGACATGATTCTGAAACCTTGAGTAGAGTAGCCCAGGAATTGTTTGTAAAGTGAAGCCTTTTTTCGATGACTGTCGATGGTGATGTTGCAGTTACAGCCGTGTTTTTTTACGACGATGTGGTCCGAGGGAAGTCAGCAGAATCCATTGGGTCCGCAATACAGCTCATGCGGTTCGGTTGTTTTCGTTTACAAAGACTCCCGAGGACGCGGTCATTATGCTTGGCCGGCGAGTACGGCAGGCTCTTAAAAATAGGAATGCTTGCGGAACGGCTGACATGTGAGGAACAACAGTAGTCGTAGCGGCTGTTGTGATGATTGTGCTTGTTTGGCTGAGTGTCAAACAAGGATTCTTGATAAGGATTGAGGGGAAATCAAAGAGGGAAAGTGCAGGTGAAGCTCGGTTCTGATATCATACTGAATATGTGTAAAACCAATGACGCCACAAGCGTTGTTCCGACTTCGTGGCAGTCTGGCGAGATAGCCGCAAAACCGATGACGCCCTTGCCTCATGCGATAGGTGAGAACATAGGTTCCCCTGCCGTACCCTCACGCTCGGGCGTGGATACGCAGTCACTTTCAGTATCGGCGGATTCATTTATATCGACGGCATCCGCAGAGAAGTTGTCGTCTTCTGAGCCCCAAGCCGCCTTGTCTTCAGTGTCTGAAACACCGCAGAGTGTGCATCCGCAGTCCGCGATATTCGCGAATAATGCCGATGCTTCGACTTTGGCTATGTTGCGTAACGATTCCATGACCGAGCCGACAATCGCCCCGGTGACGGAAGGAGGCCGAAGCTCGGACATATCGAAAAGCGATGCGTCGAGCAGGACCGTTCACAGTCCGTCATGGCGCGATGGACATGTTCGAAGCCTAATTCCGGGAGTCGGTTTGAGCACGTTTGCCATCAAGATGATCGGTCTGGTGCTCATGGTCGTGGACCATGTGCACCAGATGTTCAGTGCCTTCGGAGCGCCGGCATGGTTGGATTGGTTTGGCAGGCCCGTGGCGACGCTTTTCTTCTTCGTCAGTGTCATTGGTTTTTCCCACACCCGCAGCAAACGCACCTATGTATGGAGACTGTATGCCTGCATGGTGCTTATGGCCTTGCTTACGAACGTTGTGCAGATTGTGATACCGACCGACAACGTCCAGCTGACCAATAACATCTTCCGTGACCTGTTCATAGGTACGCTGTTCATGACCGGTCTAGATCAGTTCGAAGCCGCCGCCCACGGCGAGCGAACCAAACATATTCTTTTCGGTGTGTTCCTGTTCGTCCTTCCCTTCATTCTTTCGGTCATCCCTATAGTTTTGAGCGATCAGGTGGCCTCCGGCTCCATGCCTGGCCTGGTACTGGCGGCCATCATGGCATTCACTCCTTGCATCCTGCTTGCCGAAAACACGCTTATGGTGCTGATCGTGCCTTTCATGTACCTGTTTAGGAACAACAGGTGGTTGCAGTGCGCCGCCATAGCTGCGTGCGCCGTGGTCTATGCAGTCAAAGGCATGACGCAGTGGATGATGATCTTCGCTGTTATTCCCATCCTGCTGTATGACGGACGCAAAGGCCGTGGCGATAAGTACTTTTTCTACGTTTTTTACCCTGCACATATAGTGATTCTGTACCTCGTATCCGCCGCTTTGTGACGGACCTCCTGCTGCTATAATCGAAGATAGGCAAGAGGTTAATCTGCAATCTATACCAATACGTGCATTGCCGGCGTCATCGGGATGATATCACAAAGGCGGTGGGGAATATGATGGATCAGAGTAATGATGTTCATATGCGGGAATTGAGACCGGTCAAAGTGCTGGGCGCCATAGACCCTAGGGTGGCTTACAACGGGTTTGAACTTCCCGCCATAGGCTTCGGTACGGCAGGGTTAGTCGGAAATGCCGGTGTGGACGTCATCATGGGTGCGCTCGAGGTGGGGTACCGCCTGATCGATAGCGCCTTCATGTACGAGAACGAAGGTATCGTAGGCAAGGCGGTTCGTCAAAGTTCCGTACCGAGGCAGGAGATTATCGTGACCTCCAAGCTTCCTGGGCGTCACCATAGCTACGCCGAGGCTCGCGTGGCCATTGAGGAAAGCGTGGCGCGTACGGGTCTGGATTACATAGACCTGTACTTGATTCATTGGCCCAACCCTTCGCAGGGGAGTTTTGTTCAGGCTTGGCAGGCGCTTATCGATGCGCGTGAAGCCGGTCTCGTGCGGCACATCGGCGTAAGCAATTTCCTGCCCGGGCATATCGAACGTCTGTACCGGGCCACAGCGGTCATGCCCGAGGTCAATCAGATCGAAAGGCACCCGTATTTCCAACGACACGAGGAGATGGAGTACGACAACGACCATGGCATCATCACTCAAGCCTGGTGCCCGTTGGGCCGCGCCAACGAGATGCTCAAGGACCCGGATATCGTCGCGATCGCGCGCAAGTATGGTGTGAAGGTAGGGCAGGTGGTGCTGCGTTGGCATGAACAGACCGGTGACGTGGCCATCCCCAAGGCCTCGAGTGAGGACTACCAGCGCATGAACCTCAACGTGGACGGGTTCACGCTGGATGAGGGCGACATGGCCGCGCTTTCTTCGCTCGACAACCCGCAAGGCAGCTGCTGGGGCTTCGACTCACGTTTCCACGAGGAGTTCTGAGGGATTACTCGTAAAGGCTTACCCTGTGTGATCAACGTATTCTCTCGAAGTTTAGTTGGGTCCGCGTCAGTAAGTTTTCCGTCAAAGGACGTCTCCGGAAAGCAGGACACCTGGTCTGAGCATAGGCTAATTTAACTGAATTGAATTAATTCAACTTAATTCAACTTACCGCAACTCAACTCAGTACTGGCTGCTCCAAACCGCCGTTCGTCCTTGTTTGCTAGATGCCGATTCAGTTGAAATAAGTACGGCGAGTGCAGATAGAAAAGAAATCGTTCATGGGGTCCACGCATTGCGTGGATAGATGCACTTCTGGCTCCGTAGGAAAGCGTTCTATCCGGTCCAAGTGGCTTAAGGTGTTCTTTTGTGTCCGCCTGTTGATCTGGTATGGACTGGATTTGACAGGGCTGCGATAGGAGGCGCCAAAATCGCCGTGTCGGCGTTCGTTTCGGTGGGTGATGAAGTCTAGGATGCGTTGTTCATGATCGTTTACATGGCTGTGCTGTCTCCATTCATCTTCAAAGAGCGCTTGGAAGCGTGGTTTTTAGTCGTGTTTCTCCTCGGTTGGTCAGCCTCCCAAGGGAGAATGCACTTTTCCTCGTATGGGTGCATTGTTCGCTACTACAGGTTTTTGAGGATACCTACCAAACCATCGCGTCTTCGGAAAGTTACTTGGTCGAGGCCATGTACCATATGATTCTCGACATACTGATCGTGTCATGGTTGCTGCGCTTTCTGGTCTACTAGGTCACGGGCGAAGGACTGAGCGGCAGCGTCGGAGGGCGCGTGGATCTGGGCGCTGCCATGCTCGGTTCGAGGACTTCGTCTCGCGGCTTGCGCACTGCCTTATAGAGATAGGGTGTGATGTCCGGACTTGCGCTATACTTAAATGTTGTGTGTGCCAATGGCGCGCCTTATGTGACAGGTGTGTGCATTGGGATATCCTGGAATCCGTCGAGGTGGCTGTAGTAATACAGCCAATGAGGGTGAAGGGCCATCGGGCCGGTGGACTGGGCTGCTTTACCGATTCATCGGATGAAGTTGCATGGTCGCGGCTCCACAGAAGTAGGATTCAAAATCAACGAATCGGAGAATAAGTTGCCTACTATTGAACAACTTGTCCGCAAAGGACGCAAGACAAAGGCCAAGAAGTCGAAGACTCTGGCCATGAAGGGAAGCCCGCTGCGCCGCGGCGTGTGCACCCGTGTATACACCACTACGCCGAAGAAGCCGAACTCGGCTTTGCGTAAGGTGGCCCGTGTGCGCCTGAGCTCGGGCGTCGAAGTCACCGCCTACATCCCTGGTGAAGGCCACAACCTGCAGGAGCACTCCATCGTGCTCGTGCGTGGCGGCCGTGTCAAGGATTTGCCTGGTGTGCGTTACCACATCGTGCGCGGTGCGCTCGATACCCAGGGTGTTAAGGATCGCAAGCAGGGTCGTTCCCTGTACGGAGCAAAGAAGGCCAAGTAAGCATGTCACGTAAAGGACCATCCAAAAAGCGTCAGCTGCTCCCCGATCCGATTTACGGCTCGCTCGTGGTCACGCAGCTCATCAACAAGATACTGCTCGATGGCAAGAAGTCCATCGCCGAGGGCATCGTCTACTCCGCTCTTGACATTGTCAAGGAGAAGACCGATCAGGAACCGGTGAGCGTTCTGAAACGCGCTCTGGACAACATCCGCCCAAGCCTCGAGGTGCGTAGCCGTCGTGTCGGTGGCGCTACCTATCAGGTGCCTGTTGAGGTCAAGCCCAACCGTGCGAACGCCCTGAGCCTTCGCTGGCTCACCGATTTCTCCCGTAAGCGTCGCGAGAAGACCATGGCCGAACGTCTGGCCAATGAGATTCTCGACGCCTCCAACGGTCTGGGGGCTTCCGTAAAGCGCCGCGAGGATACCCACAAGATGGCCGAGGCCAACAAGGCTTTCGCGCACTATCGCTGGTAATCGCAATATACATCTAAAGAAGCGTAAGGAATATTATGGCACTTGACGTGCTCAACGACCTCAATGAGGTCCGTAACATCGGCATCATGGCTCACATCGATGCCGGCAAGACCACGGTGACGGAGCGAATCCTCTATTACACCGGCAAGAACTACAAGATCGGCGAGACCCACGACGGTGCCTCCACCATGGATTTCATGGCGCAGGAGCAGGAGCGAGGTATCACCATCCAGTCCGCCGCGACGACATGCTTCTGGAACCGCCAGACACATGACACCGGTAACAAGTATCAGATCAACATCATCGACACCCCGGGCCACGTGGACTTCACGGCCGAGGTGGAGCGCTCCCTGCGAGTGCTTGACGGTGCGGTGGCTGTCTTCGATGGCAAGGAGGGCGTGGAGCCCCAGTCCGAGACAGTGTGGCGACAGGCCGATAAGTATGGTGTGCCTCGTATCTGCTTCATCAACAAGATGGATAAGCTCGGCGCTGATTTCTACTATTCGGTGGATACCATCAAGAAGAAGCTCGGAGCCACACCGCTGGTCGTGCAGCTGCCGATCGGTGCGGAGAACGACTTCGTCGGTGTCGTAGACCTGATTCGTATGAAGGCGTATGTCTGGAATGACGTTTCGGGCGATCTCGGTGCGCACTATGACACCGTGGACATTCCGGCGGAGCTTCAGGAGCGTGCGGAGGAGTACCGTGCCACGCTCGTCGACCAGGCCGCCGAGGCGAATGACGAATTGACCGAGAAGTACCTCGACTCCGGTGAACTCACCGAAGAGGAGATTCGCCAGGGCATTCGTGAGCTGACCATCAGCCGTCGCGCCTATCCGGTGCTGTGCGGCTCGGCGTTCAAGGACAAGGGCATTCAGCCCATGCTCGATGCCGTGGTCGATTACCTGCCCAGTCCCGAGGATGTTCCGGCCATCGTTGGTTTCGATCCGGCGGATGAATCCAAGGAAATCGACCGCAAGCCGGTGATGAGTGATCCGTTCGCAGCCTTGGTGTTCAAGATTTCGACCCACCCCTTCTACGGCAAACTCGTATTCGTGCGAGTGTACTCCGGTTCGGTCAAGCCCGGTGACACGGTGCTTGATTCCACCAAGGGCAAGAAGGAACGCATCGGTAAGATCTTCCAGATGCACGCCGACAAGGAGAACCCCGTCGACGCAGCCGAGGCCGGCAACATCTACACGCTCGTCGGTTTGAAGAATGTTTCCACCGGCGACACCCTGTGCGATGACAAGGCCCCGATTTCGTTGGAATCCATGACCTTCCCGGAGCCCGTCATCGAGGTTGCTGTGGAGCCCAAGACCAAGGCCGATCAGGAGAAGATGAGCTTGGCTCTGGCCAAGCTTGCGGACGAGGATCCGACCTTCCAGGTCAAGACCGATCAGGAGAGCGGTCAGACCCTGATTTCCGGCATGGGCGAACTCCAGCTCGACATCATCGTTGACCGTATGCGTCGTGAGTTCAAGGTGGAGTGCAACGTGGGCAACCCGCAGGTCGCCTACCGTGAGACGATCCGTCAGGCCGTCATGAACCAGGAATACACCCATAAGAAGCAGACGGGCGGTTCCGGCCAGTTCGCGAAGGTCCTTATGAACTTCGAGCCTCTGGACACCGAGGCCGGGGAGAACTACGAGTTCGTCAACGAGGTCACCGGCGGCCACATCGGCAAGGAATTCATTCCTTCGATCGATGAGGGTGTCCAGGAGGCCATGGAGTCCGGCATCCTCGCCGGCTTCCCGGTGGTGGGCGTCAAGGCGACCGTCACCGATGGCCAGACTCACGACGTGGATTCCTCCGAGCTCGCTTTCAAGATCGCCGGTTCGATGTGCTTCAAGACGGCAGCTGTCAAGGCGAAGCCCGTCATTTTGGAGCCCATCATGGCGGTAGAGATCCACACGCCCGAGGACTATATGGGCGACGTCATGGGTGACATCAACTCAAGACGTGGCAACATCCAGGAGATGCGTGATTCCGCCGGCGTGAAGGTCATCGACGCCAAGGTGCCGCTGAGCGAGATGTTCGGCTACATCGGTGAGCTGCGAAGCAAGACCCAGGGTCGTGGATCCTTCTCCATGCAGATGGATTCGTACGCTGAAGTCCCCAAGAGCATCTCGGACGAGATCGTCAAGGCACAGCGCGGCGAGTGACCAACGTAGCCATGCGCGTGCCGTGTCCCCAGTCTACGCTAGACTTTTCTAGCGCTGACTGGGTTCGGGCACTAAGTGGCGAGTAACCCAGAAACCCAGTAAACTAGAGCCTGTTGAGCCAAAAAGCAAAGACCGGTTCAAAAACGTCCAGGAGGACAAACAAATGGCAAAGGAAAAGTACGAGCGGACTAAGCCGCACGTTAACATCGGTACCATCGGCCACGTCGATCACGGCAAGACAACCCTGACCGCGGCCATTTCGAAGGTGCTGCATGACGAGTATCCGGATGTCAACCCGGAATATGATTTCGATCAGATTGACGCCGCACCTGAAGAGAAGCAGCGCGGCATCACCATCAACATTGCCCACATCGAGTACCAGACGGCGAAGCGCCACTATGCTCACGTGGACTGCCCCGGCCACGCCGATTTCGTGAAGAACATGATCACCGGCGCCGCCCAGATGGATGGTGCGATCCTCGTGGTCGCGGCCACTGATGGCCCGATGGCCCAGACTCGCGAGCATGTGCTGCTTGCCCGTCAGGTGGGCGTGCCGAAGATTCTCGTTGCACTCAACAAGTGCGATATGGTCGATGATGACGAGCTCATCGAGCTCGTCGAGGAAGAGGTCCGCGACCTCCTTGAGGAGAACGGCTTCGACCGTGACTGCCCGGTCATCCGCACCTCCGCTTACGGTGCTCTGCATGATGACGCTCCGGATCACGACAAGTGGGTGCAGACTATCAAGGATCTCATGGATGCCGTGGATGAGTACATCCCGACCCCGGTCCATGATCTTGACAAGCCGTTCCTCATGCCTATCGAGGACGTCTTCACCATCTCCGGCCGTGGCACCGTGGTGACCGGCCGTGTGGAGCGTGGTAAGCTTCCGGTCAACAGCACTGTCGAGATCGTCGGCATCCGCGATACCCAGACCACGACCGTCACCTCCATCGAGACCTTCCACAAGCAGATGGATGAGGCCGAAGCAGGCGACAACACTGGTCTGCTTCTTCGCGGCATCAACCGCGACGATGTGGAGCGTGGTCAGGTTCTGGCTCAGCCGGGTTCCGTGACCCCTCACACCAAGTTCGAGGGCGAGGTCTACGTCCTCACCAGCGATGAGGGCGGCCGTCACTCGCCGTTCTTCTCGAACTACCGTCCGCAGTTCTACTTCCGTACCACCGATGTCACCGGCGTCATCACGCTGCCGGAAGGCGTCGAGATGGTTCAGCCTGGAGACCATGCCACCTTCACCGTTGAGCTGATTCAGCCCATCGCCATGGAGCAGGGTCTTACCTTCGCTGTTCGTGAAGGCGGCCACACGGTCGGTTCAGGCCGTGTCACCAAGATCATCGAGTAGTTCATTTCTCGATGAACGTCGGATAAGTGTCCGACGTGGTGATGCCGCTTTGCGGTACGTCGTATGATGGGCCGGTCCTCATTTGGGGGCCGGCCCATCGTTTGAAGGTGATGAGATTGCCGTGCCCAGATATTTTCATTCATGACGGTCGTGTTCGAGTCAGCATGGTTTATGAGGTCGTGAACATGGTTCACGGATCCCGCTGCACGAAGCTTTATTCAGATCGCGCCCTATGGATATGCGCACGCGGTGTCATGACGGATGGAGTCCCGCAACATTCGGCATTATCTGAGGTCGCCGGTCGTTGGTGTACGCGGTCTTTCAACGCCGCGGCCTTGGTCGCTCGCAACGGGCACCTGGGTCGGTTCTCTATGCGTGATGGCATAATGGACGAGGCTTTTATCAGGTATAGCTGCAGACTGCAGTAATCTCGAAGACATATAAGGTGAGTAAACGTGGCACAGACTACCAATGACATCAAGAACGGTTCCGTATTGAACCTGGACGGCCAGCTTTGGACCGTCACCAAATTCCAGCACGTCAAGCCGGGCAAAGGTCCCGCTTTCGTGCGTACAACCATCAAGAACGTGCTTACAGGCAAGATCGTCGACAAGACCTTCAACGCGGGCATGAAGATGGATTTCGAGACCGTCGATAACCGTAATCTCCAATATTCGTATGAGGACGGCGAAAGCTATGTCTTCATGGATATGACTACTTATGATCAAGTCAACATCCCCAGAGATCTTGTCGGGGACCAGTCGAAATACCTGCTTGAAGGCACGGATTGCATTGTCAGCTTCCACGACGGCACGCCCCTGAGCGTCGAGCTTCCAGCATCGGTAATCCTTACCGTGACTTCGACGGAGCCTGGGGTACAGGGTAACCGTGCCAACGCCGGCACCAAGCCGGCGACCGTGGAGACAGGTGCCGAGATTCAGGTGCCCCTCTTCGTCGGTGAAGGTGAGAAGGTCAAGGTCGACACTCGCGATGGTTCCTACCTCGGACGTGAAAACAACTAGCCCAAGCCGGTAGGCCGATAGAGGTGCGTCGGATAAAACGGATGGACGTTTGTCCTTATGGAACAGAGGCTCTCGGAAGACCGGGGGCCTTTGGCTTTCAGGACGTCTCGCGGGTTGACACTCAGGGTAGGGGACAATGAAATACCGCTGGCGCTACCAGCTGGATTATTAGGTTTGAGAGGATTGGCATGGCACGCTCCACCGCTCGTAAGCGAGCATTGAACACACTGTATGAAGCCGATGAAAAAGGGCAGGACATCGATTCCCTTCTTGACGAGAGAATCGCTGAGCCAGGTGCACAGACGCCTTTGCCGGAGTACGCGGTCGTCCTCGTCCGAGGGGTGGCTGAGCACCAGGCGGACATCGATGCCGTATTGGGCAAGTATTCGACCAAGTGGACGTTGCGTCGCATGGCCGTCGTCGACCGTAACATTCTACGCATTGCGGCTTGGGAGATTCTGTTCACCGATGAGGTGCCCGACAAGGTGGCCATAGATGAGGCCCTGGGGCTTGCCAAGATGCTCAGCGATGATGATTCGCCGGCGTTTATTCATGGCTTGCTCAGCGCTATCTGTGCCAACAAGGATGCGGCTTTGGAGCAGATCAGGCAGGCCGAGGCGGCGCGTGTGCAACAGGCTCGTCAGGACGCCGCACTCCATGCTCCGACCGCACCTGGTTTTCTTACTTCAGGCGGCGTGAGTGGTCATGGCGATGGCAAGCCGATGCAGTGGGATGGTCCCGAGCAGACCGTGCAGGCAGAACCAGCCGTTGCCCCGCAAATCATCCCCGCGCCGGAGTCGCCGGACACGCCGGCTGAACGCGAACTATAGGCGGAATGCAGCTGAGGGCGCGTGTGCCTTGTGGCATTCGACCGCAGTATGTCGGCGACACGCCGAAATGAAAGGGTATCGTCTGAGATTTCCGTCTCAGGCACCGTTTCTTCGCGGTGGCGTACATCCATACATGCCGGTATACTTTCGTAGAATGTCCACTGCAAAAAGGGGTACAGGTGAATCTTTATGACACCAAGGCCAATGCAGTCGGTTGTCATTCTCTAAGCAGTTCTCCCGCCATTCTTGTTCTTGAGGACGGGGAAGTGTACAAGGGTGACTCATACGGCGCGTTGGGTCAAGTAACCGGAGAAATCGTTTTCACCACGGGTATGACGGGGTATCAGGAGACATTGACGGATCCCAGTTATGACCGGCAGATTGTGGTGCAGACCTTCCCGCATATAGGCGATACCGGGGTCAATGATGAAGATGGTGAATCCGCCAGAATATGGGTGGCAGGCTATGTGGTTCGTGAGCCTAGCCCCTGTGTGAGCTCATGGCGGGCCAAACGTTCGCTGGACAGTGATCTGCGCGATCAAGGAATCGTCGGGATTTCGGGGATTGATACACGCCGTCTCGTGCGGCATCTGCGTCAGGCGGGTGCCATGCGGGCCGGCGTTTTTTCTGGTCCGGCCCTGCTTCGTAAGGATGCACAGACGGATGAACCGGAGCTGAGGGATGTTCGTGACTTGCTTGAAATCGTGCGCGACTCGCCCGCGATGAGTGGTTCCCATTTGACCGGAGAGGTGAGCACGGATGAAGCCTATACGGTGGAACCCTGCGGGGATTGGGAAGGCAAAGCACCTAGGTGCACGGTCGCGGCGCTGGATCTCGGCGTCAAATCGATGACGCCGCACAGGCTTGCGGAGCGTGGTTGCCGCGTGCACGTCCTTCCTTTGGATACGGCCTTGGATCGGATTCGCGATCTTCAACCCGATGGCGTGTTCTTTTCGAACGGTCCAGGAGACCCGTCCACGGCCGACGGCGAAGTGTCTCTGCTTCGCCAGGTGCTTGACGCGGGCTACCCGTTCTTCGGGATATGCCTTGGCAATCAGTTGCTCGGCAGAGCGTTGGGATTCGATACGTATAAGTTGAAATTCGGCCACCGTGGCGTCAACCAGCCGGTCATGGATCTGACGAGCGGCAAAGTGGAAGTCACCGCTCACAACCATGGCTTCGCCGTCGACGTGCCGCAGGACGGGCGTGCTGGGGCACCAGTCAAGGCCCCATATGGCAACGGACGCTACGGCCGTGTCAGGGTCTCGCATGTTGACCTGAACGACGACGTGGTCGAGGGACTCGAGTGCCTGGATATCCCGGCCTTTTCGGTGCAGTATCATCCTGAGGCGGCTGCGGGTCCGCATGACGCCTCGTATCTGTTCGACAGGTTCATCGAACTTATGGAGCGCAATGTGAAGGGTGAACAGACAGACGAAAACGACAGGGGAGAACGCTGATGCCGAAACGCAACGACATTCATTCGGTCATGGTCATCGGGTCGGGTCCCATCGTCATCGGGCAGGCCGCCGAGTTCGACTATTCAGGAACCCAGGCTTGCCGGGTGCTCCGTGAGGAGGGCATCAGGGTGATTCTGGTGAACTCCAACCCAGCCACCATCATGACCGACCCGGAAATGGCGGACGCCACATATATCGAACCGATCGACACGGACATCCTCGAGCGCATCATCGCCAAGGAGCGTCCCGACGCGCTGTTGCCGACTCTTGGCGGGCAGACGGCTCTCAACGCCGCGGAGGCCCTCGGTGCGGCGGGAGTGTTGGATAAGTATCATGTGGAACTTATCGGAGCGTCGCTTGAAGCCATCGACCGCGGTGAGGACCGCGAGCAGTTCAAGAAAGTCGTCGAAGCGGCGGGAGCGCAATCCGCTCGTTCCGATGTGGCCCATACGCTTGATGAGGTCGATGCCATAGTCGCGAAGCTGGGATATCCGGTGGTGGTGCGTCCGAGTTTCACCATGGGTGGTCTGGGTTCGGGCATCGCCCACGATGAGGAGGAGCTGCACCGCATCGCCGGGGCCGGTATCCATTACTCTCCTACTAATGAAGTCCTGATAGAGGAGGGCATCGAAGGCTGGAAGGAGTATGAGCTCGAACTCATGAGGGACCGCAAGGACAACGTCGTAGTGGTCTGCCCCATAGAGAATGTCGATCCCGTGGGAGTGCACACCGGTGATTCAATCACCGTGGCGCCCGCGTTCACCTTGACCGACCGTGAATACCAGCACATGCGCGACATAGCCATCGCCATCATCCGTGGTGTCGGTGTGGATACCGGCGGCTGCAACATCCAGTTCGCCGTCAACCCGGACACAGGTCGCATCATCGTCATCGAGATGAACCCACGCGTGTCACGCTCCTCCGCGCTGGCCTCCAAGGCCACCGGTTTCCCGATCGCCAAGATCGCCACGAAACTGGCCTTGGGCTATACGCTTGACGAGATACGCAACGACATCACGCAGTCCACGCCGGCGAGCTTCGAACCTACGATCGATTACGTGGTTGCGAAGGTCCCTCGGTTCACTTTCGAAAAGTTCCCCGAAGCCGACCCGACGCTCACCACATCCATGAAGTCGGTCGGCGAGGCCATGGCCTTGGGTGGCAACTTCCAAGAAGCGCTAGGCAAGGCCATGCGCTCCATCGACAAACGGCACATGGGCTTCAGCTGGGATGGCATCAAGCCGGATGAAGTCGAGGTTCGGCGCCTGCTCGAAGCAATGCGCGTCCCCACGGAGAATCGCTATCTGGAAATACAACGCGCCATCTGGGGTGGCGCCACCGTGGAACAGCTTTTTGACGCCACGAAAATCGACCCCTGGTTCCTTACGCAGTTCACGCTCATCAACCGCACGGCGATGCAGGTGCGCTATACCGAGACCTTGTCGCCGGCCTTGCTACTCAGGGCCAAACGCGCCGGACTCTCCGATCTGCAGATAGCCCATCTGCGATATTTGGGAGACGACGGCGAAGAGACCATACGCCGGTTGCGTCAGAGCTACGGTCTGCGACCGGTCTATAAGACCGTGGATACCTGCGCGGCGGAGTTCGACGCCGTGACGCCGTACTATTATTCCTGCTATGCAGATGAAAGCGAGTTGAAGCCTCGCGAACGTGAGGCGGTCATCATACTCGGCTCCGGTCCCAACCGCATTGGTCAGGGCATCGAGTTCGACTATACCTGCGTGCACGCGGTGCAGGAGCTTGGCAGGGATTACGACACCATCATGGTCAACTGCAATCCCGAAACGGTCTCCACGGACTACGACATGTCCGACAGGCTCTATTTCGAGCCGCTCACGTTCGAGGACGTGATGGAGATATACGAGGCCGAGACGCGGCTTGGTCCGGTCAAGGGCGTCATCGTCCAGCTCGGCGGTCAGACTCCGCTGTCGCTCGCCGCGCGGTTGAAGGCTGCTGGCGTGCCGATTCTGGGCACCAGCCCTGAGTCCATCGATCTGGCCGAAAACCGTGAATTGTTTGGTGAGGTGCTCAGCCGTGAGCATCTTAACGCCCCACGTTACGGCACCGCGCTCAGCTACAAGGAGGCGCAGATTGCCGCGCACGAGATCGGCTACCCGGTTCTGGTGCGTCCCAGCTATGTGCTTGGTGGACGTGGCATGGAAATCGTCTATGATGACGCACAGCTGAAGAAGTACGTGGACCGCGCGCTTGCGGCGGCACGGTCGGACACCGTCGTGTCGGGCCGTCTGCCTTCTCCGCTGCTCATTGACAAGTTCCTTCAGGACGCCATCGAGATCGACGTGGACGCATTGTATGACGGCGAGGAACTGTATGTGGGAGGCATCATGGAGCATGTGGAGGAGGCCGGCGTGCACTCCGGCGACGCCGCCTGCACGTTGCCGCCGAGCACGCTTTCCGATGGGCAGATCGAGCGTTTGCGCAAGGCCACCTTGGCCATCGCGCAAGGCTGCGGTGTGCGCGGCGTGCTCAACGTGCAGTTCGCCTATATGGCCGATACTCTGTACGTCATCGAGGCCAATCCGCGCGCCTCCCGCACGATTCCCTTCGCCTCCAAGGCCACCGGGGTGGCGCTTGCAAAGGCCGCCGCGAGAATCATGGTCGGGGAGAGCGTCGCCGATCAGCGCAGGCGCGGTCTGCTGCTTCCTGTTGGGGACGGCGGCACCATGCATTCCGGTCAGCAGGTGGCGGTCAAGCAATCGGTTCTTCCGTTCAAGCGTTTCCGTACGGAAGCCGGGCGGTCTGTGGACACCCTGTTGGGTCCGGAGATGCACTCCACCGGTGAGGTTATGGGCTTCGACCGCGACTTCCCGCATGCCTTCGCAAAGAGCCAGCTTGCTGCCTATGCCGGAGGATTGCCAGTGAAAGGCAATGTGTTTCTCTCGGTGGCGGATGCCGACAAACGTCAGCTTCCGCTGCTTGCGGTGCGTCTGCAGGAGCTGGGCTTTACGCTGTGCTGTACGGAAGGCACTGCATCGGTGCTGCGCAGGTACGGCATCGAATCTCGCGTGGTGAGCAAGATTTCGAGCACGCAGGCCGATGACCAGGCCTTACGTGACCGTTTCGGCGACGACGCTTTGGGTAAAAACCCGGTGGAGATGATCGAGGCGGGGCAGGTCGACATGGTCCTCAACACACCAAGCAACCGCGATTCGCGTTCGGATGGCTATGCGATACGTTCGGCAGCCGTGGCCGCCGACGTTCCGCAGTTCACCACCGTCACCGAATTCTCGGCTGTGCTGCTTGCTGTTGAAGCGGTCAAGGCCGGCGATTATCAGGTGATGAGCATACAGGAGCACGCCCGCCAGTTGTTCGCGTCGGGAGGCGTGAAGGACTAGTCGTATCAGGTGTCACTCAGATTCGGTACCGTTGCTTTGCAAGACTCAAAGATGCCGTAAGGCAATGGTACCGTCGTTTTCAGGGGGTGATCGATGCTGCACACCATGGGGTTGTATGCCGCACCGTTCGAGTCGATCGCGGCTGGACGTAAGAGCGTCGAAATCAGACTTGACGATGAGAAGCGCAGACGTGTCTGCGTAGGAGACACCATAGAGTTCATCCTCGAACCGCAGGAGAGCCGCAGGGTGCGCGTCACTGTGACGGGACTGAGGCGGTTCGCCACATTCCGCGAGCTCTACGAGTCGGTTCCCGCCTCGGATATGGACGTCTGCGGCGAGAGCGTGGAACAGATGGTCGCCGAGACCTACGGGATATACACCCCGGAGCAGGAACGCAAGTACGGCGCTTTGGCCATTACCGTGAGCCTTCAACCCGGTTCGCTCAGTGCGGCTACACTGGAGGCATGAGCAAGAAGCATCGAGAGCGCGGATGGGCTCCCGCACCGTCGCCGTTGCCTAACGGCATCGACGTCATTGACGACCACACTCATTTGGCTTCCGTGGTTCCGTTCGCCCGGGAGCTGAACAGGCAGGCCATCGAACGTGGACAGCCATCCGTTCCGGTGTATTCCGTCGATGAGATGCTCTCCCAAGCCGCCGGCGTGGGGGTCGTGGGTGTCATCGACGTGGGCTGCGAACTGCCGGACCTTGCCACTGCGGTCCAGATGGCCCTCGACCATCCGGGAGTCGTCCATGCGGGTTTGGCTATTCACCCCAACGAAGCCGTGTTGCACGGCCATCACGGGGATCCCGGTCCTGACGGTTTGCCGTTGCACTACGAGCCTTGGCACGACGTGGACTTCGAGGATGCTCTGGCCGAGGTCCATCGTCTTGCAGTGGAACATCCCAAGGAGGTAGTGACCATAGGGGAGACGGGAATGGACCTCTTTCGCACCGGTGGGAAGGCCAAAAATCTGCAACGCGAGGCGTTTCGCGCCCATATCGCACTGGCAAAGGAACTCGGCCTGCCGATGCAGATCCATGACAGGAACGCGCACGAGGAGGTCATCGAGACGTTGCTTGCCGACGGCAGCCCTGAGCGCACCGTGTTCCACAGTTATTCGGGTGATTCGCAAATGGCGGGTATCGCCCGGGATCAAGGCTGGTATCTGAGTTTTTCAGGGGCGGTGAGTTTCAAGGGCAATGACGAAATTGCGAAGTCCGCAAGAATCGTCGGGATGGACCACATCATGGTGGAGACCGATGCACCCTATCTTCCGCCGATGCCATACCGCGGACGGCCGAACGCGCCGTATATGATCCCGTATACCCTCGCTGCGCTCGCGGATGCGTTGGATGTCAGCATCGCAGAGGTCGCCTCGGCAACGCGCCGTACAACCCGCGCTGTCTATGGGATTTAGCCGGCGACGATTTGCCGGTTCAAGGCGTGGGCTGGATGGTGCAAGGTGTCGGTTTTGCAAAATAGGGATGTGGATATAAACTTGGGCGTTGGTTTTGAAATCAGCGTGTGAGAGAGCTGAGAAGCAGTGAATGCGCAGAGAAGGTCTCTGCGTTGGAGGGCAAAGTATGTCACAGTCAGGGACTGAAGGTGCTTCGCGACCAAAAAACGGCGTTCGGAATGGTGAAGAGCACGTTGCTGGCGGGCGGAATGGCTACAGTGAAAACCAATCAGATTTCAAAGGGAAGCCGGATTTACAATCCGGATTCCCTGATTCTGCGACTTCGCGAACACGGCATGATGACTTGAGGCGTGATGCAGGTGATGACGCCGCGGTGGATGACCGCGGAAAGAAACGGAACCAAGGCCGCAGTGGTTCGCGAGGTGGAGTCATCAACCTTCACGGCAACGGCACCCAACGACTTGCACAATTGGCAAAGACTGAAGGAGGCAAACGTTCTGCGGATTCGAAAACAGGTACGAACTCCCAACAGCCGGTTTCGTCTCAAGTTAGGAAGGTTCAACGGGCCCAGAAGTCCGCAAGGCCCCTGGCGGCGGGGCGGTCGGCAAAAGCGGAGAAAGAGGCGCTGCTTCGTGCGGATACCTTCACCAATGCCCCGAAGGTCTCCAATGACACTCTGACGCAGGAAGAGCATGAAGTACTTGTCAAACAGGAAGAAGAGCAGCGTGAAGAGGCCGAAAGGCTTGCTCACACCAAGTCGCATGGTCCGCTCGGACGTTGGTGGCTCAAGTTGCAGGCGAGTCCCGACAGGGTGACATTCGGCATGGCGGTTGTGACCTTGGGGGTGGTCTATGGCGACATCGGCACCTCACCCTTGTATACGGCCCAGACCTTCCTCTCAGGTCAAGGGGGATTGGGAAACATCAACCGTGAGGCAGTGCTTGGTTTGCTGTCCTTGGTCTTTTGGACGATCACGCTCATCACGACGGTCAAGTACGTACTGGTGGCGATGCGCGTCGACAATAAAGGTGAGGGTGGCATTTTCGCTTTGTTCTCCCTCATCAGACACCATGGTAAGTGGCTTGTGGTTCCGGCTATGATAGGCGGTTCGGCGTTCCTGGCGGATTCTGTGTTGACTCCGGCCGTATCCATTTCGTCCGCAGTGGAAGGTCTCAGAACGGTTCCTTTTTTTGAGCCGGCGTTCCACGAGAACGCGAATCTTTCATTGATGATTACCGTGGTCATCATCGTCATTCTTTTTGCTGTGCAGAGCCGCGGAACGGAATCAATCGGCAAGGTGTTTGGCTCGGTGGTCCTCCTGTGGTTCGCTTTCCTGACCATCACAGGTATTGCGAACCTCGGCGGGGACTGGAGCGTT
Organism: Bifidobacterium bombi DSM 19703; assembly: GCF_000737845.1. Classification (GTDB taxonomy): domain Bacteria; phylum Actinomycetota; class Actinomycetes; order Actinomycetales; family Bifidobacteriaceae; genus Bifidobacterium; species Bifidobacterium bombi. The sequence goes on along the minus strand of NZ_ATLK01000001.1, from coordinate 910,519 downwards.
TTCGAGGCTGTCAACCCCATTTACGGCATACGCTTCCTATTCAGTGGGAACAACGTGGCTGGCCTTGCCCTGATGGGTACGGTCTTTCTTTCCACTACTGGCGCTGAGGCGCTTTACTCCGATATAGGCCACGTGGGTCGTGGTAACATCTATTTCACTTGGCCGCTCATCTTCGTGGCACTGATGTTCAACTACTTCGGCCAGGGCGCGTGGATGCTGCGCAATCAAGGCAATAAGGCGTTGATTGCCGCGGGCAATGTGAACCCGTTCTTCCAGATGGTGGGCCCGTCGTTGCGTCCGTTCGCCGTCGCTCTTTCCGTGGCGGCAGGCGTGATCGCATCCCAGGCGCTGATTACGGGGGCGTTCACCATGGTTTCTGAGGCGACGGGTCTTAACTGGATGCCCCATCTTCAGGTCCGTTACCCATCTCGCACCCGCGGGCAACTCTACATACCCACGGTCAATCTGGTGTTGTGTGTGGCCACCCTTTCCGTGCTTGCCATGTTCAAGGACTCAGAGCATATTTCCGCGGCGTATGGTCTTGCGTTGAACATCACGGTCATAACGACCACCGTGTTGCTTACCGTGTACATCAGCAATCATCATCACAAATTCCTGGCCTCCATGTTCTTCATCGTGTTCATCGCCATCGAGACGCTCTTTCTTCTGGCGTCCATGGCCAAGTTCCTTCACGGCGGTTGGTTCACGATGTGCCTGACGCTGGTGATTCTCCTTATCATGATCACTTGGAACGACGGCACGAAGATCGAGCGCAGTCAGAGAAGGCACATGAAGCCGCGTGATTTCATCCCGGCACTGTCGAAACTGCATGAAGATTTCCGTATCCCGTATTTTGCGGACAACATCGTCTATCTGACGAGTGACGCGGACATGAAGCGTCTTGATACGGATATCTTCTTCTCCATCTTCGCTGACCACCCCAAGCGCGCCCGTGCTTGGTGGGCGGTTTCAGTGGAGACTACCGATGAACCATTCACTCGCGAATACTCGGTGGAGGATTTCGATACGGACTACATCTTCCGCGTCAGGATTCGTCTTGGGTTCAAGGTGTCTCAATCCATCCCTGCCTACATCCACCAGGTGATGCACGATCTTTCCGCGACGGGGGAGTTGCCCAGGCAGAAATCCGTCTACCCCAAGGTGGATGCCGACCCGGATATCGGTACCGTGCGTTACGTGTTGCTGCACAAGGCTCTGATGCCTGAATCCAAGATCACGACCCGTGAGGCGTTCTCATTGAGGATGAAGTATTCCATACGACGTCTTGCCGGTTCTCCGGTCAAGTGGTTCGGCTTGGCTCCTTACAATCCCATGATCGAGACCCAGCCTCTGTTCGTGTCCACCAAGCGTCCTCCGCGTCTGCAGCGACGGGCCGTGCGACCTGGGGCCAAAGGCAAGGTCAAGCAGTAGGTTCCCCGCTGTTATCTTACAGCCGGCTTCGTGAGCCCGAATCTTTGCTCATGACCTTGACAATCGTCGTGGTGCACTTCATGTGTTCTCATGGTGCGTGTGTATCGGGGTTTACCGGCTCCGAGACATGCGTGTCCACGGCCGTTCGCGGCGCGCTGTGGGGTGGTGGAGGAAAACAATCACTCGATTGATGTCTACAATGGTTACATGACTGAAGACCGTGTTTCCTATGTTCCTACCCTCGCACAGGCTGACGAATTGCACAGGCTGATTGCCCCTTCGTCGGCGGCCTACGATTTAATTCATACCCACTGCGTCATAGTGGCCACAATCACCAGGCAGTTGGTGCGACATCAGAACGCTTTGTTCATTTGCAGCGGCTTGGCTCAGGAGGCCCGAACACCTCAATCCCATCCACGGGTCCCCGAGGTGGAAGGCCGTGTTCCGGATGGTTCCATGCCGGTTGATGAAGATGTCGAAGGCGGCGTTGCGCCATCCGGTCCGCTTGACGAGAATCTTGCCGTAACGGGAGCTCTGCTCCATGACATCGGTACGTACCTGGTCCTGCGCAACGACGGTGGCGATGGCGGTCCCGTCACATTCGACGGTCCGAACTATATCCTGCACGGATTGCGAGGATATCGATGGCTGCTCAGTCATGGCGTGGACGAGTCCATCGCCCAGTTCGCGCGTAACCACACGGGTGTCGGTCTCACGCGCGAGCAGGTCGTCGCCCAGAACCTGCCGTTGCCACCCGACGATTACTCACCGGCGAATCGTGAACAGGAAGTGGTGATGGTGGCTGATAAATACAACAGTAAGTCGATCCCTCCGCGCTTTCTCACCGCGGATGCGTATGCAAGAAAAGCCGCACGCTACGGAAACGCCAACAAACAGGCATGGCTTGCGTTGGTGCGGCGTTATGGCGTACCGGACATTCCAGCCCTGGCGCGGCGATTCCGGATGAACCTGGAGCGTTAGCTCACCGTTCGAAACTCCGAGTTTCATCGGCCGTGTCGATGTCGATGGGATCGTCGGTGAGGATGATGACGCACCTCTTGGGGTCCTTTGCGTGGGCGATCTGCGCCAACGATAGGAGAACGGCTTCCTGCTCGTCATCCTTTAGCCCACCGGTTGGATCGTCCGCGATGATGACATTGGCGTCGCAGCAGACCGCACGCGCGATGCACGCCCTGCGCAGGTTCAGTTCGCTCGCCTGGCGGAGTGGCAGACCGGTGACCGCCTGATCGAATCCCACGGTCTTCAGCAGGCGGTGCGCGATTTCAGGTATCGGTTCGAGGAAGGTCCGTCCGCTTGATTTCATCGTCCGTTCGATGTTGCCGATGGCATCAAGCTCCGGCCATATGCTGTATCGTTGCGTGATCAGGCCGATTCGATGACCGCGTATCTCGTTGTCGCCCAGATCGATCAATCCTGCGCTCTTGAGCATCACTTGCCCGCTGTCAGGAACTCTGAAGCCTGTGGCCACTTGCAGGAATGCCCTGCGTTGCTCATCGTCTGCGTTCTTCAAGGCATAGAAGGTTCCCTCCTCAAAGGTCAGCTGCAGATCGTCAAGCACCCTCCTGCCCGTCTTGTGATTGATCGAAGTCACATGGTCGAAGCTCATGGCCGGATAGGAGCGCAGCAATAAGGACGCGGCCTGGGAAAAGCCTTCTTCGTCTTCCTCCCTTTCATGGACATAGTCGATGACATCGGTCTCGTTCTTGTGTCCATTCGCCTGGGTTCGCCCCACGGTGTCCTCTGAGTCGTCGCCGGGCTCATCAGACTCGTCTTGATCGCTCTGTGCGTCGAGATCGCCCGACAGATTGCCGTACAACTGCGTATCAGCGAAGACGTCGAGGTTGCGCACCGCTTGCGAGCTGGTGTGTTCATCGCTTTCCTTCTCGCCCATGACGCTATTGGCCTCGGGCAGATGGATGTCATCCTCGCGAGCGCCGGATTCAACGGTGTCATCGGAAGTGATGTCCAGCTTGCCTTCATCGTCATAGACGATCGAATACCGGATGTCTTCGATGTTGTCCGTTGTCTTCGTGAGCTTGTTGTCGTTACCATTGGGGTTCATCGACCGGCCTCCTGCTCAACGCCGTCGTTTTGTGATTCACCGACGTGTTTGGTCTTTGGGTTCCTTTTTCCGTCTTCCGAAGATTCGTCGTCCATTGCTCGATCGTCATTGTGTCGCTCAATTGTGGGCTGACCCTTTCTGTCTTCAGGCGGAATTCGGGTGTCGAACAGCGCATTCCGACGTGCACAGGCGAGGCGAATGTAAGCCATGAACGACAACACGGCTATGGCTCCCAGCACGTACCACATGGGAATCCAGCAATCGGAGACGAGCGGTATGGCATGGCCCTTGGTGAGCGCCTTGCCCATCGGCTTGATGGCAAGCAGTATCGCGATTCCCCCTACGGCAAGGCCGGTGAGAGCCGGGAGCATGAATTCGAGCATCAACTGTGTGCCGATGTTCGCCTTGGTGCGGCCGACGATCATATCCATCGCGATTTCGTCCCGGCGGTGTGTGAAATTCCATAGAGCCAGCAGCGCGAGGAGGACTCCGGTGACGATGTAGGTCAGGTTCGTTCCGTTTCTCAACCTTGATGCGAGGGTCTTGAGAGGCTGTATGGAAGTCATGTACTCATCGATGGTCGGAGAAGTGATCTTGAACCCTTTCGGGATGCCGACCTGGTTGATGGTTTTTTTGAACGTCTCATACTCGCTCACGCTCTGCAGTGTGAAACCGATGTCGAATTCGGGAGTCTGCCATCCTGTGGATTTGCCGTTCACCACGTTTTCATCAGCGAGTTGGGGGAACGCCGGTGAAACGTAGATCGCGTTGTCACGGTTCTCCTTCGCCAGTTTCGTGCGTCCCGCCTTACCTTCCAGCGGCTCCGAAGTGTATGCATAGATGCCTTTGACCTTCAGTTCGTATGAGGTATCGGCGCTCGTCGCGTTGCCCACCTTGAAGGTGCTTCCTACCGTGAGACCGTTCTTCTGTGCCAGTGCCTGTGAAACCAGTGCATCCTGCTTGCCGGGTTTTTTGAAGTCGAGACTCCTGCCTTGGACCACCTTGAATTTTCCGGCGTGGTTGATATTGACTCCGTTGGGATCATATAAACCGACCACGGTGAACTCGCCACCCGTCTTGTCGCTGCTCTGGTCCTCCGTGCCCGGTATGGCTTTTACCGATCCCGTCTGCCGTGCCGGCAGATACTCAGTGAAGACGAATTGTGGTTGGATCTGCATCTGCTGAAGGTCGGAAGCATAAGCGGCATATTGCGCGTACGGCAGGTAATCCTTGGTTATATCCGAATTTGCGCCGTTGCGCCGGGCGAGTTTCGAGTCGTTGGGTCTGATCACGGCGGTCGGTTGAAGCAGCTGATAACCGGTTCCATGCACGGCTTCGTCGTTCTCGGCGCTGAGAGCCTGATTGAATACTCCGCTGAATATGGCCGCCGCACTCACCACCATGATGAGCAAAGTGCGGCATTTGTGCCGTTTTATGGTGGACCATGCACTTGTGAACACGAACATGTGCGCTCCTGTTTCCTAGGACGTTGTCCTCGCCCGTCCGATGCGGGCGTTGTCTGTCTTGAACCTTGACCAGTCTAAGCTGTGCCATGGGCAATATGATGTATATCACTGTACCAAATGATCTGTGAGAAAGCTGGAAATCGGCGGGGGAGCCACTCGGATCGGATTCGTGCCCCAGACGGTCATCCGATTGACGTGAATCGATCGTCCTGTGTGCCAATTCCTGGGATTCCGTCATAGCAGGGATGGCTGGCGAAGGTCATCGCAGGCAAGCAGTCGCGGTCGGGGCGGACTGTGTCCACTTCGCTGTCTGCGTCGCTGGTCACGGAGGTCCGACTCGTTTACTGGGATATCTGATGGATCCACTGATCCGTACGTGTGCGCAGCCCGTTGGCGATGGACCTTCCGCCGATGAACACTGCGCCGAAGACGGCCCAAAGGAGCACCATTGAGACAGTGCCGTCAAGATGCCATCGGGATTGCGCCCAGCCCAGCATCAGGACGGCAGGAAGGTAGACTCCGGTGATGGTAAGGCACGTAACCGCCAGATAGGTGTAGTCGCCGGCACCAATGAGAATGCCGTCAAGGGCCCACATCCATCCGGACAGCGGAAGTATCACCGCCACGACGACGATGCCGGCCCGTATGAGGACCTGCACTTGAGGGTCGGGGCTGAACAGGGGAGCAGAAAGTGCGCCGAAGGCAAGAAGGGCGACTCCGATGGCGATGCCGCCCCACAGACCGGCGCGAGCGGCGATGGATGTCAAGCCCTTTGCGCGGCGCCTGTGACCCGCCCCGATTTCGACGGCCACGAGCGCCTGACCGGAGATGCCGATGGCGTCGAGCATGTTGAGCACGAAGTTCCAGCTTGAATTCACTGCCTGATATCCCGCCAGAACGGCGGTGCCCATGTGGGTGGCGAGCACCACCGTAGCCACCATGCATACACGTAGGGCGAGGGTGCGCACGAACAGTGGGATTCCGTCCCCGGCGACGCTGCCGATGCCCGATAGGCGGGGTTTGAGGCTGGCTCCGCATTGGCGGGCCCACCTGAGTACCGGCACTGTCAGGAAGATGCCCATGAACCATTGCGCCGCGAAGGTGGCCAGCCCCGAGCCGGCCACGCCCCAGCCGAAACCGAACACGAAGAGGAAGTCCAAAGCGGTGTTGAACACGGCTCCGGCTACGGCGGCTACGAGGGTAATGCGCACCTTCTCCAGTCCGCGGAAGATGCCGTTCGCCGCGTATACCAGCAGCATGCCGGGAAGGCCGAAGATGACGGCCCTCAGGTATGACACGGCCTGGGTGAGCACCTCACCGCTGGCTCCCATGGCGATGCAGATCGGAGTGGCGAAGCCGAACAGCAGCGCCGAAACCACCATGCCGATGATGAAGGCGAGCCACATGCCGTCCATGCCCGCTTGGAACCCGCGTCGTCTGTGCCCGGCGCCCATGAGTTTGCCCACTGACGAGGTGGTGCCGTATGCCAGGAAGTTGCACAGCCCGGCGGCGGTCAGGATCACAGTGCTGCCGATGGATAGACCCGCCAGCGCCGTCCTGCCGATGTGCCCGACCACGGCAGTGTCGATGAGCACGAAAAGTGGATCGGCTATCAGCTGGCCGAATGTGGGGATGGCCAGCGCTGCTATCTGCCGTCCGATCTGCCTGCGTTGCGTCCTGTCGATTCGATCGTTGTCGTTGCTGTTGCCGGCGGTGTCGTTGTTGATGTCACTGTTGCCGGTAGGTGAGCCGATGCCTTCATCCGTGGTGTCTCCTGTAGTACCGCCGTTGTCGGTGGTGTCCCCGTTGACTCCGATGTCCCCGGCGGTTTCGGCTGTGTTGTGCTCCCCACGGCGCTCCATGGATTCGGTCATAGATTCATCGCTCGATTCTGTTATTCGCTGTGTGACTGGAAAATGCTATATCAAATCTACCGGTACGTGTTATGTCCGTAGAGAAAGTTCCCACATGACGGGCGAGCGATGTTTTGCTATCCCATTTCCTTAAACCTGATACTCTTATTCTGTTGACTGTAGAAATAAAAGTTGACATACATATAGTATATAATCTATAATTTAAACACCGCGGGTTGTTTGTGGTAATCATATTATTGCCTTTTAATGAAGAGAGGTGTAACAATGAAAAAGAAATTAGTTGCTTCAGTAGCTTCTATAGCCGCGGTGCTCAGTCTTGGTGTTGCATTGGCACCGTCAGCTTCTGCTTCGTGGTCCGCAAATTCGGGAACTACGCTCCATAATCCTGCTTGGATGGAGGCTTGGGCGTGGACTAGCGTGCAGGGAGGCACATCAGGGCGTAGTTATGCCCAGGTCGGTAGTAATAGATCTGATACAGGCTGGAGACGGAATACAACCTCGAGTGCACACGCATATGGGAGGCCGTGGGATCATCCTGTAAGGCACGATTACTATGTTCGATAAGGAACGATTGCTTACTGCATAAATTTGTTATTCATATCCTCGTCTCTCCAGGCTATGCCTAGAGAAACGAGGACGACCTGATTAATGGAGATACAATGCTAAAGGAAGCTAGTTGCGTGTTGAAGGCAGTGATGGCTGGCGCCTTAACGGTACTGCTGCTCAGTGGCTGCGGATCCACTACGTCGGGCAAGGTTCATTCCGAGGGCTCCTCGTCGAGCGTTTCCTTTGCTCAGGAGAAGAGCAGTGCCGAACGTGTGGAGTCGTTGAAGGAGCTGTTTCAGTCGGAACTTGACCAGCAGGGTGACCAGCTCGATGCCTTCGAGCGTGATGTGTTCACACGTGCCGCCAAGTCGGGGCATATGGAGCAATCAGATTATGAGAGCGCGCATGACAAATACATGGAATGCATGGCGAACGCCGGTTACACGGAGCGGGATACGAAGATGCCTGATGGGGTCTATAAAAGCGCAGATACGGTCGATCCGAACATGAACGTGGACGCCTGGTTCAAGCAGTCGAACAAGTGCTCCGAGCATACCACAAAGGAGATCGAAGCGGCCTTCAGGGAGCAGCAGGACAATCCCGAGCGCTACAAGGATAGCAGTATCATAGCGGCGCAATGCCTTATCGATGCCAAGATCGTCGATAAGTCGTACACGGCGGCCAAGTTCAAGGAGGCTGCCGATACGTTGAATTCGCATCAGTATAAAGGAGCGTTGCGCGATTTGTTTGGTTTCCCCGTCGATGGGCAGCAGGGTGCGCAGGCGCGCTTCTGTCTCAGTCTCGGCAGTGTCGAATTTACAGGCTCTGATGATGTGCAATAAGATGAACAAGAGTGCGTTGATGTCGAAGGGCAAACGCAGGTTTTCAGCACCTGCGGCCGTACTGGCTGTCATACTGGTGGCCGCCCTTGTGGTAGGCGGCTGTGCGGTAGGGCTGCTCCTGTCGTACCGGTATACGCCTGATTCTCTGTCCGCCGCGCAGCCCGACACCCGTGCTGCGGTCGGTTCGGAGCAGTTCACGGACTCCCATCCGGTCAAAGTGTCGTTCGATATCGTGCCGGATTCGCCGCTGACATGGAAGGGGTCGGGAACTGTGACATCCAGCGCCTTCAAGGACTTTGGGGCCATCGATTCGGGTTCCACGGTGTTCAGCGTCGATGATGTTCCTGTGCTGGCTCTTTTCAGTTCCCTCCCGTTCTACCGTGATTTGCGGGTGGGGGATAAGGGCAATGACGTCGCTGCCCTGCGCGCCGAGCTGAGCAGGCTTGGCTATGCGGTGGGGTCGTATGCGCCGACGGTGTTCGATGCCTCATTGCGTGCGGCATTGCTTCAGTTGCAGCGCAAGATAGGAATCGCGGATCCTCAGGGAAATCTTGACATAAGGTACCTGGTGTGGCTCCCGGCGCAGCAGGTTCAGGTGGTGGGCTGGAAGCCTTCCCCAGGTGTAGAAGCGTCGGCGGATCTGGGAAGTGTCAAGGGAGCGCTCAGTGCTGTGCGCATACAGAAGATGCCCGGAGGGGTCGCTTCCGACGGTCACGTGGTCCAGGTGTATGGCAAGCAGGGGCCCATCGATTCCGAGGGTGTGAGTCGTGATACCGCATTTCTCGCTGCCGTGGCGTCCACGCCTGGGTATGCCGCGATTTCGGCCAATAAAGACGCGCTGAACGCAGGAGCCGATGCCGAGCTGCTTTTACAGAAACCTGTGCAGGCCATGAAAATACCTGTAGGAGCCGTATTCGCTCTCCAAGGCAATTCCGCGTGTGTACAAAGCGGCAACGAAGTACGGTCGATCACCGTCATGGGGTCCAACGGAGGCTTCGTCATGGCAGCGTCCGACAAGCCCATCAGCTCGGTCAACTTAGGCACGGCGATTACCGCAAAATCATGCCCGGTGAGGCAGGTGAAGCAGTGAGGTTCGGTGCCCGCAACGCTGTGGCCCCTCGCGATGGCAGCGCAACGCGCGGCGAACAGTCCACGATGGTGCAGGTACGCGACGTGGGCCATCGTTTCCCTGGAACAGCGCTGTTGTATGAACATGTCAGCTTCGACGTAGCCGCAGGCCAGCTCCTTGCTGTCACGGGACCATCGGGTTCAGGCAAGTCTACGTTGCTTTCGCTCATAGCAGGATGGGACAAGCCCACGCTGGGCACCGTGGAGGTCCCTCGCGGTGCACGCATCTGCTGGGTGTTCCAGAACCCCTATGGGCCGTGTTACCGCACTGTGCTTGACATAGCATCCTTTCCGATCATCGCGCGAAACGTGCCACGCGCCCTGGCACAGGAGCAGGCGGCTGGGCTCCTCGACGACTTCGGCTTGGCCGCAAAGGTCGATTCCCGATTCTGCGATCTTTCCGGCGGCGAAGCGCAGCGACTCATGCTGGTTCGTGCCATCTGCTGCGCTCCGGACCTGCTGTTGGTGGATGAGCCGACCGCCCAGCTCGATATGCGTTCCGCCCGCCAGGTCGGTGAGAGCCTGTCCTTGCTGGCCTCGCGGGGTATGGCCGTCATCGTGGCCACGCATGACCCGTTCGTCTGGAAAGCGTGCGATGCGGTCGTCGATCTGGAACGGTTCATGCCTCTGGCCGATGCGGAAGGCGGTGCACATGCGGTTGCGTGACAGTGCGGGTGAGGCGTTTCGTAACGTCACGACGGGCATGACGAGGCCCGTGACGCTGATAGTGATGTTGTCGTGCGTCATCCTTGCGTGCGCCGGCCTGGACATGCGGCAGGTGTGGGGTATCGAACAGCAGGCCGACGCCTATCGCAGCAGTCTGTCGAACGCCTATTTCATCAAGCCGAAGGCCAGGTGGATCCTCGCTCATGCGGCTCGATGCGCAGCGGTTCCGCCGTGCAGGGGGCAGGGGCCTTGCGCAAGGTCGACCCGCTGCGCTTTGCGTTGGCTCAGAACTCGCCTGTGAACACCTATGAGGTGTCGCCGGGGTTCATTGACATCGTCACCGGTGGAACAGGTTCCCGTGGATCGGGCGGCGGAATATGGCTTTCGCAGAACGTGGCGGCCAAATTCGGGCTCAGCGCCGGTTCGCTCATCGAGACGACGACCGGCCGGATGCGTGTCGCCGGCGTGTATCCATGGCAGGAGGATGGAAGAGACACCCGCCTTGCTACGCCGCGCTTGTCGAGACTCTTGAGACGGGCACTTTCGACGAGTGCTGGGTCGCTCTGTGGCCGCCGCACGATGTCTCCATGTCGCTTCGTCGGGCGTTGGTGTTTTCGAGCCAGTCCTCGGATGCCCAGGTAGCCCAGGTCAACTACACGCAGGGGGAGCGCTTCGATCCCAACACTGCGTTCCTCACACGGGTCACCAGGCCGTTGCTGCTGGTTCCCTTGCCGCTGTGCTTCATCACGGTCTTCGCCTTCTGCAGAAGACGTAGGCTTGAGAGCGCCGGATGTCTGCACGCCGGCGAACCGAAGGCATCCATGGTCCTAAGGCTGTTGATGGAGTATGGGTTCTGCGTTCTCGTGGCCATGTTGGTTGCGGTACCGCCCGTCGTCATCGTGTCCTGTCTGACCGCAGGGCGCAAGGGTGCGGGCGGGCTGCTCGTGGTGTCGTTGCTACCCGTGCTGTATTTCGCGCTTCTGGGGGTCGTGGCGGGGGCGCTCGCAGGCGCCGTGAGCATCAGGGAGAAGGCGTTGTTCCGCAGTTTCAAGCAGCGTGACTGACGGTCTGTGCCGTACATGTCGAAGGCTGTACCGCCGCCGGGCCGTCGTCGTGCTTACTGGAACCTGATGGTGTTACTCGGTGCCTGTTGAGTCCGTCTTTTCCAGCCGAGTTGCGTTTTGCTTTTTTCGTTCCTTGTAGCTTTGTATTGGCTCGGCGCGGCGGGGTTTGTGCAATAGCGTTGTGCTGGCTGTGCAATAGCACGGCGAAGTCCGTGGGGCGGTGTGGCGAAGTTGCACTTAGGGTGCTTGGTATCATACTTTTCGTTGTTAGGCAAGTGGATGATAGTCATGAAAATTCTATTCCCAAACTGTGCACACAACTATCCCCAGTGTGTGGATAACTCAATTGGTTTTCCACATAATTATCCCCAGAATGTGGAAAACTATTTTTCCTATCCACATTCTTCGTTAAGCGTGTCGCCAATATTCCGCCGGTTGCATATGCTTCCATACCTCTGCACGACTCCCTATACTTGAGGTCATGGCAGAACAACATGGATGGGAAGATGCAGGAAACCGGCAGGCGTTCAAAGGCAACGGACCTACGGATCTGAGTGCGAACTCGACGCTGTTCGATCGCGTTCCGCCGCATGACGATGACGCGGAGATGGCGGTTCTCGGCGGCATGCTCATGAGCAAGGACGCCATAGGAGAGGTCTCGCAGACTCTTGACGTCTCAGACTTCTACCAGCCCAAGCATCAAACCGTGTATGATGCCATCATCACCTTGTTCTCGGCATCGCAGCCGGTCGACGCCGTGCTTGTGGCCAATGAATTGCTTAAGAACGGCGATTTGGAGAAAGTCGGTGGAGTGGACTACCTCCATAGCCTGGTGGCTGCCGTACCGACAGCTGCCAATGCCACGTACTACGCGGAGATTGTCCATCAACGGGCCATCCTGCGCAACGTCATCGCGGCTGGCACGAAGATAGCACAGCTGGGGTATTCGGCCGAAGGGTCGCAGGCTGAGGACGTGGTGAACCTTGCGCAGAGCGAAGTCTATGAGATGAGCGCCGGCAAGGTGCGTCAGGATTACGCCGCCATCGGGACGGTCGTGCAGGATACGCTCGAACAGATGGACAAAATGCAGAACGGCGACATGGAGCGTGGCGTACCGACCGGTTTCCGTGACATCGACAAGTCCACACAAGGCCTACAGCCGGGGCAGATGATTGTTGTCGCGGGGCGCCCGGCAATGGGCAAATCGACTCTTGGCGTGGACTTCGCACGCTCCGCGGCATTGCATCACAACATGACGGCCGTCATCTTCTCCCTCGAAATGAGCAAAATGGAGTTGGCACAGCGCATCATCTCCGCGGAAACGAATATTCCGTTGACCGCGTTGAGCCACGCGGATGAAGGTATCACACCCGATCGCTGGAACACGTTGAACAATTTCTGGACCAAGATGCGTGACGCCCCGCTGTACATCGATGACAGCCCCAATATGAGTCTTATGGAGATTCGGGCCAAATGTCGCAGACTCAAGCAGACCAGCGACCTCAAGCTCGTGGTCATCGACTATCTGCAGCTCATGAGTTCGGGCAGACGCGAGGAGAGCCGCCAGCAGGAGGTCTCTGGTTTTTCCAGGGCGCTCAAGCTGCTCGCCAAGGAGCTTGAGGTTCCCGTGGTGGCGCTTTCGCAGCTCAACCGCGGCCCCGAGATGCGCAACGACCGCAAGCCGCAGCTTTCCGATCTTCGAGAATCCGGTTCCATTGAGCAGGATGCCGACGTTGTTTTCCTAGTGCACCGGCCCGATGCCTACGACAAGGAGGACCGCCCCGGCGAGGCCGACATCATCATGGCCAAGCACCGTAACGGCCCTACTGACACGTTCACTTTGGGATTCCTGGGAGCTACGTCCAAGTTCAAGGACATGCCTCAGGCTCCGCAGCAGGCGGTGTGATATGGCACATAACGATGGAATTGATGGCGACGATGGACAGATGGGTCTGCAGGACAATGGAACTTACCGGGTGCCTAACCGATCTTCGCGGACCGTGGACGCGTCCATGCCCCCCACATCGGTGAACGTCTCCCGGGGCACTGGTGCGGTCGGTGCGCCGCTGCGCTCACTCGTTACAGTCGCTTTGGGCAAGGCCATACGAGCCTCGTTGCGGCTCACTCGTCATGGTGGCAGTGCGCTGCCTGGCAAAGTCGTGGAAACCTTCGATCCGGCTTTTCTTGCGCGGACGCTCTCCAGTCTGCCCTACGGTGTGGTGCTGGTTTCCGGGACGAACGGCAAGACCACCACCACGCGCATGGTCGCCTCGATGCTTGCCGATTTGGGTCTTAAGGTGTTCACCAATCCTACGGGCTCCAACTTTACACGGGGCGTCGTTTCAGCGCTGCTTACCAAAGTGGACATGCGTGGCAGGCTCGATGCGGATATAGCGGTGCTTGAACTCGATGAGGCCTATGCTGTGAGGTTCGTCCGGCAGGTCCGACCCAGGTATGCTCTGCTGCTCAACGTGATGCGCGATCAGCTCGATCGCTTCGGGGAGATCGACAACACGGCCCGACTGCTCGGGAAGGTGGCGCAGGCTACGGACGGGACGGTGGTGCTCAATCGCGAGGACCGGCGTATTCGCGCACTTGCCTCCTTGGTTCCTCAGGGGAGCCGGGTGAGATATTTCGGGCTCAGTCGCGAGCTACGTTCGCAGTTCCCCTCCGACGATGAAATGCATGCGGAAGATATGGCGGGAGTCGGGCCGTTTGGCTCGCTATCGGTCTCCTCAGATGCTACGGTCTTGCCGGATGCGACTCGGGAAGCATTAGGCGCTGTGAAGGCGGATCGTGCCGAGCAGGGCGCGGACCTTTGCCGAAAACGGCAGCGTGGAGCCGATGTACATGCGGATGTTGTTCTTACGAAGTCAGGTCCGCATCACGCCGGGTTCACGATGGACGGGACGTCGTTCGAATCCGATCTGCGACTTGATGGGCTGTACAACCTCTACAACGCCGCTGCGGCGCTGGCAACGGTCCGCGCGGTGATGGACGATGCCGGGATGGCTTTGCGTGCTTCCATGAAGCAATCAGCTTCCGCCGTAAAACGTCCGGAGGACTGCGACGCGGACCGCGTGCAGAACCTCGACCCAAGGATTATGAAGGCGCTCGCCAACGTCACTCCCGCATTCGGCAGGGGGGAGACGTTCGATGTCGGCGGAGTCCCAGTGCAGCTGCTTCTGGTCAAGAACCCTATGGGCTTCCGCATGTCGCTGGCTAGCTTCCCGCCCCAGGGCTGCTCCACGATGATTGCCATCAATGATGACTATGCAGACGGGCGCGATATGAGCTGGCTGTGGGACGTGGACTTCGCTTCCCTGCGGCGGACCGGGGTGGAACAGGTCACCGGCGTGCGAGCCTGGGATATGGCCTTACGTTTGGAATACGATCAGGTTCAGGTGGCCAACGTGGAAACGGACCTCCCCGAAGCCTTGCGGGGTTTCCTCGCGGCTGAGCCCGACAAGCCGAAGCACGTCTACTGCACCTATACCGCCATGCTCGCCATTCGTGCGCAACTGGGTAAGTATGCCGACGTGCCGGACGCGGGGGTGGGACGATGAACGCAACGACCGCTGCAACTACGGGCATCGCTCGGATGGAACGAAAAGGAGCCAAAGTGACTTCAGATGAATTGTCGCGGCCCATCGATGTGGTTTCGCTTTACCCGAATGACATGAACATCTACGGCGACTGGGGCAACGTGCTCACCATAGAGCGCAGATTGACGCTCTATGGTTTTCAGCCACGTGTACATGCATACAACCAAGGCGATGCATGGCCCGAACATGTGGACATCATCCTGGGCGGAGGCGGTCAGGATACCGGTCAGGAGAAGATCTCCGACGACCTGTTCAAACGTGCCGACACGCTGCGAGGCCTTGCAAGTCAGGGCGTTCCGATGCTGATGATCTGCGGGCTGTATCAGCTGTTCGGTGACTATTTCGATACCGTGGACGGCAACAGACTGCCGGGCATCGGCATACTTGGCGTCTATACTGAGGGTCAGGAACACCGTATGATCGGCAATCTGACGGAGAGCAGCGACCAATTCGGCTCCATTGTAGGCTATGAGAACCATTCGGGGCAGACCTTCCTGCGTGATGGCGTCCAGGCGCTGGGAACCGTGGAGCATGAAGGTACGGGCAACAACGGCGTGGACCATACCGAAGGTGCCCGTGTGGGCAACGTGATCGGCACATACATGCACGGTTCACTCTTGCCAAAAAATCCGAAGATCTCAGATTTTCTGATTCGCACGGCCGTCACGAGTCGTTACGGCGAATTCAAGCCGACCGGCAACGCCGAGCAGCGGGCACAGCTGGAGCATATCGATGCGATTGCGACCAAGGCAGCGAAAGTCGTGATGACTCGACCGAGATGATGGGAGTGCCGTTCATGGGAACGACCGTTATCAGAGGGAACGGCATGCCGTGTCAGCGCCGCATGGCGGTGCCCTGTTTGCCGTCATGACACATAATCAATATGAAGCGACGATAACCCGTGATAAATAACATGGTGCTGACTTGTGAGCCAAGTTCAGCCGGTGACTGATATGCTTTGTCCGATGGTGGCGACGCGATTCATCCCCATGCCTCGAGTGATGTGCGTGATGCGTCCGGGCGTCCGTCCATATGATTGTTCCGGAGATAGGAACGCGAGGCTGTATGTCATGTTTCAGAAGCACTGATTGACTGGCTTCATGAATTCATAGCCACGGAAATATGACCGGAAACGAGGATCGCATGGGACATCGAAGATATCGCCTGGCATTTACGGTCTCTCTGTGTTCAGCAGCGTGACGGTTCTCATAGCGATTTTTGGGATACCGCGGCGTGTGATGCTTGAAGATTTCGGTTTCGTTATGTCCAAACAAGTGTCGATTTGTACTGGGGTGCGATGGATGCGCCAGGTCGTTGGGGTGGTCTACCGCCATCGACCAAACACCTGCCAGGGCTTGCACGGTGACGGTTCGTCCTGACTTGAGGGAATGCTGGAGCTGAATATAGGCGGTTTTGATATTTGACTGGGACGAGGTTCCGGCACGCAGGCCGCATCTATCTTAGTCTCTGTCTGAAACGTCTATTTCGCTGTGCCTTGGATCTCCAAAGGCGCCGAATCCCATAAGTTTTCAACATCGATCGGTTCTATGGCTTGATCTGTCTAACAAATAAACACCGAACCGTGAAAGCGCCTGTCGGCGCGAACGCCGCTCGAAGCGGCAAAAAATGAAGCCCGGGGCTTAAACGCGGCTCGGTGTTGTCTTCAGTATAGCCGAACTTTCGCTCACCACGCGCAGAATACGTGGCAAGCTTAAAACGCGGGCGATGCACCGTTCCGCCGGCGGCGGACACAGCCTGTGGCGGCGTGGCACCTGTCAGGCCGCCCGAAGACCGTTGGCGTGGATAGGAACCGTTGGCGTGGATAGGAACCGTTGGCGTGGATAGGAACGCGGGCATAAGGTTCCAGATTGCCTTGATTACTTGCATCCTGCCTTATTCGAGCGTCCACGCCTCCATAAATTGGCCCCCAGATGGAAGTCGTGTGAGGTGAGTGCCAGATTGGAAGCGGTCGACTGCAGACTTGAAATGGATCTGCGCATGGATTGCGCATGCTCATTTGACTGACTTCTGTCGTCGCCATAGACATCCGCAGATGTGCGTTGCACGTTCGGCGATGCGGATTCATGATCTGCCTCGCCGTCTTTCGGAATGTCGTCCAGCCGTCGTTGCAGTGTTTTCGCACGTAGCCTCATGCCGCGCACAATCACGTCGGTAAAGGCGGCGGCCCGTTCAAGGGCCACGGCGAAATCACCTGTAAAGGCACCGGCAAGAATCGAATCGGCAGTCCGTGCTATGTCGGCAGTATCGGGTGCGTTGTCCACCCCGACTATTGCTGACGATGACGTGGGTTCGGGTTCGCCCACTCTCCACAGATAGGAGATCTCGTCGCCGTTTGTCCTCATCCATGTGCGTAGAAGATACAGTCTCCATAGAATACCGGGCAATGTATCCGGTTCGCTGTGGCTCCAGAGCTCCGCCACGACATCCACGCCTTCGGTGTCTACAAGGGTGATGACCCGTTTCACCACTACCGGATCGACGCTGTGATGCACTCGATCGAGCATCGCCGCGGCGCTCGCGTGGCTCATCTCATTGATTTCCTCCGGATCAAGACCTCCGGCAATATGTTCGGTAAGGGACGGATCAAGCTGTGAAGGGCGGGAAGGCCTGGACGAGCCCGTACGCGCAGGTGCGAATCCTGGTCGTGCGGATACGATGGACCCTGAACCCGTCGATTCCGTGCCGAAGCCCGAGCCTGACGCGGGAGACGTGATGGTCCTGATATGGGGGCAATGGAGGAATCCGCCCATGCCGCCCCAGCTCGAAGGACCTGCAATGTTAGCAATACAGTCAATAAACAAGTGGCGCCGTTCTTTGGATGTCGATGATACGCGGTCCTTGTGGACCGTCTACAATAAACAATGCTACGGCATTGGCGGTGGGCATGTACGGTGTTTTCGCGACCAGCTGCTTGGATAGCGAAGTCGAGCCGCACAAGGTCCTGATATGTTCGAATAATCCGCCGATAACGGGACGATGGGTGCACACAATCGTCGCAGAACCGCAGAGTTCCACCAATTGCTGCTTCTTTGCTAAAGGCTCTTGAACCAATAGATCTGCGACATCAGATGTTCCGGTTGTCGGGGCGTGGTCATCGTCGGCTTCGCGGGGCGATTCGAACATTGCTTCGATTTCCTGGCACACTCTGTTCCATGCGCCATCCGGGGCTTGAGCGAACGCTTCTTCGGTCAGCTCCTCCGCTTTGGTGACCGGCATGCCTGTCCGGCATGAGTAAGGCTCGATGGTCTGTATGCAGCGTAGCCAGGGGGAGGAGACCAACCTGGTGGGGCAGAAACAAGCGATCTCCTTGGAGAGCGCGAAGCTGGCCGACGCCCCTTTGGGGGTGATGGGACGGTTGGCGTCGGTTCCATCCCAGTGTTTTCTGGATTCCGCCTTGCCGTGCCGCACGATGATGAGCGTCCTCATGTTGAGGGCACCCTCTCTTACCCGTGCGACGAACCGGTCGAGGATATCCCGATCCAGCGAGTGTGACAGCTTCTTGCGGGCCTTGGACACGGACATCCATCTTACCTCGTCGATTTCACTGGTTTTGGCGGGTATGACCGGTCCGAACACAGTTGCCCTTCGTTCGGATTGTGATTTGCTGATCGGTGTGGCCATCCAATAGCTGATGTGTTTGACAAGGCCGGAATCCGAAGCCGAGTTTGAACCTTTCGCGTGTTTGGACTTCTGTCCCTCCTTCTCCAAGCCGTATTCCTTTTCTCCCAGCCAAGGGCCGAGACGAATCGGTATGCCGCATTCCTCCTCTATTTCGCGCACTGCGGCATGGCGGCTTGATTCATTGGCCTCCAGCTTGCCTTTCGGCCAGCTCCAATCGTCATATTTGGGCCTGTGAACCAAACATACTTCGAGGCCTTGAAAGGCGTCGTATTCAGCGTATTGTGATGGAGCCAGAGATGGTGCTTTGCGTTTGTGTTTAGGTGCGTCACTCGCATAAGGTACGTCCTGTCGGCCTACGGAAGAGCGATTCTCGGATGACGGGGATGATGAGACGGTGCAGGAATCGCACAATGCGGCAAGGGAACGTGAGTCTTTGGTCCAGCGGTATGGAATCCCGCCCGCGGCCTCCACGACGTGCGCCGGTTTCAAATCCATCTGATGCCTTCTTCTTGTTCGTCATGTAGCCTCGATTCCTTCATATTCGAAGTGGATCGAGGCTGGTTCATAGGCGTATGCGTCAGTTGTGCTGGTGAAGCCTGATCAGGACTTCCTGGCAGTCCGCCAGAGGCTTACCCTCCTTGTTATGGCTGTGACGTTCATATGTGCCGTCAGGGAGCATGTGCCATGAGGATGTCGAATCGGCCATCTGCAGATCGACGTATTCGATCAGCGATTTGACTTGGTCCTCGTCGCTGATCCTTACCAAGGCCTCCACCCGTCGATCAAGGTTGCGGTGCATGAGATCGGCGGAACCTATCCAGGCTTCGGGCCCGGTGACCGGGCCTTCGCCGAGCTGGGGACCTGACGAGTTGGCGAAGGCGTAGATGCGGCTGTGTTCGAGGAAGCGTCCGAGAATCGAACGCACCCGGATGTTCTCGCTCAGCCCTGGTACGCCAGGCTTCAGGGCACATATGCCCCGTTCCACGATGTCAACCTTCACTCCTGCCTGACTGGCGCGGTACAGTGCATCGATGGTCTTTTCGTCCACAATCGAGTTGACCTTGATCTTGATCCACGCCTCGTGTCCCTCAAGTGCCGCCTTTTCCTCTCGCTCGATGCGTTTGATAAGCCCCGACCGCGCGGTACGTGGCGCCACCAGCAGGCGATGGAAGCTTGACTTCGGCGCATACCCTGAAAGTTGGTTGAAGAGCTTGGTGACGTCCTGACCTACTACAGGGTCGCAGGTCAGCAAGCCGAGATCGGTGTATATGCGGGCGGTCTTCGGATTATAGTTGCCGGTTCCCACATGACAGTAGCGGCGCAACCCGTCCTCTTCTTGCCGTACCACCAACGACAGCTTGCAGTGGGTCTTCAGTCCCACGATGCCGTAGACCACGTGCACGCCTGCGCGTTCGAGTTTGCGGGCCCAAGCGATGTTGGCATCCTCGTCGAAGCGCGCTTTGATTTCCACCAGTGCAAGCACCTGTTTACCCGCATGGGCGGCATCAACAAGCGCGTCGATGATAGGCGAGTTGCTCGAAGTGCGGTAGAGCGTCTGCTTTATGGCCAGGACCTTGGGGTCGGCCGCCGCCTGCGCGAGGAAGGCCTGCACGGACGTCGAGAAGGAGTCGTAGGGATGGTGCAGCAGGATGTCGTGTTCACGGATTGCAGCGAATATGTCCTGGGCTCTGCTTGACTCGACGGTGGCGATGCGCCTGTTGGTGATTGGTATGAACGGCTTGTTCTTCAGGTCAGGCCTGTCGATGTCCTGCATTTCGAACAGCACCGTGGCGTCCAGCGGTGCCGGGAGTCGGTACACCTCCTCCTCGTTGACCCGCAGTCGACTGGCGAGAAGACTGGAGAGCATCGGGCTGGTCTGGTCGGAGAGCTCCAGACGAATCGGCGGTCCGAAGCGACGGCGCAGCAGCTCCTTCTCCATGGCGTTGAGAAGGTTTTCGGCATCGTCCTCCTCCACGTCGATGTCTTCGTTGCGAGTCACTCTGAAGCTGCGCGCCTCCTTGATGATCATGCCGGGGAACAGTGATTCCAGGTGAGCGATGATGAGGTTCTCCATGGTGATGAAGCCGTAACGTTCTTCGCGGCTTTCTTCATCAGTCAGATCGTCCACCGGCACGAGTCGGTTCATGTTGTCGGGTATCTTGACCCTGGCGAAATGCGTCTTGCCGCTGTTCGGGTTCTCCACAAGCACCGCCAGGTTCAGGGAACCGCCGGAGATGTATGGGAACGGATGGGCCGGATCCACGGCCAGGGGGGTGAGCACCGGGAATACCTGCTGACGGTAGTAGCGCGACAGCCTTTCCTGTTCGGCGCTCGTGAGCTTGTCCCAGCTCAGAAGCACGATGTGCTGTTGAGCGAGTTCGGGCAATATATGGTTGATCACCTGATCGGCATGCTCGGCCTGCAGCGCATGCGCGGTCTCGCTGATGGTACGCAGCTGCTGGCGCGGACTCAGACCTGCCGGAGAGTTGACTGCAATGCCGGAGTCGATACGGCGTTTCAAGCCCGCTACGCGCACCATGAAATATTCATCCAGGTTAGAGGCGAATATCGCGGCGAAATTGGCGCGTTCCAGCAACGGCTGTTCAGGGTCCTCCGCCAATTCCAGCACGCGCTGGTTGAATTTGAGCCAGCTAAGCTCACGGTCGAAATAACGGTCCTTGGGCAGAGGCTGTGCCTCCTTGAGGGATTCTCGATTATCGGCCTTATCGGTTTCCGCTATATGTTCCGCTATCTGTTTGCGCAATAGCGCTTTTGAGGGTGCGTCGAATATCTGTGCCATGCTCTTACTTTAGTCAATGGTGCGGAGCTTTTCCCCTGAAAATAGATGGTTTTACTCGTTGTGTCTGAAATTTGGCTAAGGTGTGCGGCTTACGGCGTGTCGTGTTTGCTTGCACGTCGGTGCGGTTGCATATAAACAGATTTTGTTCACTTGGGACCCGGTGTCGCACGTTTTCTACCATTTAGGAACAATGCCGACTTTTCGTTTGCCTTTTCGAGTCGAAGCGAGGATAATATCAACTACAAGATAACTTAACGCTACGGAAGCTCACAAAATACCAAGGTCAGTACTACCTTACGTTGCGTAGCCGAAACAGCTTACTAAACAACAACGATGGAGTTGTGCACAGTTCCGTAGGTTGGTTGGCTTGGAAAGACCCGCTTCGGCGGGTTCTTTTGCGTCGGATGTATTCGATAGAATATCAGTCATGAGTTCTTTGCGATTTCCTCCGCCGCCGGAGTTCGGCTGGTACGAAGATGACGTTGAGTCATCTGCCGTCGCAGTGGAATCCGTAACTGGGGAGTCTTCTTATGATGGATTCGCCGCCGGTGGACGTCAGTCAGCTTCGGCTCCCGTCGCAACCGATGAGTCCGATAAACTCGAAGATGACAGGACCTCGGTAAGGAACATAGCGGATGCCCGGGGCGACGTAAGCGACGAGGACTGGGACGGTACAGTGCTTTCCAGCTCTTTCACTATGAAGGAACCAAGCAAGTCATACAGGCTCTACAACGAAGCCACTGGTCAAGACGTCACCATCACCTGCAGTGTCCTCCTTGGACGTCACCCTTCGGCGACGGTTCCTGAGGGGGCGAAGTCGGTGCGATTCAATGATCCGACGCGCACCATGTCGCGCAATCATGCGGCCGTCAGCATTGATCGTGACGGAACGCTGTGGATTGAGGATTACGGTTCGCTCAACGGCACCTACGTCATTCATGACGAGACCGAGACGCAGGTGAGCCAAGGAACCCCGATCGAACTCGAAGTGCCGGCTGTGATACGCATGGGCGACCAATTCATACAATGCACCGAGGTTGGTTGAACCGTACGATCTTCAGCGAGTGGACACTGCGTTTTGTTCGACGGTTCGGTAATGGGTTTTCGGGGGCGAGCAATGAGTCTGTCCGCAAGACATGACGTCTCGCCGTAGTGGTGACTGTGATCGGCGGCGAGACGGCGGGGTCAACGTCAAGAGGCCGGCATGGAAGAGTCAGACACCACTACCGACGGGTCGCCAGAGCCGCGTCGATGGCGGGGTCGTGCAACTGGCTGAGCCATTGCAGTAGTTCCTGATATGTGCTGGGATTGCGTGCCAGGCACGGGCGTAGGTCAGGGGCGTATTGTGCGATTCTCGCCAGTGTCATCGCGTCGGTGTTCGGGTCGAGCGCCTGCTGAGCGGTGAAGCCGTATGGGTTCGTCGTGGAAGAGGCCATCGCGTCATCGTCGCCGTAATACGATGCGGCGCTTGACGTGGTCACCTGAACCGGCGAATCGGCAAACGGGGCCGTCATCGCTATGAATTGGCCTGAATCCGGATGTTGGTCGGATTCTTGGTTCAGCGCGTCATGGGACGAAGAGGACGGAGAGCTTGCTTCGGTTTCGCCGGATACGGGAAAACCTTGGCTAGCCACCTGTGCCTTTGCCTGTGCATCACCAAATTCGGCCAGCCAACGTTTCAGGCCTGGGTAGGCTCGCGGATTGACGGCGACGGCGGCGCCGAAGTCGGGATTCTCGTAGGCGACCTTCGCCAAGGCCACAGGGTCGGCATCAGGGTTCTGGACGACGGCGACCGCGGTATCGTAATCTACCATTGTGCTCTGCTCTTTCTCTTATTCGTTGGAATGGATTGTTTTGCGTGGTGCATGCCGTACGCCGTTATGCAATTTCCGGCGCACGGATCAGGCTTCTATGATTGGGCGCGCAGGTTGCGCAGCGTACCGTCGCCGATCGAGCCGATGTCCTCACCGTCATCGAGCTTGGTGGCGTTCCAATGGCGCTGATCGGCCTGTTCAGAGTTTACGGCGTCCACGACGATGACTGTGACGTTGTCCGCGCCGCCGGCATCAAGCGCCGCCTGGATCAGGGCATCGACTGCGTCCCGTGGGGTTCTGTTCATACGTGAGATTGTGGCGATGCGCTCATCGCCCACTTCGGAGTAGAGTCCGTCCGAACAAATGATGAACCGCCCGCTCGGATCTACGGCGTAAAAATCCGGGCGTATGCCTTCGGGCGCGCCCACAGCTTGGGTGATGACATTGCGGGGGATGGTGGCATTGGCTACTTCGGGGGTCATGATCCCCGAGTCGATGATTTCCTGGCGTTGCGAATGATCCTTCGTGATACGGCAGATGGATGTCGTCTCAGTGAGTCCGACTTCATCGAAGTCCAGATGGTATGTACGTGAATCACCGACATTGACCACGTACCAACATGCGGCGTCGTCGAAACTATCGCAATCCGGTGGAGAAGGCAGGACAAGACCCGTCACCGTGGTGCCCGCTATCCCGTTGAGTCGTTTCCCCAACTGGGCGACTTCGTCCTGCGCTTTGTCGAGCGCCTGCTGGATGGATCCCCGTGAACGCAGAGGGAGCGGCTCGAGCGACCGGAGCATCCGGACCGTCATGGCGCTGGCCTGGCGTCCGCCGACTCCTCCACCCATGCCGTCGCAGACCATGTAGATTCCGTCGGCGTTCAAAGCCGTGTCCTGGTTGTCGCTGCGTACTTTTCCCACATCGGTACCCGTGGCTATGCTGATGCGTAAGTCATTCATGACCGTGTGGCCCCTTTTCTCATGAGATTTCCGTTTATGCGCTACTTTCAGTATAGGCGCATGTGCACCTGAACCCGGAGTCATTCACGCTTCAGGTGGTAACCGATCCTTTCCCAAACCGTCCGCAGCCAATGGGCAGGGGCGATTCGAGTCGAGAACCTTCCCGTGACGCCCTTGAGGGAGAGCCTTGTACGGATGCGCCGCATGCCGTGCTGCGTCTTCAGGATGCTCCTTCGCAGGTCATCGGCGGAGCGCCAATATGAACGGGCGTCCGCCTCATCAACATTCTGCCCGGAATAAGTCGCCCAATCGGCTTGGGCCCTGACCTCTTCAACATCCTTGGCGGGTATGGGCAGGCCATCGACTATCTGCTTGGCCTGCTCCCCTCGGGTGCCTTGGCAGTCTCAGACCACTTTGGCGTGCCATCATGGCAACGGCCGTCCAACCTGCATCCACGCGTCGGGCGGGCGACCCTCTGCGTCTCATCACTGCGATCTGCACCGTTTTTAATGCGACGATCAACAGACAAATCAGCAGGATGATCCATACGGGGCTGCCGTAGACGATCACATTCTTGGCTATGGCCAGCGTTCGTGCCAGAACGGGGTTCATCGCGTCGGTCCCGGCATCGTCGCCGTTCGCCCCCGATTGCTCTCTGGCCTGCATCTTGTCATACAGCGGATCCGTGAGCGGGACGGGTGGTTGGCGGACCAGTTGCCTGGGGTTGGGAGGGGTGAGGTTCTGGTTCTTGTCCGGGGTCTTGGTCTCCTTCGGTGTGGGGTAGAACGCGGTCCAACCGTATCCTTTGAGATTGATTTCGACCCACGCCTCGATGTCGTTGCCGGTGAATTCCGTTCTCGCATCTTTTCCTAAGCCCTTGGTGCGTGACTTGTCGATTTCCCCGTCCTTGTCTTTCGGTATGAAACCGAGCACGACACGTGCGGGGAGTCCAAGTTCGCGTGCCATCATGGACATCGCGGAAGCATATTGTTCACTATCTCCGACCATTGATCCACCATCGCCCATCATCGCCTCGATGCGGTAGTTTCCATGTCCCGGCAGCGACGGGTAATCACCTGTGAGACCATGGGAAAACCAACCGTTTGTCTTCAATCCTTCCGCCAGTTTTTGGGCGCTCTTGCCGCCTGTGGCCTGCCTCCCAGCTAAGGCGGTGGCGAGTTTGCCCGCTGACTGAGGCACATCGGTGGTTTTCGGCTGGGAGGTCGAAATGGCCTGGGCTTTGGATATCTGCGACGGCGTCGGTTCGGGGGCCAATACGCCGGTTTCGGTGTACTGTTGTTCCTCACTCAACCCTGAAGCGTAGATGGCGCTGTGCGTGGAGCGGTTGTAATAGAAGTTCCTTGAATCGTTGTCATGGGTGAAACCCACGTAGTTGGCTGAACCGGCGAGTGGAAGCCAACGTTCGTTCAGCCCCGGCTTGACGACGAACGTTGCACGGAATCGCGTGCCCGTCTCGTCGCCGTCGCTGATTCGTGAGCCGACATGGCGGTAATCAGAAGAGTCCAAGGCATCTTTGGAATCGGATAGGTTCCATACATTGCCGTCGAATCTGTCCATTACCGCCAACCGTACCGGCGTCCCGGCAGGTAGGCCAGTGACCGTCAGCAAAGTGTCCTTCTTGTGGTATTTCACGTATGAGCGCATGCCGCTCAGCGGACTGGTGAATTGGTAGGGATCGAGGGGAGGGTCATATCTGTCGCGAAGCGTGAAGCGGTATGACGGTATCAGCAGTGGGCCGACGATTGCCAGGGCCGCTGCGGTCAGAAGAATGATACCGGTGCTTATGCCTCGGCGTTTTTCGAAGAAGTTCAGTTTGATGCAGAGCCAGAGGATAAGCGAGGCGGTTATGAGGATGCCGCGCAGACTTGCGGCCGTGCCGGTCCGGGTGCCGAGCAGTGCGCAAGCTGCCAGATCCGCGAATATAGGAAGCACACTGAGGTATATGGACAGGCGGTGGGCGCTTAACGCCGCCGAGCAGGCGAGGAATCCCATCCACAGATTCACGGTCCAGAGCGCCATGAGTGCACCTCCGGAGGCACCTAGCGGAGGGGTGACTGAGATGACGTATTTGAACGAACCGAACGTGTCCACAAAGCCCTGTGCCAAAGTTCGTGTGGTCGGGAGGACGTGGGCCAGGGTCGTCTCGTTGAGTGTCAGCACCGGACCGATGATGAATTGCGACAGGCCAAGCGAGGCCAGTTGAGCCCATAGGCGCAATCTGGGGCGGATCCCGGCGGCGGCTATGAGGCAACCGAGGATGGCTGAAGTCGCCGCAACAGCTCCCCAGAGCACCCATGAACCGTACACGTCCTCAAGGTTCAGCGAGGATGCCGCCGTCAGAAACGCGAACAGGGCCACGGTCGCGGGAGCGCCGTGAGCGGAGTGCGCCACGGATGCGAATCGGGCCGGCCTCGGATGAGCCTTCGTCTCCAGGTCGATCGCCGGAGTCGGCATGTCCGCCCAGGTATTTGATTCATGCAAGGGTGCTGTCCCGGCGGCCAGTCTTCCTTTGATTGGCGGGAGGCGTGATGATTTCGTCTTGGTGCTTCGAATCATGAAATCGCCTCCATGACCAATTGAAGGTCCTCGATCGAACCGAGGGTGGCCGATGTGAAGTCGTCATACTGTCGTATGGCCCGTTCCGCCGTGGTGTCGATTCGTATGATGATGCAGGCGGCGGCTTTGGGAAACGCGGAGGCGATGCGCCTCAACGCGTCCTGGGGCACGAGTGGTCCGACGACGAGGAAGTAGCATGACGAAGCGGGATTCCCCTTAAGGGTGCCCACCGCCATGTCCCTGCTTGGTGAGAAGTGCGGCTTGATGGCACTGCACCAGTCCAATAATGCCAACGGGGATGAGGGACGGACTGTTGCCGAGGCTGCGTGGGCGGTCAGTGGTCGGTTCTGCTCAAGGCATTGCACGCCCAGGGATGCCAGAACGCTTACAGCGAGTTCGAATTGGTCCGGGCCTGTGTAATCCTTCGGATCTGTGTCCAGGGTCAGTGATGTGTCGGTACGCTTGGTCGCCTCGTATTGACGAACCATCATTCGGCCCGATTTTGCGGAACTGAGCCAATGGATGTTGCGAATGTCGTCGCCATCATGGTAGTCGCGCAACCCATAGAAATCCAAGTCGTCATCGACGATCTGACCGCTCGGGCTGCCTTCGAGGTCGCGTACCATTGCGGATTCCAGAGGATTGAGACTCACTGTTTTAGGGTGAATGTAGACCTTGGTCCGCTCGGCTATGGAACGTCTATGACGCACCAGACCGAAAGGGTCGCCTTTGCGTACCGTCAGTGGGCCAACATCGAGCACCGCGCGCTGTTTGGCGATGAAATCAACCTCGAGGCTCTCTCGGCCGCCCGCGGGTAGCGCGGGGATGCGGAATTGCTCGTGGAGGTCGCCTAAAGGCAGGTCGCCCCAGGCCCGCGTTGTGGGCGTTTTCCCTGGGTTTGAAACCGTGACGTTGATTGTCACGGCATCCCCTGCGGTGACGCGGTCCGCCGAGAGGCTGAGCGTGGACTCAAGCCTGGTGTTGCCCAACGACATGATTATCCCCGAGGCGACCATTGTCAAGGCAAGCACCCCGCCAGTGAGGAGCTCATACCATCCCAGTCGCGGGAACAGCGCCAGCCAGGATGCGCCGGCGATGAAGACCAGCCATCCGAACGGCGTGACATATGCCGTGGCCATGTGTCCGAAGGCGGTGAGGAACCTACGTGTGCGCTCGATCATCGGTCGTTCAGCCTGCGATGTCGGGGACGGGTACGGTTTCTAGGATGTCAGTGATGATGTGCTTGTTGGTTTCGCCGCGGAACGTGGTCTCCGCAGTCGGGATGATGCGGTGGGCCAGCACGGGGACCGCAAGGTCCTTGATGTCATCGGGTATGACATAGCCGCGTCCTTCGGAAGCCGCCCATATTCGGGCGCACCGGGCTAGGGCGAGGGCTCCTCTCATGGATGATCCGGCTTTCAGCTTTTCGGATTCGCGCGTGGCTTCCACCAATCGTTCGATGTATTCCAGGATGCGATCGTCCATGTGTACCAGACCGGCCGTCCCGCGTAGTTTGAGGATGTCGGGCCCGGAAAGGATGGCCGAGACGTTGCGTGCGCGATCGGTAACGTCGATTTGCCTGAGGATGTCGATGCTGGTGCGTCGATCAGGTGCGCCTATGGATGTCCTGATGAGGAAACGGTCCATCTGGGCCTCGGGCAGCTTGTATGTACCCAGCTGCTCCAGTGGGTTCTGCGTGGCGATGACGATGAACGGCTGCGGCATGTCGTAGGTGATGCCGTCGACGGTGACTTTATGCTCCTCCATGACCTCCAGAAGGGCTGATTGGGTCTTGGGCGAAGCCCGGTTGATTTCGTCTGCAAGCACGATTGATGCGAAGACGGGGCCTTTTCGGAATTCGAAGTGGCCGTTCTTCTGATCGTATACGGTCACGCCCACCACGTCGGCAGGAAGCAGATCGGGTGTGAACTGGATGCGTTTGAACGAGGTATCTATGGAGTTTGCGAGTGCTCGTGCCAGTTGCGTCTTGCCTGTGCCGGGGTTGTCTTCCAGCAGGATGTGTCCGCCGACCATCAAGGCGGTGGCGCAGAGCCTGATGGGCATCGGCTTGCCCACTACCGCCTGTGCGATGTTTTCGGTCAATGCCGCAAAGGTCTGCTGGAATGCCCTGATGTCGCTGTCGGCCGGCGGAATGATGCCGAATCCGTTTGCATATGCATTCGCTCCGACGGTGTGCGTACGGGGAGCCGGTGCATTATTTGCGGCACGTGCGGCTGGCATACGCGGGGAAGGAGCGGTTGGTGCCGAACCACCAGGGACCGTTCGGTCGGAGGTCAAGACGTTCGGATCCTGACCTATGCTCAGTGCCGTACCATACTCATGCAAGCCTGTGTCCTGGTGTTGTGACGTCTGCCGGGTTGGCTCGGCACGCCGAATGGAACCGCCGCGACGCATCGGCGGGGCGGGGTCGGGACTCAGCGGGGTTGGCGTGGTTCTTCCCTGAGCCTGGGTCGGCTCCAGCGGGACCGACGAGTCGGAACTCTCGGTTTCGTGGCTCGGTGTCATGCCGGCCGTGGCTGGCGCGACTTCGAAGGTGCTCCTGACTGGAGTCGAGGGGGTGACCGGCTTCATGCGTCCCGACAGGTGCGTGGCGTCCGCGATTTGCGTTTCGTCGTCCATCGATTCGCCATTCGAGGTGTCGTCGTCATACGCTTCATGGCGTTCGTCCGTGATGCGTTGCCGATATCCGGCGCCGTCGAAGACCGCGCCGGAAAGCACGGTCCTGTCATCGATGCCGTTCACGTCGTCGGTGTTGTCGGTTCTCATTGGTTCCTCTTCTCATGGTGGTTATGACAGACCGTGTGCCTGACATCCGTGCAGTGCTTGGCGGTCCTGGTTTCAGGTTCGGGCCTGCCGAAGCCGGTGCCCACGGGCGGCAAAGCGTCGACGATCGGCGCCGTCTCCCGTGTATTTTCCTCGCAGACCTGGCAGTTGGATACGAAGATGCCCGATGCGAAGGGTTCCACCGGTGCTCGAGCCAAGGACAACCTCGCGCCCATCGCGCCGGCTCTGTTACGGAACCCCTGTACTGGCGTCCCTCCCTCGGCGGTGTTGTTCAATGCCGAGTCAGTGGCGCCGGTCACTATGACTTTCCATTGATACCTTCCTGCTGGCAATCCGTGCACATCTAGTCGGTCGCCGGCCCATGAATACGGTCTGCCGTCGATCACGATCTGAACGGTGCCGGACTGCCCCCACAGGTTGATGCTTCCTCCGTTGATCCTGATGAGGTCAGGGTCATTGCCGTCCCACGTCAGGGTGGGCGGTGTTATTGCCGCCGGCACCTTATAGACATCGCCCGAGGCATCGACGGTGACGGGGGTGCTGCCGGTCACGCCGTTGAGTTTTTGCACGAGCGTCACTCTGCCGCAACTGCTCCATTCGTTGATGGAGTAGGACCTTTCGGTGGTGTTGCCGATGTCCATGCCGTTGAAGACGAAGGAATCATAATCCCCATCGCCGTGCCATAAGGCCTTGCAGGTGTTCCCGTTGCGGTTCACGTGCAGACCCTGGACGGGCCTTATCGCGTATGTCGGGGTAGCGGTGGCTTGGCTATGGCTGTTTTGGGCGCCGTTTTTCCTCGCCATCAGGGTGGCCGTGATGGTTTGCGGGCGGTTG
Source organism: Bifidobacterium bombi DSM 19703 (assembly GCF_000737845.1). Classification (GTDB taxonomy): domain Bacteria; phylum Actinomycetota; class Actinomycetes; order Actinomycetales; family Bifidobacteriaceae; genus Bifidobacterium; species Bifidobacterium bombi. The sequence goes on along the minus strand of NZ_ATLK01000001.1, from coordinate 880,383 downwards.
TATTGGTTTCTGCTCACATTGACGCTGACGTTCCCTCCCTGACAGGGTAGGGTGTGGTTGCCGAAGGCTCCACTGATTGCGATCGACGAACACCCCGCGTTTCGTAGGGATGCTCCGGGATACACCCCGATGTTCATCGTTCTACCGTCGTTTTGTGAGCTGAAGTCTGCGATCACAGGGGCGTCAGGGTCCCCCCACGGGCCGTTTTCGTCGCCCATCTGAGCGGGTGCGCTCACCGGTCCGTCGCCGGCGCGGTTGTGTCCCTGCACCGTCACGGCATACGATCCGGTGATGGCGCCGTTATCGAGCGTGAAGGACGTGCTCAGCCCCGTGGTCACCTTTGAGACCCCGTTGAGCGTCACGGTATAGCTGTCCGGCGCCGTCCCTGTGTAATCGGGTCTCGACCAACTCACATCGATGGTCTTGTATCCGCCTTCCAGTCTGATGCTTGACGGTGGGTCTGGCACTTTGTCGGGCTTTGCGTAGACCGATTCGGACGGTTTCGACCATCCAGCCTCGTTTTTTGCCTTGACGGTGAAATGGTACTCTTTACCATTTGTCAGACCGGTGATATTGCATGTGGTGACTGCTCCGCACGATTTGCCGCCGCCATCCCAATCGGCCCGATATTCGGTGATAGGGCTGCCGTTGGCGCTGCCCGGGGTCCAGGAGAGGTTCACCGCGCCGTCGGTAGGTTTGCCTGAAACAGGGGAAAGCAGTGGAGGTGCGGGCTTGTCGATGACGGAAAGCGTAATCGTGCCGCTCACCTGACGCTCGCGTGTTTTCGTGGCGTCCTGCACGGTGACGACGACGGTGTTTGTGGAAGCTCCGATATCGGAAGCCGCATGGATGGTGACGGAACCGGAAGCGCCGCAATCGACTTTCAGCTTGGCGCTGTCATCCGATCGACAGTCGGTGACGGTCAGCGGCTTGCCGGGGAACGGATTGAACGCGTCGGAAAGTACGTTCACAGTTTCGCTGTCACCAGCCTTTATCTGCCGCCGTACTCCTTGTATCTGAGCCAATGGACGTGTGGATTGAACGACCTGGGCGGTGATTCCGGTGTTGACGGTGCCGTTGGTGTATTTGATGTTCAGGGGAATGCTGGTCATCGAGCCCACGGGCGCATCCTCGGCCGCACGAATCGTGAGTCTGCCGCCATTGCCCAGATGGGCGGTGACCGGTCCGGATACCTCCGCGCCGGAATATGTGTATTCAGTTTCGTCCGGATCGAGTCCGCCGGGCGCGTGGGTCAGGGCTTTCAAGTCGATTGTTTTGGCATCCTCTCCGGCCACTACGGAGACGGTCGATGAGGAGAACGTCGGTGGCGGCACATTGCGCCCGATCACGGTTATGGGGAGGGTAAGGGTGGAGGAATTGATGATCTTCGCCTGCACATTGCCGTTCTTATCGACTTTGCGTATATCTCTGCCTTTTTCGCGCACTCCGTCCGCCACGTCGAAGGTGATGGATGCCGGCCCCGCATAGTCTTTCGGTGCGGTGAACCTGAGGGTCTGGTCGTTGACGAAGTAATCGGAGTTCGCGCTCTTGGTGGCGCTGACCGAATCCTTATCGACGTGTGGTGACTTGCCTGCTCCCACGCGTACGTAATCGGCGATGTTGATGGTGATGGACTGTTTGGCGTTGACCCGCAACGCCGGGGCTTTCGGGCGCAGCGTTGGCGGAAACACGCCGTAGGCGGGAACCTGCACGAATGCCGTGGTTCTGACGTTGTATGTGGTGTTCGTGACGGTATAGGGGACGCTGCGCGCCTCGTCGGTCAGGTCCACGCTCAGCGTGGTGGAGTCCTTGCCTTCTTTGACGTGCGCATGGTCCGCCACCGAAGGATCCACGCCGATGCGTAATTCTCCGGCGGTTCCTGAGGGATTCGCTATCCAGGGTGAAAGATCGACGTCCACCGATTTCTTGTCTATCGTAGCTGAGGATGGCACCCGGTAGTCATAGGCGATCGGCGGGTCTATCGGTGCCTTGGGGTCGCTGGTGATCGTCAGGGTTGCGGTGTCGGAGAGCCCGGCCTTATCGTGCACCGTGTAGATGATGTAGGAGACACCCGGCGTCTGGGGGGTCGTGAAGCTGATGGAGTTGTCTTCGACGGTTGCCCCTTGGATTCCCTGTGCTTCGATGGTCTTCGATATCTTCAGGTCAGTGTTGTCCCCGGAGATGTCGTTGAGCGTCACTGGCACCGTGGCTTTCTTGTTCGGACGCAGCGTCACTTGGTCGTCTCGTGCATATACTCCGGAGTCCGTCGAACCCGTGAAGACCCCCACCCGCACCTGCGCCTGTGCGCGCTGGCCCGTCCAGTCCTCCACGGCATATGAGAAAGTATCGGTGCCGGAGGAGTCGTTGTAAGCCTCGTAAACGATGTAGTTGGCCCCCACCTCATCGATACGTCCCAATTTGGGCGCCTTGTTTCCCAGACCCAGCAATGTGTCGTCGTCACCATCCTGGTCGATGCCCGTCATCGTGATGGGAATGCGCACTTTCTGCCCCGCGGCGACCTGCGCTTGGACGTCTTGGGGTGTCGGTGGGGATTTGGTCTGCGCGTTCTTGGAGTGAACGGTGATGCTAATGAGTCCGGACGCTGCGTTGCCCAGGTTGTCCTGCACGGTATATGTGACCCGGTAGACGCCGGCCTCTTCTGGGGCCTGGTAGCGTACGTTGTCGCCGGAGACGAAGACCAGTCCCTTGAAGGTCTTCCTGTCATATTGCAGGTCGTCGTTGAGCTTGACCGTGGTTCCGTCCGAGTGTGAGACGTGGTCGAGGATGTCGAGGGAGACTATCCCACCCGTACGCACGTTCGCCGTGATGTTGGCCGCCTTCGGTGCAGAGTTGGATGCCGTCAATGTGGGAGGTTGCAAAACGATGGTGCCTTTGGAGGATCCAACCGAGTTGGACACCGTGTAGTTTATTTTCGCGGGGCGTGTCGGTATTTGGCGGGCGGTCATGTACACACGTTTATGGGCGACGAGGCCTGTCTTGATGCCCAGTGACGGGTCCGCGTCCACTGATGTGACGGCCAGCACGCCTCCCAAGGGGTCCACGTCGTTGTTCAGAGGTTCGACGATGGCAGTGTGGTCAGCACCGAGCAGAGCAACGTCGTTGGCAGCGACGGGTTTGGCTGATTCGTCGTTGGCGGCCCTGACCTCCACGCGCGCCAGTCCTTGCGCCGTGACGGAACCTTGGCTAATGGTGTATGGCACCGTGTAGGTTCCTGGGGTGTCGCTGGAAAAGGTGAAGGAAAGGTCCGCGGGGTTGGCGTAGGTGCTGGATCCGGTCGGTGATTCCACTGAGGTCAGTGTAGGAGGCTCGCTGCTGGTGCCGTGGACATAAGGTTTAAGATTCACCGTCGTCGACATGCCTGGCGCGGTGGTCTGGACGACTGCGTCGATGAGTGCCGGGAGTGTGTTCGCCTGACGTATGGAGAAATAGATGCTCCCTGTACCTGTGGCTTGTCCGTCGCTCACGGTGAGTGTGACACCCACACGACCGCTCGATACCGAACCCGCATTGAAGACGAGCTGCCCGTCCGCGCGCGTGGACACCGTCACCTGATCGCTGTTTTCCGGTGTGGCCGAAACCAGGGTGAGGGGGTCGCCTTCCGGGTCGGTGAAGCCGCCGAGCGCATTGACGGTCAACGAGGCTCCCTGCTCGACGTCGTATTCAGGCGGGGTGTCGCCCTGAACGGGCGGTTTGTTGGCTGTGGCGCTTTCGATGTCGAGTGTCACCGTGGCCTGGGATGTCTGTCCCTTTCCATCGTCTATCTCATAGCTGAATGAGCTTTTGCCGGCTCTGGCACCGGTGGCGTCGAGTTGAAGGTACCTCCCCGAATAGATGGGGGAGACCGTGATGCCCGATCCCTGAACGGGGCCTATCTTGGAAATGGTGATGATAGAGCAGTCGCTCTGTTCGTCGTTGCGCAGAACGTCGAGGATCTGTTCCGACCCCGCCCGCACGCCGAACGTGTCATCCTGGGCCTTGATCGATCCTGATTTCGTCGAGCAGTTGGGTTTGAACTGCGTCTGGTTGTTCGCCGTATCCTGGTCGCGCTCGCGGGTGGAAACTTTTTTGGCCTGGAGTTTTCTCCACTGGATCCTCATGGCTTTCGGGGATTCGTTCGGATTCCATACCTTGCCATCGGAGACGTCGTTGAGAACCACCTGTCGGTGGTTGGTGCGGAAGACGAGCTGTGAAGTAGGCGAGACCGATTGCAGCGTGGAGAATTCAGTGGCCTTCGCATCCGCGGCGCCCTCGCCGCCTTCGGCAGAACATAGGCGTACGTAGTTGCGCGATGATTGACTCCAGGCGCCGTATACGCAACCGTCGGTCGAAACGGGTTGTGCGGCCTGCGCCTTCCCCGAGGTGATGAAGTCCTTCGTTGTTCCGTGATGCAGATCAACCGTGAAGATGCCGTTTGACGCGCTCGCGGCAGCCCAGCCCCGTTGCGAGTCATCAGTCGGCGCCGCTTGCAGCGTCAGCCTTCCTATAGCCTTTGTGGTTCCGCTTCCGCCCGGCCACATGAGTCTGCGCCCTACCGAAATGACAGGGGTGTCGCCTATCACGGTGAAGCTGTCGGCGTCACTGCGTCTGCCGTCCGTCAGGGACTTGAACGTGCGGGCGGGGGAATTGGGGCCGTCCATTTTAAGGACCACGCCGTCGCCGGGGCGATACCCGTACACTGCGCCTTCGTGGGTGACTGCGACCTTTCCTCCGGTTCCGAGCTGCATCTGCGGGCTCGCCGTGGTCGGGGAGATTGAATCCATGTCGGAGGATCGTCCGGTCCAGACATTGCCTGATTGAGTATTGAGGAAGGCGACCGTCGGACCTCCCATGAAGGTCGTAGTCGAGTTCTTCATCTCGCTGGAACCGTGGGGTCCCAACGTGGATGCCAGTATGTTTTGTGCACGCCCGCCGTCTAGGAGCACGGTCTGTTCGCCGCTTTGTGCTACGTCGAATCTCGCCGTCTTAGGCGTGACCGCAGCGTTGGCGTCCTTGATTTTGACGTTGAAGCGTGCGGCCTTATGGTCCTTGAGTGAAGTCACCCATACGGTGCCGTCGTCAAGATTCACGTGGGCGCGGGTGATGGTGGTGATGATGACGGCACCGGCCAGGATGGCGAGGATCGCGAGTACCACGGCCACTGTGGTGACGTGTGCGCGTCCGACTCCATTGTTCCCATGTGTATCCCGATGTCGGGAAAACGTCGTGGAGTGCAAGCGTCGTACGTCGTGATTTCCTGCATCCTCTCTCGGGGGAGCGGAATGCTCGTTTGCCGACCTCATACCCATCGCTGTGTCCTCCCGATCCTATTTCGCCGCGCACGCCGTGGCCGGATTGGGCGACATGCGCCCGTCTTCGCGTACGACGTTCACCTGGATGCAGGTGAGCGGGCCCTGCGTCTCATCGATGGTGACATGCGTGTCCTTGACCTGCGAGGTGGCCGGTATGTCCGTCGCTGCGCCGCCGCTCGATCCGGAGGCGTCGACCAGGGACCAGGAATACGTGTCTCCCGGTCTGGGCGAAGGATTGTTCCATGTGAAGGTCACCGAAGAGCCGTCATATTTGCCGGCCAGACCAGTGACCGTGGGAACGGCATGTCCATCAGTGTCATCGTGTTCTTCCCTCGGTTTTCGTGCAGATCCGTCGACGTTGCCGTCTGAATCCGCCCCCGTGGATTTCCTCGGAACAAGTCCGTTGTGAGCCGATCCGCTCGAGATGTCGGTACTCCGGGTGCTTTTGGCCGTATCCATTCGCGGCAGTACCACGAAAGCGAATACCAAGGCCACTGCCATCAGACCTGCCAGTGCGGCGAGCCAGGCGGCCAGCGCCCGGGTGTTGGCGTCGCGGCGAGCGCGCACGCCGCGAGTGCCTCTGCTTGGATTGGCGGACCGGGCAGGCTTAGTTCCGTTCGTCGCGTGTGTACCGGACGGGTATTGTGCCTCGCCTTCTGCGATGAACGGCGTCATGGTGCCAAAGCAGTCCAGCTGTATCTGTTGCAGCGCCCGGGCGAATCTTAGCGCGGACGAGTACCGGTCTGACGGATTCTTGCTCATTGCTTTTCGCAGGACGTGCTCCAACGCGAGGGGCACATCAGGGTTGCCGATCTTCGGCAGATCGCGGGTCCTGATGAAGGTAGCCAACTCGATACGGTCTTTGGGATGGTAACCGTATTCGAACGGAGAACGTCCCGTCAGCACACCGAACAACGTGGCCGCCAGGGAATAGACATCCGAGAGCTCGTCACTTCTTCCGTTCTTGCCGAACACTTCCGGCGGAGCCCACGGTACGGAGAAACCAGTGTCCGTATCGGTCTGATAAGCGGTGGTCGAGATACCGAAGTCGCCCAGCAGGGGCTGATTCTGCTCGCTGATGAGGATATTGGCGGGTTTGATGTCATGGTGCACCACACCGTGGATGTGGGCGGTGTAGAGTGCGCCGGCGATCTTGATGCCCAAATCCGTGGCCTGCTGCGCGTCGAGGGTATGCGAATGCATGATCTCACGGTAGGAGCCGCCGGGAGCATATTCCAGAATCAGGTATCCCAAGCCACGGTCGGTGACGCCCGAACCATACACGGAGAGGATGTAGGGATGTGAGGAAAGCGGTCCCATGACCGCCGCCTCGCCTAGGAACGTATCACGCGGCGCACGCCCGAGAGTCGAATGACCCACCTTCACGGCCACCGAACGGTTCGTGCCCGACTGTCGGTAAAGATAGACATCAGCCGTGGCGCCGGTACCCAACTCCTTAATGAATGTACAGCCCGGTATATGGGGAGGCTCGATGGCTGTCGTCGGCAAGTGAGTCACGCTTCCTCCCGTCAAATGATCGCAATGGCTTAATTGACTTATTATTCTATACCATTTCACATAACAATTCCTTGGAGAGGCCATCGGTGGATATTCATCCAAGTGCAGGGGAGATCCTAGACTGGAGCCATGGCTGAGACTGGTGAGGGGCGCCGCGACCCTATGAAGCAATCGGGGGCTCACAGGTGCCCGGGACACCGCGGCCCGAGGTTTCGTTGGTGGTGGGTCCGCCGTGCAGCGGGAAGACGACGACGGCGTTGACAATGTTGCTGGATGGGCTTGAACGTGTCGGGGAGACGAACGTAGATCGCGTGGTGATGACCGTTTCCAATAGGAAAATCGCCGATGACCTTTCCGATGAAGTGATACACAAGGTCGGAAGCATTCGGACCGCGCGGCCCGTAACGACGCTAGCGGCCTTGTCGTTCCGTCTCCTGACGCGGCTGCGTGCGTCCCAGAGTGAGTCTCTTCCCAAGCTGCTCAACGGTGCCGAACAGGACGCCCTGCTTCGTGCCGTCATGGCCGAGCATATCGGCCACGCCCAGACGGGTGAACTGTGCGACACGTGCCAGCTGCTGAGGAGGTACTTCGCCACCGACGATTGGGCCGATACGGTATATGCGGAGCATGGTGGTGCTGCGGTGCGTGGTTCGGCGGTGCCTGCGGGAACATCACATGGCGAAGGCGGAACCGAGGCGTTGTTCGCCAGAGGCATCAACGATGCGTTCGTCATGCAGCTGCGCGACATGTTGGCACGGATGGACGAGCTCGGTGTGGACGCGGTTGGTGAAGCGGATGTACTTGCGGCTCTCGGGAGGGAGCGTCTTGCGGGTTCGAACACCGAGCGTCTTGACATTCAATGGAGGCTTGCCTTCGCTTTGCGCCGTGAATACCAATCCATGGTGACGCTGCGTTATCCGGGCGAATTCCGTCTCGACTCCTCGAACCTGCTAGTCAAGGGTGCCTCAGCCGTCGCCTGGCTGGACCGCTCCGCCTTGCCCGAGCTTGTGATTGTGGACGATTTCCAGGATCTTACGTTGGCCGGTCTTGCCTTTCTGGAGGCCTTGAGCGCTGCCGGCGTGCAGCTGACGCTTGTAGGAAACGCCGACGAAGCGGTGCAGACGTTCCGCGGCTCGTACCCAGAGTATCTTATGAAAGCCGCCATGGAAGGACCATTGCATGCCAAGTTGGAGACCCTCGCGGTGCAGGGATTTCCGCAGGGGGAACCGAGCTACCGTGCCGTGCTATCATCGCGTGTCTCGCTGTCTATATCAAGTCCTGAGGTCGATTTCACCCCGCTGCCTTCGCGTCCAGGGAAACTCCCTCGATGGTCGGCCCCAGGGGCCGTCGGTGACCTTGGCGGCCTAGGTGGAACCCAGGCCGGGGGTGACCGGCGATTGCATCAGGGAGCTTCGGGCGATTCCGCCTTCTCGGCGGGCGGCGATGTGAGGGCGTCGCTGTACCGCAGTGATGCGGAGGAACTTGACGATGTGGTCTGGAGCATCAAACGCCTTCATCTTGTTTCCGGCGACGGCCATGATTGGAACGATATGGCCGTGATTGCCCATGACAACGCATCGGTGCGCGCCTTTGGGGAGCGTTTGCGTAGGAGCGGTGTTCCGGTGCGCTATTCGGCCGTCACCAGGCCGCTGAAGGATGAGCCGAGTATCCGGGGATTGTTTGCCTTGATCGAACTGGCCATGCTGCGTGCCGAGGGACTGTCCGTCTTCGTGAATCGCACGCCCTCGAGCGTGGCTCGGTTCATTCGTTCAAGGGTTTTGCAGCTTCTGGAGAGCCCGTTGTTCGAGACTTCGAACGACTCAAGACATTTAGGTTCGCCGGTGCGTCTTGATTCGGTGGAGGCCGCGATGCGGTCCCTGGGTTCATTGGCTACGGTGGTACGCGAGGATGGCGCAGTCGCGGATCAGACGGGTCGGAGCGCCACGTTGCCGCATCTCGTTCGTGTGTGGGACGAGCTTGCCGGGCGCATCTCTCTGGAACGCCGGGCCTCACGCCTGCGTTCGGGCGTCGACGACAGCGTCTTCGAAGGCGATGGCGATGAGCAGGACTTGCCGTTCGGCCTTGACGCCATGTACCTGATGCTTGCTCTGGGGGACGGCTTTGGTGCCGGTGATGAAGGGGCGCAAGTCGCGGTGACCGAAGGTGACGCGCAGACTCCGGTGCAGGACGTGGCTGCCGGTTTGCGTGGTCGGACGGAGGGCGGCTGCGCGGCGACGTTGGAGGTAATCGAGGCGGTTGGGAAAGGGAATCCGCATGTAGCGGCTTTTGCTCGGCTGTGGGATGTTGTGGACGATGTGGAGCGACGTCTGCGTCGACTTGGGGACGACCATCCCCAGTACTCCCTGTGGGAGGCCTGGGACTCCTGCCATGTGGCCCTACGTTGGCAAAGGCAGGCTTTGGGTAATGATGAGGCAAGCCGTGAGGCCAATGACAGACTTGACGCTGTGATGCAGCTGTTCGACTATGCGGCGGGAAGTGGTTCTTCGCAAAGCGTTTCGGATTTCATGTCCTCGGTTCGCTCCATGCGCATCGAAGCGGATTCTCTGGCAAAAGTGGCGCCCATTGACCAGGCTGTCACGTTGACCACGCCCGCAGGCGCGGCTGGGCGTCACTGGCGGCAGGTGTGGATCGTTCAGGTTCAGCAGGGGGTTTGGCCCAATCTCGCCGCACGTAATACGATGTTCGGAGGGGAGGAACTGGCGCGGATCGTGCTGCATGGAACGTTGAATGACCCTTCGTATGGCGGGGTTCCTGACACTGATCCCCAGTTGTTGAGCGTCTTGGCCGCGGAGCAGAAAAGCTTTCTGGTGGCCTTGACCCGCGCAAAGGAATGTGTGCGTTTGAGTGCGGTGCTCAGCGATGATGAAGTCCCCTCGGACTTTCTGTATACGTATGCTCCCGAGTGGTATGACAGAGCCCGCGATGCAGATACGCAATCCAGAAGGTATTCGCTCTGCGAACGACACGACCGGTATGCGGGTTTGGATGCCGATCCCCGTGGTTTGGTGGGCGTGGCGCGCACGGAATTGATGCGCTTTGCGCCGGACGGCAGTAAGGTCGATGCGACGTCTGGTGTCGTCGAGGAGGAGCCGGCGGGAGCCTTACAGGATACAGTGGACGCGGCCCGTACGCTTGCCTTGCTCGCCGATGGCGGCGTTGCGCAGGCCGATCCTAGTCAGTGGGCCTATTTGAATAGGGCCTCGTCACAGAGCTTGGGGCGTCGCACGGCGCTTTCCGACGAATCTCGCGGTGACGGCGCTGAAACCCATGAAGGTTCACATGGTGACGATTTAGTGGTTCTTTCGCCGTCGCAGGTCGATGAGATTTGGGGCTGCCCGGTGTGTTGGCTGCTCAGCAGGAAGTTCTCGGGTCCCGCGCCCTCGAGCTCCGCAACCGGTTTCGGCACTCTGATTCATAAAGTGGCGCAGATGGCCAGTGAGGAAGGACTTGATTCCCCGGACTATCTGGAGGGTCGCGGCACTCAGGAGCGCATCGACTCCATAGCGGAAAGCATGATGGAGATGTATAGGGGTCTGCGCACGGAGCCCGATTCCATCGTCGATCCCGCACAACGTTATAAGGCCATCGCCAAGGACATGAATGCCAGAACGACGTTGGGGCACATCGCATCGTATTTCGTCGCCTCCAATCAGTCGGATTATCCGGGCGGCAATGGGAAACGTGACGCCCTGAAGCAGGAGGACATCCCCATCGGTATCCTCACCCAGGTGCAATGCGAACGCGAATTCACGGCGCAGGTATCCTTCGACGACGTTCTTGCGTCCTACAACGCGGTGCCTTCCGTGGAGGACATAGGTCGTACCGATGTTATGGGCATCATGGGATTCCTTGTCGGAGGTTGGCCTGAGGGCGTCAGCGCGGGCATGTCCGTGGGGATACATGGAACCATCGACCGTCTGGAATGGCGCAGGGGGCTTGACGCCACCGGCGAAGGCGACGTGAGGATAGTGGATTACAAGACCGGTCACGCACATACCCCCAAGGCCATGTTCAACGATTTGCAGTTGGTGTGCTATCAGCTCGGCCTCGCTTTTCCGGTGGGTGATGTCCATGGTTTCGATGGTCTCTCGAACGGAGGTTTCGCATCCGCTAGGCAGGGGCGGACCCCGTTAGCGGTGCCTCGTATTAGCAAGGCCATGCTGTTTGACACCGAGAAGGATGGTGCCCCCGCAGCGTACGGATCCGCTCCCGAAGCGAAGTTCCAGCCACCGCTGTTCGTTTCGGGGCATCTCAACGACACCGCGTTCCTGGCGCGTAGGGGCTATCCTCAGCCCGGGCGCCTCTACGACGTTCCTAACCTTCCCGAGGAAGCACCTAGCGGCGTGAGTCAGAATGCGTGGCGGGGTTTCGTCGGCCTGCGTGGAACCCAGGTCGTCTGGTCGCTGACCATGATCTCGCGTGTGTTTTACGCGGCCGCGGCTTCGCGCTCGCGTAGGTTCACGGCGTATCAGCAACACGATCATTACTGCACGATGCCGACGGTGTGTCCCGTGTGCGCCGGACAGGTAGACACTGTGTACGAGACGAGAACGGCTTAGGGGGAGACATGGACAAAACAGATGGTCATTCGCCGGATGGCGCCCGTGCCATGGGCGTGGGTATCGCAGATGAACGCGCCCAGTATGAGGGAGGCCGAGCTGATGTAGGCGGGTCGTCCGCGCCTTGCCAGCCGGACAAGGCTTCCAAGGACAAGCCTACCGTGGAGCAGGCCGCGGTCATCGACGCGGCTTTGAATGAGGACATGCTGGTCGTCGCCGGGGCCGGATCGGGCAAGACCTACACCATGACGCATCGGATCATTGAACTGATACGTCGGTCGGTGCCGCCGGAGAAGATATTGGGCTTGACGTTCACGCGCAAGGCGGCCTCGGAACTTCTGGGCAGAGTCGGTGCCGCCGTATCGGATGCTGTTTCCGGCGAGCCGGCCGACGGCGGCTCTGGAAGGTCGTCTGCTTCCAGGATGTTCCTCAAGCCTTCGGTGTTCACATACGACGCGTTCTTTCAGTCGATCGTGCGCCGGTACGGATTGTTGGTGGGCTTCGACCAGAACACCCAGCCCCTCAGCGACGCTGGTGCCTGGCAGTTGGCCGTGCAAGTGGTCGACGAGCATATGGATGAGGTGAATCCCGATGACTTCGGTGATTTCACCACGCTCGTCAGACAGGTGCTTGCGCTGTCGTCGGCCATTGGCTCGTCCATGATCGGTGGCGGCTGCGGCAGCGTGCCGGAAGCCATCAAACGTATCCGGGCATACGATGCCGGGCTGGTGGATGCGCTGGACGGGTTTCTTGAAGGTTACGTGGACAGATATCTCGATGGGCAGCCGTTGCCCGACGAGGATCCGGGCGAGCCCAAGCCTCCGAAGCGGGGCAGGAAGAGCGAGGAGAAGTATGAGCTGGCTTGCCGTGAATATGCCACTAGGATGTACGTCCATGCCGCGTTCGAGGTCCGCTCGCGCCGTGAGGTCGTGCGCAGGCGTGAGGTCCTCCTGAACCTCGTCGAGGCATACGGCCGGAGGAAAAAGGAACTCAACATGGCTGAGTTCAGTGATTTCACCGTCGCGGCGTATGAATTGGTGTCCAGGTTCCCCTCCATAAGCCGTAAGGTGCGGCAGCAATACACGCATGTGCTTTTGGACGAGTATCAGGACACGTCCACCACTCAAGCCGAGCTCATCGCTGCCCTGTTCCATCCTCAATCGCGTGACAGGGTTCATGACGTCGATGGTGGTCTGTCCTCGGTGAATGCGGTGGGCGATCCGTTCCAATCCATATATGCGTGGCGCGGTGCCAGCCCGGGCGCGTTCCGTCTGTTCATCAAGGATTTCGGCATGCCGTCGGATTACCGGCCGCATGCCTTGAGCGTCACCCGGCGCAATTCGCGTGTGGTGCTTCAGGCAGCCAACAATCTCACGCGACCCCTGCGTCTTGAGGCGTCGTGCGAAGGGGCATCGTCCGTACGCGAAGTCGACGTATCACCCCTCAGGGCGGTCGAGAACGCTCCGGAAGGCACCTTGGGTGTGTTGGGCTTCCAGACACTTGGTCAGGAAATAGACGCCGTGGCCAGGTTCGCCCGTGAAGCCATTCGACGCTACACTCACGACGGTGGTTCCGTGCATGATGCCAGACCGCATGTGGCCGTGCTGTTCCGTTCCAAAAACAAGATGCCGCAGTTTGCGGAAGGGCTCGAAGCGCATGGGCTGTCCACGGTGATGATCGGCTATTCGGCTTTGCTGGAGCGCCCGGATGTGCGCGATGTGCTGGCACTGCTCCGTGCGGTCGGTGACCATACGGATTCGGGGTCGTTGATGCGTCTGTTGGCTACGCCCAGGTTCGCGCTTGGCGCGCACGATTTGGGTGCCTTGGCGTCATTGACCAACCGTCGCAACGACGACTGCCGTTTCCAGGCGCTGGTGGAGGCGGGGCTTGCTTCTGAGGACATGGGGCATGCGCAACGTGCCCAGGTGCTCAAGGAGCATCGCGATGTCGTACCGAACATGGTGTACCTGCCTGATGTTCTCAGCGATCCGCAGCTTCGTTCCTTCCTACCCGGCGATACACGATTCAGCGTGCGAGGGGCCGAGGCGATCGCGCGTGCCGGGGACGCTTTGCGCGCTGTGCAGGCGAACCATTCGCTGGAGGCTCAGATTCGTTCGGCCGTCGAGGCGCTCGGGCTTGACATCGACACGGTGGTGGCGCAGGCTGTCCATGAGCCGGACAAGCCCGTATCGGCGGCTCTGGCGCATTCGGCCTTCGACACGCTCGTTTCGTTGTCGCAGACGTATTGCAACGAGATCGCCGGCGATGAGGCGCCTTCGTTGCGTGGCTTCGTGGGCTGGCTGGACTCGCTTAAGGACGTTCCCGACGACTCTCAGCTCATGGCTTCCGAGCCGGTCGATGTGGCTCTGATGACCATCCACCAAGCCAAGGGTCTGGAGTGGGATGCGGTGGCTGTGGTGGGCCTCAGGGCCGGAGGTTTCCCCAGTAACCAGGGCAATGGGCTGCATATCGAGGAGAAGCGCGAGGGGTCCTTCGTGGACGGCCGCTGGTCTCCCGGTGAATACGCGGAGCAGGCCGACACCTGGTTGGATGATCCCACGGCGGTGCCCGTGCCGGTGCGTGCCGATGCCGCGATACTGCCCGGCCATTTGTCAGGTTTCGCGCGGAACGGAACGGAGGAATCCGCCGGCGTCACTCGTCTGCAGGGCGTGGGGGTACCTTCGCGTTCGGATGAAGGCTCGGCACAAGCCGGTGTGGATGATGATGAGATTTTCCATGATGTCGCTGGGCTGAGGTTACCCGATAAGCAAAGGGAAGACGATGACCGACCTACTCCCCGAGAGGAATACGGGCGTCGTCTGCACGCGGACGAGCGTCGGCTGATGTACGTGGCTCTGACGCGCGCCCGGTATGATGCGCTCCTCACGTACAGCAAGGGCAACGATCTCACTCGCATCCCCGATAATGGGGGGATGACGAGGAAGGTCGGCAAGCCTTCCGATTTTTGGAATGAGGCATGCCGCTCGATGCAGGGGCCTGGCGCGCTCGACGTGGGCCAGGTGGTCGGCATGGCCACGGCGGAAGCCGGCGACTCATCAGAGCAAGAGGGGGCATCGGCATCGAAGGGTCATGGTGGGCACACGCTGATGGATCTCGGCTCGCCGGCACCTGAAGGTATTTTCGTTGGCGAGGCCGCCGAGTCGTATTGTGATGCCGTGGTGGTTCAGGCATGGTCTGAGCCGGTCGACGATGACGAGGCGAGTCGCGATCTTGTTTGGCCCTCGGACATGAGTCCGGCCTTGGCTTCGCGTCTGCGTTGGTCGGCCGATCGCGTCCGGGACGTGCGGGGTGGTCTACAGTCGCGGAAGGATTCCACTGCTGCACATATCGAGTGTTCCGGTGATGGTTCCTACGCAGACTCTGATGCCGGCTGTGCACCTGCCATCATGGAGACCAGTCGGTCGGCCGGCCCGGTTGCGGATGACTCCCTGTTCGTCAGAGCCCAGGCCCTGCTTGACGACCCTGATCTCATGCCCTGGAACGCCTTCGACCGTGAGGCACCGGAAGATGGCGGGACGGATGATGCCCCGTCGGTGTCCGGGTACCGACCACGAGAGGTGGGCGATGGATTGTTGGACGCCGACGTTCGTCGTCGCGGTGAACGCCTGTTGTCCAAACGACGACAGAACGTCACCGATATCCAGGCCCGCACCGGTCATCTCGATGAGGCCCAGTCGAGACGTTACTGGCGTGCATTGGTACGCCCGATTCCTGTCGTATCGTCGCCTGCAGCCCAGGCGGGAACGCGCTTGCATTCCTGGGCGGAACGTTTCGTGAAGGCATACTACGGCCCGGAATCGGCGTTGACCGATCAGGGGCTTGGGGCAGATACGCAGGGCGGGGCCCTGATGCTGTCCGGTGTGGGCGAAACGCGCGAGGACATGCTTGCCGAACTTGATGCCGACATGTCGCGCATGGAGTCCGGTGCGACGGACATGGATTGCGGCCAGGCTCTGCAGGAAAGCCACGTGCTTACCTGGGAACGGCGTCTTGCCCGATCGCGTTGGTCGAGGCGCAGGCCATTCGCCGCCGAAATGCAGATTGTGGCTTCAGTCGCACAGCTTGGGGGCGAAATCATCAACGGCAAGCTCGACGCCGTCTTTTATGGCGGCATTGATGACAAGGAGGGCGACGATCGGGTCGACGATGGACGTTACACCATCGTGGATTGGAAGACGGGACGCAAGCCCGTGGCGAAGGACGAGGTCGAACGCAAGCTCGCTCAATTGGATATGTACCGTCTTTTGTTCTCGGTGAGCGAGAGCGTGCCTTTGGAGCGAATCGACGCTACACTGTATTATCTGAATGAATCGGATGAGTCCGGGCGGGAGATTCATGCAAGCCATAAAACAGGCGAGGAAATCGTTGCCCAGCTGCGTGAAGGTGTCGACGAGAGCTTTGATGACGATGGGTGATGTTGGTGCAGGATGCCTCGGAGCCGCCGTTCGATGAAGGAATCATGCTGTCGTGTCCGCCTGCATTCGGGTAAGGATAGTGTACAGTGGTGCGGTCGGTTACGGTCGCCTAGGGGGAGTGAAACAGGTTATGCGAGGCATGATGCGTACGGATGCTGGTCTGGGTGTGGTTTTCGCACCCATGGTTTGGAGCGATGTCGACGATGTGATCGATGAGTACGATGCCATGTGGGGGATGCACTCATCCGATCCGCATGTGGCGGAAGTCTCCCGCCTGCTTTCCGCGTATTGCGTCTATCATTACATCGCGTTGTCCACCGGCGCTGAAGTGGCACGGATGAACGGCCGTTTTCTTGGCGTCCTCATGACTCGTTTGCCGGGTCGCTTTCCGCTTTTCGGTGAGATCGGACGCTGCCTGGAGAAGACCGGCGCCGAGTTGGATGCAGGCGAACTGGGCCGTAAGATGCTCGCGTTGGTTCGTGAGAGATTCGACGAAGAACTTGAATTGGAAAACCGCAGTAAGGTCAGGGACGCCACCCAGGCCGAAGTCGAGTTATTCATTGTGTCGGACGTTGCCCGAGGGCGGGGCGTTGGCCGTGGGCTGTGGTCCCGGACGATGAGCTATCTCCGTGACGCGGATGTGAAATGTTTTTATCTCCACACCGATTCGCAGTGCGATGTGAGTTTCTATGACGCGCACGGCATGGATTGTGTGGTCAGTCATCACTCTGATGCCCGACCTTCCGAGAAGGATGAAGAGAGTGCAACGACCGGATTCAGCGGTCCCATGGGTGACGAGATGTTCATCTATGTGGGAGATCCGCGTCGAATCAGAAGAACCACCAAGGGCAGGCATCATAAGGAGTCCGTTCAGGCACTCCGTGGTGAGGAGCGATGAACAGACGTCACGATGAACCGTCCACAGGCACTGTGGTGAAGTCGGACGGGAGATTCTCGATTTATGGGCGCCTGTTCAGGCTTCCTGGGGCGAAGGCGTTTTGCGTTTCGGGCGCCATTGCGCGTCTGCCCAATTCCATGATCAGTCTGGGCATCGTACTTGCCCTGAATCATCTGTATGACAATTGGACCATCGCAGGCACGATGAGTGCAGCCTATATTTTCGCTGTAGCTGCGGTCACGCCGTTCTACGCACGTCTGTTCGACCGGTTCGGGCAGGGCAAGGTCGGCTGGCCGTGCTTGGCGCTTTCGGTGACCATGATGTTGGTCTTCGCTTTCGCAGCGCTGTTCAGGGTGCCGATTGCCGTGCTGTTCATACTGGCCGTGCTTACGGGTCTCACACAATTTGCGTTCGGCGCGTTGGTGAGGACACGTTGGGCGTACGCCTTGCGCGGCGAGAAGAGTCCGGACCTACTTAATGCGGCGTATTCAATGGAAGCGGGGATTGACGAGATGGTCTTCATCCTCGGTCCCATCCTCGCGGCTTTCCTGGCCACGTCGGTGCACCCCGTCTCGCAGCTTTTCGTTCCGGCCGTGGCCTGTGCCATCGGTGGCATCGTGTTTTTCTCGCTGAAGGACACACAGCCGCCGATCGTCGAGAACGTTCGAGTCGAGGCTTCCTCACAGCTCGACGAGGCGGCCTTGCATGGCAGCGGGAATGTCGGTGGTCTTGGTGACGCACAGCCGATGAGCCTCAAGTCATTGCGCACAGGGCGTGCCAAACCCAAAAGTGCGCTGCTCTATGGTGGTGTTGTGCCCTTGGTGGTCGTGTTCGTCGTCTTCAATATGAGCTTCAACGAATTCGACGTTTCGGTGACGGCGATGATGAAGGCCATCGGTCGTGAGCAGTATCTCGGGCTTCAGCTGGCCATGTTCGCAGTGGGCTCCTGCATCGGCGCGTTCGCTTTCGGTTCAGTCAAGCTCAAGGGCTCCAAATGGCGGCATCTGGTCGTGTTCCTGTCTCTGCTCACGTTCGGTTACGTATGCTGTAGGCTTTCGATGGACAGCCTCCCATTGCTGGCGCTGTTCTCCGTTCTGTCCGGACTGACTGTTTCCCCATGCTTCGCGACCGGCAACCTCATCATCAAGGACATCGTGCCCCCATCCTCGCTAACGGAGGGTCTTTCCTGGATAAACACCGCGGGTTCCGTTGGGGCATCGCTCGGTTCCTCGCTCGCAGGGCTTGTACTTGATGCCTCCGATCCGCACGTCGCCTTGCTCCTGCCGGTCCTGACCACGTTTCTGGCCGTGCCGCTCTCGCTGTGCGGTTGGTTGTTGTCGCGAAGAAGACCATGATTTCCGTCGCGAAAGACCGTGCGCATTGCGCATAACAGCTTCAACCGTACGTGACTTGGTAGAGTCCGTAGGCTCCTGAGAAGGAAGACGTCTTCTTCACGTCCGTTCTGGGTTCCTCATGGGTGGTAACGTTGGAGTGAGCATAATGGATTGCCGACGTCATCGCTAAGCTTGGCGGTGTCGCGAATGATGGAAAGCTGAGTGATGGAATGGGAAACGATATCCGCGTTTCGGTTGTAGGAGCCCAAGGCCGTATGGGATCGAGCGTGGTATCGGCGCTCGCCGCCGCAGAGGGCATGACGCCGGCGCTGGCCGTCACGGCCGACGACGATTTGGGTGTTGTCACACCCGACAACACTGATGTGGCGGTTGAATTCACGGTACCTGACGCTACGCTGGGCAACGTGCTCAAACTCGTGGAGCAGGGCGTGAGCGTCGTCGTAGGCACGACGGGCTGGGACGACGGCAAGCTTTCACAGGTTCGCAAGGCCCTTGAAAAGCGTTCCGGACCCGGGTCCCAATCCGTGTTCATCGCGCCGAATTTCGCCATTTCAGCCGTCCTTGCGGATGTATTCGCCGCCAAGGCGGCGCCGTACTTCACTTCCGCCGAGGTCATCGAGCTGCACCACCCCGACAAGTTGGATGCGCCTTCGGGAACCGCCATCCATACCGCCCGTGCGATTGCCTCATCCCGGGGTCAAGCCAGGTGCGCTTCCATGCCCGATGGCACGCAAGGGAATACGGCTTCCAGGGGCCAGGTTGTGGACGGTGTGCATGTTCATGCGGTGCGTCTTGAAGGACTTAATGCGCATGAGGAAGTGTTACTGGGGAACGCCGGCGAACAGCTGGTCATACGTGCCGACAGTTTCGACCGTTCGTCCTTTATGCCGGGTGTGTTGCTTGCCGTGCGCAAGATCGCGTCGGGTGACTATCCGGGGTTGACCGTCGGTCTTGATACGTTCCTCGACCTGTGAAGCGTCGTGCTTGTGAAGTACCATTGACATCATGAGTGAGTCATCAATGCACTGTCTCGGTTCTGCGCCGTTCGGCAGGGTCGTTCCCGCCATGGTCACTCCGATGAGGCGTGATGGTTCCGTCGACTTCGAAGCCACTGCGAGTTTGGCGAGGCATCTGGTCGAGAGTGGCGCTGACGGGATTTTGGTCAACGGCACTACGGGCGAATCTCCGGTCACGCACATGGATGAAAAGGTGGAGATTGTTCGCGCGGTGAAGGCCGCCGTCGATGTTCCTGTGATTTCGGGTGCCGGGTCCAATGACACCGCGCATACCATCCGCATGGTCGAGCAGGTTCAGGAGGCAGGTGCCGATGCGGTGTTGGTGGTGGCTCCGTATTATTCACGTCCTTCGCAGGAAGGCGTGTATCGACATTACCGTGCGGTAGATGAATCGGCTGAAAAACCAATCATCGTCTATGACGTTCCAGGGCGCACCGGTCTGCATATCACGCTTGACACCTATGTGAGATTGGCGGGGCTGGAGCATATCGCCGCCGTCAAAGACGCCACCGGCGATTTGGCCGGGGCCATCCGCAAGCGCGGTGAGACCGGACTGACCTGGTACTCGGGTGATGACGCGTTGTATCTGCCTTTCCTCGCCATCGGCGCGGTGGGCGTCATCTCCGTTGTGGCCCACGCGGCTGCCGGTCCCATGGTTCGACTGGCGAAGGCCTTCGATGAAGGGGACATGCGTGAGGCGCGCGGGATTGCGGTTCGTCTTGCACCGCTGGTTGAGGCCATCAACGGCACTGGTTTCCAGGGTGTTATGGCCAAGGCTGCGGTGCATGAGCTTGGCTGGCTTGAAGAGACCTTCATGCGCCTGCCAAACGTAGGGCCAGATGAATCGCAGTTCGCTCGGGTAAGAAAAGGCATGCAGGCTTCGGGCGTGCTCTGAGGGACATTGGTACTTGGTTAATGACGTCTGCGTTCGAGGACGTGGACACTAACAGAAGAAAAAATAGATAATGGTTATAGAACAAGAAAATTCAACATCAACAGCTACGCATCGACGTGGCAGCAGGGCCAGAAGCAGGGGTGCGGCGGAGTTCGCCGAAGACATGGCTGGAACACCGACCGAAAGCCGGCGAACCCGCGGCAGCCGCTCCGGTGACTCGGCGGTCGATTCTGGTCGTGCAAAAACAGCCAAGAGCGAGGGCGTACGTAGGAATACGGGAAGAACGTCACAGCCCAGTGATTCCGAGATATCCCAGCTTGTGGAAGCAGTGCGGCCCGAATCCGCGGGCGTGTCGATTGTGCAGGACGAGGCTGGAAAGGCCAAGGGCGCCCGCAAATCGACCCGATCAGGCGCTTCACGACGGTCTTCGTCATCTCGTGGTGTTCGCGACGGAGCATCGCGTGCGGATGAGGGTCGTGGCGGCTCGAAGTCCGCCTCGAAGAAAGGCTCACGCAGCGCAGGCCGTTCGGATTCAAGAACGTCAGGCAGAGGCGGCTCCCGTTCGGTTGGTCGCACGGGTTCGCGCTCAGGTCGCGGTGCCGCGCCTGCGATCCGCGATCCCAAGAGCACCACGCCACAGGGTGAACGCCTCATCGCGCCGCCTAAATATCGTAAAGGGTCTTTGCGGGTGGTGCCGCTCGGCGGTCTTGGCGAGATAGGCCGTAACATGAACGTCATCGAATACAACGGCCATCTTCTGTTGGTTGATTGCGGCGTGCTCTTCCCTGAAGAGGAGCAGCCGGGCGTCGATTTGATTCTGCCCGATTTCAGCTATATCAAGGACCGTTTGGACGATGTCGAGGCTCTAGTCCTAACACACGGCCATGAGGATCACATCGGCGGTGTGCCATATCTGCTGAAGCTGCGTCCCGACATTCCGCTGATCGGATCTCGTCTGACCATAGGCTTCGTCAAGGCCAAGTGCGAGGAACATCATCTCAACCCTAGGTGCGTGGAGGTCGAGGGACGCGACAAGCTCAAGGTGGGGCCTTTCAACCTTGAGTTCATCACGGTGACCCATTCCATCCCGGACGCTCTCGCCGTCTGCATCAAGACGCCTGCTGGAACGATCATCGATACCGGCGACTTCAAACTTGACCAACTTCCCATAGACCACCGCATCACCGATTTGGTGGAGTTCGGCAAGCTTGGAGAGCAGGGTGTCGATATGGTGATGGTCGATTCAACCAATGCCGAGGTTCCGGGCTTCGTCAAACCGGAGACCACCATCGGACCCGAGCTTGAACGTGCCTTCGGTGAAGCGAAACGTAAGATCATCGTCGCCAGTTTCTCCAGCCATGTGCACCGTGTCCAACAGGTGGTGGATGCTGCGGAGAAGGTGGGGCGCAAGGTCGTATTTGTCGGGCGCTCGATGGTGCGCAACATGTCCATCGCTGCGGATTTGGGATATCTGCATCTGCCGGAAGGCATCATTGTCGATCTGAAGAAGGCCAAGGACCTTCCTGACGACAAGATCGTCTACATGTGCACCGGTTCGCAAGGTGAGCCCATGGCGGCGCTGGGTCGTATCGCTGACGGCAACCACCGTGACATCACCATTAACGAATTCGACACGGTGGTGCTGGCCAGTTCTCTGATTCCGGGCAATGAACACGAAGTCTACAAGGTCATCAACAAACTCGTGCAGAAGGGCGCACGCGTCATCAACCGTGACAACGCGGCCATCCATGTGTCCGGTCACTCCAACGAGGGCGAGCTCACCTACTTCTATAACATCCTCAAGCCCAAGTGCGTCATGCCGATTCACGGTGAGAACCGTCATCTGGTGGCCAACGGGCTGGTGGCCGTCAAGACGGGCGTCGATCCCAACAACGTCGTGCTCGCAGAGGACGGCGACGTCGTGGATTTGTACCACGGCCAGGCCGCCGTGGTCGGGTCCGTTCCTTGCGGCTATGTCTATGTCGATGGGGATTCCGTCGGTCAGATCGATGACGAAGAATTGGAGAAGCGTCGTATCCTCGGAACCGAAGGTTTCGTGTCATGCTTCGCTGTGGTGGATACACAATCGGCCAATGTCGTTTCGGGTCCCAAGGTGTATCTGAACGCCATGGCCGAAGACGAAAGCGAGTTCGAGAAGGTGCGTCATCAGATTGTGCAGGATCTTGAGGACGCCATGATGCGTGGCACGCACGATACGTCCGCCTTGCAGCAGATCATGCGTCGCACTTTGGGTGGTTGGGTCTCCCGGCAGCTGCATCGCAAGCCGATGATCGTGCCAGTCATCGCAGACATCGCCAACGACGTGGTCGATCCGACGCCATCGCACTGATTTCGCCGTTTGCGGTCGCTGCACCGGATTGTCGTGCGGTGGGGAGGCTTTATGTCTTTCCCACCGCACGTTCGATTCGGCCCGTCGCGTATTCCGCTCGACGCCGCCCGACTGGGCACATCGGCATCGTCCCATTCCTCGGGCCCGACGTTGCGTTGCCTGGCGGCGTGGAACGTCAATCAAGGCCGGTCGGGCAACAGGGTATTGATGCGCAGTCGCCATTTACATCGCGGTCGAGCGTTGGTACAGTGGGGAAGTCTGGAAAACAGGTATATCGTGATTATGACGCGTGGCGGTTCCGTAATGGTGCCGTCTGACGTGAGGGGGCGAGGTACACAATGAAACTGACGCGATTGCGTCCAAACGAAAGTGGCCTGGTGAATTGGCCGCTCCTGAACAGCATGAGACGTTCCGTCGTCACCGTAGGCACGTTCGACGGTATGCATAAGGGGCACCAGGCGGTGGTGAGCCGTGTTGTTGAACTGGCGCGTCGGACCGGTTCCCTGTCAGTGGTGATCATGTTCGACAGACGACCGGGATTTGTTCATTCCTATGCCGCGAAACACAACGATGTCGATCCGCCTCAGGGACTCAGGGACGACGAGCGTCTGATGTCGGTCAGCCAAAGGCTTTTCGAGCTTGAGTCCATGGGTGTCGATCATGTGCTGGTGGTGGATTATACGTTGGTGTTCGCAGCCAAGTCCTATCGTTTCTTCCTCGGTCAGCTTGTCGGCAAGCTTGGCATGCGTACCTTGGTGCTTGGTGCCGATGCGACTATGGGTGCCGGTCGCTCCGGTGGAGTCAAGGAGATTGACCGGCTGTCGCAGGCGACCCGTCTTTTCGAACTCGAGGTGATCCATGACCTGGGTCCGGGGCAGGTGCGTGTTCCGCGGGTCATACGCCCTCAGGCTCCGAGTGCGGACGTGGTCGGCGATCCGCGCGATCCACGTGAAGATCTGGATAAGGCCGATCTGCGTGCTTGGAGCAAGTCGAACGAGGCCCGTGAGGCGCGTGTGTGGAGTTCGTCCAATGTACGTTTTCTTCTCGCGAACGGATGCGTCAGACAGGCCGATGACGTGCTTGGTCGTCCGCATGCAGTCGAAGGTACTGTGGTGCATGGTGAGCAGCGCGGCAGGACTATGGGATTTCCAACCGCCAATCTTGGTGATGATGTGGAGGGATATGTGCCCGTCGATGGCGTGTATGCCGGCTGGCTTGTGGATTTGGGTCCTGCTTCGGTCCTGCGGGATCTAGATGCGGACCACATGGACGCGGAGTCGTCCGTCATGCCTGAGCGTGTGGATTTCGTGCGTGAGAGGGAGTGCCGGGCTTTTGGTTCGCCGTATCGCTGGCCTGCTGCGATCTCGATCGGGACCAAGCCAACGTATCGTGATGAGGTGGGACACATCGACCGTATCATCGAGCCGTATGCCGTCACGAAGGATTGGCTTGAGCTGTATGGGCACCGTGTGCGGGTTGAGTTCGTGGCCTTTCTGCGGGCCCAGATCGCGTTCGACGGTACCGAGGAACTTACTGCGGCCATGCAGGACTATGCCGATCGGACCTTGCGCATTACGCAGGGTTGATCTGGGCGAAGTCACAACCGTCGATCGTCGTCGATTGCAGAGCCGATGCTGCGGCTCTGCAGCGGTTGGCTGACTTGCCAGTGCCTGCGATAGGCGAACCTTCATGAATCCGCGCCTGCATGGATGGAACGCGCGGCCAACCGAGTGCTCATAGACCTCGAAAATGACTGAAGAATTCTCGTGTTCTCGGATTCTGGGAGTCGTGCATGACTTCCTGAGGAGTGCCGTTTTCCGCGATTTCGCCGTCCTGCAGCAGGATGACTCTGTCCGCGGCATCATGGGCGAACTGCATCTCGTGGGTGGCCATGAGGATGGTGGTGCCTTGGTCTTTGAGTTCTTGTACCATTTGCAGGACTTCGCCCACCAACATCGGATCCAGCGCGGAAGTGATCTCATCGAGCAGAAGCAGTTCGGGTTCGGTCATGAGTGATCTCGCGATTGCGACGCGCTGTTGCTGGCCGCCGGAGAGCTGGTCAGGGTAAGTGTGGGCTTTGTCTTCCATACCGATGCGTCGCAGCAGTGTCATGGCGCGTTCCTGCGCGTCGTCCTTGGATATGCCGTGCACCTTGATCGCTCCGAGCGTGACGTTTTTCAGTACGTCCATGTGTGGGAAAAGGTTGAACTGCTGGAAGACCACGCCTATTCTCGAACGCGTTCTGTCGGCGTTGATGCGAGGGTCGCTTATGTCGGTTCCGTTGAGCCATATCTGCCCGTCATCTACCTGCTCCAGCAGATTGATGCAACGCATGAGCGTGGACTTGCCTGAGCCTGAAGGGCCGAGCAGCGTCACCACCTCATGCCGGTGAATGTCGAAGGATACGCCGCGGAGTACCTGATTGTCGCCGAATGATTTCCGTACGCCATCCACGCGCAGCGTGAGGTTTTTCCCACCGTGGTGCTCTTCGCTTTCCTTGTCCTCATCCGTGGCGGATAGGGTTGTGGCTTCTCGCATGTTGGTGTCCTTGGAGTCGATGGGGCGTGCCGGGTCGTGTAGGTCGACGCATCCGCCGGAGGTTGGTCCGCCTTTGCTGTTCATCGCGATCATACCGTGCCTCCGCTCTGTTCGCGTGCCCTTAGCTTCGCCGAATACCAATCGTTGAGGAAGATGAACGGCACGCTCAGCAGGATGAACAACAGACTGGCCACCACGTAGGGTGTGTAGTTGAAGGTCTTCATGGAGGCGATCTGCGCGGCCCGAACGGCATCCACCACGCCAAGTGTGGAGATGAGGCCCACATCCTTCTGCATGGATATGAAATCGTTCATCAGTGCCGGCGCGACGCTGCGCAGCGCCTGAGGGATGACCACGATGCGGATGGTCTGACCGTTGGTAAGTCCCAGCGAGCGCGCCGAGGCACGTTGCGAAGGGTTCACGTCTTGGAAACCCGCCCTGAGTACCTCACCTATGTATGCAGAGTACGACATCACCACGGCGATCGTGCCCAGCACCACGGGGGATATGCGACCGAATATCGCCAGACCCGGTATGCCGAAGCCGATCAGATAGAGCACCACGATCATCGGGATGCCGCGCATAACCGTGGTGTACAAGGTCACGAGAGCGCGCAGTGGAAAGAGCACGGGAGATTTGCTGGTGCGTATCACGGCGATGAGGGTGCCTAGAATGGCTACGCCGATCACGGCTACGATGAGCACTTGGATGTTGATCCACAGGCCTTTGAGTATGCTCGGGAACGACTGTATGAAATATTTGCCGGAGAAGAACGACTCCCTGACTCGGGGCCAGCCTGGAGATACATGCAGCCCAATGACGATGAGGACAACCAAGACCACGGTGCTCGCGACGCTGGTGGCCACCGACTTTTCGCTCTGGCGTCGTCTGTAGGCACGCCTATCAACCTCCACCTCGCTGGGCTGCATTGTAGTGTTTTTCATGTGGTTCGATTTCTCCGGTTTTCACGGTTAATGTCATCTGTAAACATACTATGGACCGTCAACAGTATGTGCTGTTGACGGTCCTGTGGGTCGTCCGTTGCGGGCATCGCGGCCATGCCCGCAACGCGTCCTGCCCGTGAAAAGAAGCGCACGACCCGCCTGCTTCACCTCCCGTGCCTCGCAGCGCGTTCGTGGGATTCGATATCGGGACCGCGAGTGTCTTTGGGCGAGCCCTAAGTCAGGAGCCATGTCTAACGCAAGGCGTGCCTACTTGAGTACGGGGATGTCCGTGGTGTACTCCTTCAGCCACTTTTCCTGCAATGCGCCGAGTGTTCCGTCCTTTTTCATGGCGTTGACGGTTTTGGTGACCTCCCGCGTGAGTTTCGAGCCCTTGGGCAGCACGTAGCCGGTTCCCTCCGGGTCGTCGGAACCGGGGATCTGCCCTACGACGACGGCGTTTTTCACCTGGTTTTCCTTCACCACGTCAACCGCCGTCGGCGTGTCAAGCACGATCGCGTCGATCTGGTCTGAATCGAGGGCTTGGGCGAGAGCGGCGTTGTCGTTGAAGATCTTGATGTCCTGTTTGATTTTGGATTGAGCGAAATCGAGCGAGGTGGACCCCACCATGGCGCCCACCGAAGCTTCCCTGAAATCCTTTACCGAGGCCGCTTTGGTGTATTTCCCGCTCTTGCGCACCACGATGGACTGTTTGACGTTGTAATAGCTGGGCGAGAAATCGACCGCCTGTTTGCGTTCTGGGGTGATGCTGAACTGCTGGATGTTCAGGTCCCAATTCTTGGTCCCCGGCGCCGTGGCATCGTCGAAAGTGGTGCGCACCCACTTGACGTCGCCCTTCTTGAAGCCCATCCGGCCGGCGAGTTCGTAGGAGAGTGCGGCCTCATAGCCTTCGCCGCTCTCAGGTTTGTCGTTCAGCACCCAAGGCGCGTAGGCGGGTTCGCCTGTGGCGATGGTGAGTTTTCCGGGAGTGACGGTAAGCTGCCTTACATCCGAAGTGGAGGCCGTTCGCTCGTCGTTGCCGGACACAGCGTCGGAGTCGCCGCCCGACGACCCACAGCCTGCCATGGTGAGCGTGAGCAGCGCAGCCCCCACCGCCGCCGTTGCCACTCGGGAAAAATGATTGTGCAGTACGCTCATAGGACACCTCTCGCTGTTGTCGTTGCGGATATCGGTTTCGAAGCCGCCGGCTCCTAGCCTGCATTTAGCTTGCCGGTGCCACGTAGAAACCCGGCTTCGAGCAAACCACCATGCCTGGCCGCGCATCGTCGATGCGTCCGTCATGCCGGTCCGGGTCCCTTCCATATTACTGTCACCGTGATACCGTGGCGATGGTTTTTGACCGTGTCGGGCCAATCATCTTCGATTCGGGTATCGTGATTCGCAATGGCACGTTATCAAATCTGTTTTTACCAGGCGCGATGCGCGCTGTGGTTTCGACGGGTCACCAGTCGTGTTTGAAAATCATTCCAGGAGAACTCTCAATGCGTCCCGCACGGAGGAGACCTCCACGGTCTGCAGCCCATCGATGGTCTTGAAGTTGTGCGGCGCCGATCGCCTGGCGGGAACCACGGCCTTGCTGAATCCGAGCCTTGCGGCCTCGCTGAGCCGGTGCGCCAGTTGGGGGACTGGCCTTATCTGACCGGTCAATGAGATTTCGCCGATGGCGCAGGTGGTTCGGGCGATTGGCTTGGCTTTGGCTGCGCTCGCCAGTGCTGCCGCTATGGCCAAGTCGCAGGCGGGCTCCTTCGCCAGTCCTCCCGCGATGGTGGACACATAGAGATCGTTCGTCAGGAGGTTGACCTTCCCATGACGATACAGGACCGCGGCCAGCATGGCCAGTCTGTTCTGATCGATTCCGTTGGTGACGCGCCTGGGCGTCGGCAACACCGATTTGGTGACCAGTCCCTGCACTTCGATGGGGAGGCTGCGATGCCCATCCAAGGTGAAGGTCACGCAGGTTCCCTCAACAGCGGCGTCCTCCGTGGAGATGAAGAGCCCAGAAGGGTCACTCACCTCCTCGATTCCCTCGCCCGACATGTCGAAGCATCCCACCTCATCGGTCGGTCCGAAACGGTTCTTTGACGCATGAAGCATGCGCAGCGCCGTCTGCGAATCCCCCTCGAACTGACAGACGACGTCGACCAGATGTTCCAGGGTGCGAGGTCCGGCGATGCTGCCGTCCTTGGTCACATGCCCAACGAGCATGATGGGTACGTCCAGCATCTTGGCCAAGTCGATCAGTGCGGTCGCAACCTCCCGTACCTGCGTCGAACCTCCACTGATGCCATCCACATTTTGGGAGATGATGGTCTGGGCGGAATCCACGATGGCCAGACTGGGCCTGTGTTCCTCTATCAGTGCGAGGGCGGTAGCTAGATCGGTGGTGGCTGAAAGCAGAAGATTCGGCTGTACGGCGTTGATTCGCGAGGCTCGCATGCGCACCTGGGCCTGGGATTCCTCGCCCGAAACGTAGAGTACAGGTCGTTGCGGTCTGCTTCTGGCCACATTGCCGGCGGTTTCGAGGAGCAAGGTCGATTTGCCGATTCCCGGTTCGCCGGCTACCAATACGACTGAGCCGGGGACCACGCCGCCGCCGAGCACGCGGTCGAACTCCGTGAAGCCCGTATGGATGCGAGTCACGCTTTCGGTGCTCACCTCGGTTATCGGGCGTGCCGCTGCTGCTCCAGTAGTCGGTGCCGCCCCTATCGGAGTTCGGGTGTTTCTACCCGAAGCCGTGCCGTGTCCAGCTGGCCTTGCCTCGTGGAATTCCTCGAGCGTCCCCCACTGCCCGCATTCAGGGCAGCGACCATACCATTTCACGCCGTTCCAACCACATTCCGAGCAGACGTACTGTGTCGTTGATTTCGCCATGTCTCCGACGCTAGCCAATGAGGACGGTTTGCGCAAGCCCTGCCTTCGAATCGGACGCGGGTCAGGCGAGAAGAAGGTGTAATCGCGCCCGTGCTGTGACCCATGGTGATGCGTGGCATGAAATTTGACTTCAAGTACTTGAAGTTTTTACAGTTGGTCTCGTCGTCCAATACGATGTCGTCGGTGAGGATCCGACAGCCGACGATAACGTCGTAAACAAAGGAATCTCATGACTGAAATCAACGAAAACAATAATCCAAGCCCGTTCCCGCTCGGGGCCCCCAACGACGCGTATGCGCAGTATTTTACAGGTCGAAGCTATCTTGCTCCTCTGGGAGGCGACGATAAGGTCAAGGTCAGCAACGTGACATTCGAAGCCGGTTGCATTAATCACTGGCACGTCCATCATGGTGCCGCCCAGATTCTATTAGCTGTTGGAGGCACCGGTTACTATCAGATAGAGGGGCAGGAGCCCAGGCGGCTCAGCCCCGGGGACGTGGCTGTCATCCCGGCCGATACGAAGCATTGGCACGGCGCAAGCCCCACCGAATCCTTCGCTCACATCGCGGTCATGGCCGCGAATGCGTCTACGGACTGGCTGGATCCGGTGGATCAGGCGCAATACGGGAAGTTGAGGTGAATGACATTGACGCAGTACGATACCTGCGAACCGATTGACGCGCAAGCAGCGGATATCGTTCCCGATGTGATGGCCGAGCGGTGGAGTCCTCGCTGGCACACCATCCGGGAGGCTTCGTTGTATTGCGGCCTTTCGGAGAGTACATTGCGTTACTATGAACAGGTAGGCATCATTTCGGGCATACGGCGCGATCCGATTTCCGGTCATCGAATCTACGATGACGATGACTTGGCTGCCTTGACCACCATCTCCTGTCTGAGTGCCACCGGCATGCCGCTGGCCGACATGCGGGAATATATGGCTCAGCGTAGCAGTGGCAAGGTGGGGGCTCAGGGCGAAGTGGAACTGTTGCAACGCCAACGTGACCGTCTTGAGGCGGAGCGTAACTTCCTCGAGGCGCGCAGCGAATACGTGGGATTGAAAATCCAATATTGGGCCGCGGTGGCCGACGGCGATGACGAGTTGGCCGGCGAGATCGGCGCTAAAGCCGCGAAAAAGGCTGAAACGCTTGGTCAACAAGCCTCCATGCGTCAGCACAATGTGAAATAATATCGTTTATGTCCAATAGTCAGGAATCCGATCCACAGTCCGAACAACCGCGTGCTCAGTCCCGGCACCGGGCTCTTCTCGCAGTCGTGGCGGGTGCGGTGGCTGTCATGCTCGTGGCGCTGTTTTCGGCGTTTTTCTGGCCTGGCTGGGGGATGAACAAGAACGGTCCGGCTGGTCGGACGCATCGCAACGAGGCCGCCAGGTCCGTGCCGAGCGAGCCGTCCATCAAGGCAGAGGAACTGCCCGGGAACGCTTCCGCCCTGCTTAAGGCGATGCCCGACAGCGTGCTCAATTTCGCCCGCATGGACGTCGTGGCGAGCGAAGATTGGCGTTCCTCCAAACCACTGGAGGAGTATACGGTGAAGTATTCCACGGGTTCAACCGGCCAGGAGGTCGTTTTGAAGGTCGCGCAATGGTCGTCGGGCGAGGCTGCGGAATCGCAGTACGATGATTTGGCCGGCCGGTTGCAAGGCGCGCAGATATCCCGAGGCGACGTGAAAGTCTCCACGAATACGACGGGACGGTATGTTGTACGCGAGGATGATTCCCGGTCCGCGGCGTCTTCATCGAGTTCGAC
This sequence comes from Bifidobacterium bombi DSM 19703, assembly GCF_000737845.1. Lineage (GTDB taxonomy): Bacteria > Actinomycetota > Actinomycetes > Actinomycetales > Bifidobacteriaceae > Bifidobacterium > Bifidobacterium bombi. Next base: position 849,889 of record NZ_ATLK01000001.1, on the reverse strand, counting down.
TGCCGCAAAAGGCGGTCAATCCGGTTCGGTGGGAGGTGATCCCAAGGCGCAGATGCATCGTACCACCGCGCTCTGGCGCAATGATACGGTGGTCTTTCAGGCGACCGGTGTCAAGGAATCAGTGTTGCGCTTCTATCGGAAGTTCCCCTTGTAGTGAGTGTCGGCCGCGCAAAGTCGCCTAGGGCGTGTATTATTAGGCGAGTTGCAAATTTTCAGTCTAGGAATGGAGGCTTCAGATGGGATCTATCATCAAGAAGCGCCGCAAGCGGATGAGCAAGAAGAAGCACCGCAAAATGCTGCGTAAGACTCGTCATCAGCGTAAGTAGTGAAGTAGGCTGAAGGCGGCGTTTTGCGCGTCGTGTTTGTTTTTGAAGCTTGGAACGTCAACGTTCCAAGCTTTTTATTTTTGGAATGTGTTTCTTGCCAACAGCGCAATCGTAACGCATGTTGGCACTCGGAGTGTCAGAGTGCTAATCTGTACATCAGCACTTGAAGCATATGAGTGCCAATCGGCAGCTGACGGCTGAACGGCATCACGACTTCGGTGGGCAAATGAACATGTAGCCATAAGTGGAGGAACGAATGGCAAAGATGATTGCATACGACGAGGAAGCTCGTCAAGGAATGCTGGCAGGGCTCGATGAGCTGGCGAATACCGTCAAGGTCACGCTTGGCCCCAAGGGTCGCAATGTTGTGCTGGACAAATCGTATGGCGCCCCGACGATCACCAACGACGGCGTCTCGATAGCCAAGGAGATTGAACTCGAGGATCCCTACGCTCGCATCGGCGCGGAGCTCGTGAAGGAAGTCGCCAAGAAGACCGATGACGTGGCAGGTGACGGCACCACTACAGCGACCGTGTTGGCGCAGGCGCTTGTACATGAAGGTCTGAAGAACGTCGTGGCAGGTGGCAACCCCATCGCGTTGCGTCGTGGTATTGAGAAGGCGGCCGACGTCATCGTCAAGGAGCTCATGTCGGTGGCTAAGGACGTCGAGACCAAGGAGCAGATTGCAGCGACGGCTACCATCTCAGCCGGCGATCCGGAGATCGGTGATGAAATCGCCGAAGCCCTTGACAAAGTCGGTCAGGATGGCGTTGTGACCGTCGAGGACAACAACCGTTTTGGCCTCGACCTTGAGTTCACTGAGGGCATGCGGTTCGACAAGGGTTATATTTCTCCTTATTTCGTCACCAATAACGACGAGCAGACCGCTGTGCTTGACGATCCGTACATTCTGCTGACGAGTGGCAAGGTCTCCAGCCAGGAGGACATCGTACATATCGCCGAACTGGTCATGAAGACCGGCAAGCCTCTGCTGATTGTTGCTGAAGACGTCGATGGCGAGGCGTTGCCGACCCTGATTCTCAACAAGATTCGCGGCACTTTCAACTCATGCGCGGTCAAGGCCCCGGGCTTTGGGGATCGTCGCAAGGCCATGCTTCAGGATATCGCCACGCTCACCGGAGCCCAAGTTGTCTCCGACGATCTGGGACTTAAGCTGAACTCCATTGATCAGTCCGTTCTTGGTCATGCTGCGAAGGTCATCGTTTCCAAGGACGAGACCACCATCGTGTCCGGTGCCGGGTCCAAGGATGAAGTGGCTGCGCGTGTTTCGCAGATTCGTGCCGAAATCGAGAACACCGATTCCGACTATGACCGTGAGAAGCTGCAGGAGCGCCTCGCCAAGCTGGCGGGCGGCGTGGCCGTCATTAAGGTCGGTGCCGCAACCGAAGTTGAGGCCAAGGAACGTAAGCACCGCATCGAGGATGCCGTGCGCAACGCCAAGGCCGCCATTGAAGAGGGTCTGCTGCCCGGAGGCGGCGTGGCACTCGTTCAGGCAGCCGCCAAGGCTGAGGAAGCTCCCGAGATCAAGGCATTGACCAATGAGGAAGCCACAGGCGCGGCCATCGTGTTCCGCGCGGTCGAGGCTCCCATCAAGCAGATTGCTGAGAACTGCGGTGTCTCCGGTGATGTGGTGCTGAACAAGGTACGCGCGTTGCCTGCAGGCGAAGGTTTCAATGCGGCCACCAACGAGTATGAGGACTTGTTGACCGCAGGTGTCGCCGATCCGCTGAAGGTGACTCGTTCCGCGTTGCAGAACGCTGCTTCCATTGCCGGTCTGTTCCTCACAACCGAGGCGGTCGTGGCGAACAAGCCCGAACCGCCGGCAGCGGCAGGGCAGCAGGGCCAAGGTGCCGACATGGGTTACTGATGTTTCTAGACTGATGCATACGATGCGATGAGTGTCGTCAAGTTGTGAACGTTGCCGGTTCGTGCGTGGCCACGCACGAACCGGCAACGTTCTTTATGTAGGGGTCTTCGCCTTTTCATCCACAATCCGTCTGTGTTCCCATTGGGTGTTCATGGCTTGGCTCATCAGTCAAACTCGGTGGCTTCGATTCATACTCAGTGCGGATCGACCGTAATCTCCGGGATCTCGTCCGATCCCGCCTGGGAGGTCGGGCTTCGTCCAAGTTCACGATTGGTGGACTAGATGGAATGGATATAGCTTTTCCTTTCAAATTCAAAGGATGCGGGTTTGATGGGATCTTGGAAGTGAGGTTGTGACGCTTATTCAAGCAATCGGTTTTTCGCGTATATAGCGACTGTTATTTCATATTGAAATGTTGTTACTCGTGGGATTAATACGTTTGATAAATCCATAGCTTTGGCTTATTATGATGAATAAGTATGAAAGGGCAAGGTTTGTTATGTGTGAAGGGTTAAGATTGAAGCGTGTGTTTCATGTCGTCATCGCGATGTTAGGTGCCGTCGCGATGTTGGGCGGCATGTTCGCTTCGTTACCTGCTTCCGCAGATGAAGTAAATTCGGCTCAACATGAGAGTACTGCGACAGACACGCCAGTCGATGGCGCGGACGCGGCTGCCCAAGTGGAAGAGGCGCCATCGGAGGCACCAGGGTCCGAACAATCCGAAAAGACGGAGAAGTCTGAAAACCCGAAATCAGACAAATCTGACGTTGTGAGCCGTCCGGTTGGATCCAAAGCCCAGCTCGCTTCCCAGCCGGTGACCGCCCAGGCTGATGATACATGTGCGGGGCTTGTGACTTTGGCGTCAGGCTCCGGTTGGTGCGTTGCCGATGAACCCAACGTTGGGCCAGTAGCTCATGTCACCGGTAAGGCTGGGTTGATTGCGAACACATACGTGGACGGACCCAACGATTACATGAAACGCATCGTAAAGATTTACATTGATGAGCCCATCGTCCTGTCTTCATCTGATAGGTTTGGTCTGGGTTATATGGATGCGTTGCAGAGTGTTACGGGATTGGACAAGGTCGACGTATCCCAATTGAAGAGTCTGCGCGAGGCTTTCGCTCGTGATGGGCAATTGAAGACGCTTTCCGGGATTGAACAATGGAAGACGGGCAATGTCACGGACATGTACGCCATGTTCGACGATGCGAAGCATCTTGGTTCTTTGGATCTCAGTGACTGGGATACCAGCAGTGTGACGAATATGTCGTGCATGTTCCTTGGTGTGGAAATGTCTGGTTCATTGAATCTCAGTGGTTGGAATACCAGCCATGTCAACGATATGTCCAACATGTTCGGGTATGCAACATTCTCGGGGTCGCTGAATCTTCATGGGTGGAACATTAATCCTGGAGTTAATATGCATAGGTTGTTCGTGTATGGACATATCGATGGAGACTTGAATCTTGGTGGTTGGGATTTACGTAGCATTGTCCAGCCGAGTCAGGTGGAAGAGATGTTTCTTGGCTTAAACGATCCAGCCTCGCTGACATTGGGGCCTAGAACCTATTTGGATTCTGTCCGTCCGAATAGTCCGAACCGCCCGAATGGCGGTGATGTATACTGGCTTCCAACCGATTCTGGAGATCTTTCTGTAACCCAGCGCGATACTCTTTTCGATTCTACCGTTCCTCGCATCGGTGATGTGACATATTATAGGACTGATTCGGCTTGGAGGTTGGTAATTCAATACGAAAACGTTCGTATACACAGTACTATCACCGATGCCAGTGTGCGTGCGATGGGTCTGACGCGGAATGTATTAACAAAAAAAAGGCGGTAATGTCGGCGGTGATTCCGCTCCTTCCTTCACTCTGACGGCTCCTTCAGGTTGGCAGTTCTCCGGTTGCCCATCCTCATCATCAGTCGTTTTCACTGAATGCACAGCTGAAAGCCTGGTGGGAAAGGTGAAGTCCGATGGAAGGGTCGTTGTCAACATGCTCAACAACGCCGAAGACTCAGCGACCCCGACGGGTGGTTCCTCCTCGAACCCGAAGCCATCCGGTCCAGTGGGTGTACCCGATGGACCTGGTGTTTCGGGTGAGACACGTCCCTCGGATTCTTTACCACTGCTTTCCATACTGGCCGCTTCCCTGCTTCGTCAGAATGCTCGTGGCTCCGTGTCGTCTTTGTCGGCAGGTCGCCGTGCAACAGGTTCGAGTCAGGGAACCAACAGCTCTTCCTCGGTGCTCAAGGTTTCTCCGTATGCTCGCGGTCACGCGTCAGGGAAGGTCAGATCAAAAGCAAACTCTTCTCATCAGATGTGCGTTGCATGGATTGATAGTAGTCATGATGGTCTGATTTCCGACTATGGAACTAACAGCCAGGTGACGCCTGGACAGGTAGTTCAGGTGGCTGATGGTTGTTCGAATCAAAAGTCGGCGGTAGTCGGTGGTCTGCGTGGAGCAAGGTATTTCACTTGGCTTCCGTACTTCCTCTCTGGAGCGGTGATTGGAGGATTTGCCCTTGAGGCCATTTATCTTGGATTCCGTCGCCGTAGCACAGATGGTGACATTGACGAGGGATATGGCCGCGTGAGCGGTGACGATGGCCGTGGCCGTAGCGCAGGCATGTACGGGGCGCGTCATAGTGGTGGTTCGTCCGAGTTGAGTAGCGATGTCAACGAGGTGGCGATGCCCAAGGTGGCACGTCATGCTAAATCCAATCTCGATGCCGCTCTTTCTTGATGCACGTAGTGTAATATTGGATTTTTAGGGCTGGCGTTGTGCAGGGGTCGTTATCGGGGTTTTGTCTCCGTGGCTGCCTTTTCCTGTCCTCCTTTGCATCACAGACCATGTGATGCATAAGCGTGAGCACCGAAGCCTTCGTTTACCTCCAGTTTGATGACCTGGTTTCATGGTGGCTTGTGCCGATTGATTTCCATCGTTTGGTTGTGATTCTCTTTTGACGGTGGCTGTTTCCTGTTTTTGGCCTGTAAATTGCATGACTTATTCGCCGTAGCCCCCTTGTAGGTGCAAGACGGTGCAGGTCGTCCGGTACGCCGGCGGATCTGTGACGGATTTTCCGGGTGGTCGGAGTCCTAGTCCATGAATAATCGGAAGTAGCTCGCGATAGCCACGTCGTGCATGAAACCTCCACATGTCTTGGAACGGATCGGCGGTAGACTGAACGGGTACCAGCGGATACACGGAAGGACACGATGAGTCATGGATTCCAACGGCATCGAAGCGTTTGATGTTCAGTCGTATCAACCTTCGGAGAATCAGCGGCGTGGGTGGCTACTTCGCTGTTTTTATTCCTGGTCGGCTCCTCGTTGCATAGCGTTTTTTTGTCGTTTTGCTTATGGTGTTATGTTTTATGTACGGCTCATATGCACATGCCGCATCGAACACGTCGGCCGCAATGAACGGAAGCGTGACTGATACTCAGAATCTGTTAGGTAGCCAATCCGCGAAGATCAGCGATGAAATCGCCTCGACGCAGCAACAGACTGGAGTCCACGTGCGTTTGCTGTTCCTCGCCGACTTCAATGATGCGAAAGATCCCGATCGATGGGTTGCCGACGTTTTGGAATCCACTCAGCCAAAAGCCAATACCGTGATGCTTGCGGTGGCTTCGAATGACGGGCGCCTGGTAGTCGCTGTATCTAAGAACTCAGATCGTTGGTTGCAGGAGCAGAAGAACGTGGATGCTCTTTCGCAGGCAGCACTGCAACCGCTCCAGAATTCAGGCTCACCCGATTGGGCCGGATGTGCGATTGGATTCATGGAGAAGATCAAATCGATACACCATGATCGTCAGGTGATCCGAAGAACTGTGGTGATTGTTCTCTGCGTTCTCTTGCTCGTGTTGGCATGTGTCGTGTCCTGCCTGGTGTTTGTGCATCACAGTCGCAAGAACAGTCACGCCCGCCATGGCCGTGTGCGCCGTGGCCGTGCCCCCGCTTCCCGATGATTTGTCTTGTTTGAGGTCGGAAGAATCATTTTCCCGACGGACAGTGAACGTTCAGGAAACATACAGTAAGTGGGTCGATAATAGAGAAATGACCAAACCAATAGAAGCATCGATCGTAGTTGTGGATGATGAACCATCGATCAGGGATCTGCTGGTGGCCTCACTGCATTTTTCAGGTTTTGAAGTCGCCACGGCGGCGTCCGGCTCGGAGGCGATAGAAGTCATAGAGAAGGTCCAGCCGGACCTCATCATCCTTGATGTTATGTTGCCCGACATCGACGGTTTTACCGTGACGAGGAGAATCCGACAGGAGGGTATCGAGGCGCCGGTACTGTTCCTCACGGCCCGTGACGACACCCAAGACAAGGTCATGGGGCTGACTGTGGGTGGCGATGATTATGTCACCAAGCCGTTCAGTCTTGAGGAGGTCGTCGCCCGGATACGCGCCATATTGAGGCGAACCCACGAGCAGGAAGACAACAATCCGGTGATCAGCGTAGGAGACCTGGAGATCAACGAGGACTCCCACGATGTGACCCGTGCAGGGCAACCGGTGGATTTGAGCCCAACAGAATACAAGTTGCTGCGCTATCTTATGGACAATGAAGGACGCGTGCTCTCCAAGGCGCAAATCCTTGATCATGTATGGCAATATGATTGGGGCGGGGATGCGGCGATTGTGGAATCTTACATCTCCTACCTCCGCAAGAAAGTCGATGGCGTGACAGTGCGGGGGGCCGATGGGAACATGCACAAGGTCGCCCCGCTTATCGAGACAAAAAGGGGCATCGGATACATGATACGCGAGCCGAAAAAGGCATGACGTTTTCGGTGGGGCGGACTGATATGGCAATTGCTCATGGTGACGGTGTCCAAGACGATGAGGCGGGCGCTTACAACGTCGATGACACGACGGACGAGGGCTTTGACGAATCGACCGATGGTGCCGGTGACTCACGGAATTCCGTGGGCCGTTCGTTCTGGTCGAAGCTGCATCGCGTCTTTCTGCGCCACATCGACGGCATACCGCTAATAACCAAACTTGTGGCATGCATCCTCGTGCTACTGGCCATAGGGACGTTCGGCATTTCATTTGCCATCCGGCAGTTAGTCGGCAATTATCTGTTGGACAAGGCCGACATCCAGTTGCGTGACCAGGCTCCGCTGATATATAACAGTGCACGTTGGCTTGACGAGCGCCAGGACGATGAAGGAGGCTCGGGGATTCCCAACGACTACTTCATGCAATATCGCGACGTCCATAACCAGATTGTCTATACTCCACTGGTACCGGTGCTTAAAGGAGGTGTCGTGTCGGAGCCCAAGTTGCCGGCCAACGGCACTATGAAGGGCGTAGAGCTGGGGCGTCCGTTCACCACGCCATCACGGTTGGTCAATGTGCCCGCCGGTGCCGACGCGGCGACCTTGGAGAGGGCACAGGCACCTTGGCGCGTCCTCGCCTTGGCTAGGCAAGATCGCGACGATGGCGGGAACCTTGTGGTCTCTCAGGTGGTCTATATCGGAATATCCCTTAGCGATCAGATCGACGTCGTTAGAACGCTCACCCAAGACGCCGTTTACGTCAGCATAGCCATCATTCTCATTGGTGCCACATTGGGGACCGTGTTGGTTCGTCGGACTCTTGAACCGCTCAAGCGCATCGAAAAGACTGCGGCGAAGATCGCGGCCGGTGATTTGAGCCAGCGTGTTCCGTCGGCACCCCAGAACACCGAGGTGGGGTCGCTTGCCGCATCCCTTAACGTCATGTTGGCACGAATAGAGTCAAGCTTCCGTGAGCAGCAGGATACCACGAATAAGATGAAACGTTTCGTTTCCGATGCCAGCCATGAGCTGCGCACGCCGTTGGCAGCCATCCAGGGCTATGCGGAGCTCTACACCATGCAACGTGGGCTTCCTGGTGCGCTTGAGCGTGCCGATGATTCGATAGGGCATATCAAGGCGTCGAGCTCACGCATGAGCGTTCTTGTGGAGGACCTTCTGTCACTCGCACGGCTCGATGAGGGCCGGGGAGTCGATATCACCCAACTGGTGCGGCTTGACCGTGTGTTTGAGGATTCCGCCGACGATTTGCATGCGCTTGATCCGGAACGCGACATCACGAAATGCGCGTTGCGTACCGTGCCTCGAAGCGGATCTAGTCCGGCGCGACTCGCATTTGAGAGGGGAGAATTCCCTGAAATCGAAATCAGGGGAGATGGATCGCGGTTACGGCAGGTGTTCACGAACATTGTGGGCAACATCCATCGCTACACGACACCTGATTCTCCTGTGGAGGTCGCCCTTGGCGAGATAGTCACAACCATGGGTCCCGAGTCGATCCAGCGTCTGCGGCCAACGGTCAAGTCCTTGCAGCGCATCCTTGAATCCTCCGGTCCGCTGGAAGGGACGCCGGGCCGTCATTACGCCATCGCGGCGATTGCGGATCATGGCCCAGGTGTTCCGCTGGATCAGCAGCCTCAGATCTTCGAGCGGTTCTATACGGCCGACCCTTCTCGTGCAAGGCTCAAGGGAGGCACTGGCTTGGGTATGTCGATCGTCCAGTCGGTCGTTCGGGCACATCATGGTTTCGTGTGCGCATCAACCACACCCGGCGGCGGGCTTACCCTCACCATCATCCTGCCCATGGGCGATCGTGATGGTTCGACCGAGCAGGGGGTAGGTCAGAATCGCAAGGCGAACAAGGCATCCAAGGCTCCGTGGCGTCAAAAAGGTTCGAAGTCCATGAAAACAGCCAAAGACTCCACCGCTTCGAAGGAACGGTCTACCGGTGCCGGTGAGGTGGGGAAAGGCGATGATGCGACCCGAACCCGTTGATTCCCGTTCGGCGTTGCCCATGCACGCGTTTCTCTTCGGTGGGTATGCCTTCGGCCTTTGACGCATAAATGGGTGAAAGGCATGAAGATGGGATACTATGGTGTTATAAAGCATGAGGCGCCGTCGAGTTTATTCGGCGTGCCGGTGCGGGAAAGTACAGAGATCGAGACAAGAGGTGTGCGATGGCGAGCGGAAAAGTACGCTGGCTGGATCAAAAACGAGGTTATGGGTTTATCACGAGCGATGACGGCGACGATGTGTTCCTGCCGGCTTCGGCGTTGCCTGAGGGAGTCTCCACGTTGAGGAAGGGGACCAAGGTCGAGTTTTCCATTGTCGATGGGCGCAAGGGGCCCCAAGCCATGGATGTGACGTTGGTGGGTCCCACCGCTTCCATTATCAAGGCGACCAGACCGTCACCCGATGACATGACGGCGATTGTGGAGGATTTAATCAAGCTCCTTGACGGAGCCGGCAATACATTGCGCAGGCATCGCTACCCTTCGCCTGCGGAATCACGCAAACTGGCGAAGCTGCTTCGTGCAGTGGCCGATGATTTTGACGTACAGGATTGAACATGGTTCAGGAAACACAGGAGTCGATGCCGGACAACGCATGCAAGGATGGTTTGGATCAGGAGGCATTCGATGAGGGACGTCGTTTGGCCCGTACCGTCGCGTTGAACTGCGCGGATGAGGCTGATCAAGTCGGTGATTTCGTTCAGGCGAACGGTCTTTTGGACGGTGTGACGGACTTTCGCTTCGCTTGCAGGATCCGTGGTTATGAGGGCTGGCAGTGGGCGGTGACGCTGTATCGCGACCGTGAATTAGAGAAATGGACGGTCAACGATTCTGTCTTGGTGGCGACGGGCAAGTCGTTGCTGGCGCCGAAATGGGTACCGTGGAAGGACAGGATCACTGCCGACGATCTTTCCGTGACCGACTCGATAGGGACCGATTCCGACGATCCACGTATGGAGGAAGGGTATAGCCAGCGAACACCACCCGAGGAGGGGTCGGCGTCTATTGGGAACGGGATTACAATCGACCAGAAACCGATTGATGCCGAAGGCGGTGATTTGCCGGCAGGAGGCGACACGGCAGATGGTGACGTGCGGCCTTCGGACAAAGAGCAGGCTCCGACGCAATCCGCCGGCTCCGCACAGCAGGTCTCAGATTCCGCAGATGCCAAGGAAAATTGCGAGGATGTTGACGAGGTTGTGGAGGAGCTGCTGCTGTCACGCAGGCACGTTATGAGTCCACTCGGTCGTTCGGAAACCTCAAAGCGTTGGTATCAGGGGCAGCATGGCCCCAAATCGTTGTCCACCAAGACGGCCGACGGCAACGTGTGTTCCGCATGTGGTTTCTATGTCCCGCTGACAGGTGAACTGGGCGACATGTTCGGTGTGTGCGCGAACAAATGGAGTCCCGACGACGGTCGTGTCGTGTCGATGGATCATGGGTGCGGCGAGCATTCGGAAATAGAACAGCCGGAACCCTCACATCTATGGATACAGACGGAACCCGCCTATGACGATGTGCATATCGACGTCGTGGAGAAGAACCGCAGGAATCACCATGCGCAGGTCGAGCTGCTCGAAAGGATAGCGGAAGAGGCCTCACAGTAAAGCACGGTGTTCATTCACTCGTCCATGAGCGCGGCCGGATCTTCGTAAGGCCGCCTTAGCAAGGACGAATATGCGCCAGAGCGTTGCGTTCTCAGCGCAATTACGGGCGTGATGGAAATAATCGTACACTCGCATCGGTAGAGTAACATATATCGACAATAATGAGAGGACAAGTATGTTCGAACGGTTTACCGACCGTGCACGGCGTGTAATCGTGCTGGCCCAGGAAGAGGCCAAAGCCCTCCAGCACAACTATATCGGCACTGAGCATCTGCTGCTTGGTCTGATCAAGGAAGGCGAGGGCGTTGCAGCCAAGGTTCTGGCTGCACAGGGCGTGACCTTAGAGGGTACGCGCAAACAGGTCGAGGAGATGATCGGCAAGGGCAACGCCCAGTCCGACGGTCACATACCCTTCACTCCACATGCGCGCCAGGTGCTGGAGTTGAGCTTGCGTGAGGCGTTGCAGCTTGGGCACAGCTATATTGGAACCGAGCACATCCTGCTGGGCCTCATTCGTGAAGGAGAAGGAGTGGGCACACAGGTGCTCATCAAAATGGATGTGGACTTGGGTGAATTGCGCAGTGCCACGATTGATGCCATTCGCGGTAACACCGCGGCGGATGGCGATGCTGACAAAGGTCAGCTCGCCAATGCCGGCGGGGTGCAGGACAAGTCCCACAAAAGTGGCTCCGCGATTCTCGATCAGTTCGGCCGCAACCTTACCGCCGAGGCAGCGGAGGGGAAGTTGGATCCGGTCATCGGCCGTACCAATGAGATTAACCGCGTCATGGTCATCCTGTCGAGGAGAACCAAGAACAACCCCGTGCTGATCGGCGAGCCAGGAGTCGGCAAAACCGCCGTGGTGGAGGGGCTGGCACAGAAGATCCATTCGGGTGATGTACCGGAGACGCTGAAGAACAAGCAGGTCTATTCGCTTGATCTTGCATCGATGGTCGCAGGTTCGCGATACCGCGGTGATTTCGAAGAGCGGCTGAAAAAGGTGCTCAAGGAGATTAAGACCCGCGGGGACATCGTTCTGTTCATCGACGAGATCCACAACATCGTAGGCGCGGGAAGCGCCGATGGTGCGCTTGGTGCTTCAGATATCCTCAAGCCTATGTTGGCTCGTGGCGAACTTCAGACCATTGGGGCTACGACGACCGACGAATATCGCAAATACATTGAGAAGGACGCGGCTTTGGAACGGCGCTTCCAGCCGATTCAGGTTCAAGAGCCTTCCGTAGCGGATACCATTGAAATTCTCAAGGGGCTGCGTGAACGCTACGAGAACCATCATCACGTGACCATCACCGATGGCGCGTTGCAGGCCGCCGCGGAACTTTCGGCACGTTATATCCAGGATCGCAATTTACCCGATAAGGCCATCGACCTGATCGACGAGGCCGGTGCCAGGTTGCGCATCAAACGGCTCACGGAGCCGCCGGAGCTCAAGGAACTGGACGCTCGGATATCCAAGATCTCCGATGAAAAGGACAAGGCGATCAAGGATCAGGACTTCGAGAAGGCTGCGGAATTGCGCGACAGCCAGGAGAAGCTTGAGGCCGAACGCAAGGATAAGGAGAAGACCTGGCGCGAGGGCGGCAGCAATGTCAAGATGGTCGTTGACGAGGACCAGATAGCGGAAGTGATTTCCAGCACTACCGGTATCCCTGTGTTCAAGTTGACGCAGGCGGAATCCAAGAAGCTGCTTGGCATGGAAGCTGAATTACACAAGCGTATCATTGGGCAGGATGAGGCCGTTTCGGCGCTTTCCCGTTCCATACGCCGCACCCGTGTCGGACTCAAGGATCCCAAGCGGCCTGCCGGCTCGTTCATCTTTGCCGGACCGACCGGTGTCGGAAAGACGGAATTGGCCAAGGCACTCGCCGAATTCCTGTTCGATGACGAGGATGCACTGATTCGCGTGGATATGTCCGAGTTTTCCGAAAAGTACGCAGCCTCGCGTCTTTTCGGTGCCCCTCCGGGATATGTCGGTTACGAAGAGGGCGGCGAACTTACTGAAAAGGTGCGCCGCAAGCCGTTCTCCGTAGTGTTGTTCGATGAGATCGAGAAAGCCCATCCTGACATCTTCAACACGTTGCTACAGGTTCTGGATGACGGACATCTGACCGATGGCCAAGGTCGTAAGGTGGACTTCAAGAACACCATCATCATCCTCACCACCAACCTGGGAACCAAGGACATTGCGAAAGCCGCCAACACCGGTTTCACGGTAGCCTCCGGGGGTGAGTCGAGCTATGAGCGCATGAAGGGTCAGGTTACCAGTGAGCTCAAGCAGCAGTTTAGGCCCGAGTTCCTCAATCGTTTGGACGACATCATCGTATTCCGTCAGCTTACGGAGCCGCAGGTGCGCCAGATCGTGGACTTGGACCTCACCGACCTGAACAGTCGGCTTTTCGAACGTCACATGTCTCTCGAACTTACCGCTAAGGCCAAGGATTTGCTCGCACAGAAGGGCTTCGATCCATTGCTTGGTGCACGACCTTTGCGCCGTGTCATTCAGCGGGACATCGAGGATGCCGTTTCGGAACAGATTCTTATGGGTAAGCTGAACGATGGCGAGAAGATTATGGTGGACGCCGAAGGCGAAGGCATTCTCGGTGACTTCACCTTCACCGGAGTCGAGCAGTTCCAGCCATCCGTCATCAGTAATCACGACGATGGCGATGAGGGGCGGTCGGATTCTGACGACGATGGTGATGCCACCGGTGACGGCGGTGGCGACCGACCGTCGGATGGGTCTGATGGCGGTTCGGGAACATCAATGTCCAAGGAAGCAGCCCCGCAGGAAGCGGACTTGAAGGTTCCCCAACTGGTGCAGTCTTCCGTGGAAAGTGGTTCGCAGGCCGAATCTTCGAATGGTGCCGCCGATTCGGAGGATGGAAGGCGGGCTGGCGACGGATCTGGTGATCTGGACTAAGAACGAGTGGGTAATGTTGGTGGGCTCCCTGACCATGTGGATTTGGTTGGGGAGCCCTTCTCTGTCCGCCGAAGTACGCTGATGCGTCCTGTGGTAAGCCCCATGTCGACGGGTGATGCAGACCACCATCAGCATGGGGCTTCGGCTGAGGTACTCGTGGCTGTCTTCATGAGCTGGAAGCCGATACTATGCGGATGTCGGCACGTTTGTTGCCGAAGTGCGTTCGAGCGAAGATGTTTTACTTAGATATGAATGCTGAGGGGACGTACACACCCATGTGGGTGTGTACGTCCCCTCAGCATTATCGGCTGTCACAACCCCATGCGCATCCATGTGTGCAGGGGGTTGCATATACTAACGGATCGCATTGAGCCACTGTTCCTTCGTGGCCTTCTCAGCTTCCAGTCGGGCCTTCTTATCAGGGTCGTCTTCCCCGGCGATCTTCTTTTCGAGGTCTTCAAGCTGTGCCTTGAGCTGAGTCTCAAAACTGGAGACTCGAGCATCGGCTTCAGGGTCGCTCTTCTTCCAAGCGGCATCCTCCACATTCTTGATGGCCTTATCCACGGCATCCAGTCCGCTTTCGATGCGATGGATATCCTCACGTGGCACGTATCCGATTTGATCCCATTCGTCTTGGATCGTGGCCAGTGCCTGGCGAGCCTGCTTGGCCGCCTGCTCATCGACCACGGGCAGCAAAGCCTCCGCCTTCTTGAGCAGTTCCTCCTTCTTGGCGAGGTTTTCCTTTTCGGCGGTGTTGGTGTGCTCACGATCGGCTTGGCGCGCGTTGAAGAAGGTGTCGGCCGCTTCGCGGAATCGAGCCCACAGCTCGTCATCCTCCCTGCGCCCTATTCGTCCTGCCTCTTTCCAGCGATCCATCAATGCGTTGAACGCATGCGAGGTATTTGCCCAATCCGTGGAGTCCTTCAAATCATTGGCCTCTTTGATGATGGCCTCTTTTGCAATCTTCGTCTGTTCCCGGGCGGCGTCGCGGGCCTGGGCCCATTTGCGTCGTTGCTGGTTGAAGGCTGCTCGTGCCGAGGAGAAGCGCTTCCATAGAGCGTCGGCCGTCGGTTTGTCGATCCTGACGGAGTTGCGTTGGTGCTCCTGCCACTGGTTGAACAGCGAATTGAACTTGTCGGCCGTGGAACGCCAATTTGTATTGTCGTTCAGGGAGGCGGCCAGTTTCTCGGCCTTCTCGACGATGGTTGTGCGTTCTTCGATGGCCTTCTCAAGAGCGGCCTTGCGGGCGGCCGTGAGTTCCTGCTTCTTGGACTCCGCCGCCTGTTGGAGTTGTGCGAATTGGGTCCTGAGCGCCGCGAGATCTCCGACGACCTCGGGGTTGGTGTTTTCTTCGTTAAGCGTTTTCAAGGATTCGTCGATTTCATGAGGTTTGATGGTTGAGCTTGTCAGCCGTGCAGCGAAAAGATCGAACTTTGCCTTCAAATCAAGGTAACGCTTGGCATACAAGCTCAGCGCCTCTTCCTTGCTTGCTCCCGGGAACTGACCCACCTCACGC
This sequence comes from Bifidobacterium bombi DSM 19703, assembly GCF_000737845.1. Taxonomy (GTDB): domain Bacteria; phylum Actinomycetota; class Actinomycetes; order Actinomycetales; family Bifidobacteriaceae; genus Bifidobacterium; species Bifidobacterium bombi. The sequence continues at coordinate 834,781 of NZ_ATLK01000001.1, read as the reverse complement.
TCGTCTTGTCCGTCTTTGACGTATACGGTGCCATTGTCATCCACCCTTCCGAAGGACTCGGCGGACTTCATATCTTCCTGCGAATAGGTAACGGTGGGCGGTGTCACAGGGTGCTTGGCGGGGGTCTTAGCCAGAGCTGCGGGCGACGGCACGACAGGTTTCCTCACGGATTCCTGAACCGTGGCCTCGTGCGCGTCTTCAGATTGGGAATTGCTTGATTCGTCGTTGGAAGTCGCAGACCCATCGTGATCCTTCTGCGTTGCAGGCTCCGCTGGTGTTTTTTCCGCCGAAGTGGTTTCAGTCTCGTTCGTCGCCTTCGGCTGATCTTCCTGTCGGGCGTTTTCGGTTCTGTTTTCGGTTTCGGTGACTTGTTCGTCGGCCATGGCCAGCTCCTTTGGGCTTGTGATAGGGCGTGGTGGTGGAGTCCGGATCGCTCTGAAATCCGCCGTCACCCTTATTATAGAGGATTATGGCTAAAGGTGCATCTATATCAGGATTTCCGGAGTGGCTTCCTCAGGAGCGCGTGGTGGAACAATGTGTCATCGACACCGTGCGTAAGGTCTTCGAACTTAATGGTTTCATCGGCATCGAGACTCGCGCCGTTGAGGAGGGGTCGAGTCTGCTGAAGAAAGGCGAAACGAGCAAGGAAATCTACCTGCTTTCCCGCTTGCAGGAAGTCGGCCACGAGTCCGATACACCTTTGGAGGAGCGGCTGGGGCTGCATTTCGATTTGACGGTGCCCCTGAGCCGTTATGTGGTTGAGAATTCCGGCAAATTGACCTTCCCTTTCAAACGTTGGCAGATTCAGAAGGTCTGGCGTGGGGAGCGCCCTCAGGAAGGACGTTTCAGGGAATTCGTCCAGGCGGACATAGACGTCGTCTCGGATGGTGATCTGCCAGAGCACTATGAGGTAGAGCTGCCTTTGGTCATGGTCAGTGCCTTGGAGGAATTGCGTGCGTTCGGACTGCCGAAGGCGACGGTGCATGCGAACAACCGCAAGCTTTCCGAAGGGTTCTATCGAGGTCTGGGCCTCACTGATGTTGAAGGCGTGCTGCGGGAGATCGACAAGCTTGACAAAATCGGTGACGATGAGGTGTGCAAGCTGTTGGTGAGCGAATGCGGAGCGAGTCAGTCGCAGGCGAAGGCCTGTCTGGAGCTTGCCGAGCTGAGCGCCGAGGACGGGGGGCAGTTGCGTGAGAAGTTCGACCGGTTGTGTTCCGCTCACGGGATCGCTCAAGACGGCGAGGCATATGCCTTGGCCAAGCAGGGGCTGGAGACTCTCGCTACGATCGTCGACGAGTCGGCCGCCATTCGTCCTGGATCGGTCATAGCCGATTTAAAGATCGCCAGGGGTCTTGATTATTACACGGGTTCCGTGTACGAGACCTTCCTGGAAGGCGCTCAGTCGCTTGGGTCGATATGCTCAGGCGGCAGATACGACAATCTTGCGTCCCGGGGCAATCGGAAGTATCCCGGGGTCGGTCTATCGATAGGCTTGTCACGCTTGGTCTCCTACATGCTTCATACTGCCGGGGCACGTGCCACCCGGGTCTCACCCGCCACCGTGTTGGTCGCCGTCTGGAACGAACACGACCGTCTGCAGTCCAACCGCATCGCGGCGTCTTTGCGCGCACGTGGCATCTCCGCCGATGTATCGCCCGATGCGGCCAAGCTGGGCAAGCAGATCCGTTATGCCGATAAGCTCGGCATACCATACGTCTGGTTCCCTGCCGAGCAGGCGGGGGATGAGACCCTGGATGGCGGTCAGTCAACGGCTTCAGGCAAGGCCGGGGGTGATGAGGTCAAGAATATCGTCACCGGCGAGCAGTGCGCCGCCGATGTCGATTCCTGGCTTCCCGACGAGACCTATGCCCGCCAGGACGTCATCGTCGAATAGTGGCGCGGACAGGGTGGGCTTGATTCTGATCGTCTGCTGCCTGCTGTGGTCCAGGTTGTCCATGGTCGCGGGACATAGTCCCGTATGAGGCGGTCGCCGACGCGTTCAAGGGCTGGTTTCGTATACCGACGCAACGCATGTCCTGTCTGTGGTCGACGTCTTTTTCGTTTTTTGGTATCGTTTTCGTCTTTTGGTATCGTCAGCGTCTCCTCCCGGCGTACGTAGAAGCGGAGCTTGTGTCTTCACCGACTTGGGAATGACATGATATAGCCCTTTGCACGTCTTGGTGACTCGGTAATCTGAGAACGATAAATCGCTAATGTGAAACCAGTGCATGGCTTCATGAGGGTGGCGCGGATGTGGCATGCAACGCGTTCGCGACGTAAAGTAAGGAATAGAGGAAGTATGGGCCAAACGGCTTATAGAACGCATCATGCGGCCGAGGTGGGCGAAGGACTCATCGGACAGAAGGTGACACTCGCCGGTTGGGTGGATCGCAGGCGCGACCACGGTGGTGTGGCGTTCATTGATTTACGTGACGCTACGGGCCTGGTGCAGATTGTTATTTATGACGAAGAGATAGCTCGGCCGCTGCGCAGCGAATACGTCGTACAGGTGGTGGGCGAGGTTCGGCTACGTCCAGAAGGCAATGAGAACGAACATTTGGGAACCGGCAAAGTCGAGGTGGTCGTCGAGAGCCTCACCGTGCTTGCCAAGTCGGACGCGCTGCCGTTCCAAGTGTCGACGGCTCTGGAGAACGAGGCGGAGAACAAGCTTCCCGGCGAGGATGTGCGATTGAAGTACCGCTACCTCGATCTGCGCCGACCGCAGATGCAGCGCAATCTTAAGCTGCGTAGCGACATGACTCGTGCAGCACGCCACGCATTGGAGGACATGGACTTCACTGAGGTGGAGACACCCACGTTCATCAAATCCACACCTGAGGGCGCCCGTGATTTCGTGGTTCCGGCGCGTCTGGTTCCTGGCTCTTGGTATGCGTTACCGCAGTCTCCGCAGCTTCTCAAGCAGCTTTTGATGGTCGGAGGCGTGGAGCGTTACTATCAGCTGGCGCGTTGCTACCGTGATGAGGATTTCCGAGCCGACCGCCAGCCGGAGTTCACTCAGCTGGACATCGAGATGAGCTATGCAGATCAGGAGGATGTCATGGCCATGGCCGAAAAGGTCATCGCCGCCATATGGAAGACCCAAGGATATGAGGTCAAGCTGCCCATCGCTCGAATTACCTGGCAGGAAGCCATGGATAAATATGGTTCCGACAAACCGGACCTGCGTTTCGGTAACCCCATCGTGGAATTGACCGAGTATTTCAAGGACACTCCGTTCCATGTGTTCCAGGCGCCTTATGTGGGGGCTGTTGTCTTCAAGGGTGGAGCGGATACGCCACGTCGTCAGTTCGATGCATGGCAGGAATGGGCGCGTCAACGCGGTGCGAAGGGCCTTGCTTATGTCCAGTTCAGCGCCGACGGCGTATTGAAGGGGCCTGTGGCCAAGAATCTCTCTGATGCGGAACGCAACGGTCTCAAGGAAGCGGTTGGAGCCGAAGATGGAGATGCCGTGTTCTTCGCGGCCGGCGCTCGTGAATCCTCGCAGCTGCTGCTCGGTGCTGCAAGGGTCGAGATCGCGAGACGTGCAGGTCTGCTTAAACCTGATGAATTTGCGTTCACTTGGGTGGTTGATTTCCCGTTGTTCAAACGAACCGACGATCCGGACGACGACGATGTGGCCGTGGGGCACTCGAAGTGGACGTCCATGCATCATCCGTTCACGATGCCGTCAGTCGATTGGATCGACAAGTTCGATCGGGATCCGGAGCACGCCATGAGCGACTCGTACGACATCGTCTGCAACGGTGAGGAGATGGGCGGCGGTTCGGTACGTATACACCGCACCGACATCCAGGATCGCGTGCTCAACGTGCTGGGCATCGATGAGGCCGAGGCTCAGGAGAAGTTCGGCTTCCTGCTTGAAGCCTTCAAGTACGGGGCACCGCCGCACGCCGGTATCGCCCTGGGATGGGATCGCACCGTCTCAATTCTGGCGGGTGCCAGCAGCATCCGTGACGTCATTGCCTTCCCGAAGGCTGGTGGTGGCCGTGACCCGCTCACTGGTGCTCCCGCACCGATCTCTCAGACCCAGCGTGCCGAGACCGGAGTGGACTACGTTCCGGATGAAGAGGACTGAGCTGCGCTCATTCAGGAACGAAGAGTCGTTCTATACTGTGGGGATGCCATTCACGGCATCCCCACTTCTTATCTGCGGTTCCGCCTTGTCTTCCGTACGGGTCTCGCCTTGCGAATGTCGCCTAGCAAGCTCCATACAGGTCGAGTCCCGCTGAATTGAGGGGGAGCGGGAGGGGGTTGGTCGGGCTTTGTACGAATTGATAGTGACTGCGCAGACAGCCGGTGTTTTTCACCGTGGCCTTCGGGCAGAGCAAGGAATGTGACGCAGTTTTCGATATTCACTTGCATCTCGCGTCAGGCTATGGCCACGTCATCGCCGCCGTCGTGCAAACGGAGTCATTTCATGAATTCCTATGGCCATGCGATATATACGGATGGGTTGTTATCATTCATACCTTCTACGCGGCGCTGTCACCGTCGGTCGGCGGTGAGCGAAAATTCGTAACATAAGCGCGTTACACTTTCATTATGCTAGATAACTATGAAAAAGAGCCTCTCAACGAGGCGACTGTGCGCAAGAGCGATGCCAATGACAAAGCGGGCCGGCCACTGGTCGAGCTCCGGCATGTCGACAAGCACTTTGGTAAGCTGCACGTGTTGAAGGACATCAACCTCTCGGTCAATCAGGGTGAGGTGCTCGTGGTGGTCGGTCCCTCCGGCTCCGGCAAGTCCACGATGTGCCGTACAATCAATCGGCTCGAGACCATAGATTCGGGTGAGATACTCATCAATGGTCAGCGATTGCCTCAGGAAGGCAAGGGGCTGGCCATGCTCCGTGCTGAGGTGGGCATGGTGTTCCAGCAGTTCAACCTTTTCGCGAACAAGTCCATTATCGAAAACGTCATGCTCGCACCGGTCAAAGTTCGTCACATGGATAAGAAGAAGGCATATGACCTGGCGATGGATCTTCTTGCCAGGGTAGGCGTCGAAAGCCAGGCGAATAAGATGCCGTCGCAGCTTTCCGGTGGTCAGCAGCAGCGTGTGGCGATAGCCAGGGCGCTGGCCATGCAGCCGAAGGTGATGCTTTTCGATGAGCCCACTTCGGCGCTCGATCCGGAAATGGTCAACGAGGTGCTGGAAGTCATGACCCGTTTGGCCCATGAAGGCATGACTATGATTTGCGTGACCCATGAGATGGGCTTCGCGCGCCGGGTGGCGAACAGCGTTGTCTTCATGGCTGATGGGAAGATTCTTGAGCAGGGCACACCGGATGAGTTCTTTGACCATCCGAAGACCGACCGTGCCAAGGATTTCCTCTCCAAGATTCTCACCCACTGATTGGCGGTTCGGGTATGAGAAAATCGAAGACAAGTGTCTATAAAAGGATTCTCGCCGTATTTTGCGCGTTGGCTTGCGTGTTTGTGGTCTCCGCGTGCGGGCGCTCCAGCGAAGAGGGAAAGATACGCATCGGCATCAAGTTCGACCAGCCTGGGGTCGGTTTCAAAAAATCGGGGACCTACGTGGGATTCGATGTTGATGTTGCGCGCTACGTCGCCAGACAGCTGGGTTATTCCGAAGATCGCATCATCTGGAAGGAGGCGCCGAGCAAACAGCGTGAGGCTATGCTTCAGAACGATGATGTGGATATGATATTCGCAAGCTACTCCATCAACGATTCGCGACGCAAGGCCGTCGACTTCGCCGGCCCGTATTTCGTGGCTGGTCAGGATCTTATGGTGCGTAAGGGTGACAGGTCGATAACAGGCCCCAACGATCTGGACGGCAAGCGCCTGTGCTCAGTCACAGGTTCCACTTCCGCGCAGACCATAAAGGAACGATATTCCTCAAAAGTGCAGCTCATGGAGCAACCGGGTTACGCGGAATGCGCCACGGCGCTCTTCTCGGGCATCGTGGACGCGGTCACCACCGACGACATCATCCTCGCCGGTCTGGCCTCCAACGCCCGCGGCAAGCTGGAGCTTGTAGGCAAGCCGTTCACGCAGGAATACTACGGTGTCGGCATCAAGAAAGGCAATACGAAGCTCGTCACGCGCGTGGACGCCGCGCTCAGGGACATGATCAAGGACGGCTCCTGGAGCCGTGACATCAATGAAAACACCCGGGGCGTGCGTTATACTCCGAATCCGAAATACAATCCCCCTGTGCCGAACCAGGGTAAAACATCAGGAAAGGAGGAGTGATGAGTGAATTCCTGCAATTGATGGGCGAATACGATGTCCTTGGCGCTTTCCTGGTCAACATCGAGTTGACCGCCTGGTCCGCACTGTTCTCGCTGCTTCTCGGGGTGCTGCTGCTCATGATGCGTATCAGCCCGGTTTCCTCGTTGAGGGGATTGTCGCGTGTATATGTGGAGTTCTTCAAGAACATGCCTCTGACTATCATCATGGTCTTCATGGTCCTGGGTGCGTTCGCCCAGCTCAAACTGACCTTCTCCGACACCTTTGCCAAGAATTTCTTCTGGTTGGCGGTTACGGGACTCTCCCTATACACGGCGGCGTTCGTGTGTGAGTCGTTGCGTTCCGGCATCAACACGGTGCCGTTGGGGCAGGCGGAGGCCAGCCGGGCATTGGGGTTGAGCTTCATGCAGTCCGCTTCCCAGATCATCCTGCCGCAGGCTTTCAGGGGTTCGGTGGCACCCTTGGGAAACACGTTCATCGCGTTGCTCAAGAACTCCACGGTCGCTGCTGCCGCTTCCGTGGCCACGGAGACATCCTCGCTGATGAGCACCATGATCGAGTACCATGCGAATTCCATTCTGCTTATCTTCGCGATATTCGCGTTCGGATACGTGATCCTCATCATCCCCATAGGCATCCTCACCACGATGCTTTCCAACAAACTTGCGGTAAGGAGGTAGACCCATGAATTCGGATACTCAACAAACCTCCCTGCTTTTCGATGCTCCGGGGCCCAAAGGCAGACGCAAGATCTTCTTCATCAACATCGTTGGGGCACTGGTCATTGCAGGGCTCATCGTCATGATGCTCATGCGATTGCACAATCCGCCAGGCGGGGACAATCAGCTCGATTGGGAGCTGTGGAGGCCTGCGCTAGACGGCGAAGCCTGGACCGATTTCTATCTTCCCGGTTTGTGGATGACCATCAAGGCCTCCATAGTGGCCGTAGTCGGCTCGGTCGTCTTCGGACTGGTGTTCGGCATCGGCCGTCTGCTTCCCAATGTCTTTCTCAAGGCCGTCTCGGGTGTCATCGTCGAATTCTGTCGTGCCGTACCGGTGCTTATGATGATGATCTTCTTCTGGCGTTTCTTCGCGTTCGCTGGGATAGAGAGTGCGTCATATTGGGCCGTCGTGCTCGGACTGATTCTCTACAACGGTTCCGTCGTCGCCGAATTGGTTCGTTCCGGAGTGGGAAACCTGCCGGGCGGGCAGCGTGAGGCATCGGTCGCTTTGGGGCTGACCCAGACCCAATCGTTGATGACCATCGAGGTTCCGCAGGCCATTTACGCCATGCTCCCTGCGGCGGTCACACAGCTGGTGGTGGTGCTCAAGGATACGGCGTTGGGTTCCATCATCATGTACACGGATCTGCTCCAGGAATCCCGCCGGCTTGGATCGATGTACTTCAACATCCTGCAGACGCTCGTGGTCGCCGCGGTCGTATACTTCGTTGTCTGCTGGTTGCTGTCGCGTTTGGCCGAGTGGCTGCCTGAAAGGATGCAGAAGCGCACTGCTGCTTTTGCGGAGCCCGATCCCGTGGCACCCATCGCGATTCTCGATCCGTCCAACGTCAATCAGATGGCCGTGGCGAAGGAGGTCGGCGAGAAGCGTTATGGCGGTGCGGCGAGGCGTTACCACGTCCGTCACCGCGGTTCGAACGCCACCATTCGTGGCTGGAGACTGGACCGCTACCGTCAGGGCTACGACGTCTCGCAGCCGGATTCGCAGGTCGAACCCCAGCAGTTTGAAATCATCAGGTTCGAACTGCCTGATTTCATCAAACCCAAAGTGGACGCGAACCGCAATCGTGATGACGGTGGGGACGGTGAGGACGTCAAGGGACGGTAGCAGTTAGGCTTCCATACGTGCATCGAGCCGCATTCTCCATATAGGCGGGCAGTTAGGCCGCCGTGGGGGTGCGGTTCTTGCGTTATAAACACAGGGTGTTTGGACGCGGATGGCATCGATGTATCGTTCACTGCAAGTAGACTGAAATCATGAATGACGATAGCGGTACGCGGAATCTGGGGGATCTGGCGCCACGGTGGGACGGGCGTTTCTTAGACAGCCCCGTTGCCGGTTCGAATGATAGCGGTGGGGTAGCCGCCGGTGGCGGTGCCATGGATGCCGATGAAATATACGACGCCTTCTTTGATTGGGTGACGAACAAGAAGGGAATCGAGCCTTGGCCGCACCAAGAGGAAGCCGTGCTCGACCTGCTTTCAGGCGATCACGTGATTCTGAGCACTCCGACCGGCTCAGGTAAGTCACTTGTGGCTTTGGGCATGCACTTCGCCGCTTTATGCACAGGGCGACGTTCCTATTACACAGCGCCCATCAAGGCGCTTGTCTCCGAAAAGTTCTTCGATCTGGTTGAGGCTTTCGGCCCAGGCGACGTTGGCATGGTAACAGGTGACACATCCATCAACCCGGATGCCCCCATCATCTGCTGCACGGCGGAGATATTGGCGAATCAGGCGTTACGTGAGGGAGCACGAGCTGACATCGGCTGTGTGGCGATGGATGAGTTCCATTATTATGGCGATCCTGATCGCGGATGGGCCTGGCAGGTGCCGCTATTGACCCTGCCTCGCACCCAATTCCTGCTCATGAGCGCCACATTGGGTGATGTCGGTGCGATTGCGGACAAACTGGAGGAGATGACCGGAAGAGATGTGGACGTCATCGACGACGCTGCGCGGCCTGTTCCACTGAGTTGGCGTTACACCGAAAAGCAGTTGGCGGGCACGGTGGAACTGCTGTTCGATCGCGGCGACACCCCGATTTATGTCGTCCACTTCTCCCAGGATGCCGCACTCGAAACCGCACAGGCGCTCGCAAGTTCCGGGGTATCAAGCAAGGAACAGCGCAGAGCCATAACCGAGGCGATGCAGGGTACCCGCTTCACCACGGCGTTCGGCAGGATACTGCGCCGTCTGTTGTCCAATGGCGTGGGCATCCATCATGCCGGCATGCTGCCACGTTATCGAAGGTTGGTGGAGCAGCTGGCGCAGCAGGGGCTGCTTCCGGTCATCTGCGGCACGGACACGCTCGGCGTCGGCATCAATGTCCCGATTCATACAGTGTTGCTAACCGCCCTTACCAAATTCGACGGAACGAAGATACGCAAGCTAAGGGCACGTGAGTTCCACCAGATAGCCGGCCGTGCCGGTCGCATGGGCTTTGACACCGAGGGACTGGTCGTCGCTGAGGCGCCCGAATTCGAAATCGAGAACGCGGCGGCCTTGGCGAAGGCCGCCAATGACCCCAAAAAGCTGAAGAAGGTCAAGCGCAAGAAACCGCAGGAAGGTTTCGTGACTTGGAGCAAAACTACGTTCGAGCAGCTCATCGACGCTGAGCCGGAGACCTTGCAGCCTCATATGAAGGTGACCCATGCGATGGTCCTCAACGAGGTGGCGCAGGGAGGCGATGCGCGTGCGCGATTGGACGGGCTCATCGACGATTCCTCGCAGACGCCGGCACAAAAGGAACGTCTGCACGAGCGGGCGGGCGAGCTGTTCGAAACCATGCTCGATTCGGATTTCATCGAAGTCGAGGATGCCCCGTCCGGTGGAAGAGATTATTATCTGTCCGTGGAAGTGCCTGACAACTTCGCCTTGGATCAGCCGCTTTCGCCGTTCCTTCTCGCTGCGCTGGAGTTGTTGGACCCCCAGCAGCCAACCTATGCTCTGGATGTCATCTCCATGGTCGAGGCCACGTTGGACGATCCGAAGCAGGTGCTCAAGGCTCAGCAAAGACAAGCCAGAGACGAGGCCATGAGTGAGATGAAAGCCGAAGGCCTTGAGTACGACGAGCGCATGGACCGGCTTGCGGAAGTGACATACCCCAAGCCGTTGGATGAGATGCTCAATGCGGCTTTCGAACAATACCGCAAGGATGTGCCGTGGGCAGGCGATTTCGAGTTGAGTCCGAAATCCGTGGTTAGGGACATGGTGGAGACGGCCAGCGATTTCAACGGATACATATCGCGATACAGTATCGCCCGTTCGGAAGGCACGTTGTTACGTTATCTTTCCGATGCCTACCGTAGCTTGGCGCGTACGGTGCCGTTGGAGAAGCGTAACGATGAGTTGGAGGACATCATCTCCTGGCTGCGTGTGGTGGTTCGTTCCGTGGATTCAAGCTTGGTCGATGAGTGGGAGGGTGCCAATGCCGATGCTTCAGTTGACGCCGAGAGCGCGGGACTGAGCACCGCCGCTCCCGGTGGTGCACCGGTGGTGGATGACAGGCGAGGCATGACGGTGTTGGTGCGCAACGCCATGTTCCGCCGTGTGCAGCTCATGGACCTCGACCGGCCGCAGGAGCTCGGTGAGCTCGATAAGGACTGGGGCTATACGGTGCACAAGTGGCAGAACACACTCGATGACTTCTATGATGAACATGAGTATGTGGGGGTCGACCAAAAGGCCCGTAGTCCTGAGTTCTTCATGCTCGATGATGCTTTGGAGTGCAAGGAGCATACCTGGAGCGTGCGTCAGATCATCGACGACTCGGACGGCGATCACGACTGGGCCATTTGTGGGACCGTCGATCTTGATGCCACGCAGGAAAACGGCGAGGTGGTGTTCACTGACTACCGCGTAGGTTCCGGTTGGGATGCCGACAACTGATTGCAAGATTGTCCTTGCGGCTCGGGCATTGTGCTCGTTCTGCGCACAGTTCCCGCATCGTTCGGCGTTGCTTTCTTCATGCCGATTTGGCAAATCACGCTTTGTCTCGGCGCTTCCCACGAAGGTAGCGCCCATTGAACCGAATCCATGACGGAGGGAGGACATCCATCACCAATTAAGTGGTAGTGAGATGATTCGCCAGACCGGGGCAAGCAGAGTATGACGGGCGCGAAGCGCCCTCCGTCACGGGCCCTCGGCAGCCGTTTTCCGTGGATGAAGCGAACAGATGTTCGAAGACGTGGGTAGTATGGAACCATGCCCGATGATTTGTTCAGTGCGATGGAAGCCCCTGAGGATGTGACCCGTCCGTTGGCGGTACGTATGAGACCCACGGTTCTTGATGACGTGGTGGGGCAGGACCAGGTGCTCGGTCCAGGGTCCCCGTTGCGTCGGTTGGCAAACCCTGCGTCGAAGGGGTCGCTCACGGCACCGAGTTCCATCATCCTGTTCGGCCCTCCGGGGGTGGGCAAAACCACGCTAGCCTACATCGTGGCCAGGCAGTCGGGGCGTCAGTTCGAGGAGCTTTCCGCCGTCACCTCGGGTGTCAAGGATGTGCGCGACGTTCTGCAACGGGCTCATGAACGGTTGGTGACACAGGGACATGAGACTGTGCTGTTCATCGATGAGGTGCATCGTTTTTCCAAGTCGCAGCAGGACGCTTTGCTGCCCAGCGTGGAGAATCGTGACGTCACGTTCATCGGAGCAACCACTGAGAATCCCAGTTTTTCAATCATCAAGCCTTTGCTCAGCAGATCAGTGGTCGTCAAGCTGGAGAGTCTGGGGCCGGATTCGTTGCGGACTCTCGTCGAACGCGCCGTTGAAGACATGAACGGTCTCAAAGGCGAGGTGAAAGTCAGGGATGACGCCATCGATGAGATCGTGCGCATGGGTGGCGGCGACGGACGCAAGACCCTGACGGTGCTTGAGGCGGCTGCAGGTGCCGTCACCGGGGATAAGGTCCGTAAAAAGGGTTCACGCAAACCGATCATCACAACCGATGTGGTTTCGAAAGTCATGGATTCGGTCACCGTGCGCTACGACAAGGATGGTGATGACCACTATGATGTGATCAGCGCGTTCATCAAGTCCATGCGTGGATCCGATCCGGATGCGGCCGTCCATTATTTGGCACGTATGATTCGCGCAGGGGAGGACCCGAGGTTCATTGCACGACGGATCATGATCGCCGCTGCCGAAGAGGTGGGCATGGCTGCTCCCGAAGTGCTCGAAGTGGCGGTGGCCGCTGCGCAGGCGGTTGCCATGATCGGCATGCCCGAGGCACGGATCATTCTTTCCGAGGCGACCATCGCCGTAGCCACTGCACCTAAATCGAACGCCAGTTATCTGGCAATCGACAGTGCGCTCGCCGATGTCGACAAAGGCCTCATCGGGGAGGTGCCGTTGCATTTGCGCAATGCTCCCACCAAGCTCATGAAGGAGTGGGGCAACCATGTTGGTTACGTCTACGCCCATGACGCTCCTGGTGCAGTGGCTACTCAGCAGTACATGCCGGATGAGCTTGTGGGAAGGGAGTACTACCATCCCAATGACCGTGGCTATGAGAGGCAGGTCAGTGAGCGCCTGGAACGGGTGCGTCGCATCGTTCATGCGGGCGAAACGCCACGAACGGCCGATAGTCCACATGAATAGTCGTATCCGAGCGAGGTTGACAGATATTCAGGTGCGGCGTCAGGCAGGATTCACGGTCGAGAAGGTAGTCGATGATCGGCCAGTGTCCGAGGGGTGCCACCATGTGCGGTAGCATGGTTTGTGGCACGAAGGGATTGGAAATTGCAGAATATGACTGAGCAAGTGGATCATGGCGGTGTCGGTGAGTCGGGATTGGACGAGAATCTCGCCGGTGGTTTGTATGACGGATTGGTAGATGATGGACGTGTCGGCGACGAAAGATTGATTCTGGACTGCGTGCCGATGAACGAGTCCGACAAAGCCCGATTGCGGTGCGCCGCCGGTGATGTGCCTGTCGTGTTCAATGACAGACCAGAGCTCTTCGGCAGCATGCATACCTATATGGAAGTGCCCCGCCGTTATGGGTCGCAAGTGACGGCGGTCATCGGCAACATCGCCCCTGACGTGGCGGCAGGGCTGCCGCGGTTGCAGTGGCTCCAGACCTCCAGTGCCGGAGTCGACAAGTATTCAACCCCGGGGCTATTGGGTTCAGAGGTGTCCCTTACCAGTGCAAGCGGGGCTTTCGGACAGGCCGTCGGAGAGCATATGTTCGCCATGATGTGGTCGCTGATGAACCGTCTGCCCGCATATGCAAGGCTTCAGTATGAGGGTCGGTGGCAGGAGGGCGGAAACGTGCTCAGCCCGAGGGGGAAGCGTGCCCTTGTACTGGGGACTGGTGACATCGGTTCGTATTTCGCGTCTTTGGCCAAGTCTGTTGCAATGAGCACCGATGGCGTGCGACGCGATGCCGGAAAGTCGGCCGCGAACATCGATACCATGCATACTTTCGATGAACTGGACGAGTTGATTCCCCAAGCCGACGTGATAGCCATGGCGCTTCCGGCATCACCGGCAACGCATCACCTCATCGATGCGCGGAGAATTGCGTTGATGAAGCCCACGGCAGTCCTCATCAACGCAGGTCGTGGAGATGGTGTCGATTGCGAAGCGCTCGCCGCCGCACTTGGTGATGGCGCCATCTTCGGCGCCGGTCTCGATGTCACGGATCCCGAGCCGTTGCCGCCAGACAATCCCTTATGGAATGACCCGCGATGCCTCATCACGCCACATGTCGCCGGTGGAGCACATCTGGCGGCGACCACAGGGCGAATCATCGACATCGTGGTGGAGAACACGAGACGGTACGTCTGTGGAGAGCCTTTGAAGAATTTGGTTCGACACTAGAAGTTTCGCTCAGGCGATGACTCTCCTGTGTTGCAAGTACGACGGCGTGTCCGCGATGGCTCCGGTATCGGGAGTCTATGCGGATGCTATGCAGAAGCCTGGTGGCGCTCGTCATGAAATAAACGGGGCAACATTCTCCCCGGATCGCTGCCATGTGCTTCTTTCCGGTTGATGCATAACGTATCCCCAAGCATCTCATAAGGAAGGAGCTTGGCGACATCAAACGAGCCCAGGAAGACTAGCACAAGTCTTCCTGGGCTGTTCTTTTCAATATCAAACCATGGCTTACGGCTTAAGTGCGAACCGTCTGGATGGGCCAGATCGCTAAAACGTCAGTGATGGTACGCCATCGAAGGAAGTTCGTTGACGTACCATTGTTTTCACGCTTCGTAGACCTTGTCAAGCTCGGCATCCATGTCGGTGAAGTGGTCCACGTTCGGGTGGAACACGGGGTGCCCCGCCGCGCTGATGAACAGCGGATGGCTCAAGGTACGCAGGTTCTTGACGGGATCCTCCGCCAAAACCAGAAGGTCGGCTGACTTTCCGACCTCGATGGAGCCGGTGACATCCGAGACGTTGAGGATCTCCGCGGTGACTTGAGTACCCGCATGGAATGCCTGGGCGGGCGTGAAACCGGCAAAATGCACCATGAGATGCATTTCCATCCACGTGTCGTACTGAGGGACGTACGGCATGGCCGTGTCGGTTCCGACACCCACCTTGATTCCCGCTTCATGGGCCTGACGCGCGCCGTCGACCATGCCTTTGACCACATCGTGCGAGTTGCTCATCTGAATGTCGGTCAACCCCAGTTCGTTCTGTGGAAGCAGTTCCATGGGCAGGCCTGCGGAAAGTGTCGGCTCAAGCGCGGACCAGCCCCGCAATGAATTCGGGTTGTGCAGATAAAGATCCGTAAGTTCGTCGTCAAGTTCGCAGCCGTGCTCGATGGTGTCCACACCGGCTTTCAAGGCGCGGTACACACCCTCGCGGCTCTGGGCGTGGGCGGCCACGATGAGGTCATTGGCGTGTGCTGCTTCACAGATCACCCGCATCTGGTCGATGGTCATCTGGGGCGTTCCTGCTTCGCCGAGCACCTGGGAATCGGTCACGCCACCGGTGGAGGCTATCTTGATCGCGCCCACGCCGTTGTCGAGATTCTTCTCAACGGCAGCCTGGGATTGTTCGGGATCATCGCTTTCGATGGCGACCAGGGGAGCCCCGTGCCCGCCCGTTATGGACATCATGGGACCTGCGGGAATGATGCGGGGTGCCACGAGCTTGCCCTCGTTCACCTCGTCGCGCATCTTCACCAGCTCGTAGCCGATGTCTCCTACGCTGCGAAAGGTTGTGACGCCGGAATTGAGCAGCGTCATGACGTTCTTCCTGCTGTTCGCGTAGGTCATGAGGCGGCCGGGAGCGGTATGCATCATTTTGACGAGCCTTGCCTGGCCTTCGGGGGAGGTGCTGCTAGACTTCAGCGGCTTGCCGTCACCGAAAGTGTGGACGTGGCCATTGATGAGGCCGGGTGAGACGACCTTACCGGTCGCGTTGAGCTTGTGGTACCCTTCCGGTACTTGGGTCTCGTTGCTCGCAGCGATGGCGGTGATGATGCCTCTGTCGTCGACGATGATGGTTGTGTCCGCCAGAGTACGGCCGTCCTCATCGCCGGTCGCGACCGTCGCGTGTTCAATGGCGAAAGGCTCGATGCCATGCTTTTCAAAAAGATTCATAAGGTAACCTCCGGCTTTGGAAAGTGGAATTGCGTTGTGACCACTCTATCCCAAACAACCGGCATTTTCCAGTAAACGACTGCATGGTGATCCGCCCAGGGAATGCACACGACCCTGTGTCGGGCCGTTCTCAGCTCATCATAAGGCACTTGGCTGGCGGTCATGGGTGCGCACGCATACCTGTCGTCTTCGCCGTGACGTCGTTCATTGCAAACTGGATGGCGCATGACTCGTCGTCGGGACTCCATTCGCGCGTTAGGCGATTCCACGGAAAACGGCCTTCTCACAGCCGTCCGCGTCGTTCGTGCCGTCCTCGTCCGTCATGCCCAGATAAGCTTGAACCCGTTGGAAAGCAAGGCCAGAAGAATCATATAAACCGCGCATGCTCCCACGAACCTCCAGTCACGGCCCGTCGCCTTCATCTCGTGCCAATGGGTGCGTCGGATTCCGGCCTCGAAACAACGGGCGTCAAGGGCCAGGGCAAGGTTGTCCGAATGTCGTAGCGCCCCTGTGAAGACGGGCACTATCACCGCTCCAAGTGCACGCAGCCGTGCCGTCGGGGTTCCCGTTTCGATGCTCCCTCCACGGGCCGCCTGTGCATCGATGATGGCGTGCGTCTCGTCGGCAAGCGTAGGCAGAAAACGAAGCGCAAGGCTCATGACCAATGCGATTTCTTGCGCATGCAGGCCAAAGCGGCTCAGTGGCGAAAGCAAGGCGCCGAAGGCGTCGGTGAGCTGTGTCGGAGTGGTAGTGATGAGAAGAATGTCGCCGAGTATGACCACGAGCGCCAGACGGGAGGAGTAGAGGACGGCGTCGTAGATGCCGCCCTCGGTTATCTGCAACGAACCGAATGCAAACAGCACTCTACCTGAATGGATGAAGAACATGTTGATGAGGCCGAGTGCTGCAAACATTCCGAGCCACAGCTTGAGCGAACTGAGCAAACGCAACGGGTTGATGCGTGAAGCCGCCGTCAGGGCAAGCGTCATCAGCGCCGCCGCGACCAGCTGCCACGGGGTTGCAACTGTGAATCCGGTGAACAAAAGCGCGATGAACATGACGAGTTTGATTCTCGGGTCAAGCGACCGCACGAATGACCGCCGGCCGTTCCATGTGGCGCCGAATCCCACAGCAATTCCCCCATGCCGCAGGCCGTGTGTTTTTCGACCATTCCTCTTTGTTATTGCGTTCCGTGCTCCGGTCTGATTACAGACGCTGTCGGGGGAATGCCGGGCAGTCTTGTCGTCGGAGGCCGCCGCATCCGTATCGGTCGTTGCCGTTCGATCAGCAGTGTCCGGCATGCGTATGATGCGGCAACCCAGCGTTCTGGCCTGTTCGAGCGAATGGGTGACCAGGATCACGGTGGTGCCGCGGTCGGCCAGTATCGTGATGAGTTCGTTGATGCGCAACGCTGCTTTATGATCCAACCCCGCTGCGGGTTCGTCCATGATGAGCACCGGAGGGTTCGAAGCGACGACGCCGGCTATAGCCGCCAATCGTTGTTGTCCGCCCGAAAGAGAGAAGGGGGAACGTTCGGCCAGACGATCGATGCCAAAGAGCTTGAGCGCGCGATGCGCCAGGCGTTCAGCCTCCTCGCTGCCGTATCCGAGGTTGCGCGGGCCGTATGAAACGTCTTCGAGCACGGTCGGTGCGAACAACTGGTTCTCCGGTTGCTGCATGACCAGTCCGACAGTGCGTCGCAGCAGTCGTCTGTTGCGCTTGTCGAGGTCAATCAGGTCGATTCCGTCGATGCAAATGTTCCCTTCGTCGGGTTTGTCGAGCGCCGCCAGCAATCGTGTGAGCGTGGTTTTGCCGGAACCATTGGACCCCATGATCGCCACCGTCTCCCCACGGCTGACGGACATGGAGAAATCGTGGATCGTGTCGCGATCATTGTCGGCGTATCGACGCGAAACGTGGCTTACTTGGACCATTGCCGCGTCGTCGATCGGATGGCACCCTTCGTGTGTCCGTTCGTGGTGAAGCAGGCCGTCATGAGGCATTGCGTCTGTAAAGGCCTCACGCGTCGCAGTGGCAGGATGGTTGGTTTTTTCGATATGGTCATGTCGGATGAATGTAAGGGCATCCATGTCCCTGGTGTCCAGATCGGTTCGGGTGATTTCACGGAGATGACCGTGCTCCAGACTGAGCAGGCGGTCACATCTTCGCAGCTCCTGCGTGTGGTGCGTCACATGGACGATGGTGATGCCAGACGATTGGAGCCGATTCAGCACCTTCATCACATTGGATCTCGACGGAGCGTCAAGCATGGCCGTCGGCTCGTCCAGCACGATGAGCCTGGGTCTCATGGCCAAGGTCCCTGCGATTGCGACGCGCTGCTGTTGGCCTCCCGACAGTCGTGTCGGGTCGGATTGCGCGGATGGGCGCATATCGACCGACTTCAGTGCCTCGTCGACGGTTACGGTGATTGAGGCGGGGCTCATGCCGAGATTTTCGGGTCCGAAGGCCGTGTCGTCCTGCGTCACCGTGGTGATGATCTGATCGGCAGGGTTCTGGAAGACGATGCCTATGTCCCGACGGGCTTCTCGGTATTGGTGCGGGGAAGGGGTTCCATTGACGAAGACCTCATGGCCCAACAAGGTGACGGTGCCATCATCCGGGGCGCTCAGTCCGGCGATGATGCGCGCCAAGGTGGATTTGCCGGCGCCGTTGGGGCCGATGATGCCGATGCGTTCGCCCTGATGTATAGTGAGGTCAATCCCATCGAGCACCCAACTGGCGCCATCATCATGACTGAATCGTACGTTCTGCAGGCAGGCCAGTATCTGCCGGCTGCGGTGGCTTGGGTTGCTGGACATGTGGCTACCGGTTGAGGTAATTGGATATCGGCTTGTAGATCAGGAAGGTCGCCACGCCATCCACGGTGAACTTAATGAGGTTGAAAGGCAGGAGCGCCGGAACGATGATGGACACCACCCGTTCGACCGGCCAACCGGTATAGATGGGGGTGATGAGAAGGTTGAGCGCAATCGCCATGATCAATGCGCACACCGAGCCGACGATGATGCCGATAGCAGCGCGGACGCGTGTCGGGTGGCGTTTGTAAATGACCGACGACGGCATGCAGAGCGCGAGCAGTACGATGATGGCGATCAACGTGCCCCACGGGTCGTTGAACACATGTGGCAGGAAGCTGAGAATCGCCACTATGGCCGCTGCTGCGGGGCTGAAAGCGAAACCGGCGATCAGGCATACGATACCCGAGGGATCGAATTTGAGCCAATTGAAGTTTGGAATGATGGGTATCCCGAGAAAGCTTACGGCCATCGCCAGAGCCACAAACAGTGCGTAGATGGCGATGCGCTGTGTGGACCAACGCCCCGAATCGCCCACACCTGTGGAATGTGATGATTGCGTCTTGTCTCGTCGTGACCCGTTGTGTGCCGAAGCCTCCGAGTCATGCTCCCGATCCGTTTGGATCTCCGTATCTGAGGTATGCGAAAAAACGCTCATTCGAGCTCCGTTTCTTTCATCCGGACTGTAACCGTTGGCCTTGGAATCTCACCAAATCAGCCGTATTCTCGGCGCGCGGGCTCCGGCACGGATCGTTATGCGCCGGTCCGGCCGTTACCGCCAGTAAGGAATCTCACCTTCCCTGAAACTTGCAAATTAACCTATACACCGAAGTCAGGTCAAACGATGGCTGCGTCCGCCGCAGGCGCAACTGCCGATCGCCAGTCGCGTGGCTGTCGGGCTTTCATTCAGGCCTACACACCTCTCGCCTTCGTACCGACATGCCGTTCCGGTGCATTCCACCGTGCCGTGCCAGCGCGGGTGCACCGGTGTGGCGGTATAGGTGGGGCGTGAAACATCGGCATGAAAGGGCTCCGGTCAAGTTTTCTCGTACGTGTATCGGCGCTGCACCACACGGTTCGCCGGTTTTCGACCGTTCCTCGTTCGGCGTGCGTGCAAGAATGGAACCATGGATAAGATACAGGATTTGCACGATACAGGTATGACGGCAGGTGCCAAAGGCATGGTGAAACATGACCGCGGGGGCGACAGAGGCATTGAGCGTCTGGCGGTCGTCGTGGTTACCTACAAGCGTCAGGAGCTGCTGGAGCAATTGCTTGATTCTCTGTGCGGACTTGAAAACTCACCTTGGCGCGTCATAGTCGTCGACAACGAGCACAGCGACCGTACCGAGGACATGGTCGCACGGTTCGCGGACAGGATGATGGTCAAATGGGGTAAGGCGGCGACTGATGAGCAGGGAGGCACATCGCGCGTGGTCTACCTTCCTCAAAGCGGCAATATCGGTGGTTCCGGAGGGTTCTCCAACGGTGTGAAGAAGGCTTACGAGTTGGGTGCGGAGTGGTTTTGGGTGATGGACGATGATGTGGCCGTGCTTCCTGACGCGATAAGGACGTTGGCTGGATGGACCGATCATCACGACGTCATCCAGGGTTCGCGCTTGGATTACGACGGCGGTCCGTTCTACTGGCAATACGATTTCATTGTTCCGTTGGGCATCCCCAATCCCGTTGCTCCCGCCACGTTCGGGCTCTCGGGCTACCGGGCCATGAATACGATGTGCTTTGAAGGCGCCTTGTTCCGACGTCGTGTCGTGGAGCGCATAGGCCTACCGGATCCACGTTTCTTCATTTATTGGGATGACACTGTCTATGGTTATCTTGCCAGTAAGGTGACAACACCGATTGTCATCGACGACAAGGTGATTCGTCGCACGCGCGTCATCGATAACTGGGACATTGCCGGAGTCAGGCAGCTGAATTCTACTTCGGACATGAACCGTTATCACATCATGCGCAATCGCGGCTACATGGCCCGTTATTTCATGGCTTACGGCGATTACAGGCCATTGCTGTTCGGCTTGGGCACGCTGCTGACGGCGCTCAAGGAGGTCATCAGGCTCCTGGCTGTCGACCGAGCTCACTTCAGGACCGGTCTGGTACAGATATTCAAAGGATGGACTGACTCCAGGTCTTTGCTGCATGACCCCAAGTGGCGTCCGATGAAACCGTTTTCCGGCGCGACGCGGTCATAGGCGCACCTGGCGTCTTGGCTATCCTGTGAGATAGAATATCCACGTTTTCATTCCTGGCGTGAGCAGGGTTACTACAATCGTAAGTGTTAACACTACAAGAGGGGCAATGATGATTGAGACAGCACAGGCTTTTGGCATCGACATCGGTGGGTCGGGCATTAAGGCGGCGCCGGTGGATTTGGAGAAAGGCCAGTTCGCGGAACCACGCTACAAAATATTGACTCCGGAGAACTCCACCCCCAAGGCATTGGCTGAAGTCGTCAAGGAGCAGATCAAACATTTTGAGGTTCCTGAGGGTGCGCCCATCGGTATAGCCTTCCCTGCGCCCGTCAAGCCCGGCAAACCGATTGACTTCATCGCAAACCTCGATCAGTCGTGGGTCGGCGTTGACCCGACGCAGGTCTTCTCCGAAGCCTGTGGGAAACCGGTAGTCGTCGTCAACGATGCCGACGCCGCCGGTCTGGCTGAGCAACAGTTCGGCGCAGCGAAGGGGCAGGACGGATTGGTCATAGCCACGACCCTTGGCACGGGCATCGGCACTGCTCTTATCTACAATGGTGTGTTGATTCCCAACACCGAACTCGGCCACATCGAATTACGCAAGGGCAAGGGAGACGCGGAGAAGTATGCGTCCTCAGGCGTACGTGACAAGCAGAGCCTGGGCTATAAGAAGTGGGCCAAGCGACTTACCAAGTATTACAGCCTGCTGGAGCTGTATTTCAGCCCTGAACTCTTCGTGGTCGGCGGCGGCGTAAGCCGTATGAGCGAGAAGTTCCTTCCATACGTTGACGTGCAGACCCCGATGGTGCCGGCTACATTGCGTAATGAGGCGGGCATCATCGGCGCCGCTTATTACGCCACCACCAAACTCCTTTAGGGTTGTGAGAGTCAGGTTTTCCAATAGGATCGGCAGTGATGAGCTCAACCCCATAGCATTGGCCGAGACCCGTTCGAGAATCGCCGGCAAAACGCTCGGTAAATTGAACGACTCAAATCCCACGATGCATGGACTGGCGCCCACCGAGGTACCCGGCGTTTATGATGCCCAGCCTCGTGGGCCTTTGGAATCACGCGAGATGCTCGCTCGGTTTCTCTCCACGCGATCCGAGGATGAGGGTAGTCCGGTTCGGCGGGTCGATCCGGAGCATTTGTATCTGCTCAGTTCTACGTCCGAGGCGTATTCCTGGCTTTTCAAGCTTCTCTGTGATTCCGGGGATGTGGTTCTGGCTCCCAAGCCAGGTTATCCGCTGATTGAATCGATTGGTCGCTTGGAGAACGTTGAGACGGTCGAATACCAGCTCTCCTTCGATGGATCATGGTTCATCACCGTATCGGCCATCGAGGCGTTGCTCGATGGACCGTGCGGTGATCGTGTGCGTGCCTTGGTGGTCATCAATCCGAACAATCCCACGGGTTCATATGTCAAGCCTGAGGAACGACAGGCATTGTTGCGGCTGTGCGCCAGCCGAGGCGTGGCCCTCATAGCCGACGAGGTCTTCTTCGATTACGATCTGGAGCCGTTTTCGGGCAACAGCAGATTCGCAGGTGAAACAGGTGCGCTGATTTTCGCTCTTGACGGCTTTTCGAAGCTGTTGGCGGCTCCACATGCCAAGGTGGGATGGATTGAAGTCTCCGGGCCCGACGACGATGTACGTGAAGCACAGAGGCGCCTGGACATCATTGCCGACGATTATCTTCCCATGAGCAACATCATTTTGGATACCCTACCTGAATTGCTCGACAGTGCGAGAGGTCAGCTCGAGAAAGTACGCCGTCGCACCCACGTCAATCTCCGGCGGCTGCGGGAGTTATTGGACGACAGTTCCGGTCTTGTGTCGTTGCTGCGTCCCGAGGGTGGTTGGAATGTGTTGGTGCGCCTGCCGTCGTCGATGGACGAGAACGAATTAGTGCTCTACCTCATTGAACATGAGGGGTTGACTGGGCAACCGGGCTATTTCTTCGATATGCCGGGCAATGGATATCTGGCGCTTTCGCTGTTGCCTGAGCCACCTGTGTTCGAGCGCAATGTGGAGTCGGTTCTTCGCGCCGTCGAAGTCTTGGTGCTTCATTAGCCCTATGGTGGCACGGTTTCGGACTTCCTTGTGGCTTTTGAAGGTTTCGGCCCGTGCGTCTGGGGTACGGTATATGGTCATCGCAGCGCACGATTTACGACGTGGGCTGTACGTGTCCGGTCGCTCCATCGAGCCGATCGTCCTTTACAGGAGAGAGAACCATGATTGCATGGCGTGGTAGAGCACTTGATCGTTGCGTTGCAACGCGTCGTCACGTCCGGGAACGAACATCGAAAGCAGGGTCATGGCCATACTGAACACCAGAAGCAAGGCGATTAGCAGTCGCAAGGCTTTGACGCGGACGGCGGCCGTGTGGTGGGGAGTGGGTCTGACCCAGTGTTGCACCCTGTTCCAGAGGCCGGTGCCATATGACATTTGGAGATCGTCCGTCATCCGTATGTCCGGACTCGACGGAAGTGCCGCGAGCATGGTCGGCAAGGCAGCCAATGCGAACAGCCATCCTGAGTCGGTCATGTAGCGCCAGGCGAGTCCGCCCCGAACGGTGTCTATCAGCAGTTGCGCGAACGCTAGGAACAGACAGCACGAGAGCGCGATGCAACAGCGCCGTTGTCCCGTTCGTTTGCATATCAGCGGCGTCGCCAAGGCAGTCAGTAACAATGGGCACAAGGTGATGATGCCACCAATCATAGGCTCAGTGTAGCTCCAATGACCAAGCGGCATCGGGTTGAGGGCAATGAACGGGAACTGCGCGGTGAAACGAAGTGGAAGGAACAGATAATAGCCTAATGTGGGAAGCCAATTGCCCACGGGGTTGCGCATGGATGTCATGTCTGCGACGGTGAGCTGGTAATGGTCACCGAAGTTGATCGGTGATCCGAAACGACTGAAGTTGTACGTGCATATCGGCAGAACCATGGCGAATGTCGGTGCCAGAACCGCCGCAACGACTACAATCGCGTCATGAGCGTGGCCGGAATGGGTTGGTTGATGATGAATCCCGCTGCAGTGCAGGCGTGTCGATACACCAGAGGTGAAACCTTCGGCAAGGGCCTTCAGCTGAGGCCAGAAGAGCGGTATACCAAGCAGCGCCGTCAAGGCGAATGGCGGTCTGCACCCGAGATTCGCCGCGACGCATGCACAGCCAGCGGCGAGATGAGGCCACGATACGGCCGGCGAGGAGCCTATGGTTACGGCATGTCTTACGGTTTTGCCGCCCGCGCCGAACCAGAACCACAATCCGATGACGCTGAACATCAATGATGCCGCGAAGGGCACCGAATAGAAATTCATACGGAATATCAAATATGCGGCGTTCGACCCGAGAACGAGAAGCGTCACCGCCATCGATGCGGCGGCCAAGGAAGTCTTGGGCGCAATCGATTCGATGATGCGTATCACAAGCAACGCTGCGAAGATAAGGAAAAGGCACATAAAGAACGCGACAGCCGCCGCTGAGGGAAGCATCCTGCCCCCGGGAACCACGAGACGCGAGACCAGACGGTACGGCACGAAAAGCAGCAATGCCGGCAGTACGCCGAAATAGGTGTACCAATGGCCCTTGAAAAAGGCATAATCCCAATAGATTGGTGTGACTCCTCGGTCCAAGAGCGCCTCTCTGATGGACGGGTCGTAGGGGTTCGCAGCTTTCTTCAGAGCGTCAGGCACGGGAAGATCGAGCCAAGTGCGTCCGTGAATCAGCGAATCGGCCAGATGACCATACTGATCGAAATCGTATGTGTAGTTCCCCGGATCGTGGAATCGCAGAGGAGGCGTATGGAGCACGGCTTTAATGATGGTATAGGAGGCCATCGCCACCACAATCAGGGCATACCCGGCGAAGACCTTCCGTTGAGCCCCGTCCTTCGTGTCGAGCGTTACACGCCATAGCTTCGAGCCTGGTCTCCAAGCCTCGAAGAGTGCCGCCAACGCCGCCATGAAGGCGACTCGCCACCAGTCGAACCTGAAGGGGACGTGGATGTTGGCTCGCACGGCAGTGCAGTTGACAATCGATCCTTGCTCCTCCATGATCCAGACCCTGACGGCTGATCCTCGTCCAACCCTGAGGTAAAGCGAGGCGGGCACGTCGGTGGATACGGACGTCGTACTTACGAGCTTGCCGTTGATCTCGACCCGAACATGGAAGGAATTCATCGTCTTCGTCTTGCCGTCGCGTGTGGCCTGCCCCATGTCCTTCCCGATGCCGTCCAAGCGCAGGAAGGGGGAGGTGCCGTCCGAAACCGTGTCCAGATAGGCATTTGAAGGGTCGGTTACCTTTAACGACCCGTCGCTTTGCCTTTGCAGCCCACTTCCCATCGCATTGAGATACGATGCCGAGTCGGTGCTTGCGGAGAACGACTCCCAGAACGGCAGGTTGAAGATGGCGCATTCCACGAGCGCGATCAAGGCAACCCAGCAAAGGCAGCGGCGCAACGTCGTGCCAGTTTTGGGTTGCAGGCTTGTTCGGAGGTTCACATCATTATTCTATAAGAAACAATGTCTCAATGAATTGAAAGAATGTCGAATATGTCAAACTTCATGCCCCATAGGCCGAAACACGCTGGCGCCTCACACGATTCAGGTTCGTGGAAGCATGGTCGGGCGTCGGTGGGCGAGGGCGTGAAGCAAGTGGGGCGGCGCTCCTTGCCCCAGGAGTTCCTCACTCATGTCGTTTCACTGTCGCCGGTGGTCAAACGTCGGATATTTGCGGATTTCCCGATGGAGAACACGAATCTGAAATTGGGTTGGGCGCAGTTGCCTTCATTGCGTGGCAACGGCTTCGCGTTGGGCGTCTTTTTGGATTCGTCCACGTTCTGCCAGCTGGCCTTGGCGGACTGGCATGGCCGGGTCTTCGGCGGCAGCTCAGAGAAAATGGATACCCAGGGCATGGTACCGGCGATGATGTTCAACGCTGAGGGTGAGGTGACGCTTCACGATGGGTCGAGGATTGGAAAACCGGGAAGCGGTGGACCATTGCATCGTCCGAGGGCTGGCAGGCCCACGGCACTGCAAGGCGCCGTCGTGGGGCGCACCCCTGATGGGCCGATGACCTGGCTGGCCTCGTGGCTGAAGGTGGGTGACAGGTATGCTCTGGAGCAGTTGCGTGTGAATTTGCCGCGCTCCATGAGGGTCGATCTCGAATACCGTGACGCCGTAGCGACGGCTTTCTTCTGCACATGCATGATTCCAGGAGTGGAAGGTGTAGCTTCGGGTTTCGGGGCTGGCGGCATCTTCCATAGGCTTGGAGACCAAGCACCGATCGGTGCCATCCGTCGCAGCGTCGAGGACGGCGCACGCGCCAAGGCCCAGGGTCTGAGGGTCTCAGGTCTCGAAGAGTATTTCGCCGATCTGATGTTGCAGACGGGGGTGCTTTCCGTTTCCGCAGGTCTGGAGGCGGTGCACGGAGCGGAGCCGTTGCACCTGTATACTTCCAGTTATTCCGGGAACTACTTTTTCAGCTGGGATGATTCATTGGGTGTCTCCTCGGCTTTGGAGGCCCTGCGCATCGAGGGCAATCTCAATCGGTTCGCGGCCGTGAGCGCTTGGCTTGAGCGCAACGCGAAGGTCGGACGATTGCCCATCGAGGATACTGTGACGCCTTCACAGGCCGCGAGGATAGATTGCGCGTTGTTGGAGAACCCCGCACTGGCTCCCTTCACAGGCGAAGGGCGTAATGCCAACCGCCTGGACGAGCCGAGCGCCATATCAATGGCGCGTCTGATGCGGGTGGCACGAGAGGGTCGTAGGGCCACACATGAGGAAGTGCGTGGCATCCCTGACTCAAGAACAGGGGAGTGGCGGTATCGACAGACGCTTTCCCGACTTCTCCGCCAGTTGCGCCTGCCATACCGTTCGGATGCTGAGTTCCGTTCCAATCTCGCCGGCGGAGACGTGGCGATTGCGTTCACCACGGCTGGAGCGGGGATGATGCCTTCCAAGCGTTATGATTTGAACTCCCGTTCGTGGGTCCGGCTCGATGACGCGGATCGTGGGACGATGGGTGCTCAGTACGACCTTCGAGTGGGGCTGATGATGGCGGCGCTGTGCTTCGGGGTCAGCGAGCAAGTGCAACGGGTCTCGCTGCGCATCGATACGCTGGGTCTTGAGGCCGCCGTCGCTGAACAGGACAGTGCAATGGCGAGGTTCATGACCGAGGCGCTTCAGGCGTTCGAACAGTTGCGTGGCAATAGGGGCAATTCGGGTAGGAGCAAGGCTGATCCCAAAGACGGCGATGTTCATGGTGACCCTGCACAGATATCCATGTCTGCGGGGCAGGTGCGTACGGACCGACATACAGGCCAGGAGCGCGGGACCCAAGATGGAAGTCAAGGGGTGATCTCCGAAGACGGGCAGCAGAGCGATGGGGAAGCAGAAAGATCCGCCGACGTGTCGCAGGTTCACGATGGTGCCGATGCGTCTTTTGAATCAGACGGTTCCCAACCATCGCGCGAATCGGATGACTCGACGGCGAAGGACGGCGAGGGGTCGGTCGATGAACGATTCGCGGATTTGATGAGAGATGTCGATATCGATGAGACGGTACTCTCGTTCGAAGCGGGGGTCCATGACGATGGGACTGTGGCTGGTTCCCCGACGATACGGGATGATTCCAGGCCGGCTGACGGTGATGGGGGCATGGGCGATCAGCACGGCGCATCCGTGTTTGCTGACGATTCCGAAAGCCTAGACGATTCAGACGGTTCAGACGGTTCAGACGATCGCCCCGACAGGGGATTCAGTGAAGCCCCCCGGGATTTCGACGCGAACGCGCAATCTGTGAATCTGGCTCCTGGTTCGGATAATGGTGCGGCGACGCGAACCCTCGTGAGCGTCACATTCGACCGCTCTCGCTTTATGGACGTCGTCCGCAGTCGTGGGTTGAATGATCCGATTGCCACGTACCGGGATTTCGCGGCGGTTCTCGATGTGGATGGGAACCAGGGGCTGAAGCCGGTCGAACCCGGGTTCACCCTGCATGACAAACGATTCTCTCCCGCCACTTCCCAGTCCGAACCCGAACTTGATGACGCCACACTTTCCGTCCATGCCTCCCAGGTGCTTGGAACGAACAATGTCGGCGGCCTGTCCATCCAGCGCGCCGATTTGCTCCAAAGAGTCGTGGCGGATTTCCATCGGCTTTCTCAGGATCGTTCTCTGCCAAGCGTTTCCAAAGCCCAGGAAGCCATGCGCATCGTCGAGCAAGTCGGTGATCCGGAACTACGGGAGTTAGCTTCCAGCGTCAGCAGCGCGTTGATCGATGGTGTGGATACTCCTGACCTGCGATTCACGGTTTCCCAGCAGATCGACGAACAGCGCGCGCATTCCCGACAGTTGCTCTTTTCCGGTGCCATCGACGAGGCCATAGACAATTTGGAGAGGACTGTCGCACAGGTGGATACAAAGTATGCTTCCATCGTCGGGGTGCCGCGATATTTCAACTCATATGCCGAACGTGTCATCTATAATCGGCTCTTCGCCACCAGTGACGAGTGCACGGTGCTCATTCCCGACAATCTGTTTTATGCGCATCTGGAGCTTGCGGACCTCCTTGCCCAGGTGCGAGGTGCCAAGGCGGCGTTGCCGCACCTGAACAGGATGGTAGCCTACGCGCCGGCCTATCCGCTGTCGCATATGCGCCTTGCGGTCCAACTTGCACGCGAGGAGGATTGGAGTTCCGCACGTGCAGCATGCCTCAACGCATTGAGAGTGAGCCTGGATGGAGACGATGCCGCTTATGCGTATTATCGTCTGGCTTATGCGGAATGGATGAACGATCGATTCGACGTAGCTGCGGCCTGCTATATCATGAGCGAACATGTGAGCGGTTCGGGCATAGCTTCGCTGGAGGGTGAGTTGCAGGAACTCCTGCTGCGCGCTCAGTCGCAGTGCATCGACGTGCCGACGAATCTTGATGACGCCAAGAACGTTCTTCGTGCCTATGGCATGCCTGTTTGGCCGGATCCCGAGGTCGCATCGATCGTAGCGCAGGCGGCTCAGGTCTGTGTGGATGACGGTATGTTCGTGCCGGCGCGCACCCTTGCCGTAGCGGAAGCCAGGATGAACGAAGCGGGGGAGACCGGAATGGACATGGCCCAAGCCCAGTTCCTGCGTTCGTTGGGTGCCTAACGCCATTGGCGCGCGTTGTGCATCGCGGCTAGTATGGTTCAAGAGTACTGATGAATGGTTTGGAGCGAAAGCTTGGTGGGTACTATGGGTCGATCCGTACGTCATGGTGACGTCAATGAGATTTCCGCAGAAAATGACGGCGAGGCGGAAGTGCATACGGGAGGCGAGCAGCTGAGTCTGCAGCTTGATTCCAAAGTCGGTCCGGCATCCGCTGCTTCTTCCACAGCAGAGCCTCAGCCAGGCTCCGTGCGATGGGTCGCTGACTTGAAACCCACTGACGCGGACGCTATGAAACTCGAAGCCTTGGACGTGCATGCGCTGTCGTCGGATGCCGCTTCGCGACTCTGGGCCAGACTGGCTTCATGGGTGGAGAGCGACCAGGTCGCCTATTACATCCATGATGCGCCTGTCTCGTCGGATGCCGCCTATGATGCCAGGATACGCTGCCTCCAGGCACTTGAATCCGCTTTTCCGGAGCTTGACAATCCGAATTCACCTACGCATCGGGTGGGTGGAACGTTTTCTAACGATTTCACCTCGGTGCGTCATCCTTCTCAGATGATGAGCTTGGACGACGTGTTTTCCATCGAGGAGTTGCGTGCCTGGTACGACGGAGTGCGTTCGGCGCTCCAATGGCCGGATGATGTACCGTTGCCGATGACGTGCGAGGTGAAGATCGATGGGTTGGCGCTCAACCTCATCTATCGTGACGGCGTGCTGCAGCAGGGGCTGACGCGCGGTGACGGGGTGATTGGCGAGGACATCACCATGAACGTGCGTACGATACCTTCCATTCCTCAGAACCTCGCAGGTGCAGACAGGGATATCCCACGGTTCGTAGAGATCCGGGGTGAGGTGTTCATGCGCTGGGAGGATTTCAACGACCTCAACAAGGCGCACGAGCAGGCCGGTAAGCCTTCATTCGCGAATCCACGCAACGCGGCAGCGGGCTCTTTGCGTCAGAAGGACCCTCGCATCACCGCCACGCGTCACCTAAGTTTCTACGCACATGGCCTTGGACGATTGCAGTGGGGGCCGGCCGCCGAAGGGCATGACAAGGTCGATGATCAGTCTCAGGCATATGCGCTGTATCGGGAATGGGGAGTACCTGTTTCGCCACATAACCGTGAGGTTACAAACTTCTCCGAGATCCTGGACATGATTGACTACTACGAGGAGCATCGCGGCGACATCGAGCATGCACTCGACGGCATCGTGGTCAAGGTCGACGACCTGACGCTCCAACATAGGCTCGGTGCCACTTCCAGAGCCCCGCGTTGGGCGATAGCTTACAAATACCCTCCGCAGGAGGTCAACACCACGTTGCGGGACATCGTGGTGCAGGTGGGTCGCACCGGGCGCGTCACGCCGGTCGCAGTACTCGACCCGGTCTACGTGGCCGGCTCCACCGTCGCGGCGGCGACGTTGCACAATCCTTCGGAAGTCAAGCATAAGAACGTGCTGATAGGTGACACCGTCGTGCTTCGCAAGGCAGGGGACGTGATTCCCGAAATCGTCGGGCCGGTCTTGGAACGTCGACGAGGCCGTGAAGATGAACTGCGCGAGTTCGTTATGCCGCAACGCTGTCCATCCTGCGGTGCTCAATTGGCACCGGCCAAGGAAGGAGACAAGGACATCCGTTGCCCCAATGTCGAGTCCTGCCCGGCGCAGTTCACCCAGCGCGTCATCAATCTCGCTTCACGCAAGGCGTTTGATATCGAGCATTTGGGTGAGCAAAGCGCCATCGCGTTGACCAATCCGGAGGAGGACAGACCAGCTTCCGTGGCTACGTATGCACCGGGTCTTCAGGAGATTGTGGTCGGGCTCGGCGAGGAGCCCAAGCCATATGAGCCGGCTGAGGGTTTGCAGTTGCCGACGCCGCAGCGGCCGGTGCTCACCAGCGAGGCCGACCTGTTCTCATTGACGATAGACGATCTGCGCGAGGTCATGGTTTGGCGTGAGATTCCGGTCATTGAAAAAGGCCAGCGCATTGATGAGCGCGGACGTACATACATGGTTCGGCGCAATCTTGGGGGTTCCGGTTTGTGGCATCAGGTCCCGGCTTTCTGGTCATCCACGTTGGAGGGCAGGAAAGACAAGAAGACCGGTGCGTATACGGTGCCGCAGGATGCCGTCGTAACCGGGTACAGGAAGGTGAATCTGCGTGGCGGGGGAAGCGCGCAATGCCCGCTGTTCGTGCGTCCTCAGGAGAACGCAAGGAAAATGCTCGCGGAAATCAACAAGGCAAGGCAGGCGGATCTGTGGCGAGTGCTGGTGGGGTTGTCCATACGTCGGCTGGGTCCTCCTACGGCCCGTCTCATAGCGACACGGCTTGGATCGCTGGATGCCATCGCCGCTGCGAGCGTCGAGGATCTTACCGCCATCGACGGCATTGGTGAGGAGATAGCGCAGACCGTAGTCAATTGGTTTGAGGCTTCTCGAAGGCCGGGGGACTGGCGTGGTGCGATACTACGTGCATGGAAGGCGGCCGGGATAGGTATGCAACAGACCGAAACGAGCAGTCTGCCGCAGACGCTTGCGGGCAAGACCGTCGTGGTCACCGGTACGTTGGATGGTTTTAGCCGTGACGGTGCAAAGGAGGCCATAGTCGACCGCGGTGGCAAGGCCACGGGATCCGTGAGTCGCAAGACCGACTATGTGGTAGTAGGAGCCAATCCGGGTTCAAAGGCGGCAAAAGCCGAGGAACTCGGATTGCCGAGATTGGACGAGGAGCAATTCCGAAGGCTGTTGCAGACAGGTGAGGTGCAGTAGCGTCCTGTTTTGCCGTTTTCAGGACGGTCGACGGACCCGTCTTCTCGCAATCGCGCCTGAGTGCCTAGCGTGCGCGTATTGTCTATTTGTGATCGATTGGCACGACGGACCAACACTTGTCAGGAAGCCTACCGGGATCCATGGTCCGGGGGAACGTGACGCAGTATGGGCTCTGGCGGGTCTCACTCGCATGCGTTATGGTGATGCATGGAAGGGAGACAGGATGCCAGGGCAGGAGAACATGACGGACGTGACGGTCATCAGGGGGAATGTCTATGAGCGGCTCAGCCACGTCATAGACCCTGAGATCGGCAGGTCGGTGACGGATTTAGGCATGATTGTCGCCATCGACGTGGCCCCGTCGCATTCCACAGAAGGTGTTCGCGCTCCTGGACGCTTCGACGTGACCGTGCATGTGGAACTCACCGTTCCCGGCTGTCCCCTGACACAGACCATTCAGGACAGGATCGACGAAGCCGTGGCTTCCTACCCGGGGCTTGAGTTGGTTCCCCACATCGAGGTCGGTGCGATGGATGCGGACAAGCTCACCGGTTTGGTTTCCAGTCTGAAGGCGGAACGTCGCGAGAACCCGTTTAACAAACCGGGTATCAAAACGCGCATATTCGCCATAGCTTCCGGCAAGGGTGGCGTGGGCAAATCGTCCGTAAGTGCGAACCTGGCTGCTACGTTCTCGGCGCTCGGCTACGACACTGCGGCCATCGACGCGGATATCTATGGCTTCTCGCTGCCGGGGCTGTTCGGCGTGCACTCGCAGCCCACCAACCTCAACGGCATGCTGATGCCTGTGACAGCTTGGGGTGTGAAGCTCATCTCCATCGGCATGTTCGCCGGGGCCGACCGGGCAATTCTATGGCGGGGACCGCGTTTGCAGCGTTCTCTTGAGCAGTTTCTTTCCGATGTGTGGTGGGGGCAGCCGGATGTGCTGCTCCTCGACCTTGCGCCTGGAACGGGTGACATGGCCATTTCCGTGGCCCAGGCACTTCCCAATGCTGAACTCGTCGTGGTCACCACCCCCCAGCCCAGTGCCTCCGACGTGGCCGTGCGCAGTGGTTTGGTCGCACTGCAGGTACCGTTGAAGGTGCGCGGTGTGGTGGAGAACATGAGCTATTTCGACCATGCAGGCGAGCGTTTGCGTATCTTCGGTGAGGGAGGCGGAACCAGGGTAAGCGATCGGCTCACGGATGCCTTGGGCTATGACGTGCCGTTGCTGGCTTCCTTGCCGTTGGAACCCGATATTCGGGAAGTGGGTGAGTCGGGCAGACCGGCTGTGCTTGATTCTGATGGGAGTCTCGCGGATACGCCTCTGGCCAGCTCCTTCACCGCTTTGGCTCGGCGGCTGATCGGTTGATTCGGCGGCGTATGCCGATATATTGCTGCCATGCGGTCATCTCAACAATTTGACAACGCCAATCGCTATACTGGCGGAGGTTCAGGTTGTTCCAGGCGATGCCTGTCGGCGTCGTCCGGGTGCGCTCATGAGGGAATCGACATGTCGGATGATGACGATGAAGTGGTGCGCGCGGATTCGAACGACGGCGTCGTGACGGGTCCCGAGGTTCTTACCGACGAACAGATGGACAGCGTGTCTGCGCTCTCCAAAGACAACGTCTATGTCAGGCAGTCGAAGTGGAAGACGTTCCGTGAACTTCCCGCGGGCCAGAAGTGGCCGTTCTTTGCCCAACACTTTCTCCTGGCTGCATTGGCCGTGGCGTTGGCTGTGTTTGTGGTGGTCTCGTTGGCGGTGACCTATGCCGCCAAGGCCCCCGATCCCTATTTCTCGGTGGAGGGGCTTGGAATGCAGAACCATTCCGCCACTTTCAACGGGATAAGGGATGGTTTCGTCGAACATGAGGGGCTCACTGATCGGCGCCTGATTAAGTTCGAGGGCGACCTGAGCGTCAATGGCAACGGTTACGATGACGATTCGGCCAAGGTGCTCGTCATGGTTTCGGCCGGCGACATCAACGCGTTTGTTTCCACTCGCAGGCAGTTCCCGCTGCTTCATAGGCGTGGATATGTCTCCAAGCTCCAGGATGGACTCACCAAGGAGCAGATGCGTTCCTTGGGTGTCAAAGGCGCTTTGGTCGATTCATCCGGCAAGCGTACGGACGATCCCGCGAAGGCCTTTGGTCTGGATTTGTCGAAGTCGCAAGTGTGGGTTGGGGAGTCAAAGCTACCGCGTGATTGCGTATTCGGCCTCGCGAATCTGAAAAGCGGATCCAAATACGCGCGTGATTTCGTGGATTATCTGGATTTTGTGTAAACGGCGAGGGAGTTTTTCCTGCAGGTGACATCGCAGATTCGAATATCGGCTTGTGACAGTGGATATCCCATCGTTGTGGTGACGGACGAAGATGGTTCCGATATGGATTGGCTGGCTTCGGTCTGTGGTAGAGTCGGTGCGGCACAAGGAGGCGGTCATGCAGCGTTTCGCGGTTGGATATGAGTTCATTTGTCGGATCATCATGATGGTCGCCGTCGTGCATGTCGCCTTCATCGTTCATACGGCGCTTGGCCTTGTGGTCGCCGGCTTCTTCCCCTCCGTTGCTGCCACCTGTTCGGTATACCGTACTTGGATTCTTGATGTGGCTGACCGTTCATGGACGGTGAAGCGCAGTTGGGTCACTTTCCACCGCGCATGGAAGACTGAGTTCGCATCGGCCAACGTCTTCGGATGGCCGCAGTTCCTCATATGGGCATTGCTGATTTGGGATTACTGGCTTACCATGAGAAACGACATGGGTACCATGGGTGTCATCGTTTCAGGCGTTCTGGTGGTCGTCAATCTTGTGTATGGGTTGTTTGTTTTTTTGAGCTGGCCGGTGCGGTCGAATTTCGATCAAGGACCTATGTGGGTGGTGCGTACATCGCTTTCCATGGTCGTAGCGAGACCGTTGTGCAGTTTCATGGTGATCGTGCTGTTGGTCATCGTTCTCTGGGCGTACCGGCAATGGCCTGGGTTGATGGCCGCATTCGGACTTGCCGTCCCCATGTTCGCTGATATGATGGCTGTGTATTCCTGGGGGAGGCTACCCGGCATGGATGTGCATGTACTGGAGCCTCGCGAGACGAAGGACAGCAAGCACAAGAACCAGAACGACGCTCCTGTCTCCTCCGACGCCGGCGTTCGGCGGTGACCCACATCCTGATTCCCCGCAGGGCCATCGAGCATGATTGGTTCGCTGGTATCCTATGCGCCGTCGCATAGGATACCAGCACAAAGCGAAATACCCGTGCGAATCGTTTGCGGGAAAGGGAAGTCCTGCCCCTTTAGGTCAATGGGCACCCCTAGGGGTGCCCATTGTGACCCGTTCTCACCGTCCTCTTGTCTGAGTGAAGCGTAGGGCCGGGCCGACGTTGCTGAAGACAGGAAGGACAGCGGTTTCTCAGTGAGGGGATTATCTCCGTGCCATGATGCGGAGCGCAATTTTGCGCAGTTCGGATGCAATGAGCACGAAGAGCGACAGCCCAAGGCACTCGACCCATCCCTCCAGACTCAACGGTGTGGTTCCGAACGCCACGTTGAGGCCGGGTACGTAGATCACCACGACTTGCAGCAGCACCGAAACCGCGATTGCTGCCCAAAGCCACGCGTTGGCGAACAGGCCCTTGAACACGCTCTGTAAATGGGAGCGTGAAGCCAATGCATTGAACATCTGAGCAAAGACGAGGATTGTGAAGCCCATGGTCCTTGCCTGGCTCATTTGGTAGGCGTGGGTGCCCCCAAGCGACCTGTCGGTGAACAGTCCTCCGGGAAGATGCAAGTCCATCCCGATGAGCGTAACGGCTGCCATGATGACGCCGATGTAGATGATGTCACCCCACATGGCCTTGTCGATGACGCTGTCCGTGGTCTTCCTCGGTGGACGGTCCATGAGGTCTTCGGTAGATGGATCCACGCCCATGGCCAAGGCAGGTGCGGCATCAGTCAGCAGATTGATCCAGAGCAGCTGCGTAGCTAGAAGCGGAACCGTGACGCCTGTGGACTCAGGCTGAGTGATGCCGAGAAATCCTGAAAGCACCACACCGCCGAACACGGTGAACACCTCACCCATATTGGAGCTCAGTAGGTAGCGCAGGAACTTCTTGATGTTCTCGAAGATGCCTCGCCCTTCGTTCACTGCGGATACGATCGTCGAGAAATTGTCGTCGGCAAGGATCATCTTCGCGGATTCCTTGGTGACTTCCGTGCCCGTGATTCCCATAGCCACCCCGATATCCGCGGATTTTACCGCCGGGGCATCGTTGACTCCGTCTCCGGTCATGGCCACGATGTTGCCTTGGCGTTGCAGTGAGTCTACAATCTTGAGCTTGTGCTCGGGAGAGACGCGGGCGAACACGCTGGTATGGGCGGTCGCCTTGTCAAGTGCCTGCCTGTCATCGCCCAAGGCGTCGAGTTCGTCTCCGGTCATGGTCCAAGTCTCGAGCTTGTCCTGTGAAGCCGAGGCGTAGGGCGATCCTTCGCCTTCAGAGGCGGCGGATGCCGCTGCCTCGCCAACGTTCGGGTCGATGATGCCAAGGTCAGAGGCGATGCGCGACGCCGTCAACGGATGGTCACCGGTGATCATGACGGTGCGGATACCGGCTTTATGCGCTTGCGCGATGCTGGGCTTGACTTCGGTCCTCGGCGGGTCGATGATGCCTACCATGCCGATCCAGATCAGGTGGCTCTCGAAGATTCCGCTCTGCTCGCTGATTTCGATGGGTTCTCCCTCAGCGTCTGTCCTGACACCCGGAAGCTTGGCAAGTTCTGATACCTCCAAAGGACGTCTGGCGGTGCCGAGGGTGCGATAGGCCTGCGTGGAGAGTTCCTTCACCTGCCCGATGACGGCATCCCGGTCGTCCTGGGTGAGTGGTCTTACGGTATTGCCCACCTGAATGCAGTCGCAGAAGCCCAGCAGCACGTCCGGGGCTCCCTTGGCAAAGACGGTGAGCAGGTCATCGTTCTGAGTGTCCCGGGCGATGACGGACATGCGCTTGCGTTCGGATGTGAACGGTATCTCCGCCACGCGCCTGAACCTAGAATATTCCGTATCCGCGCCGGTCTTTCGGGCTGCGACGATTACAGACACTTCGGTCGGATCGCCGATGGCCTCCCATTCGCCGGTCTTCTCGTCATGGTGCAGACCGCCGTCATTGGCCATCAATCCGGCACCGAGCGCGGCCTCGACTTCCTGGTCGATGTGCTCAGGCAACGATGTCGGGCCATGACCATCGTGCGCGGCGCCCAGGTCCGCAGCCTCGCTGGT
The DNA here is from genome assembly GCF_000737845.1 of Bifidobacterium bombi DSM 19703. Taxonomy (GTDB): domain Bacteria; phylum Actinomycetota; class Actinomycetes; order Actinomycetales; family Bifidobacteriaceae; genus Bifidobacterium; species Bifidobacterium bombi. The sequence continues at coordinate 798,023 of NZ_ATLK01000001.1, read as the reverse complement.
CAGGCTGATGGAGCCTTCCGGCGCGTATCCGTTGCCGCTGATGCTGACTTCGCCGCTCGCCGTGATGACACGTTCGACGGTCATCTCGTTACGGGTCAGTGTACCGGTTTTGTCGGAGCAGATCACGGAAGCCGACCCCAAGGTCTCGACGCTGGAGAGCTTCTTGACGATGGCGTGGTGTTCCGCCATGCGCTGCACGCCCAAGGCCAGCACCACGGTGAGAATCGCGGTCAGGCCTTCAGGGACTGCAGCGACGGCCAGCGACACCGCAAGCAACAGCGAACTGATGATGTCGTCCACGGAATGGAAGCCTTCCATCAAAGCAAGCGCCGCGATGACCATGAGTGCGATGACGCACACCGCGATGCCCAATACCTTCGAGACCTTCGCCATCTCTTTTTGCAGTGGTGTGGTGTCGTCGTCGGTGCGTGACAGCATATCGGCGATTTTGCCAACCTGTGTGTCCATGCCGGTGCTGGTGACCAAGGCCCTTCCAGTGCCTTGCGTCACGGCCGTCCCGTTGAACACCATATTCGTGCGGTCGCCCAATGCCTTGGCATTTTCCAGTGTGCCCGGGTTTTTGGCGACGGGCACTGATTCGCCGGTGAGGCTCGCCTCGGCGATGCGCAAGGAGGCGGAGGAAAACAGACGCGCGTCGGCCGAGACGGCATCGCCTTCGGAAAGCACAAGAATGTCTCCGGGAACCAGCTGAGACGTCGGTATATGGCGCACCTGCCCATCGCGGAGCACCGCCGTCTGTGGAGCACTCATCTTGGAGAGCGCGGCCACGGCCTGTTCGGCCTTGGCTTCCTGTAGATAGCCGAGCACCGCGTTGACGATGAGAATCAGTACAATCACAATCGCATCGAAAGGCAGTTTCTCACTGCCTTCGCTTCCCGGCTGCACGCTGGCACGTTCGACGAACCAGGCCACGACGGAGATGGCGGTGGCCACAAGCAGCAGGTAGACCAGTGGATCGCGGAACTGTTCAAGGAATTTCTTCCATTTGGGAACCTCGGGAGCGGTTTCCAGTTCGTTTGGGCCGAAGCGCTCCAAACGTCGCGAGGCTTCGGCGTCGCTCAATCCGGTTTTCAGGTCTACGTTCAGATCGCTTGCCAATTCGTCGGTGTTGACGAGCGAGGGGTCTGGCCCTCCGGACCGTATGGCTGTGACGGTTGTGTCGTGTTCTTTGTCATTCATAGTTGTCGGTTGCTGTTCGAGTCGATGATTTGTTGAATCACTCATGATTATCCCATCGAAGCGCCGCGGAGTAGTCAGTCCCTTCGCGCGGACGCTTACTGACGTCCGAACCATTGGAACTGCGCGGTTGTGGTCCGATATCATATCGGTATAACAGAAACTTATTATATGGCCTGGTCTGGATGGTTGCGCCGTTTGATTCACCGCAAAGGGCTGCGCGGATGTCGTGTGGCGCCGTGTGTCGGATGCCTGCGCCGCCGAGGGGATCACAGCAATTCGAGAAGCCGGTCGACGTGTTCGTCCGTGGTCGCCCAACTGGTGCAGATACGCATGATGGTGTGTGCGTCATCATATTTCGTTACGAAATCGAACTTGACGTCCTTGCCCAGCCTGTCGACGGTGGGCCCGTCCATCACCACGAAGGTCTGGTTCGTGGTGTTCTCGAACACCAGACGATAGCCTTTGTCCTTGAGCGCGGCACGGATGCGAGAGGCCTGCATGTCTGCGTTGGCTGCGATGTGCGTGTACAGGCCGTCCGTAAACAATGTGTCGAATTGCAGTCCGAGCAGCCATCCTTTGGCCAGAAGGGCGCCGTGTTGTTTGATCTGGGTGGTGAGGTGGCTCGGTGTGTTGCCTTTGGTGAAGACGATCGCCTCTCCGAAAAGGGCTCCGACTTTGGTGCCGCCGATGGAGAACACGTCGGTGATGCGTGCTATGTCCTGTAGCGTCAGGTCGTTGCCTTCGGCCGCCAAGGCGTATCCTAGGCGGGCCCCGTCCAGGAACAAGGGGATGTCGTACTTGTGTGCAGCAGCGGCTATGGCTTCGAGTTCGGCTTTGGTGTAGAGCGTGCCGTATTCGGTGGATTGTGAAATGTACACGCATCCGGGGAAGACCATATGGGTGTGATTGCCGTCGGCATAGAAATCGGCACAGAACGCATCGAGTTCTTTCGCATCCATTTTGCCCTCATGGCTTGGAATGGTGAGCACTTTGTGCCCTGAGAATTCGATGGCTCCGGCCTCATGCACGTTGACGTGGCCGCTGGTGGAGGCGACCACGCCGGCCCAGGGCGGCGTAATCGTGTCGATGACGGTCTGATTGGTCTGTGTGCCGCCGACCAGGAACCTCACATCCGCGTCAGGGGCGTCGCAGACTTGGCGAATCTTCGCTTTCGCCTCATCACAATAGTGGTCCGATCCGTATCCGGGCAACTGTTCCATATTGGTCTGCGTGATGCGCCTGAGGATGTCGGGGTGGGCGGCTTCACAGTAATCATTGACGAAATTCAGCATGGTGTGCTCCTTTTTCCACTGCAGGGCGATGACGATATCAGTCTAATGCCTGATCCGCGTTGAGCGGCGGGTTATGCATGGTGGGTCGTTTATGTATGGTGGACAGGAATGACATGGTCATTGGAGGCGGGTGGGCTGGTGAAGCGTCGTCTGTGGAATGGTTCGTCGATGCTTTGAAGTCAGCCGTCTTGAAGTATGGACGGTTAGGGTGCGCCGACTGGTGTCATGATAATCTTGTAAGACAACGGTATGGAACATGATGTGTACCGGTTTATTTCAGGAGGCGACCCCTATATCATGTGGATTCACTAGCGATGGAATGCGGCGGCTTCGTCCGTCGGGCGTGCGCGTCGAGGCGCACTGCAGCATCGCTCGTTTATGGTCCGCCGTAGCGGAGGTTCATTGCATCGCATGACTCTTCAGGCTTCCTTAACCGTTTCCATCGATTCATCAGGCATCGTCCTCTTCAGCAGGCGAGATTCTTATAGTCCGCAGTGCGCCGATTATGCGATTGGAGTTTGTCATGGCACAGAAAAAGCACATGGAAACCATCAACCTCTCGTCGGTTTCCTATACCTATCAGGGTGCTGCGAAACCGGTGTTCAGCGACATTTCGCTGGATTTTCGGCGAGGTTGGACGGCGGTACTCGGCGACAACGGCATCGGCAAAACCACGCTGGCGAAGCTCGTTGTAGGACTCATTCCCCCCACGGCCGGCGAGGTGATGCCAAACCCCAACCGGCTCGTCTGCTCTTACTGCGAACAGCGTACCGATGTGCCGCCAAGCAATCTTGACGATTTCCGCGCGGATTGGACACCTGAGACGAACCAAGTGCGTGAAACACTGGGAATCGACGACGGCTGGGCATACCGGTACGCAGCTCTTTCCGGTGGTGAGGCCAAACGTCTGCAGATAGCCTGTTCGTTGGCCTTGCGGCCGGACGTGTTGGTACTCGATGAACCGACGAACTACGTCGACGCTCCCACGCGTGCGGCAATCGCATCCGCGCTGCTCGGTTTTCACGGGATCGGCATCGTCGTCTCGCATGACGCGGAACTGATGGATGTGTTGGTGCAGCGGTGCGTCTTCCTTGAACGATGGCATGTGGGCGGGCACAACCTCGTCGAGGCGACCATGATTCCGGGCTCCTACAGTCAAGCCAAGGGAGAGCTGAAACGTCGGCAGGTGCACGCCCATGACGAACTCGTCGCCAATGGGCGCAGTCTGAGGCGTCTGCAGCAGGTCAAACAGCAGCGTCAGCAGGAGACGGCGCACGTCAACGCGTTGAAACAGAAGGCCGGACGGCGTATCAATCCCAAGGACAGCGATGCGTTGCAGCGCAACAAGGACATTCGGTCGGTGGGTGGTGACACAGGGGCGTCACGCTCCAGTGCCAGGATCGATGCACGGCTTGGGAAGGCACACATCGCGCTTGAGAACTTGCAGGTGGCGTCCAAACGCTACGATGGTGCGTTCCGGTATTGCGCAAGTCCCAGCCACCGGCGTGAACTGTTGCACCTGGGTCCGGGGTTCGTCAGCTTCGATGGTGGTTTTGAGGCTCAAAAGGCAGGCAATGATGCGTCGGTTCAGCCAGAGGCATTCAACCGACAGGGACCATCTGACGTCGCTCGTACCGGACGGTTCGTCCAATCGTCGCACGGAAGGACTCGTGGTATCCGGTTGGAAAAGGCGCAGGCGTCGCCTTCTGTTGGGGAGCAGGGATTCACCATTCCCGAGCTCACTGTGGGCCCGCGCGATCACATCGGCATCTGCGGTCCCAACGGTGCCGGTAAATCGACATTGCTCAGGGTGCTGTTGCGTGACGGCATCTGTCAAGGGTTCTCATCCTATCTTGCAATACGACAGATCGTCGATGATGCTGCCCTCCTTGAAGCGGCGCAGAGGTTTGCTGGTCTTGATGCCGATCTGCGCTCGCAGGTGGTGAACAACTATGCTCAGCTCAATGCCGACCCGGATCGGCTTGTGGATGCGCTGTCCTCCAGCACCCTTGCGGAGCTTTCGCCGGGGGAGACGCAGAAGTTGTTGTTGTGTCTGGGACTTCTGGACTCACCGCAATTGCTGGTGCTGGACGAGCCGACGAATCATCTCGATCTGCACGCTCGCGAGGCGTTGGCTTCGATGCTTGCCGGCTTCCCCGGTGCCGTTCTTGTGGTCTCGCACGACGAGTGGTTCCTGCGTGAGGTCGCTCCGGAGCTGTGGTGGTCGCTGGGAACGGACGGACGACTGACGTTTCGACATCCTTGAACAGGTCGTGTGAGCTTTGCTGGGTACGATTTCTCGCGATGCGCGATCACCGGCCTTGTATCAAGGGTTTCGCCTGACGGCTGTTCGCAGGGTAGTGCCCGCTGTGCAGCGTTCGCATCAGGGGAGTAGGGTTAAGGGCGTGAAAGGTTGGAAGGATGATCGCATCGGTTCAGCCGCAGCGGGAACGAATCCCATGGTCATGATGGAGATGGATTCCGGGTATGCGGTTTTCGGTGATACTCAGTTTCTGCCGGGCTATTCAGTGTTGCTGCCCAAGCACAGGATCAGGCAGCTCAATGATTTGTCCGTATACGATCGGGTGAACTTTTTAAGAGATATGACATTGCTCGGCGATGCAGTGGCGAAGGCCTGTGCTCCAGTGCTCAGACTGAACTATGACATCCTGGGGAATTCGGATGCGTTTCTGCATGCCCACATCTTCCCTAGGTATGCTTGGGAACCAGCTGAACGTTCGTCCAAACCTGTTTGGTTGTATCCGCAAGAGGTTTGGACGAACGAGCGTTACGATGCGGGACGTGAATGCTATCGGTCGGTCAGGGAAGGGATCGAACGCAATCTGAAGTGTCTGGTCACGGGAAGTGCGGTGGTATGATGCGGATCGGTCGGTATGTGCAAGCCGAGGATTACATCACGTAACATAAGGATACGGCGCGTATGCTTCATGCATATCCGTGAATTGGGGATGGATATGCATGAGGAGGATGTCGTGGCTAAGCATGGGTCCCGACAATCTTGCCCTTACGATCCGAATTCCAAGTGGGAGGCCGTGTCGAATGCTCGTGAACAAACGAGTTAAATTCCTCCTCGCTTTGGCCACGTCCCAGGTTTGGCGGGTGGGCTTCGCTTGGTCAGGCTGGAAGAGCAAACCTTGTTGAGGTCCGCTAAAAAGTCGGGTACCTTACAGCTGCATCAGTCGTTGATTTTCTTGCCGGTCATGCTGCTTTCGTCGTTCATGGTGGCGAAGTTGTAGCCGATCAGCACCCCGCCGCCGACGAGATTGCCCAGCATCGCAACGATGACGACGAGTATGGCCCGCCATGCATTGACGGACCCGTAGGTCCCCAGAATTAGGAAAATGGCGGAATCCGCGACGGAGTGCTCGAATCCGCAGAAGGTGAAGACGAGCACGGCCACCACCATGATGGTGCATTTGGTGAAATCGTTGGAAAGCTTCCCATTGAAGACCATGAGCATGGCGATGTTGATGCAGAAGTTGCAGAAGATGGCGCGTGCAAAGAGGTCAAGCACACCCATGGGCGAGTTCAGATATCCCGTCTTCGTGTTGGCCGCGGTCAGCATCAGGTCAAAAGCCGGTCCGGAGAGAATCGTCGAACACCGCAGGATGAGTGCCACGACAAGAGCTCCCAGAAGATTGCCAAAAAGGCACAGTCCCAACATCTTCAAGGTCTGCAGCAGGTTGATTCTGCGGTGGTACGTTCCGATCGAGACGACCATCATGTTGCTGGTCAACAGCTCGGAGTTGGTATAGTAGATGAGCACCAGCGCCCAACCGAAAACGATGCCCGCTACGATTTTCCCGGCGAATCGCAGCCCCGGGTCTTCACCGATGCTTGCCGCACCTTGCACCACAAAGAAGACCGCGATGAACAGGCTGACGAAGATGCCGGCCATGGCCGCACGCTGGATGTATCGGCCGGTGAGCTTGCCCGTCATGGTGGCCTTGTTGTCAAGTACCTCCAGCACGGTGCTGATGAAGGCATGGCCGGGGAACAGCGGCCGGGTGCTTTCATCGAATGAGCTGTTGCTTCCCTCGTCTCGTCCGTACGTCAGCGGTTGCCGGTCTGACCGTGGGATGCTTGTGGCGGTGCTGTTCGTGCTGCCGTTCAAGGTCTGCGAATCCTCTTGAAGCATCGGTCCTTGAGAGGAGACCATGAAGTTCGAGTTTTGTGTAGGCGTCACTGTGTCGGTCGGGTTCGTGGTCCGTGGCTCGGTCTGCATTTCCTCTTCCTCTTTGGCTACGCATGCGCTTGTCATACCGACTTTTCGTTTCGGTTGGTAGCGGTTGCAACGGATGGTATCGGTATCCATTATCGTCCAAGTACCAGCCGCATCGTCGGTTTAAGACGAGACTGTAAGGAATTTAATATTTCAAGGAATGCAATATTTCATGGACGTACGGATCCTTCGTCCGTCTGTCCGGAGAGCCGGATGCCCTACATCGGATGTCGCGGATGTAAGAAGATATATCCATAACTAGCCAGGCAAGTCCCGTTAGCCAGGCAAGTCCCGTAAGGCATGTCCTCAGGCATATCCAGCCGTGCGACGTCCCCTGTATGTGTGCCGGACATGACGATCGACCCGTGCCGGTACAGTGCCTAAGACGTCTCTTCCAGGAAGACGCATACGAAACACGTGTGGCCCATCGCCTCGGCGATGGGCCACTTACATGGAACGAGCCGTGTCAGATGTTGAAGTAAAGCTGATACTCAAGCGGCGTCGGGGCCAATCGTTGCTGGTCGATCTCCTCGCGCTTGAGACCGATCCAGTCCTCGATGAGGTCCATCGTGAATACATCACCGGCGGTGAGGAAGTCATTGTCTGCCTCAAGAGCGTCCAGGGCCTCGTCCAAAGATGCAGGGACATGCTTCATGTCCGCAAGCTCCTCCGGCGGCAGCTCGTAGATGTCCTTGTCGACCGGCTCCGGTGGCTCCGTATGGTTCATCACGCCGTCAAGGCCGGCCATGAGCTGGGCGGAGAAGGCGAGGTACGGGTTAGAGGAGGGGTCGGGCACGCGGAATTCGATGCGCTTGGCGGCGGGCGACGTCCCAGCGAACGGGATGCGGATGGCTGCCGAGCGGTTACGCGCCGAATAGACCAGGTTGGTCGGGGCCTCGTAGCCAGGCACCAGACGCTTGTATGAATTGAGCGAAGGATTCGTGAACGCCAGCACTGAGGAGGCATGATGGATCAGTCCTCCGATATACCAGCGGGCGATGTCCGAAAGGCCGCCATATCCGTTCTCATCATAGAACAACGGCTTGCCGTCCTTCCATAGGGATTGGTGGCAGTGCATTCCTGTACCGTTGTCGCCCGCGATCGGCTTGGGCATGAATGTTACGGCTTTGCCGGCATGAGCCGCGGTCTCATGCACGATGTACTTGTATTTCATGAGGTCGTCGCCCGCGTGAAGCAGCGTGTTGAAGCGGTAGTTGATTTCCTGCTGTCCAGCGCCGCCCACTTCATGGTGGCTGCGTTCGAGTGTCATTCCGGCCTTCTGGAGATTGGCCACCATGTCGTCGCGCAGATCCTGGTTGTGGTCCTGCGGTGCAGGTGGGAAGTAGCCGCCCTTGATGGAGTTCTTGAAACCTATGTTCGGCGATCCATCCAGTTCCGTTTCGCTGCCGGTGTTCCATGGGGCCTCATCGGAGTCCACTTCATAGAACGAACGGGACATGGAGTTCTCGTAGCGTACGGAATCGAAGAGGAAGAATTCAGGTTCCGGGGCAAAGCAAGCGGTGTCGGCGACCCCGGTGGTCCTGATGTACGCCTCGGCTTTTTGGGCGACCTGGCGCGGGTCGCGGCCATAGGGCTCCATCGTCACCGGAGTGACCACTGAGTGAGCCACGACGATGGTCTTGTGCTTGCGGAACGGATCGACATAGGCCGTGGATACGTCCGGCACCAGCTTCATGTCGGAGTCGTCGATGGATTGGAAGCCTCGGATCGAAGAGCCGTCAAACGGCTCGCCATCGGTGAAAGCGTTGTCCATGTATTCGTCGACGGGGACGGTGAAGTGCTGTTGTACGCCGATCAGATCGGTGAATCGTACCGAGACGTATTCAGCTCCTTCGGCTTTGGCGAAGGATTCGAAATCTTCCTTAGTTTCAAGTGCAGCCACGTGACCGCTCCTTTCATGAGGTGAACCACCAATGAGTATAAGTCTAGAGATATGCATTTCAGGGACATGCGTTTTTGGTTACGAACGTGTTTCGCCCGTGTGCGTTCCGAGGTCGTGTGGTTTCGGACGATTCTCATCGGCCGTATAACGATTGTTCCGCCTGGTTCGCTTCGGTGCGGGGGTGGGGAATGGCGAATCGACGATCGAAGACCTTGCGAGGGCGTGCTTTGTATGGAATCTCGCCACCTACGAAGATGTGGGCCGTCCTGAACGTCCAACGTGATTCCTTGGTTCGTTCACGGCGGCCCACACGAGACCCCGGCCCTTGTCTTTGGCAGGTGCGGCGAAGTGTTCAGCGCCCCCTCATGGCACGGCGGCTGATGCGCTGCGGTTTCGTGGGGTCAATGCCCTTGGGGATGCCGAATCCCTGCTTCGTCTGGAGCGTGCGGAGACGTTCGTTGAGAATATCGAGCTCCTCCTTGGTGAGCAGGAACCTGCGGCGGGGATGTATCTTCTTCATGATGAAGTTGCTGTGGTCGGTTGGCTCGTAGCTCTTGCACTTGAGTACGACGCTTCGCAGGTCCTTCAGACGCACCTGACCGGTGCCGTTGCCGACGAAAATGCGATATACGGGAATGGCGGATCCGGCGGTCACTCCTTTGATGGAGTGTTCCTGACGATCCACTTCGCGCTTGATGGCCGTGCTTTCGCCTTCCGCCAGCAAATAGATGCCGTTGTATCCTGTGCCACGCCAGATGGCGGCTTTGGTCTTTCGATCGATCCACACCGGCTGCTGCGGGAAGTTGAATCCTGCTTTGTTGATGTTACCCAGCACGCTGACCGCTGCACCCGGCTTGCCTTCCATCTTCGCGTACCCGACTTTGTCGGCGCGTCGCGTCAGCAGCATCGTGAAGAAGAGTATGCCCAGCATCACTGCCAAGATAACGAGCATGATCCAAGTCAGCCAGCCCCAGTGCAGAAGCACTCCCGCCACGACGACGACGAGCACGGGGGCCAGCAGGACCGCGGTGAGAAGCCAAGGCAGGGCCTTGTCTTCCGCATGGGTGTACTTGTATATCTGAATGATCTGTTTGATGATCTTCGGCTTTTTTTCCTTCTTTTCTTTGGGCTTTTTCTCGTTCGCCATCTGTCCCTCGCTTGGTTTATCTCGAAAATGAACGCAATAACGTATATCCTACCAGCAGCGCAGACCTCACAGCGTGTGTAGCGGTCTGCCGTCGGCCTTCAGAAGCGCCTCCCCGAAGGCTTCGCTGAAGGTGGGATGTGGGTGGATGAGCCGGGCCGCATCGCTGAGGGGGACGCGATTGCCTATTAGCTCCTGTGCTTCCGCAATTATGTCTGAGGCCTCCGGGGCGACCATATGAACCTCCAAGATTACCCGGACATGAGGCCTATCGGCGTATTCCCCAGTCACCACGCACATCGATCCCGCAGCGGCACTCATATGCATCCTGGCGTTGCCCATCATGGGGTAGATCGTTTCCTGCGTGGATGCCACGTCGTCACGGTTCCGGACCTGCTCCGACGTAAGACCGACGCTGGCGGCCTCCGGCGAAGAGAACACCACGTTCGCAATCGCGTCGTCATTGACCGGCTTGGGATTTCTGCCCGCTATGGATTCGGCTATGACCAAGCTTTGGGCGAACGCCCTGTAAGCCAGGGAAGGGGCGGACGTGATGTCGCCTACCGCCCACACGCCGGTGATGTTCGTCCTTCCGTATTCGTCGGTCATGATGCATCCGTCGTCATACATCCGGATGCCGAGGTCGCGCATCCACGCGAAGTCGGTGACGGGGATGTGTCCGATTGTCACCAACGACGCATCTGCCTGTATGGCATGTGTCGCGCCTTCGGACGTAAGCATACAACGCCTCGACTCCCAGGTGTACCTGCTGCCGAATCGCGCATTCCCGTCACCGTGCTATTGGACACCACGGTTATGCCCGCCCTTCCTCAGTGCCCGCGTCAGAGTCATTGACGTGCGCCCGTGCCAGGCGGAAAGGACACGTTGCCTACGGATGAGCATGATTGCGCCCACGCCGGCTTGGTTCCACATAGATGCGAACTCGACGCTACGGCGCCTGCACCGATCGCCATCGCTCGTTTGGGGAAGGGTTTCAGATTCAGTGCACCGGTGAAATCCATGATCTGGCTGCCATATGGTGTACCGGCCAATGGGCGTGGTCTGGATCCTGTGGCGAGTACCATGTGTCGTGCCGTGAGTTGCAGGGAGGAGCCGTCGCAACACGAGTCGGATCCGTCGATTTCGACGATGTTCCCGGGTTTCAGCCGTGCGGTTCCATGAATGCCCTTGACCGATCATGACCTGAGCAACGAGGCCAATCCGTCGGTCATCGTTCGTACCGCGTCGCGCTGATACGATGCCAGCGTGGCAAAATCAATCCGACTGATGTTCGCTTCTATTCTCATCCGTTTGCAATCGTTCGCGCTGACGACGGCGCGGGAAGCGGTTATCAGCGCCTTCGAGGGGGATGCATCCCCGGTTGAGGCACACGCCGCCCAACGTGCCGCCCTTTTTCACTACGGCGACGCTCAATCCGAGCTGTGCCGCGCGGAGGACCGTGGCACAGCCCCCAGGTCCGCTCCCTATGACTACGACATCATAGTCGGAGTTGCCGTTGGTTTGGGTGGTGGAGGAAAGCGGTGTCAACGAATCCTTCCTTCATATGTCGACGTGTTCCGAAGCTCTCCGGCCTCGTCCTTGTGTGGACCGACGTATGGTGCTCGGAAAGCCTTCCAGGGGTCCGGTCACGACTTACTTCGGCCAATCCCCGCGCTTTTTGGAACGAGGTTTGGGCACGCGCCAGCGGCGTAACTGAATTGCGCGGTTGCATGCATAGCTGCATGATCTCATCCCTTTGGCTACGGCCTTCTCGCCGTATTTTTCGATGAGTTTCTTCTTCAGGCCCTGCCACATGACGAACAGGTCGATGATGCCGACGATGATGTAGACATACAAGGCGATCATGATGATGTACGACGCGGCTATGCTGAACGCCATCACCACCATCTCGGCGATGAGAGCCGCGAACATGACGGGTATGAAGAACTCCTCGATGTTGAATCGGGCATCGACGTAATCACGGATGTAGATGCGCCAGGGAAGGCGTTCCGAACGCGGCATGTTGGCTATGTCGCCGGTACGCATGGCTTCGTATTGCGCGTCTTCCTTTTCCCGCATGCGTTTCTTGGCTGCTTTGGCTTCAGCTTTTCGGTTTTTGGGCACAAGAGGATGGATGTTCTTGGCTTGCGCCTCGCGGCGCTTCGGAGTGGGTCTGCCTTTGCTTTCTGAAGCCGCCGTCTCGGTGTCGTTGGCCGTTTGTTCGCTTTGCGCTTCGTCGTTCTTCCTGCCGAAGGGGTTCCATGTCATAGTTTGAGATTACGTGGATCCCTCGACTCTGGCGGGATGCGTCATACAATGGATGCTGTTGTGTTCCACGGCGTGAGAGTCGCCGGAATCTGAATGAGGGTGCAAAAATATGGTCGCATTGAATCAAGATGAGCTGCGCAGTCGTGTGGAAGACGATTTCGATCGCGTAGTAGAGTTGCTCAGTGACAAGGTGGCGTTGAAATCCGTGTCGGCACAGGGGATAACAGGTGCTCATATGCGCCGTTCCGCTGATTTCGTAGCCGATGAGCTGCGGAAGGTGGGCGTGCAGGCGAAGGTTGTGCAGTCAAGCAACCCTGACGGAACCCCCGGGGCTTTCGAAGTCATCGGTTCGAAAACGGTCGATGACCATGCCCCCACGGTATTGCTGTATGCACATCATGACGTGCAGCCCGTTCCGGACGCCTCCGCATGGGACACTGATCCGTTTGTCGCAACGGAGGTGGATGGCAGGCTCTACGGGCGTGGATCGGCAGACGATGGCGGTGGAATAGCGATACATTCCGGGGCGCTGCATGCGTTGGGCGGTGATCTGAAAGTCAACGTCAAGGTCTTCATCGAAGGGGAGGAGGAGATGGGTTCGCCCAGCTTCATCCCGTTCATCGAGGCCCATCGGGAGGAGTTCGCCTCGGATGTCATCATCGTGGCCGATTCCGGCAATTGGTCGGCACAGATACCCAGCCTGACGACCAGTCTGCGTGGGAACACCGACGTGGACGTGAACGTCAAGGTTCTGGACCACCCCGTGCATTCAGGGCAGTTCGGCGGTCCGATTCTTGATGCGAACACCGTGGCCGCCATGCTCATCGCTTCGATGTACGCAGATGACGGCAGTCTGAGAATCCCCGGTCTGCTTGGAGGCGATCCGGTCGGCGGTCTGCAACGTGACCTCGACGAGGCAGGAGTGCGCGGCGACGCGGGAACCGTCGGTTCGTACCGTCTGGCCGGCAATGGCTCGCTGGCCTCACGTCTGTGGACCAAGCCGAGTATCAGCGTCATCGGCTTCGATGCCCATCCCGTAGAGGGGTCGTTCAACGTCATATCTCCCGAGACGACGTTCCGGCTTTCCATCCGCACGGCACCCCAACAGCGTCCAGAAGAGGCGCAGCGGGCCGTGACGGATTTCCTCACGGCACATGCGCCGTTCGGTGCCGAGGTCAAGGTCAGTGCCATAGACGCCGGCATGGGCTGGAGCATGGATCCGGATGCGCCTGCGACTAAGGGCGCGTTGGCTGCTATGCAGGAGGCGTTCGGAGTCGCCCCCGTCAACAAAGGCGAAGGCGGATCCATTCCGTTCATACCGGAATTGCAGCGCATCTTCCCGCAAGCCCAAGTGCTTGTCACCGGGCCGGAGGACCCCAAGGCCAATGCGCACAGTCCCAATGAGTCAATCAGTCTTTCCGCATTGAAGAACAACATCATCACTGAAGCGCTTATTCTCGAAAAACTGGCTCATTGATTCCGCCTCTTCGCCGGGCGCTTCGGCCGGCTTCATGAATCTAAGGGAAGGTGGACGTTATATGGAAGGCGCGGGCTCCGGAAAGTCGCCGCTGCCTGCGCCTTTCGTTGCGGGGTCTGCTTTGTTCTGCGAGTGGGTTCCACGGCGGTCCGAACGCGTCAATGTCATAAGTCATAGGTTTGTTTTACGATTTCGAATTGACACGGGAGCTGTGCACCGAGGAATCGTGGTACGGCTGAGATGAGGGTGACCTCGACCGATTGAACGTGAGTCCAGGTAATGCTGGCGCACGGACGTCTCTTTTCCCGTGCCCGGTGCGCTGAAACACAGCAGCACAGAAAGGCACAGATTATGTCAACTATTACAAAAGACAGCGTGAAACCCAATCTTCATTGGCGAGTGGTGGATATCGCGGTGGCCTCTGCCATAGGCGTGGTCAGCTCCTTGATTTACTGGGCGGCTGGATTGCTATACAACCCCATTGGTGCGCCGTTGGCCGCGCTTGTCCCGGGTCTTGACGGTGTAATGAACGGCCTTTGGCTCTTTGCAGGCCCTTTGGCGCTCATCATCGTGCGCAAGCCGGGAGCAGGGGTATACGCCGAAGTCGTTGCCGGCGTGCTTGAAGCCTTGCTAGGGAACTCGTGGGGTGGGCTTGAGACCGTTGCTATGGCCGTCCTGCAGGGTTTGGGTGCTGAGATCGTCTTCGCATGCACGATGTACAAGGTCTGCAATCTCCTGACGACCATGCTTTCCGGCACGCTTGCCGGTGTGGTTTGCTGGGCCTGGTCGTTCTTCAAACATCTGCAGGGCATCAACCTGTTGGGGGCGTACGGCTTGTGGTATCTTGTTTCCACGTTGGTTTCCGGCGCATTGATCGCCGGTGTGCTGATGTGGTATCTGTACGTGGCATTGGCGAAAACAGGTGCGCTTGACAAGTTCGCTTCAGGTCGTGCGGTACGTGGGATGTCGGTCTGAACGCGGAACCCGCCACGGAAGAATACGGATGACGTCTGAGGGGTGAGTGATGGTTCACATGCGTACCGAGAAGCGTGGTGGCGCTTCGATCCGTTTCGCGAATTGGGGTTACCGTCATGCTTCCCGCGCGCATTTCGCCATCAGGGGGCTTGATCTGGATATTCCCGCAGGGCAAAAGGTGTTGCTTCTAGGAGCGTCCGGAATCGGAAAGTCCACGATTCTTGAAGCCGCCGCCGGGTTGCTTGGTACGCAGGATGAGGGAACCGGGGCGGGTGGCCTCCGGCATGGTGAATCCGTCAGCTCGGATCAGGGTACCGCCCCTGAGGGTACCGAAGGTTTACTTTCCCCACCGCAGGAGGCGGTTGACAGCGAGGGAGGCACCTCGGCAGGGACCGTCGAGGTGGATGGCGTCCCTGCCGCCGCTGCCCGGGGGAAAGTGGGGTTAGTGCTGCAGGATCCCGAGGCGCAGGCCATTTTTGAACGGGTCGGTGACAACGTCGCTTTCGGTCCGGAAAATATGGCGGTCCCGATGGATCGGATCTGGTCCCACGTAAGGAAGGCCATGGCCGACACGGGGTTGGAAGGTATGCAATTGCATCGTTCCACGACGCACCTGAGCGGAGGACAGATGCAGCGCCTGGCATTAGCGGGTGCGCTTGCGATGCAGCCAGGGGTTCTGCTTCTCGACGAGCCTACCGCCAATCTCGATCCCGATGGTGTCGGCCAGGTCGTCGCATCGGTAAGGGCCTCACTGGAGGCCACCGGAGCGACGATGGTGCTGGTTGAGCATCGCACCGACCCGTGGATCGACATGATCGATCGTGTCGTGGTGCTCGGACGCTGTGACACCGACGTCGTGGACGGCGAAGGTGAGCTCGCCTGCGCGCATACGCTCGACGCTGAGGAAGGGACACGCACCTGCGTCGTGGCGGATGGCACGCCTGATGAGGTGTTCGGTGACCACGGTTTGGATTTCGCCTCGCTGGGCATATGGGTACCGAAATGCTACCGGCGTGCAGAGGATGAGATCCGCCGAATTCAGGCTGACGATTCCCGCAGAGGGGAAGAGACGTCCGGAACCGGAAGGATTGCTCTTTCGGCGGTTGACCTTGCGGTGGGGCGTAGGGGCGAGGCCATCGCCGAACATATGAACATCGACTTTGCTTCAGGGCAGGTCACCGCTATTGTGGGCGGCAATGGCGCAGGTAAATCCACTCTTGCCTTGACGCTTGCCGGTTTGCTTGAACCGGTGTCGGGCAAGGTTGAGGCGGCTCCCGCATTGGCATCGGGTGCGACCGGGAACATGCCGTTCGGATGGAGCTCCAGGCAGCTGGCCGCACGCATCTCGTACGTTTTCCAAAACCCGGAACATCAATTCGCGCGGGGCAGCGTGCTTGAAGAGGTCATGCTAGGCCCGTTGCGCACCGGAGTGGGGGAGGTGCAGGCGCAGGCGACGGCCCGGCGGCTGCTTTCCCGATTCAAGCTGTCACAGTATGAAGAAGTCAATCCCTATACGCTTTCGGGCGGAGAGAAGCGCCGTCTGACGGTGGCCTCGGCTTTGGCAGCGGCACCTGACGTCGTCATCCTCGATGAGCCCACGTTCGGTCAGGACCGTGTGACTTGGATGCAGATGGCACGGCTTATCGATTCCATACGATCCGATGGGGTCTGTGTCATCGTAATCACGCATGACCTGGATCTGGTGACGGCGCTTGGCGCGCGCGTCGTGGAACTTGCGGCTCGGGGTTCGCACGGTGCCGGTGCAAGCATCGTCCAAGGCGCGCGTGGACGAGACATCGCTGACGGCATCGTTGACGTGTCAACTGCCGGTGAACGTGCGGGAACGGCCAGTCTCCTCAATCCCGTCGATATGTCTGATGCCAATGGAGGGATGGTGGACGCCAGATGGTGTCAGGTTGACCAACGCGTAGAGGTCAGTCGCATCGATTCACGTTCAGAGGCTGTGAAGCCTTCGAGTCGTTCGCCTTTCCTTGCTTCCCTCAACCCGGCGTACCGGATGATCGGCGGTTTTCTGGCGGCGTTGCCGCTGATCGTCACATTGGACTGGGTTTCCGCCACTGTTGCGCTCGTTTTGGAATTTCTGCTTTTGGCTTGCATAGGTCTGAAACCTTGGCGTGTGGTGGCATCCACATGGCCGGTGTTCATCGGGGCGCCCGGCTCGGCCCTTGCTGTGCTGTTGTATGGCAAATCAGGAGGGGCGCTATGGTGGCATTGGGGCATGATCAATGTCACCGATCGTTCGATTGCATTGGCAATCGCCACGGGGCTACGCGTGCTTGCCATAGGCATCCCCGCCATCATCGCCGTGCTTGGCATCGATGCCACGGATCTGGCCGATTCGTTCAGTCAGGTGTTGCATCTGCCCGATCGCTTCGTTTACGGTGGGCTGGCCGGCATGCGCATGTTTTCGGTATTGCGAGATGACTGGTCCGCGCTCACCGCTTCGCGTCGTTCCAGAGGACTTGGTGACGATAACAAAGTCAAGGCCTTTTTTCCGCAGGCGTTTGCATTGTTCGTGCTTTCCATCCGGCGCTCCACCACGTTGGCGGTGGCCATGGAGGCGCGGGGTTTCGGCGCTCCCTTGCCACGAACCCACGCGCGTGTCAGTGCCGTGCACACACGTGACAAGGTCTTCGTCGGTGTATGCCTGCTTATACCTGTGATAGCTCTCATCGCTTCGGGCATGGCGGGCACGTTCGTTTTCTTTGGCGGGTAGCCGGTTCATCTGTCTCTATACCAGCCAGGTGGTTCGGAATAATCCGGGGTCTCGATGGAAACACGGTCTGGAAGCAGGGCTGGACCGTGTAGATGAGGGTACATGGGCGGCGTCGCTTTCTCTCCGTCGGCTCTGCCTTTCGCTGGTCGTCTCCCTGTTGCAAAGGCATCTGCGTCCATGCCGCGAGTGTTCCTCGATCGTTGTTGGAAAACATGGACATTCACGATGTGGTGCAATCCATAGGGAGAGTATCATCCGTTTTGGTAACGTACAGCCGCGAGTCAGGCATCACCACATTGAATCGGCGTCAGGCACGTTCGGCTTCGATGGTGTGTCGGTACTGCCGACCGGTCCGACCATATGTGTTAGGACGTCGATTTGCGTTTCTGGATTCAATACGGAACCTATGCGGCGAGCGCCTTTCTGATTCGTTTGAGACTTGCGTGTTCGCGAGCCCCTAGCTCCTGGGCCCATAGTGACACATAGAACTCCTCAAGCAGCCAGCGTGCGTTCTGGACACGTATCATCGCCGCTTCGCGGTTCGGTCCCGCCGGTTCCGCCTCGGCAGCCTGGCGGGACCGATCCACGAGTGTCCTGGCCTCCTCTGCCTGCCATGCCCATCGTACGTCGCGGTTCTTGTCCGATTTTGCCTTCTGCAGTCGCAAAAGATCGGCATGAAGGTAGCGTTCTATGTTGGGCAGTGCCTGAGGGGGTGTCTCCCCGATGAAACCGGGGTGAACCAGGGAAGCGATATGCTCACGCACGGATTGCAGCACCGAAAGCATGGGAAGTTCCGCCTTGCCGCTGCATGCGGCATCCACTTGCGCGCATCTCTTGAGAATGGCGATTACATCATGACAAACGTCGTACACCGCGTCTTCGAAGCGATTTTCGCAGTCCGTCACAGCCTGCGCCAGCGCCGTGTCGTCCCTGAAGGAGACGATGTCTGGAAGCAGCCGTTTGACCGCGGCAAGTTGCAGGTCATCGGTCAGCTTCTTCGTGGACTCGTACGGGGCAGCTGCGAGCATCAACGCCTCATTGCTCAGCCATCGGGAGGAGATGCGCTCGCTGGGCAGGCGCAGGGTTTCCAGCGCCGCCTTCCACAGCATCGATGAACGCGACTCCGTGGTTGCGCCCGATCGATGCAGGAGGTTGGCCTGCCTTACGACCTTGCCTTCGGAACGGGCCTGGCTCGCCTGCTTGGCGATGACCTTGCGAGCCGAGGCCTCGGCTTCACGGGCGAAGGTGCGCTGCAGCTCGACCAGGGATTTTCCTGTGCCCAGCACCTTGAGCCTGTTCCCGCCGCCCATACGTCGACGGTTCGCATTGCTGTTTTTGCCTGTGATCGTATCCTCCACGCTGAATGTGACGCGCAAGTAAGATTGGAGTTTTTCCTTCAACTGTCCGTTGATGACTTCGGGGTGAATCTGGGCGTCAAGGCATGCGACCGCCGCGGCCGTGAAGACATGTAGAAAGTCGGGCCAGTCCGTTCCTGCTTCGCCAGGCGGAAGGTTTGGCTTTCCATCCTCACCCGATCCGGGCAGATCGGGGAAGTGCTCATCGATGTAACCGCGTATCCTTCGTGCGGCGTCGGGTGCAGGGACGAACTGCACCCTGAGTGCTTTGGGAAGCGACTTGATCGTCGCAAGTATCAGTTCGTCCAACAGCCCGGGAACGTTCCATGTGAATTGCGCCGGCGTCAGTCGGGACAGGGTTTTGATGGGCACGTGCACCGTTACGCCGTCTGCCGGGTCGCTCGGGTCGTATATATAGCTCAGCCGCAGATCAAGCGCCGATCCGTCCGTGCCCAGGGTGTGCCACCTGTCAGGGTAGTCATTCAGACTTATGCTCTCGGTGCTTTTGAGCCTGTCCACATCGCCGGGGTCGAACTCAAGCTCGGTGAGGTCGCTGCCCGAGGCCTTGAGCCCCTTGACCCATTTGGCCAGATCGGCCACGGAAGTGATGTTCTGGGGTATCAGCTTGTTGTAGAAGTCGTACAGGTCCTCGGAGCTCACCGATTGCGATATCCTGCGCGTACGGCTGGCGTCGTCGGCGGCCTCGGAAAGGACCTTGCGATTGCTTTGCACGAAAGCATCGAAGCTGAACCGCTGCTCGACATCCCCCTCTACCAGTCCTTGTCGTATGAGGAAATCGCGGGCTTCGGGCGGATTGATGCGCCCCCATTGCACCGGACGATCCTGGACTATGGGCAGCCCATACAGCAGGACCTTCGAACTTGCAATGGCGCTGCCTCTCGAACCCGACCAGTGTGGTTCGGCGTAGGTGGTTCTGGTCAGGCCTTTTGCAAGAGGCTCCGCCCAAGCGGGATCGATTTGCGCACAGTACCGTGCCCATAAGCGTGACGTCTCCGTCAAATCCGTGCTCATCACCCATGCAGGCGTGGTTTTGACCACGGTGGAGGCCGGGAATATGGCGAATTTCGTGCCCCGTGCGCCCTGATATTCGTTTTTGGCCTGTTTCTTGGCCTGTTTCATCGCACGTGCCTTCGCGGGTCCTTTGAGCCCGGCGAAGTCCGATGCCTTGGGTTCGCGCGTGACCTGCATCCCCATCATGGAGAGCAATCCTGAGAGCATGGAGGTGTGGATGCCCTGGCTATCCCAGGAGCGGCACAGAGAATGCGCCGGCTGTTGATTCGTGGGCAACGTGGTGACCGTATCGTCCGGGCGGGAGATAGGCTGTGCGGTGCCCACCTTATAATGCATCTGTCTGCACATGTCCTGCAGTTGGTTCACCAGATCGCGCCACTGCCGCATCCGGATGAAACTGAAATATTCGGTCTTGCAGAAGCTCCGCAATCGGGCGTTCGAGATTTTGCCATCCGGTCCGAAAACGGTGTCCCAGATGTTGAGCGCGGTGAGGTAGTCGCTGGTCTGGTCGGCATATCTGTTGTGTATGTGGTCGGCCTCTTCACGCACCTCCTCGGGTCTCTCCCTTGGATCCTGCAGGCTCAGGAACGCGACGACCACGAGCAACGCAGCCAGCGTATTTGCTGTGGTGGTATGCGCGGCTTCGATGATCATGCGACCCAGGCGTATGTCTATGGGGATGCGTGCCAGTTGCCGTCCGATGGCTGTCAGAGTGGCTTCGCCGTGGCTGCGGTTGATTGCGCGAAGTTCGGTGAGCTCATTGAAACCGTCTGCCACGGAACGGGTGTCAGGAGGGTCGATGAAGCCGAAATGCGTCACATCGTCGGTGTTGCGGGCGACCCCGACGGAAAGCATGTGCAGCACCACGGCACCCAACGAAGTGCGCAGAATCTCCGGTTCCGTGAACTCCGGTCGCGACGCAAAATCCTCGGGGGAGTACAGACGTATGGCGATGCCGTCGGCTATGCGGCCGCAACGGCCTGAACGCTGGTTTGCACTGGCCTGGCTGATGGCCTCTATAGGTAGACGCTGTACCTTAGCACTTTTGGAATAGCGGGAGATGCGCGCCTCGCCTGGGTCCACCACATAACGGATGCCTGGTACCGTCAATGAAGTTTCGGCTACGTTGGTGGCGATCACGATACGTTGGTGGTTATGCGGTTCGAAGACGCGGTGTTGTTCCTTGGCAGACAGGCGGGCATACAGTGCAACGATCTCAATGGCATCCGGGCGGTGCATGTCGCTGGTCCGAGCGGCGAAATGACGGCGGATTGCGGTCTCATATTCGCGAATGTCACGCTCGCCGGAGGCAAACACCAGGATGTCGCGAGGTCCGCGGTCGTGTGTGGAATGAATCACCAGCTCGGCACATGCCCGCGCCACGGCGCGTGACATATCCTGTGAGGCAACTTCGTCAGAGCCTGTGGGGTCGGAGACACCGTCTATCTCTCCGTCGGCATTGGGCAGCGTTCCGTCCGAAAAACCGGGCACATGACGCATCAGCGCAGGCACGCCGCCCAGAGGCTCGTAGACCACCTGAACAGGATAGGTACGTCCCGACACTTCGATGACCGGTACCTTGGCGTGCAGCGCACGACTGAAATGCTCTTGGAATTTCACCGAATCGATCGTTGCCGACGTGATGACAAGCTTCAGGTCGCGTCGTCTAGGGAGCAGCGCCGTGAGGTAGCCCAGCAGGAAATCGATGTTGAGACTTCGTTCGTGTGCCTCGTCGATGATGATGGTGTCATAGCGGTTGAGCTCAGGGTCGTGTTGAATCTGCGCCAGAAGAATGCCGTCGGTGACGATGCGCAAGCGCGTCTTCGCGGAGCTTTCGTCGGTGAAGCGTACCTGATAGCCGATTTCGTCACCAAGTCTCGTCCCGGTTTCCTCGCAAAGGCGTTCGGCCACCGTCCGTGCCGCAAGACGCCGAGGTTGTGTGTGCACGATTTGCCTGCCATGCGTCCCGCGGCCCATTTCGAGCAGCATCTTAGGAATCTGCGTGGTCTTTCCCGACCCGGTCTGGCCTGAAACGATGACGACCTGGCTCTTTTGGACCGCCTGCACGATGTCGTCCCGCGCAGCGCTGACGGGGAGCTCTTGGGGGTAACGATATTTCATGCGTCGCCATCCTCTGTGCGACTCGGGTCCTGTGGTGTCCCTTCGCGTGCGTCGTCACCGTTCTGCCTTGCAGGAACCGGGGTCGTTCGTGCTATTTCGATTACACGGTACCCTTTGGAACTTGAGTGCTTGCCTACCATGAATGTGGGTCCGAGCGCCGTCTGCAGCCACGGTGTCAGCGAATCCGCTCCCAGGTTTTTCTGTACCACGAGATAGGCACGGCCGTTGTGGTTGAGCCGCGGTAGCCAGGCCATAAGCAATCTGTGAAGCTCGTCTTTGCCGACGCGTATCGGGGGGTTCGACCATATCAGGTCGAACCCCAGTTTTTCTGGGACATCCTGTGCTGTCACGGCTCTGACGTTAGGTAGACCGATTGTCCGCGCGTTCCGCCTGGTGAGTTCAAGGGCTCGTTCGTTCACGTCCCAGAGCCAGATCGTCGCTTCGGGGCGTTCCAGGGCCAATGCGAGCGAAAGGGGTCCCCATCCGCAGCCAAGGTCCAAAAAGGAACCGCGGTGGGGTGGTTCAGGGGCATGCTTGAGCAGTACGGAGGTGCCCAGATCGAGTCTGTGCGCCGAGAACACACCGTTCGACGTCTCCACCTGCGTGTGATGTCCACGGAGGTCCACATTCAGCCGCCGGCGTATGTCCTCGGAATCAGGAGCCGGTGCGAAATACTGCCCACCGTGTGCGCCCTGCCTGTGTTCCGTCATGAACTTCCCCCTGTGTTGTCTGCCAAAACCATCATAATGATAGTCAATCCAACATATTACAGTGAGGCGCTTTTGACCCAAGACAAAAACGAAGAGGACGTGTCCCGAGACGAGAACGGCACGACGCAGGACGACGATGTGCTTGCGAGCGAAAGCGACGTGCTTCAGGACGCTCGAACACGACCGGGCTCGGCGGCGTTCGCGATGGATGCGGATGATGAGCAATGGCAGGAGCGCCAGTCGCGCAACGAGCTGAGACACGTGACCGGTTTGGGCGAGTTGCAGGACGTCAGTGAAGTGGAGTATCGGCAGGTCCGTTTGGAACGTGTCGTCCTAGTGGGCGTGTGGTCGAACCGCGAGACCACGGCCGGCAAGGCCGAGGAATCGTTGAGAGAGCTGGCGGCGCTCGCCGCCACGGCCGGGGCGCAGGTCTGCGACGGCGTACTGCAGCATCGTTTGAAACCGGACGCGGCAACCTACGTGGGTCGTGGCAAGGCGAAGGAAATAGCTGGAATCGTGGCACGCGAAGAGGCCGATACGATCATCGTTGATGGTGATCTGGCACCAAGCCAGCGTAGGGCGCTTGAGGATGCGACTAAGGTCAAGGTGGTCGACCGTACCGCAGTGATTCTCGACATTTTCGCGCAACATGCTACAAGCAGGGAAGGCAAGGCCCAAGTGGAGCTAGCCCAGCTTGAATACATGCTTCCACGTTTGCGCGGTTGGGGCGCATCTCTTTCCAGACAGGCGGGCGGGCAGGCCGCGGGAGTCAACGGAGGTATAGGGTCCAGAGGGCCTGGTGAGACCAAGATCGAGATGGATAGGCGTGTCATTCGCACCCGCATCTCTCGGCTCAAGCGACAGATCGCCGACATGACACCGTCGCGTGAAGTCAAGCGTGGCTCCAGGAGGAGAAACGATGTACCTACGGTCGCTGTCGTCGGATACACCAATGCGGGTAAGTCGTCGCTTACGAACCGCCTTACTGGTGCCAAGGAGCTGGTGGAGAACGCCCTGTTTGCGACACTTGACACTGCGGTCAGAGGTGCCAAGGCCCGCGATGGAAGGCTATACACATATGTGGATACCGTGGGTTTCGTGCGCCGTCTGCCGACGCAACTCGTCGAAGCGTTCAAGTCGACGCTTGAGGAGGTGGACCAGGCGGATGTGATTCTCCACGTGGTCGATGCATCCTACCCCGACCCATTCGCTCAGATCAGGGCCGTGGATGAAGTGTTGGCCGATATCGATGGTGCGGAGCGGATACCGAGGGTGCTTGCGTTCAACAAAGCCGATCTGGTGGCTCCGGAGGTATTGGAGCGCCTCCAGAGTCTGATGCCGGAGGCGTTTCTGGTCTCCGCGATGACGGGTGAGGGCCTTGGCGATGTGAGGATGGCGGTCGAATCCTTACTGCCTCAGCCCGAGGTGAGCGTCGAGGTGCTGCTGCCTTACACCGAAGGCTCGTTGATATCCGAAGTGCGCCGTTTCGGGGTGGTGGACGATTTGCGGTATTTGGACGACGGTGTGAAAGTCAAGGCCCGGGTCGGCAGCAGGCTGGCCGCAAAGCTTATGAATCGAGCCATAGGGTGAGAGCCGCATGCGACGACCGGTTTTCGGCAGGCGCCATGCTTGTGAACGTCGTGTGTCTCATTCCGCAGGTGCCTGGATCGGTCGATTCCTTCGGCGCGTCGCCGTCTGAGGTTCGCCGGGACGACTTCTCGTGTGGCTGCATGCTTGATTGCTTGCTTAATTGATTGGCTGCCTCGGCAGGGGCCGGATGGCCCGTGCCATCGAGGGACATGCATTATGGGGCCTTTTTGCTATTGTTGAAGGGTAGGTGGCCATTGGTGCGGTTGTTGCTGTAAAGTGATTGATGTAACAAGTGCGGGTAAACGGCGTCATCATGAACAACATTGCCCCACTGGTCGCTGTACGTCATTCAGGGGTTTGGGTGCTCCTGTGACTGTAAAGGAATAGAGGTTTCAAATATGGTACATTCAACTATCAGGCCAACGAAGCTTGCGGTAATCGGTGCCGGCGCGGTCGGATCGACGCTTGCTTTCACTGCTGCGCAAAGAGGGGTTGCGCGTCAGATCGTACTTGAGGACATCAATAAGGAGCGTGTCGAGGCCGAGGTCCTTGACATGCAGCACGGCTCCAGTTTTTATCCGACGGTTTCCATCGATGGCTCTGATGACGTCGAAATCTGCCGAGACGCCGACATGGTCGTCGTCACCGCAGGCGCAAGGCAGAAGCCGGGGCAGACGCGGTTGGATTTGGCCGGTGCCACCATCAACATCATGAAGTCGATCATCCCTTCGGTCATTAAGGTCGCGCCGAACGCCATCTATATGCTTATCACCAACCCGGTGGATATCGTCACTCAGGTCTCCCTCAAGCTTTCGGGAATGCCTGCGAACCAGATGTTCGGTTCCGGCACGAATCTCGATTCGGCTCGTCTGCGTTTCCTTATCGCGCAGCAGACAGGCGTGAACGTCAAGAACGTCCATGCCTACATCGCGGGTGAGCACGGAGATTCCGAAGTGCCGCTGTGGGCCTCTGCCACCATCGGTGGGGTCTCCATGTGCGATTGGAAGGAATTGCCCGGCCATGATCCATTGGATGACGCCAAGCGTGAAGAGATTCACCAAGAGGTCAAAAACGCTGCATACCGCATCATCAACGGCAAGGGTGCGACGAATTACGCCATCGCGATGTCGGGTGTCGACATCATCGAGGCCATCCTCGACGACACCAATAGAATCCTGCCGGTTTCCTCCTGGTTGGATGATTTCCACGGTATCTCCGGGGTCTGCATGTCCGTGCCGACTCTGCTCAACCGTTCCGGCGTCAACTCACGCATCAACACTCCTGTTTCTGACCATGAACTCGCTGCGTTGAAGCGTTCTGCCGAGACGCTTAAGGAATCCGCCGCCCAATTCGGTTTCTGAGATCATTGTGTTTTGCATGTGGTCATGGGCTCTGTATGGCAGTCCCCATGGCCGCATCTGTATTTGGCCGTAGGTGGGATGCCGTTCTTGTGGGTTGTACGGTGATGAGGCGTGCGTCGCGAGGATGCGGATTCACACACGTTCCCAAGCCCTGCTACACAGGGTAGGTTCGATTGCGGTCATCGCAAGTATTGCTTCCGCCGTTATCTTCGGTCGCCACTTTCGACGTCGTCGGTGTATAGTCGGCAGCATGTAGGGTAGCCGTCCTGTCATGCTTTATGCTGAGGCGACGGGCAGTGGGCAATGCGCGTTTTCAGGTGTCGTCGATATTTTTGGGGTGGTTGTTATGACTGATTCTTCGGATCAAGCGGTTGACGGAGCGCCTCATCGTCCGTTCCAAGAGGAGGATGAAATCAATGCCGCGCGCGGGTATCAGACCCGTCTGGGCGTCGCCTTGGCGCAGACGTTGCTGGTCCTGGTCGCTGAGGTCATCGGCTCCGTGGTTACCGGTTCACTCGCATTGTTGGTTGACAGCGGGCATATGCTCACCGATGTCGCGGTGCTTGCCGCTTCGACCGTCACCGCGTTTTTGCGGAGACGTAAACCCGACAAAAGGCTGACTTGGGGTTATGCTCGGCTGGAGGTCATCACTGCCGGGCTTGGTGCCTTCGTTTTGATGGTTGTCGGCATATATGCCTTCATCGAGGCGATGATGAGGTTGTTCGGTTTCTCTCAGTCGGAAGCGCACAGCGATGGGCTTCTTTTCGGATTCGGCCTGCTTGGTCTGTTTTCCAACCTTGTTTCGGCGGTGTTGCTTTCCCGTGGCAAAAACGACAATCTCAATATGAAGGCGGCTTTTCTTGAAACCGTGAATGATACCTTGGGTTCATTGGCGGTAGTTGCGTCGGCGGTGGTCATGATGACTACGGGGTGGGGACGGTTTGACGCGCTTGCCGGTGCTGTCATCGCAGTGATGATGATTCCCAGGGCCTTCGTGCTGATGCGTGATGCACTCAAAGTGCTTCTCGAAGAGACCCCGGAGGATCTGGACCTTGATGAGGTGCGCAGGCATATCGAAAAAGTTGATCATGTGGTCAGCGTCCATGACCTGCATGCAAGTACGGTGGCGACCGGGACCCCGACGCTGAGTGCCCATGTGGTCGTTGAAAAGGGTCTGAGCGAATCGCAGGATGCCGAAATTCTCCGTAGTCTCCATACCTGCTTGGTCGAGCATTTCCCTGTTTCGGTTTCGCATACGACGTTCCAGCTGGAACCGGAAGGGTATAGCCGTTCAACCAAGGAATATGCCCATCGTTGATCGCGGAACGCATCCTTCGATGAAAACGGTACGACCTTGACATTGTGCCGTCCCTGCATCATGGTGAATCGAACAGTAGATGGTGAATCGTGCCATAGTGTCCGCGCCTGTACCGCTTGCCCTGCCATTCTCGGTGGGTCGCCCATCAGCACCAGTCAGCGGTGTCTGATATCCGCCAATAGGCATCCGAATGTACCGGTATACGGCACTCCATCAGACTTTACGCAGTACCGTCACGACTTTTCCCATTATGGTTGCGTAAGTTCCGTCTATCGGTGAATAGGCCGGATTGTGCGGCATCAGCCAGACATGGCCGTTGTCGTTGCGAAACGTTTTTACGGTTGCTTCGTCGTCAAGAAGAGCTGCGACGATATCGCCGTTCGCAGCTTCCTTCTGCTCCCTTACTACGACGTAATCACCGTCGCAAATCGCGGCATCCACCATTGAATCACCGTGCACCTCCAACATGAAGAGATTGCCTCGGCCTGTCAGTCGTTCGGGCAGACGCATTACGTCCTCGACATGCTGTTCTGCCGTGATTGGCGTTCCCGCAGCGATCCTGCCAACTAGCGGAATGTCGTGGGATTGGGTGATTGCGCTGTCTTCACTGAAAAAGTCAGGGAAGGACAAGATCGTTGCGTTGGTGGTCGAGGCAGCGGTCTCGCCTGAGTCTGCGCCCCCACTTGCGGGTGCGGTGGAAGGTGAGTCATCGATGAGCTCGATTGCCCTTCCTTTATTGGCGTTCATTCTGATATACCCCTTTTCCTCCAGCGCCTGAAGCTGATGTCGGACGGAAGAGGTGCTTTTGAGCCCAGCCTCGTCACCGATTTCTCTGAATGATGGTGCGAAGCCTTGTTTTTCCACGTGGCGGCGGATGGCCGAAAGGACCTTGGATTGCCGCTCGGTAAGTGAGTCGCGGTCGGCTGCATTCGTATCTATGAACTCGGCCATGACATCGGTCTTTCGGGCATCGCGTGCTTCCGGTTCGCGCGTATTTTTGTCGTACCTTGGATTGAAGGGTATGGTGCTCACGGTGATCCTTTCGCTTTCAGCTTCATGATAACGTAGACGCAGGAGAAAATCAAACAGATGTTCGAAAGGCTCTTGCATAACTCGAACAAATGTGCGAATATAAGAACAAGTATTCGATAGCACAAATGTTCGAAAGGTGGTAAGGATGTCTTATACGGTCACGTCAAAAGGATTGTGTTCAGTGCGCAACGATGGGCAGAGCGACGAGGACCAGACCAACACCGATGTGCGAACCGCCATCGTGAGGCTGTTCGCCATCGTTGCTGCGGTGCTTGTGCTTATTGTGTCCATGGCGAGTTGGTCAGGTGTCACGAGTCGTTCTCAGGCCGTTGCCGAGGAGCCCGTGCAGTTGGTCAGTTATACCGTGCAACCGGGGGACACCTTATGGTCATATGCGGAGAAGATCACGCCTCAAGGGGGAGATGTATCCGAAAACGTGAATCGGCTCATCGCAATCAATGGTCTGGATTCGACATGGCTGGAACCGGGACAGAAATTGCAGGTCCCTGTCCGCTGATCGAAGATGTCGGCGTTGTGGCGTTGTGTCACTCATGTGTAATGTAGGACAACTGCGAGCGTTATCGGTTTTTGGCCTTGTTTTCTCGTGTTGGCGCTATGGTTGGGAATATGCATTGTCCTTTTTGCCAAAACTCCGATACCAAGGTCGTCGATACGCGTTTGAGCGATGACGGCCATGCCATACGGCGTAGGCGGGAATGTCCCCACTGTGGGAAACGCTTTACGACGGTAGAAACCACGATGATGCTCGTGACCAAACGTTCTGGAAGCGTCGAATCCTTCGACAGAGACAAGGTTATCAATGGCGTGCGTAAGGCCTGTCAGGGGCGGCCTATCAAGGAAGAGGATCTTAAGCTTCTGGGTCAGCAGGTCGAGGAGAGCTTGCGTGCCCAAGGATTGGCACAAGTCGATTCACGGGATGTAGGTAAGGCGATTCTTGAGCCGTTGCGCGAACTTGATGAGGTCGCGTATCTTCGTTTCGCCAGCGTCTATCAGAATTTCGAAGGACTTGACGATTTCCAGAAGGCCATAGACAACCTACGCTCCGAGCAATCCGTCTCGCAGTGATCCGAGCCTGAGGTCGGTCGTGAGGCATCGCTGTGACGGGCCCGAACAGCGCGACGGATGATGATGGTGATTCATATTGATGGATCTTGAAGATTTTCCGTGAGGGACGTGGTTGATGAGGGTTGGAATCGTGGTCGGCATCACAACGAGACGTTTGCTTTGTCCTCAAGGCTTTGCGCGATGATGAGCTTTTGTGTAGGCCGTGTCATGGCGACGTAAATGTCGGATGCCGCGCTTTGTCGCGAAGCTGCCTCCTCTTCCATCAGACCGGGTTGGATCAACACCGCTGCGTCGTATTCAAGGCCCTTTACGCTTTGCGTATCGCAAATGACGATTCTTTCGTCCAGCGTCGGCCCACCATTTTCGTTACTGTATGCTGACTTTCGATTCCCGAGTATCTCGTTGTCCTTGAGCCTGGCTGTGACACTTTCCAGTAATTGGTTCGGGGCAATGATTGCGACGAGTCCCATGCCATCGTCGTCTGAGAGGAATTCGTCGAACAGACCCGCGGTGATGTTCGGTATATCGTCGAGGAGATCCTTCACGTCATCATATTCCCGCCGTTCCACGGCGTTTGGTATATCACGTACGGCCTTCGTGGTGGATATGTACAGTCCTTCGGACTTGGCGAAGGCACTGGCCAGGTTAGAAACCTGCTTTGGATTGCGGTAGTTGATCGTAAGCTCGTTGAGGTCCCAGCCTTCCTCGCCGAAGAGTCTGGTCATCGTCTGTTCCCAATGGCGCGTTCCTCCCAACGAAGCAGTCTGAGCCACATCACCTACCACCGTGAACGAGCGTGAGGGGCATCTGCGCAGCAGCATACGCCAATCCATCGCCGTAAGTTCCTGTGCCTCATCCACGACGACATGTCCATAGGCCCATTCACGGTCAGAAGACGCTTGTTGGGCAACGGCTTCAGGGTCGGTCCCGTTGATGTTGTCCACCAACATCGAGGAAGTGATGATTCCGGATCCCAAGCCGGTCTGGGCGAGTGTTTCCGCTGCGAATTTTTCCTCTTCCTTGCGTTGGGCTTTCGCAGCCGCGTCCTTTGCTGCCTGTCTTGGGTCCGGCCCCAAAAGCTCCATGGCCTCATCGATCAAAGGGATGTCAGAAATCGTCAGGGGTGAGCCCTTGGGGCGTACGAGAACCTCGATTTCCCTGTCCGAAAGCCACGGGGCGAAACGACGCAGCTGCTGAGGTTTGGAGAACATCTGGTCGACGAGCCAGGTGGCCTGCATCGGCAGCCAGCAGAGGTTCAAGGTCTTGCGTAGGTCGTCGTCAAGCTTGAGTTGGTTGTCGACGTCGGTGATTTCATCGTGTCCGGGTTCGTAGTCGAGTTGCTCGACGTAGTGCAGTCGCATCGTGTGAAGCGCGCTTTTTACGAATGTCGTCCGTGCCGTGTTATGGGGCTGCCGGGCGTGGCGGGCGTCATCGATGGCCTGTTCAACATCCGCCGTTTTGAGCGCTATGGTGAATCCGTTGATTTTGACCGATGGAAGGGACGCTGGTATGCGTTCACGTTCTGCAACGGCGTTGGCTATGGCGGTTGCCATGCGTTTTTGACCTTTGAGTCTGGCAGCCTGTGGGTTGTCCTGCAATGTCGTCCGTATTCCCGGAAGCAGCGTGCCTATGGTTCGCGAAACCACGCCTGTCTCTCCGAGCGAGGGAAGGACCTGATCGATGTAACGCAGGAACTGGTTGCTGGGACCGATTATGAGGACTCCGGAGTTCTGCAGCTTGCGTCTGTAGGTGTAGAGCAGGTAAGCCGCTCGGTGGAGGGCGACCGCGGTCTTTCCGGTTCCAGGCCCGCCCTGAACCACCACCGCACGGTCAAGTGGGGACCGGATGATGCGGTCCTGTTCGGCTTGGATGGTGGACACGATGTCGGTCATCTTGCCGGTGCGCCGCGAATCAAGGGAAGCCATCAATGCGCCTTCGCCGGTCAGCGTTCCCGATTGCTGGGCCTGGTTGACTTGGGATGAGTGAACGTCAAGCACTTCGTCTTCCACGCCTATGACTTCCCTGAAACGCAAGGTGATGTGACGCCTCATGACGGTGTCTCCATGGTGCTTCGGTGTGGCCTCGTAGAACGGCCGTGCCGCGTCCGCCCGCCAGTCGGTGAGCAGCGGGTTGTGTCCCTCATCCGAAAGACCGATGCGGCCGATGTACCTTTGTTCGCCCGAGGCGTTGTCGAGCCTGCCGAAAATCAGACGGTCCTCCACTGCTCTGAGTTGGGTCAACCGGTCTTCGTACATCGTGGCGAATGAGTCCCGTTCGGTGCGCATGGTCGGTGAGCCATGCGCACCGGCCGCCCGTACGGCGTTCAGTCTGGTGCGCGTTTCGTCACGAAGCGCGTCAAGTCGCTGGTATGCATGCGTGACGGCGACCTGTTCCTCATGTATCTGGGATGAGCAATTCGGCATCTGTTTCCTTTGATTTTTCGACATTTAAGGCATTCAAATATACTCCGAACCCATTACATGCGTAGAAATCCGCATATTTCTTTTTCCGTACTGCCTCCGCAATTGACGGCATGAATAAATGACGTAAAAAAATACCGACATTTTTACGTAAAAGTGGTAGATTATGGGGAAGAGTGGGGTAAAGTGGAGTATTGTTTGTAAGGTGTTCGCTGGGGGAATGGAAACGCAAGTGTGAGAGGAGGCGGAAATGGTCGAACCAAGCGATGTACATGGCGAAGGCGACCGTGGCGCTTCGAGTGTTTCCGTTCAACCCCCGGAACGTGCCGCTTTCGATTCGACGGTTGGTCAATCCGCCGAGACGGAAGGTCTCCCTTTGCTGTTGGGTACCTACGCTCCGAAGATCGATATCAAAGGGCGTGTGGCTCTTCCGGCCAAGATGCGTGCGCAGCTTGGGTCGGGTCTCGTAATTTCAAGAGGGCAGGAGCGTTGCGTATATCTGTTGCCTCACAGCGAATTTCGCAGGATGGCTGCGCGTATCCAACATATTTCGGTTGGAAATAAAGCCGCCAGAAATTATCTGCGCGTCTTCCTTTCGGGTGCCGTGGATCAGGAACCAGACAAACAGGGCAGGGTGCTTGTGCCTCAGATGCTGCGTGATTACGCCTCGCTGGGCGACGATATCGTCGTCATCGGTGTGGGGACGCGCGCCGAGATCTGGAACAGGCAAGCCTGGGAGTCCTACCTGCAGGCACAGGAACAGGGTTATTCCGACATCGCAGATGACGTCCTTCAGGACATGGATTGGTGATACGAGCATGGACATCGACAACATTCATGACCCGGTTCTCCTTCAGGATTGCGTTTCCTTGGTGGCGCCGGCACTCAGGAAACCCGGAAGTATCGTGGTCGATTGCACTCTTGGCCTTGCGGGCCACGCCTCGGCATTTCTTCAGGCAGCGCCCGAGGCCAGACTCATCGGTATCGACAGGGACGCTCAGGCACTCGGTCTGGCATGTGAGCGTATGGATCGATTGGGTTTGTCGGATCGTTTCACGCCGGTTCATGCGGCCTTCGACGAGCTTACCGAAGCATTGCTGCGCCTTGGGGTCGAACACGTGGAAGCGGTGTTCATGGATCTGGGACTTTCCAGTCTGCAGATAGACCGGAATGACCGTGGTTTCTCCTATTCGCACGATGCACCGCTCGACATGAGAATGGATCAGACTCAGGAACTGACGGCGCAAAGGGTCCTGGCGGAATACAGCGAAGATAATTTGACGCGCATTTTCCGTGATTATGGAGAGGAAAAATACGCCCGGCCCATCGCCCATGAAATCGTGGGTCAGCGAGGTGCGCATCCTTTGCATTCCTCCCTGCAACTCGATGAGTTGGTCGATCGAGTGATACCTCGATTCCACCGTTCCAAGGGCAATCCGGCCAAACGTGTTTTCCAGGCTTTGCGCATCGAAGTCAATGGCGAGCTCGACAAGCTTGCCCGCACCTTGCCTCAGGCCGCCATTCGGTTGTCGGTCGGTGGTCGGATCGTCGTGGAGTCATACCACTCCCTGGAAGATAAGACGGTCAAGTCCTTCATGGTGCAGGGGTTGCATGACGATGTGCCGGAAGGACTGCCTGTGGTTCCCGAAGATGCCAAACCATTTTTCAAGGAATTGACGCGCGGGGCGAAGAAGGCCAATGAGGTTGAGATCGAACATAATCCTCGTTCGGCATCGGTCCGGTTGCGCGGGGTGGAGCTTATCCGTCCGCTTCCTGAGCGCTGGAAAACGCGTTATGGGGAGCGGGCACGGCATGACGACGAGACGAGCATCAAGCGTGGAAGCGGGAAAAACATCGGTGCGAACAAAGGGAGAAGATGATGGCGGTAAGGGAACGGATGGTGCGATCCAGCGCGGTGCCGCAGGGGCGTGAGAACGAGGTGCAGGCCTCTTCCCGAAGGCCGGAACTCCGAGTCGTTAAGGGCGGGAGAACGGCGGAAGGTGAGAAGCAACAGGGGTGGAACCGCTTTCTGGAATGGACCCGTGGACGTACGGCGATGGTAGTGTGTTCGTTGGTCGCTGTGGCGTTCCTTGTTGTCTCCCTGTTCTGCTCGCTACTGCTGCGCGTGCAGATGGAGCAGGATTCGTTTGACCAGGCGCAGAGCAGCCAGCATATCTCCGCGCTGACCCAAGACGTCCAGGATGACCAGGCTACACTGGACGCGCTTCAATCGTCGTTGCCTCAGAAAGCGCAGGAAATGGGTATGGTTCCTCAGCAGGGTTCCGTTTCGATAGACCTGCAAGGGTATCAACCTCCCGAGGAGACGCGATGAAGGTCTCTGCACGAGCACAGCGCAAGACCTTGAGCTTTTTCAAGAGGTGCATGGCGATCATGATTGTCCTTGTACTGGTCGCGGCGGCGTGTTTTGTTCAGCTCGTGAACGTGCAGCTTCTGAACGGGAAAGCCACGGCGAATGCTGCTACTGAAGGGCGTATCCATCGCTTCGCGATACAAAGCAGGCGCGGTAGGATCCTCGATACCAATGGTGCGGTTCTGGCCAGCAGCGTCGAGCGTTATACCATCATCGGTGACCCAGAACGCGCCCAGAATTTCGAGCCTGTCACGTGCACGAAGGGCAACGCCGAGTTATGTAATGAAGTTGACGGCAAACCGGTCGGCGTCGATGGCGTGTCGGCCGTCGCACGGATCTTAGCCCCGTCGCTTGGTATGAGCGCGATGGAAATCGGTGCGAAGTTGAGCGTGACCGGCCATTATCAGGTTCTGAAAACCAATGTCGAACCCAAGGTCAAGCGTCAGATTGACAAACTTAACCTTGGCGACACCGTCTATGCGGTTCTTACGGCGGACAGAGTCTACAGCGATGGTACGCTGTTGGGCCCTTTGCTTGGAGGTATGAAGACCGACGACAAGGGTAAGACCACTGGCGCGTCAGGGATAGAGGCCATGAAAAACGCCGAGTTGTCCGGAACCGATGGCTATAAGATCAACCAGTACGGTGAAGGTGGTCAGGAGATTCCGGGAACCTCGAGCGAATATAAGGCCCCTAAGGACGGCAACGACGTGAAGCTGACCATTGACGCCGATGTGGATTGGTTCGTCAAAAAAGTGCTCGTAGAAGGCAAGGAGCAGTATCATGCCGATTGGGCTTTGGCCTGTGTGGAAGACACGAGGACGCACGAAATCATAGCCTTGGATGACTCGGACCAGATTCAGGCTGGGTCGGCCGAGGCAAAAATGGGTGCCTCCAGAGCGGTCAGCGAGACGTTCGAGCCTGGATCCATAGGCAAGGTGTTCTCGATAGCCGGGATGATGCAGAACGGTGTGCGCCAGGCTTCCGACAAGTTTTCAGTCCCATACCAGATTCAAAAAAACGGACAGACCTTCCATGATGCGCTGCCTCATCCTACTTCGAATTGGACGTTGGCGGGGATACTGCGCAATTCGTCCAACGTTGGCATGGTGATGGCCGGCAACGGCTATACAAGTCAGCAGCGGTACGACAATCTCGCTAAATTCGGCATAGGGCAACCCGGCGGATTGAATCTTCCTGGTGAGTCGCAGGGGAAGCTGGATACCCCAGATCATTGGGACGGCCGAACCAAGGACACCGTCCTCTTTGGACAGGGCTATGCCACCAATGTTCTTCAACTGACCAAGGCCATCACCACGGTCGCTGACGGAGGTGTGGCCCATAAACAGTTCATATTCAAGTCCTCCACCGATGAGAACGGTCATGTGACTGACGAGCGGCAGGATGACGGCGAGCGCGTCATCGATCAGCAGGTAGCCAATGAGACGATGAATGCCATGGAATCGGCTACAGGCGGTTATGAGCGCAGGGTGGCTGTCAACGGCTACCGCATAGCCTCCAAAACAGGTACGGCCGAAGTCAGGGGTTCGGGGAATTCCCTTAGTTCCATCGTTGCGACTTTCTCGGGGGTGATACCAGCGGACAGCCCAAGGTTCACCATCAGCGTCATATTGAAGAATCCTGATGGCATCTATGCGGAGTCCACTACGGCGCCGATGTTCAAGAGAATCGCCGAATTTCTTATGCAGAAGTATGAGGTTCCGTTCTCGGCTCCACGAACGGATGCCATACCGATAAACTGGTAGCTAATCGGATGAACGAATGCCATGGGAAAGGGGCGGCAGATGAGTATGGTGAATGAGGCCATCTCAAAGCGCTTGACTTTGGGGGCCATAGCCGGCCGTTACGGGTTCGAGCTCGACCCGCCTTATGCGCGAAGCGTGAGCGTCACCTCGTTGGCAGACGACCCCAACGATGTCCGTCCAGGTGCGTTGTACGTACCCAAAGGTCCCGTGTCGAAACCGCAATTGGAGCAGGCGCAATTCGCAGGTGCCTATGCGGCGATGCTTCCGACGCACATGCGTGGGGGTCAGTGGGACATCCCGGTGCTTCTGGCTGATCCCAGTGCGGCTCAGATAGGCCGGTTGGCCTCCCAGATGGCCGGGGATCCCGGAACTGTCCTCGCAGTCTTCGTCGTCTGCGGTGAGCAGCCCGATGAGTCCCAGGCTCAGGTCGACCGTCTTGCCGAATTCCTCCATACGCTGGGCAATCCTGTCGGCCGGCTTAGCGCCTCGGGGTCGTTGTCTTTGGAACGCCCTCTGAGTTTTTCATATCCATTGGGGGTTTTCGATGTGCAGCGGGCTTTGTCCATATGCTTGGAGGACGGCGTGAACGCCGTGGTCATTTCGGCGGATGACCAGACGTTGGGAGCCGACGCTTTGCAGGCCGTGAATGTCGACGTGCTGGGCTGCGCACGTCAGCTTAAGGACGGGCAGGCCGCCGAGGTCCGCGAATCAGCACAGGCTAGGTACGGATTCACGGCCAAAGAAGGACTTAAACTGACGACTCTGAGCCCCAATGTGAGTTGGCTGGCACCTTTTATATCCAATAGGAACTCCGTCGCCGACCCTCAGGCGGACCGTCGCCTCGCCTTCGCTGTTTCCATGGCGTATGCGGCCGGTGTCAAGCGCAGTGCTTTGCATACCGCTTTACGCATGGAACAGGGCGATGCCTAGTGTTTGGTCTGGACCTGCGTGCTGATGAGACGAGGAGCCGTTCGGCGGTTGCTCGCATATGATTGGTTTTGGAAAGGAACCTGGGATGTTACCCATTACAGTGGAGCAAGTTGCACTTAGTGTCAAGGGGAACGTGGTTCCACCCGAGGATGGTGCCGTGCCTGAGGGGAGCGTTGCCAACAACGTCGTGACGGATTCGCGTCTGATCATGGATGGTTCGGTGTTTGTGGCCATAGCCGGTGAAAACACCGATGGACATGATTACGTCAAGGATGCGGGTGTGCATGGTGCGGTGGCGGCCATCGTCGATCATGTCGTCGAGCATGCCGACGTTACCCAGATCCTGGTTCCCGCCGGCTCGGGTCCGCGCATCCCCACAGATGGCATGGAGGCTCCGGGAACTGTCAAGGCGCTGGGGCTGCTGGCACGGTCCAACATCGATCGGCGTAGGGCTTTGGATGCCGATTTCTCCGTTATCGGCATCACCGGTTCAGTCGGGAAGACCACGACCAAGGATCTGCTCAAGGCCCTGCTCTCCCAATTGGGTGAAACGGTGGCGCCGGTGGGTTCATTCAATAACTACATAGGACTTCCTCTCACCGCTCTGCAGGTGGACGCGGACACTCGTTACCTTGTGGCGGAGATGGGCGCCAACCACATCGGGGAAATCGCCGGACTCACCCGCATCGTGGCTCCGGATGTGGCCGTTGTGCTCAAGGTGGGAACGGCGCATCTGGGTGAGTTCGGCTCCGTTGAAGGGATTGCCCAGGCCAAGAGTGAGATCGTCAAAGGACTGCGGCCCGGCGGTGTGGCTGTGCTGAACGCGGATGACCCGAGAGTTAGCGCTATGAGTCGCCTCGCGCCCGGCAGGGTGCTGTGGTTCGGCGGTTCGGACCGCGAGGATTCGGTGCGTGCACGTGATGTTTCGGTTGATGAGTTCGACAGGCCGCGTTTCATGATCGATGATGGCGAGTCTGACATCGAAGTGAATATGGGGATTGCGGGGATTCATAATGTCTCGAACGCTCTCGCTGCGGCGAGCGTCGCCCGTTTTTACGGCATGTCTTTGAATCGGGTCGCCTCCGCGCTTGGCTCGGTGCGTCAGATCAGTCCGCACCGTATGGAAGTCGCTCATATCAAACGTGGGGACGCTGATTTCACCCTTATTGATGATTCCTTCAATGCCAACCCGGATTCGTTAAAGGCCGGCCTGGAGGGGCTCAGAGGTTGGCGTTCGGAGAGTGAGCGACAGCCATGGCGCGTGGCGGTCCTTGGTGCGATGCTGGAGCTGGGGGACGATGAGAAGCGGCTTCATCATCAGCTTGGTTGTTATGCAGCCCGGCTTGGGCTGAATGCCATCGTGGTGGTGGGCAGCAGGAGCGACGGACATCTTCAGATTTTGGCGCAGAGTATGGCCGATGGAGCCGCTGCGGCCGAGCGAGACGCTTCGCGAAACACGGATGTCGGGCGTACCCCCGTTGTGGTGAAATTGGTGTGTGACGTAGAGGAGGCCGATCGGTTGGTGACCCTTATGGCGGGTGAGCATCCGGGGACGGTCGTGCTGCTCAAGGGGTCGCATGCCTCTGGGCTGAGTGCCTTGGCGCGTCGGTGGTCCGAAGGTCGCCAGTGATGTTCGGTTTTGATCGCATATTCGGCTTGAAGAATGGAGTTTGACGTTGCTTTCCTTGATTCTGGGAGTTGCGGTGTCGTTGTTGGTGGTAATACTCGGCACGCCGTTGCTGATACGTTTGGTGCATCGTTTGCATTATGGTCAGTACATCCGTCAGGACGGTCCAAAGTCACATCAGGTTAAGCGGGGCACGCCCACCATGGGCGGTGTGGTCATGATTCTGGCCGTGCTTCTGGGATGGTGCGCATCCGCACTGCAAAGATACACCACCCGTGGGACGCTTCCGTCGTGGTCTGCGGTGTTGGTGCTGTACGCGATGCTTTCGATGGGTCTGCTCGGTTTTATCGACGATTTCGCCAAGGTCCGCAAAAAGCAGAACCTTGGGCTTTCCGTTCATGCGAAGTTCATCGGTCAGTTCGTTTTCGCGACCATCTACGCCGTTCTTGCCCTCATGATCCCCACGAAATCGGGGTTCCCCAGCGCCCAGGCAGGTATGAGCTTCATTGAAAGACCGTTCTTCAATTTCGAATTCGCGGGAAAGACATTGGGCATCGTCGTCTTCGTCATCTGGGTCAATTTCCTTATGACGGCGTGGACCAATGCGGTGAACCTCACGGATGGTCTCGACGGGCTGGCTTGTGGTTCCTCCATGATTTCATTGAGCGGGTATGCGCTCATAGCCTTTTGGCAGACGTACCACGTCAAGGGGGTGGGGCATCCCGGGTATTCCTATGCCGTTTCGGACCCCATGGATCTGACCATCATCGCGGCGTGTGCTGCGGTCGCCTGCTTCGGCTTCCTTTGGTACAACTCGAATCCGGCCACCATCTTCATGGGGGACACCGGCTCCCTCGCCTTAGGTGGTCTGTTTGCGGCGCTTTCCATAGCGACGCATACCGAATTCCTAGCCGTCATTCTCGGTGGTCTGTATGTCATCGAAGCGGCAAGCGATGTCATACAGGTGGGGTGCTTCAAACTTACGCACAAGCGTGTGTTCAAGATGGCGCCCATCCATCATCACTTCGAATTGGAGGGTTGGGGAGAGGCGAAGGTCGTCGTCCGGTTCTGGATGGTCGAATTCATCTTCATGCTTGTGGCGGTGGTCATCTTCTATGGAGATTGGATCGTGAATTCCGGTTTGTTGCTCTGATTGCGGTCGGTGAGGATCGGCTCCCACGCGTGTTGGCGGATGGCGTGGTCCTGTCGGTTCGTAGGTAATTCAAATGAAAGCGGGTTGGCATGGATTTTTCATGTATGACGGTGTTGGTTGCCGGTCTTGGTATCTCCGGAAAAGGTGCCGCGAGTGTGCTGGTCGGTCGGGCAAGGCGTGTCATCACCGTCGATGAGCACAGTCCGAAGGCCGATTTGAGTTCCTTCGAGAATGTTCGTTGGGACGAGGTCGATCTCGTGGTGGTCTCACCAGTCTTCAAACCGCGTACACCGTTCATCCTTGAGGCGCAGAGTCGCGGCATTCCCGTCATCAGCGAGGTGGAGCTGGCCTGGCGCCTGAGGGTGCCTGACGCGGGCACCGGTATTCCAGCCCCTTGGGTCGGCATCACCGGCACCAACGGGAAAACGTCCACTACTCAGATGGTTTCCTCGATGCTTCGCGCCTGTGGTTTGGACGCTCCGGCCGTCGGCAACATCGGCATGTCGGTCAGTCAGGCAGCAGTGGAAACCGGGCATGATGTCCTGTGTGTGGAGCTCAGCTCGTTCCAGATGCATTTCACGGACAGTCTGCGGCTTGAGTGCGCCGCCATCACCAACATAGCCGCAGATCATCTTGATTGGCATGGTGGAATGGATCAGTATGCCGCCGATAAGGCGAAGGTTTTCCACGGCGTCCGGAAAGTCCTGGCATACAACGCGGATGACCGACGCGTCTCAACCATTGCAGCGCAGGCGCAAACCGCTCCCGACTGCAGGAAGGTCGGTTTCACACTTGGCGCGCCCAAGGAGGGGCAGGTCGGCGTGGATCGTCAGTCGATTATCGATATGAGCGGCCTCGCCGGCGGATGCAGCGGCGTTCCCCGTGTCGTAGCCCCATTGGCTGATTTTCCTCATTTGTGTGAACCTGACGGTTCCTTCTACCCCCACCTGCTCGCTGATGCCCTGACCGCATTGACCATGTGCCTTGGGCTCGGTGCCGATCTTGAAAGGTGCGTTGCTGCGTTGCGCGGCTTCACGACAGGAGACCATCGAATCGAGACCGTCGCTGTGGCCGGATTTGAGGATGCGTCAAGGCGCAACGACGGATCCGACTCCGGGGTCGTGAACAAAGACTGGTTCGAAAGTGCAAAGGGAACGATTCGTTTCATCGATGATTCCAAGGCTACCAACGCCAGTGCGGCCGAGGCTTCGATTTCCAGTTTTCCCGACGGTCACGTGATTTGGATAGCGGGAGGGCTTGCCAAAGGCGCGCGCTTCGAAGGTTTGGTTCGTTCTCAATTACGTAAGATCAAGGCGGTGGTAATCATCGGCGTGGACGGCGCCCCCGTGATGCAAGCCTTGAACGCTTGCGCCCCCGGAATCGCATTCACGCGCATCGATCCCAAAGACAATGCGAGCGTCATGCGACGTGCCGTGGAGGCGGCCGGAGCATATGCGCAGGGAGGCGATGTGGTGCTTATGGCGCCGGCGTGCGCATCGATGGATCAATTCAAGTCGTACGCGGACCGGGGTGATCAGTTCGCGCAGTGCGCCAAACGATGGGCGGCCGAACATGAGTGAATATCGATCCGGAGATTTCAGGAAGCCCTCTCAAACATGGAGGCAATGGAACGGCACATTCGGTTTTCGGTTCCGTTCGGGGTCTTCCGATGGGAAGTCCGGGGAGGTCACCGGGCGAGGCGGCAAAGCGAAACCGGTGAATTCCACCGTCAAGGATCGACGGCCGGATGATGCCATGCGTGACGGGGATCCCCCGTTGGGGGGAGTACTGACGAATCCCATCTGGTGCTATTACGGGTTCATCATTTCAGTGATACTGCTGACGTGCATCGGCTTGGTCATGGTCTTCTCGAGCTCGTCGGTGCGGATGATTTCGAATGGGAAAGCGCCTTGGCAGCAGGGGGTGTCCCAGGTACTGTACTGCTTCGGTGGAGTGGTCACGTTTCTCATAGCCAGCCATCTCCCCGCAGCTTTCTATCAGCGGCTAGGATTCGTATTTTGCTGGATTGCGATCGTGCTGCAGGCGTTGACGCTCTCGCCGATCGGCCGTGAGATCAACGGAAACAGGAGCTGGATCGGAGTGGGCTCGGTCACGCTTCAGCCTGCGGAGGTCGTCAAGTTGGCGTTGTGCATCTGGCTTCCCCTCGCTTTGACTCAAGCTCGGAAACGCCTGGATGAGAATGACTTCGCGCCGACCCCAACCTTCGTGAAGCTTGAAGCGTACATCGCGCGCATCGGCAATGGCGTCCTGCGCGATTGGGCCGGGAGTCTGCTACGTGGGTTCAGGGCATATTTCTGGTCGTTGTTCATGTTCATGGTGCCGTTACTTCTTGTATTGAAGGGTGATGATCTGGGAACGGCCATGATCATCATCCTTATCGGCGGCGTCGCATTCTTCATCGGCGGTTTTCCGACGAAGACCTTCTGGAGCGCGGCCGTGCTGATGGTGGTTACCGTGGTGTACTTCGTGGTCAGCAAGCCGAACAGGCTTGACCGTGTTCTTTCGGCGTATCGGCCATGCAAGGTTGGTGACACAACCTGTTATCAATCGCTGCATTCGAAATACGCCATCGCTTCGGGCGGTTTCTTCGGTGTGGGTCTGGGCAATTCACGCGAGAAGTGGAATTACCTTCCCGAAGCGCACAACGATTTCATTTTCGCGATTATCTGCGAAGAGCTCGGTTTCATCGGCGCAGTCCTGATTGTCCTGCTCTTTATCATCATCGCATGGTGCCTCATCATCGTCGCCTTGCGCAATGAGAACCATTATGCATCTATCGTTCTGGTTTGCGCGGCCATGTGGATCGTGGGCCAGGCGCTCATCAACATCATGGTGGTTTTGGGTTTGCTGCCCGTCATGGGCGTTCCTTTGCCGTTCGTATCCGCAGGAGGGTCTTCGCTTGTGATGTGCCTGACCGTTGCGGGCGTGTGCATCAGTATGATGCGATGCCAACCGCAGATAGCGGCCAGCATTTCGGCCAAGCGCGTGTAGCCGTCGCCTGTGGGGGGTGAATGTTGGCCAGAGGTCGAGCGGCTTGAGCCGGTGTCATCGCCGGTGAGGTGTTGTACGATGGTTTCGGCATTGATTGAGGAAAGGCCTGAAGGCAAGTGATGAAGAATATAGTGTTGGCCGGCGGCGGTACTGCGGGGCATGTCAATCCGCTGCTCAGCGTGGGCATGGCCATAAGAGATATGGATGACTCCGCGCGTGTATCTGTCATCGGCACTTCCGTCGGGTTGGAGCACGACCTGGTTCCACAGGCGGGGTTCGAACTCGACACCATAGAAAAGCTACCGTTCCCTCGTTCGCTCAATACGGCGGCGTTGCGATTTCCGATGCGGTGGCATCGAGAGCAGGTGCATGTTCGCGAGATTCTTATGCGACGTGAAGCGCAAGTGGTCGTAGGATTCGGTGGATACGCCTCCGCTCCGGTCTATTCCGTGGCGCACCGGATGCGCATTCCCATCATCGTCCATGAGCAGAACGCGCGTGCCGGTATGGCCAACAAGCTTGGCGCACGATGGGCGCGGTTCGTCGCAACCGCATATGAGAACTCCGAGTTCCGTCCACATTCGGGAATGCAGGTAAGACGTGTGGGGCTTCCGCTCAGACCTGCCATCGCCAATCTATGTGCTTCGCTGTCCGCCGATCCGAATGCGACGAAGATAAAGGCGGCTCGAGCCTTGGGGCTTGATCCGGAAAGGCCCATAGTGGTGGTGACCGGCGGATCTTTGGGAGCTGTGAGCCTTAATCAGGCGGTCGCCGGTTGCGCGTCTGAACTGCTTGACGTGGCTCAGGTTATTCATCTTACCGGGCGGGGAAAATCACAGGATGTTCGTCGTGCCGTTACTGCATCCGCCGGCGAGTCTTCATTGAACGACCTCGATCCGGCTCGTGCGGGCGAGGGGGATTATCATGTTGCGGAATATCTGGAACGTATCGATTTGGCCTTCGCCTGCGCGGATTTGGTGATATGCAGGGCGGGTGCGGGGTCGGTCAGCGAGCTTGCGGCGATAGGGTTGCCGGCGGTCTACGTGCCCCTTCCGGTGGGCAACGGTGAGCAGCGGTTCAATGCGGAGCCGGTGGTGAAGGCCGGAGGAGGTGTCATGGTGAGCGATGAGGAGTTCACCTGCGACTGGGTGCGCTCGAATGTCCCCTCCCTGCTGGCCGACAAGGACCGTCTCATCGACATGCGTCGTAAGGCCTATTCATATGGCATTCGAGATGCCGCTGCGACGATGGCGAAGGTGATATTGGATATCGTCTGACGGAGAGGTGGGCGGCATTACGGAGCGGGCCTTCAGGAAAGATTTCATGTAATGCCGGTGGTCGGTGTGCTCGGCATGCGTCGTAGAGGAGGCTTCACTTGGTCCGCACGCACGGGATGCGGCGTTCTCAGGTATTTGGGGGAGGTGCTGCGATGTCCTATAATCAGAATGTCGGTTGCAGGATTCCGTACGGCCGTGGCTGTGCGGACCGATTCCGGTTTCATATTTCCGAGGGTGCCTTACTGTGCCATGGCACTCCATTGTCGGGAGTACCGTTGAAGTGTGAGTCTATTGTCCGAGGAGTTTGACGTGCCGCATATTGATGACCGATCCAGGTGTGATGATGTTCTTGACCCACGGGAAGCCGCGTTTGGTGATGGGGATTCGCTTGACGTCCTGGGATCCACTCACTTCATAGGAATCGGTGGCGCGGGAATGAGCGTACTGGCCGAAATGCTGCATGAAAGCGGCGTGTGCGTCGATGGTTCGGACCGCGTGCCCAATGCCAAGACCGACCGTCTGGCATCGCTCGGCATCGATGTGCAATTCGGGCAGAAGGCCGAAAACGTGCGAGGAGCGCGTACCGTTGTGTATTCAAGCGCCATCAAACCAAGCAACCCTGAGATTGTCGAAGCGAGGCGTCTTGGACTACGCATCGTGCACCGAAGCGACATTCTGGCGTTGTTGATGGTTTCCAAAACGTCCGTGAGCGTTGCCGGGGCGCATGGGAAGACGACCACCAGCTCGCTGCTCGCACACATCCTCGTGCACGCTGGGGTGGGAGATTTGGCCGATCCCGGTTACGCCATAGGCGGGTCGATTCAGAACCCTCATGGCGAGGCGTTGGATGGCGGCCATGCCGGTCGGGGGAAAGTTCTCGTGGCTGAATGTGATGAATCGGACGGCAGTTTTGAAAAGTACAGGCCTCAGATCGCCGTCATAGTGAATGCCGAAGCCGACCATCTGGATCATTACGGCAATGCGCGGAATTACCAGAAGGCGTTCGTCGCATACGCCTCACATG
The DNA here is from genome assembly GCF_000737845.1 of Bifidobacterium bombi DSM 19703. Taxonomy (GTDB): domain Bacteria; phylum Actinomycetota; class Actinomycetes; order Actinomycetales; family Bifidobacteriaceae; genus Bifidobacterium; species Bifidobacterium bombi. The sequence goes on along the minus strand of NZ_ATLK01000001.1, from coordinate 753,599 downwards.
CGTCCGGTGCCGTGGTGATGTCGGCTGACGATGAGGGATCGCGTTCCATATTGGCATCGTTGCCGCAGCAGGTGGCGGACAGAACGATCGCCTACACCACCGACCCGGCGCTGGATGAGGAAGCGCTGCGGGGAGACGACCGAAGCAGTGACCATGCCGAAAGTGGGTGCGCACGTGGTTTGCAGGTGGTCCATATAGTTTCGGAGCATGAGGATGCAGGCGACGGTAACGAGGGTTTTACGATAGAGCTGCCTCCGAGCCTCTTACGGTTCACGTCGGACCGATCCGGTTTCGGAGCTGACCTCTCGAGCGCGCCCTCTGGCTTGAGCATTCCGGTTCGGCTGAGTATGCCTGGAATTCACAACGCTCGCAACGCCACCGCTGCAATCGTCTGCGCTGCGTTGCTGGGAATGGATCCGCAGGTGGCTGCAAGCGCTGCATCCGGTTTTCGAGGGGCTTCCCGGCGTTTTGAGATCAAAGGCGAGGCACGTGGCGTGACCGTGGTGGACGACTACGCGCATCACCCTACGGAAATTGACGCGTTGCTGACCGCCGCCAGGAGGAGATACCCCCAAGGAAGGCTTCGTGTATTGTTCCAACCGCATCTTTTTTCAAGGACTCGATTTTTCGTGAAGGATTTTGCGCAGGCCCTGGCGCTCGCCGATGACGTGGTGCTCACCTCGATATACCCGGCTCGTGAGCGGCAAAGTGATTTCCCTGGGGTGACCTCTCAGCTCATCGTCGATGAAGCCGGTTCGGCCGGATGTGCGCAGGCCCGCGGAAAAGTGAGGATGCAGGTCGTTCCTGATATGTGTGAAGCGGCCAAGATGCTTGCGCTGCGCGCGCAATCAGGGGACGTGCTTTTCACGGTCGGCGCCGGAGATGTGACATCGATGGGGAAGGTGATGCTTTGCGTGCTTCAGGCAAGCTCGGGCGAGGCACAAGTTAATGGCGGTGGATCGGACTGTATTTCCGGTCAGAACGATGGATCTGGAGACCAGCGATGACACGTAGAATCGTCAGTTCTGGTGAGTCCGATGGCATCGGTGCAAGCTCAGGCGGCCGTGGAGGCGAAGGCTTATCTTCAGGAGAGGCCAGTAGACAGCCCCGCAAGGTCGCCGGTTCCCGGTATGGCATGCCTCGTGCTGCCTCCTCGAATGCATCCGTGCAGCGCGGCCGTGCCTCGGAGAGTGGCGTTGATGGGGAAGGGGTGGAACGACGTACTGGTGGTAAGAGTGGTGCCGGCAAAAAGTCCGTGTCTCGCAAGAGCGCAACCTTACGGTCAGGCAGAGTGCGTCAGGCTCAAAAGCAGCGAAAGGTCAGGTCCGGCGAACGCAATGAGCAGGTCAGGGCGAAGGGTGTCCGCCAACGGGGCGGTACGGCCCGGATGGTGTCTTCAACCCACGCTGGCGCAGATAGGGAATCATTGAATTTTTCGGGTTCCGAACGTTCCATTGATATGCGTAAATTGAAGAGCAAGGATTATGTGGCCCAGACATTGAACCAGACGGCAGGCCCGGTGGGAGTGGTCTCCAGACCCAAAGTCGTCGATTTCAATGCGAGACTGAAAGAAAGAAAGCAAGCTGGCCGAAGGACCCTCATGCTGCGCGTCTGCGTTGTGGTTGCAGCTGTTGCGGCGGTATTGGCATTGATTTGGTTTCTGCTGTTTTCGCCGGTGTTCCTGCTCAATGAACAGGGCATCCATGTTTCAGGTCAGAACGCTTGGGTGAGTAAGGACAAGATCATGGGGATAGCTCAGCGCGAGTCAGGGAAATCGTTGTTTCTTGTTTCATCGAATGAAATCACCCGGGATCTTGACAACATTCCCGGTGTCACGGAATCGAAGGTGGAGAAGAGGTTTCCGAGAATGCTGGATGTGACCGTCCATGCACAGGAGCCGGCCGCTATGCTTAAGACTTCGGACAAGAATCTGACGGCGGTTGACGGCAAAGGCAGAAAGCTCAATTCCGTCAACGGCGCTCCGATGAATGGAATTCCGGTTATTGAAGTGGATGATGTGGATAAAGCGCTTGGTGACCGGGCAGTGCAGCAGGCGCTTATCATCATGGATCATCTGCCCAAGGATTTGCGGCAGCGAGTCTCCAAAGTCACCTCCAAAACCCAGGATTCGGTCACATGCGAGCTTGATCACGGCAATTATACGGTGATTTGGGGCGACTCCTCTCAGATCAAACTGAAGCAGGCCACGGTTGTGACCATCCTCAACAATCCAAACGTGATTGGAGACAAGCACCAGATCGACGTTTCCGCCCCGATGAAGCCCATCATCAAGTAGAAGAAATGAAATCATGCCTGTATCATCGGGTGCGTGTATGCGCCAATGGAGTGATGTCCCCGCAGGTGAACGGCGGTGCAAGTGGCTTTTGTTCCAATGATTCCGTGTCTGTTCTTTACCGTTGAAGTCAATCCGTCGTCCCATCCTATTTCAGTGAGTTCAACCGTTGTTCCGCACATGGGAGTGCAGTTCATAAGCGCGGTGCATACGAACACGCGTCGCCCCCTTCACGGAGGCGTGGATTGAAAATAAAACTTTAGGACGATTAAGGACAGCAGCTGCTAGAGCAATTTTTTGCTGCTGTCCGCCTGAAAGCAAACGGGCTCGCTGATCTTTAACTTCTTGCAAACCCATACGATTAATTAGCATATCGACGCGTTTTAAGTCACAATCAAAGATTCTCGCTAAAGTTTCAAGATGCTCTTTAACGGTAGCCCTGTATATAAAAGCGCCTCGTTGTTCTTGAATACCTATCTCAGCGAGTAATTTGCGATTACGCGGGAAGGGGGTGAGACCTAAAACGGATACGCGGCCTTTGTCTGGTTTCAAAGCACCATATAGACACTCGATTAAAGTACTTTTACCGGCACCATTTTTCCCCAAGATACCATAAAAATCACCTTTCTAACTGAGAAAGACAAATCATTCAAAACTGTTTTAGTCTTATAACCCTTCGATAAGGATTCAACACTAATTACTACATTATCTTCCATTTTATATCACGCATCCTCATGTATCTAAAATGCTATCCTTCTCCACTCGTGACGTAATGCTCCAACTATGTACTTCGACTGTCTGAATACCTCAGGATCAAGCATGATAAAACAAATTATTGCTCTGAATGGAGTCGGTACAACCACTCTATGAATTCATTGGAACACGCCCATGATAGTTATAAGATTCTGCTTCATGGAATGGCCTTCAGGTCTTCGCATGGGCTGGGCCGGGAGAGGTACATCGTGCAATGCACGCAACGCAAAGTCATGGGTTCTGCAACTTCGTGTGCGTATACCAATCCGCTCAGATCTTCATGCGGTTCAGTCCTTCCGATTCTTGTCGTAGATGCTGATGATACTCGATGCGATACCGCAAAGGAGGCCGCCGATCACCCAGGGAAGCCAGAAGGGGAAGGTCACGTCGCAGATTCTGTTGTGGCTGACGAAGAGAAGGAAGAAGGCTACGATGGTAGCGATACCCATGATTACATCTGTTACCACTGAACTGAGCCGATCCAAACGGTCGTCCCAAAGGTGATGCCGCATTCCGAAGCGGTGTCTGCCAAGTCTTTTTTCCATTCTCTCGTTATACCTGTTCACCTTGAGCGCTGAGAGGTGTATCGAGCTATAGATGAAGAAGGCCACTGCGCCTGCTACAAAAAAGAAGAATGCCCCTGAACTCCAGGCTTTTACGCTGCGGACCAGCGACAGGTTCTTACTTACTACGATTCCAATGAAAACGAAAGCGATTCCTCCGACCAGATACCCGGCCATCCGGCGGGAGACGCGCACGCGGTCGTCGTCTGTGTAGAAGTCCTCGACATAGGGGTGTCTGCGTTTGAAGTCCGTATGTGCCATGGCTGAGGGAATGATAAGAGCCAAGCCGATGACGACTCCCAGACTCAACAGAGTAAAGGCCCACAAATCGTTGAATGGGTTTGTGCCGATGATGGAATCCGGATCGTCGAACAGGGAAGCAGCAGCCAGTCCTAGAATCATGCTTGCCACTCCGAGCGCCATGGATAAGGCAAAGGAGCGGAAGTGGTCGTCATACCCGGTCACATCTATTCCTGGACTGGAGGGAGGAACCGGCACGTCGGCGGGAAGAGCGTTTGAGTCATAAATGTCAGGTCTTGGTTTTTCAGAAGAGTCACCAGTTGTCCCTGATATGCCCGGATGCGGCTTTGCGGTGCCTGAATCCGTTTCTATAGGAGCTTGCATGTGGGATACGTCAGTAGGAAGAGATTCGCTACTCTGTGAGACGGCGAGACTTACATCGCCCAATACCAGGTCATCAAGGGTGCAGCCGAAAAGGTCACAAATCGTCAGAAGCTTGTCCATTTCCGGGTAGGCCTTCTCCGATTCCCATTTGGATATGGACTGGCGTGAGACGCCCAGAAGCATGGCTAGCTGTTCCTGCGTCATGTGACGTTTAGTGCGAAGGTATTGCAGATTGTCGCGGAAACTCATTGAAGGGTCCTTTCTTTGTCGTCAGCTATCATTTTGACGGAACCGACCTGCCGGCGCTACCAGCTTTCAGTTGCATTCGCAAAAAGCAACCATGAACTGCGCAACCTCAGGTTGCAACCTTGCTGTCCCAAGGATAAACGTTTTTGTGGATTTTTCTTTGTCCAGGCGGTCCGGTTCGTTCGAAGAACTGAAACCCATTGTTCAACGGGTCAATCCAGCTCCAGGGCCTGACAGAGGTGGTCTTTAGGTTGTCGAGGTCATACAGAATTGGCAATCACTCCACGCCACATCAGTGTGGTTGCAATTCGTTGATTAAATGGATGAATTGTGGACTAGAATAGCGGTTCTCTATTCACGGTAGCGTAATCGATGGAAGTTTTGATGATGGAGGTTGCATATTCAGGGTCTCATTGGGTGAGGTAGGCAGGGGAGTTGAGTCCGTTGTCGAACTATTTGCATGAGATTGCTGAGTTGCTGCTTATCTCTTACGATGCAGTGATTCAGGATTTTTGAAACCCAAAGGTATGGTGCCTATGTCGTATTGCCTGGTTCAAGGGTCTCTGTGTTGAGGCTCTGACCGGTCGACATATCGCATTTCCTGTCGTGTTCGTCGTCGACGGAATCAATGCTTCAATTGGGTTTATCTGCTATACTCGCATCAATAATTAAGGAGAATATAAAATGATGAATACGCAGGATAATAACAATACGTCGGATGGTTCAGGTTCGCATACTTCGCTCAAAATTACCCTGATTGCCGTCATAGTCGTGGTCGTCTTGGCTGCCACATCCCTGATCGGTCTCAGGAACGGCATGAACGGTAAGAAGAACGAGGTGGACGCACAGTGGAGCCAGGTCGAGAACGTCATGCAGCGACGCGCCGACCTGATTCCCAACCTTGTGGCCTCGGTTCAGGGGCAGATGGACCACGAGAGCAAGGTGTTCAAGGATATCGCCGACGCTCGTAGGCAGTATGCCGCGGCTTCCACTCCGAACGACAAGTTGAAGGCGAACGACGAGCTGAACTCCAAAACGAACGTCCTCGTGAACGCAGTGCAGGAGAACTATCCACAGTTGGCATCCTCGGAATCGGTAAAGACGCTGATGACTCAGCTTGAAGGCAGCGAGAACCGCATCAGCGTGGAGCGTGAGCGGTATATCCGTCTGGTAAACGAGTACAACAATAAGGTGACGAGCTTCCCCGCCTCAATGGTTGCTGGATTGTTCGGGTTCTCGAAGATGGATTTGTACAAAGCCCAGCCTGGAAGTGAGAATGCACCGAAGGTGACGTTCCATGAATGATGGCAGAGCCGCCGCGTTCAGCCCCGGCTTTGCTCGTAGGTCGTTGCCTTCGTTGTTCCTTGGTGCGCTTGCTGTATTGTTCATTGTCATTCTGCCGTTTTTCTCAGTAACGGCTGCAGCTGCTCCCGCGGATGCCCCGCGCGACCCAGTGGGTTCCATTTATGTGCAGGACGATGCGCATGTGCTTTCTGACTCGACCAAGCGTCTGATACGTGACGTCAACAAGAAGCTGGAGGCTAGTGACTACAAGGCTCAGCTTATGGTGGTTACAGCGGATTCGGTTCCTTCGGGCGGCAGTATCGAATCGTGGACCATCTCGCTTGCCGAGAAATACAGGCCGGGCGAAGGCAAGAAGGATACGGGGCTGGTATACGCTCTGGCTGTCAAAGATCACAAGGACAGGCTTGAGGTGGGGTATGGCCTTGAGGACGTGATTCCTGATGCTACCGCCGAGCAGATTATCAGCCAAGGGGAGCAGCAATACGGCAAAGGAAACTATGATGCCGGCGTCCGCGAGGTTGTGACGTCCGTTGGTCGTAAAATCGCAGGGAATGGGGGTGGTGTCGGTCACACCGATGACGAATCCCAACCGTCATTTTTGAATCAGGTTCTGATACTTGCGATTATTCTAATCGGCGGTTTGGTGTGGTTCAAGATAACACGGTCGGTGCGGCGTGGTCGCCACGGTGGTGCCGATCTGCTGTTGCTTGGAATTCCGCAATTGCTGAGTCGTCGTGACGATTTCCTCGACGATGATGATTCCTTCACCGGCGAGAGCGTGCTTGGAGGGGGAGACTCGTTCAGAGGCGGCGATTCGTTTGGAGGGGACTCGTTCGGCGGGGGTGACTTCGGCGGAGGCGGTGCTTCAGGTAGCTGGTGAACATAAGCGGCGCCATACAGCTTCTAGTGTTCTCTTTATTGCTGATTGCTATGGCTCGCCTGTCTTCCGCCCGTGACTTGCTGAGTGTGGAGTGAGAAGCCGCTCGGGAGCTTGCCAGGTATGCAGTGAAAGACCACAGGAACTCCGGATGACTTATCGAGGTTGAAAAATCTTGGATCCTAACGGTCATGGAGCTGGTCGCTGTACGGCCACAGTTCCATCAGATTGGGGCCGTCGGACATGTCCTTGATCTGTTGGGGGAATTTGGCGAACAGCTCGGGATGAATGTACGCTATTTGCAGCATCCCTTCGAGCGCCATGACGGGTTCGCCGGCGAATATATCCTAGCGTGTGCTTTCCTCGAGTTCAGGGTTGGAACCTTTCACCACGTCCAAGCACTGGTTGGCAAGCGCTATGAGTTCTTCAAGTGTCTTCACCTGTGCTCTTTACTCCATTCCCTGGCGCGGCTTGGTTCTGCTTCAATTCTACCACTGCGGAACCATTGGTTTTGAGGGGCTGCGATTCATGTTTCATGGGCTGTGTACCGGGTTTTTGTGGGCTGTGTAGGATGGGTGGGCCGTTGATGGGGCATGTTCGACTTGTGTCGTGTATGCCGTGTGTTGTGTCGGTTGTGTCATAATCAGAACAGCCCCATGCGGAAAATCCGTATGGAGGGACGTCGGACGATCAAAAGCTTCTTCAAGAATGGCGTTGCTGGTAGAGTGGAGGCAGGTTTAAGTACTAGTCCAATGTGGAAGGGAAAGAAATGACCATCGGTTTCGAGAAGCTGACAGCTCTCGCAGAGACCTCACTTGCTCTAGTCGCGGGTGTGAATGACATCAAAGAGGGACTCGGGCGGGACGCGCTTGATGCGGGAGAACCTGATATTGCCATCGCTGACGCTCTGGACGCAGCCATGCTCAAGCCTGAACTGTTTGCACAATTCCCGCCAGAAGTGAAAGAACTTGCCAAAGACCCCGACTACTACGAAATCGAAGTGTACGCAGACCAACTCAACGTCTAGATTTGTGATAACACGCACCGCCCATGCGATAACACGCACGGCCCAAGAACCACAATCCTATAAGCCATCTAGATCGGAAGTTCCGGGAGGCTTTTTATGCCCAGCAGGACTGGCGGTAAGCGGAGGCAACCATGGCAACTGCCAATCTGACAGCGGCCATGTGCTTCAAATTCAATCTAAAGCCCCTCTGATATAGCGATTGCATAACGCGCGACACGCCAAATTGGGTTTCGAATTCAATCTAAGGCCCCTCTGATATGCTAAAAAATATCGTAGTGTTTTGGGCAGTAGATTTCAAATTCATTCTAAATTCCCTCTGATATGCTGGTCGCCGCCCAAGAGTCGCGCGATGTACTGTTTCAAATTCAATCTAAAGTCTCACTGATATACTTGTGCTTTCCAATGCCATTGGAATTCCTTTCGTTGATTGTTATTTGGTGCCGAACATCTGGTTGATGTAGTTGAGCTTTTCGGCCCGTTCCGGGTCGATACCGTGGTTTGGTGTGCCGCTTTGGTTGTGTACGGCTGCGCCTTTTGGTTTCGGATGGAGATAGCCGTCGAGCCGCTTGGCGAAATCCTGCATCTCCTCAAGGCTTGCACCGCTGATGAGGTCTGCGGGCACGTTGGTTTCCTTGGCGATCTGGGCGCGCCACTGGGTCTGTTGCTTTTCGGTCTCGTAGGCGGTGAGCTTGCCTTCGAGCTCCTTGATATGGGCTTGGGCCTTCTGTGCGTCGGTCATCTGGCTGGCCTTGAGCTGTTCCAGCTCTTCGGCGGCGGCTTTGTTGTCCTTGGCACGCTTCTCCCAGTAACGCGAATGCTTCATGGCCTCGTCGTATTTGGCCTGCCAGTCAATGGTCTTGCTGCCCTCGTTTGAGTCCTTTTCGGTCTCGTTTGGGGTTGGGCTCTCTTGCATGGTTCCTCCTTCATTGTCGGTTGGACCCGTTTCGGGCATAAAAAACCACCCGTGCGGGTGGTTGGGAAAATCTATCAGTTGGCGCTAGATGGCGACGGTTTGTCGTTGAAGAAGCAGATGCAGGTACAATTCCCTGTCCTCGTCATCAAGCAGGTTGAAGGCTGAGAAAAGCGTATCGTCGGGAATCTTCCGCGCGTCTTGGACGGTGAAGCTGGAAAAGAACCAGGCAAGGGCCTCATAGGGTTCCCCCGCGAGGACCGCGCCATCGCAGGCTATCCTGTCTTGCTTATTGAGCAGGGGGAATACATAGGGTTTCATTTCGGCAACTGATTGTGTGATTAGTTGGTCATCTGCCATATTTTCCTCCATTCATGCTCGGTCATCGGATAAGCGGTGTGCAACGCGAATCGTCCGTGCGTATTTCGTCTCTTCTGCAACCATACTCTAATATGCTGGCCGTCCACAAGTTTGGAGAGATATTCGCGGTTGCCGTCTTTCGCGGTTGCTGTCTTTCGCGGCACTGACATAGTCCGGGTTTGCGATGGATTCCATTACCGCCCATTTGATTCGACTCTCACTCCAATCGTCAGGGAAATGCGTTTTATTGGGTGCCCTGGTGCCAGGTCCATGTCCGTCGAACACGTGATCCTAACCATGTCCTTGTGGGCGGATTAACTTCCGTGTGCCAAAGGGCGGAAAGAGGCTAGGTGCCATCCTTGACCTGATCTGGATACATTTGGCGCATCTGCCATAGCACTTGCCGGTAGTCGCCGGATGAAGCGGCGTCTTTGGCTGTCTGGTGCATCTCGGCGAATTTATCGGGGTCGTAGTCTTTAAGAATCTGACTGCCCCAGCTGGGCAGGATATTGCAGTCGCAGTCCGGATGATACTGCATCTGTCTGCCGGCCAAATCCTCGGACAGGTAGGCGAAGCCACGGGACGCCAGCATCACGCAGAACGCGCAGGTCTTCGACCCGCGTGGCACTCTCACCCAGCGTGGCCTTGTCGGTTCGATGCGGACGTTGCGCTGCGTCGTAAGCCGGGTCGAGGTGGCGATCATGTCGGCGATGAACTGTTTCAAATTCCATCTAAAGCCCCTCTGATATACTGGCTCACCGCGAACACCTTCAGTTTTTCGCGTTTCAAATTCAATCTAAAGCCCCTCTGATATACTGGTGCGAGCCTCACATGCAACAGACCGTTAGTTTCAAATTCAATCTAAAGCCCCTCTGATATACTGGACCGCACCGCCAATCAGGCCACCCTACGGTTTCAAATTCAATCTAAAGCCCCTCTGATATACTGGACGGCAACGTGTGGCTACACCGTGAGGTGTTTCAAATTCAATCTAAAGCCCCTCTGATATACTGGTTCGCCCTGGTCATGCTCGTCTTTCAACGTTTCAAATTCAATCTAAAGCCCCTCTGATATACTGGATGGCCTGTTGCAGGAGCGGATACTGTGGTTTCAAATTCAATCTAAAGCCCCTCTGATATACTGGGCATCCCTCGCGGGCGCGCGCTGATGATGTTTCAAATTCAATCTAAAGCCCCTCTGATATACTGGACCGGAGTTACAAGAGCCTGGTCGTGGGGTTTCAAATTCAATCTAAAGCCCCTCTGATATACTGGTCCTGTGGTGAGCTCATCCCACGTGTCAGTTTCAAATTCAATCTAAAGCCCCTCTGATATACTGGCCATCGGCGGCACCATCAAATTCCGATGGTTTCAAATTCAATCTAAAGCCCCTCTGATATACTGGACTTGTGTCCAAGATAACCGAACTCGCGGTTTCAAATTCAATCTAAAGCCCCTCTGATATACTGGCGCGCTATCGGATCGCGCAGCCGCAGGGGTTTCAAATTCAATCTAAAGCCCCTCTGATATACTGGTGGCCGCATTGGTCGTCAGGGTGCGCTGGTTTCAAATTCAATCTAAAGCCCCTCTGATATACTGGGAGGACATCGACTACTACGCGGAGCTTGGTTTCAAATTCAATCTAAAGCCCCTCTGATATACTGGGAGATGCCGGTCACACTGGATTTTCCTGGTTTCAAATTCAATCTAAAGCCCCTCTGATATACTGGCGACTTGCCGCCGCCTGAAGTGCCCAGGGTTTCAAATTCAATCTAAAGCCCCTCTGATATACTGGTTCCTGAGGGAACCATGCTTCTGCCTGGGTTTCAAATTCAATCTAAAGCCCCTCTGATATACTGGAAGACTCCGGAAATTCCATCTTCGAACTGTTTCAAATTCAATCTAAAGCCCCTCTGATATACTGGAACGCACAAGCCAAACTCAAAGGGCTCGGTTTCAAATTCAATCTAAAGCCCCTCTGATATACTGGGCGAACGGTCCAACCGTTTCCGAGGTCTGTTTCAAATTCAATCTAAAGCCCCTCTGATATACTGGCGCGTGCGCCAGCTGATGCAGTAAACAAGTTTCAAATTCAATCTAAAGCCCCTCTGATATACTGGTCATGCCGGGCACGTGGGCGTCGGCCGGGTTTCAAATTCAATCTAAAGCCCCTCTGATATACTGGTAACAACCACTCACAGCTTGTTGCGTATGTTTCAAATTCAATCTAAAGCCCCTCTGATATACTGGATAATAGTTTGATGCAATACGATAGGTTGTTTCAAATTCAATCTAAAGCCCCTCTGATATACTGGAGTACAGCATCAAAGGGGCTTTATTTCAACGATAAAGGGCGCAATTGCGTTCAAAAAAGCGCGAGCTCTTCTGGCTTTTGCTCAGTCTTTTTCGGGGTTCGTCCGTAAAATCGTTGCATCATTGACCACTGCCTATCGGTGATGTGTAGGATTCTGACCTCGCCATAGTCTGGAAGCTCCTTTTTTACGAACTGAACGGTCTGCCTGTTGTTGGCCAGGGTAGGGGAGTACTTCGCATAGACGGAAAATTGAATCATGGAATATCCTGCATCAAGCAGCTTATTGCGGAACAGGCTTGCGGCGCGGCGTTGATCCTTGGTGTTGGTAGGTAAATCGAACATGACTACACACCACACTTGATCCTCCTCGTCAAATCTCATCGTCCAAAGCCTTCCATTTTGGAACATTGAGCCTATCGATGTCTCCTTCGCAGTATCTTCCTATTTGTTGCGCAAATCGGTTCATCACGGTCGGTATTGTCTCACCCTCCTCATCAAAGACACGATTTGACGCTTTTACAAGCATCGCTTTGGTTTTAGCGTCCAAAGGTTGATCATGCGTGAGTGTCAGTACGGCCGAATCAACGGCAGGTCGGAATGGCTCGATAATGTCATCGGCGAGTGCGAAGAAATTGCTATGGTTCCTATGAAAGAAACCTAAGGAGGTACACAGTCCTGCCCCGAGAACAGCACGGATTGTTCGGCCTCGTAAAATCGTGTATGCATAGTCGTATTGGCCGTTGCGGGTGTCTCCATTGCCAGGTATTCGGTGAAACCCTTTTCCGTTAGGTAGGCTACTCCAATATACTCTGGCCGCCTGGGCTTCACAGTTCTGCGGGTCTCCGCTGGCAACGTGTTTTGACAATTCCGTAAGGAAACGCGCTGCAGACGCATCATAACGTTTCAATGTCTGAGCCTGCCCGAATATCTTCGACTTTACGATGCGGCCCCAGGCGTTCTTTCGTTTTGGTTCGGAGATGTTGGCCTGAGCGCTTTGACGGGCACCGATACGATTGTGCTGGTTTTCCCAAGGATAAAGCCCGGCTACAGGTATGCCGCGCCAGTCGCATAGCAACAACGAGACATCGTATCTTGCGCATTGTTGTATTACAGAGGCGCCGACCGACATGTTCGGCCCTACGAACAATAGATCGCAGTCGGAAAAAGGAATCAAGGTTGAGTCCACGTTTTCCGTGCTGATTACAAGATTCCCACGTTTGATGCGAATTGAGCCATTTGACTCCGTGCAGTCGATGACTCTCCACTGAGTTGCGTACATATTGACCCTCCTGGAAGGATCCTTATAGATAAATTATCACTCCTTGTAATGTAAATATAACAAGACAATTAATGAAATGCAAATCTGCTTTTACGCAGTTAAGCCGTTTCAAACTACATGAATGTGATTTGAAACGGCTTAACTGTAATGTCTTTGTATTTTATTCTTCTACTGTTGAGAATCGAATACTTTGCTTACCCTGAGAGTTGGCACGGGTAACGAGAATCCCGGTTTGGAATAACGTGTTGACTTTCAAGTGTAAGCCACTCTTTAGGACATTTTTAATACTGTTGCTATATTCTGTATTGGGTTGAGTGAGTCGTAGTTGTTGCCTTTTGCGGTTTTCGTCTGTTTCGATTAATCCTTCTGATGCCAGCTGAACCGGTCTGATTGCTATTTCTGTGTTTCGACTGAACCCAGCGAATCTGAACTTATGGGTTCCTGGGAAGGAATGGAGCAACCTATCTGTGAAGCTGCCGTTAATGGCCTGTTCTTCGGTTATCCTGGCGTTTGCGAATGCAGGGATTTCAAGTTCATCATCCACAACAGCCCAACCCAAGTATTCGGCAGTGCCGTCAATCAACGCCTGACGTAGCTTCGGCTCGCTGAATCTTCTGCTTAATGAGGATTCCGGGAGTGGAAGTGTGAATAGATCTTGTTTTTTGCCGGTTTCTTTATCGTACTGGTTCATAGCAAGATCGATGGTCAGCACCCTAAGCATGGCATAAATGCTACCTGTTTGTTTGCCTTTAGAATTCAATTTTGGAATTTTATAGAAGCGTACATGGTGAATTGAATTTCCTGCCTCTGCGATGCCACCGCGGACTGGAACATAAAGCGTACTGTGAACTTTATCAAGCGCTTCCGGGTCGATTCTGGCTCTCGTGTTATTCTTGAGCACCACTTCAACAGCCGGTTCCAGGAACTTGATGGTGTCATCAGCTTCAAACCACTTATCGTGAACTCTGATGCGACGGTTCGGGTTTGCCGACAAACCCGTCTTCCAATCGAAATCAGAATCCCGTGTCAGCGCGGTGTACAACGCACCGGATTCGGCTTTATTAATGGCCGTGATGCTTAATTCGTCTCCGACCTTTCTTGTCATCATGGAGACGACGGTATCTTTGTGTGCGCTTCCATTGCCCAGTCGGAGCCTTGTTGGATAGATGACGGGTATTTCATCATCCGCCATTTTCTGGCTCACAAGATCCGTAAGCGTTCTTAGCTGCTCGCCAGCCCAATAGTTGAAGACCTCTTCGTCTCTCGTGTCTGGCGTGCCTCTCCAATTGCGCCAATAATCGCGACGCTTGCACACGTAGTCCGGCGTCTGACCTTTCCTGTACTTGTCGTGCTGCTCAGAACGAATCTCCTGTGCTTCTGTCAGTATTTTTACAATCTGAGGGCGCATCATCGCGATGATGCTCGCATCGACGGCATGATGACGCCTATCGAGACGGGTCTTGCCCTTCATACCGTCAAGCCAGGGCAATGATGATTCATACGTCTCTTCGTCTGCGCCTTTGATCAGAGGGCTTTCAAATGGCGTTCTTCGTGCGGCTGCGGTCATCGAGCCTGATGAAACGAATACCCGTTGCCTGCCTTGTTTGAGTGCGTCATCTTGATCGTGCCAACCGTAGAAACCGTAAATGCGATTGCGCAGTTCCCTTGCCATGTATGAGACGGATTCCATGGATCTGTTGTCCAGTGGCTCTTGCTTCTCCGTTGCTTCCAATCTCAGAATCAGCGCTTCCTTATATTGTCTCCAGCGCTTGTCGGTCATCCAACCATCTTTGCTCCACTCCTGAATTCGTCTCAGGACGTCTTGCAAATTAGTATTTGGGTACGTTTTCGCCCAATTCATGTAGAGGGTATCGCTTTTGCTTTTATTGCATTCGCCGCATGTGGCAACTAGATTTTCGAACTTGGAATCGGATCCAGGGCCCTTTCTGGGCAATACGTGATCCATTTGGCAGGTCTCGAACGTTATGGTACGTCCGCAATAAATGCATTGGCAATTCTGGCGTTGAAGTGCCTTGATGCGGCGGACGTCTGAGCGTGAACTTGCTCCTTCGTAGTTAGACAACATCTTAAGGTTATCGGCATACCTCCTATCGCGTTCCCTCTGTTCAGCCAGCTGTGTGGACGTGCTGGAGAAACCATCTCGAACATACTCGATGTTCACGGTTTCTGGTTCACCATACTGGTCTCTCATATTGCATAGCCAGCGATGAATGATGCTGAACGTTCTGTCAACCGATGGATTGCCGGTATGCTCATAGATTGGGGGAGCTGGGGGAGCCCAGTTCTTGCCGACATGATAGAGCTCTTGGCGTGCGGTTGTTAAATCACAGCCGGTTTCGTACATGTAGTTGGTGATGTTGCGTAACGTCTGAGAGCTGTATGCTGCTCTTCCTGAAGTAAGGGTAATCTTGTCGAGGGATTCGAGCTCTGAGCCCGTTAGTTCTTCCAACAGTTGTGAAATCTCCGCATCGATGTTACGAACTTCATCTGATGTATCTTTTATTGCGCCCGCGTTTGACATGAACTCGACGAAACGGTCTCGTTCTTTAGTGTTCGCCTGTGACCACCAAGCTGCAATAGGGTCAGGGGCCTTCTGCATGATGTCGTTGGTTTCGATGACTGGCGGCTGTTTTGCCGACACCGGTTCTCCGTCTTTAAGAGAGCCTAACCCGCGCAAGTCGATTCGTTGTATTCCGAGAAAGTCAGCAACATCACCCCAAGTAAGAGAGCTAATTGAAGGTTCGTTCTTCGTTTTTTTGGAAGGCAGTCCCTTGATGAAGTCAAACAGTTTTCGGCGTTCGTCTGTTGTGAGTTGACGTTCTGTTCCATGTTCACGTATTCTTAAGGTGTCGATGGCAGCCATGACCCGGTATTCCTCGAAAGCGGGAGTTGCTCGACTGGCTCGATAGTACCGAGAGTCAAGGGCATCTTTTCCTACCAATTTTGCAGCAGCTCCAACTGCCTTTGGATTTTTGGTATGGAAAGTGGCCTCCAGTAATTGTTCTTGCGTCGTCTGATCAACGTGCTGGCGCTCGAAAATGGTCTCTAATTCGTGAATATAGTCTGACTGATGCAGTTTCTCGGTCTGAATATTCAACGTCGATTCAGTTTGAAGTCCGTGTGTCAGGTCCCTGCGTATCTTGGTTTGCGGTTCTAGCGAAGAGACGACCAATTGGGCTATGGTCTTTCCATTGATTGGATTGTCGTTCCAATCTTCGATTTTTGGTTGTTTTTCCAATTCTGATTTGGATAGCCTTTTGCCTTCCTCATCCACACTTTGCCAAGGAGAATGGTAAAAGCCATTGGTTCTTCTGTCATTTATTTCGAAATCAAGTTTTTTGGCATACTCGACCATGAACGGTGAGGGAGTATGTGACATACGTTCCGCATCGGCTACTGAGCTGTACGGGTTTCGCCAACCACGATGTCGGGCGATATGGCGTATTGCGATGGATATCATCCTTTTGCGAGTTTCAACATCGGGAATGAATGTCTCCGCGAGCTTCGCACGCACCTGCCAAGCGATGTAGGGGTTTGATCCGGCAGGGAATTGCGACTCGTCTTCGACAGGGTATCCGAGTTCGTTCAGGACTTCGTCGAGTTTTGCGAGACGTTGACGTTTGCTTTTATGCAACCTTCGGGTTCGACGCGCGACTCCTGCGCTTGCTCTCCGCGATGTAGCGCTTTTTGCCTCATCTGGATCCACCCCTCCATCATGGATCACTGACTGCGCATTCAGAATGCTGATAGGAATCTCATCCAATGGATTATCGTGATTGGCATCAATCTCGACGGCCGCCAAACCAACGGAATTCAATCCTACATCGATGCCGATTCGATAGCGCCTGTGCTGAGACATAACAATCCTTCCATAAACGAATATGACATTTATGATAATTATAATTCATATTATGGAATAAAAAACTCCGGCATGCAAAAGCAATACCGGAGGAGCAATCGACTGAACTAACGAAGGAACAGCCTTATTTCAAATTCAATAATAAGTATAGCACATATTTTTAATTAGGCAAAAGGGGAAAATCGGTGAAGAAGATCGTCCTGTGACGATAATGACAAATGATCTACAGGTCAAGACAGATGGATAGCAAGTTGAATGCTTAAAATGGAATAATCTCGGCAATGGGTAGTTTATGCCGAGGTAGCAAAAGGCAAAGTCCTTGACCTGATCACTTCTGTAATCTATGCAGTGCGCGAAGGATGACAAACAAGATGATAAAATACCAAGGACTCACTGCTGCCTCCTTTAAAAACCATTTACCATCAATGCTGGCATCCGAATATTCATACCATAGCCTGTCATCGGATACCGCATACCTTCTATACAGTGTCGGCATCTTGATGGGCAAATGCCTATTGACAAATCCGTATTGTTCTAAGCATACAAAAAAAATAGGTGATGTCAAGTAGCCAGATCAACGAAGCTAATCTGACGATTGTATAGCGCATAATTGCAGACGTTTGCGCAGCATCCCGAGCGATTCGGCCGTAGTAATTCTTTTCAGTCAATACGGTCAATACGTCCGTCGATGCCAAACCGTTGACAGACGGTAAGCTGGGTAGCAAGTCATTGCGGTCAAGTCATTGCGTTCCATATGTCAATACTCAGGTTGGCGCTTCAGATTCAATTCCAAGCTCTAGAGCATGCCAGGAATTATCAACTGTCAAAGCGAGTAACCGCCTTGGGAGAGGTTCGGTATCCGGTCGGTTATGGGCACTATTCAGACAATTGTGATTCCACACTGAATCGTTGCTTCGGAGCATTGCTGATGCTGAATCCACGTAAAGTGGTCGGTCAATTTCACACCGAGTCTGTGAATGACCGAATCTAGCGGTTCAATTTCGTACCGCGTCATTGATGACCCGATCGAGCCAGTGCGACGGCTCCTCATCATACTTCAATCCGTATCCGTGATATCCTCGGGAATCGCAGGAGCTGAGACTTATCACTCGTATTTTGGATAGAATCGCGTTCTTGGATAGAAAACGCCCTCCAAAGCCAATTTCAAGTATTCGCCATTCTTTCGTTTGCGATGCCTGATATGCTCTGGAGGGCGTTGCGATGGAATCTGCTCCACTAAGCCAGTTCCACTAAGTCGGTTTTGAATGATATTTAGGGAACAAACGTCATCCAAAAACCTCTAAGTGTTTGCTCAGCCGTTCACGCGGTCGATGCCGGCCTGCGTGTCGGAAAGCACCGAGTCCCAGGACTTGATGAACGCAGCTACGCCATCGGCCTCGAGCTTGTCGGTAACATCCTTGATGTTGATGCCAAGGTCGGCGAGCTTGTCCATCACGGCTTGGCTTTCCTCATACGTACCCTGGATGCTCGGCTTGCCGTCGCCGTGGTCGGCAAGGGCATCAAGCGTCTTCTCAGGCATGGTGTTGACAACATCGGGAGCTACGAGCTCGTCAACATACTTGCAATCGGAGTATGCGGCGTTCTTGGTGCCAGTGGAAGCCCACAGAGGACGCTGCCTCTTGGCACCCTTGGCTTCAAGGTCAGCCCAGCGAGGATCGGATGCGAACTTCTTTTCGAAGAGCTGATATGCCAGACGGGCATTGGCTACAGCGGCCTTGCCTTCAAGAGCCTTCGCTTCAGCGGAGCCATTGGCTTCCAGCAGTTTGTCGACGGCCGTATCCACGCGGGAGACGAAGAAGGACGCCACGGAAGCCATCTTGCTCAGATCGTGACCGTTCTTATCGGCCTGGACCATGCCCTCGATGTAGGCATCGATGACCTGCTCGTAACGCTCTAGAGAGAAGATGAGTGTTACGTTTACGGAAATGCCTTTGGAGAGGGTAGCGGTAATGGCCGGCAGTCCCTCGAGCGTTGCCGGAATCTTGATCATGGCATTGGGGCGGTTCACTTTGGCCCAAAGCTCTTCGGCTTGCTTCTCGGTGTTGGCTGTGTCGTGAGCCAGGCGGGGGTCGACCTCGATGGAAACGCGACCGTTAACGTAATCGCTCTTTTCGGCTACTTCCTTGAAGATATCCGTGGCATTGCGCACGTCCGTAGTGGTCAGCTCGCGGACCGCGGTTTCCACGTCCACGCGGCCAAGTTCTTTAAGCTGTGCGTCGTAAGGACCGACTTGGCTCAAGGCCTTCTGGAAAATGGACGGATTGGTGGTCACGCCAACTACGTTCTTGTCTTTGATGAGCTCTTGAAGCGAGCCCGACTCAATACGGGTACGGCTCAGATCGTCCAGCCAGATCGAAACACCTGAATCACTTGTGCGCTGTGTAGCAGCAGTCATATTTATTCTCCTTTATTCCAGTCTTTGGAATACATCTTAATTTCGATCGGCGGTGATCCGTTCCATATCACCGCCGTTGGTGATGGGTGGATGCCAGCTAAAGCATCCACCATGAGTCTCAGGCCTTCGCTTCGGTGATGGAAGCTTCGGCGGCTTCAACCACGTGTTCCGCGGTGATGCCGAGGTCAACCATGTTCTGTGCGCCGTCGCCTTGGAGACCAAAGGTCTCGATGGATACGGGCTTGCCGCAGCTGCCGAGGTACTTGTACCAAGCATCGCGATACCGGCTTCCACGGAGACGCGGGCTTTGACGGAAGCAGGGAGGACGGATTCGCGATAGTCCGCATCCTGCTCCTCGAACCACTCCATGGAGACCATGGAGACCACGCGAGCCTTGATGCCCTTGTCTGCCAAAGTCTTCGCCGCAGTCACGGCCCACTGCACTTCGGATCCGGAAGCCATGATGATTACGTCGGGCTCGCCTTCGGTGTCGACAAGCACATAACCACCCTTGCGTACGCCTTCACGCGCCTTATCGGCGGTCTCAGCTAGTGCCGGGACACCCTGACGAGTCAGGATCATGGCTGTTGGCAAGGTGTTCTTCTTCTCGAAGAAAGCACGATACGCTTCGGCAGTCTCGAACTCATCCGCAGGCCGAACGACTTCGACGTCGGGCATGGCGCGGAAGGCAGCCAAATGCTCGATTGGCTGATGTGTCGGGCCATCCTCGCCCAGAGCGACGGAGTCGTGGCTCCATACGTACAGGTTCGGAATCTGCATAAGCGCAGCCAGACGGACGGCCGGACGCTCATAATCGGAGAACTGGAAGAAAGTGCCTCCGAACGGGCGGGTGTCGCTGCCGAGCAGGATTCCATTGGTAATGGCACCCATGGCGAATTCGCGTACGCCGAAGTGCAGCTGACGGCCGTATTCGTTGCTTTCGGGCCATGTACGAGTGGCGTCATGGGACGGTCCGAACGAAGTCGCCCCCTTGAGATTGGTGTTGTTGGAACCACCAAGATCGGCGGAGCCGCCCCACAGTTCCGGCATGACTTCCGCGATGGCGTTGAGAACTTGGCCAGAAGCCTTGCGGGTGGCGACCTTGTCTCCGGCCTTGAATGCGGCGATGGCCTTGTCGATGGCCTCGTCGAATCCTTCGGGAAGCTTTCCTGCATGGATGCGGTCATATAGCGCAGCCTTGTCCGGGTTGGCTTGGCGCCAAGCATTGTAGCGCTCATCCCATTCCTTGTGAGCGGCAAGACCGCGGTCGGCCACCTCGCGAGCATGTGCCAAGGCCTCTTCGTCGACAAAGAAGTCCACGGAGGGATCGTAGCCGAGTTCCTTCTTGAGTCCGGCCACGGCTTCGGCTCCCAGCGCTGAGCCGTGCGAGGATTCGTCATTGGTTTTGCCTGGCGTCGGCCATGCGATGAGTGTGTCCACCTTAATGAACTTCGGGCGGTCGGTGACCTGTTCGGCCTTGTCGAGTGCCGCGGCCAAAGCCGCAACATCCTCCTTGTACGTTCCGTCGGGCTGGATGAAGCTCACTTCGTCCGTGTACCACCCGTAGGCCTCATAGCGCTTGAGGATGTCCTCGGAGAAGGTGAGTTTGGTGTCGCCTTCGATTTGGATGTGGTTCGCGTCGAAAATGACCGTCAGGTTGCCCAGTTGCTGGTTGCCGGCCAAAGAGCTGGCTTCCGAGGAGACGCCTTCCTCGACGTCGCCTTCGCCACAGATGACCCATACCTTGTGGTCGAACGGAGAGGTGCCCGCAGGGGCGTTCGGATCCAGCAGCCCGCGCTCGAAACGCTGGCCATAAGCGAAGCCGACAGCGGAGGAAAGACCTTGCCCAAGGGGTCCAGTCGTCATCTCGATGCCGGGGGTCAAGCCCACTTCAGGATGGCCTGGGGTGCGGGTGTCCGCACCGCCCCTGAAGTACTTCAGATCGTCGATGGTCAGGCCATAACCGGAGAAATACAGCTGGACGTATTGCGTGAGGGAGGCATGCCCGCCGGAGAGAATGAAGCGGTCACGGCCTTCCCATTTGGGGTCGTTTGGATCGTGCTTGATGTAACGCTGATACAGTGTGTAAGCAATCGGAGCCAAGGAAATCGGGGAACCGGGGTGTCCGCTGCCGGCCTTCTCCACTGCGTCCGCAGAGAGGGCCTTCGCCATCTTGACGGCGCGCTCATCCAAATCCGACCAGGTGAAATCGGTCATAACTTGCTTCTTTCCTTCCAATATTGTTGAAGTGGCGGAGGAGTGGCTGAGCCAAACCTTGCTCGCTCACATTACGTATCAATCGTAACTATCACGGGCGACGAGATATTCAAGGAATTGGCGTGTTTGCGAGGCATTCTCTTTGTTAACGCTCACAGCGTATATGGGTTTCCACATTGTACTCCTCTGATGACGAACATCATTAGCACTCGGTTCCGAGGAGTGCTAATACAGAACCATGAGCTTATGAAGTTCGTCTTCGGTTCTTCCGTTTTCAGGTTCAGGCCTGGATGTGGTTCACCGATGCCGATTCCTACGGTGTGCGCATGCCGCTATGGGAATTGTGAGCGTGCATGGCCATGAGCTTGGGGTTTTGATGCTGAAGGGAGGAGGCCTATGGGTCAGCCGAGACGCATGCTGGTGTTGCGCGCCGTGGTCGAGGACTACATACGTTCGCAGGAACCGGTGGGGTCCACGACCTTGGCGCAACAGCACCATTTTGGTGTCAGCCCCGCGACGATACGTAACGACATGGCGGTGCTGGAAAGTGAAGGTTACCTCGAACAACCCCACACTTCGGCGGGTCGTATTCCCACCGACCGCGGCTACCGCTATTTCGTCGACCAGCTTTCGCGGCTTGTTCCGTTGTCGCGGGCGCAGCGGACGGGCATTGCTACGTTTCTTTCGCGTTCGGTCAGTCTTCAGGACGCCCTACGACGTGCGGCGCGTCTCCTGGCCGCCATCACCGGTCAAGTCGCTGTGGTCTCCTCACCCGCTTTGGCACGGTCGCGGATGCGCCACATAGAGATAGTGCCGCTCGCTTCATCCATTTTCCTCGCAGTGGTCATCACGGACGCAGGTAGTGTGGCACAGCATACGTTCCACGTCCATTCCATGCCGGCGGCCGATGAAGTGAATCAGCTGAGCGTGCTGATCAACAGGCAGTGCTTTGGCATGCCCCTTCGCGAATCGGCGGAGCATATCCGATCGCTGGCTTCGGCCTCGCAGACCTCCCAAGGCAGGGTCTTCGTTGACGAGCTCGCCCGTACGCTCGAGAGCATGTCAGCCGATGAGGAGGCAGGTGAGGAGCTTTACATGGCTGGCACTTCGCAGCTGGCGCACCGCAACGCGTCCGCGGATTTAGGTCCGTTGTTTGATGCTCTTGAGGAACAGGTGGTTCTCATCCATCTTATGAGTGACATGAGCGAGGAACAGAGCGAAGTCAACGTGGCCATCGGTTCCGAGACACATACGCCGGGATTGCTCAAGGCTTCCGTGGTCACGAGCGGGTATGGACGGCGTGCCGGCGAATCTCGGGAAACCGGCGAAAGCCGGATGGGGGACATGGATTCGACACCGGTGGCGTTCGTGGGTTCCATCGGGCCGACGCATATGGATTACGCCGCCACTATAACGGCGGTGCGGGCGGTGGCCCGTTATCTTACGCGGTTCGTGTCGAATCAGGGAGTCGATGATGCTTGAGCTCCTCCGGCCAAACGGTCAATGTGTTGCAAGAGGTTCGAACCAAAGTGCGGGAGGTTGCCATGCATGGTGACGAACCCTTGTGGCACAATTGCTTCCGGGGTCGTTGCTCCGAACTCCATCGCCACATGCGGGGAGGCGAAGGACGAATGACCCGCAGCGCATGCTCGATATACAGACAGACAAACGATTGCAAGGAATCAAGGAACGGCAGTGGCGGATTACTACGAAGTGCTCGGTGTTGACAGATCGGCGAGCGAGGATGAGATCAAAAAGGCCTATCGCAAGATGAGCCGTAAATATCATCCCGACATCGCCGGTCCGCAGTACGAGGATAAATTCAAGGAAGTCAACAGCGCCTATGAGGTGCTGAGCGATCCAGACAAACGGCGGATGTTCGACCAGGGAATCGATCCGAATGACCCCAATGCCGCTGCGGGCTTCGATGCTTCCGGCTTCGGTGATATGGGTGACATCTTCGGTCAGTTCTTCGGCAACGCGTTCGGTGGCGGATCAGGTCCCACCCCACGAACACAGCCCGGACGCGACGCACTTTCCAGCGTTGGTATAGATCTCAGGACCGCGGTCTTTGGCGGCACCGAGCAGGTCAAGGTCAACACCTTCGGTGTCTGCCCCAAGTGCGGCGGCTCAGGCACTGCGGACGGCAAGCAGCCCGTCACATGTCCGGACTGCCATGGCGCAGGTAAACGACAGAAGGTCGTGCGCACCATGCTCGGGCAGATGATGACGACGGCGCCCTGCGAACGCTGTGAAGGTCATGGAACGATCATCGACAACCCTTGTGCGCAATGCCAAGGTCATGGGCGGGTGTCCATCACACGGACCATCGGAGTCGCCATCCCGGCCGGCATTGCGGACGGAACGCGCATCAGGCTTCAGAATCAGGGCGAAGTCGGCGAGGGTGGTGGTCCGGCCGGTGATTTGTATGTTGATGTCCACATCAAGCATGACCGTCAATTCACGCGTGAAGGGGACGACCTTCATTGTTGGATCCAGATACCGATGAGCTGGGCGGTGCTTGGTCATGAACTCGACATCAACACCTTCGACGGCGACAAAACATTGACGGTGCCGCAGGGATGCCAGCCTGAAGACACGATTTCCCTGAAGGGCCTGGGCGTTGCGAAACTGCGCAAGCCTGAGGAGCGTGGCGATCTGGTGGCGCATATCACGGTGCAGATTCCCACGAAGCTCAACGAGCGTGAGACCGAGCTTATCAGTCAGTTCTCACAGTTGCACGATGCCAACGCCAAATCAGTTGGGCAAACCTCCAAGCCGGCGAACTCGCGCAAGGGGTTCTTCAGCAAGCTCAAGGATGCCTTGAGCTGAAAGTTGTGACGGTTTTTGTTTGTGGGTCGATGGGGTGTCCATCGACTAGGCGCCGGCCGTCCGCCAGTGCCTTCGCGCATCCTTATGTCGGTTGATTCTGATCGGTGAATGGAGATCCCTGCCGGATGGCGAGGTATGGCCTTTGTCAGACAAGCAGGGAGCGGCACATCGATCGGTACTGGCTTACATATCCGCCTCCGAAGAAGACGCAATGACCGGCGATGGGGTAGAGCTGCCAGAGTGTGACACGTTGGTCGAACCCCTTCTTGAGCGGGTGTGTCGATTGGTAGCCATCCATGATCTCACCGAGATAGGGCATGCCGAACAAGTGGAGCATGGCCAGATCTTCTTCGCGATGTCCTCCGTGGGCCGCGGGATCTATGAGAACGGCGCGTGTTCCGTGATCTTCTCCCTCCTGTGTCCACATGACGTTGCCGCTCCATAAATCGCCGTGCACGCGGGCGGGTTTGTCGTTCATGGCAGGGCCGATGAGCTCCGGCAGGGAATCCACGATTTCCTGGGTCATCGCAAGGTCGGCGTCATCGAGTTCTCCGCGTTGAATGCCCAGCTTCACCATGGGCAGCAACCTTCCTTGCCCGTAATACGCGGCCGGGTCGGTCCACTCTCCCGTATCCATCGCAACAGGGTCATCCAAAGGACCGAAATAGCATGTCCCGTCGTATCCTGCGGGCGCCGAACCGAAGAACGGGGCACCGGCGTCGTGCATGCGGCTCAACGCCGCTCCGAAATTGCGAGCGGCGGCCGGCGTAGGTGAAGCGGAATTAACTCGTTCGATGTCAAGATATCCCTTTCCCCATTCGTACACGTCCACAACGCGGGGCCCGCCGTTAGCCTGCGCTTCGCCGAGCCACTGCAGCCCGCGTCCCTCACATTCGAAAAAACCTTCTGGGGCGAACGCCCTCTGTTTTCGATATACTGCCATCTTCCCCTCACTTCCTCGTACATTACGGGCAGGCAGTTCAGCTGCGGAACTCACTGTCCTAATCTTGGACTTCATTGTGCTTGCCGCAGCAGACAAGCAAACCGGAACACGCGTGTGGAGGTGGTGACGGACGTTGCCCGCCCCTCGCAGCCGCGCATGGTTCCGTTGTCATCGCTCGGAATGTGCAAGCGCGAGTTCCGGATGCTTTCAATGCGGTTCGTATACGTTCTGACGCACCGTGGCAAGTCCCGCGACGCTGATTGGGCAACGTTGCCGGTCCGTAGTATTCTAAAAGCCCACAACGGAATACCCGCATGTTGTCGGTGTGGGCAGATCGGTCTGTTTCGTGTCAGCAAGTGTTTTAGAAAAGGGGAGTCAATGAATTTCTTCCAGGCCATCGTCCTCGGGCTTGTCCAAGCGCTAACCGAGTACCTTCCCGTCTCGTCAAGCGCCCATATCCGCATCGTAGGGGAGTTGATGCTTCATAACGATCCTGGCGCAGCGTTTACGGCCATCATCCAGTTGGGTACCGAGCTGGCGGTTATACTGTATTTCCGGCACGACATCATCCGTATCCTGTCCCATTGGTTCTCCTGCCTGTTCGGACATAACGGCACCGATTGGAGGGACCGATTGGGCAGGGGTGACCAGGATGCCACATTCGGTTGGTATATCATCATCGGTACCATGCCGATTCTGATCGTCGGCCTGTTGTTCCAGCACACCATTGAAAGCACCTTACGCAACCTATGGATCACTGTAACGGTGTTGCTGCTTTTCGGCGTCATCCTTTGGTGGGTGGACAGCCGCTTCCCTCAAAAGAAGACAATCAAGGAGATGAACGCCAAGGAGGCGCTTCTCTACGGGGTTGGTCAGATGCTGGCCCTCATCCCGGGGGTTTCTCGTTCAGGCGGCACAATCACCTTTGGACGTGCTATGGGTTATACCCGAGAATCTGCGGTGCGCGTCAGCTTCATCATGGCGATACCGGCGGTCTTCGGTTCTGGCTTGTTGGAAGCGTTCAAGGCGTTCACGGATTATAAGAGCGATCCGATGTTTCCTGGATGGGGAGCCACGATTGCGGCCACGTTGGTGAGTTTTTTCGTGGGCTACATCGTCATTATCGGTTTTCTGAAGTTCGTTTCCACATTCTCCTATAAGGTCTTTGCCGTGTACCGCATCGCGCTCGCGGTGCTGGTGGCGGTATTGCTGCTGGCCGGAATCATACCTGCGGCACCGAGTGCAGCCCTGTCCTTGGGGGTGTAATCAGGGGAGATGAGTTCGATATGATTCGGGTCGGATATGCGAAGCGCCCCCCACAGGGGTTCGCTTCGCATATCCGACTTTGTGTTCAATGTTTCTAAAGTCGTTTTCAGGTCGTGCTGAGAATGGACTTGAAAATCAGGAGGATTGCGCCGGTTCCCGTCATGTCTTCGCCCCGCAGATAAATCGATGGCAGAAAGTGCGACTTGCCGGTGAACGGAACGGCCTTCGTCAGAGTGTCGTGGAGCTATCGGGTATCCTTCAGAAGGAATTGTGCCTGTCCAAAAACTCCTCGGCCTCTTTGATGAGCTGTTCGGCCTCCGGTTTCCCTATTTCATCGGAAAGCCCGCGTATCTGCATCTCCTGATCATAGTTCTGTTCCATGTGGTGTACGTAGTCCTTAAGTTCGTCGTTGCAACTGACGAGCATTGATGCCTGGGCTTTCCATATCGCTGATTTCTTGGGAAGCTGGCCTTCGTCAAAAGCTAATCCCGTAAGTAGGGAAAGCCTGCGTAGAATCTGCAGCGTTCCCTGCGGACACTCGTCGGTTCCCAGGTACTGTGGCACGGAGACCCATAGGGCCGATGAATCTAGGCCTTCATTGCTTGCCATGATATCCAGAATGGTCGTGATTCCCGCAGGACCGTCGTGCGTGTCGTCACTGCAGTCGGCGTCGTCTGCGGCAGCTGAGAGAGCCGTGTTCATCCGCTCGGAAAGATGCGTCTCCTCAAGCGGCAGCTGCCGGGTATGGGGCACCTGTGCGAACATGGAGCCTAGAGTGATGATGCGGCTGACATCGAGCTCCTCGGCTATGCGCATGCTCCTTTGGCAATACTCCATCCATCGGTAATTCGGTTCAGGAGCGAGTTGCGCATAAAGGTGGCGTCCGGAAGGCATCGCTATGTCGTAGAAGGTGGTCTCCGGCCAGATGATTCGTGGCACGCCGGTGACGTTGCATACCATCGGCCTGGACACCTGATAGTCATAGAAACTGTCGGAACTGATACTTCTGATTTCCTGTGCATCATATACGTCCACAAGGTGTCTGATCACATTGGTCGCGGCCCGGCTTGCGTCATTCCATCCTTCGAATGCGCAGATGAGCGTCGCTCCCTTGGTCTTCTCTTTTTGCCTCATGCTTATAATGTAGCTGTCGCTGCGGCATGACATTCAAGCCTTATGCCATTGGTGAAGATGTCATCATTGCCGGATGGTCGTTGAAACGCATGACCCGGCGGCGTTTCCTTCGGTCCCGTCGAGGCATGTGGGCGCAACGACACGCAGGGCTTGGCAATGGTCCGGATTGAGTATATAGTTATCTCTCGTGCTCTGGTGAGAGATCATCAAGACAGCGCGGACATAGCTTAGTTGGTAAAGCGCGACCTTGCCAAGGTCGAGAGCGCGGGTTCGAGTCCCGTTGTCCGCTCTAGGTCCGAGGAGTTGTAACGACCTTACGGTGGGTTAGCCAATCGGTTAGGCAGCGGCCTGCAAAGCCGTATAGACGAGTTCGACTCTCGTACCCACCTCGAAGCCGGGAGAGACAACCTGACTTCACACAGACCTGGGCGGTTGGCGCAGAGGTAGCGCACTTCCCTGACACGGAAGGGGTCACAAGTTCGAATCTTGTATCGCCCACGTAGCGGAGTCTTCCGCATACGTGAAGCATGGGTGATTAGCGCAGCGGTTAGCGCACTTCCCTCACACGGAAGGGGTCGCTGGTTCGATTCCAGCATCACCCACCATGGTTGCATGTGTCGCTATGAAGTGAGCCATATTTCAACACGCCGTTTGGTAGGCTTGAACGCCGGCGTTTCTCATCTAGAATTGATATTGCTTGGGTTCGATTCCTTTGGGCGTGGCGGTGATGGCGTGCCAAGGGAGCAGTCGTCCCACGGCAAGGAACAGCCGCTGAAACCCGTCAGAAGATTGAGAGAGTCCTTCATGTATGTAGACCCGAAGCGCAACCTAAAATCAGGAAACCTCAAATGGGTCTGGCCGTATTGCAGGCCCGACCTGCCGCGGATCTTTGGATCGGTCGTGCTGTTCGTCGTCAACGACACCATGGCCATGATCGTGCCTTTGCTTATCGGAGCGCTTGTCGACCAAGTGATCACGCAGCGTCATGTCGATCGTCTGACGCACTTTTGCATGCTGATGATCGTCGTCACCGTTGTGCGCGTGGGATCACGCTACGGCTATCAGATGTGGATGGAACGTTTCGGACAGAATACCGTCTTCCGTTTGGTAAGCGACGAGTATGAAAAGCTGCATGAACTCGACTTCACCTTCTTCAACCACACCAGCAACGGCGATATCATGAGCCGTATGACTTCCGACTCGGACGCCATACGCCACTTTGTCAGTTGGGTCACCTATCAGATGCTTGATGCGGCCGTCATGTTCGTGGCATCCCTGATCATCATGTTTTCCATCGATTGGAGACTGGCGTTGGCGTTGGCCTGTACGACGCCGTTCCTCTTCTTCCTCGTTCGAGGGCTCTCCAAGCACGCCAATCCCATTTTCTACTCGATACGTAACTCCTTGGCGAGCTTAAATTCCATGGTGGAGGAGAACATCGAAGGCAACCGTGTGGTCAAGGCATTCGTGCGCGAGGATTACGAAACCGGTAAATTCGATGAACGCAACGCCGATTACATGGAAAGGAACATGGATTCGGCCCGCAACTCCAGACACTATATGCCTTGGCTTGACGGCATCGGCTTCTCGCTGCAGCTGATCACCCTCGGCCTGGGTGGTTATCTTGTCATCAAGGGGAACATGACGTTGGGCAATCTCGTCAGTTTCAACAGTTTCCTATGGATGATCGACGGGCCGGTGCGCCAATCCGGGTGGCTGATCAACGACTGGGAGCATTTCAACGCCAGCTGCGTCAAGATACGGCGATTGCTGGGTGCGCATTCGAAGATCGTCGAGAAACCTGATGCCGTCGAAACCGTCAAGCAGGCAGCCTCGATCCAGGCACAGGTCAGCTCGGGGCCTCAGACCAATCCCGATCGGATCAGCGGCGAAATCCGTTTCGATCATGTGAGCTTCGCGTTCCCGGATGATCCGGGAACCCCGATACTCAAGGATCTCGACTTTTTCGTACCGGCTGGTTCCAAGCTGGGTATTCTGGGGGAGACGGGTTCCGGGAAATCCACGCTGGTCAACCTCATTGCAAGGTTCTACGACCCCACTGTGGGGCATGTTGTCATCGACGGCATCGACGCACGCGACTGGCCTCTGTCCACGTTGCGAAGCCAGGTCAATATCGTGGCTCAGGACACCTTCCTGTTCTCAGACACGATCGGGGACAACATCGGCTTCGGCGTCAGCTCTCAAGGTCCCGCCGATTCCAATGGTGGGGATTTCCAAGGTTCGTCCAATCCCGAGTACATACGCCATATGGCTGACATAGCAGGCGCCGACGATTTCATTCGCGCGATGCCGGAGGGCTATGACACCGTGGTCGGAGAGCGTGGTGTGGGGCTTTCGGGCGGTCAGAAGCAGCGTTTGAGTCTGGCCCGTGCATTGGCCGACGACCCATCCATCCTGATCATGGACGACACCACCTCGGCAGTTGACATGGAGACCGAGGCCGAGATCCAGGAGCATCTCAAGAACCTGGAGAATCGCAAGACCATCGTGACGATAGCACATCGCATCTCTTCAATCAAGGATGCCGACCTGATTCTTGTGCTCGAGCACGGGCGCATCGTGGAACGCGGCGACCATGCGTCCCTGGTCGCGGCGCACGGGCGGTACTGGGAGATATACCACAAACAACTGGGGTTGCAATCAGGACAATCCCAAGGCTTCGAGAGCTGAGGGAGGGGAAACATGGCACAGCGTAACACTTATCGGCAGGACGAGGAACTCGAAGAGAAGGTCAATCTTCGCGACATCCTTCGTGTGGCCGCTTATCTCAAACCATACAAAGGCCGTGTGGCCCGCATCCTTGCGGTGGTCATTTTCATGAGCTGCATCAATGTGACGGTGCCGTATCTGACCAAGATCATGATCGACACCGCCATTCCGAACAAGGATCTTTGGCAGTTGGAACGTCTCGCCGGATTGTTCGCCGTTCTCATCGTGGTATTCGAATTCGGCCTGCGTTACCGCACCCTTGAGATAACGCGGGTCGGGCAGTTGATGCTCAAGGACATGCGTCGAGACCTCTTCACCCACATCCAGAAACTGCCATTCAGTTATTTCGATTCGAGACCGCACGGGAAGATTCTGGTTCGTGTGGTCAACTACGTCAACACGCTCTCCGATACGCTTTCGTCGGGTCTGATCAATGTGATTGCTGATGTGTTCACATTCATCATCACGCTGTTCGTCATGATCTTCATCGACTGGAGGCTTACTCTGTGGAGCCTGGTGCTGTTCCCGCTGCTCATCATCTGGGTACGCGTACTCCAGGTTCTGCAGCGACGCGCCTACCAGAAGCTTTCCAACAAGCAGAGCAACCTCAATGCGTACATTCATGAGTCGATCGCCGGAGTGAAGACTACGCAGACCTTCGCCCAAGAGAAAAAACAGTACCTGACGTTCCAGGAGCAGCAGGATTCGGTGCGTACCTCGTGGATGAACGCCGTGCATCTGCAAAGTCTCATGTGGCCGGGAGTCGAGGTCATTTCCACATCCACAATCGCATTCATCTATTATGTGGGAGTCATGGGATTCGGCGGCGTCTCGGTCACCACCGGCGTCCTCATCGCTTTCGTCGGCTACGCCAACAACTTTTGGAACCCAGTCATCAATATCGGTAATTTCTATAATCAGCTGATTACCTGTTCGGCGTACCTTGAGCGCATCTTCGAGACCTTGGATGTCAAGCCCGAAATCGCTGATAAGGAGGGCGCGATCACGTTGCCCCAAATCCGTGGCAAAGTCGACTTCAACAATGTGGTGTTCCGCTACGAACAGGGTGGACGCAACATCCTGAACCTTGTGGACTTCCATGTCGAGCCCGGCCAGACCATAGCCCTTGTCGGGCCTACCGGGGCGGGGAAGACGACGATTATCAACCTACTTTCACGCTTCTATGATGTCTCCGAAGGGTCTGTGACCATTGACGGGTATGATGTGCGTGACGTGACGCTGCAATCGCTGCGCAGACAGATGGGTGTCATGTTGCAAGACACATTCATTTTCTCCGGAAACATCAAGGAAAACATCCGTTACGGCCGTCTGGATGCCACTGATGAGGAGATACGGGCTGCCGCCAAGGCGGTGCACGCAGATGAGTTCATCATGGAGCTGCCCGATGACTACGACACGAGAGTTGAGGAACGGGGGTCCACCCTTTCGGCTGGGCAACGGCAACTGATCTCATTCGCTCGTGTGCTGCTCGCCGATCCGAGGATTCTGATTCTGGACGAAGCCACCAGCAACATTGACACCAGGACGGAGGAAGCGCTCCAGGCCGGACTGAACCATCTGCTGGTCGGACGCACGAGTTTCATCATCGCACATCGTCTGTCCACCATCGAGAAAGCCGACGAGATCTTCTACATCGACCACGGACAGATAGTGGAGCATGGGTCGCATGAGGAGCTCCTCAAGAAAAAGGGCGCCTATTACCGACTCTACGAATCGCAGTATGTCATGGTCCGCGTAGACAATGGAGCGCAGGCATGAGTTGTCGCCTTTGAAACCCTGGTCGTATCGTGCCCTCGGTCGTCACCAGTCATGTATCCGCATGGTTCGCGACTTCGCTGAGCGCTGATAACTCTGGAATATGCCGTGCAAGTGCTTGAAATTCCATCCTCTTGCCGTATGGTGGGTAAGTAAATTAATTAAATAGAAGAATTTCAGGTGTCCATTTTGCAGGCAGATTGACATTGACACCATAGCTGACCGAATCTGAAAGGCCAGGGTATATGACGACAAAACAGAACATAAAAGAAACAATCGAAAAAGACACGAACGCAAACGTCTCCGGGGATCACTTGCGGCATCGCACTGAGGGAGGGTCCTTGAGACCCGAGCCTTTGCACGATGCCGAAGTTGCGATGGAAGGGCGACGTGGTACCGGGTGTCTCCGCACTATTCCGCAGGAAGCCTGGCATCACATCAGCGCCGAACAAACCCTTGATCTGTTGGCCACCGGCACCGACGGTCTGGACGATGCGGAGGCGGCGCGGCGTAGGGAGATATCGGGGCCCAATGCGCTCGCCCAAAGCGAAGGCAAACCCAAGTGGAGACTGTTTGTCGAACAGTTCAAAAGCCCTTTGATTGCAGTGCTCATCGTGTGCGGCGTCATTACACTGCTGCTGCGTCATATCGTGGACGCAGCGGCGATTTTCGTCGTGCTGCTCCTCAACGCCGTCATCGGCTTTTATCAGGAAATCAAAGCCGGCAACGCCGTCGATGCGCTTTCGTCGCTTTCCGCCCTCACCTGCCGTGTGGTTCGTGACGGGCAGATGTGTTCGATAGACGCCGACGATCTTGTCGTAGGGGATGTGGTGGCCTTGGAAAGCGGTGACCGCGTGCCGGCGGACGTCAGGCTTTACGAGACAAATCATCTGCGTATCGATGAGGCCATGCTCACAGGTGAGAGCGAGGATGCCAAAAAGTCCACTGAATCGTGTGATGAGGACGCCTCATTGGGCGATCAGGTCTGCATCGCCTTTTCCGGAACGATGGTGACCAGCGGCCGCGGTCGTGGCGTGGTCGTCGCCACAGGCGAGGACACCGAGTTGGGGGCCATCAACGAGCTGTTGCACGACACGGATACCACTACTCCGCTGGAGCATATCGTTCACCGTGCCGAGAAGGGGATATCCATCGCCGTGGTTCTCGTGGCGCTGTTCGTGTTCGTGGGTGGCTCCATCATCAATGCGGATGTTACGGGTTCGTTCCTTTCCGCCGTTTCGCTTACGGTTGCGGCGATGCCGGAGGCTCTGCCGATTGTTCTGACCGTGGCGATGTCTCTCGCCGTTTCGCGCATGGCCAAACACAATGCTATTGTGCGCACGTTGCCTGCGGCTGAGACGCTTGGCTCCACAACGGTGATCGGTTCTGACAAAACCGGTACGCTTACCCAGAACCGAATGACCGTCGTGAAGGCCTGCGTCGGTGTCGAAGATCTCGTGGATGTGGCGAATGGTGAGGCGGCTGTTTCGGATTACGGCTTGGATGAGGGACATGCACAGGACGGTGATGTCCTGTCGCCGCAACGCAGGCAGTCTTTGCTTCGGCTGCTCAAGGCTGGAGCGATGACGAACGAAGCGCAACGTGGTACCGATGAGCATGGTCTCAGGGTCTACAGCGGAGATGCCGTCGATATGGCGATGGCTCGGGCCGCTGACGATAGTCAGGCGGTGAGTGACGATGATCTGCGCAGTTCCGTGGTCGTCGAGATGCCATATGAGCCTGAGCTTAAATATTCGATGTGCGTCAGGCGCGATTCGGACGGCGGTTTCACTCAGTACGTCAAAGGCGCTCCGGACACTGTGGCGGGCATGTGCACGACGATGCTTGCCGGCCCGGGGGCCGTTGCTGGCTGTGTTCCCGTCGCGGATTGCGAGCACACTGCGGGAACAGATGAGGTCATCGCCATGGATGACGACCGTATGGACGCCGTCTACGAAGGAATGGGAGGCTTGGGTCTTCGCGTCATTGCGGTCGCTGAAAAGCGCCTTGACGCGGAGGAGGCAGCCTCGATGCGTTCCAACGAGCAGTCGGCGACTTGCGAACAGCCGTCGGGGATGACGTTCCTCGGTCTTGTAGGCATGATCGATCCGCCTCGTGAGGGTGTGAAAGAGGCCATTGCCAAGTGCCAGGGCGCCGGCATAGACGTGAAGATGATCACCGGCGACCACCCCCTTACCGCACGTGCAATCGGGAGGAGTCTGGGACTGACGCACACCGACGAACCCATAACCGGTGCGGAGATGGGGCATATGAGCGACGAGGTGCTCAAGGCTCGCCTTAACGAGACCTCGATAGCAGCGCGTGTATCGCCGCAAGATAAATTGAGGATTGTCGAGACCTTGCAGGACGCGGGTCATGTCGTGGCGGTCACCGGTGACGGTGTGAACGACGCGCCGGCCCTCAAGGCGGCTTCGGTGGGTATCGCCATGGGGAAATCCGGCACCGACGTGGCGCGTCAGTCCAGCGACGTGATTCTCACTGATGACAATTTCGTCACGATTACACAGGCAATCGCTCAGGGGAGGGTCACATTCAAGGCCATACGCGGATCGGCGTTCTTCTTACTCTCGACCGCTTTTGCGGCCATGCTGGCCGTGGCGGTGAACATGCTTGCCGACATGCCGATGCTGTTCATGCCCCTGCAGATGCTCTGGATCAATTTCGTCACCAACGGAGTGCAGGACATAGCTTTAGCCTTCGAACCGGGCGACGGCGATGAACTCTCGCTTCCTCCCCGCGACCCCAAGGAAGGTCTGCTTTCACGCACGATGTGGCTTCGCACCGCCTTATGTGGGCTCTACATGGGAATATGTGTCCTCGTGACCTTCGACGTGATGGTACGTCACGGTGCGGAGGTCATCATGGCCCGTACGGTGGCGCTGACACTGCTTGTGCTGTTCAATTTCTTCATGTCGCTGGCGGCAAGAAGCGAAACCGTCTCTGTGTTCCGTCTCAGCCCCATGCGCAATCCCTTCCTCATGATCGCAGCTGTGTGCGCTCTTGTGCTTCATGCCGCCGCGATGTACTTCGTTCCGGTTGCAGGAGTGCTCGGCGTCGTGCCTCTTTCGGGAAGGCAATGGTTGTTCTGCCTGGCACTCGCGTTCACGGTGTTGCTGCTCAGTGAGGGTGATAAGCTCGTCCGCAGGAATGCCATGCGGAGGTGAGAAAGCATGCTGGCGCGTCTGTCTTTCAGACGCGCCACGCTGAATTGCGTAAAATCAGACGATGCAGTAGACTTCTTACTGTTGTCTTTGCGGACATAGCTTAGTTGGTAAAGCGCGACCTTGCCAAGGTCGAGACCGCGGGTCCGAGTCCCGTTGTCCGCTCCATCGTATCGGTGTTGTTTCGATTTCCTCTATGACATTGGAGGAGTGTCCTGTTTTGTATGGTTTCTAAGGTTCCGTCGAAACCGGGTGTTCGGCTATTCTGGGAGAAGTGTTATCCCGGTAACTGATGTCGTCGATACTAGTGTGCCGTCATTCGCAGAACTCCTTTGCCCATTGCGGGTACTCTTCGTCAGCACAGTGCCGATGACGGGCTGCGCAGTGTCCGGCGTGCACAGGGCCGGCTCAGGGCATATGCCCGTGAAGTCTTCGGTTGTCGCCGTTGGCACATATCGTGTTCAATAGAAACATCGTCCAGGCCTGCACCCGTAACGCGGACCCTGAAAGCAAGAGGACAACCATGGCTGAACCGACCATCTTCATCACAGTGAACGGCGAGAAGAAGGAGGTGCCGGCCACGTCGACCGGCACTGAGCTTTTCGCCTCCGACAAAGACATCATCGCAGTAAGGATCAATGGGAAGAACCGTGATTTGTACACGGCGCTTGATGACGGTGACGTCGTCGAGCCAATCACATTGGAATCCGAAGACGGCTTGGCCATCATGCGCCATTCCGCGACGCACGTCATGGCGCAGGCTGTTCAGGAGATCTGGCCTGAGGCGAAGTTGGGCATCGGCCCAGCCATAGAAAATGGGTTCTATTATGATTTCGATGTCGAAAAGCCGTTCACTCCCGACGATCTGAAACAGATCGAACAGCGCATGAAGAAGATCATCGCCTCAGCGCAGTCTTTCCGCCGACGCGTCATCTCCAAAGATGCGGCCAAGGCCGAGGAGGTGGATCAACCGTACAAGCTTGAGCTCATCGACAAGAAGGAGGATGAGATCGACGAGACCGTCGGCACTGAAGTTCCCAATTTCGGGGAACTCACCATGTACGACAATCTCGACCGTGAAGGCAGGCGTGTGTGGACTGATTTATGCCAAGGGCCGCACCTGCCCAACACGCATTTCATCAAGGCGTTTAAGCTTGAGCGTGCGGCTGCGGCCTATTGGCTTGGTGACGAGCACAATCCGTCCATGCAACGTATCTACGGCACCGCATGGGCTACCAAGGACGATCTCAAGGCCTACCAGACCCGTATGGAGGAAGCGGCCAAGCGCGACCACCGCAGGCTAGGACAGGAGATGGACCTGTTCTCGTTCCCCGAGGAGATAGGGCCCGGCCTGCCTGTGTTTCACCCCAAGGGCGCTGCGGTCATTAACGCCATGGAGGACTATTCCAGGGAGCAGCACCGCAAGAACGGTTACAGCTTCGTTCAGACGCCGCACATCACCAAAGGCGGCCTCTATGAAACCAGCGGACATCTTCAGTGGTACAAGGACGGCATGTACCCGCCGATGCATCTGGACGAAGAACGTGACGCCGAGGGCAACATCACCAAACAGGGTTCGGATTATTACCTCAAACCCATGAACTGCCCGATGCACAATCTCATCTTCAAGTCACGTCAGCGCTCATATAAGGAGCTGCCGTTGCGTCTCTTCGAGTTCGGAACCGTCTATCGTTATGAAAAGAGCGGTGAGGTTCACGGCCTGACCCGCGTACGTGGTTTGACTCAGGATGATTCCCACATCTACTGCACCAGGGAGCAGATGAAGGACGAACTCAAATCCATATTGAATTTCGTTCTCGGGCTGCTTAAGGATTTCGGCCTCAATGACTTCTACCTCGAGCTTTCCACGAAAGACCCCGACAAATTCGTCGGATCCGATGAGATATGGGAGGAGGCCACGTCAACGCTCGAGCAGGTGGCTAAGGAATCGGGCCTCGAACTTGTGGACGATCCGGGCGGTGCCGCGTTCTATGGCCCTAAGATCTCCGTACAGGCCCGCGACGCCATCGGCCGTACTTGGCAGGTCTCTACGATTCAGTTGGATTTCAACTTGCCCGAACGCTTCAAACTGGAGTATGTGGCAGCCGACGGCACCCATCAGCGTCCGGTCATGATTCACCGTGCGTTGTTCGGCTCGATCGAACGGTTCTTCGCCATCCTGCTTGAGCACTACGCGGGCGCCTTCCCTGCTTGGCTGGCACCGGTGCAGGTCACCGGCATACCGGTCGCGGATGAGTACAATGCTTATCTCAAGGATTTCATCAGGTCCTTGGAGAGTGAACTGGTTCGTTGCGAGATCGACTATTCCGATGACCGATTCGGCAAGAAGATACGCAACGCCTCGAAGTCCAAAGTGCCTTTCACGCTCATCGTCGGTGAGGAGGATCAATCCAAGGGGTCGGTGAGTTTCAGATTCCGGGACGGCAGCCAGCTCAACGGCGTTCCCCGTGAAGAGGCGAAGGCCCGTATTCTGGATGCCATCAAACGCCGCATCCAGGTCAATTCCGCGGACGATTTTTCCAGTACCGCTGCCAACCTTCGATAAGAACGACGATACGGATTACTTATGCTAGAAAAGCTCAGGCCGTGGTTCAAACGCCTCATCCAGCCGATTGCCAAGGGTCTTGTGGCCTTGGGGTGTACAGCTGACATGGTCACTGTGATTGGGGCGGTGGGAACCATCGTGGTCTCCATTGCCACCGGCGTCACCGGTTGGTTGGTGCCGGGATCGATAGTGCTGGCCTTGTTCGTGGTCTTCGATTCGCTCGACGGATCTGTGGCGGCGTTGACCACGGGAGGTACCAAGTTCGGCGCCTTTCTTGACTCAACACTTGATCGGATCGCGGACTGGGCCGTCCTCATCGCCGTGGTGCTCTATTTCCTGCTTCACGGAGGGATGTCCCTCAGTGAGGGGGCGGTCACCAAGGGGGATGTCGTGGCATGGGTCGGCATCGCGGCGTCCCTGTATGCCATCATGACTTCGTTGGTGACTTCGTATGCCCGTGCTCGGGCCGAATCCGTGGGGTACGAGGCGAAAAACGGTGTAGCCACACGAAGCGACCGGCTCGTCATCATTCTGGTGGGCATGCTGCTTTCTGGGGTATTTGGCAATCCTGCGTGGCTCATGGTGTTCCAAGTCGTGCTTGCGGTCCTTGGCACGATTACGGTGTTCCAACGCATCCTCGAGGTCCGCAGGCAGATGCGCGCCGATGGTGAATGAGATCGCGGACCAGCATCATTCAATCAGGTCAAAGTCCATGTTCAACCGTTTCCTCGTTTTTCTGGCGAAGCATCCGCATGTCATCCCGGAGCGCATGTTGCGCGGTCTGTTTCTTGTTGCGGCAGATGTTGCGTGGTTGTTCGATGTGTCCGGCGTGCGTCAGCTTGAACGTAATCTCAACCATGTCCTTACGTCCGCCAACGATGGCCGCAGACCGTCCAGAAGGCAGCTTCGACGTGTTTCACGTCAGGGGATGCGCTCGTATTTCACCTATTTTGCCGAGGCCATGACCGTTGGTGCGCAAAGCACCCGACGTCTTCTCGCGCGTACGCGACCCGCGGGTCCGGGGTATCCCATAGCCCGGAAGGTGACGCATGAACAAGGCCTTTCAATCCCCATTGCCATAGGGCATCAAGGCAACTGGGATTACGAGGGGCTTCTGGCGTCGAACAGACTCGCTCCGGTGACGACCGTGGCGGAGCGGCTCAAAGATGACGAGCTGCTGAAGACTTTCATCGATATCCGTAAACGGGTGAGCATAGACGTGTTGCTGACCGGCACCCCGCATCTTACCGAGAAGCTCGAAAAGATACTGACCGGCACCCATGCGTCGGTGCCGTTGATGGGGGATCGTGATCTGGGCCCCAATGGTGAGTTCGTCGAGGCGTTCGGGTCAATCATCCGCGTTGCCCGTGGGCCTGCCACTCTCGCTCTCGACACGGGGCTTCCGTTCTTCGTGGTCACCATGTACCGAGAGCGTCTGCATGGCAGACGCCGTAAAGAGGCGGGGAT
This sequence comes from Bifidobacterium bombi DSM 19703, assembly GCF_000737845.1. Taxonomy (GTDB): domain Bacteria; phylum Actinomycetota; class Actinomycetes; order Actinomycetales; family Bifidobacteriaceae; genus Bifidobacterium; species Bifidobacterium bombi. The sequence goes on along the minus strand of NZ_ATLK01000001.1, from coordinate 714,640 downwards.
ATCCCAAGGCTATGTGGTGTATATCAGTGAGCCGTTGGATATTGCAGCCATGCGATCGTTACCGCGTGAGGAAGCGATTCATGCGATTTCCCAAGCCTGGGTTGACGAGTGGAGCAAGGCGATCAAAGCGCATCCTCAGGATTGGCACATGCTTCAACCTATTTTTTTGGAGGACCTCGATTTCAGCCGTCTGCGCAATGTTCCTCAAACCGTGGTGGATCGCCTGGATGACCGCCAGCGCTCGCAGCTTAGGGACCAGGGGTGATGCGACGCTCGGATTCGTGATGTGTAGCCAGTCTCCGCGGCCATATCGGGGGCGTGTTGTGCGGTTCAGGAACCTCGTCTTCAATGCACCGTGTCCGGATTTCAAGCTTGAGGTAATATGTTGTCAATGAGTATAAACGACGAGAGCGGCAATATCCCAGACGAGTACGACGGGGGTCCGCTGCCTGAGTCAGGCGCCGTGCATGGTGCGGATCCATTGCATGGCAGGAAACTTCGAGTCGGCATCATTTCGCCCTATTCATTCGAGACTCCGGGAGGAGTTCAATTCCATATCAGGGATTTCGCGATTGAGCTGATGAAACGCGGGCATAGCGTCGAAGTGCTGTCGCCGGGGCGTCGGACCGCTGAGATGCCGTTGTGGGTCACCACGAATGACTCGTCGTTCTCAGTGCATTACAACGGTTCGGTGGCGAGGCTGAGCTATTTCGGGGTGGTGGGTCCCAAGGCCAGAAAGTGGGTAAGACAGGGGCATTTCGACATTGTTCACCTGCACGAGCCGGAAACGCCTTCGCTCAGTCATAAACCACTGACGATGCTGCATCATCCACCCTTCGTGGGTACGTTTCATTCCGCTTTCAACCGTTATCCCCTTGCATTAAAGGTGTTCGGTAACTATCTGCGAGGGTATCTCAGACCTCTTGCGGCGGGAATCTGCGTAAGCCCGGCTGCGTACGACACGATGCGGCATTATGCGCCCTCTGCATTGGATGTCAGCGTCATTCCCAATGGCATCTATACCAGGCAATTCGCCTGCGCTCCGGTCAGGCGTGAGTGGCTGGGCACTCCGGATCGGCCGACGATTGGTTTCCTGGGTCGTACTGGCGAATCGCGAAAGGGCTTCGACGTGTTTGTGCGCGCCGCTCAGAAAGTATTGGAACGTTATCCTCACGCACGTTTCCTGTGCGCCGGTGATGGGCAGGAGGATGGCCGCAGGATACTCGCGAAGACTGATCCCAGTGGCTCCCTGGAGAGGCATTTCGAATTTCTTGGACGTATCAGCGATAAGGATAAAGCGAGTTTTTATCGTTCGTTGAGCGTTTACGTTGCGCCGCAGACCGGTGGAGAAAGCTTTGGCATTGTACTCGTGGAGGCCATGGCTGCTTCATGCGCTGTGGTCGCTTCGGATCTGGACGCCTTCCAGGCGGTCTCCGAGAACGGACGCGCTGCGGCGTTGTTCGCCAATGGAAAAGGCGACGACTGTGCCGAGCGCGTCTGCACGATTCTTGCCGATGGCGAGTATCGGAAAAGACTGCAGAAAAACGGTTATGAACGTTCCCTCACCTACGATTGGGGGAGGGTCACCGATCAGGTGCTTGAGGTTTATGCTCGAGTCTTGTCGTGAAAGTGCCATAGAATTTGTACGTTTAACGTATCCGTATTCCTACTAGGAGCAATATGTCAGGGCATTCCAAGTGGGCGACCACCAAAAACAAGAAGGCCGCCATCGACGCCAAGCGTGGCAAGCTGTTCGCCAAGCTCATCAAGAACATTGAGATCGCGGCCCGTCAGGGCGGTGGTGATCCCGATGGTAATCCGACGTTGTATGACGCCATCGTCAAGGCAAAGAAATCCTCCATGCCCGCCGACAACATCAAGCGTGCCGTGAAGCGCGGTTCGGGTGAGGAGGCAGGTGCAGCTAATTACGAGACTATCGTGTATGAAGGCTACGCTCCCGCCGGCGTTGGGCTCATCATCGAGTGCCTGACGGATAACCGTAACCGTGCCGCGGCCGACGTGCGTTCGACCCTCACCAAAGGCAATGGTTCCTTGGCGACGAACGGCGCCGTAAGTTTCAACTTCGAGCGCAAAGGTCAGATTATCGTGCCTTCTGAGGGCGTTGATTACGACAAGCTATTCGAACTCGCCGCCGAGGCTGGCGCCGAGGACGTGGTCGATGATGGCGACGTGTATTCGGTGGTGACCGGTCCTTCGGACATCGTGCCGGTGCGAGAGGCGCTGCAGAAGGCCAATATTGATTATGATTCGGCCGATTTGGTCATGTTGCCTGACAATGAGGTCGAGCTCGGCCTTGAAGATGCACGCAAGGTCTCCAAGCTCATCGACAACCTCGACGATCTCGACGATGTGCAGAACATCTACAGCAACTGGACCGCTTCAGACGAGGTCATGGCTCAGTTGGATGAGGATGAGTGATGATCATCCTTGGCGTTGATCCCGGGCTCACGCGCTGCGGGGTCGGCGTGGTTGAAGCCGGCGCCTCGCGCCGGCTTTCGTTTATTCATGTGGATGTCGTGCGCAGTGACCCCCATATATCCCAGGATTTGAGGTTGCTTGCCGTCTATAACGGGTTGGCGGCGAAGATGGAGCGTTTCTGTCCGGATACGGTTTCGATCGAGCGGGTGTTCGCGCAGGAGAATCGCAACACGGTACTTGGTACGGCCCAGGCCGCCGGCATGGCGATGCTGGCGGCGGCTCAACGAGGGATTCCTGTGGCATTGCATACGCCGACAGAGGCCAAGATGTCCATCACTGGCAATGGCAGGGCTCCCAAGATACAGGTAGAGCGGATGGTGGCCCAATTGCTGGGATTAAGCCAGATACCGCAACCTGCGGATGCCGCCGATGCGCTTGCGCAGGCCATATGCCATGCCCTACGTCCTGCGGGAGCATTGCAGGGCGGCGAGCGAGAGCAGCATCTTACTTTGGCGCAGCGGCAGTGGGCGGACGCAGCCCACCACGCAAAGGCTTCGAGACACACACGAGGTGTCGACCGAGGCATGTAGACTCGAACATATGTTCGAGTCCTGTCGCGCCTTTGTTCGCGGTATGGCATCGGATGCGGCGCATCACGTCGTTTCCGTCGGGGTGAGACCATGCAGGGTCGTGCATCTCCGAATGTGGAATTGGCTTTCATGCGCCATGCTGCTTCATAGGTTCAGGAAAGGCGGTATAGGCATGATAGGGACGCTTTCGGGGCAAGTCGAATCGGTCCTGAACGACGTGGTCGTGTTGGACGTGCATGGTGTCGGCTATGAGTTACGCATGCCGAGCGCCGATGTCATGACGCTGCGTATCGGGGAGCAAGTGAAAGTATTCACCGCCCTCAATGTTTCACAGGACGCGATCACCTTATATGGCTTCATCGGAGAAGAGGAGAAACGCATGTTCCTCAGTCTGCAGAAGGTCAGTGGAATAGGTCCACGGGTGGCTTTGTCCCTGCTCGCCACGTTGCCGCCCGACAGGCTCGCACAGGCGGTGACGCAAGGTGACGCGGCAGCCTTGTCCAAAGCGCCCGGACTTGGCAGGAAAGGTGCGCAGAAAATCATCCTCGAACTCAGCGGCAAGCTGAACATGAGCCCGAAGGATCAAGGTGGGAGAATGTCAACGGGATTTGACGAGGGCATGCTCAAGGTTATTGAGGGTTTGCAATCGTTGGGGTGGCACGAAGAGGATGCGGCGCACGCCGTGGAGGTCGTCTGCAGGGAACAGGGTTACGGTGAGCATTTGAAGGAAGTTGACATACCAAAGGTACTTAAAGCGGCTCTTTCGTCGTTGGATCGGGGGCTGTGATGGTATCACCTCAACAATATCGCACCGATGGGGCAGTCCGCGGAGGTGCTTCCGAAGGTGCAATGGGTCGGGAGATGACTTCGCAGAGTGCCATGCAAGGCAACTCGGAGGCGAACGAAGTTTCGTTGCAGGCCATTTCGGCCGTTCCGCTAGACAACGAGCCCGTCAGTGAGGAGGAACTTCGTCCGCAGGCGCTTGGCGGTTTCATTGGGCAGCCCCAGCTGAAGGCTCAGCTTCAACTCTTCCTCGATGCGGCGCGAAAACGTGATGTGCCTCCGGACCATATTCTTTTGGCGGGTCCTCCAGGACTGGGCAAGACCACGTTGGCCATGATCGTAGCCAATGAACTCGGCGTCCCCATTCGCATTACCAGTGGTCCCGCAGTGCAGCACGCCGGTGATCTTGCCTCCATCCTCAGCTCACTTGACGCGGGTGAGGTGCTTTTCATAGACGAGATACACCGACTTCCTCGGGCCGCGGAGGAGCTGTTGTACATCGCCATGGAGGATTTCCGAGTGGACGTCATGGTTGGCAAAGGCCCTGGCGCCTCATCCATACCGCTCACCCTACCTCGTTTCACGGTGGTAGGGGCTACGACCCGAGAAGGCATGTTGCCTTCCCCGTTGAGGGCTCGATTCGGCTTCACCGCGCACCTGGATTTCTACCCCTCAGAGGAGCTCGAAAAGCTCATTGAGCGATCAGCCGCCGTTCTCGGAGTCGACCTTGCTCCAGGATCGGCTCAGCAGCTTTCCCTGCGTTCGCGCGGCACACCCCGCATAGCCAATCGTTTGTTGCGCCGTGTTCGCGACTGGGCCATCGTACATGAGTTGGACGTCGTGAAACCTGATGATGTGAAGGAGGCGTTGTCGCTTTACCAGATTGACTCTGAAGGGCTTGATCGTTTGGATTTGGCGGTGCTCAACGCCATCGTGCGTAATTTCGACGGCGGCCCCGTGGGTCTGAACAACCTCGCCGCCATGGTAGGAGAGGAATCCGAAACGGTGGAAACCGTGTGTGAACCGTATCTTGTGCGTGAAGGGTTCCTCATGCGTACACCAAAAGGTCGTGTGGCGACGGACAAGGCGTGGATCCATCTGGGTCTGACGCCTGGCGGGGATGTCAGCAAGCTATCCTAGAATTTCTTAGTTGGGCGTTATATCAGTCCACCGTATGAAATCGTTCCAAGGAGTGTGAAGTGGACCAAAGTATGTTGTTCATGCTGATCATCATTGTCGTCATGGTGCTCATGATGTGGTGGTCGACCAGGAAAAACAAGCAGCAGCAGTCCGAGGTGAAGAACTTTCGCGAGTCCCTTCAACCTGGCACCCTGGTGGTGACCATCGGGGGAGTGATAGGCAAGGTCGTTTCCATAGATACGAAATACGAGGAGATCGTCCTTGATTCGGATGGGTCGCTACTTCGTTTCCGGCTTTCATCGGTCAGCAAGGAATATGTGCGTCCGGCTTTCATCGATGATGAGGATGTCGATGCGGATGGCAATCCCATCGTGGATGACGCTGCCTTTGATCAGGACGAGCAGGAACGGGCGCAGTCCCAAGGCACTCAGTCCGCTCAGATCTCGCGCGATTCCTCAGACAATGATGAATCCTCGCATGGCGATGCAGATGGGAGTGGCTTCGATCGAACGGATGACGGCGATTCCCAGGTGCCGGACAAAGGTGAGTAAGATACCATTATTCCCGACAGGGAGAATCCCGATGTGCCGCTACGTTCGCATTCGTAGCGGCGTTATGCATCGCTGACATAGGAAACCATACTTCTCAATTCAAAGGTAATCATGACAGATACGGATATCACCATTAACAAGCTCGCTGCGGTAGGTGAGCAGGATGCGCAATATCTGGTTTCGAAAATACGTACAATTCCGGGATTCCCCAAAGAGGGCATTGTGTTCCGTGATTTCCTGCCGTTGATGGCGGACGCGAAGGCCTTCTCCATCATGATCGACGCTCTGGAAAAAACGCTTCCCGTGCCCGTCGACGACATCGATTACATCGCGGGTCTTGAGGCAAGAGGGTTCCTTGTGGGCCCGCCTCTGGCGGCACGTTTGGGCAAGGGGTTCCTCGCCGTGCGAAAGGCAGGCAAGCTTCCCCCGGAGACGCTCAAGGAGAACTATTCACTCGAGTACGGTGACGCAGCGATCGAAATCGAGCAAGGCATCATTCGGCCGGGCGACACGGTGCTTGTGGTCGATGATCTGGTTGCCACCGGAGGCACCGCCCAAGCGGCGACGGATCTCATCCGAAGGGCAGGCGGTCAGGTTGTCGGGTTCAGTTTCGTCATGGAACTCGTCGGCACCGATGGAATGAAGAAGCTTGGTGAACTCCCCACGACGTCGCTGCTTACGATGCCCGCTTGATCGTTTTCGCAACTGCAATGGCCCACTCGGTTGAGTTCACTGAACGGAGATGACTTATGGACTTGTACGAATACCAGGCGCGCGAGCTGTTGACGGCACAGAACATAGCCACTCCCGATGCCTTGTATGCGAAGACTTCCCAGGAGGCGGTCGCAGCGGCTGAGAGGATCGGCTTTCCTTGTGTGGTCAAAGCCCAGGTGAAAATCGGGCACAGAGGGCAGGCCGGCGGCGTGGCCATGGTGAATGACGCCGTCGAGGTCGAGCGTGCGTGCGCACGGATTTTGCCTATGAGCATCGGCGGCCATCAAGTGAACGGAGTGCTTGTGGCCGCAGCCAAGAATGTGCTGCATGAATACTATGTTTCCATTTCGCTCGATAGGAGTTCGCGCGACTTCGATGTGCTGGCCACAGCCAATGGAGGCACTGAGGTCGAGGAGATTGCCAAGGCCCATCCAGAATCCGTCAAAAGGCTCCACATCAGTGCCCTCGAGACGTTTGACCTGGATGCGGCAAGACGAATGGCGCAGTCCATAGGTTTCTATCATGCGGACGTTGACCAGGCGGCGCAGGTTCTGCTGAAGATGTGGAAGTGCTTCAAGGACAACGATGCAACTTTGGTGGAGATCAACCCGTTGGCGAAGGTCGGTGATCCGGACGACGAATCATCCAAATCGCTGTGCGCGCTCGATGCCAAAATCTCTTTGGACGCCAACGCCTCGTTCCGACATAAGGAATGGTCGTCGTTCCGTGATGACGCGCAAACCGATCCCTTTGAGGTCCGGGCCCGTGAACTCGGTTTGCATTACGTCCATTTGGACGGTCAGGTGGGTGTCATAGGCAATGGCGCGGGGTTGGTCATGAGTTCTCTTGACGCCGTTTCAGGTGCAGGATTACAGCAAGGCACGCAGGTGCGTCCGGCGAATTTCCTCGATATCGGCGGTGGTGCCTCTTCCGATGTGATGAGGGCAAGCTTGGATATCGTGCTTTCAGACCCTCAGGTGAGGTCGGTTTTCATCAACATCTACGGTGGTATCACCTCCTGCGAACAAGTCGCCAGCGGAATCCTGGAGGCGCTCGAAGGCTTGCGTTCGTCGGTGCCCATTGTGGTGCGCTTCGATGGCAACGAGGCGGGCAAGGGCGTGAGGATGCTTGAAGAGGCCGATGATTCTCGGCTTCGTGTGTGCGCCACGATGGAACGCGCGGCGCAGCTGTCTGCGAGCCTTGCCGCGTCACCTTCAGTGGCCGATATCCATTGTGAGACTCGTCATGGCGTCTCGTCGGATACCGCTGTTGTGCAGGGGCATGACGAAAGTGCTTCGTCAGTTGCCGATGCTCCGGCTGAAGAGAGCATGGGAGGGGCGAGATGAACTTGTTTGTGAATGAAGAAACGCCCGTCATTGTGCAAGGTATGACGGGCCATCAGGGCATGATGCATACGGGGCGTATGCTGGAAGCCGGTACTCGTATCGTGGGCGGGGTCAATCCCCGAAAGGCGGGGCTCCAGGTCGCTTTCCGCGTAGGTGACGACGGTCGCGAGATGGCAATTCCGGTGTTTGCCACTTGTTCCGAAGCAAAGGCGGCTACTGGGGCTCGGGCGAGCGTCATCTTCGTACCCCCTCGTTTCGCGAAAAGCGCCATGCTGGAGGCCATTGACGCAGGTATAGAACTCATTGTGGTCATCACCGAAGGCATTCCGGTTGCCGATACCGCATACTGCGTAGAGCTGGCCCTTTCGAAAGGCATCTCCATCGTCGGGCCGAACTGCCCAGGATTGCTGACTTTACCGCGTAAGGACGGTAAAAAAGGCGCTAACCTCGGCATCATCCCCGACGGCATCGTCTCCTCTGGTCCGTTGGGGTTGATTTCGAAATCAGGGACCCTGACGTATCAGATGATGGGTGAACTGGCGGATATCGGTTTCACGGCCTGCATAGGCGTTGGAGGCGATCCGATCGTGGGGACCACGCTCACCGAGGCGCTGCAGTGTTTCGAAGATGATGCGGAGACCAAAACCGTAGTCATGATTGGTGAAATCGGCGGGAATGCGGAACAAGACGCCGCAGCCTGGGCTGAGACGCACATGACCAAGCCGGTCGTGGCGTATATCGCGGGATTCACGGCGCCGGAAGGTAAACAGATGGGCCACGCAGGCGCCATAGTCTCCGGAGGCAAAGGCACCGCCCAAGGAAAGAAGGAAGCGCTGGAAGCAGCCGGAATTCCGGTCGGACGCACCCCCTCCCAGGCTGCCGGATTGGTACGTGAACAGCTGATGGGTGTGGAAGCGCGATGAGCACAGCGGGGAAGACCACCAAAAAGAACGCTTGGCTGCGAGGCGCATTGGGGGCTTTTGTCTCCATATTCATGTACGTCATCGCGCTTTGGGTGTTTCTTACGCTCATTCTCCTGGTCGTTTCCATGGAGGCCGGCGGTTCGGGTCTTTCCGATATGGCTTTGCCGCTTGCCTTTTCGGTCGCGTTGCTCAGTCAGGGCAGCGGTTTCGAAACACAGTCGTTCGCTCTCACCATCGTTCCGCTTCTGCTGACCTTCATGCTTATCCGGCTGGTGCGTGAGATGGTGTCCCGCACCTCCAAGAACATCAAGGCCTATTGTGCGGGGATTCTGGTCTGGCTCGTCTGCACCTGGTTGTTGACGCAGAACGCGGGTCCGACGCTTGTTGATTCCCTATGGCTCATACTGCTTAAGGCTGCCATAGTCTACACTCTCGGCTTTGTTTGGGCGGCGTTGCCTGATTCCGATACGATGCGCCGTGTCGATGACCAGTCACGTAAACTGATGCCCACCAGACTTCATCATATGGTCAGGTCGGCGCTGGTAACCGTCGTGTTCGCCGTGCTCTTCTACTGTGTGCTGGGTTTCGTCGTCGTAATCGTATGGGTGGTTCGTTATTACCCGGCCATGTTCAAGGTCTTCGAGTTTTCTTCCATGCCAACGGGATCAAGAATCGTGACAACTCTGGCATCTCTTGTCTGGCTTCCCAACCTTGCGCTTTGGGCGCTGTCGTGGCTGTTTGGCGGTGGATTCGCAGTTGGCGATCTGGCGCGATTCACGTTATGGACCGGGCGTTCATCGGGACTCCCGGCCATACCGTTTTTCGCCTTGTTTCCTGACGGGGTCGCAAGCCAGAGTGTCAGGACGCTTCTGACTGTGATGCCCTTGGCTGTCGGCATCGCTTCGGGTTTGTTCTTGATGTTCTCTCACAGAGGTTTTGGTGTAGGTGCCGGTGACCCTCGAGAACATAGGAAGATATGGCCTATGGTTGAGCAATTCCTGTATCCGTTGGGGTCCTTCACGATCTGCAGCGTTTTGCTTGTGTTCGTCTTCGATGCTCTTTTCTACCTGAGCGATGGGTCATTGGGCCGCAAACGTCTGAAAAACGTGGGCGTTGATGTCACGGGATCGGTGCAGGTAGTGGTCAGGCCCACGGTCATGGGGTTGTTTGTCGCTTGGATTGCGGCGGTGATGCTGGTCTGTCTGGTGCTTGCCGCAAGGGTGTACGTCAGACAAATACGGGTATGGTTTGAGAATCGGTCAAGAATAAGGCATTCGCCCGACCAGGCGTCTTCGCGGGATGCGGTGTCGGGTACGTCCGGTCCATCGACCGGTAGGAGGGCCAAGGATGTCTCTGGTGCTTCAGAAATGACTGAATCCCATATCCTGTCGCGTGAAGACGATTCTGACAACGTCCATGAAGCAGTTGATTGCGGCAAAAGCGAATCGGATTCACCGCACCATGGACGGAGTGAAGAAACGAAGGGTGCGGCAGCTGTGCGTGCCCATATCAACGCGGAGCAATAAAGGAGCATCATGACGGATACGCATCGGCCCATACACAGGGCACTGGTTTCGGTGTTTCACAAGGAGGGGATTGAAGACCTCGCGGCTGCCTTCGTGAGGATGGGCGTGGAGGTCGTTTCCACTGGTTCCACGGCACACGCACTTGAAAGGATGGGGGTGGAGGTCACCCCGGTAGAGCAGGTGACCGGGTTTCCCGAGAGCTTCGATGGCCGCGTCAAGACCCTGGATCCGCATATCCATGCCGGGATTTTGGCCGATATGACGAATGACAGTCATGTGCGCCAACTGGAGGAGCTTTCGATTCAACCCTTCGACTTGGTGGTTGTGGACTTCTATCCGTTTACGCAGACGGTCAGATCCGGTGCGGACGAAGCTGCGGCCATCGAGAAGATAGACATCGGTGGTCCTTCCATGGTTCGTGGAGCCGCGAAGAATCATGCCAGCGTCGCGGTGGTCACCGATCCCTCGGACTATGCCTACGCTGCTCGTGCAATTGAAAGCGGCTTGGGATTTGATTTGGATGAGCGTAGGGAGCTGGCGTGCAAGGCGTTTGCGAAAACCGCCGCATACGACGCATCCGTGGCACAATGGATGGCCCAGCGGTGGGGGGCGTCTTTGGATGAGCCGGACCTCACCCGTACATGGACCCGGTCTCATGAGTTGCGATATGGCGAGAACCCGCATCAGAAGGCCGCGCTCTATGTCGATCCCCTGGATTACGGAGGTTTTGCGCAGGCCGAACAGCTTGGCGGCAAACCGATGAGTTACAACAACTATGTTGATGCTGACGCCGCATGGCGTGCCGTGTGGGATTTCGCGCCGCAGAAAGCCGTGGCGGTCGTCAAACACAACAATCCGTGCGGACTGGCCGTCGCTCGCAGCGTGGCCGAGGCTCATCTCAAAGCACACGCCTGCGATCCCGTAAGCGCCTACGGCGGCGTGATTGCGGCGAATGCTGAGGTCACATTGGAAATGGCCAATAACGTGCGCCCTATCTTCACTGAGGTGATCGTGGCACCAAGCTACGAGCCTGCGGCGTTGGAACTCCTGAAGACAAAGAAGAAGAACCTGCGGATTCTGAAGGTCCCGCGTCCACCTCAGGCAAGGAGCCAGATTCGCGGCATCGACGGGGGACTTCTTGTACAGGGAATGGACATGATCGATGCGCCTGGGGACGATCCATCGTCATGGAAGCTGGTGTCGGGCGCTGATGCCGATGAGGATATGATGCGTGACCTTCAATTCGCATGGCGCGCCGTGCGCTGCGTGAAATCGAATGCCATCCTGCTTGCGCACGGTCAAGCCTCAGTGGGCATAGGTATGGGCCAGGTGAATCGAGTGGACTCATGTCATTTGGCGGTGGAACGCGCCAACACCCTCGCGGACGGGGAGAGACGTTCGGATGGGTCTGTTGCCGCTTCGGATGCGTTCTTCCCATTTGCCGACGGCGTGCGGACTCTGATGGATGCCGGCGTGCGCGCCATCGTTCAGCCGGGAGGCTCGATTCGTGACGAGGAGGTCATCACGGCTGCAAACAGGGCCGGAGTGACCATGTATCTTACCGGCACGCGGCACTTCTTCCACTGATGTGAATGTCGGCGGTGCTGTATATCGGTCGCGGACCGAGCCTTCGAGTCGGTGTTTCGGCGTATGCCCCCGCGGTAGCAGGAAAGTGGCTCGGTCATATGTGTCGTAATATTGAATTGAATGTGGTGACGGCCACGGCGGTTATTCAAGGGGGAGAGTGCATGGGCACCAGGAAACATCCTCATGTCTCCGAGGAGAACGAAGGGAGACCAGCCTTTGAATGGGTGGTGGCCGTGTGCGTCGTGGTCGCCGCTGTCGTGGCGTTTCTGGGGCATACTGCATTGGCGACCGCGCTCTTGGCTGCGGTGTCGATTCTTACTGGTCTCATCAGGCTGGTGCTGCGCTCACGCAGCCCTTGGAAGGTGCGTTCGGTCTCGTTTGACGTCTTCATTTCGATCGCGTTGGGTATAGGCTTGCTGGTGACATATGCCAGCATTGAGCTTATGTTGTGATCAGATCGGTCGTGTGATGGTGAGGTGACGGTTACGGATGGACGTGCCTTGTCGTGTCGTGTTTGGTACGTGCTCGGCTTCGCTTGGGCGTGCCTATGGCTTCGTCGTGTCCGTATCGACTCGTCGTCAAGCGTGATTCGTCGTTCTGGATCGCAGTTTCCCGTGGTGGGGGTGCGGCCCGACGGCACGGCTTCTGGCAGTTGAGACGGTGTGCTTGGATTGTCGAGTGCCGCAGATGCTCTGGAGTGCGAATGAGGTGAGGGACTACGGGATGGGTCACTGGCATGGTACATGTTCGTTCTAGGAACGTCGGGGAAGGTGGTTTTGTTGCAAGCGTATGATGTTTCTCAGGCTTCGGCCATCGTGTCGACCCACTCTCGTGACCCGTTGGAGGTTCTAAAACGGCATTTTGGCTATGATTCATTTAGGCCAGGCCAAGAAGGGCTTGTCCGCGCGATTCTTGATGGGCATGACGTGCTTGGTGTCATGCCTACGGGTGCGGGCAAATCCATCTGCTATCAAGTTCCTGCAGCGATGCTTCCTGGCCTTACCATCGTCATCTCCCCGTTGATCTCACTGATGCAGGATCAGGTCGATGCCTTGAATGGGGTGGGCGTCCCCGCCGGATACGTCAACACGACGCAGGAACCTGACGAAAGGCGTTCGGTTTTGGCCCAGGCGCGCAACGGAAATTTGAAAATGCTGTATGTGGCGCCGGAACGATTGCTCACCGATCAGTTCAGGCAATTCGCCGCCCGGGTCAATGTCTCGCTGGTGACGGTCGATGAAGCGCATTGTGTTTCGCAGTGGGGACAGGATTTCCGATCGTCATACCTTGCCATAGTCGATTTCATCGCTCTGTTCTCGGTCCGACCGGTGGTGGCGGCGTTCACTGCCACCGCAACGGAACGTGTGAGACGGGACATCGTCCGACTGCTTGCGCTACGGCGTCCGGAAACCGTTGTCACTGGTTTTGATCGGCCCAACCTGTATTTCGACGTGATATCCATGCCCACCAAACGCAAGAACTCCTGGATTGTCCAATATGTGCTCCGTCATGAAAACGAGTCCGGAATCGTCTATTGCGCCACCCGGAAGGAGACCGAGATGCTCGCTTCTGATCTGCGTTCCTGTGGCATTCGGGCGGCAGTGTACCACGGTGGCATGGACGCGACGCTCCGCAGCAGGGCGCAGCGTGAGTTCATCATGGATGACGTTCCGGTGGTGGTCGCCACCAACGCCTTCGGCATGGGCATCGATAAGTCGAACGTGCGTTATGTGATTCATCACAACATGCCGGAAAGCATCGAGGCCTATTATCAGGAAGCCGGCCGTGCCGGGCGTGACGGCGAGCCAAGTCGGTGCACCTTGCTGTGGAACGAGTCCGACATCGTCACAAGACGTCGTCTCATGGACATCGACCCGAGTAATCAGCATCTCGGGGTCGAAGAGGCCGAGGTCGTGCGGCAAAACCACCGTCAGTTGCTGAACGCCATGATAAGTTACTGTCGCACCACCGAATGCCTTCACCGGTATATCGAAGAATACTTCGCCGATCCACACTTGGGTGCGCCGAAGGGAGCGCATGCCGCCGATGCCGCCACAGGCGGTGCTGCCGATGAAGGCACCATTGCACAACGTGGATCCGTTGAAGGCGGCGCAACGATACTTGCTGCGGATGAGCCGGTCATTCACGGCGGGAAGTGCGGCAATTGCGTCAATTGCGAAAGCAATTTCGAAACCATCGACGTCAGCGTGGTGGCTCGCGCGATAAGCCGGTGTGTCCACGACACAGGGCAACGTTTTGGTTCCGGGAAGATTGTGGCGGTGTTGCGCGGTTCAAAAGCCCAGGATCTTATAAGGCGTGGCCTTGATCAAAATCCCAGTTATGGTGTGCTGCGGAGCGTTGCCGAGTCCCGCGTGCGGGATGTGCTCAACCAGATGGCGAGTGATGGTTTTCTTATGATCTCAGAAGGGCGAATGCCGGTCGTCGGCTTTGGGGCACGAGCGTCCGAGACGGTCAAACCCGGGTTTCATTATGAAATCAAGCGGCTTGACCATAGGCGTCCGTCCGGTCCGATGCTCTTGGAGGCCGCACACGATTCAGGACATGCCGACGCTTCTCGTCGTGGTGGCTCAGGTGCGGGGCTGGAAGGTCAAAACCCCCGGGAACCGGCCCTTGGAGACTACACTCCCGACGAGGAGAATGAAGAGCTTTTCCAGAGATTGCGGGCGCTGCGACTCGAGGTGGCGCATGAGATCGGAAAGCCGCCTTACATCGTCTTCTCCGATAGGACCCTACGGGACATGGCTCGCATCCGTCCGATGACCGATGCCCAATTCCTGAGCGTCAACGGTGTGGGGCAGAATAAGCTGTCGATGTATGGGCGACGTTTCATGGACGCGGTGCGTTCCTTCGAGGGCTCCTGAGTGCGTGTGCGCGCTTGCCGTTCATTTATGTGTGTAAGATGGCAGTGAACCATTCAGGGACGTCAAAGCAATGTCAGGAGGACATCATGGCAGAGAACATGAAGGAAGACAAGCCACAGCCTGAAAGCTTCCAACTCGACCACACCAAGGTCAAGGCGCCGTACGTGCGCTTCATCGAAACCGAGACAGGCCCCAACGGCGACGTGATATCCAACTATGATCTTCGTCTGGTGCAACCCAACGAGAACGCTATCCCCACCGGTGGGCTGCATACCATCGAACATACGCTGGCGGTGCTGCTGCGCGAGCGCATTCCCGGTTACATCGACTGCTCCCCGTTCGGATGCCGTACCGGTTTCCATCTGTTGACATGGGGTGAACACAGCACGGAGGACGTGGCGAAGGCCCTCAAGGAATCGCTGGAATTCATCGCGGATAAAGCGACTTGGGATGATGTTCCCGCGACCGATGCGAAAAGCTGCGGCAACTACCGTGACCATAGCCTATTCACGGCCAAGGAATGGTGCAAGGATATCCTTTCGAAGGGGATAAGCTCGGATCCGTACGTGCGCAAGGTGGTATGAGCCGGTGGAATTCAGGAATGCCGGTTGTTCTGATTTGCCGTCGATGCGTGCCAATTTCGTTGCAGCACGCAGGCTGATGGCTCGTAACGGCAATCCGAATCAGTGGGGGAGAATCTACCCCCTCGATGAGTGGGTTGTGGAGGACGTCAGGTTGGGGCGTGCCGTTCTGCTCGTGGATCATGAAGGGCGTGAAGGCGGCGAACGCGTCCTAGCGCAGTTCACCGTCTGTACGGGGGTCGAACCGGCATACGGGCACATCGAGGGCGAATGGTTGGACGATGACCCGTACGTGACTGTGCATCGGCTCGTCTCCACAGGTCTGAAGCCTCATAGCGCTTCCGCTTGCCTGGAGTGGGTGCTGAGCCGGTACGGGAACGTACGTGCGGACACCGACCCGCATAACACGGCTATGCTTCATGTACTCGAGAAGGCAGGTTTCACGCGGTGCGGTTTGATCAACCTCGATCGCACCGAAGGAGACACCGTGCGCATAGGATTTCAACGTCACGTATCCGTGAAAGAATGGAAACATGACGCTTAGTGCACTCAAACCGTGGGAATTCTCCTCTCCTCAGGGAAAGGCCAACTATCGTAGGGCTCGTCGCCTTTATCCCGGTCAGGCTGTCATCGATCTCAAATCCATGCGCGACAACATGCGCACGTTGGTCGATGTCGTCGGCGGCTCCAATGGCGGCACTGCGGTCATGGGCATTGTGAAGGCGGATGGCTATGGTCATGGTCTGGTTCCATCCGCGCTTGCGGCGCTCGCCGGAGGTGCCACATGGCTCGGCACCGCACAGCCACGAGAGGCGTTGCAGCTGCGTATGGCCGGTATAGGGTCAGATCGTTGCCATATCCTTACTTGGATGTACAACTCCGGCGAGGCTTTGTTGCCGGAGTTAATAGCCAGCGACATCGACGTTTCCGTCGGCTCACTCGCGGGCATTGACGCATTGGCCAAGGCCGCACGCAAAGTCGGCAGACCAGCACGAGTCCACGTCAACGTGGACACCGGTCTGGGGCGCAATGGTTTTACGGAACGCGGCTTCCAGGTGGTACTTGACAGGCTTGTGCCCCTCGTGCATGAGGAGCTGTTCGAGATCGTGGGTCTATGGAGTCATCTTTCCGCTGCTGAATCTCCTGATGTGCTCGAATTCGTGGAGCTGACCGATCGACAGATCGCTTTGTTCAACGACTTCACGCGGCGTATGGAGAAGGCCGGGATCAGTCCGCAACTGCGGCATATCGCCAATACGGCGGCCACGTTTTCGCGTCCGGAGGCCCGATTCGATCTTGTGCGTCCCGGCATCGGCTTGTATGGCTACGAGGCCGACCCTGCGATGGGTACGCCCGAACAGTTTGGTCTGAAGCCCGCGATGACGTTACAGGCTCAGATTTCAACGGTCAAGGACGTCGTCGAGGGGCAAGGAATCTCCTACGGGAGCACGTATGTCACCAACAGCGATACAAGCACCGTCATCATTCCACTCGGTTACGCGGACGGCATTCATCGTGCCGCATCGGGATTCGACGATTCCGGTTCTGAGCATACGACCAAAATCGGCGGCCCGGTGCGTGTCATGACCAAGGACGGTCCACGGGTGATGCACGTGTCGGGCCGTGTGTGCATGGATCAGTTTGTTTTGGATCTCGGTGCTCCGGCTGTCGAACTCGGAGTCAGCGAAGGGGATACGGTGGAGCTCTTCGGGCCAGGCCGAGGTGAGGAGTTCGATGAACCGACGGCTGATGACTGGGCCCGTTGCGCTGGTACCATCAGCGATGAGATTTTCGCCTGCCTGACGTCGCGCATACCACGTCTGTATCTCAATGCTGCCGAAGTGCTTTCGCCTCGCGATGTGAGCAAGCTTCATCGTCGGCAGATCCTATAGCCATCGACGGGTGCCCTGCGTCACGGCGTCGTCCGATGCGCGTACCGATGGATGCGTTCCAGGAACGCTATGAGGTATTATCGTGGTCCAACCAAGGCGGAGAAGGCCGGCGGTAGGCTGCTCGTTAACTTGTGTTTCCCTGTGGTTTCGGTTTGGGCATCATTCGGTCGATTAGTCGGAACGGTCGCGTTGCACGAGGCGTACGGAGGTGAATATGCGTGCCATTGACAGAGAACGAATTCCGGGCGATGAAGGTTATTGCGCCGCCGATGAGGAGCGCTGGGCGGCAGAACCGCCCAAATCGCAGGAGAGAACCTCCTTCGAACGCGATCGAGCCAGGCTGATTCATTCTTCGGCCTTGCGTCGATTGGGAGCCAAGAGTCAGATATTGGTGGCGGGGACCGATGATTTCGCACGCACTCGGCTTACGCATACTCTCGAGGTAGCGCAAATAGGTCGGCAGATAGGAGCTTCGTTGGGGTGCGACCCGGATGTTGTCGATTGCGCATGTCTTGCACACGACCTGGGGCATCCGCCATTCGGCCATAACGGTGAGAAGGCCCTTGCAGCCATCGCCTCTGGCATCGGCGGTTTTGAAGGCAACGCCCAGACGCTGAGGCTTCTGACCAGGCTTGAACCGAAGGTCTTCCATGCGGATGGTCGTTCCGCCGGCGTGAACCTCACACGCGCCTCCTTGGACGCCGCGGTGAAATATCCTTGGTCATTGAAGGATGCCGCCAAACATCCAAAAGGTGAACGAAGCTTGAAGTTCTGCGTTTATCCCGATGATGAGCCGGTCTTCGAATGGTTGAAGCGGGATTTGCCCGAGAGTCTCAAGGAGGCCAAACCGATGGAATGCCAGGTGATGGATCTTTCGGACGACATCGCCTATAGCGTCCACGACGTCGAGGATGCGATCGCGACATACGCCTTCAACCCTCTCGCACTTGCGGATCCACGCATCATTGACGGTGTCATCGACCAGACTCGTAAGTGGTATGGCGATCGATGGGATTCGGATGAGCTGTTGTCCGCCTTCAACCGGTTGAAGGCGGAGCATATGTTCCCCTCACATTTCAATGGATCGCGTGAAGCCCTGGCTCAGCTGAAGAACATCACCAGTTCCCTTATTGGAAGATTTGCGCTCTCTGTGGAGAAGGCCACCCGTGAGCGTTACGGTCGGGGTCGCCTCACCCGCTACAGTGCAAATGTCGTTATTCCCGAGCAGACCAGTTACGAAATAGTGGCTCTTAAAGGAATAGCCGTCTATTTCGTCATGGAACCGCGGGACCATGATGCGCAGCACCTTGAAGAACAGCGGGTCGTCGAGGATCTGGTAGATGTGCTCATGGCCGATTCGCCGCGTCCTTCCGATGTGTTGGATTCCATTTTCCTGGGGGACTGGAATCAGTGCGCCAACGATGAGGAACGGTTGCGTGTCGCCGTCGATCAGGTGGCCAGCCTGACTGACGGGTCCGCCCTGACTCTGCATTCGATTGTGTGTTGAATGTTAAGACCGTAAGGCAGCTGTGCCGGATTGGTATCCGTGAGTTCGACCGGGTCCGGTGATGATGTGTTGTGCCGAGGAAGCCAGACATTCCCGCAAACCCGTTCGTCGTATCTGCCGACTTTTATGTCGCGGAAAGCAGCTCATGTCGTCATGATTGGCCGTCATGCCGGTTGAAGAATAAGCGGTTTGATCCGGCCTTGTGCGTGGATGCCGTGGTGCATGTTTCGATGCGTATATGAGGGCGTTTCAAGCCGACATACCGAGCTTTTCATGAGTTTGGCGCATCGCTTGAATCGCCTGTTCTCGTTGGGTGATATGGACCGTGTAAAGTTGATTGCTATGGCTGGAATGATATTGAAGGAAGACGTCGAAAAGGTACGCGGGGCGGCGGACTTGTATGACATCGTTTCGTCCACGGTGACGCTGAAACCATCCGGAAGCGGCACGTATGTCGGGCTGTGCCCATTCCACGATGAGAAGACGCCTAGTTTCAGCGTCAGACCATCGCTTGGCGTCTGGCATTGTTTCGGCTGTGGTCTGGGTGGCGATGTGTTCGTCTATGTTGAGCATCAAGAGAACATCGACTTTCGTGAGGCCGTCGAGCTGCTGGCCGATAAATATCACATCGAGTTGCACTATGAGAAAGGCGGTAGATCTTCCGAGCATCAGGGTTCGAAACGTGCTCGTCTACTGGAGGCAAACGAGGAGGCGCAACGTTTCTTCGTGGAGCAGTTGAGAGGTCGAGATGCGATTGCGGCCCATAAGCTGCTCGCCGGACGTGACTTCAGTCAAAAGGATTGTGAGTTTTTCGGTTGTGGGTACGCACCTCAGGGCTGGGACAATCTGGTGCGTCATCTGGCATCCAATGGCTTCACCCAGCAGGAAATGCTTGACGCCGGTCTGGCTCGGCAGGGCCAGCGGGGACTGTATGACTATTTCCGTGGTCGCGTGACGTGGCCTATACGTGATTCCACGGGACGGACGTTGGGCTTCGGTGCCCGCAAGCTGTTCGATGACGACAACGTCAATGCCAAGTACATCAATACGCCGGATACCGTGCTCTACAAAAAAACGCAGGCGTTGTACGGCATCGACATAGCCAAGGCTGCGATCGTCAAGAAGCGGCAGGTCGTTATCGTCGAAGGCTACACTGACGTAATGGCGTGCCATTTGGCAGGCGTTGATACCGCAGTCGCCACATGCGGCACCGCCTTCGGTGAGGAACATGCCAAAATCGTGCGTCGTCTCATCGCCGACGATTCGCTTGGCGCGGTGCAGCTGGTCGGTCCGCTCAAGGTCGACGGGCAATCGTTGTCAAGTCGTATCGTGTTCACCTTTGATGGGGACGCGGCGGGTCAAAAGGCCGCCATCCACGCCTTTGCTCTGGATTCGGCCTTTCTTTCGCAGACGTTCGTGGCGGTGGCCGCGGACAACCTCGATCCGTGCGACCTGCGCCTCAAACGAGGGGACCAGGCGGTGCGTTCGCTTGTCTCCGAAGCCAAACCACTGTATGACTTCGTCATCAACACGGTGATCGACCGTTTCGACACTGCATACACCAACGGACAGATGGGTGCGGTGAAAGCTGTGGCTCCTTTGATTGCCCAGATTCGAGACAGGTCGCTGCTTGATGTTCATGAGAGGAAGGCGGCTCGCCGGATTGGTGTGGATCTGGATATCATGCGCCATGAAGTGAATGCTGCCCGCCGCAAGCTTCATGTCAGGGACGAGGACGCCTATGCGCCCAGGCGTGGCCAATATCAGCCGACTGCACGACAGAACGGGTTCAACAGAGAGAACACTTTCGGCACAGGAGACAACCCCTATGCCAACCCCGAGGTGCGCAAAGCCTTGGAACGGCGCGATGCCAATGAGCAGTCATATTATCGGGTTGACGATGCTGTGTTCATCGCGGAACAGCAGTTCATGGCGGTGCTTATCCAGGTACCTCGCGCCATACCGGTGCAAGGTTTTGCGAAGCTCGGTGCAAATCATTTCCTGACCGATGTGTTCCGTTCCTTGTTTCAGGCCGTGGAGGCGGCCGGCGGTCTGCCTGCTCCCGAAACACCGCAAGGACTGTGGATGCACAACCTGAACAAGGCTGCAGGGCCGGTTTTATCCGAGGTCGTCGGAGAGCTGGCTGTTTTACCCTTGCCCCTGCCTGTGGTGTCGGAGAGGCAATCGTCGTCCTCGGGACGGACCGTTTCCCCGCAGGCCAGCGATGCCTCTTCCTCCGGGTCGGCGCACGAAGTTTCCCAGGCTTCCTTGCCGTTGCGTGAGGCGAGCCCTGAAGAGAGCCGATACGCGGCCGAATTGCTGGTTCGACTGCTTGATCTGGGATATATGAGGCAAATAGGAGCGGCCAAGCGTCGTATGTCGCATATGTCCGATTCGGCTAAGAAATTGGAGCTGCTTGGCAGCATCACGCGAATGGAGACGGAGCGCAAGGAGATGCAGTCCCAGGTCTATGGCAACGCCACTGCGTGATGGAATCAAAAGGTTTTTAAGCTTTTTGGTCGCTGTCACAAGTGTTCGCATTTCGTTGAGAAATCAGGTCTTTTTCCGCCTACAAAAGCCTTCGAATCGGCATTGGTCGCTGCTGTGCTGTTTTTTTGGTCGAGTCTCACGTGAAAATCCCATACAATAGCGTATATGGGCGTGGATTCGATCGGCGCCCTGGCGTGAGGCGTCAAGCCATTTGCGTGTGGGAGAGCAGATGAGAGCAGTTATCGAGAAGGTCCTGAAGAATGACACCATTCTTCTCGTCTCCAGTATCCTCGCCATCATTTCATGCTTTTTCGTTCATCCCGATCAACAGTATCTGACCTATATCCATGTCAACACCATCGCGCAGTTGGTGTGCCTCATGCTTGTGGTGTGTGGTCTGCAGCGCATCGGCGTGTTCCACTTCATAGGTTCCCGTCTGCTGTCGAAGGTAGGCAGTGAGTCGGGCTTGGTGCTGACGCTGGTTTTGCTCACGTTCTTCTCTTCCATGTTCATAACGAACGATGTCGCATTGGTGACGTTCATCCCCTTCGCTCTCTCCGTGCTCGTCATGGCAGACATGCAGGGGAGCACGGTGTTGGTCGTCACGTTGATGACGGTCGGGGCGAATACGGGCAGCATGCTTACACCAATCGGTAACGCCCATAATCTGTACATGCGGGCCATATCGAACACCTCGACCGTGCGCTTTCTTCAAATCATGGGACCTTATTCCCTCGTGTCTCTGGCCATGCTGCTGGTCGTCACGCTTCTGGTGTTCCGCCGCAAACCGATTTCTGCAACTCTTGCGAAGCTGGATAGCGAAGGGCTTGAGAAGACTGTTTTGGCACCGGTGGAGAACGCCGAGCGCCCAGACGAGATTCGGCTGCTTGGCTATGGTGGGGGCAATGGAGGCTGGCGGGCGCTAGTATACGTGATTCTGTTCCTGGTATGTGCGCTTACAGTGGGTAATCTGCTGCCATTATGGCTCATGTGCGCCTTGGTTTTCGTCACCTTCCTCGTCTGCGACAGGCGCGCCTTCATGAAGGTGGATTGGGCGTTGCCGCTTACCTTCATCATGTTCTTCATCTTCATTGGCAATATGCGCAGAGTGCCTCAATTTGCTTCGCTAGCTGCGTCTTTGGTTGGTTCCCACCCGCTGCAGGTGGCGGTCGGTGCCAGCCAGCTCATCAGCAACGTACCCACGTCCATCCTTTTGTCGGGGTTCTGCAGTCAATGGCGTCCGCTTATCATCGGAACGAATCTTGGAGGGCTGGGCACGCTGATCGCATCGATGGCCTCGCTCATCTCATACCAGCAGGTTGCCCGCAAATACCCGCGGCGTAAAGGGCATTATCTCGTGGTGTACACCGCCGTCAATGTGGTGTTTCTCGCTGTGCTTCTGGGTTTGTCCGTTTTGATCGAGTAGTCCTCGCCAAACTTTCCGCGGTTCTGTCCGTCCGTCTTTTTCAGGCCTTAGCGAGCTTATAAGTTCCTTTCCCTGGTTCGCCCAGATGTTCCAACCTTCCCGCATCGGTAAGGGTATGGAGCAGCTTTTTGGCTTCCTTGCGGTTGAGTCCCAGTGAGTGCTCCACTTGTTTGCGGGTGAGCTGCACACCCCTTCCGGCGAAAAGATGCAGCGCCACGGCCTCAAGTTCGTCGAGTTCGTATCCGGGCAGTGCTGGCTCGCGCTGCTTCTTGGCATGGCCGGGTTGGTCGTAGGTCCGCGATCCATCAGTCGATGAGGTCTCCAACTCCGCACCTGTTCGTTGGTTTCCGGAAAGGTCACCGGAGAGCACCAGGGTCTGCAGGGGCGCCACCGCAATGACCCTTGCCCCGGCCAGAGCCGAACCCGGGTCGTCTGTGATGTAGGGGTGTGCGGTGGGGAAGGCGTAGCGTTTGGCGTGCAGTTCGCGCGATTGTTCGGAACGACCGGAATCGTCGAAACCATCGATGTCATTCGTGTCGGAGCGGGTTTCGTCGTTTCGCTCATCACCGCCCGTCAATGGTTCCCGAACTGAAGCGGGAAGCACCATGGCCACGGATCTGGGTCCGACCCTTACTTGGGGACTCGCCAATGAATCACCGTAGGATTCAAGGATTCGTCGTATGCCGGTGCCACAGTCTTCACTGATGCCGAGTCGGGAAAACAGGCTGGCCAAATATGGGTTGCGTGGCATGTTCACGCCGTTGAGCAGGTCGTTGACTTCCAATCCGCCCACCAATCCGCCCAAAGAAACGATTTCGATCCTGGAAGGGAAGATGTTGATTACTGTTGGACCGTTCATGTCATAGTCGCGGTGTACTACGGCGTTCACCAAGGATTCCCTCAATGCCTGCGAAGGCCATCGTCTGTCAACATCATGTTCGTTCAACAGCATCACCGCCTCATCAAGCTGACTCAGCGTGGATCCGGTCAGCGTCCTTTTCTCCACGACCTTGGATTTCATGTCGCTCGCGAAGATGGTCATCTTGATGGAGAATGGGCATTGGTCGCTGAGCAACAGCCCTGTGTTGGTGTAATGCCGGTTTTCGTCAAGGATATGGAGGTCGGAAAGTCTACTTTCGTCCCAAGTCATTCCTGCCGTGGCGAAGGTCTGCTCGGCATGGTCGAAACTCAGCTCTTGGATGGCTGAAAGCCTGTGGTCATAGGGTGCCGCCCACGGACCGGTCTGCGGATCATGGCGTGTAACGGTGCCCTGCTGCGCCTGGAGAGATTCGTCGGTGTAGGACTCCTCAGTTCTACCTTGAACTTCCATCCGGCCATTCTGATGTGGGTTAGTATGCGTTGCCATGACTCGATGCTAACGAAAAGTTGAGACACTCTTTGCGTTGGGCCGAGAAGTGAACGAATTCGTTATCACATCAGCTTTCGACCCAGGTGGGTGTGAAGATTTTGTGAAGCGGGGTAAAAGCTTCGTGCACATCGGGTTTCGGTGCCCTCCTATGCCTTATGGTATTGACGGCAAGAAACGGCACGCGTGCATCGGTGGATGCATGAAGGACGTCCGGGGAGCCTGACTCTTTCGGACGACATGGGATGGGAAGGTGTCTTTGAACGGGATCCTAGCTTCTGATGACGTCGTGGTAGTGGCGGCGAAACGGACGGCCATCGGTAGGTTCGGTGGAGCGCTGAGTCGTTTGGATTCGACTCGGTTGGCTACGTTGCTGTGCCAAGGTGTGGTTCGATCTTGTGGGGTGGATCCCCGGGTCGTCGATCAGGTGATATTGGGCAACGTCATCGCTGCGGGTGAGGGCCAGAATGTGGCACGGCAGGTGCAGCTGAACGCCGGCTTCGATATGGCGGGGACCGCCATGAGCGTCAATCAGGTGTGTGGTTCGGGACTGAAAGCTGTGCGACTGGCACAATCCGCACTGCTCATGGGAGACGCCTCCGTAGTGGTTGCCGGAGGAGTGGAAAGCATGTCCAATGCGCCGGCACTGGCCAGGCGTACCGGCAAGAAGTCGTTTGACACGACAGCGCTTGATGACAGTCTGTTTGAAGACGGACTCAACGACGCTTTCCACGGTTACCCGGTAGGGCACACCGCGGAGAATCTTGCCGTAAGATTTCACCTCAACCGTGCGCAGATCGACGAATACGCCTTGTCCTCCCAGCAACGCGCTGCGCAAGCCAGTGAGTCAGGCTGCTTCGATGAGGAGATCATCCCGGTGGCTGGTCTGCATCGTGATGAGGCCATTCGCCCAGACACCACGTTGGAGGCCTTGGAATCCCTGAAGCCAGTGTATGATTCTGACGGCACCGTAACGGCCGGCAACGCCTCGCCCATCAGTGATGGGGCCAGTGTTCTGATTCTGACGACCGCCGCCAGGGCTAGGGAACTCGGAATGGACGCGCTCGCACGTATCACCGGCTATGCTGAATCCGGCTATAAGCCGGAACTCATGGGGTATACGCCGGTATTGGCGGTTCGGCGACTGCTTGCCAGGTCAGGGCAAGACATCGATGACATCGACCTGTTCGAGGTCAATGAGGCGTTCGCCAGTCAGGCTCTGGTCGTTCGGCGTGAATTGGGAATCAAACCCGAATGCTATAACGTTTCGGGCGGTGCCATTGCCCTTGGGCATCCGCTGGGGGCGTCAGGTGCGCGCATACTTACCACACTGATTCATGGGCTTTGGCGTTTGGGTCTGCGTCGCGGTATCGCGGCGCTTTGCGTAGGCGGAGGACAGGCGATTGCCATGGAAGTGGAATGCGTCTGAAAAGGCCCCGTTAGGGTTGCGTTTCGAGTGACCATGCTGTCTGCGCCAAACCTTCTCGGGTGTGCGACGCTGGGGCACGAATGTGCCTGAACGATTGAAATAATGTATTGTGGTTTGGCAAGGAGATCGGCGATGAAGTTCCAAGAATTGACGACGCAAGAACGGATCGACCAGCTGGTGCGGGAAGGCTCGCTAGGAGAGCGTGAGGCCTCCGTCTTGGCCGAGGGTCCCGGGTTGCCCACTGCGATGGCGGCCAACATGATAGAGAACCAGGTGGGGGCGTTCCCGGTGCCTCTGGGGATAGCCCGGAACTTTATCATCGATGGACGTCCCACATCCGTTCCACTTGCGGTCGAAGAGCCTTCCGTCATAGCGGCTGCGGGAAACGCCGCCAAACGGTGCAGGGACACTGGTGGATTCGTCACTTCCGTGGAACGGGGCGGTCTGATCGGCCAAGTGGTGTTCTTGGGGCATCTTGAGCGACCTGAAGCATTTCTGGAGGCGCATCTCGATTCGATACGGAAGGTGTCGAGGGATGCACATCCCAGTTTGGAAGAACATGGCGGCGGACTTCGGGATGTGTGTGTCGTGACATACCCGGAGGCCGATATCGTCGAGTTCCGCCTCACCATCAATCCCGGTGAGGCCATGGGTGCGAACGTGGTCAATACAATCAGCGAGGCAGTGGGACGGTATATCGAGCGGGCATCCTCACAGTTGAGGTTGCTTATGGCCATCCTTTCCAACAGTGCGCCGCTGCAAAGAGCTCGTGCCACGGCGCGTTTTCCTTTCTCCCAGTTGCCGGCCTCAGGTATGGAGGGCTCGCTGGTAGCTCAGCGCATCGTCCAAGCGGGACGCTTCGCCCAGCTGTCACCGCAACGCGCGGTGACACAGAACAAGGGGATCATGAACGGAGTAGATGCTTTGGTACTGGCCACTGGCAATGACACCCGCAATGTGGCCGCCGCGGCATATGCCGCACTGAATGAACATCATAGGACCTGGACGCAGTGGGACGTTCAGAATGACTGTTTGGTGGGTGTGATTGACATTCCTATGCCGATAGGTGCCGTAGGTGGCGCAATATCAACCCTTCCGGTGGCTAAGACGGCCATGAGGATACTAGCGGATCCCGATGCCGAGAGGCTTATGGGCATAGCCGCAAGCGTTGGATTGGCTTCGAATATGGCCGCGCTGAGAGCGTTGGTCACACGCGGCATCCAGGCTGGGCATATGAATCTTCAGCTGCGCAGTCTTGCCATGATGGCCGGAGCGAGGGAAACGAGCCAGATAGAGCGTGTGGTTTCCGTATTGAGTCAGGACGTGACCCACGCCGATCTAAGCCGAGCCAAGGCGGTCCTGGCGGACGATATGACTGGTCTGCGGTGGGAACGTGCATGAAAGAAGGCATTCCTGATTCGTGGGCCATATGGTGGTTTTTGGCATCGCCTTGGAAGCGTGGTGTTTCGTGTGAGCCGGATTGCGGTCCGAACAAGTGAAAGAGGAAAGGACATCCATGAGGAACCTGGAGAGTGAAGAGCACCGTGAGACGCGCGGATTCGGCATTGACAAACTCAATTTCTATACGCCGAATCAGTACGTGGATCTTGTTGAGTTAGCACGGGCCAGGTGTGTCGATCCCGACAAATACCTTATCGGCATAGGGCAGGAGAGGATGGCGGTCGCACCTGTCGATCAGGACATCGTATCCATGGGCGCCAATGCAGCCGAACCTCTGCTGGATGATGTCACCCGTGCTTCGCTTGGGCTCCTGGTTCTTGGTACGGAATCAGGCATAGACCAATCAAAAGCTGCGGCGCTGTTCGTGCATCAGCTCTTGGCTTTGCCCGAGGGAATGCGGGTGATGGAAATCAAGGAAGCGTGCTATGGTGCGACCGCTGGTCTCATGGTTGCGTTGGACTTTGTGCGTTCGCACCCGGACCGACGGGCTTTGGTCATCGCCTCCGATATCGCCAGATATGGTCTGGACACTCCGGGGGAGGTCACCCAGGGTGCCGGCGCGGTGGCGATGATCGTTTCGGCGGACCCCACGGTGCTCGCCATAGAGCCTGGGACCGTAGTGGCCAGTCGAAGCACTTACGATTTCTGGCGTCCGAACTATTCGACGGTGGCCTTTGCGCAAGGCAAATACTCTGAAGAGGTTTATCTTGCCATGTTCCGGGATGCATGGAACCGTGCC
Source organism: Bifidobacterium bombi DSM 19703 (assembly GCF_000737845.1). Taxonomy (GTDB): domain Bacteria; phylum Actinomycetota; class Actinomycetes; order Actinomycetales; family Bifidobacteriaceae; genus Bifidobacterium; species Bifidobacterium bombi. The sequence continues at coordinate 687,268 of NZ_ATLK01000001.1, read as the reverse complement.
TCGCAGATGGGGTTGACTTGTCCGGAGGGACTGGCGGCACAGCTCTTCCATATTCCTTTTTCGAAAATGGGGCGTAAAGGTTTGCGAACATTGCAAGGTATGATGACGGACGATGATTATGGTCGCCTTGCGAATCGCTTCGAAGACAGCATTCGTTATGGAAGGCAGGTGGGCAACATCTACACCGGATCGCTATATCTGGGACTCATCTCACTGTTGGAGAACGATTCAAGTCTTCGCCCGGGAGACAGGATGGGGCTGTTCAGCTATGGCTCGGGCTCGGAAGCAGAATTGTTCTTCGGAAAGCTTTGCTCGGGATTCCAATCCGAGTTGAACTCGGCCGGGCATCGTGCCATGTTGGAAGGACGCACCAAGCTCTGCGTAGAGGAGTATGAGCGTGTTTTCAATGCCGGTCTCGTGCAGGATGGGTCACGGCAGGTTCTTGAACGCAGCGACTTTGATGCGCCTCACTATCTGACCGGACTGGACCGTCACCAGCGGTTGTACCGTTGACGACGATTCCTCGCAACCGTCCGACCAGTCATGACCGCACGATAGCGGCAAAGCGGAAGACCGGTGTGCGCAGTGTCATCGGACCAGATCGATGGTTTTCACGCCGGGCTTTTGCGTTGGACGATACAGCACAAAACGATGGCCAATCACTTGGATGACCTGCGCTCCGATTTGGCCCGAAAGCAACTCGCTGACCTCTTTCTCGTCAACGGGGCAACTTTCCTGGAGTGCGCACTTGAGAAGTTCATGGCTTTCCAGCGTTTCGCTCGCCTGCCTGACGATGGCGTCGGTCAGTCCGTTCGAACCTATCCAAAGCATGGGCTCAAGCTTGTTCGCAAGTCCTCGCAATTGCCTGATCTGCCTTTTGTTGAGTTTTTTCTGTGACATCTCCATGCTTTCTTTGCTTCTCCGTCTTGTTGCGGTGCCATCGGCATAAACCGATCCACACACATGAGACCGATTGGTGACTCCGGCGAGATTCGAACTCGCGACCTACAGATTAGAAGTCAGTTGCTCTATCCAGCTGAGCTACGGAGCCTTGCGATAGTCAAGTATATGGGGAAGTGCAGACCCTTGAAGGTTCCACGGGAAGTCCCAACGTCATGGATAAGTTACCATGACGCTATGGCCCCTTCGTGGCATTGATCGCATGCAACGCCACTTGCCGAGGGGGCCTTGGGAATGTCTCCGACTCTTCATCGCGTTTCCCGCGAGGAACACGTCCTGTGCCCTTAGTCCGACAATCAGGTCAAATCGCCTGCGACACCTCAGTGGTCTATCCTATTTCTCCTTGGTCTCGTCCTTTTTCTCCGTCATCGTCTTCAATACGTCCACGACCTGATTCGGTTTAAGCTCCGGCACATATGCGCTGACGACGGTGATGCCGATCTGTGCGAGTTTGGATGAATCAGGGTAGCAGATATAAACGGGCGCAGGTGTCGGTTGGAACTTGCGTTTGAAGAAGAACAGTGATTTGAACCCATAAGCCGGTTCCAGGACGTCCGCCACAATTTGAAGCGCGTGCTCGATGATTTCGGTTCCGCTGGTCCTCCCGTTTCTGAGGTCAGGGCCTTCCTTGCGATCGTCTTGCTTGGAAGCAGCTGGCTGGGTCTCGGTCTCGTTCGTGACAGATTCAGCCTTTTTCTGCTGCATAGAAGTCTCGTTTGCGCCCGTAGCGTCGGCATGGATCTGAACGGTCTTTCCTCGTCCCTCGCCCATTCCTGCAAGAGGCGCAGCGGAAAGGCTCATGAATTCCACAGCATGCTCGGGGTCCGAGGCCCCTTCGTCTCGCAGACGCTCGGCCATACGGGCTATGAGAAACTCCATGATGCCGTTCGGGCTATCCGTCCGGTGGCGCATGAAATCAAGTGTCCAGCCGATTACTTTCCCGTTGCGGTAGGTCGGCAGCCAACTGGTGACTCCAAGGACGACGCCCTTCGAATCGATGGCATAGAGTAGAGCCACACGCGGGTCGCGCAGTTCCTCCACGCCTCCCAAAGTGAACTTCATCTCGGGTAAAGCCTTGAGCTGTGCCCACTGTTCCGATATCTCAACAATCTGCTGCTGGACATCGAATCCTGCGCTGTCGTACGTGCAGAGCACATCGACGATGCCGTCGCGCTTCGCTTTGTTGATGGCGGTTCGGATGTCCTGCCACTTGTGCCCGCGGGTCTGCCAGGCATTCGGGTCGATGACCATCTCCGTGCCTACTTGGATTGACGAGAACCCGTGCTGCTGCAGAGCATCCTTCTGATCCTCGTGTACGGCGTAGAAAGCGGGGGACCATCCATGCTCATCGCAGTAGGCAGTGAAGTCATCAAGGTCTCGCATGTACTCGTCCCGAGCTCCGAAAGGTCCTGTGACGGTCAGTGCGATGCTGTGCATGACACGGTAAGCTATGGCCGAGCGACCCGTCGGGGAAAACCAATAGTGATTGTCTTCCCAAGTGGTCATGAAACTCATCGAGTCCCCGCCCAGCTCGACAAGGGAGTTTGCCCGAGTTCTGTCTTGCGCATCTGGGGAAATGTTGTCCCTGAACCAGAAGATGAAGACAATGAGCACGGTCAACCAGAAGATCACCGTCATGCCGGTGCCGATGAGCGTGGCCGCCATCGTCCGTGGCCGGATGAGCGTCGATTGACGCCCACCGAATCCGAGGGGAAGTATCCTTCTGAGCATGTCCAGTGCGAGCAGCTTCACCGTGGGTTTGGGGAAGAAGGACGAAGGCCATGACAATGCAAACAGAGCGTAGACGGCACTCGTTGCAATCAACGAGGCCACCATTGCGCCCAATCCCGTGCGGACCCGTGTCTTTCCAGTCGGCACCTGGAAATGCGCCAGCTCACGTGTCATGAAGATGATAAGCAGCAGCGAGGGGAGCGCTGTGACGACGAATGCCGGCATGGTGGCATAGCGCCGCGTAGTCTCCATGTTTGATGTCGTGATGGTCAGTGGGAATATGACGTAGTACACGATGGTGAAAAGGACTACTAAACCATTGACGGCGATGCTTGTCCAAGCCGCGGCTTTGCGCCCGTGGTATAGTCCCCAAGCCACGAGCCCCAGCGCGGCCACCGGCAACAGGATGTGCAGCCACAGACCGAGTAAGGCCACGCTGTGCTGCCCTGTGATGATGATGCAGCTGTGCAACGTCTGGTTCGCTCCACATGCGGTGACGAATGACGATCCATCGAGCAGCGAGGATGTGAACAATCCCATCGTCGTTAACAAACCGAAGCGCGACGTAGATGTGATGGAGAGAATCGGCCCTATGGCGAGCACGACCTGTACAAAAGCGAACAGGCGTCGTATCTCGTAATCCGTGCCTCGCTGCCAATGGACACGTTCTCCGTCGCGCCCATGCATCATCAATCCCATGACATGCCCCACGACTGCGGCGGCAAGGTTGCAATAATCTCCAGGATTGCCGCTAAAAAGCAGCAATGTGCCTACAAAGGTGTAACTGATGAGCACGATGCGGCGTTTCCACAACACGGATTCAAAAGCGCTTTCGGCCATAAGAGGGCCGATGATGAGAGTCAACGGTGACAACAGAATCGGAATCCTGTCCAGCCTGATCCAGCCGTGTACTGTCTGGCTTACCAGATAGCAGATTCCCAGACCTATAAATGAACCGAGCAACGCCGTGACGATAGAGGTTCCCACGGTTCTCCAAGCGCCCAGATGTGATTGCGCCACGCTGAGAATCACCAGGATAAGCAGGAAATAGATAATCAGGAGCAGTATTCCATGCACGAACACGAGGGATTCCACAGTGTGCATGATCCACGAGATGAGGCCGGGCTCCTTGGGCTTGGGAGACATTGCGCCTGGCCGTAAATGATTCTCCAAGTATGTTCTTGAGAAGCTTAGACTATGTCCATTTGGATCGGCGTGGATGTGCTTTGCGGCCTTCCAGATCGAATGGGCGATGTTGGCTATGAGGAACAACAGCGCGCAGCCGATGGCGAAGGCGTGGTCGAGCATCCATTGCTTCAGGTCTTTGCCGAGGATATGCCAGCTCGATGGTTCTTTCACTTTGCCGCTCATGTCAGTCCCTCCTTGCAGTGGTACGAGAATCGATGACATCGAGGTTCGGATACTCCGAGATAGTCTTGCCTGTGCTGCCTAGGCCGCTTTCTTCGCCGAAGAAGTCAATCATCGGCAGCATGCCCGCTTGCACGGTGTGCCAATCATGTCCCGATTCTTTTGTGACGACGGTGGTGGTGCTCATACCAGCTTCCATGGCCGCCTTCACAATCGTCATCTGGTTCTTCTGTGAGCGTTTGTCCCATTTGCCCGCAATGCTGAACCATGATTGTTTGTCTGATCCGCTGTTCGCTATGATGTAGGTCGGTACATGCTTTCTGTACGCTTTCTCATCCGAATTGAAATAGCGTTTCAGCGTCGACTTGTGCGATCCGCTGACAGGCTCTATTTCGCCACCTGCGGAGAAGATGTGTCCATAGATGTCCGGATGGGCTGGACCCAGTTGCGTGCTGCAGGTTGCCCCCTGAGAGAAACCGCCGATGAGCCAGTCCTGTGGTTTGGTCGCAACGGGCAATGTGTCCTTAATCCATTCCGTAACGTCCTCGGTGATGTAAGTCTCGGCGTTTCCTCCCTGCCGCGTGTCCGAGCACAGTGAATTGTTCAGCAAGGTGCCGTTCTGATCGGGCGACACTGCTATCGGTGCCAGGCCATCGTGCTTCGAGGCATAGGTATTGAGCATTTTGCCCAATTGTCCGGCGGTAAAGAAGCGGTCCGTGTTCCCCGGCTGTCCCGCCATGACAACCATGACCGGCAAAGCCGGCGGTTCGGCGCTCAAGGCTGCGGGCGGAAGATAGACGTTGGCTTTTCGCGCCCGGAAGTTCGAATGGGTGTTCGGTATGGACACCGAATGGACTTCGCCTTTTTCCGGCATGTTCGGAAGCTGCCTGTGCTTGGCAAGTTCATGCCATTGTTTGATGCTCATCGCGGGCTTCGTAGTGACCGTGTCGGAATTGAGAGGGGAGAATTGCGAAATTCCGAATAACGATCCTAAGGTCGTGTATTCGCCGTAGATGCCGTCCACCTTCAACGCGCATGTCAGAAGTGATATGACGACCATGATTGCACTGAGCACGCGCCTGAATCCTTTGGATTGGCAAAACGCGGCGATGAGGGCGACAATGACGCCGACACCGATTCCTATCGTCAGCATCACCGCCCAGCCCAGACTTACTCCGAAGACACGGAACACGTCAGACAGCAGCCATACGACCAGCCAGCCGCCGAAGAAACCCAGTACGCCGATAATCAGCTGAGAGATAAGGGGCTTGAGCCATCCTTTCCGTGACTTCAGTATGATTACGATCAGCAGGCCTACGACGGTGATTATGAGCATCGTCTTGGGAAGCCAGCCCTGAGTAAGCTTGAGTTTAAACAACCAGTCCATTATGCCCTTCGCATGCTTAGTTCTTGTCGCTTCAATTCTAAACCAAGCTTACGGACGAACCATCATCCAGGAGGATGATGTCACAGTCGGTTGGATTTGTAGAATACGATAGAGGTTTATTGAACCGTCGGGCAGGTGGACACGGCCTGATTATGCTACTAGCTGGAAATATCACGGAAGGGTGGAATGTTGTGTTCAGGGTAGGTATTTCATGATTCATGCTCTTTGTGATGTCGAACAAAAGGGATGTGGCAGGTGAACGGAATGGACGGTGATTGGCGTGCATGAGGACGATTTTACTGGAAAAGACGAGGCTATGCACAGTGACGATTCGGGCATGAGGACGACGGAATCAACAGATCAGGGCAAGGACGACGACCTCGCGGAAGACTCCGTGGGTCGTGATGAGGGTTGTGGAGGGCAAGGGCGTGTGTCCGTTCCGACAAAGGGTCTGCCGCACGTCGCCGGCTGGTCCATGTCGATACGATGGTTCGGGTACGTGTTGCTGTTCCTGCTCTTTGATTTTCTCTGCGTATTGTTGCTCCAACAGGGGGTAACACAGAAATCCACGAGAACGGACCTCTCCAGTCCGTTGGATAACGCTTGGACGATGATTTGCGGCATCTGGCGTAATGGGAATCTCGTCTTGTTCCTCAATATGTTGCTGCTCGGGCTGATCTACCTGTTCGTACTCATGTTGACGAACAGGTTCTGGCTGTCTTCCGGCCTATTGCTCGTGCTCTGCGCAATCATAGCCGTCGCCGAGCATTTCAAGGTCGGTGCGCGCTATGAGACGATCCTGCCGTCGGACCTCAATTTCCTTAAGGCTGATGCGGGCAGTATCCTGAGCTTCATTCCATCCGGTTCCGGCGGATTGATCGCGCTCGCGGTTCTCGGCATGATTTTCGTTGTCGCCATCCTGTGGATCATAGCCCGCTGTGATAGAAGGCACGGACGGGTCGTGCTGAGAATGAATGCCTTGCGTGGTGCGCTCGTCCGCCTGGTTTGTGCCGTTCTTTCATTGCTCCTTGTGTTCGGTTATACGGCTCAGGTGAGTGTGGTAGGTTCCTGGGCCAACGTCCTTGCTCATGGTATGGGGGATATCCCGTCCATGTGGGATTCGGTATATGACGCGCAGCGTAATGGACCGCTTGTTTCGTTCCTAGGGCAGGTCAGGCCCAAGATCATGGACCAGCCCGCCGATTACAACGAGGCTACGATGAAGACAATCGCACGGCGCTATTCCGCAGCTGCGAAATCCATTAACGCAAGGCGCGATGCTGACATGGATGACGGTAGTGTGCTCTTCATCCTTTCCGAGTCCTTCTCGGATCCGACGAGAGTGCCCGGGCTTACGGTGAATGCTGATCCGATGCCGCAGATCCGCTCGATAAAAGACGAAACGACGAGCGGTCTTATGCTGTCCTCTGGATATGGCGGTGGGACGGCGAACCTGGAGTATATGAGTCTGACAGGGCTGTCGATGGCCAATTTTGATGCTTCGTTGACGAGTCCGTATCAACAGCTGGTGCCTGGCGAAAAGTGGACGCCTACGGTCAACCAGCTGTGGGGAGACAAAAACAATTCCATCGCCTTGCATCCATATGAACCATCGATGTACTCTCGTGCCGGTAATTACAAAAAATTCGGTTTTTCCCACTTTTACTCTCTTCAACCGCCGGAGATCATAGACCATCGGGCCAAGCTGGGTTCTTCGCCGTATGTCTCCGACGAATCGGCGTATGCGAGTACCTATGAACAGATCTCCAAGGCGAATGGACCGAAGTTCTTCCAGTTGGCTACGATGCAGAACCATATGCCATATCAGAATTGGTATCCGGATAATGACTTCAAGGTCGGAAGCTCGGAACATGGCGCGCCGTTGGATTCTACGGAGAGCGAATCGATACAGACGTACGCCTCCGGAGTGAACCACACAGACAAGGCCACCGCCGATTTCCTCCGCAAGCTTGACGAATTGGACAAGCCTGTGACGGTGGTTTTCTATGGAGACCATTTACCTGGCATCTATAAGACGGCGAGCATGGACACGGGCAATTCGCTGGCGTTGCACGAGACCGATTATTTCATTTGGTCAAACAAGTCTTCGGGGCATCAAAGCGTGAAGGTTCCTAATAGCGCTTATTCCTCACCTAATTTCTTTATGGCCCAGGTCGCTGAGCATATGGATGCGAGGGTGTCCCCATACATCGCGTTCCTGACTCAACTGCACGCCAAGGTATCTGCAATGGAACCGCCCGTGGTCAATAAAATACAAGGTTGGGATCGGATTCCCGCAGGGCAGCCGATTTATCTTGATGCCAAGGGCGATCCCATGAACGCCTCTGATTTCGATGCGAAGACCAAACAGCTCATGCATGACTACAGGCTCATCCAGTACGACGTCACGGCCGGCTCAGGCTATTTGAAGAGTGAAGGATTCATGGATGTGGTTCGTTAGCGTTTCCGGGCTGATGCGTACCGTGTACACTGGTCACCGAGTACGCCGTGTACTACAACGAGCACACCGAGTAAGCGGACGTGTTTCCAGCGCCGCGCATGCGTTTTTGCCCTGGACTTCGTTCTTGCCCATGCCTGAGTTGTTTTCCAGAAGCAGTCAAAAGCGAGATGTCGATGCGCTGCCTGAGAATACCTTGGGTAAACTGTCTGTGGGAGGGATTTGGGTGGTTGCTGCTCACTGGCATATCAAGCGCGGTCTTGTCGTTCAGAGCCACACGATGACAGACATCAAAGGTTTTTGTTCAGATGCTTGATAGCTCTGGTATCTTGTGGTTTCAGGATTGGTGTTGTCCTGCGGGCGTTCGCGACGCGCCGCCTGGCGCAAGTCCCAAGAATCATGTATAGTTTCCTCTGTTGTGCGAAACGACTGAGGTCAAGGACTCTGGTCGGATTCCACACCACATGGTGGATATAGCTCAGCAGGTAGAGCATCTGATTGTGGTTCAGAAGGTCGCGCGTTCGAACCGCGTTATCCACCCCACGCCAAACCCCTACAGCCACAAGGCTTGTAGGGGTTTTCTCATATTTGCGGCGAGTGTCCGGCATGGGGTCGGTGCACACCAAGTGCACACCAAAGTGCAAAAAATTCTGCGGCAACGAACTCCATCGAGACGAGTCAGACCATATCAGTGAAAAGTCTCGCAACACTCCGAGATCAAGACAAGCCAGACCATATATTCCGTGGGGGAATAATAGCGGGTGGAACCTTGTAGGATTTGGGCCAGCAAGCATGACTTGCCATGTTGGCCGGTCGACCTGGGGTCTTGGTCCACCACTTCCTCTCTATCAATGAAAAATGACGATTATGCAGGAGCCTACTGTTTTTCGTTGGAATTGTAAGGGTTTAAACATGAATCACATCGTCTGAACGGCATGTCGGCGCATTTGGGATTATTGGAATAGCGACGTTCTTGAAAAACAATGGAACATATCATAACAGCAATACTGTTCTTTATATCAGTGTCAGGCGCTCGCAACATGGTGACCCCGAGCTCGACGGACATGATATGCGAAGGCCCCGCCGAAGCGAGGCCTTATTGTGTGTCTTATTCGATTGCACCGAATCCTTCGATTGTTGGGACTGAGTTCGTGCCACTGACATCGCACTCTATTGTTTGGGTTTTCGTGGCACCGAGAGCCGTGCCGACTTCGGCATCGTGGAACGTGACGATTACTTTCCCGTCGCGGTGTGCGATGTCTGTATCGAGTGTTCTCGATTTGAAGCCATAAGGCGCTTCTGCCTTAGCTTTTTTCCTGCATAATACAAGCGCGGTGGACTCTTGCACCGGCCCATTATCAGGCTTCTTCTCATTTCCTGAACAGCCATGGAATAACATGATGATGAGAATAATCCCGACTACAAGCCAGAATGCGTTTGCTATGCCCGACATTTCCTTGTCGTGGTTGGGATTGTTTTTCTTTTCCTCTGACATGGTCCTTCGCTTTCAGTCCGTGCCGCAGAAATCGTTGGCCATTTGCGTGAAATCACCTGCACTGATTTTCAGGCCGGTGGCTTGGGGGTCATCAGCCCAGATTTCGCGCAAATCCCCACCAAGACCACGACCTTTGGCTAGCCCGTTGCCGTAGTACTCATTCCCATCAGCGGTGATGGTAAAGGCACCACTGCCTTTGCAGTTGATTTGGACCTTATCGACGGTCCATGGCCAATCGCTGTCAAAGCGCTTGGCATATGTGTCTTTGGTTACAGGTTCGGATTTGTCGGATGATCCGCCGCACGCTGACAACCCATAGATCAGGCTGCAGCAAATCAATACGGACAACAACCTTCGCATATTCTTCTCCTTTGTCTCTTGGCATCTCTGCCGAGACAAAGGATATCCCATCATGTTGATTTACGCGCTCACGAGTGAGTCCAAGCAGCTTTGCTGTAATGCATGTCCCTGACAGCACCATTCCTGCAGCAAGCTCTGATAATCACCAAGTATCTGCACGGTTACCCAGAGCTTCGACGGACACGATATGCGAAGGCCCCGCCGAAGCGGGGCCTTATTGTGGTTATTGGTTCACCCGTTGAGGTGTTGGACTGCGTAGTCAGCTTCCTCTTGTGTGAATTTCTCTCCATACTGGCTTGTAAGCTGGTCGTGGATGGCTGCAGGGCTCATGCTCATCTGCTGCTGGTAGTCCTTGGCTTTTACCAGTGCGTTGGCGTTGTAGTCGGCTTTCAAGTTGTCTACGGCGTACTGGGCGGCTTCGGGGGTGAATTTCTCTCCATACTGGCTGGTGAGCTGGTCGTAGATACCTTGCTTGGACATGTGCATTGATGTGGAGTAGCTTTGGGCCTTAGACAACGCCGACTGATATTCGGCTGGCGGGTTTGCCTGAAGGGTTATCTTGGCCTGCTTACCTTGATAGTCGACAGTAAAGTCCTGTGGATTCTTGAACGTCAGAGCCCCGGGATTCACGACGGTCCAACCTGTCACACCCTTCTTGCTGCCATCCGTATAATGGGCGGTGACAATCACGGCCTTATTGTCGTTCGTAATCTGTTCGCCATCCTCCTTGGGACCAAAGTAGTCAACGTTGATCGAGTCCAATTTTGCTTCTGCTTTTGGCTTCGACGTCTGATGAGAAGATTGCGATGAAGTGGACGGTTTACTGGAATTGCCGGAATCGCCACCAGGCGAAACCGCATAACAGAAAAGCACGAACACCACCACGATGACCCAGAACCAAGCTCTTTTGTAGAACGGTTTCTTTTTCTTCGTACTCGAAGATTTTACAGGCTGATTGACATTGGGCTGCACTTGAGCTGGCTCACGCGTCTCCTGAACATTATGATCCTGACCGTCCTCAGGTTGCATCGATTGCGTCTGATCCTCAGGTTGCTGAATCGGGTCCGACATCCTTCGTCTCCTTATTCAAAAGCTACAATACTTACCGTAAAACCATACAATCCAGCATGGTCAGGCGCTCGCAGGCACGCTTCCAGACCGGTCGTAATCTAATGAGCGACCCTGGCAACACCACTCCCGCAACAAGCTCTGATAATCATCGACAATGCCAACGGTAACGTCAAGCTCGTCGGCAATGCTGTAACGGTCAGCATCATACATTTCCTCCGCGCGAGCATAGGCAGCAGGATTGATAAGCGTACAGGCGGTCTCCCTGCGAGCACGGCGCTCGCAGGATGTCGCATACAATCCATCGCGGCCGGCATCCTGGTAGTAGTAGTGGACCAGCTCGTGCACGAGCGTGCAACGTCGCTGGGTGTAGGTGGTGTGCAGGTCTATCAGGATAACGTTTTTAACTGCATCGTATAATCCTAAAAGATGGCCTGGGAGTGCGGCGCTATGTACTTGCACATCCAGATTGTCGTGCACCCACCAGCGCATCTGCGCGTAGGTCATAGTTTGCTACAGCGCAATCTGTTATTTACTGACGCTCTACTCCTTGATTCAGTAATCAACAATTCCCTTTTATTTTTGGAATGAGACCTCTTATACCCCGGGTTTTGTCGTGCGTCTCCGCACGGATGATCATCCATCTCGACCCTGCGTTACCGCAGGGCTCTAGCAGCCTACCCGAAGGACTGGGCGGGCAGCCCAGCGCAAATTCTGCATTCCTTCTACTTGGCCTTGCTCCCGATGAGGCTTGCCGTGCGGTCGCTGTTACCAGCGGCCCGGTGGTCTCTTGCACCGCCGTTTCACCCTTACCCGGCTGAAGTCGGGCGGTCTGTTCTCTGTGGCGCTGTCTCTCAGGTCACCCTGGGCGGACGTTATCCGCCATCGTTGCCCTTTGGAGCCCGGAAGTTCCTCAGCTTTTCCCTATGGTGGTCCAGCCGCGATCATCAAGAGGTCTCAATCAAACGAGTATAGCAGAAATATGGACACGCGTGTCGTTTGCTTTTGAGAGGCGAATTCGGTTCAGTCGTGGAATCTTCTCGATTGAGAGCTTACAATTATATGCAAGGACGGTAGAAGCCGTCCGGTTGATGTCGGTGGGAGCCGGCCCTGCACAAGGAGGTCATATCATGGAGATAGTCATTACAGGGCGTCATATGGAGGTCATGCAAAGGTTTCGTGATGTGGCGGAAAGTAAATTAAGCCGTGTCACTTCCATAGCCCCTGATGTGCAGCGTGCGCAGATAGTGCTGACGAAAGAAGGCAACCCTCGTCAAGCGGATATTGCGAAACGTGTGGAGATCACCATTTTCGCCGGTAGTACGGTGGTCAGGGCTGAGGCTTCCAGTTCAGATGAGTTCAGTGCTCTTGACATAGCGCTCGATAAGTTGACGTTGCGTTTGCGTCGTACACGTGACAAGCGTAAGGATCATCGTCGCGGCTACAATGCCCAAGTGCCGGTTGACCTTGGCGTCGTTCCCGTTGATGATCAACCAGTCGTTTCACAATCCGACGAGGCTGCCCGCGGGGGCGTGTCCAACAGTGCCGAAGAGGCGGTGTCTTCGAATTTGGAACCGGGCCAGTCAGTCGAGGTCAAGGTGGGAGACACACCAATAGTCATCCGTCGCAAACTCCATGTGGCCGAGCCGATGAGCATCGATGAGGCTTTGTATGAGATGGAGTTGATAGGTCACGATTTCTTCCTGTTCGTGAATAAGGCGACAGGTCGCCCGTCGGTCGTATACCGCAGGCACGGTTGGAGCTACGGGGTGTTCGAGATCGACACTCCTGAAAATATCCGCAAATCACGCAACGGCTGATATTAGATTTTTATGCGAGGGTCGTCGATTTCGGTCGCATACTCGACTGTTCTCGCTCACGCTGACAACGGGGACCACCTAGGGAGTGGTTCCCGTTTGGCCATGGTTTGGTCTGGTGCGTTGGTGAAGGCGTCAGGTGTGATGCCGAAAATCTGAGCCGTCGCGTATTATTAAGCATAGTATGTGTCAGATTTGGTTAAGAGCCGAGTCTGTCCGCAGATGGTAACGAATTCTAGGGAGTAAAAGTGGTAGATCTCGTCGATAAGGCCCTTCGGATGGGTGAGGGCCGCCAGATCAAGAAGCTTGAAAGCGTGGCGGAGGCAACGAATGCCCTCGAAGACGAAATCGCCTCGTTGAGTGATGAGGAATTGTCTGGACAGACGGCGAAGTTAAAAGGTCGTCTTGAAAATGGAGAGAGCCTGGACAAGCTGATGCCGGAGGCGTTCGCTACGGTGCGTGAGGTGTCGAAACGCACCCTCGGTCAGCGTCATTTCGATGTACAGCTCATGGGTGGAGCGGCATTGCACTGGGGCAACATCGCTGAGATGAAGACCGGTGAAGGGAAGACGTTGGTGGCTACGTTGCCGGCTTACTTGAATGCGTTGGAAGGGAAAGGGGTGCATGTAGTCACGGTGAATGACTACCTTGCCAGCTATCAAAGTGAGCTGATGGGCAGAATCTTCCGTTTCCTGAAGATGGACGTGGGCTGCATCATCACGGATCAAAAACCTGCGGAACGTCGCAAGCAGTATAATGCGGATATCACGTACGGCACCAACAACGAATTCGGTTTCGACTATCTGCGCGACAACATGGCTTGGGAGAAGAGCGAACTTGTTCAGCGCGGCCATCACTATGCCATTGTTGATGAGGTGGATTCCATCCTCATCGACGAGGCGCGTACGCCGCTTATCATTTCGGGACCTGCGGAGGGTGATGTCACGCGCTGGTATAACCAGTTCGCCAAACTTGTCACAAAATTGACCCGTGACGAGGATTATGAGGTGGATGAGAAGAAGAAGGTCGTCGGGATACTCGACCCGGGCATTACCAAGGTGGAGGATTTCCTCGGCATCGATAACCTGTATGAACCCAGCAACACGGCTTTGATCGGTTACCTCAACAATGCGATCAAGGCAAAGGAACTTTTCCTGCGGGACAAGGATTACGTGGTCACGCATGGCGAAGTGCTCATCGTTGATGAGCACACCGGGCGCGTCCTGCCCGGACGCCGTTACAATGAGGGTCTGCATCAGGCCATAGAGGCAAAGGAACATGTCGACGTCAAGGCCGAGAACCAAACCTTCGCCACAATTACGCTCCAGAATTATTTCAGAATGTATGATAAGTTGGCGGGCATGACCGGTACGGCGGAGACCGAGGCCGCCGAGTTCATGAATACTTACAAGTTGGGTGTGCTGCCGATTCGTACCAACAAGCCGATGATTCGTGAGGACAAGGACGACCTCATCTATCGTACGAAGAAGGAGAAGCTGACCGCAATCGTCAAGGATGTGGCCAAGAGGCACAAGAAAGGCCAGCCTGTACTGCTAGGAACCGCCTCCGTGGAATCCTCCGAGGTCGTATCCGCTTTGCTCGATGTGGCTAAGATTCCCCACCAGGTCCTCAATGCCAAGCATCATGAGGCCGAGGCTGCCATCGTGGCTGTGGCAGGTCGAAAGGGCGCTGTCACGGTCGCTACGAACATGGCGGGGCGAGGAACCGACATCATGCTTGGCGGTAACGTCGAGTTCTTGGCCGACCAGAAGCTCAAGAGTGAGGGCTATTCGCCTGATGACACCCCCAAGGAGTATGAGAAGCGCTGGGCTGGAACACTCGCTGAGATGAAGGAACAGGCCAAGGACGAGCATGAGGAAGTCGTCAAGCTCGGCGGACTCTATGTGCTAGGCACCGAAAGGCATGAGTCCCGTCGTATCGATAATCAGTTGCGAGGCCGTTCCGGGCGCCAGGGTGATCCAGGTGAATCACGCTTCTACCTCAGCCTTGAGGATGATTTGATGAGGCTGTTCAGCACCCAGCTCGTCGCGCGGGTCATGGCAAAAGGCTTCCCTGAAGGAGAGCCAATCCAGGCCAAGAGTGTCTCCAAGGGCGTGCGTAATGCACAGAAGTCGGTGGAATCGCGTAATTACGAGATGCGCAAGAACGTGCTCAAATACGACGACGTGATGAACAAGCAGCGTCAGGTCGTGTATTCCGAGCGTCAGGCGGTTCTCCAGGGAGTGGATATCCATGATGACGTCGAGCGTTTCATCAGGGAGACCATCACCAGTTACGTTTCGGGTGCGCGCAATGGCTCGGACAAGCCCAGGGATTGGGATTGGGACGGTCTGTTCAAGGCGCTCGGCACGCTTTACAAGGTCACTATTGATCCCGACGAGGTTCGTGGGAAGGTCTCTGACCTTAAGGGACAGAAGGCGCAGTCCGCTTTGGTCGATGTGCTCGTAGACGATGCCAAAGCTCAGTACAAGTTGCTGGAGGATAGCTTGGGAGCGGAAGGCGTCCGGGAGCTTGAACGTCGTGTCGTTCTGGCGGTTCTCGATAAGAAATGGCGCGAACATCTGTATGAGATGGATTATCTGAAGGATGGCATAGGTCTTCGTGGCATGGGGCAGCGTGACCCATTGGTCGAATACCAGCGTGAGGGCTACGCTATGTTCAATGCGATGATGGAGGCCATTAAAGAGGAAAGCATTCAGTTGCTCTTCCATGTAGAGGTGCCGAAGACGCCGCTGGATAATGGAGATGAGGTGGAAGCCGGTTCCAAGTTGGACAGCCCCGCGCGTGAGGATGAGTACGAAAGTACGGTTACTTCGGCACCTGGAGACCCGGATGAGAACGATGAAGACGAGGATGAGGAAGAACTCGCCGATGGGACGTTGGAAGGTGATGACATTCATGAGGTCAACGGCATCACCGGTCCTATGCCGTTGAGCCACGCCGATGCCCGTATTTCTCGTCGCAAGCGGCCGAAGAGCGAAGAAGCCGCGACTCCATGGGCTGATGGGAAAACCTATCCAGGTACGCCTAGGAATGCCATGTGCCCATGCGGCTCCGGACGCAAGTACAAGATGTGCCATGGACAGAACGAGGAATAAACTCACCCCTTCTTGTGCGTAGATGAGGCGCAGATCCGATTCTGGTCGGGTCTGCGCCTTTGTTCTGTTGTTTGACCATGCGGAATATGTGAGACACGTGGAATGAATATCGGTTTTAACGTGAGGTACCGTATCAGGATGCGATATTTTGAGGGGACCTGGCTTCCACTCACGGTATGATTCTTCATCATGTCCATTGTGTCTCGGTTCTTTTTGCCGGGGCCACGAGAATAGGACAACACGTCTGGAGGGTGCAATGGCTGAGACCACATGGAAGTCTATACTCACTAAATTGGTTGGTGGGGACCATCTGGACATGGAGGAGTCACGTTGGTATGTGGACGATCTGATGCAAGGCGATGCGAACCCCATCGCCGTAGCTGCCGTGCTTGCCATGCAGCAGCAGTTGGGATTGACGGAACAGGAGATAGAAGGCGCAGCAGAAGCCATGGTGGCCCATGCCGTTCCTCTTGAGATCGCCGGGGAGAGCACGGATATCGTCGGCACTGGTGGTGATGGTGCATCTACAGTGAATCTTTCAACCATGGGCTCTGTTGTTGCGGCGGCCGCAGGTGTGAAAATAGTCAAGCATGGCAACCGTGCGGCATCGTCGCGGTGTGGTTCCGCTGATGTCATCGAACGTTTGGGTGTTCCTTTGGAACTGAATGCGAGCCAAGTGGCGCAGATTGGAGAAGATGTCGGTATTACTTTCGCCTTCGCCAAGACATTCCATCCTGCAATGAGATTCGTTGGTCCGGTGCGCTCTGCCCTTGGCATACCGTGTGTCTTCAATGTACTTGGACCATTGACCAATCCGGCGCATCCTCAACATGTGGCCATTGGTTGCGCCGACCGAAGCCTCAGTCCACTCATGGCCTCCGTCTATGCGAACAGAGGGCAGAGCGGCATGGTATATACTTCGGCCGAAGGCCTTGATGAGATGGCGCCTACCGGTTCTGTTTCAGTTTGGGAGATTGCGGATGGATCGGTGCGTTATGAGGAGTTCGACCCTACGCAGGCGCTTGGTTTGAGGCGAATCGACATCAGTGCCCTGCGTGGTGGTGATTCACGGGAAAACGCGGCAATCTTCCATGAGTTTTTGCAGGGCCGCGACATTCCTTCCAGACAGACGGCGCTGCTGAATGCAGCATCGGCCATCGTAGCGGATGGACATTTGGTGGATCCGGCCTCCGATTTGGAACATAGGTTCCAGCAAGGCTACGAGATAGCGCGTGAAGCCGTCGACAGTGGCAAAGCGCAGCGACTATTGGATCGTTGGGTATCGGTCGCGCAATCCATGTCGGGCCAGTGAACTCTGATCATCAGAACTTGCATCGGGTGACCGATGGAAATCATGGGTTAGAGAGATCGTCAAATCGTCGGTGATCATATTGTGTCTCTGATTTTGTTGTCACTGCAGGTATGTCTTGTTTCCAATAAAGTAGGATCCGACTTATTGACCTTATTGTTGAAGAGGGACGTATACCGGCGTCATGGCTCGAACGAGCGTATCAGACTCTGGCACCGTCGTCCGTGGCGTCTTGTCTTGTTTCGGTGAAGCCGCGGTGCCTGATGATCAAACCCGTCGCGCCGACAAGCGCGCATAAACCGAATATGGTGGCAAGCGGTGCCACATATCTGGAAAACAGAACGGATGCGATGACTCCCAAAGTCCCGATTATCAACAATAGCCAAAACACAAGTTTTGATGTCGAGAAGTCTTCGACCTTCGGGTCTGGAGGTATGAAATCGTCATGTGAATCCATGACATCATCGACATCAAGCCAGCTTGTTCCCTCGAAATCCCTGGGCCCGTGGTTTGACGAGTGGTCGCGTGTAAACGAGCTTCTTGACAGGTCATCGACGGACAACAGTGGCTGGGTATGGTGTTTCCGAGCCCTTCTCTCGAAGCATTTCGCATTGTGCGAATGGCTGATTCTGTCAAAATCGTCTTTATGTTCGGCGGTAAACTGCTCCCATGCCTCGTTCCAATCGGCATCCCTGCCGTCGCCCGACCCGTCCCTGCGTTCCGGATGCGACGATGCTTCCTTCGCGCGTTCATTATCGGAAGGTCCGTCTTCTTCTCTGTCGCTGTCGCTGGTATTCTTGAGACTAGTCATACTGTTCACTGTAATCTAGTGTTCGGTCAAACCGAGCCCGGAAGAGGCGTTATGTTGTATTGGTTTTTCGTCAAGGCACTTGGTCCTCTGGCGCGTTGGCGTATGGATCCCAAAGGCGAAGGGGTGGAGAACATACCGACCAGTGGGGGCGGCATCATCGCATCGAATCACCTTGCTGTGATCGATGACGCGCTCATTCCGCTGACCAGTCCACGTATGGTTCACTTCATGGGCAAGGCCGAGTATTTCGAGGGGAAGGGAATCAAGGGTAGATTCAAGAAATGGTGGTTCACTTCGGTCGGCGTGTTCCCAGTCGATCGTGAAGGCGGCTCCAAGGCTGAGGGTGCTCTGACACACGCAAGAACGATTCTAGAGCAGGGGCATCTGTTCGGCATTCATATCGAGGGAACGCGAAGTCCTGACGGCAGATTGTATCGTGGACATGTCGGTGCGGCCAGGCTGGCTTTGCAGACGGGTTGCCCGATAATTCCCACGGCTGTGATCGGCAGCAGGGAGATTCAGCCGGCGGGTAAGATCATCCCCAACAAAGGTCATAGCGTAGTACGTTACGGTACCCCGATCAGTGTGGAACGGCTGGATGACTCCCAGATAACCCATGATCGGCTGCGTGAACTGACCGGTCGCATCTCGAAGTGCATCGAGTCGTTGAGCGGGCAGGAGTACGTCGACGAATACGCCCAGACCGTCAAGGCACGTATCAGTGGACAAAGTCGAACTCGCTAGGAGAGAGTACCTCGAGATTCGAGATGGCGATTGATGGTGCTGCCTAGGCGTTCCGTCTCATTTAGGTGCGACATCATCCAACGGCAGTCGGAGCTTCAAATCACAGTCAAGGTGATGACGGTTTTATTGCCATTCTTGTCACGTACTGGAACCTGTTGGCCGGCTCCAATGGATTGGAAACGGACGGTGTGATCGATGTCGCTCAACGGAGCCGATATTCTGACGTCAAATCCCAGATCAGACAGGATCTTTCTCGCTTCGTCAACGGATTTGCGCCGTACGTCGGGAACGGTGACTGTTTCAGGTCCTTTCGACACCACCACTTCGACGGAATCACCCCAATGCAGTTGTGCGCCTTTCCGCACGGATGCCGAAACGACGGAACCTGCTGGAACCGAGTCATTGAAAGCTTCGGTGTACGTCACCTTCAGCTTGGCATCATTGAATGCGGATTGGGCTTCGTTCTGGGTTTTGCCAATCACATCCGGCATGCTTACGGGCATCGGCCCTTTTGAAAGCACCAATGTCACCTTCGAATCGTGCCTGATTCTTGTCCCTGGTTTGGGGGTGATGCTCTGAAGAGCTCCGGCGGGAATGTCTTGTGAATATTCGTCTTTTGACTCGTTGTGCACAATATTCGTGAAACCGGCTTGCCGGAGGGTTTTGATCGGATCTTTTCCGCTTGCGGTTTCAGGATTGACGATATCGGTGGGAATGGCGACGCGGCGTACGCCCTTCGATAGGATGATCTCCATCTTAGTTTCGCCCCGTTTGCTCAGTTTGGCGCCGACGAAGCCGGGTCGGGTCGATACGACCTTTCCGGTCCTCACGTCGTCGCTGTATTCCTGTCTAACGGTGTAGGGCATGCCTGCATCGTTGAGTATACGTCGATATTGGGGCCAGTCAACATCATTGATAGGGCATGACGTATCTGCGTCGCAAGCCAGGTCATCGGGTTTGGGAACGGGCCAATAACTTCCGGGTCCAAGGAAATGCCACCATCCGAGTCCAGCTGCAGCCAGCGCCACGATAAGTAAGCCGATGCCAGCGGCCACGAGCGTCCTTGGTCGTTTCCGTGACCGTACCGTAGTGGTCGGAGCCACCGGCTCCAATGCGGCGCCAAGGCTTCGTGTTTCGGAATCGCCCGCGCCTTGTACCGTCCCCTCGGGTGTCATGGCTCGTGTCGGCATGGCATGTATCGGCGTTTGGTTCGTACCTGCCAGGCGTGGGACGTTGGGCATCGGCTGTTTCGATGCGGTTTTTTGTTGCGAAGGACTGAACGCTCGGGTCTGATCCATCATCGGTCCGGCTGAAGACGCCAAGTCGACCGGGGGAACCGGAGGAGTCGGCGCCGCGGGCGAGGGAGAGGCGGATGGAGCCAGTGCCGCTGATGCCGGTCTCATGTATGACCAGTCAGTGGTGCCGAGTTTCACCTGCAACATCTGCAGAAGTTCCAACGCGCAGGAGGCGTCTGCTGGCCTGTCGTCAAGGTTGCGCATGGTCAAGCGTGCGATGAATTGTGATATCGCCGGATTGATCCCAGGGCAGACCGAAGAGAGCGGCGGCACGTCATCATGCACGTGTTTGAACACCATGGTAACCGGGTTATCCGAAAGGAAGGGCACGCTCCCGGAGAGCATCTCCCATGCCATGATGCCTACGGAATACAAATCGCCCTGGGGGGTGGAGTCGTTGTTTTCGATTATCTCCGGCGCAAGGTAGGCAGCCGTGCCCAAAAGCATGCCTGTTGTGGACACTGTTGCCTGGGAGACCGCCCGAGCCAAGCCGAAATCGGTGATCTTCACACGTCCCCGGTCATCGAGCAGGATATTTTCAGGCTTGATGTCGCGGTGAATCACGCCGGCGGCATGCGCTGAAGCTAGACCATTCAAGGTTTGCGAGATGATTCGCAGGGTTTCGCGTACGTCAAAGGTGCCGTGCGTGTTCATTTCCTGACGCAAGTCGATGCCGTGGACGTATTCCATGACTAGGAAGCTCAGCTCGTTCCATTCTCCTGTGTCATATACTTGCACGATATGAGGGTTTGCGATGGCTGCGGCGGACCGGGCTTCACGGTGGAAGCGTTCGATGAATTGATCGCGCTGCGGTCCATGGGCAAGCTGTGTATGCATGACTTTGATGGCCACGACCCGTTCCAGGCGTTCGTCGGTGGCTTTATAGACCGTAGCCATGCCACCGTCGGCGATGCGCTCGATGATTCGGTAGCGTCCGTCAAGCAACTGGTTGGGTTCGATGGTGATTTCGGTCATTTCAGCGATTATTCCTCGGGTTCGGTTACTGAGAGCATTTTACATGTCCCTGGGTATCTGTGAAAGCTGTTGCACCTGTAAGGCAATAGACAGGATGTGCCGACAGTGTGAGGCCGAGCTCTCGGGGTACGACATCAACGATGTTGGGACTTGAACCCGACGAACTCGCGGCAGGTGGCGACGAGGGATTCGCATGCATACCCGTCGAATTCGTATCGTTCGAGGGCGTTTAGGCTTTGTGACGTCAGCAAGTCTATGCGCCGCTTCGATTGTCCGATGGCGTCGGTGGAATCGAGCAGTCCCAGCATGAGTGCAATGTCTGCATCGCTGCGTCGTTCCGATGCATAGATGCATTTGACGGTGTTTTTCCCGTCGTCGTTGAGGTCATCCAACATGTCCGCAAGCAGGACGGTGCGTTTGCCTTCCAGAATATCGCCGCCGACGGGCTTGCCCGTGTCTTCGGGGTTGCCGAAAATATCGATGGCATCATCGCGAAGTTGGAAGGCGACACCCAAAGGCAGTCCTATCGCTCGAGCGGCCGGGCGGGCTTGGACATAAGGCATTCCTGCACACAGGAATCCAAGTTCCAGTGGTGCCACGGTTGTGTAGCTCGCGGTCTTCCAGGCGTACACGTTCAACGCCGCCTGTCTGATCCTGGCGGGATCCTCGAGGTCAAGCCGTTGCGCGGCTTGGTCAAGACATTGACCTATTTCTACGGCACGCTGCATGTTAAGGAAAACGGGCTGGAATTTCTCCAAACCGACCCTGTGCAATGCACGGAAGGCGACGTTCGCGCTCAACGTGGCCAGCATATTGCCAAGCATCAAGGCGAGGGCCTTCCCACTTTGGGCATCGTTCGTAAAGTTCGACAATGACATATGAGCGCTTGGTTTTCCACGGCGCAGCGGAGAGTCATCCATGATGTCGTCGTGCACCAATGCGCTCGTCTGATATATTTCGACGGCGCATGCCAAATCAAGGGCAGTTGCCTGAGCATCGTTCGTCGTTGCGGCCGCACGATAGGAGTCCAACAGTAGTCTTGCCCGCAATCTTTTCCCGCCGGCGTTCATGATCAAGGCCTGGTCCTTCAACGCATCCACGGTCGCTCGAAGGCAGGGCTCAACGTCCTCGTCGTCGAAGTTCAGGTATTCGGCTGTCAACTGTGCCATACGTGTATCGATGGTCGAATTCAGCTCTGCGGTGTCCATGGTTCAAGCCTAACCCCTGTACGGTATGTCAGGGAACGACGCGTCGCCGCGACACGGTTGTCCACAAAGCGCGTTCGACTGTAACAGTCATGCACATGGCAGCGTCTTGTTTGATGAAACAGCCTGTGTCTGAAAGCATGTAAACAACAGGAATCCGGATGGGTCAGGGCCGGGTCCGTTGTATCGAATTAGCAATACAGAGGTGCGGCGATGGAACATGACGAAGGATTATGCGCAGCAAGTGGACTTGGGAACGACGGTTCGTGCGGTGGGCCGCCATCGATTGACATGCAATGGCTTGAAAAGTTTTCTGCCACGTATCATCAATGCGCGCTAAGCGAAGGCGTTCAGCAGGCTCGCAAGACGATGTTCGCTCCGGCCTTGGTGCAATGGCACAAAGGTCTGCTTGACTCTTCGCGATGCCTGAGTCGAAACGACATGGCTGTGCTTGGGAGTGCGATGAGCATCACCTTGGCGGTGCGAGACGCATTGATTTTGTCCGTGGTGGCACGGGATGGGGAATGCGGAGAGTCGTCGATCATCGAATATGCGGTCCATCCGCATGATCCCAACAATGTTCGTCATCTATACCAGGTGCTTGACGCGGCATTCAACGATCGAAATGTCGAACCCGAAATGGCGAGGTGTCACCGCGCGGTGCGGATGCTCAAAGGCATGTTGCGCTCGTTGCCCAGGCAGTACACGACACAACCGTCGGCCGTACTGGCCTATGCTTTATGGTGGATGAACGACGGCAGCGCGCTTTCATACGCCAGGATGGCATTGGAAAACGATCATGAATGCACGTTGGCACGGATAGTGGGCGTTGCCCTCGAACGTGATCTGCATCCGGCATGGAGTTCATGATCAGTTTAGACACCTCGCTGTGCCATCGTCGGCCGTCTGTGGAGCTCCATGCCGGCAAACGATTATGCCGGTCCTTGTTCTTCGGAATAATCTGTGTTCTGCTGTGGTTGTAAAATAAGGGAAAATATCTTCTATGATAATGCCGGCATCCATGTTATGACCGGACACGTATGATATGTTCCTTCAGGAGGAGAAGCTTGGCTAACAAGAGAGAGACACCAGTGGCTAAACCTATGCATAAAGATGACGAGGAACCTGTGGAGAAGGTACAGAAGAAGAGGCGAGTTTCAAAGCCTTCCACGAAGACGGCGAAGGAGAGCGCGGCGAAGTCCGCTCAGGTGAGTGCTCGACGCCCGAAAAAGAGCAAGGCTGGCTCTTCGGCCGATACAGACAAGCCTACGGCAAAGACCCGAAGGAAAACCGTTACAGGAAAAGACAAGAAGCGGAAAGAAGACGCCGCATCATACGATGAGCATGAGGAAAAGGAAGCGTCAATAGCCGAATCCTCGCGAGACGAAGATTTCGAAGACTCGGATGGTGATGACAACATCGATTTAGAGGACCTCAATGACGTCGATGTTGATGACGTGGATTTGGAAGTCGATTCCGATGAAGATCAGGATTCCGAGCTTGACGACGATTCGGAAGCCAATGAGGATGATTCGGACGAAGATGAGACGAAAGCGCAGGACTCGCCTTTGCCCAAAGCCAAAGGTGCTTTCGTAGTGCGAGATGATGACGACGACGATAACCTGACTCCTTCAGGCAATCCGAAGCGTCGTGTGGTGGCGGCTGGCGCAACTGCCGATCCAGTGAAGGACTACCTCAAGCAAATCGGACGTGTAAGCTTGTTGAACGCCGAGCAAGAGGTGGATCTTTCCGAGCGCATTGAGGCTGGTCTTTATGCTCAGCACCTGCTCGACGCCGAATCCGAAGGCATGGATTTCAAACGCAAGCGCGAGCTCAAGTGGGCAGCCAACGATGGCAAGAAGGCCAAGGACCATTTGCTGGAGGCCAATCTCCGATTGGTCGTATCGTTGGCCAAGCGTTACACCGGGCGCGGCATGCTGTTCCTGGACCTTATTCAGGAAGGCAATCTGGGCCTGATTCGTGCGGTCGAGAAATTCGATTGGAAAAAAGGCTTCAAATTCTCCACATATGCGACTTGGTGGATTCGTCAGGCCATTACTCGTGCCATGGCCGATCAGGCACGAACCATCCGTGTACCCGTGCATATGGTCGAGGTCATCAACAAGCTTTCGCGTGTTCAGCGTCAGATGCTTCAGGATCTGGGTCGAGAACCGACGCCTGACGAACTTGCCCGTGAGTTGGACATGCCAGTGGAGAAGGTCCAGGAGGTGCAGAAGTATGGTCGGGAACCCATCTCGCTCCATACCCCGCTTGGCGAGGATGGTGATTCCGAATTCGGTGATCTGATCGAGGACACCGACGCTATCGCACCTTCCGACGCGGTTGCCTTCTCGCTGCTTCAGGAGCAGTTCAAACAGGTGCTTGAGACGCTTTCGCCCCGTGAAGCCGGGGTAATCAAGATGCGTTATGGTCTGGAAGATGGACAGCCAAAGACCTTGGATGATATCGGACGTGTCTATGGCGTGACTCGAGAGCGTATCCGTCAGATCGAGTCCAAGACGATGTCCAAGCTTCGGCATCCTTCCCGGTCACAGACGCTGCGTGACTTTTTGGATCAGTGAGTGTGGCCGTGGTAGAAGAATATAACGCCAGTGACTTATCGGTGCTTGAGGGCCTGGATGCGGTGCGCAAGCGTCCAGGCATGTACATCGGCACCACGGACAGCCAGGGACTGATGCACTGTCTTTGGGAGATAATCGACAACTCGGTGGACGAGGCATTGGCTGGTGCATGCACAAGAATCGTGGTCACCCTGCACGCGGATGGTTCAGTAGAGGTCGCGGACAACGGACGTGGCATCCCCGTCGACGTCGAGCAGAAAACCAAACTGACCGGTGTCGAAGTGGTGCTCACCAAACTTCATGCCGGGGCGAAATTCGGTAACTCTTCATATAATGCCGCCGGCGGTCTGCATGGAGTCGGTTCCTCCGTCGTGAATGCCTTGAGCTCCCGGCTTGATGTGGAGGTAGACCGCAACGGCAAGACCTACCACATGGCCTTCCATCAAGGGCATCCGGGTGTCTACTCGGATCCAGACGCCCAGCACAGGTCGCCCGAAAACAAGTTCACCAAGACGAGGAAAGGCAAACCCACTGAACTCGAGATCATTGGAAAGGTCTCTCCCAAGACGACGGGTACACGGGTCCGTTATTGGGCCGACCCGGAGATCTTCAATGAAACGGCGCACTTCAGCTACGAGCAGCTCATAGACAGGGTACGCCAGACAAGTTTTCTGGTCCCTGGTCTGAAGATTGTCGTCATCGATGAGAACATCGAGGAGACAGGGGATGAATCGCTTGACAATTTCATAGAAAACGACGTCTTGCCGCCCTCTTCGGCAGTTGTAGAAACGCGGGGGTGGTCTGAAGAGACCACGTCCGAAGATATTCAGTCACCGGTTAATGTTCCTGGTGTCTCATCGTCTGAACCTGATTCTGAAGACCCGAAATCATTTGACGGATCTGGCCTTATCCTCGACCGTGCATCGGGTAATTCCCACAGACGCGTCGAGGAATTCCTTCATACCGGAGGGGTTAAGGACTTCGTTGACTTCCTTTCATCGGGGGAGCCGGTCAGCGACATCTGGACAATAAGCGGCAGTGAGAAGTATACCGAAGAGACGCAAAGTGTGGATGAGAACGGTGACCTGCACGGCGGCAAAGTGAGCCGGGACTGTGTCGTCAACATCGCCTTGCGTTGGGTCAATGGATATGACACCACCATTCGCAGCTTCGTCAACGTGGTGGAGACCCCGGGCGGCGGTATGCATGTTGACGGCTTTTTGCAGGGGGTCACCAAACAGGTTCGTAAAGCCGTGGAGGATAACGCACGCAAACTTAAGGTGAACCTCAAGGACAGCCAGATGAAGGTGGAACGCGATGACATTCTGACCGGTTTGGTGGCTGTCGTTACGGTTCGCATTGCCGAGCCCCAGTTCCAAGGGCAGACCAAGGACGTTTTGGGCACTGCTCCGGTACGGCCCATTGTCTCAAGGATGACCGATAGACAGTTTGGGGAAATGATTAAGGGCTCAAAGCGTGGCTACAAGGAACAATCCTCGCGAGTGCTTGAGAAGATCGTAGGCGAGATGCACGCCAGAGTCCAGGCGCGCAAGACCAAGGAGGTGACACGGCGCAAAAACGCATTGGAATCAGCTTCCATGCCTGCCAAGCTTTCCGATTGCCAGCCCGGTAATGATGACATCGCCGAACTGTTCATCGTTGAGGGCGATTCCGCTCTTGGCACCGCCAAGGCCGCGCGGAACTCCGGTTTTCAGGCGCTTCTTCCGATTCGGGGGAAGATTCTCAACGTGCAGAAGGCCAGCATGAACCAGATTCTCGCCAACAAGGAATGTTCCGCGATAATCCAGGTCATTGGCGCGGGATCGGGTGCGAGTTTCGATCTGAGCCAGATACGCTATGACAAAGTCATCATGATGACTGACGCCGATGTGGATGGGGCGCATATCCGTATCCTTCTGCTCACTCTTTTCTATCGCTTCCTGCGCCCCATGATCGAATACGGGCATATCTATGCAGCTGTACCACCGCTGCATCGCATAGCGTTGACAGGAAAACGAAAAGGTGAGTTCATTTACACGTATTCCGATGATGAGTTGGAAGGCAGGCTCAAGGAACTCGATGGCGACGGGGTGAGCTACAACCCGGATGTTCAGCGATACAAGGGCTTGGGTGAGATGGATGCCGATCAGCTGGCCGATACAACCATGGATCCGCGCAGTCGTATGTTGCGGCGTATCACCATGAAAGAGGCTGAGGATGCGAGCGGGATTTTCTCGTTGCTCATGGGGGATGATGTTCCGCCGCGGAAACGCTTCATCGTCGACAACGCTGACGACTTCGACAGAACCAAGATCGATACATGATGAATCGTTCATGCTTTCGGTCGATTGGTGAATGTGTCCGGTTTTCCAGATGGACAAATCGGAAAGCGATGAATCAGGGCCGGAGCAGTTCGAGATCGGTATTCGTCTCCTGTTCCGATCCTGATACGTGTTGGTCTGTCTTCGTAATGCCGCGTGGCTCAGTTGGACGGTGGCTCCGGATCTTGGCGGCGCGGGCTGTGATAACGGGTCGGTTGCCCGTTCAAGTCATTGTCACAGATGACGACGTGATTTGTTGACTGATGGCGCAGGATGCCCTTAAAGAGGTTACGGGACGTGCCGTAATGGGTACGGAGGAATCGACCGCATCGTGCCGTGTGCACCGTTGATGATAGCATATGTAAGCGTTTACATATGTCATATCGATGCGTGAAGTCGGGCATCAAGAACCGGAGGGATCCATACCGTGACCAATCTGCTTTTGGCTGTCATCTATCTGGCGTTCATCTCATTGGGGTTGCCCGATTCACTTTTGGGGGCGGCATGGCCTTCGATGGGGCCGCAACTCCATGTCCCGCTTTCCTGGGCGGGAGGCGTCTCCATGACGATTTCCGCAGGGACGATAGTTTCTTCCCTGCTATCCGATCGACTTACGCTTCGCATCGGCGCCGGGAAATTGACCGCCATATCCGTCGGTGTGACGGCGCTTGCGCTGTTCGGTTTCTCGTTGGCCCCCAATTACTGGATACTGCTGCTCATTGCCGTTCCCTATGGTCTCGGCGCCGGTGGCGTGGATGCTGCGCTCAATAACTATGTTGCGGTGCACTATGCGAGCCGGCACATGAGCTGGCTGCACTGCATGTGGGGGATAGGCGCCTCCGTGGGTCCCTACATCATGGGGTTCGCTCTTTCGAAGCAGCATAGCTGGGAGCTTGGCTACCGCATCATCGCTGTTCTTCAGATACTGCTCACTGTGATTCTCGTATTTTCGCTGCCATTGTGGAAGAGCCGTAAGGACGAGGCGTCGAAGGGTGCTTCGACAAGTGGCGGAGGTGCCGTAGTCGACGGTTCAGGTGGTCACGCCGCTCAGGAGGAGCGATCTAAGCGTAAGCCGTTGACTTTGCGGCAGGTGTTTGCCTTGCGCGGCGCCGTCGAAATCATGGTCATGTTCTTCTGCTATTGCGCAGTGGAATCCACGGCCGGACTTTGGGCCAGCAGCTATATGGTGTTGCATTCGCATATAGACAAAACCCTTGCCGCATCCTTGGCAAGCCTGTTTTATCTGGGCATTACCGGTGGCCGTGCCCTGAGCGGCTTCATGACCATGCGCTTCGACGATTCAACGATGATTCGAATCGGCCAGATCGTGCTTGCCTGCGGGGTCGTGCTACTGCTGTTGCCGATTCCCGGCAAGGCAGCGGTGATTACAGGTTTGGTACTGGTAGGCCTAGGGTGCGCCCCCATTTATCCTTGTGTCATTCATTCGACACCAGCGTATTTCGGTGCCGATAAATCACAAGCCATCGTCGGGGTGCAGATGGCCTGCGCATACACGGGATCGATGCTGATGCCACCGGTCTTCGGTCTGATAGCCGACCATATATCGATAGCCTGGTACCCCGTTTTCCTTGGGGTGCTTCTTGTCGTCATGGCAGTCATGCATGAGCGACTGCGGCGTGTAGTCAAACACTGAGGCGCTTATGCCGCGGTTGGCTCGGGGTGGCGTACAAGGATGTTATTGGTCCCTGTGAAATGACACCAAGGGTATGGCATGAGGCGTTCAACAGCTGTTGAACGCACGCTGAGACACCGTACTTGGTTTGATATGTCGTTTACATGACGGGATCAACAAAAGTCAGCTGTGCAGCCTCGCTTTGTGCGTTGCTTTCGCCACCAGCCACAGCAGCGTCGATATCGTTACGATGATGAAGCTCGGAGGTGCCGGGAAAAGCGCGGAAAGCAACAGACCACCCCAGATGGAGACGAGGCATATGACGCTTGCGCACACCATGGAAGCCATCGGGGAATGTGTGATGATGTTCGCTGTTGCCGACGGGGTCACTACCAATGCGAAGATGAGCAACGTGCCTACGGCCGGAACCGCGACGGTGATGACGCCTGCCATGATGGCCATGAACAGTACATTCATGAGGCCGACCGGCACGCCTTTTGCCTGGGCCACCTGCTCATCCAGGGAGCTGAACAGCAATGGTCGATAAATGACGGACAGGAGTGTTAACAGCACCACGTCAAACAGCGCGAATCCTATGATCTGGTCATCCGTTACCGTCAGTATGGATCCGAACAGTATGGCTTGCATCTGCTGTGACGCAGAGCTCGAAAGGCGTGCAAAGAAGAGCCCAAGTCCGGAGGCGAAGGCCAGCACGGTCCCCGTGGCTATCTCGCGTTGGGAAGCACGTTTGCCAAGTGCACCGATGACAAGCGCCCCACCCAAGGCGAATACGCCCAAACCCAAGGATACCGGCAGGCCAAGCAGCACCGCACCGGTGGCTCCAGGCAGACCTATGTGAGCCAGGGCATGTGCTGCGAACGTGGAGTTGCGTGCAATGGTGAAGTAGCCCATAACGCCGGCGGCTATGGCTATGCACAGACCGGCGGCGAACGCGTTACGCATGAACGGCGCCGAGAGGATGTCAATCCAATTGCTCTGTATGAGGGATTCAAGTGAACTCATTGAATGCTACTTCCTGTTCCGTTTCGGCCTGAGCTGTCGCTTGTGTTGTCCCGTCGCAGGTCGTCATGTACGTGGTTGTGGAATCGAGCCGCCTCCGCCGGGGAGTGGGTATCGGGCGTGGTGTCCTGAGGTTCGTCAGGAGTGGGCGTGACGAACATATCCCCCTGGGGTGTGGTGACCACTTGGACGGTGGTTCCGTACAGGTGCGTGAGCAGATCCGCGTCAAGCACCTCATTCATCCGAGCGTAATGGGGATGCCCGTCGAGAAGGTACACGGCTCCATTGAGGATGGGGAGCAGCATGTTCAAATCGTGCGCCACCACCTGTATGGTCATGCCGAATTCCCTGTTGAGCCGAGCCAATACATGAACCGTCTCCCTTTGGGATGCGAGATCGAGGTTGGCAAGCGGCTCGTCGAGCATGAGTAGGTCCGGTTTCCCTACAAGAGCCTGTGCAATCGCCACACGTTGGCGCATCCCGCCGGACAATTCGGAGAGCGGGACGTCCACCTTATCCGCCATCCCGGTGAATTCCATGGCTTGGTAGGCCCGTTCTCGTTGTTTGGATGTTATGGGGTGTATGCCGAACCTCGTTCCGTTCAGACCCAGAAGAACGGACTGACCAGCGGTCAGGTTTGAGTCGATGTCACCAGCGTAGTTCTGAGGAACGTAGCCGATGCGGTTGTTATGGGTACCCGCATCGGCGCCAAGCACTTTCACCGTTCCCGTCTTCAGGGGGATCAAACCGAGTTCCACTTTCATCATCGTGGTCTTTCCTGCGCCGTTGGTACCGACGATCGCGCTCACCGAACCGGTGGGGATTTCGAAATTCCCACGGCTCCAAATGGTACGTCCGGCAAGGCTGACACTGGCGTCATGGAAGACGATTGCAGCCGTATCCTTTGACATGTTCACCTTTCTCGTCACATCACTTGCCGGGGTCTTGTTGACCTTCGTTTGAAGGTGCCCCGCCGTTGTTCGCATCGCCGGTGCCATGTGAATCGCCGGCATTGGGATTTGTCGTTCCATTGGCTCCACTGTCCGCATTGTCCTGGCGCTGGTTCGTATCTACTTTGCGGTGAGTGGCTTCGGATGCCTTGAAATCGCCCAGTGCCTTGCGCACTTCCTCAAGTAGGCGTTGCATCCAATCGGTGAGAGTCGTCACATCCTCGGGCATCTGCTCACTGACGTCCACCACGGGGACTTCGCTGCGCCCCGCCGTGCCGGTGAGGATGTTGGTCGTGTCGGAGGCTTCCTGGGTGTTGTTGATCAGCAAATCGACGTTTCGTGAGGAAATCAGCTCCTTGAAGGCCTGCAGATCGGCGGGTGCCGGTTCTCCCTCGGCCGCTGCCGAGCGGGCGTATCCTTTGGGTGTCTTGTCTTTGAGACCTAGATCGTCCAGCAGATAATAGGCGACGGATTCCGTTGCCGCGTACGGTGCGTCGTCATATTCCTTGGCGAATCGCTTCATGGACTTCTCCAGGGCATTTTCCTTCTTCTGCCATGAGTTGTATCTGGCCGTGATCGCGTCTGAGCTGTCCGGCATCTTCCTGCAGAACGTTTCCTTCAGTTCCGTCGCCATTGCGTTGCGAGCGTCTTTGGAGAACCACAGGTGGGGATTGTCTCCTGTGCTGGCTCCTATGGCTTCGGCTGCCGAGATGCTGGTGGCATTCTTGGTGATGCTTTTCTGGGCCCATTGGTCATAACCCGCACCGTTGGTCACCACGACCTGCGCTTTTTGAATGGTCGCGATATCTGTGGTTTTGGGTTCGAAATCATGTGCATCGACCGAAGTCGTATTGACGATCGAAGTCACATGCACAGCAGAGCCGCCGATCTCCTGAGCCAGCGATCCCCATTGATTGATGGAGGCCACGACCTCTATTGGTCCGGACTGCTGACTATGCGCCCCCTGACTGGTCTTTTGCTCGTTCAACCCCGCGCAGGCACCTGAGGCGAGCGTCAGTCCGAGCGACGCCAGCGCCGCAGAAACCCGTAATATGGCTCGTTTCGGTTTAGATATCATTCGGTTCATATATCAATCGTCTTTCCACATGGGTGTTTACCGTCGATGCAGTGGCATGCACGTTCGCCCTTCACTTTTTCGCACAGACCGAGGATGGGCGTTGAATATGAACAATCGTAACCTGTACTCTGGAGGACGGCTGTAGGGGGCGTTTGTTCTGTGGAAGAGCGTTTTGAGGCCGGTGGTGTCTTAGGCAAGATGCCGGCGTGCGGTGCGGGTTTGATAATGATCTGGTCTGTTGATAAACTGCAGCAAGCCGGTTCGAGACGATTTACCGACATGAGGAAGGGGAGGGCAATGCCGAAAGTGCTTGATGGAAGGCTGGCGGCGCAGGAGATCAAGGATGATTTGCGTGACCGTGTGACGCGGCTTAAGGAACAAGGGGCGACCGTGGGTCTTGGAACGCTGCTGGTAGGGGACGATCCCGCTTCAGCGAAGTATGTGGCCGGCAAACACCGGGATTGCGCTCAAGTGGGCATCGAATCGATTGCGTTGCGCCTGCCTCAGGATGCCAGCAAGGACGATGTCATATCAGCTGTGGAACATCTGAACACCGACCCCTCATGCACGGGCTATATCGTCCAGCTGCCTCTTCCTCGGGGAATCGACGAAAAGGAGATTATCGAGCACATCAATCCCTCCAAAGATGCCGATGGAATGCATCCGTATAATCTGGGGAAGCTGGTACTTAACACCCAAGGTTCGGGTGCGTTCGACAGGGCGGCGTTCCCCTTGCCGTGCACGCCCCGAGGAATCATCGTTTTGCTCCGCCGCTATGATATGGACCTCAACGGCAGGGATGTCTGTGTGCTGGGAAGGGGAATAACCGTGGGCAGAACGGTAGGGCTGCTCCTTACGGCGAAAGACGTGAACGCGACGGTGCACCTGTGCCATACTGGAACCGCCGACGTGCATGAGGCGATGCGCGAGGCTGATGTCATCATCTCGGCTACAGGCGTTGCCGGTTCAGTAAGGCCTGAGGACGTGAAGCCCGGCGCCGTTTTGGTGGATGTGGGCATTTCCCGTGTATTCGATGAAAGCGACGGGAAATACCACATTACCGGTGACATCGATAGGGCATGCCGTGAGCGTTGCGGCGCATATACACCGAATCCGGGGGGCGTGGGGCCGATGACCAGGGCCATGTTGTTGACCAATGTGGTCGAGATGGCCGAACGCACGGCCGGTAGGTGATTTTTACAAGGTGTGAGCGCGCCCTGCCAAGTCGGTAGACGTGGTGTGTATCCGTTCCCGACGACACGAACCTGGTCCGCTTGGCGCTTTGACCATGCTTCACGTTAAACTTGCACCAGTGCTGTGGTGTTAAGGCACGCATTTATAACTTAAGACAGATTCATATCCAACAACAAGTAAAAGAAACCACGTTTAATGGCAGAAAACAATAACGAAGTCGCCAAGGTAGCGATCAATGACATCGGCACCGAAGAAGACTTCATCAAGGCAGTCGACTCCACCATCAAGAATTTCGATGATGGTGATTTGGTTCATGGCACCGTTGTGAAGGTAGATCACGACGAAGTGCTGCTCGACATCGGTTACAAGACCGAGGGCGTCATCCCTTCACGCGAACTTTCCATCAAGAAGGAAGTCGATCCCGATGAGGTCGTCCAGTTGGGCGACGAAATCGAGGCTCTTGTCGTTACGAAGGAAGACAAGGAAGGCCGTCTCATCCTGTCGAAGAAGCGTGCTCAGTATGAGCGTGCCTGGGATGACATCGAGAAGATCAAGAACGAGGACGGGGTCGTCGAGGGCACTGTCATCGAGGCCGTCAAGGGTGGACTTATCGTCGACATCGGCCTGCGTGGATTCCTCCCGGCTTCGTTGGTCGAGATGCGCCGTGTGCGCGATCTGTCCCCCTACATCGGACAGAAGATTCAGGCGAAGATCTTGGAGCTCGATAAGAACCGCAACAATGTGGTTCTTTCACGGCGCCAGTATCTTGAAGAGACTCAGTCCGAGGTTCGCGAGACCTTCTTGGCTCAGCTCAAGAAGGGTCAGATTCGCGAGGGTGTCGTTTCCTCGATCGTCAACTTCGGAGCATTCGTCGATTTGGGCGGTGTGGACGGACTCATCCACGTGTCCGAGCTCTCGTGGAGGCACATCGATCACCCGTCGGCCGTCGTCAAGGTCGGAGACAAGGTCACAGTCGAGGTGCTCGACGTCGATCTTGAGCGTGAACGTATCTCCTTGTCGCTCAAGGCAACCCAGGAGGATCCTTGGCAGCGTTTCGCCCGCACTCATGTGCCTGGGCAGATCGTCAAGGGCAAGGTCACGAAGATCGTGCAGTTCGGTGTGTTCATCTCTGTTGAGGATGGTATCGAAGGTTTGGTCCACATATCCGAGCTCGCGGCGCGCCACGTCGACAACCCGGAGACCGTCGTGCACCCGGGCGAGGAGATCTTCGTCAAGGTTATCGATGTCGATCTCGATCGTCGTCGTATTTCG
The DNA here is from genome assembly GCF_000737845.1 of Bifidobacterium bombi DSM 19703. Taxonomy (GTDB): domain Bacteria; phylum Actinomycetota; class Actinomycetes; order Actinomycetales; family Bifidobacteriaceae; genus Bifidobacterium; species Bifidobacterium bombi. The sequence goes on along the minus strand of NZ_ATLK01000001.1, from coordinate 653,116 downwards.
CTGTCCTTGAAGCAGGCCAACGATTCCCTTTCCGACGACTTCGATCCGGCGCTTTACGGCATGCCTGCCGATTATGACGATGAGGGCAACTACAAGTATCCTGAAGGCTTCGACCCCCAGACCAATGAATGGATGGCCGGGTATGAGAAGCAGCGTCAAGAGTGGGAAAGCCAGTACGCAGCGGCCAACCAGCTTTGGGAAGAGCACAAGGCCTTCGTCGCTAAGCAGAACGAAGAAGCCGAACAGTCGGCTGCGGAAGATGGACAGGCCGAGGGTGAAACCCATGAGCCGGCGGAGACGAACTACACCTCCGCTTCAGATTCCGAAGGCACTTTGGCTGATTCCGATCAGTTGGCGGCTTTGCGCGAAAAGCTCATCAACGAGAATAAGTGATGTAGCTGTCTGAAGCAGTTTTGATTACGGGCCGGTGCGTTGCGCCGGCCTTTTTCATTGCCTTGGCAAGGGAGGTGAATCATGCGCTTGGCGCTCACTGGGGGCATCGCCGCGGGTAAGAGCACGGTTGCGGCTCATTTGGGTGAGCGTGGCGTGCTGGTCATTGATTATGATTCGTTGGCACGCCAGGTCGTCCGACCAGGCACCGTCGCGTTGGAAAGGATAACGGACGAGTTCGGACCGGATGTGCTCACGCCTGACGGGAGCCTTGATCGTTCAGCCCTATCAGAACTTGTGTTCGGTCATCGGGCTGCTCGCGATGCAAAGCGCCGGCTTGATGGCATCGAGCATCCGTTTATATTTGATTTGGCGCAGCGCTATGAAAAAGACTGGCTTTCTCAGCATCGGGGGAATGGGTATGTAATCCTGCATGACGTCCCATTGCTGGCGGAAGTCCTGGACGACATCCCGTTTACGTTCGACCACGTCATCACGGTGGAGGCGCCGGAGGAACTAAGGGTCCGGCGCATGGTCGAATCCAGGGGAATGAGTCCCGATCAGGCGTGGGCCAGGATTCGGCATCAGTCATCCCAAGCCGAACGCGAGCGTATAGCCGATGCCGTGGTGGACGGATCCAAACCGCTCGAACAAATGTTCGAGTGTGTTGATATGCTGGTTGAGCAATGGGTCGCCAACCGCGACGATACACGCTAGGATATGCTTCAGAAAATGTGTGTTTCGTATGTCGTCGGCGCAACGGACATGGCGATGCGCCTGGACCGAGGTTTGGCCGGCGCTTAGACATAGCGGGTTTTGCAAGCAGTCGGTGGTGAACATCGGTATGTAAGGCAGACTTTGATGAGGAAGATCCGGAGGAATATGGGATTCGATATTGAGCGTACGTATAAGCCGTTCAAAGTGAAGTCACCGTACAAGCCGGCCGGCGATCAGCCGCAGGCCATAGACGAGCTCGCCACTCGTATCGAGAACGGTGAAAACGACGTGGTGCTTATGGGCGCGACCGGTACTGGCAAGACGGCGACGACCGCGTGGCTGATTGAACGTCTGCAGAGGCCCACATTGATTCTGGAGCCCAACAAGACGCTTGCCGCACAGTTGTGCGCGGAATTCCGTGAACTCATGCCGGACAATGCCGTGAGCTATTTCGTCTCATACTACGACTACTACCAGCCGGAGGCGTATATTCCGCAGACCGATACGTACATCGAAAAGGATTCGAACATCAACGATGACGTGGAGCGTCTGCGTCACGCCGCCACTGCCAATCTGCTGACACGCACCGATTGTGTTGTGGTTGCCACGGTCTCGTGCATCTATGGCTTGGGAACCCCGGAGGAATATGCGGGCAGGATGTTGATGTTGCATGAGGGTGACCAGATTAACCGCGATGATCTATTGCGCAAATTCGTAGCCATGCAATACAAACGCAATGACATCGCCTTCACTCGAGGCACGTTCCGGGTTCGTGGTGACACCGTGGAGATTATTCCCGTCTATGAGGAGCTTGCCATCCGGATAGAATTCTTCGGGGACGAGATTGACCGGATATCGACGTTGCACCCACTTACCGGCGATGTCATCGCTCATGAGCCGAGCGTCCACATTTTTCCGGCGTCACATTACATCGCGGGACCCGAGCGTACCGAACGCGCGATCAGATCAATCAAGGCCGAGAAAGAGGCACGCGTGGCGCAGTTGCGTAAGCAGGGCAAGGAGCTTGAGGCGCAGCGGCTTGACATGAGAACCACCTACGACCTCGAGATGATCGAGCAGGTCGGAACCTGTTCCGGTATCGAGAACTACTCACTCCATTTCGATGGTCGGCAGCCAGGTAGTGCGCCGCACACACTTCTTGATTTCTTCCCTGACGATTTTCTGCTTGTCATCGACGAATCACACGTCACCGTTCCTCAGATCGGTGCGATGTACGAAGGTGACGCGAGTCGGAAACGTACGTTGGTGGAGCATGGTTTCCGCCTGCCTTCGGCGATGGACAACCGCCCGTTGAAGTGGTCTGAGTTTGAGGAGCGCGTCGGGCAGACGGTCTATCTTTCCGCAACGCCCGGTGATTATGAGCTGGGGCTTTCCGATGGGGTCGTGGATCAAGTGATACGTCCGACGGGGCTGCTTGACCCCAAGATCGAGGTGCGGCCCGTGAAGGGACAGATTGACGATCTGCTTGGTGAGATCAAGGATCGTGTGTCCAAAAACGAACGTGTGCTCGTCACCACCCTGACCAAGAAAATGGCGGAAGACCTCACCGATTATCTTTTGGAACGTGACATCAAGGTCGAATACCTGCATTCGGATGTGGACACTTTGCGTCGAGTCGAGCTGTTGCGTGAACTGCGTGAAGGCAAGATTGACGTGATCGTAGGCATCAATCTGCTTCGCGAGGGGCTGGACCTCCCCGAGGTTTCACTGGTGGCGATACTTGATGCCGACAAAGAGGGTTTTCTGCGTTCCTACCGTTCACTCATCCAGACCATTGGCCGTGCGGCGAGGAATGTGCAGGGGACGGTGCTCATGTATGCCGATGAAATCACCGACGCCATGCGCAAGGCGATTGACGAGACCGATAGGCGACGGGCCAAGCAGATCGCCTACAACGAGCAACATGGAGTCGATCCCAAGCCGCTTATCAAGAAAATCAGTGACGTCAACGATATGCTGGCTAAAGAGGATGTGGATACGCAGACGCTTCTCGCCGGAGGCTACAGGGATGAGAGAAAGGCCGGCAGTGATAGGCGCATCGCTATGACCCAGGCTGATGAGGATTTGTTCAAACGGCGTGATGACATCATCAACGCTGGCCTTCCTGCTCAAGACCTCGCTGACCTGATTCGCCAGATGAGCGAGCAGATGCACAGTGCGGCGGAACAGCTTCAGTTCGAGTTGGCAGCACGCCTGCGCGATGAGATCCGCGACTTGAAAAAGGAGCTGAGGCAGATCACCGAGGCTCAGAAATAGCTGGAAACCGTTCAGACATCATTGGAGGTGACCTAGAGTGGCTCGGAAGGCAAGGCTGTGATTTTGGATGACTTCCCTCTCGTGGCAAATGGAAGTATGCGGTGGAGAATCGGATGCGGTCCTGACCGTGAGAGCGTTAACATTTTTACGTGTGTTTAGGATGCAATGTAACGGATGGCTAGTAAACTGAATTGTGTTAGCCAAGGGGAATCTTTGGCCTGAACAAAGTTCAATAAAAGGAACAGGCAGGAATTTATGCGAAAAGCGAAGATTGTAGACACCATCGGACCGGCGACTGAATCGCTGGAGAATCTCACCAAGCTGGTGGAGAACGGCATGGACGTGGCACGTCTTAACCGTTCGCATGGCACCACGGACGATCACCTCAAGGTGTACAACAACGTTCGCACGGCTTCGAAGACCACCGGCCGTAACGTCGCTGTTATGGTGGACCTGCAGGGGCCGAAGATTCGCTGTGGATGGATAAAGAAGAACGCCGAAGGAGAGGACAAGGTTCAGCTCAAGGTCGGTCAGGAGTTCATCATCACTACTGACGACATCGAAGGCGACGAGCATATCACTTCGACGACATTCAAGGGTTTGCCAGGCGATTGCCATGCCGGGGACCCGATTCTCATCGATGACGGCAAGGTGCGTCTTGAGGTCACACGTGTGGAAGGCAACAATGTCCACACGAAAGTCGTGGTGGCGGGGCCGGTGTCCAGTCATAAGGGCATCAACCTCCCAGGTGTGGCGGTAAGCCTGCCGGCGCTTACGGAAAAGGATGAGGCTGATTTGCGTTGGGCTATCCAGACCGGAGCCGATATGGTGGCCATGTCGTTTGTGCGCTTTGCATCGGATATCGATCGTGCCCATGAGATCATGGACGAGGAAGGCCGCCGGGTGCCGGTTGTCGCCAAGATTGAAAAGCCTCAGGCCGTCGAGAATCTTGAGGATATCGTCAAGACATTCGATGGCATCATGGTGGCCCGCGGCGATATGGCTGTGGAGATGCCGTTCGAAGAGGTTCCTCTCGTCACTAAGAGGTGCATTGAGCTTTCACGTCAGTACGCGAAGCCGGTCATCGTTGCCACCGAGGTGCTCGGCTCGATGGTCAATTCACCAATTCCGACTCGCGCAGAGGCTTCCGATTGCGCCAATGCGGTGCTTGACGGCGCTGATGCCACGATGACATCAAACGAGACGGCTGTCGGCAAGTATCCGTTCGACACAGTGAATACAATGTCCCGCATTTCCGGTTATTCCACAGAGCATGGTTATGATCGCATCCCGTCTGTGGATCATCTGGATATGACGAGTACCGGAGCCGTATCTTCGGCAGCGGTTGATTTGGCAGACAAGGTGAACGCCAAGGCGATTGTGGTGTACACGCAAACCGGCGGCACCGTGCATCGAGTTTCACGCGAACGTCCCGTAGCGCCGATATACGGCATCACCAATGACGAGCACACGTATCACTGGCTTGCCTTGAGCTGGGGTACCGAGGCGTTCCTGACTGATGAAAACTACCATGACAAGAGCCGCAAGGACCTCATGGTCTTTACTGACAAGATGCTTCGCGACGCTGGTAAGGTATCCAATGGGGATAAGATTGTGGTCCTCAGTTCCGCCCAGGGCGAGAATGCGCCGGGACGCACCGACTCGATTTATGTTCACACGGTTGGCGCCTGTGACTAAGGGCTGATTTGGAATCATGGATGGGCCACTCATCAGAACTGCCCATCCATGATGCTTCTCCTCATATTGAAACACGCGCGACTTTGAGAGTCGTGGAATTGTGCTATATTAAATATCCGTTGCGCAATATGTTGCGCTTCGAAGATGCAAGCCCTTGTATCCCAATTGGTAGAGGAAACAGCCTCAAAATCTGTGCAGTGTGGGTTCGAATCCCACCAAGGGCACGCTAAGCGAATGGCTTACGGCTGAATTTCACTTACATTGTTATTTCGCGTTTATAATGATAGCGAACAAAATTACTTCATGTGGAAACGGGTAGAAATGGATCAGGTTCTTACTGAAGATGAGCTGAAAAAAGTCGCCGATGAGGCTGTGGAAGAGCCTGTAGAAAGCGCAGCTGGGGAAGAGGCGAAGACATCGCGTAAGCCGACGGTTGTCGTGGGTGAGGATGAATCGGTCAATCGCATGGATTTAGTAGCCATGCTCGAGGATAACGGATATGAGGTCGTAGGTGAGGCCGCCAATGGTGAAGAGGCGGTGGAGCTCACGCGGAAGTTACGTCCGGACGTTGTTTGCATGGATATCAAGATGCCACGTATGGATGGCATCACCGCGGCTGGCACGATTTGCGATGAGAATATTGCACCGGTCGTCATGCTGACCGCTTACTCGCAAACGGACTTGGTCAAAAAGGCAACGGGTGCAGGCGCGATGGCTTTCGTCACCAAGCCATATGAGGAATCCAAGTTGCTTCCCGCTTTGGAAGTCGCCATGGGACGATTTGCCGAAATCAATGATCTGCTTGATTCTGTCGAACATAGCGAAGGCAAGTTGAAGCAGGTCCAGGGTGAGTTGAAAGAAGCCCAGGTGAAGCTTAGGGAAGCTGAAGAGTCGTTGGAGGAGCGCAAGCTCGTAGATCGTGCGAAGGGTTTGCTCATGGACAAAGCCGACTTCTCCGAGCAGGGTGCATTCCGTTGGATTCAAAAGACTTCTATGGATCAGCGTATTCCAAAGAAGCGTTTGGCTATGGCGATCATCGAGAAATACGGCGATTCAAAGCCATCAATGTCCATCAAACAGGAGTGAATGGCATAAGGCCGCTGTACACTTAACTATGTCGAATTAAGTTGTGACATTGGAAAGGCGGGCGGACATTATGGGAAGCACGAAGGACAAGGAAGACATCCGCAAGAGGTTTTTGGTCGTGGATGGTCATTCTCTTGCCTTTCGTGCTTTTTTTGCGCTTCCTGTGGAGAGTTTCACCGACGCTGACGGGCACGCGACGAATGCGGTGTGGGGCTTCTTCAACATGCTTTCACAAGTGATCACGACGGAGCAGCCGGATTACGTGGCGGTGGCGTTCGATGTCGCAGGTGGAACGTTCCGCAACCAATTGCTGCCACAATACAAGGGCACGAGAGAAGCCGCACCTGAGGATCTGCTTTCCCAACTGCCCATCATTCAGGAACTGTTGAAGGCGTTGGGGATCGTCTATATCGAAAAGCCGGGTTATGAAGGCGACGACATCATCGGAACGCTTGCCAGCATGGGTGAGGCAGCAGGATGTGACACCTTGGTACTTTCAGGAGACCGTGACGCGTTCCAGCTCATAGACGACCACGTGACGGTGTTGTATCCTGGGCAGCATTTCAAAGATTTAGGTCATATGACACCCCAATCCGTGATGGACAAGTACAAGGTCACGCCCCAGCAGTATCCGGATTTGGCTGCGATGAGGGGCGAAGGCTCGGACAACATTCCCGGTGTCCCAGGAGTAGGGGACGGGTATGCCGCCAAGTGGATCAATCAGTTCGGATCATTGGAGGCAATCTTCCAACATGCCGATGAAATCGGTGGTAAAAAAGGTGAAGCGCTGAGAGCGAACATCGATCAGGTTCGACTCAATCGTCGGGTCAATGCGATTGTGCGGGATCTTGATCTGGGAATCAACGTTGCCGATCTGACCGTCGGAGGCGTCGACGAGGAACAGTCCGATGCCATTTTCACTAGACTGCAGTTCGGCAGGACATCCCGGCATAAGATACTCAATGCGTTCAAAGGCAAGTTCAGTAGTGTGGCTTCGCATAAGGTGACGAGCGTTCGAAAGGACGGTTCCTCAGGTCAATCTATAGTCACCAAAAGCGAGAAAGGCGAGACTGGTGATGATCGAATCGACGATGCGGACGAAGTGCTTATGGCGATGCCTGCCGTGACCCGAGTAAGAGATTTGGATACACTGGAATCTTGGTATAATGCGGCGTTTTCCAAGTATGCCTCACATACTGATGTGCAGGGTGACGGAACGGTAGTCGCCAAGGATGAGAATTCATCCATTGGAGGTGATGGATCTGCTTCGGGTTATGGATCCGACAGTGCAATCTGCGGTGACGATTCCAACGGTCAAAACGCGTCTGTGCAGCGCTGGGTCGATCGTGCACAGACTTGTTCGCAACGACTGGAACGCCTTTGGATTCTCCTTGCCCTAGGTGACGCGAAGCCTGGGCAAGAGCGTTTGAATTGCCTTCTCATACTTGTTGGTGACGAACTGGCCTTGATTCCGCATGATGCCGCCGACGCTTGCAAGGGATCGCTGGAAGAGCTTTTTAACGAGCACCATGACGCAATGGTGGTACACGGGTACAAGGAGAGTCTGCATTTGCTTGCTTCGGTCGGCATTGACCTGCCGATGCCGTTGTTCGATACCAAATTGGCGGGTTATCTGGTTGATCCGGATTTTCATGCGGACGATCTCGATCAGGCGGCGCGTCATTTCCTCGGCACTGGCCTTATCGCCGATCAGCAGTTGCAGGGTCAGCTGGATCTCGACGGAACAGGGGCAGCTGATGAAGATGAGGAGAGACAGGTGAAGTCTGCGGTCGTGGTACGCGCCTTGGCTCAGACATTGAAGGGACCTATCGATGAGCGGCGTCAGTTCGGTTTGCTTCGCGGTGTTGAACTTCCCGTTTCGCAGGCGCTTTTCAGTTTGGAAAGCGCCGGAGCCAAGGTGGATTTTGAGCGTCTTCATGCATTGCTGGAGGATTTCTCCGCTCAGGCAGCTCAGGCTAAGGCTATAGCATGGCAGGCCGCTGGGCATGAGGTAAATCTGCAAAGCCCCAAACAACTGCGTACGGTCCTTTTTGACGAGATGCATCTCAAGCCCTCCGTCAAGACCAAAGCAGGCGCCTATACCACAAACGCGGAGACGTTGCAGAGTCTCTATGTGAAATATGCAGGAAACGAGCAGGCCAGTGATTTCTTAGGAGCGTTGCTGCAACATCGTGAGACCAACAAGCTTAAGCAGATCGTGCAAACGCTGCTTGATTCAGTGAATATGCGTGACGTCCGCATCCACACCACATTCGAGCAGACAGTGGCTGCAACCGGCAGACTGAGTTCGGTGGACCCTAACCTGCAGAACATACCGAATCGTAATGCCCAAGGACGTGAGATACGTTCGGGCTTCGTTCCCGGGGAAGGCTTCGATTCCCTTCTCAGTTGTGATTACTCACAGGTCGAATTGCGTATCATGGCCCATCTTTCAGGTGATGAAGCGCTCATCAAGGCTTTTAAATCAGGAACCGACTTTCATAAATACGTGGCGAGTCTGGTCTACGGTGTCCCGGTCGATCAGATCAGTTCCGACCAGCGGACCCATGTGAAGGCCATGAGCTATGGCTTGGCTTATGGCCTGAGCACCTATGGCCTGGCCAAACAGTTGAGAATAAGTCCGGCTGAAGCGGATGTGCTCAAATCCAAATATTTCGCCACGTTCGGTAAGGTTCACGACTATCTTGAGTCCTTGGTGGCCAAGGCTCGAGTCAACGGGTACACGGAGACGATGTTCGGACGACGTCGGTACTTCCCGGGACTGAAATCGTCCAGAAGGTCGATTCGTGATGCTGCGGAGCGAGGCGCGTTGAACGCACCGATTCAAGGCTCTGCCGCGGACATCATGAAGGTCGCCATGGTCCGTGCGGACAGGGCTCTGCGGAAGGCTCAGGTCAGGAGCCGTGTCATACTGCAGATTCATGATGAACTCGTTTTGGAAGTAGCTCCGGGGGAACGCGATCAGGTCAGCGCATTGGTCCGTGACGCAATGGAACATGCCGTGGATTTGGCCGTCCCGCTGGATGTTTCTATAGGTGTCGGTTCTGATTGGCAGGATGCCGCACACTGAGGCGGTCTCTTGGTGTCGTTCGGTGAACGGATGGCTCCAGACGTTGGACAATGAAGGATTCCGAAGTGGTCTCGGCAAGACTCTTCGGATTGCGTGGCGGGATCATCGGCCGTGAGATAGGAGGACGGAGGATGACTGTGGAGTTCGGTTCCAGCGGAGATGACGGGCGGAGCAATGCGGCAGAGGCGCGACTTGCCGACGTGGTCGAGGTTCTGGAGCGGTTGTACCCGCTGCGCTTCGCGGAAGAATGGGACCATCCGGGTTTGATCGTGGGTGAGCTTGACAATGCGGTGAACACCATAGCGTTCGCGGTGGACCCGACGATGGCGGTCGTTAGTGATGCCATCGAGGCGGGTGCGGATCTGCTCGTCTGCCATCATCCGTTGTTTTTCCGTTCGGTTCATGAGGTGTCCGGCAGAGGGGTCCACGGCCACATCGTGGCCGAGCTGTACCGCGCCCATTGCGCGTTATGGGTGGGACACACCAATGCCGACGTTGCGTACCGTGGTGTAGGGCAGGCCGCAGGCGATGCACTCGGTCTGCTCGATCAGACACCGTTGGTTCCTAAAGGCGAATACGAAGGGCACGCAATCGGTCTGGGCCGTGTAGGGTGTTTGCCGCAACCGCTGTCACTGGAACGTTTTGCTCATGTCGTGCGGGATGTGTTGCCCGCTACCGCCTATGGCGTGCAGCTGGCTGGTGACCTTGGGGCGGAGATTCGTCGCGTGGCCGTTCTTCCGGGTTCGGGCGATTCCAATTTCGGCGATGCCGTAGCGAGCGGCGCAGATGTATATGTGACCAGTGATTTGCGTCATCATCCAGCACGGATGCACTTGAACAGGCGCGCTGGCAAGCCAATCTGTGCGACAGTCTCGGTGCCGGATCATCTGTCATTCGCCCGGCATTGATCAACACGCCGCATTCTGCGATCGAGTCGCTATGGTTGCCCTATGCCATGGAGGATGTAGCGCGAGGCGTTGAATCCAGCTCCGGTTCCAGTGTGAAAACGATTCATATACGACGAGCCAGCGATCCCTGGCAGCTCGTTTTGCCCGGCAAGCTGAGCGGTGAGATGTAAGGCCGTCCCATCTCAGCGTGTGGAGGACAGGCGCGATGAAGGATTGCCTTGTCCTCGCCCTTGGGTGGTTTCCAGACCTTCGGTGGTGTCCTTGCCTGTCTCCTCACTGATCCATTGCAGCATGCGATCGGATTCTATGGCCGCGATCTGCCGGGAGAAGATGATGAACCATCCTAGGAAAAGCAGACCCGCCACCGCTTCCACGTTCGTTAGGGTGCTCCTTCCCAACAGCCACATTCCCAGGGCGAAGCAGCATATGAGGAATGCTACGTATGACGTGACGTACATCGCCCGTGAAAGTTGCGGGGCAAGCCAAGGGAGGGTGAGCAGCAACAGGGAGATGGTCACGGTCAGCCCGCGCGCGGAAAGATTGTGCAAAGTGGGATGCGGCGTGTAACGCATGAAACCTACGCCGATGAAACATAGACCCGATATGGTGAGCATCACTGACAGGAGGGTGAGGCGGAGCCGGTAATGGCTGATACTCCTGGAACTGTCGGGACCCTGGTCTTTGTTCCACTCCAGTCGTGAACGATAGGTCGTCAGGAGCTCCGAGACCGCGAAATAGCTGACGATGATAACACAGACGCCTGCAAGCGCCAGCGTGGAGTTGAACATGCGTGCGGCGAACGTCGTACGGTCTCCCAGCTGGGAGAAGTTGTTTTCGAACCAGTGTTGATCATCGGTGGTCAGTGCGGCGACTGAAACGCCGGAGATGACGAACAACGGCAATAACGATGCCAAGGTCTTGGCATCCATGAGCTGGGCCTGCACGTATGTTACATAACTCGCCACGCCGGCGCATGCCGCGCATGCTGCGATCAGGTAATCAAGAAACATGGGTCCCATGAGCAATGAGACACCATTGAACAGAGTAAAGGAGATCAGGAACAGAGTGGAGGCGTAGACGACCGCCAGTGCGAGGGTTTCGCCCAGACGCCTCGCAACCGCGTACCACGTCCTATGTTCGGAAAGCGATTGGGAATGGCGTAAGTAGCCCGCAATGAAGGAGACGGTGGAGCATGCCGTGATGATGACCGAAGCCACAAGGAAGCGTCTACGGCTGATGAGCCAGGCTGCGGGAAGGAGATAGGTGCAGACCGACATTGAGATCCAAGCCACGAGTGCGCATATGAGCAGCGAGACGAGACCTCCGGTTTCCGTGCGTTGGTGTAGGCCCATGAATCACCCTGTCTGTTTTCTGATGTTTCACTCCATTGTAGCGAGTCGTCGGAACCTATGCTGTATACTTGATTTCCGTACTTGGAAGTGCCTTTGAGATGAAGACGGGGCTCCTTCAGGTTTCGGGACGTAGCGCAGCTTGGTAGCGCGCCTGCTTTGGGTGCAGGATGTCGTGGGTTCAAATCCCGCCGTCCCGACTGGTCAGGGTCATGGAGACTGCCGGTGTATAGGACAATTCAGGTGCTCATTCCACAGCGGACTGATATCGTATAAGCGTCTCCATCTTCAAATAGCTTGGTTGTTTTCAGTTCTACTTTCCGTCCTCCCGTATCTGCCCGATTTTTATCGCCACCTGTAGAACGAACGCCTCACGCGGGTTCGTGGGGTCCCATCCACTCACCTCGACGGAATGTTTGAGTCGGTAGCGCACCGTGTTGGGGTGCACGCTGAGCTTTGTCGCCGCAAGTTCCAAGGAACGACCGCATGCGAAGAACGTGCTGAGCGTCGTGAGCATGATGTGATGGGGATCGTGTTGTTGAAGCCGCAGGTAGATTTCGCGGTAGAGCTGGTCGGAGGCGAAGTCGTCTCCGACCAGTGCCCGTTCGGGCAACATGTCGTCCGCCAGCAAGGGGCGCACAGACCCTTCCGAATAAAGGATGTCCGTGGCGGCTGGAGCCACCTTGTAGGCCGTCAAGGCCGCATGTATGGTTTCGCACGCGCCTTGCACGTCGCGGCGGATCGGGCCGACGCAAACCGGTGTATCATCGACGAAGAAATGAAGCAATGCGGCGCACACGTCTTCAGGTTTGCATTGTTCACCGGGATCGATTAGCACGATGGTCAGCTCGTTGTGGTCAGACACTAAGCAACGGCCGTTCAAATTCGCCACTTTTCGACGTATGCTGGATGCGATGGCGCTTGAATTCAATTGGCTTTTAGGCCTTAGCCTTCCCGCGATGGCGAAACAGCGATATGAACTCGGCCAGCCCAGAAGCGACATCTGTGAAGACACCTTGCCATCAGCCACGCCATTGGTCAGATTCTCCATGGCAAACGTTTCGATGCGTACGTTGCGGCTCTCACGCATTTCGGCCGTGTCGGCGTAGATCTCGGCTGCGGAAAATGCTACTTCCCGGGCGTAGTAGAGAATCGCATCGTGGGTCTGGCGTTCATGACCTGGTTTTGCGAACGCCGAAACATTGCCCTCCAACAGATCGACGATGACGCGGGTGACATCCAACGCCTGTCGAAGGCTGACCACCTGCGTGAACTCGATTGGTGCTATGAAGAAGATGTGGTCCGTCGATGGTTGGGGATTGCCTTCGGTGTCGGGATGTGACTCGATGTCCTTCTGCCAATCCACGAAATTCGCGACGGCCGTTTCGATTACGAGATTGAGTGTGTTCTTATGTTCGTCCGCCAAGGACTGATACCACGGCAACGTCTCACTCAAGTGCGCCTGAGCGTCGCTGAGAATCCGCTGCACGGGTTCGGGCAGCGTGAGATCCATCCGATGGTGGGTCGAACGCCTGTTTCGTTCGAACACATCTAAGGGCATGGTTCGTTCGGTTTCGGAAGGTTGGCTGCTCTTCGCCCGCCATTGCAGGACATGCCAGAGATTGTGATCGGCGTTCGCCTTTCCCTTGGCCTCAGCGTTTTTTGAAGTCTTGGCCGGTTTGCGGTCAGCGTCCCGTCCCGACATCGATCCCCCTGTTTTGTTCATGCTTTCAGCTTAGCCTTCCCCTCTCCCGATGGGGTAGGTTTCCTTCTGAGTGGTTCAGGAAATTTGTAGGAATATACAAAACACATCTATGAGATTTGTAGCCATCCACCTTCCATGAGCCGGCCGATACGATTACTGTGATTCGTGTGTATCATGAAGGTCAGAATGAAAGGCAGGGAGCGTTGCCGCGTTCCTCGGCGTTGTCGGCGGTGTGCATCCTCGAGAGCGTGGACTCCTCCAACACTTATTTGGCGAACGCGATAGCGAATTGCGCCTACAACGATGCCCGGCAGAAGGTGGCTCATATGGCCGACGAACCGGATTGGCACCGTGTCTCAGGCCACTGCGGCGAGGTCGGTGAATGGGAGTCCAACCCGACGATGGCTTTGGTGATTCCTGAATCGCAAACCGCCGGGCGTGGGCGCCTGGAACGTACGTGGTATGACCACAGGGGGCAATCTTTCCTTGCTTCATGGGCTCTGGCGGTCCCTACGAACCTGTTGCTGGGCAGTCGTCGCGGTTGGCTGCCTATGGCCGTTGGCATGGCTGTGAGAGACGGTCTCATCGATGTTTTGAACTCATGCGGAGCCACACCGATTTCGGATGGGGACGTGTCTTCGCCATTGACGTTGAAATGGCCCAATGACATCTTCTGCGACGGAAAAAAATTGGGTGGGATCCTGTGCGAAGCGGTGCCGGTTGATGAACAATGGTCGGTACTTGTGGCCGGCTTGGGATTGAATCTGTTCATTCCTGAGAGCGATCTGCCGATTGCGCAATCCACTTCGCTCCAACTTGATTATGACGGTCTGCCTGATTTTCTTTACCTGCGTCGGCGGTTGGTCGAAGTCATCAGTGATGGCATCGGCCGCGAATTCAGCGCGCTGTTCCAGGACGCTGGGAGAGCCTGCGGCGATCTGCGTGATCGCATGGTCCGTTGCTCCTGGACATTGGGCAGGCGAGTCCGCGTCGAACCAATAGGTGGCATTCCGGTGGAGGGTGAAGCCGTCGGAATCGGGTCGGATGCCTCCATCGAAATCGTCGATGACGGTGGCCACCATCTTCGGGTTTCATCCGGCGATGTAGGTGTGCTGCCGACACCAGGAGCACGATGAATCGGTCATGCGGTGTCAAACGTCTGAGAATCGTCCGTCACGCGAGGGCACAGACAGGACAGCATAGTCGGGGAGTTCAAGCAAATGCCAGGAGGTTCCATGAATAAGCTCCTTATCGCCAATAGGGGTGAAATAGCGTTGAGAGTCGTGCGAACGGCTCAGGAGATGGGCATCGCCACCGTCGCCGTCTACGCCAACCAGGACAGGGATGCCGCATACGTGCAGATGGCGGACGAGGCGTATCTCCTGCCAGGTGAGACCAATAACCAGACCTATCTGAACGAGGATGCTATTCTACGGATTGCCAAACGCAGCGGAGCCGATGCAATCCATCCAGGGTATGGTTTCCTTTCCGAGGTCTCCTCCTTTGCTTCGAAGGTGGAGCAGGCGGGCATCACATGGGTTGGCCCCGGACATCAGGTTCTCACCGACCTGGGTGACAAGATCGAAGCGTGCAAGGTGGCTTTGAAGGCCAAAGTCCCTGTGGTACCGGGCCTCAACGAACCGGTTCGTGACATCAGGTCCCTTCTCGATTTCGCCCAACATGCCGGATATCCGGTCATGATGAAGAAGGCCGACGGTGGCGGAGGACGAGGCATCACTCTCATCCATGACGATGAGGAGCTGCGTACTTTCTTCATGAATCACGATGCACTTCAAGGCGGTGATCTGGACAGTTATTTCATAGAGAAATTCGTGTCTCGTGCACGCCACGTCGAAACACAGTCGGGTCGTGACGCAAACGGCGGTTTCACGGTATACTCCACGAGGGATTGCTCGGTGCAGAGGCGCAATCAGAAACTGATTGAGGAGGCTCCGGCGCCGTATCTGTCGTATGTCGAGATATCAAACCTCGAGGAGTATTCGCGCAGGCTGTTCGAAGCCGTGGGATATGTGGGTTTGGGGACGTGTGAATTCTTGCTCACCCCATTAGGGAAGATTTATTTTCTGGAAGTGAACCCCCGGTTGCAGGTGGAACATACAGTCAGCGAGGAGGTATGCGGGCTCGACCTGGTGCGCGAGCAGCTCATCATCGCATCAGGAGGCCCGCTGACTCCTGCTCCCACGCCGCGCGGTCATGCCTTTGAGTTGCGCATCACCAGTGAGGATCCGGCGACCAATCTGACTCCAAGCTCGGGTACGATTGAGTCGCTGCGTTGGCCTTCAGGTCCTGGTATCCGCATCGATTCCGGTGTGGATGTAGGCGATACCGTCTCGCCACGTAACGATTCAATGATGGGCAAAGTGGTTGTGACGGCCCAGACCCGTGAGGCGGCCGTGGCACGTGTTCGACGAGCGCTCCGGGAGATCAGCATCAAGGGCGTGCCGACACCTGTCGAATTGTTCAAGAAGGTATTTTCCGATCCCGATTTCACAGCGGAGGAGGGGCACACTTTCAACATTTCGACCAAATGGCTGGAGAACGAATATCTCAAACGGGAGCCCCAAACCACCAAAGCGGGACAGCCGGCATCCGCGAGTGGCAATGAGGACGACGATGGCGATCCGGTTGAGTCGTTCACGGTTGAAATCGACGACAAACGCGTCAAGGTGACGTTGCCTCAATCGCTGGTTCATGGCGTGTCCGGATTGGACTGTGGCGGCACCCGTGCGACATCGCGCCTGAGACAGCCTTTGCGTGGACAGGGAATGAAGGACCGGCGTCAACGCCCCGACAACGACGATCCGGCTCGTTCAGGCAGAATCGTCGCTCCGATGCAGGCGGTGGTGACGCGCATTCAAGTCGCCCCAGGCCAGGAGGTGGATAAGTCTGACCTGTTGGTGGTATTGGAGTCCATGAAGATGGAGAACTATGTCTATGCTCCAGCGAAAGGCAAGGTGCGGAGCATCAATGTAGGCGTGGCGGATGGTGTCGAGGCGGGTCAGACGCTGGTCGAGCTCGATCTGGGTACGCAGGACGACGTCAAGGTGGCGGATGCGGGCAAGGAAGGTGCGCGGTGATCATGGCTGCAACGACTCAGGGGAATTTCCATACCGCAACCGGACGCGCGGATACTTCCGGAGTACTAGACGATGGCCGTCTCGGCCAGCCGGTTCGTCAGGGGATAATACGTGCGGCTGCCATGGCCAAGGAGTCCGAGGAGAAGGCCCGCAGTCGTCAGCATGCCAAAGGCAAGCGGACGGCCCGGGAGCGTCTGGAGTTGCTTTTCGACGAGGACACGTTCGACGAGATGGGCAGGTTTGTCGGTGCGGATATCGGTCAGGGAAAACCTGGTTCGGCCGTCATCACCGGGTTCGGTGAAGTGTACGGACGCAAGGTGGCGGTGTATGCCCAGGATTTCTCCGTGCGTGGAGGGACTTTGGGACAGGCCGAAGGTCGTAAGATTTGCAGGCTGATGGATATGGCGATCGAAAACGGAATCCCCATCGTCTCTCTCATTGATTCCGGTGGTGCGCGTATCCAGGAAGGCGTTGCCGCGTTGACCGAGTACGGGCACATCTTCCGTAAGACTTGCCAGGCTTCAGGCTACGTCCCCCAGATATCGCTCATCTTGGGGCCATGTGCCGGGGGGGCGGTATATTGCCCGGCGCTGACTGACATGATCATTATGACCAAGGAAAACTCCAACATGTTCGTCACAGGTCCTGATGTGGTCAAGGCGGCGACCGGCGAGACGATAAGCATGGAGGATCTCGGCGGTGGCAACGTCCATGCGACGCTCTCCGGTGTGGCCCACTATCTGGGTGCGGATGAGGCCGACGCGATCGACTATGCGCGCACGGTGCTGGCTTACCTTCCTTCGAACAGTCAACAGGAGCCTCCCACATATGCCTACGCTTCCGGTCATGCCGAGCGTGAGGCCTCCAAACGGCTGGCTTCGGTTGTGCCGGACAATGAGCGGCAGCCCTACGATGTGCTCGATGTCATTCGCAACATCGTTGACTACGGCGAGTTCGTGCAGGTTCATGAGCTGTTTGCCCCCTCTGCGGTGGTCGGTTTCGCGTGTTTGGAAGGCAAGCCGGTCGGAATCGTGGCCAATCAACCGCTCGTCCAAGCTGGAAGCCTTGATGTTGATTCCTCCGAAAAAATAGCTCGTTTCGTGCGTCTGTGCGATGCCTTCAACCTTCCCGTCATCACGTTGGTTGATACTCCCGGATACAAGCCTGGAAGCGGCCAGGAGCACGCCGGCATCATCCGGAGGGGAGCCAAAATGATCTATGCCTACGCGAATGCTCAGGTTCCGTTGGTGACTGTGGTGTTACGCAAGGCTTTCGGCGGTGCCTACATAGTGATGGGTTCCAAATCCATTGGAGCGGACATGAACTTCGCTTGGCCTACATCGCAGATAGCCGTTCTGGGTGCGCAGGGTGCGGTCAATATCATTCATCGCCGCGATCTGCAGAAAGCCAATGACGAAGGCGAGGATGTGGACGCGTTGCGAAAAAAGCTGGTCACGGAGTATGAAACGACGACGGTCAATGCGAATCTTTCCTTGGAGATGGGTGAGATAGACGCCATGATCGATCCCGAACAAACGCGCCAGGCCATATCCGAGTCCCTGCTGACCTTCGCAGGCAAACGAAGACACCACCTTGTGGATAAACACCACGGAAACCAGCCCCTGTAACGGCGGGGCACTGCAGCACTGAATTTTTACATACCAACATCCATCAGCATTCAAACCAATAGGTTTTAGGAAAAGGAAATCATGACAAACTCATTCTTCATCAACCGTCTGTCTCAAGAGCCGCACGCCCTGCTGTTTTCGGGTCAATCAACGCCTTGGCCCACGGCTTTGGCGGATTTGTGCGCCGAAGAACCCATGAAGGAGACGCTCGGCGAACATGATGCATCGGCGAATCGTTTGATCAGCGACGTCGCCACGGAGTTGTTGGCGACCAACGGCCGTCAACTGGATCTCTTCTCATATCAGGCGAATCCGGCGAAACTCGGAGCAGCCGCGGACGCCTCGGCATCGGTTCCCGGCATTGCCCTGACGCAGCTTGGTGCAATCATCGACATGGATCAGCTTGGTTATGATCTTGGTTCATCCAAGCCGTCGGCGCTTTTGGGACATTCGCAGGGAGTACTGGGCGTGCACATGGCGCAGGCCGTGCTGGATGCCGGTTCGCTGTCCGCCGCAACCAAACAGATCGATGAGATTCTCGCCATCGCCAAGCTTATCGGTTCAGCGGGGACGCGTCAGGTCAGGCGTTTGGGCATCCATCAACAGGGTGAGGCCACGCCCATGCTCTCAGTCAAGGGCGCGACACGAAAGCAGGTCGAGATTCTGATCGACCGTGTTTCGTCGCCCAAGGGGCCGATCAGCATTGCCGTGACCAACTCGCAACGGCATTTGGTCCTTTCCGGATATCCGGAGGATCTGGCTTCGTTTGCTATCGAGGTCGGCAAGGAGGCGAGCCATCAGGCAAAACTGCGTGAAAGCAAAGTACGCGGCGGCACCCCCTTCAATCCGACGCTCGAATATCTGGACGTCACCCTCCCATTCCATTCGCCGCTCATGGCGGATGCCGTGGAGGAGTGCGTCGCGTGGGCTGCGCGCTGCGGTCTGGATGTGCGACGCTCCAGATCTTTGGCTCAGGAAGTGCTGCTGTGCCATGTCGATTGGGCCGCACAGGTGCACGATCTCCTCGATCGCACGGATCCAAGCAAGTTGTGGCTCGTCGATTTGGGGCCTGGAGAAACCATAGGCAAATTGGTGACGAACCTGACGCAAGGTACTGGAGTGGGTGTCGTGGAAGCTTCCACTAGGGCCCAACGCAGTGATTTGGCAACCATGCAGGGCGACCCTGAACGAAGCCAGGACTGGTCCAGCTTCAAGCCGACCTTGCTCTCCACTCCCGCCGGCGATCGGATTTCCACGGCGTTCAGTCGTTTGACTGGCAAACCGCCGGTCCTGCTCGCTGGAATGACGCCTACGACCGTTGATCCACAGATAGTGGCGGCGGCCGCCAACGCTGGTTATTGGGCTGAATTGGCCGGCGGCGGACAGGTCAGCGCGGAAGTGTTCGAGCGCCACATGAAAGAGCTGGAAGGGGAGCTTGAGGAAGGTCGTACCGTCGAATTCAATGCCATGTTCATGGATCGCTATTTGTGGAACCTGCAGTTCGGCTCCCAGCGCATCGTATCCAAGAAACGCGAATCAGGGGCTCCTATCGACGGGGTCGTCGTCTCCGCTGGCATTCCGGAATTAGATGAGGCTCAGGAACTGATCGATCAGCTGAATTCGGATGGATTCTCGTATGTCGCGTTCAAACCTGGAACAGTAGAGCAGATACGTCAGGTCGTGGCGATTGCAAAAAAGGTCGCGCCCAAGTCCATCCTCATGCAAGTGGAAGGCGGTGCCGCCGGTGGACATCATTCCTGGGAATCCCTGGACGATCTGCTATCCACAACATACGCCCAGGTCAGGGAGTGCCCCAACATCGTCCTCGTGGCCGGTGGCGGCATCGGCACGCCCGAACGGGCGGCGGACTACATATCCGGCCAATGGTCACGGGCTTATGGTCTGCCTGACATGCCCGTTGACGGCATCCTGGTCGGAACGGCGGCGATGACTGCTAAGGAGGCCCATACCAGTCCTGACGTCAAGCAGGCGCTGGTGGCAACACCAGGAATCGATATGACACAACCCGACCCCGATCCCTTCGCCCCGATTGGTGAACGTTGGGTTCCGTCCGGACAAGCCGTTGGAGGAATGAGCTCGGGCCTGAGCCATTTGCACGCAGACATCTATGAGATCGAGAACTCCTCCGCCGAATGTGGTCGCCTGCTCGTTAGAGTGATGAAGCACCCTGACGAGCTCGAATCTCGTCGTAAAGACATCATCACTGCCTTGGACAAAACGGCGAAGCCGTATTTCGGTGATGTGGAGGAGATGACCTATCAGCAGTGGGCCCAGCGCTTCGCACAATTGGCATGCCCTTGGGTGGATGACACCTATGTCGATCGTTTCCTGCACCTGTTGCGTCGTATTGAGGCACGTGTGTGCGATCTTGAATCCGGCGAATTCAAGTCGATCTTCTTGGATCGCGAGGATGTGCGTGACGCCGACCGGGCGCTCGGCAGGCTACATGAGGCTTATCCTCAGGCTGATGAGATGAAGGTCGTGCCCACTGACGTGGCATGGTTCCCGACGCTGGTACGCGAATATCCCAAGCCGATGCCGTTCGTACCGGTCATTGACAACGACCTGTTGCGTTGGTGGGGTCAGGACCAGTTGTGGCAGTCCGAGGACGATCGCTATAGCGCGGATTCGGTGCGAGCCATTCCCGGTCCCATTTCGGTCGCCGGGATCACGACTATTGACGAGCCGGTGGCTTCGATTCTTTCGAGGTTCGAACAAGCCGCCGTCACCAGGGTCCGCCAGGAGAGCGGAGAGCCGCAGCAAGCCTATTCGCAGCTTTCATGCGCTGCTTCGGCAGAGGAGTTTATCCGTCGCAGCCCCCATATCTCCTGGGTCGGTCATCTCATGGACAATCCCGCATTTGGAACTCCCGTCGCGGATCGCGATTATGAGATTCGTCCAGCCGGCAGTGAGCAAGGTCTGGATCTGTACGATCTTGATATTCATCTTGACACGTTCTGGGATGATGACCTTGACGGTGGCATCAGCAAACACGCGGTTCGCCACATCGTCATCCCCCTGACCGTAGATGCCGGCACCCCCGGTGCGTCACCGGTCGTCGATCGCAATCGTCTTCCTGAAGACGTGTACGATCTGCTTGCCGCAACCGCGGGTATCGGCAATACCAGCATCACCGGCGACAGGCTTGACGCGATGCCGGCGATCGAGTATCCGGACGATGCCGAAGGCCATCCATTCGGTGTGGCTCACACAGAATATACACTCAGCGGCAATCTTGGGTTCGACCATGAGGCTGCGACGGGAGCTGCGTTGCCATCGGGTCTCAGGCCTTCGGCCATCGCGCCGGACGCGCTCGTAGGCCCCGCTTGGCCGGCGATCTATGCGGCGCTTGGATCGGTGAGCGTGGACGGGTTCCCGATCATCGAAGGCCTGCTCAACGCCGTGCATCTCGATCACCTCATCGAGTTGGAGGTCGATCAGGAGGAGCTTCTGAGCCATGTGGGGCAACGTGTCCTGCTCACCTCATGGGCGGAGGATTACAGCGAGTCGGCCTCAGGCCGTGTGGTCACCATCCATGTGCGTCATGCGGCTGAGGATGGGACGGTATTGGCCAACGAGGTCGAGCGTTTCGCCATCCGAGGCAGGGCGTATTCCGACCAGTTGCCGCAGCCGGCGCCTGACTATGGTGGAATAGAAGCGGACATCGTTGACACCCCGCGTCGCCTTCTGCGCAAGGTCAGCGTCACCGCTCCGGCTGACATGACGGCTTTCGCCCGTACCTCCGGTGATTTCAATCCAATCCACACTTCAGTTCGTGGAGCCAAGGTCTCAGGCCTCAAGGCGCCTCTGGTCCATGGCATGTGGTTGTCGGCAACGGCCCAGTATGCGCTCCAGGCCACGGATGAGCAGGGCATGCACTATGAAATTGCCGGTTGGACGTACAACATGTACGGCATGGTGCAATTGGGTGACAGGGTCGAGATTTCGATCGAGCGCGTCGGGAAAGTACGCCACGGCGGTTTGGTCCTGGAGGTCATCTGCCGGATCGGCGGCGAGCTTGTCTCACGCGGCACCGCCATAGCGCGCATTCCACGGGTTGCTTACGTTTACCCGGGCCAGGGCATCCAGCAGCAGGGTATGGTTTTGGATGAGAGAGCCAAGTCAGCCGCTGCGCGCGAGACTTGGGAACGAGCCGACGCTTTGACGCGTTCCAAGCTCGGATTCTCCATTTTGGCGGTCGTCAGGGATAATCCCAAGTCGCTCACGGCCAAGGGGGTAACGTATTACCATCCCGAAGGTCTGCTTAACCTCACACAGTTCACCCAGGTGGCTCTCGCGACCGTGGCTTTCGCGCAAACGGCGCGCCTGCGCGAATCGGGTTCGGATATTTGGCCTGCTTACTTCGCCGGACATTCTTTGGGTGAATACAATGCGTTGAGCTCCTTCGCGGGAGTCATGTCCTTGGAGACTGTTCTCGAGCTGGTGTTCCACCGTGGATCCACCATGCACTCCCTTATCGAGCGCGACGAGCAGGGGCGTTCCAATTACCGCATGGGGGCGCTGCGACCCAATCAGTTTGGCTTGGGGGATGACGGAGTCAAGGAATATGTGCAGTCCGTTTCGCAGGAATGCGGTGAGTTCCTAGAGATTGTAAACTACAATCTCGCCGGCCAGCAGTATGCCATCGCCGGAACAATCGCCGGCCTGGAATATCTTAGGGCCGATTCGAATCGTAGGGCGAAAGAGGCCGGCGGCAAACCCGCCTTCATGTATGTTCCCGGCATCGACGTGCCCTTCCATTCCTCCTTGCTGCGTAAGGGTGTGCCTGAATTCCGCGACACCCTGGACAAGCTCTTGCCGCAGTACATCGACTATTCGCGTTTGGAGGGTCGTTATATTCCGAATCTGGTGGCTCGGCCATTTGAAATGACCCGTGATTTCGCTGCTTCCATACTGGAGGTGGTGCCTTCGGAGCGAATCAGGCAGGCGTTGGACGATCCGGCGGTATGGGATTCCTATGCTTCGGATGACCAGAAGCTGGGCCGTCTGCTTCTGACGGAACTGCTCTCCTGGCAGTTCGCCTCTCCTGTGCGCTGGATAGAGACGCAGTCGCTGATGTTTAGCTCCAAGGAACAGGGTGGTCTGGGTCTTGAGGAGTTGGTTGAGGTCGGTCTGGGCCATTCGCCGACGCTTGCGAACATGGCGGCCAAGACATTGAAGCTCCCCGATTTCCGTGAGCGCCAGGTTGTGGTGTATAACCTAGGGCGTGATGAGTCACGCGTCTACCTGACTGACACCGACCCCAACGCTGCCATAGATGACGGTGAGGAAGACGAAGCCGGTGCCGTGGAGACTTCGGCTTCTTCGTCCACCGCCCAGAGCCTTGCGGGGTCCGAGCCCGTTGCCGAGGCTCCCGCCACGCAGGCCGCCCCGGCCCAGGGACAGGTGGGCGCTGGCAAGACGGCTTCGGCGGCTTCGGTGGCGTCCGAAGCTCCTGGTTCGGTTTCTGGTGCCGATGTTGCTGACATTCCTTTCCGCGCCAGTGACGCGATCGCAATGCTGTTGGCTTATTCTGCAAAGATCCGACCCGATCAGATAGGCACAACCGACACCACGGACAGCCTGACCAATGGAGTGTCCTCACGACGCAACCAGCTGCTGATGGACATCTCTTCTGAGCTTGGAGTCGCGTCCGTGGACGGTGCCGCCGAAGCTTCCATGACTGATCTGAGCGCCTTGGTCAACAAGGTGGCTCCCAATTACAAGCCATTTGGGCCTGTTCTTTCCGAGATCGTCCGTGACCGTGTCAAGGCCTTGTTCGGTCCTGCCGGAATAAAGCTGAAACAGGTGGAGGATCGTGTATCCGATGTCTGGAAACTTGGACCGGGCTGGGTGGCGGCCGTAGTCTGCAGCCTTGTATTGAACACTCGAGAAGGTGCCTCCTCCCGCGGCGGGGAACTCGCCAAGCTCCCTACGCAGGCGGTTTCGACCACGGGTGCGGCCAATGCGCTGATCGACCAAGGCGTACAGGATGTGGCGCAGGTCAGAGGAATCGCCGTTGCATTGCCCAATTCCGGTTCGGGAACGTCAGGTTCGGTGGTGGATTCCGCAGCTTTGGATGCGTTCGCATCCAGGGTCACCGGTTCGCAGGGACTTCTGGCTTCTACTGCTCGGTTCGTTTTGGATCAGCTTGGACTGCATGAGCCTCTTCCTGCCAACGGCGAGGATGAGGATGCTGCCGTCGTATCTGCCGTTGAGGCTGAACTTGGTTCCGATTGGCCCAAGCAGGTCGAAGCGCAGTTCGACGAGCGAAAGGCGGTGCTTTTCGATGACCGATGGGCCAGTGCACGTGAGGATCTGGCCCGAATCTACTATGAGGATGATGCTGATGCACATTCTGCCTCCTTCGTCGGAGCCGGTGTCGATGTTCAGTCCCAGGCCGCTTGGTATGAGCGTTTGGCCGGGGCAAATGGCAAACCGGAACTGGCTCAGGTCTTCGCGCGCATCGCCACGGAGGCGGGCAAACAGGTCTCGCTGGATCCCCATGCCTGCGAATTCGTAGGTGATATCGCCGTCGTCACCGGTGTATCCCGCTATTCCATAGCCGGGTCCCTTGTAGCCGGCTTGCTTGCAGGAGGGGCCACGGTGGTGGCCGTTATGCACGACCTTGACCAGCAAAGCGTGCAGTGGGCCAAGAAGCTGTATCGGCAGCACGCCGTGGCCGGCGCCAAGCTGTGGATCGTACCTGCGAATCTGTCGAGCTTCAGGGATGTGGATGCTTTGGTGTCCTGGGTGGGGTCCACTCAAAAGAAGACCACAGGTGCCACGACCACCATTCTGAAGCCGGCCATGGAACCGACCATCCTTCTTCCATTTGCGGCTCCGCCGATGCATGGGACGATGGCTGATTCAGGAAGGCTGTTCGAGTCCCAGGCGAGGCTCATGCTCTGGAGTGTGGAGCGTATGATTGCCGGCTTCTCCCGAATAGGGGAGGATACGGATGTCGATCACAAGCTTCACGTTGTTCTTCCTGGTTCCCCCAACAGGGGCATGTTTGGTGGAGATGGTGCATACGGCGAGGTAAAGGCCGCCATGGACGCGATTGTCAATCGTGCGGGAAGCGAACATGACTGGTCCGACCGCGTTACCTTTGCTCACCCCTTGATTGGCTGGGTGCGAGGCACCGGACTCATGGGCGCCAACGACTCGCTCGTCAAAGCCGTGGAACGTCATGGAGTGCGGACGTATTCCACTCAGGAAATGGCGGATAGGTTGCTTGGCCTGTGCACGATGCAATCTCGCCGTCAGGCATTGGACGCGCCATTGAAGGTCGATTTGACGGGTGGACTGGGTCATGAGGCTCTCGACCTTCGTGAGCTCAAGTCCGAGGCTGAGGCGGACAATGAAGGCTCCGTCCGTAACGAAGGGCACGAGCCCGTCGCCGTTGCCGGCACCGATGTGAAGCGAATGCTCAAGGCGCTCCCAACCCCGCGTGTGCCGAGGCAACCGAAGATCGATTTATCGCAGTGGGATGGTGTGACGGCCAAGCCGGAAGAGCAGATCGTCATCGTCTCCATCGGCGAAATGGGCCCGTGGGGCTCCGGTCGTACTCGTTTCGAGGCCGAGATGGGCATCCATTCGGATGGCACGGTCGATCTCAGTGCCGCCGCGGTGCTTGAATTGGCTTGGAACATGGGCTTGATCGAATGGCAGGACAGCCCGACACCGGGTTGGTATGATGCTGACGGCAATCTTGTTGCTGAGGAAGACATCGCGGAGCGCTACCATGACGAGGTCGTTGCCCGTTCCGGTATCCGCCCGTTCGACGAGGGTATGGGTTCTGACTATCGTGATGGAACCGATGAGGAAGAGGTTGACGTCTTTCTTGATCATGACGTCGAATTCTCTGTGCCGACCCAGGAGATGGCCGAAGAGTATGTGAAACTCGATCCAGACCACACCCAGGTGAGTGAGGATCGGGAGTCCGGTGAATGGAATGTGACCAGGACCTCCGGTTCGAAGATCCGTGTGCCCCGCCGCGCGACCATGAGCCGAACCGTAGGTGGGCAGTTCCCCAAAGGGTTCGACCCAGTGAAGTGGGGCATCCCCGCCTCTATGGTTTCCGATGTCGACGAAATCGCCTTATGGAACATCGTCACTACTGTTGATGCCTACCTGTCGGCCGGTTTCACGCCAGTTGAAATCCTTCAGGCCGTGCACCCGTCCAAGGTGGCTTCCACACAGGGCACCGGTTTCGGCGGTATGTCGTCCATGCGCAAACTGTACCTCGACCGTTATCTGGGTCGTGAGATACCTACGGACATCCTGCAGGAAGCCCTGCCCAATGTCGTAGCTGCGCACGTCATGCAGTCCTATATCGGTGGGTACGGCAATATGGTTCAACCTGTTTCGGCTTGCGCCACCGCCGCTGTTTCGCTCGAGGAGGGCGTGGACAAGATCGCTCTGGGCAAGGCCGATTTTGTGGTCACCGGCGCGATTGACGACATTGGCGTGGAGTCGGTCATCGGTTTCGGCAACATGAACGCCACGGCAAACTCATCGGAGATGTATTCCAAAGGCATAGCCCCGCGCTTCTTCTCGCGAGCCAACGACCGCAGAAGGGGCGGCTTCCTTGAGTCTCAAGGCGGCGGGACCATCCTCCTGACCCGCGGCGACATTGCGCTGAAGATGGGACTGCCGGTGGCCGGTGTCGTGGGGTACATCCATTCATTCGCCGATGGCGCGCACACCTCCATTCCCGCCCCGGGTCTCGGAGCCCTCGCTGCTGGCATGGGCGGCAAGGATTCCGATTTGGTGCGTTCATTGGCGAAGTTGGGAGTTACACCTGACGACATCGCAGTTGTTTCCAAGCATGACACCTCCACGAACGCCAACGATCCCAATGAATCGGAGCTGCATAACACGCTGGCCCATGCCATCGGCCGCTCTGAAGGCAACCCGCTCTACGTCATCTCTCAAAAGAGTCTGACCGGACATGCGAAGGGAGGTGCCTGTATCTTCCAGATCAATGGGTTGACCCAGCTGTTCGCTTCAGGCGTCATACCGGCGAATGCGGCGCTGGATTGCGTAGATCCGGAGCTGGAACGTGATGACCATATGGTGTGGCTTGAGAAACCTTTGCATGTGGGTTCCATTAAGGCCGGTCTCGTCACGTCGTTGGGCTTCGGGCATGTCTCAGGCATCGGAGCGATAGTCAGCCCCGGAGCTTTCGAAGCCTCGGTGGCCAAGAACGAGGGGGATGAAGCACTGCAGCAATGGCGTGCTCAGGCGAACGCACGTTTGGCCGAAGGACAGCGCCGGCTTCAGGAAGGGCGTATGGGTCGAGCCGCGTTGTACGAGCCGATCGACAACCGCCGTTTCCATGAAGACGCGCCGGGATACAACGCGCATGAACTTGAAAAGTCCATGTTGCTTGATCCCGAAGCCCGTTTGGGAGTTGATGGTTATTTCGAAGCCTGATGACGGCGTGACGGGGGTGGCTCACCGTTGAACGCACGTTGATTCGTCCGGTCTGTCATTTGGATCGGACGAATCGTCTTTAGGGGAGTGTTTCGGCTGTAGGACGAGCTTCGCCGCTGTGATTGGACGGGCGTGCTGTATCGCTCATACGCCATACTTGAGGCATGGGAGAATCGGAGGTCGTGGGTGGTATGAATCGGATCATGGCGATCGGGCATGATGTCGTTGATGTGGGTGCCTTCGGCGATCAATTGCGGCAGCCTGGCTCTCGCTTGAGCGAGTTGTTCTCAGCGCGGGAGCGGCGGCAGGCATGTTCCTTGGCCAGCGTCAAGAACGATGGTCAGGCGTTACATCTGGCTGTCCGGTGGGCCGGCAAGGAGAGTGTCCTCAAGGCATGGTGTGCTGCATTGGGGCATCGTCCTGTGCCGTATGGCATCGACGATTTCCCGTGGCCGCAGGTCGAGATCATCGATGATTCGCTTGGAAGGCCCGGAGTCTATCTAACCAAGGAACTCAATGATCTGCTGCTCTCGTCGCTGGGCATATGCGGTGATGTACATTGGCTCATCAGTTTGAGTCATGATGGGTCCGTCGCCTCGGCCGTGGTGCTGCTTGGCCTCGATGATCCAGGTTTTTCGGACAGCTGACGTATTTTACCCCGATCGGCCGGAGTGGCCGTGATGGATTACCGGTACCAAAGACATTCAGCTTTCGCCGGTACTGGTCGATTCACCTTTGGTTGTCGTTATCGCTTTAGAGTCGACTTGTAGGGTGAGGCTGTGCCGGCCGTACGCCAGCCGTCTGCGTTTGTGCAGTCACGGGTCATTGGTGATTGCTCTGTAGGGGAGTAACGATAGAATCGGCTCCATGAGTGCGATTGAAAGCCTTGGTTCATGGCCCGCGCCGGCTGCAAGCCAGCCGATTAATGCAACGGTGCAGATACCAGGCAGTAAGTCCTTGTCCAACAGGTATCTGATATTGGCGGCATTGGGGCGTCATCCGGTCCGTATCGAAGGCCTTTTGCGATCGCGCGACACTGAGTTGATGATGCAAGCGTTGCGTGAATTGGGAGTCGTCATCGAATGTGATGAGACGGATGAGACGTGCGTGAGGATTACGCCTCCTGATGGAGGTGTGTTTCATGGTTCGGTGACTGTTGATTGCGGGTTGGCGGGCACCGTCATGAGGTTCGTCCCGGGACTTGCCTTGTTTGCGGACGGACCGGTTCGTTTCGATGGTGACAAACAGGCCTATGAACGGCCCATGAAGCCGCTCCTGGACGGGTTGGAACAGCTTGGAGCCCGCATCCACTACGACGGGCGGTCGGGTTATCTTCCCTTTACATTGGTTCCACCTGTATATGACTGCTCTGGGAACAGCTTCAATCCAGGACATCATCTTACAGCTTTTGACGGCGGCGTCGGGGATTCCTCCAAAGCGGACTCTTCGAACATCGTGAACGGGAGTGAGCGGTCTCAGGAACGGGATTGCCGTGGTCGCGCCGTCGCGAAGGCGTGTCGTGTGGCAATCGATTCATCATCCTCATCGCAATTCGTTTCAAGCCTGTTGCTGATCGGTTCCCGTCTTCCCGGTGGGTTGCATCTGTGCCACACGGGAAGCGTGTTGCCGAGCTTGCCACATATTAACATGACCATCGATGATGTGACTGTGGCAGGAGGTCAAGTGATTTCGCCCAAGTCCGCTGAATGGATCGTTCGACCAGGTGGGTTGCAGCTGCCTGATGGCGTGGTCGTTGAGCCTGACCTTTCCAATGCTGCGCCGTTCCTGGGAGCAGCGCTTATATCTTCAGGGGCGGTACGCGTACCAAGATGGCCGCGCCGAACCACTCAGCCGGGGGGACTGTTGCCCGGCATTCTCGAAAGGATGGGGGCCGAAGTGACTTGGAACGGCCTTCCGTATTCCGGCATGTCTCGGTCTTCGTGTGCGAACGGCGTGTTGGAGGTTCGGGGACAAGGTGAGATCCATGGACTGGGGCACTATGACATGTCAGCAGCGGGGGAGATCACTCCAAGTATCGCGGCTCTGGCGGCCCTGGCCGATGGTCCGACGGCACTGGTGGGTATCGGGCATCTTCGAGGTCACGAAACCAATCGGCTCGCTGCATTGGTGACGCAGATACGGGGCATCGGTGCGTGGGCGGACGAACTCGATGATGGCATTGAAATCGTTCCCGTGCCGCGTGAGAGACTGCACGCCGCTCTGATGGATACCTACGCCGACCATCGCATGGCCACATTTGCCGCCATGATAGGACTGGCCGTTCCGGGAACACGGGTGCGCGACATCTCGACGACGAGCAAGACCTTGCCCGGCTTTGTTAGCATGTGGGCGTCCATGCTCGGCGCTTGACAGCTGCGACACCAATCCATACCGGAAAGCTGCGGTCCGGACTCTCGTTATCACAAAAAGACCGGAACGGACATAAGGTCGTTCCGGTCTTTTTCATTGTCGCCTGTAGTCTGGCAATGGCGTGGAATACGCCGTGGCTACTTGGTGAATTCGTTGCCGTAGGAATCCTTGCCCTCGGCGGCGATGGCCGCCGACTTGCGTGCGATGGCAAGCTCTTCGTTCGTCGGGATGACGGCGATGGTGACGGAGCTATCAGGAGTGGAGATGATCCGGGCTTCCTTCGAACGGGTTTCGTTTTTCTCGGTATCGAACTTCACACCGAACGGCTCGAGCTTCTCGAGTACGCGACGACGGACCTCGGAGTCGTTCTCACCCACGCCGGCAGTGAAGGTGATGACGTCAACGCCGCCCATCTGTGCGGTATAGTTGCCGATGTAGCCCACGATGCGATGAACGTAAATCTCCATGGCGAGCTTGGCATCCTCGTTGCCTTCCTTGATGAGGCGGTCAATCTCTCGCATGTCGGAGAAGCCGGTCATACCGAGCATACCGGAGCGCTTGTTGAAGAGCGTATCAAGCTCGTCCACACTCATGTGTGCATTGCGGATGAGATGGAAGACGACGGCCGGGTCGATGTCGCCCGTGCGGCTGCCCATCATCAGACCTTCCAGAGGTGTCAGGCCCATTGAGGTGTCCACGGGCTTGCCGGAGATCTGTGCCGAGGCGGATGCACCGTTGCCGATATGGAGCACGATCTGCTTGAGGCCTTCAGCGGGCTTGCCGACTACGCCCGGCACGACGCTTCCGACATACTCGTGGCTGGTGCCGTGGGCACCATAACGGCGGATCTTGTACTGCTGCGCCACGTCCTTGTTCAGTGCGTAGGTACTGGCCTCCTTGGGAAGCTGGAAGAAGAAGGATGAATCGAAGACGAAGATCTGTGGTACGTCCGGCAGGAGCTGTGCCATGACCTCGGCGCCCGCGGCTTCGGGGCCGTTGTGCAACGGGGCGAGCACGGCGAGGTCCTTGACTTGGCCGATGGTTTTCTTGTTTACCAAGGCCGGCTTGGGGAAGACGGATCCGCCCTGCACAACGCGGTGACCTACGGCTACGATGCCTGATTCCTGAAGGTCCGGACCGTACTCGGCGAAGAAGCCCAGCACGCGCTTGAGTCCCTGTTCGTGATCGTGGATCGGCTCCTCGAGTTCGTGCTTCTCACCGTTGTATTCATGCTTGTAATGCCCGTCGATGGGCTCGCCAATCTTCTCGACCAGACCAGAGGCGATGCCCTCTCCGGACTCAAGATCGACCAGCTGATATTTGATCGAACTGGAACCGGAATTGATGACAAGTACGGTTTTCGCCATTGCTTACTTCCTCCATAGCAGTGATAAATAAGTGCCGCCTGCAAGCGGCCGCTGGAATACAAGTCTACTCACAAGCTCTTACAACATCTTTGACTAGGGTTTGGAGTTTCCAGTGGCTATAAAGAGGCCGTGGGATTGAATTCCTCCTAGAACATTCATCCCACGGCTTTGGTATGCGGCCATCGCCTTACTTCATGCTCATTGTGCCTCGACGGCCGTCAGTGCCACCGTGTTGATGATGTCCTCCACCAAGGCCCCACGCGAAAGGTCATTGACGGGTTTGCTGAGGCCCTGAAGCACGGGGCCGATGGCCAAGGCACCCGAAGTGCGCTGTACGGCCTTGTAGGCAATGTTTCCAGCGGCAAGGCTGGGGAACACGAACACATTGACGTGACCCGCCACAGCGTTGCCTTTGGCCTTTGTGGCGGCCACGCTCGGACTCCAAGCCGCATCGAACTGGATGGAGCCGACGACCGGTAGTTCCGGCGCCTTCTCTTTGACTATCCTCGTAGCCTCCTCGACCAGATCCACATCCGGTCCTTTGCCTGAACCGAGGGTGGAGTAGCAGAGCATGCCAACCTTGGGGTCAAGGCCAAACGAGCGGGCGGTGTCCGCAGATTGGATGGCGATGTCCGCAAGTTGTTCGGCGGTGGGGTTGAGGTTGATGGCGCAGTCGGCGAACACGGCGACATGGTCCTTGAAACACATGAGGAATGCGCCGGAGACCAACGATGCGTTGGGCTTGGTCTTGATGACTTGAAGCGCCGGCCGGACGGTGTTCGCCGTCGAGTTGATGGAGCCTGATACCAGGCCGTCGGCCTTGCCCATCACCACAAGCATGGTGCCGAAGTAGCTTGGGTCCTCCAGCTGCTTGCGTGCCTGTTCGGAGGTCATGCCCTTCTTCGCACGCAGCTCGCACAGTTTCGCCGTCATCGGTTCCAGTACGGATTCGTCGTCCATCGCCTGGAAGCTGGCCTTGGACAGTGAGTTCAGACCCAGTTCCCTGCCTCGTTCAAGTATCGCCGACTCGTCGCCCACGATGATGAGGTCCACGATGTCGCGCTCCAGCAGGTAGTCTGCCGCCTTGATGATCCGGTCCTCCGAGCCCTCCGGCAGCACGATGGTCTTCCTATGGGCTTTGGCACTGGCAAGCAGACTATTCTGGAAAGCGTACGGGGTGGTCGGAGCTGCGAACGGAGTGTCCAAGGCGGCGAGCACTTGTGAGGCCGGGGCGTTGTTGTTGAACGCCCTGTCGGCATCCGTGCAAGCATTCGCATTCGCATCATCAGGGAAATCGAGGGCGGGAATCGTCCAGACAGGGACCGGGAAGCCCTCGAGCGCCTCCTGGGCGTCGGCGGCCTTCTCGTCCGTGCAACCGGTGACGAACACGCCGGCCACCCTGCTTCCTGCGGCCTCAACGCTGCGGGTGCACGCCTCCACCGTGGCCTTCACCTGCTGGCCGTTGCGGGGTATGGTGCAGACGGCCAGAAATACGGGAGCCCCCAGATCTGCGGCGATATCGACGTTCAGGGCGAAGTTTTCGGGGTCGAAAATCTTCGACCCATCGGTGCCTACTACTACGGTGTAATCGGGGTTCAGATCGTCAACGGACGCGTGGAAGGCGGCCGCGACATCACCTCGAGTACCGGTTTTGTCCTGCAGCGCCCTGCGTGGGCATACGCCGATCACGTTGCGAAGGTCCTGACCGCAGTTCGTGGCATCGAGCAGCACGGGGGTCAAAGGGTCGTTTTTTTCACATGCCACCGATCGATATATCGCGGTCCTGCCTTGTGACGACAAGGCCTTGGTGACCCCCCAGGCCACGACATTGCGGCCGTTGCCGCCTTCTGGGCTGGCGATGTAAACAACTTTGTTTGTCAAGGTTACACTCCTTCATGAACGTTCCGACCATGACTTGGCGTTGTTGCCAAGCAACGGTTTCCATTCTAGGGGAGTCCTTGACGCAATCCCTCAAAGACGGCGCATCAGGAGATTGTTGAGCGCCGGTGGTGTCGCCCTAATACCGTTACTTGACAAATGAAAAACAGGTGAGGATACCGGAAGTCATCCAAGTATCCTCACCTGCAGTGATGGGACCAAGCCGTGGTCAGGCCGGTCGGCGCATTCACGTCAGTTCATCATTCGTTGTCGCCAGCGGTAGCGGCGGTTGCGGAGATCGAACCCTCATGGGTCGGATCCACTCCTGAATACACCCAATCCGTGTAATCAGGATGGTCATAGCCCTTATCGACTGCGAACTGGAAGGCATCCTTACGGAACTTCTCAAGCTCAGCGATCTTGTCGGCGTACTTATCGGCATCGACCATACGAAGCGCCTCGGCCTCCAGCTCGTAGCGGTCCATGTCGTTAACGCGAACCATGTCGTACGGAGTGGTGGTGGAACCCTGCTCCTTGTAACCGTGAACGTTGAAGTTATCGTGGTTCGGGCGGTCGAAAGTCAGCGAATGGATGTCGTTTGCGTAGGAGTGATAAGCAAACAGAACCGGCTTGTCGGAGGTGAAGAGCTCCGTGAACTCCTCATCGGAGAGAGCCTCGTCATTGTACTTGGGGGACTGCAGCTTGATCGTGTCCACCACGTTGACGACCTTGAACTTGATGCCAAGCTCCTTGAGTTTGTCGGAGGCCGCCATAATCTCCTGGGTAGGAACGTCACCCACACAGGCCAGGACGACCTGCGTTTCTTCATTGTTCTTGGCAGTGGAAGCCCACTTCCATTCGGCGGCGCCCTTCGTGAGCTCAGCGCGGGCCTCATCAAGCGAGAGCCATGTGGAGGCGGGCTGCTTGCCCGCGAAGATCGCGTTGATCTTGTTGGTGGACTTGAACGCCTCTTCGGCCACGGCCAGCAACATGTTGGCGTCGGCGGGGAAGTACTCGCCAATCACATGGTCGTTGTTGAAGTTCTTGTTCAGCAACAGGGAGCTCACACCCGGATCCTGATGGGAGAAGCCGTTGTGATCCTGACGCCATACATGCGATGAAATCAGCATGTTGATGGAGGCGATGGGCTTGCGCCACGGAATTTCACGCACCGTGGCCTCGAGCCACTTGGCGTGCTGGTTGAGCATGGAGTCGATCACATGGGCGAAGGACTCGTACGTGCTCCAGATGCCGTGACGACCGGTCAAGACATAGCCCTCGAGGAAGCCTTCCATCTGATGCTCGGAGAGCTGCTCCACGACTTGGCCGGAGACGGCCATGTGCTCGTCAGTCAGAGCGGAGAGATAGCCGTTGTCCCACTGTTTGTCGGTCACGTCATAAGCGGCCTGGAGACGGTTGGAAGCGGTCTCGTCCGGTCCGAAGATGCGGAAGGAGTCCGGGTTGTTCTTGATGATGTCGCGGGTGTAGTTGCCCAGCTGGCGCGTTGCTTCGAGCTGACCCCATCCATGTCCGAACTTCTCGACCTCGGTCACTGCGTAGTCCTCAAGCTTCGGCAGCTTCAGATCTTCGCGGATACGGCCGCCATTGGCGTTCGGGTTCTGACCGATGCGCAGTTCGCCCTTGGGCATGAACGCGGTGACTTCAGGACGCACGGCACCGTTTTCGTCGAAGAGCTCTTCGGGCTTGTAGGACTCCAGCCAGCCCTTGAGGATCTGGAAGTGGGCCTCGGTGTCCCGGGCGGAAGCCAGCGGCACCTGGTGGGCGCGCCAAGACCCTTCGGTCTTCTTGCCGTCGATGAACTTGGGGCAGGTCCAGCCCTTCGGAGTGCGGAAGATGATCATCGGGTAGGTCGGGCGTTCCATATCGTTGGTCTGCGCCTTCGCCTTGATGTCACAGATCTTGTCGAAGACCTCTTCAAGCAAGGCCGCGAAACGACGGTGGATGGACATGTGATCTTCGTCGTCGAAGCCGGCGACGAACTCGAAGGGTTCGTAGCCCATGCCCTCAAAGAACTCATGGAGCTCGTTATCGGGGATGCGCGCCAGAATGGTCGGATTGGCAATCTTGTAGCCGTTGAGGTGCAGAATCGGCAACACAATGCCATCGGTGCGGGGATTGACGAGCTTGTTGGACTGCCAGCCAGTCGCCAGCGGACCGGTCTCGGCCTCGCCGTCACCGACGACTGCGGGAACGAACAGGCTGGGGTTGTTCATGATGGCGCCGTAGGCATGGCTCAAAGCGTAACCGAGCTCACCGCCTTCGTGGATGGAGCCCGGGGTCTCAGGGGCGAAGTGGGAAGGAATGCCGCCCGGGTAGGAGAACTGGCGGAAGAACTTCTGAAGTCCCGCCTCGTCGTTCGTGATCTTCGGGTAGTACTCACTGTAGGTGCCGTCCAGATAGGACTGCGAGGTGCCGGCGGGGCCGCCATGGCCCGGACCCATGATGAACACGGTGTTCTGCTGGTGGTCGGCGATGAGACGGTTGATGTGTCCAAGCAGGAAGTTCAAGCCTGGGGTGGTTCCCCAGTGGCCCACCAGACGATGCTTGACGTCTTCGCGGGTGAAGGGTTCCTTCATCAACGGATTGCTACGCAGATAAATTTGGCCGATCGAAAGGTAGTTCGCGGCGCGCCAGTATTTGTCGACGCCTTCAAGGGTTTCGTCGGAAACCGGAGAATCTAGCTTCTTCCACGGTGTTCCAATAACAGGACTTGTCATGTGTACTCCTGTACTCCTGCACGTAATGTGCGCTTGATTTGTTTACCATCAGAGTGCGAATTCCCTTGTCCCATAGAACTTCGGGTATTCGCTCCAATCGCCTATAATCGTACCCGGACAAGCAGACTTATGGGACTTTTTTTTGCTGCTGTGTGCGAAAATGTAATATCGCTGATTGAAAATGTGAAAATATTTCGACTACTTGTGAATTTGTTCCAAGACTTTTCGAGATTTTAAAACGTTGAAATGTTGCGATAGCGACCATTTTCCAACCTTTTGCAATGTTCAATTCGGTGTGTTTGATTTCGGCGTGTTGATGTGCGTTACGTTCTGATTTGTTCGTTTGAGGCGCAGCGTGCACGACGTCGATTTTGTCGTATTGAGCATTGACAATGGTAGTAAATTGTACGATAGTCGATTTTATCGTCGGTAATAATCAGGACAAACAGGATTGGTAGGGAAACGCATGGCATCAGGTCCAGTGCTTGTAGTCGATTTCGGGGCTCAATACGCCCAGCTCATAGCTCGACGAGTACGCGAAGCGAACGTTTACTCGGAATTGGTGCCGCACTCCATGCCAGTGGATGAGATGCTTGCGAAAGACCCCAAGGCTATCATCCTATCTGGCGGTCCTGCCTCCGTATACGAGGAAGGTGCTCCCAGCATCGACAAGAAGGTGTTCGAAGCGGGCGTTCCGGTACTTGGCATCTGCTACGGGTTCCAGGTCATGGCCCACGAACTGGGCGGCAAGGTCGACAAAGCAGCGTTGGGGGAGTACGGCAAGACCGAAGTCATGGTGGATGAGGCGCGTGGCATTCTCGCCGGCTCGCCCAACGAACAGGATACCTGGATGAGCCATGGCGTGGCGGTTGAGCAGGCTCCCGAAGGATTCGAGGTGCTCGCTCACACCGAGGGTGCGCCGGTTGCGGCCATGGAAGATTCCGCTCACAAGCTTTACGGAGTCCAATGGCACCCCGAGGTCAAGCACACTCCGCTGGGTCAGGAACTCATCTCCACGTTCCTTCACCGTTGCGCCGGTTTGCCGGATGATTGGAACGCCTCGAACATCATCGACGACCAGGTCAGCCGAATACGGGCCGAGGTGGGCGACGCACAGGTCATCTGCGGGCTTTCCGGAGGCGTAGACTCTGCGGTGGCTGCTGCATTGGTCCACAAGGCGGTGGGTGACCAGCTGACCTGCGTTTTCATCGACCACGGCATGCTGCGCAAAGGCGAGGCTGAGCAGGTGCGTCACGATTTCGTTGAGGCCACCGGCATCAGGCTCATCGAGGTGGATGCCTCTGAGGATTTCCTGGAGGCCTTGAAGGGAGTCACGGAGCCCGAGCGCAAACGTAAGATCATCGGCGAGAAGTTCATCAGAACCTTCGAGAAGGCCCAGCGGCAGGTCATCAAGGAGGCTGGAGCGCTTGGCAAGGAAGTCAAGTTCCTTGTGCAGGGCACGCTGTACCCGGACGTCGTGGAGTCCGGCGGCGGTGATGGCGCGGCGAACATCAAGTCACATCACAATGTTGGCGGTCTTCCTTCCGACATCAAGTTCAAGCTCATCGAGCCATTACGCTCGCTGTTCAAAGACGAAGTGCGCGCCATCGGGACCGAGCTCGGCCTGCCCGAGGCCATGGTGTGGCGTCAGCCGTTCCCCGGGCCTGGCCTGGGCATCCGTATCATCGGTGAGATCACGCGCGAGCGGCTCGATCTGCTGCGTGAGGCCGACGCCATCGCTCGTGAGGAGATGACGAAGGCGGGGCTGGACCGTGACATATGGCAGTGCCCGGTCGTGCTGCTGGCGGATGTGCATTCAGTCGGCGTGCAGGGTGACGAGCGGACCTATGGCTCACCGGTCGTGCTGCGGCCGATTACTTCCGAGGATGCCATGACTGCGGATTGGTACCATTTGCCGTATGACGTCCTGGCCACGATTTCGACGCGTATCACCAACGAGTGCAGGGGCATCAACCGTGTGGTGCTGGACTGCACCTCCAAGCCGCCGGCTACCATCGAATGGGAGTAAGCCATGTCCGTATGTGCCGTCTTTCTCGAGCCGGTTTGCGGTTGTGTGCGGTGCCATTCGTCTTCAGAGCCGGTATGACTGGACATCGATTCGTCGATCTTGTTTCCGAGCAACGTCCGGAACGGCAGAGGCAAGGTTAACTCATGAAAAAATGGTCTGCCCTTTCTATGTAGAGCGGACCGTCGCGCGTTAGATCATGCAGTCATCATGGTTTGTGCCCACCTTCGTTCATAGCTTTGAAACCGTTCTTCTTTGCGCCGATGGTGGGACATGGGAATCTCATTGTCTCTATGGAAGACGTGGCAAGGAGTCACGGGTTCAAATCCCGCCTACTCGACGTGGAAAGCCTGAAGTTCCTGCGTTTTCAAGACGTCGGTTTTTCAGGTTTTTCCGATTTCGGACGGATC
This sequence comes from Bifidobacterium bombi DSM 19703, assembly GCF_000737845.1. Classification (GTDB taxonomy): domain Bacteria; phylum Actinomycetota; class Actinomycetes; order Actinomycetales; family Bifidobacteriaceae; genus Bifidobacterium; species Bifidobacterium bombi. The sequence goes on along the minus strand of NZ_ATLK01000001.1, from coordinate 614,918 downwards.
GGACATGATGAGCACGGACCTCCGCAGTTTTTGGCACCTATGACAAGTATCTTTCGAATACCGGGATATAATTGCCTTGATGCTGGGTTGGCTCCGAATTCCTTGTTTTCCAACGATTTTGAGATGTGAAGCCGCCAATGAGCGTCGGAAGCTTAACGATTTCGTTTCCTGCGGTGGATGCGCGGTGATGGATGTGTCGGTCCACGACACCGCTCGCATCCAAGGCACGCTGCCCGATGGCTACCAACTCGTCTTCGAACTGTGGAAACGCCATTCTGGCGGCATCTCCAAGGTTACTCTCAACGCGGCCGCCAAACCGGTCGACGTGCGACTTGGTGCCACCAAGGTCAGAAGCCCCGAAGTCAGCGCCGGAGCCGGCGGTTACCACTGGCGCGAGAGGCTCATCCGCCCCGCAACCACCGTCTGGTCATCCACGCCAAACCGGGCGTGACCGACGAAGGCATACAGGTGGTCGCTTGCTGGCCGTCACGGAAAGTGTCGTAGATTATGTCGCGTCAAGTGGTGCCGGTCTTGTCGCGATGGGGACGGGTTTGACTTTTCCTGTGGGAAGAGGGCGAGGTGAACCGACGGTAGCATAATCCGATGAATGAACCGGTCTGATGTGTACCGTTGGCATGTGTTGATTCGACCGGCCTGTCCATGTGCCGTTGCGTCAAGCAATGAAACATGTGTTGATAACGTTGTTATCTTCCGTGATACAATAACAGCGTTATCTTGATGTATAAGGAGATTTTGGTGAGTCCGGTGTCTGATTCGGGGCGGCGCTTATTGGCAGAGACGGTCAAGGCTATCAAGCAACATGGATATAGAAGAATTTCCTTGCGCGACATTGCCTCAGCCGCGGGGCTGACCACGGGCGCTCTCTACCGCCATTTTCCAGCCAAGGAGGATCTGCTGATTCAGGCGGGCTACGTGGTTTCGGCGGATATCGCCGAACGTATCCTCCCGGATAGTCCGGAATGCGAGAATGCTTTCGACGAGCTTCTGCACGTTGGTGTCGGGCTGCTCTCGCTGACACAGACCGAACCGAATCTGGTCGATTTCTTCTTCTACGGGCCTTTGTATGCGAAAGCGGCGAAAGAAGATGATGGTGGCAAGCAGCCCGAATTTCTTTCTCGGATACGCGCAATCATTGAGAGGGCCAGCCGTCAGAATGAGAACGCCGCCGACCCTGATCTTCTATTCATACAGGTATGGTCGTTCATTCAAGGCTACAGCTCTTTGGTCAGTCATGGGGTCGTTAAGTACGACGAACGGTCGCTTGGTATAACACTGCACGATTTTCTGGGTATCAAGCGCTATTGAATTCGTTTTCGAAGCACGGAGCTCGCTGTTGTCTTCGAACAAAAGTCTTCAACCATCAACAAACAAGAAGGAGCAATTGTAATATGAGTAACTATGTCGTCGTGTACTGCCATCCTTACGAGAAGAGCTTTAACCATGCCGTTCTTGGACGTGTGCTTGACGCGCTGAGAAGCTAAGGACACTCGACGCGGCTCATCGACCTATACGCCGAAGGATTCAACCCCGTCTACGACAAGGAGGAGCTGCGGCTCTTCCATACTGGCGGAACCCAGACCCACTGGCCAGGAAATACCTTGAAATGATCCGCGCAGCCGACGGCATCGTGTTCGTCATGCCTGTCTGGTGGAATTCCGTGCTAGGAATGCTCAAGGGCTTCATCGACAAGATCATGAAGGAGGGGGAGGGGCTGAGCCACACCGTCACTCACACTGGCATCCATGGCGAGTTGGGCAACATACGCCACGCATATGTCTTCACAACCTCCACCTCACCGACCATTTATCTGCGGCTCATCGCTGGCGACGGTGTGAAACGGCTGTTCGTCAACTGCACCCTCAAACAGCTGGGCATGAAAGGACGCAAGTGGATCAATTTCGGTGGAGTTTCCGACTCCTCGCCCGAACGTCGTCGCAGGTATCTCGACAAGGTCTGTGCGATCCGATTCAAGTAGGTACTAGAATGGGGTGCTAGGCAAATGCTCAATTCACGTTTGCTGCCGTTCTCATTTGGTCCGAGTGGGCACAATCGGACGGGTGTTCTGGAACGACTTATATGCTTGCAGGCTTCTGTGAATGCCGAAAAGAAATCTCGTTGTGTATGTGTGAGCACTGCGGGTATGGTAATGGTTGGACAGCATGCACGCTTGGTGCTGAGGCTGTTTGCAGCGATTGAGGTTTCGTTGAAGTTCTTGGGCAAACAGAGCACATGTCCACACAGCCACTGCGGTCGCAGGACCGATGAGAAGGGGTTGCTGGCGCGGTGAAAGTATCACGTAACGTCCGCGTCTTTTACCTTTCTACCTAATAGCAGCAAGGAGTTGCCACCCACCTGTCTGACTAACACCCAACGAAAGCCCGGAAAACTAGAGGGGCTGAACCTGACACCATCATTACCGAAAAGGAGAAAGCTAGGACTGGAGGTAACACCATCGAAAAGCGGACTGGACGATACTGGATTCGAAGACCATACAGGCAGGAAAGCCGAAGACAAGCGAAACGGTGCCGATTACGTCGGTAAGATTGGAACCGCCAAAACCCGGAAGATCGGGGAGCCATGCTTCTTCGACGAGTCCAAAGACACGGAGCAGACGGGCCAAACAGGCGAAAGAGAAGACTCTGAATCACCGGAAGTCTCGCAAGAGGCGATCGGACAGTCGGTCGAACGGAGATAGGACAGAATAGGGGAATCGGAACAACGGGAATGACGCGCTCGAATGTTGTCCCGCTCCGAAGCGGGGCGCATAATTGCCGCAGCGTTTTGAAGGGCCATATACGACAAAGATATGCGACCAAGGACATAGAGAAGTCGGCCGTTAAAACAGCGGGAAACGCCATAAAAGCATAGTATTTACAAACAAGGCCCTGCATATGGCCGGTTCGATGACTGCCCGATCAGTGCAAGCCCGTTTACTGCAGTGCCGTGAGGACATCCGAATCCGTCAAAGCAAATGGCTGCCATGACAGTGGCAATGTTGGCAACGGCAGCGGTGCTGGCTGGGATGCTTGACATTGCCAGGATTGCCGCGCTCATGCTCTCGCTGCTGATGTCGACCGCCGTAACCGCTTCCTGCGGATATGACAGCGTGAAGGTATTCGACTAGTATTGTCAAGGGTCGATGAGGCTACCACCAGCGGGTTTGACAAGGTGCTGATTGCTGCGAGCATGAGTCAGGAGAACGCGTTCGGCCCCACCCCGTACGCCGATGACAGCAACGACGAACCTGGGAACCGTTGTAGATGAACCAGAGTCTACCCGCAGGGCGCCGATCATACGTCGTCCAAAGGCTTCCATCGGCCCATGAACCTGCCTATCACTGGGACATCTACCTAAAGAACCACATGCACGATGTCTACTAGGTCACCACCGAGACACAGACAGGAGTATCGGACAAAGGAGGAGAGCGAGTCCGGTGCCAAGTTACGGTCATGACTGTCTCGAAGCTCTCCATCTGACCTTCGATGCCGTCGGTTGTGCAGGTGTGGCCTTCGTCGTGGTGTCGTGTGAGCCACATCGCATTCCGTCTGACTTGGTGGTCGACCAGCGATCGTAGCAAGAGTATCGAAAAAACAAGCTACATTCCAGTCCGCATGACTATGTAAAGGAATGTAATTCAGCGCGTCTCGACGTGTGTAAGAATCACAAAGAACGTTGTAATTCCAGGGAGAAGAGAATCTGCTAACGGCATTGCAACCTAGGGGAAAGGGCTTTGTGATTAAGGGAATTGAGTATATTGCCGACAATGACAAGAATTCAGTTCTGCGGCTTGATCTGCTGGGCGAGTGTTTTGATTTCCCGTTCGAGCGACGCCGGGTCGAGCGTGCTGTTGTCGTACAAGTTGAGGATCTGTTGTGCCGTGTCAAGGTCGGCCTTGTTTCTGGTTCCAGCTTCAGTAAGTCTTGAGATGCTGACTATGGTCCGGACAGTATCCATGTTCTTTTCCTCAAGGCATCGGACAACTGCGGCATAGAGTGTGAGTTTGAAGTTCCTGGTAGCTTTTCGCTCGCTCTTCCTGCGTTCCTTATACGGTAGGAATAACGCTACGAGCACAGCGAGAGTTTCTGCTATAGCTGTTGCCCATTCAGCCAATGTTCCGATTTCCAAGGTGTTCTCCTCAATAAGTATTTGAGTATCTGTCGTTTTGCCTTGAACGATGTCACGCTTACGCACCATACTACACGTGGTTTCACACGCTGCGCAAAAATCGAGATGTCTCTTACCGTTCGCTGTTACAGTAAAGTTGTAATCGGATCAATCGATCGGGAGTGCCGGGTGACGTGCCTGAATGCAGGTAAGGAGTTGCAATGACCGAGCAGTATGATGATGAGAAATCGCAGATGGATTTGCTTGGCAAGTTCGTGGGCTTCCATACCGAAAATGGGAATGAAAAGGTCTTGGCGGACTTCATTCACGGGATATTTGAGGAGGCCGGCGTCAACAGCACGGTTCTGCCCTTTAAGGATGATCCCAAGCGGGCGAACCTGGTGGCCGAAGTCGGAGGCGGCGATCCGGTTCTGGTCCTTACAGGACACATGGATACCGTCTCTGCGCAGCAGGAAGGTTGGCAGACAGACCCGTTCGAGGTCGTCGAGAAAGATGACATGATTTACGGCCGTGGCGTGACCGATATGAAGGCGGGTCTGGCAGCCATGGTGATTACCATGCTGCGACTCAAGCGCGTCGAAAGCCGGTTGCATGGCACTGTTCGTTTCCTGGCAACCGCAGGTGAGGAGATCAACATGCCGGGCGCTGAGCTATTGCATGACGGCGGCTATATGAAGGATGCTGAGGCATTGCTCATCGGTGAGCCTTCGGCCTATTCTCCTGTCTATGCAACCAAAGGCGAGCTCAATCTGGAAATCACGATGCATGGCAAATCGGCCCATAGTTCGATGCCGCAGCTTGGAGCGAACGCCGTCGAAGGATTGGTGACGTTCCTGTATCGGCTGACCGACCGGATCCGCAGGCAGACTGCTGGAATCACGAATCCCGATCTTGGTGAAACGGTGTTTAACATCGATGTCATCAAAGGCGGCAGTCAGGTCAATACCATTCCCGAGTCCGCGCGTGCCGAAATCAATATGCGGGTCATTCCCGACTTGAGCAATAAGGAGATTCTCAAGATGGTTGACGATGAGGTCGCAAAATTCAACGCGGAGAACAAGGCTCAGGTTTCTTACGAGGTGACCATGGACATCGTTCCCATTGTGGGTGCGAAGGAATCAAGGTTGGGGGACATCGTACGTGAGGTCGGCGATGAGAGTCTTCAGGCCCAAGGCAAGGATGACAGAATTAAGTTTGTCGGCGTTTCCGGCGGTACCGATGCCAGCAGGCTTTTTGTGGACAAGCCGGTCGGGCAGCCGTGCCTCGCGTTTGGACCGGGCAATTTCACCATGCACTGTGTGAATGAGAGCCTGCCCAAGCACATGTACTTTGAGTTCATCGACATGTATGAGAGGATCACGAAGAAGTACATGGGCGTGGAGTGAACCGTACAGACTCTGCATCCGTAGGCACCAACGAGGTAGGGGAGGTCGCAAAGGAGATGATTCGGATGAACGTCCGGTGTCGGTTTCATGAATTGATGCCATGATATGGCAAGTGCCGAAGCTCTGCATTGACCAAGGTACCTGCATGAATCGTTCGTGTTTTGGCAGTGTGTTGGAACCGAGAACGAGTGCATGAGCCTGCACGAAAAAAGTTCCCGCCACCGGCCGTGGGTCTGCCGTTGACGGGAACCCCTGTTGTTTGGACACAGGCGATTCGGTGACTTTCGTAAAAGCCTCTCCTACTTCCCTTCCTTCCGTGGGACCGACAGGAAACGTTCTTCGCCGGGCAGCACCACGCACAGAATTACGGCAACCATGAAGCTGATGGCGATGGGGTTGGTGGAGAAAATCGATTGGAACAACGCAGGGAAGTTCCTGAAGATTGAACTGACCTGTGTGAATCCCAGTCCCATCGTCAGGCTCAATGCGGTGATGGTGATATTGCGTTGGCTGAACCCGGCTTCGGCGATCATCTGGAAGCCGGAAAGTATGATGTTGCCGAACATCATGATGGTGCAGCCGCCGAGGACGGACTGCGGCATGGAATTGAAGACCTGCGCCACGCCGGGTACGAAGCTCGCGATGATGAGCAACAGGCCTCCTGAAAGAATGACCTTTCTGTTCACCACCTTGGTCAAGGATACGAGACCGATGTTCTGGGCGAACGACGTCAACGGCAGACAGCCGAACAGACCTGAGACGATGGAAATCGTGCCGTCGGCGGCGATGGCTCCGCTGGTCTCCTTATCGGTCGGCGGCCGGTCAAGCCCGACCTTCGTCAGAGCGGCGGTGTCGCCGAGTACCTCCACCGAAGAGACCACGTAAAGAAGCGCAAACGAGATGATGGAACCAAGGTCGAAGGTAAGTTTGAACGGCATGAACCGAGGCAGACTCAGCGCCTGGAGGTGGGTAAACCCGGAGAAGTCGACTTTACCCATGAACATGGCCGCGACATAGCCAATGACAAGTCCGAAAAGCACCGAAAGCTGCTTTGCAGTGCCCCGTGCCAGCAGCTGGAACGCAAGGCATGCGACCAGTGAAGTCAGTCCAAGGGTCAGGTTCTGCCAGCTTCCGAAGTCCTTTGCGTCGCTGCCTCCACCGAAGGATGACGCGGCGGTGGAAAGTAGGGAAAAACCGATGGTGGTGACTACGATGGCCGAAACGATTGGCGGTACGTATTGTTTCCACCATTGTGCGGTCAGTCCGAGGATGAGTTCGATGAATCCGCCGGCGATGACGGCTCCCATCAGTCCTCCGAAACCCTGTTTGGAGACGATGGCGATAGCCGCTGCCACATATGTAAACGAGATGCCGGTCACCATCGGCAGTCTGCTGCCGATGCGCCATATGGGGTAGAGCTGAAGGCAGGTGCCCATACCGGCCACCAGCAGTCCGTTCTGAATAATCATAGCCGACTGTTGCGTGTCCAGATGTGCTGCCGCAGTAACTAGGAAAATCGGCGCGAGGTTGGCTACGAACATTGCCATGACATGCTGCAGACCAAAAGGGATGCCGCGCCAGAAGGCGATGGTGCCGTCCAGTGAACGCAGGGCTTCCGCCGTAGACGGTGTCGGCTCGCCGTCGTGCGTCCTTTCGTGAAGATGCGTTGCTTCTTTTTGAGTGTCGTCCGGGGTTTGCCTGGGGTTACGTTCCTCGCCATGCTGTCGATCAGTGCTCAAAAGGGTCTCTTTTCATTGGAAATGAGATAGTGCTGATAGCGGTCAATTGTACGCTGGGTGGCGACTGCGAACCGGGCGGCCGGTCGCTGAAGAAAACACTTGGGACCTGTCCGGGTGTCTCATGCGGCCTTCTGTATGTTGGGTAGGTAATCCACCTTCATACTGTCATACCAACGGTTTATGCGGTGTTGAGTTCTTTTCGTGGATATCGTCACTGCTGCGACAAAAGGGTTAGCAAAGGGTCGATGCCTGTGCCCACCCAAGGCGCAGCACAGGCATCGACCCATACAAGCAGTGTTTTTCGAGGACTCAGGCGAACTTTATCGCTCCTTTATCACCGTCCATATCCTTGATGACGGCGAGCGAGCGCACGTCGTAACCAGCCTCGCGCAGTTCCTTGCCACCGCGTTGGAATCCCTTCTCGACGGCTATGCCGATTCCTTCGACGATGACGCCAGCTTCGTTGCAGATGTCGATAAGGCCATGCATGGCCTTTCCGTTGGCGAGAAAATCGTCGATAAGCAGCACATGCTCGCCCGGTTCAAGGAAACGCTTGGACACGATGACGGGGAATTCCTTTTGCTTGGTGTAGGAATACACCTTGGCCTGGTATTGGTCGCCGTCGAGGTTGATGGACTGGGTCTTCTTTGCGAAAACGACGGGAACGTTGCCGAAGTGTTGGGCGACGATACAGGCTATTCCGATTCCGGAAGCCTCGATGGTGAGAATCTTGTCCACGCGTTTTCCTGAGAACAAACGTGCCCATTCGGCGCCCATGTGGTTGAAGAGCGTGACATCGCATTGGTGGTTGAGGAATGCGTCGACTTTGAGCACATCGCCTGGCTTCACCGTGCCGTCCTTCAAGATTCTGTCTTCCAGTTCCTTCATTTTTCCCTCTCAACTTCTTCCGGCTACCGGAGCGGCCATGGTGCGGTTTGCGCGCTATGGTATCAATGAGCTTAGCTTTGAGCTATGACTTGTTTTCAGACATTTAATTCACGTGTGTTGTGCTTTGTCTCGTCTGCATACCGGCTATGATCAGCGGCGTCTGCCGAGCATAGATGGGTGGATGGTGACTCGGTGCAGGTGAACGGCGGTGAAAGAATCTTCTCGTGTACAAGGTAAATCTCACGCTGTGAGGGTCTGCATGCTTACCGTGCCAGATGCTGGCGTATTGGTTCTTGCTCTGTTGCATGTATGGGAGCAACGAGTCATTATCGATACGCTGTTGGGGTGCCATTCGTATTGGGTACGGGAATCGTAGATTCGCATGGCCGCGATTTCCTGAGCGGTGTCTGATGCTGAATGACAATGGATACGGCAGTGGGGCGCAATTTCGTCTCATATCATGACGGGAGAGTTTATAAGTCGGCTCGTAAGGTCGAGAATATCGGTGGATGAGATCCTGCTCGTTCGGCATCAGGTAGAATCATGTCGAACGTGAATGCGGAAGGGGAGACCATGCAATGGCTTCAAGGTGCTATGTCGGTTGGCGATTCGGTGGAACCCGCGATGACTGCGGTGCGTAACGCCGTCGAAGACGGCCAAGACGACGGAAACCTTGCTTCGCTGATCAAGGTGGCCAATACGCTCATAGAGCGTGAGCTCAACAACCGCGTGGCCGAGTTGTTGCCGGGGTTGAGTCTGACAGGTCCGCAGATCACATTGCTCGTCTATCTGTATGATTCAAAAGGACGGACCGTGACGCAGAAGGAGGTCGCCGATCGGTTTGTGCTCAGCCATCCGACCATGCATGGCATCGTCAGCCGGCTGGAACGAGCCAAGCTCGTCGATCTGTCGCATTTGAACAACGACCGCAGGCAGGTCGTGCTTTCCCTGTCCGAGCATGGCTTTGAGACGATTGACCGGCATATCGATGAGATTCGCGCGATATTGAATGACATCAACACAAGGATCGTCTCTGGCATAGGGGAAGGGGAGAGTGAACATTTCGTTTCGGCGCTCAGTCGCATCATCCGTTCGTTTTGACGTATCTCTGACTGTTCAGGCTCGTGTTGATGCGTGCCTCTTGCGGGGACTTCGCACAGGAGCGCGATCGCCTACCTGCCTTTCCGTGCGCCTGGAGAGGCGAGAGCCGAGGTTCGTTCGGCTGGCCTAGTCGGGTGGGGTTGGTCTGCGGGCACCTTCCGGTGTACTCGGCGAGGAGGACCGTCGTTTCAAACACAGGGCGATGCGGCTTCATGCCAACGCAGCATGCAATGCGTCGGTATCCAAGGCCGTCACAGGAAGAGGCTGAACCGCTGCGTTTCTCCCACCTCCTTTGGTGATCGTCGATGCCCGAATGCCATCGAGGGCGATCCACAGGTACCGCAGGTAAACAGGGCAAGAAGGTTTCGTTGCAGACTTCGATGCTTCCGCCGCATCGCCTGGATCTCCGGATGTCAATGGAGACTTGCCGCCTTCATGCTCTTGTCGATGACATGCGAAGTGCGCTCTGTGTGCGCTCGCTGTCGTCCTGTCTGCATCCGTATCGGTCAATACGCTTTCGTGCAATGATTCGGCGATGGCCACGATGCCGAATTGTATAAGGATGAGGTCAGTACCTGTGATCTCGGTGCGAATCGACCCTTGACCGCGTGCCCTTTCCGCCACTGCATTGACGAATGGCGCGATGCGGTCTCGTGACCAGTCGTAACGCTCTCGCCCCGCATGACGGCTGGTGAAGAGCTGCGCCATGCCTCTGTCATGTATCTGCATCCGTAGGCTCTGCTCCATGTAATAGACCAGTCCTTGCCAGGCGTCGTCCATGTCCAAAGCGTGGTGAAGGACGTCTTCCAGTTCATGTACCTGCTGCGCCACAATGGCGTCGATGAGCTCCTCCTTGTTGGCAAAGTTCCGGTAGGCGGTGCCAACGCCGAGCCCGGCATGTCTGGCCACGTCGTTCAACGTGGCTTCGAATCCTTGCGCTGCAAACACCTCGCGCCCGGCTTTCAGGAGACGCTTGCGGTTGAGGGCCGCATCCTTGCGCAGTCCGAGGTTTTTTGAATGTGCGCCACGAGCGCTCCTGGCGCGGTCTGTGCACTTGTCGACGCCGTGTGGGGATGAATATTCCATAAGCGCAATTCTATCTTAAGTGGAACATTGATATCCATGTAGCATATACTTTTAAGTGGATATTTAATATCCGCTTTATATAAACCGTTGTGCGGGGCAGTATGCTCGGCCATGTCTTGTTCGGGACACGGACATGCATAACGGGGAGCCTTGTAAAGGAGCAATATGCATCAGGTACCAATTCGTACGTTGAACAACGGTGTCACCATGCCGGCGCTTGGTTTCGGCGTTTTCCAATCCTCTCCGGAAGACACCGTCACTTCGGTGAAGGCGGCTCTGGAGACCGGCTATCGCCATGTCGACACTGCTGCCGCCTATCATAACGAGGAACAGGTAGGCCAGGCCATCCGTGAATCGCCGGTCGACCGCGACGCGGTTTTCATAGAAACCAAAATCTGGATCGACGACTACGGCACCGGACTGACCTATCGTGCCGGCGAGGCCGCTATGCGCAGACTCGGTGTCGACGTCATCGATCTGCTCATCCTGCATCAGCCGAATTCCAAGGTGTTGACGGGAACGACCGACGCCGCTGACTTCGCTCGCACCATCGCCGCCTACAAAGACCTTGAGAGACTGCTCGCCGACGGCAAGGTGCGGGCCATCGGCGTAAGCAATTTTCAGCCAAACCAACTCCGAGCCTTGATGGAATCCACCGATGTGACCCCGACCATCAATCAGATCGAACTGCATCCATATTTCCAGGAAAAAAGTGTTGTAGCCGCAGACGATGCCGCGGGGGTACTCACGCAGGCCTGGTCACCCATAGGGGGCATCACCTTCTATCCGGGATGGGATGACAGGGGTCACAGCACGCTTCAGGACCCGACGTTACTCGACATAGGAAAGGCGCACGGCAAAACCGCCGCGCAAGTCATGCTACGCTGGCATATACAGGAAGGACGCTCGGCCATCCCGAAGTCCATTCATCCGGTGCGTATCGTCGAGAATTTCGGCATCTTTGACTTCGAGCTTACCGACGAGGAACTGACCGCCATCGACGGACTCGATACCGGACGTCGCTCAGGCCCCGATCCCAGTGGGAAAACGACGGAGTGATGTCAAGCCGTGCGTCAGCCTTCCGGAGGCCGCCGATGAAGGTTATGGCGTACGGCGAGACCTTGCAAGCGGGGTTTGTGCGAATCATCAACACCGCTTGCCTGTTATACTTCGAAATACCTGTACGAGCTTCGCATCGTTTCCCAATTGGGGTTGTATTCCCGATTGTGTCGTAAACGTTGGTTTCGAGTCCATAAGTGGCTTCCCATACTCGTCCTCGGCGCGTCGTCACAGCGTATGGCGATGGCATGTCGTTTCATAACGACGAATTGCGGGAAACCACTGGTGTATGAGCTCCTTTCTGTGTCCATGCATATAGGGCCGGCGTGGCGACATGTGGTGGTAAGCCGCAGCATATCGGCCATGGTGTGCGTAAACTGGCATACGCGGAAAACGAGAATCGCGGCCGCTATGTTGGCTGGCTCGTCGGCAATATTGGAACATGGCGTACGGAAGGGGACAGGCGTGGAATGGAACGCGGACTTTGACCAGGAAGCAGGCGGTAATCGGCCATCTGATCGACGGCCCGATCCTGAGGTGATTGCTCGCAGTGCCGAGGAGCTCCTTGGCGGTCTTAACCCACAACAGGCCGAGGCCGTGCGCTCGCAGGTGCCTGCGTTGCTCATCGGCGCCGGCGCTGGTTCAGGCAAGACTCGTGTGCTCACTCGTCGTGTCGCCTGGATACTCAGTCAGTTCGGTGCCCGGCCAAGTCAAGTGCTTGCAATCACCTTCACCAACAAGGCCGCGGCCGAAATGCGTGAACGCCTCACCTCGCTCATCGGTCCAGTTGCGCAGCGCATGTGGATATCCACCTTCCACTCCGCTTGCGTTCGAATCCTGCGTCGTGACGGCAAGGAAATCGGTTTGAAGTCAGGATTCTCCATCTATGACACGGCCGATTCGCAGCGTTTGATCAAACTCATAGGAACCGATCTCAACATCGACCTGAAGCGGTATACACCCAAGTCGATTCTGGCCAAGATCTCGGATTACAAGAACGGCCTCGTCAATTGGCAGGGTCTTCTCAAGCAGTACGCCCCTGATTACAAGCCCGGCCAGCGTGGATACCAACTGGGTCGGTATGACGACGTGGAGGAACTGTATGCCGTGGTCTTTGCGGAGTACGAATACCGTCTGGCAGCCGCGAATGCGGTGGATTTCGATGACCTCATTGTGCGTACCGTGGAGTTGTTGCGTACGTGTCCGCAGGTGGCCGAATATTACCATCATAAATTCCGTTACATTCTAGTGGATGAGTATCAGGATACAAACCACGCGCAGTATGTGCTTATCCGTGAGCTGTCCGGAATCGACGCTGGTGAGCCGGTGATCCCTACCGCACGTTTTGCGGGGAGACAGGGGCCTGCGTGGGTCACCGTGGTCGGTGATTCAGACCAATCCATCTATGCCTTCCGAGGTGCGGACATCAGCAACATCGAGGATTTTGAAAAGGATTTTCCGGGTGCCAAGACGATCATGCTCGAACAGAACTACCGTTCGACGCAGACCATCCTTGATGCCGCCAATGCCGTCATAGCGAAGAATTCCGGACGTAAACCCAAAAAGCTGTGGACTGCCTTGGGCAAAGGTGAGCCCATAGTCGGCTACGCGGCTGACAACGCCCAGCAGGAGGCTGGTTGGATAGCCAATGAGATAGCCGATTTGCGTGGCGAACGGGGTGTGCCTTATGCCGACATGGCCATCATGTACCGTGCCAACGCGCAGTCACGGGCGCTTGAAGAGGCGCTCATCAATGCCGGTCTGCCCTACCAGTTGGTTGGCGGGACCAAATTCTACGAGAGGCGTGAGGTCAAGGATGGCATCGCATATTTGCAAGCCATTGTCAATCCCGCTGACAGTGTCAACATGCGACGCATCCTCAACGTGCCTAAACGTGGCCTTGGTGCCCGTGCCGAGGCGATGGTGGCCCAGTATGCCGATGAGCATGACGTCCCGTTTTGGCAGGGCATCGAGCATCTTGAGGACATTCCGGACTTGCCCACGCGTACGCGTACGCTACTTGGTCAGTTCCGTGAGTTGATTCATGGGCTGACGAAATTCGCCGCGGAAAACGATTCGAAACCTTCGCAGGTCGTAGCGGAGGTCCTTCAGCAATCGGGTCTGTTGGAGGAATTAAGGCGTTCGAATGACCCGCAGGATGAGTCGCGTGTGGAGAATCTCTCGCAATTGCAGTCCGTGGCAGCAGAATTTGAACAGAAGACGCCGGATGCTACCCTCGCCGGCTTCCTGGAGACCACGGCTCTGGTGGCGGATTCCGATCAGCTGCCAAACGAGGGCGAGGATACCGGAAAAGTTACGTTGATGACCCTGCACACGGCGAAGGGATTGGAGTATCCTGTCGTCTTCCTCACCGGCATGGAGCAGGGCACGTTCCCTCACTCAAGATCCCTAGAGGATGATCAGGAGCTTTCCGAGGAACGTCGTCTGGCATACGTGGGTATTACGCGCGCCAAGCAGCGTCTCTATGTCACCCGTGCTGCGGTGCGTTCGCAATGGGGGCAGGCCGCGGAGATGCTGCCAAGCCAATTCCTCGATGAGATTCCGGATGGGCTTATCGATTGGAAGCGCCGTGAGGCTGGCGTGGAGAGGATGCGTTCCAGTTGGGGCACGGAGGGCGCGGACGGTGTCGAAGACGATGAATTTGCAGGTTGGGATGATGATTTCGGCACCGCCGGCTACGGTTCGTCGCGAGGCGTTTATGGTTCCTTGGGATCGGGGGCATCGCACGGATCATCCCATGGATCCTCATATGGCTCCGGTTCCTACGGTTCGCGTTCCGGTGGTTTTTCGACGTTCGGAGGTGGCTATGGTTCTCGCTCGTCGTATGGATCGCATTCCAGATCATCATATCCAGGGCGTGGAGGTTCGTCGTATGGCTCCGCGGGCGGTTCCCATGGTTCGAGGTCGACGGGCCGTTCTGGGCATGTTTCCACGCGTCATGTGACGCCTTCGAAATCGTCCTCCCGGGTGGTTCCTGTTTCGAGTCTGAAGAAGGACAACAACCTTTCGATAGCGGATTTCAAAGTGGGAGACAAGATCACACACGATCAGTTCGGCTTGGGAACCGTTCTGCAGACGCAGGATAAGGGTCGCAACTCGATCATCACCGTGGATTTCGGCTCGGCCGGAGTCAAGCGTCTCATGTTGCGTGTGGCACCGATTGAAAAGCTGTAGGAGCGGGGAGCCTTTGGATTGGCCTCGTCTGTGAACGACCCGAATACATGGCCGGAGGGGGGTGAGACAATGGTGACTTTGGCCGTGAGACACCCTTGGTCGTGTTCCCGTCTTGTCGAGGTCTTGTCACCGGCGGGGAACAGGCCGCTTCCAGCGAGGCGATTGCGGTCATATTCAATACGATATTGCATGTGGACAGTCCGATACTTTTGATATCGTCAAGCATGCTAGGCTGTGGTATTCGTATGTGATAGAGGCGGGAATGGACGAGATGAACGAAGCCGTTCATGACAACCAGGAGAACTGGGACGATCGTGCTGAGGTGCACATAGATTCCGGCGCTTATGGCGATCTTGACGAATTCGTGGCTGATCGCAAGCGGTTTCGAGCGTGGTGATTCGCGACCTGGAGGTGCTTGGTCCCCACGTTCCCGATGGCTCCGTTCAAGGATTGAGTCTGCTCCATCTTCAGTGCCATATCGGCACGGACACGATTAGCTGGGCCCGACTCGGCGCCAAAGACGTGTACGGCCTCGACTTTTCGGCCAATGCCCTCAGGCATGCTAATGACCTCACCGAGCGTGCGGGTGAGCGGGTCACCTATGTGCAGGCCGACGCGAGAAAGGCGGCGGAGGCTTTACAGGGCAAGCGTTTCGATGTCATCGTTACCAGTGTCGGTACGGTGACTTGGCTTCCAGATTTGGCCGACTGGGCCTATTCGATTGCGGCGCTGCTCAATCCCGGCGGCGTGTTCATGATCCGTGACAGTCATCCGCTGTTGTTCGCATTGGATGAATCGTTGCACATCAGCATGGACTACTGCTCGGGAGCCGAAGATTCCTGGCAAAGCGATGAGACATATACCTTGATTGCCGATGATTCGGTGTCATCCAGGCACTCTTCATCGAAGATCACTCATATGCGCAACCACAACTGGGCTCACGATTTTGCCGAGATGACGGGTGTGCTTCTTGATGCAGGGCTCGAGATTCGTGAGCTTGGAGAACATGAGGAGTCCGATTGGAAGTCCCTGCCCATGCTTGAATACGATGAGCGACGTCGGTCATGGCATATGCCACAAGGCTTGCCTCGTATTCCACTTACGTTCTCCATCGTTGCCGGTAAGCCTGATTGCTGAATCGTCTCCGGTCACCGTGGCAACGTCCATGGTTGGCGAGTAGAATGACTTCCTGTGTCTGCCGATGTGACAGGCATTATCTGGAGTCTTAGCCCATCAGTGGGTCGGCGGTCCGGTGGCCTTACGCGCGTGATGTTCGTGACGGCGGCTGGGGCGTTCGCGTTCGACGCGATGTGAAGCACTGGAGAGGCCCGGCTCAGCGCAGCGGCCGTATGTCCGTGGCGTTCCGTTCAGATAACGACAGAATAAAGGAATATAAGCAATGACTAACGTTCAGCGTTCCCGCCGTCAGGTGCGTCTTTCGCGCGCCCTCGGCATCGCACTGACCCCCAAGGCTCAGCGCATCTTCGAGAAGCGTCCTTATGCCCCCGGTGAACATGGCCGCACCCGCCGTCGCACCGAATCCGATTACGCGGTTCGTTTGCGTGAGAAGCAGAGGCTGCGCGCCCAGTATGGCCTTTCCGAGAAGCAGCTTCGTGCGGCTTACGAAAAGGGGACTCACACCAAGGGGCAGACCGGTGACGCGATGCTCTCCGATTTGGAGACCCGTCTGGACAATCTGGTCCTCCGTGCTGGTTTTGCCCGCACGACCGCCCAGGCCCGTCAGTTCGTGGTCCATCGTCACATCATGGTCGACGGTAACATCGTCGATCGTCCCTCCTTCCGCGTCAAGCCGGGCCAGACCATCCAGGTCAAGCCCAAGAGCCAGACCATGGTTCCGTTCCAGATTGCCGCTGAAGGTGTGCACCGTGATGTGCTGCCAGCCGTTCCGGGTTATTTGGATGTGAACATCGCCTCCTTGAAGGCGACGCTCACCCGCAAGCCGGAGACGGAGGAGATTCCGGTCGAGGTCAACATCCAGTACGTGGTCGAGTTCTACGCTCGCTAAAGTCTGAATCAACCTGGACTTTTCAGGGACATACAACATACATTTTGGGTCCGGTGCTTGTGCACCGGACCCAAAATCGTTATAAAGCCGGTCGGGTCTGTTGATGAAAATTCGTCTGTTGCGCTAATCAGTCACTGCACCATTCGAATCGAGGTCAACTTCGATTCGCCATAAAGAGAGCCATAGGCAGAAAACCGTTAGGGTCACAGACCGATGATGGATTCGACGATCCAGCTCACAACCATCATGATGAACGAGCCGACCACCGAAACCCAGAAGCCGTTGATTGCGACTCCGACTCCAAACAACGCCACCGCCAACCAAGAGGCCAGTTCCATGCATAGCCAGTTCACGATCAAAGCAAAGAAACCGAAAGTCAGAACCGTAAACGGCAAAGACAGGATATGCAGGAATGGTTTAATCGATGCGTTGATCAGTGCCATAAAGAGGGCGAAAGCGGCTATGCCGAAGATGGCGGGGTTGCCTATGGGACGCATGCCTGGAATGAGGGCGACCATCACACCTGCGGCGATGGTCAGAACCAGCCAACGTGAAAGGAACTGTGTCATGAATCATATTATGACATGTCCTCCAGAGATGACTGAGTCTATCGTCGCAAAAGCGTCAGAATTTCACCAGCTTTCATCATTTGAGCAGCCAATGTCATGGTTTGTGCCGTTTCATATCACGTACTGTCATGTTCGACGATGTTTCGCCGGTATCGGAGTCAATGGTGCATATTCGTCCCTCTTGAAGTATCGCTGGAACGTGCATTGGTGATCCGGTGCACATCATGTGTTACAGGAGTGCGACTTGTTTGGACGTGCCGCCCGTTGCCCTCGCGACATATCCCCGAACGCGACGTCTCGATTGCCTATCCGGTGAGGCTTTCCTGGGACGCAGTGGCTCCGGTAACGGTACTGATATTGCATGAATGCTCGGGCGTGACATAATGGATATATGATTCTGCACTTGCATTTGGTCCGTCACGGACAGACCTATTTCAACCGATACAATCGTCTCCAAGGTTGGTCGAACTCGCCTTTGACGCAGGTGGGCCTCGATGAGGCCGACACCGCCGCCCGGAAGCTGAGCGGTTTCGATTTCGCCGCCGCATACTGTTCCGACACCACCCGTGCCCAACAGACGGCGTCGCGTATTCTCGATGTCAATGAAGGGGCCGGTCATGTTCGCCCGGATCTCGTTTCCGACATGCATTTCAGGGAGCAATTCTATGGTTATTTCGAGGGTCGCGATATGGGGGAGTCCTGGTGGGCGGCCGGTGCGCCGCACGGTGTGAAGACCTATAACGACATCGTGGAGCGATTTGGTCTTGCCGCCACCCGTGATTTCCTGAAAGAGGCGGATCCGTTCCACGACGCCGAATCCGACGATGAGTATTGGCGGCGTATAGCGGGAGGCTACCAGTTGATCGCCGGCAATCCTAGTCTACGAGACGGCGACCATGTCCTTCAGATTTCACATGGCAACACTTTGCTGAGTCTAGTGCGCCGATTCGCATCGGTAAGTGAAGGATACGACCTTTCCGTGCGGCCTGCGAACGGCAGCGTGACAAGCCTGGATTTCGACACGGAAGCCAAGTTCGACAAAGCGCTGGTGGTTACGGCATACAACGAGTGACCTGTGCCTCCGCGGAAGAATGACGTTTCGGCAGCGTCTCGGGGATTCGTTAAGCTGTCATCAGCATGAGGTGCATGGGTAGCCATGCCTTACAGAAAAGAGGCAGAAATGAGTATCGGAGACATTGCTGGACTCATCGCCGCGATAGCGTTCGCCGTACTTGCGGGGTTCCTCATCTATCCGCTCATCCGGTTAGGCAAGCTGTTCGATCAGATCGCCCTGACGGTCAAAGAATCGGGTGACCATGCCATTCCGGTTCTTGACGAAGGGGTTACGACCGTCCGTCAGGTCAACAAGTCACTCGATGATGTCAACCGTATTTCTTCTGCGGCATCGACAACAGCCGACAATCTTGGTGCTTTGACCGACCTGTACGGTTCCTTCCTCGGCAGGCCGATCATCAAGATAGCGGCTGCGGGATACGCATTCAAAACCACTGCGCGGTCGTTCTTCAAGGGCGCGAAGGCTTCGGATCGGAAGGCGACTCATGCGTCCTCTTCTTCGATGAAACATACGATACGGTAGGGGGAGCGAATGTTTAAACGAATCTTCTGGCTTTCGGCGGGCTTCTGCTTTGGGGTGGTGGCCGTCTCCAAAGCTGAGGCCTACGTGCGTGCCAACACGCCAGACAAGGCCCGCCAGTTCGTGCTCGGCCCTGATGAGGACAATGTCGCTTCCCGGACCTTGGGAGGCTTGATCGGTGAGTTTAATGCCGCTCGTAGGAACCGTGAGGATGAGTTGAGCCGCAAATACGCCGACGATATGCATCGCTGATGCCGTTAATGTGGCCGTTTGTGCCGGTCGGCGGAGTTCACATGTACATGTATGCAAGGTTTTGTCGTCCCCTAGATACGGGGGCGTTGCGTCATGCGAATGATGTCGCGGTATGGGACTGGGTTGATTGATTTGTGAAGTTTTCAGTGCGTTGAGATCCGGTCAACGTTTGATGCATAAGAACATGAGAATAAACACAAGGAAATGTGGTTCTTGACGAATGACCGTGAAGGGCCACGACACCGCTATCGCCGGCATCATTTAAAATGAGGTCATCAATTATGCCTGACACCCCAAATGCAGTGTCAAGGCGCGAAAAAAGGAGCAGCAGGTCAATGCGCACCTCGGAAATAGCTAATCGTTTTTTGCATTACTTTGAACAGCAAGGTCATCAGGTGGTGCCTTCGGCGTCCCTTATTTCGCCTAATCCCACAACGCTGTTCACGATTGCCGGAATGGTGCCGTTCATCCCGTATCTGTTAGGGGAGCAGACTCCTCCGGCGACGCGTATGGCCTCTAATCAGAAATGCGTGCGTACACTCGACATCGACGAAGTGGGCAAGACCACACGTCATGGCACCTTCTTCCAGATGCTGGGTAACTTTTCCTTTGGAGACTACTTCAAGGAAGAGGCCATTCATTATGCCTGGGAGCTGCTCACTAAGCCACAGGAGGAAGGTGGCTATGGGTTCGATCCGGAAACGTTGTGGGTGACCACTTATACCGATGACGACGAGGCTCGGTCGCTGTGGAGGAACGAAGGTTTTGATCCAGAACATATGCAGATCTTGGGAATGGAGGACAACTTCTGGACAACCGGCGGCCCTGGCCCTGGCGGTCCGTGCTCGGAGATCTACGTTGATCGTGGTCCGCGTTATGGGAAAGAAGGGGGACCCAGCGCGGATGAGAACCGCTACATCGAGATATGGGATCTGGTGTTTGAAAATTACGCCGTGGACAACGTGAAGTCCAAGACAGATCTTCATATCGTGGGGGAGCTCGAACACAAGAACATTGACACGGGCGCGGGGTTGGAACGCCTGGCCTACCTGATGCAGGGCAAACAGAACATTTATGAGACCGATGAGGTCTATCCAGTCATCGAAGCAGCAGAACGGCTTTCAGGGCGGAAGTACGGATCCAGTGCCGCCGATGACGTACGTTTCCGCGTGGTTGCCGATCATGTGCGCAGTGCCTTGATGATAATGAGCGATGGAGTTCGTCCGAGCAATGTCGGACGAGGATACGTCCTGCGCCGTCTTTTGCGTCGCACGGTTCGATCCATGAAGATGCTTGGTGTAGATGAGGCTGTGATGCCTACGCTGTTGACCGTTTCTAAGGACGCGATGGTGGCCAGCTACCCCGGGTTGGAGAGCACTTTCCATGACGTGTCCGAAGCTGCATATGGGGAGGAGGACGCTTTCCGCCGTACGCTGGAGAACGGAACCTCGATCTTGGACGTGGCTGTGGACAAGGCGAAAAGGAACGGCGAGAATACGGTTTCAGGTGAGGATGCGTTCGCCTTGCATGATACCTACGGGTTCCCCATCGAACTTACGTTGGAGATGGCCGGCGAACAAGGCGTTGCGGTCGACCGCGCCGGCTTCGACGCGAAGATGGCGCAACAGAGGTCTCGGGCCCGTGCGGACGCGTTGAAGAAGCGTCATAATGTGGATTTGAGCGTCTACGACGATTTCAAAAAAACGTTGGAAAAGCCCATCGAATTCTTGGGTTATAAGGAATACACGAGCCGTTCCAACGTCATCGGCATTATCCAGGAGGGCGAAGGGTCGGTAAGCAGTGTCACCGGTCCAGCACAGGTTGAGATTATCCTCGACAGAACGCCGTTTTACGCCGAACAAGGTGGACAGCTCGCCGATGAAGGTGAGATGACTACCGATGATGGAGCAGTGCTTGAGGTCGATGATGTTCAGAAACCGATCAAAGAATTCATCGTTCACAGCTGTCGCTTGACCGAAGGAACCTTGAACGTCGGTGATGCTGTCAACGCCAGTATCGACGTGGAACGCAGAAAGGCTCTTGGACGCTCCCACACCGCCACGCATGTGTTGCATAAAGCCATTCGAGAAGTGCTCGGCGAACAGGCGACCCAACGGGGATCCCTCGTCGCACCTGATTATCTGCACTTCGATTTCCAGACATCGGCCGCGCCAACCAAGTCCCAGTTGGACGAGATAGAGGCTCGTGTCGTGGAACGTGTGCGCGACGACCTGCCTGTTACCATGGAGGAGATGGACTATCACCGAGCCATAGACCTGGGAGCCATGCATCTGTTCGGAGAAAAATATGGCGACAAGGTTCGCTTGGTGACCATCGGAGAGGACGGCTGGAGCCGTGAGCTTTGTGGCGGAACGCACCTGAATGTCACGGGCAAGATCGGCGAATTTGTCATCACTTCCGAGTCGTCGGTAGGCTCCGGTGTCAGACGGATCGAGGCGTTCATGGGCAAAAAAGCCTATGAATACATCAGTGAGCAGCATAAGCTCGTATCCGGTCTGGCCGACGAACTAAACGTTCGTACGGATGAGTTACGCGATCGCGTGGAGGTGCTGCTCGCCAAGAACCGCGAGACCGAGCAGAAGCTGAATTCATTGTATGAGTCGAGCCTTGCGGCGGCCGAGCCAGACCTGGTCAGGCAGGCGGTGAAGGCATCGCCATCGAATGGTGGTTTTGCGTTTGTGGGGGCAAACGTCGGTAATTTCGGGTCATTCGACGCACTGCGCAAAACCGTGCTTGACGTCAGGGCCAAGGTTGGTGACGACCTTCCCGTGGTCGTGGTCCTGGCGGGAGTCAGTTCGGAAGGTAAGCCCATGGTCGCCGCGGCAACGAACGATCAGGCTCGTCAAAAGGGAGTGAAAGCCGGACAGCTTGTCAAGCTCGCTGCCCAGACGCTCGGCGGTGGTGGCGGCGGGAAACCTGACTTCGCCCAAGGTGGTGGGGTCGATTCCACGAAGATCGATGATGCTTTGGCTGCCGTCAGTGAATCGTTGAAAAGCGTGAATCAGGACTGAGTCGTTGTATGGTTTGGCTTGGAATTGACTTAGGGGAGGCCAGGGTCGGCATTGCGATGTCCGATCCTGAGCTTTCCTTCGCACATCCTGAAGAAAACCTGTCAGCAGGAGGCGATTCCTTCCGCGTGCTTGATGACGTGGTTGATATCGTGGTTGACTACGGGGTGGAACGGGTCGTCATTGGTTTGCCATTGTTGCTTGATGGTGGTGAAGGCAAATCCGCGAAGAAGGCACGGCGTTGGGCCACCAATTTAGTCAAGCGACTTCGTGGCGCCGTGGAGGAAGGAAGGATCGGCGAAAGTAATCTTCCAGACGTGGTCATGGAGGACGAACGCCTGACGACGGTAAGTGCTCATCGTCAGCTCAATGCGGCGGGGCTGCCGGGTCGTGCGCATCGTCCTGATGTGGATCGCCAATCAGCGGTGTTGATTCTTCAAGCCGCTCTGGACCGTCTGTCGAAAGGATGTGAAGCCAATGAGCGATGATTTGGCGGATTTTTTCGCTTTGGACGAGGCGATCGATTCCCAACATGACGGGAACGGTCCTCACCACGATATGTCCATGGTTGACATGGCTCCCGATGCCGGCGTGGCAGACGACGGCTCACGAACCCATTCCCAGCCTGCAATGACGCGCCGCGCGTTGAGGCAACGACACAGGCTCCAGAAAAAGAGACGCATAATTGTCTGTATGATCGTCGCCATTGCGTTGCTGCTCATTGGTATCGCCGGTTTTCAGGGGCTCAGCAAGCTTACGCATGAGGTATTTCCGCACGATTCAACGGGTGAGGAGGTCCTGGATTATCCTGGCCCCGGGGTGGGGCATGTTCGTTTTGAAATCTCCAGTGGGGAAAGCATCAATCGCATCTCCTCAAATCTCGAGAAGGCCGGCATCGTCAAATCGGCCAGCGCATTCGCCAGTGCGGTGGGAGCCAACAGAAGTACGTTGTATCCCGGTGTTTTTGATCTGAAAAAAAGAATGTCCAGTGCTCAGGTGATCGAGATACTTTCCGATCAGAGCAAAGCCGGTGGTGTCTTTCAAGTCAAGGCCGGCGAGCGCACATCGCAGGTGTTCGATGAGGCAGCGAAGGCATCAGGAATCGATAGGTCGGAGTTCCAACGGTTGCAACAATCCGGCGGTTCGGGGGTGCTGCCTGCCGAAGCGAATGGGAATTTCGAGGGGTGGCTGGAACCCGGTGCGTATCTTATCGACGGTAAGAAGAGTGCCGTTGATGTGATCAAACCTGCCGTAGACGCCCGCATCAGGAAACTGGACTCCCTGCAGGTCCCGGCCGGTGAGCAACGGCAGCGTGTCCTCATCATCGCCTCCATTGTGGAATCAGAAGTGAATCTACCTGAATACTACGGAAAGGTCTCCCGCGTTGTTCTGAACAGACTTAACGCCGACATGCCTTTGGGAATGGATTCCACAGTCGCCTATGGACTGGGCATAGATTCGCGGCAACTGACGGACGCGATGCTCACGGATCCTTCCAACCCCTACAATACGCGTGTCAACCACGGTCTTCCGCCCACGGCCATCAGCAACCCCGGCGATCAGGCCATTGAGGCTTCCATGGCACCTGCTGACGGTGATTGGCTGTATTTCGTCACCACGAACCTCAAAACAGGTGAAACCCATTTCACCGATTCGGAGCAGGAGTTCGCGCACCTTAGGGATGAGTACAAGCGTTCCAATGCGAACGCCAACTGATTGTCCTTAGACGACATGCTCCGGCGTGTCCGTCATGTGGCGTCTGAGGACATCTCATCCCTGACCCGATGTACCTTTTACGCATCATTCTTCCATCCTTGTGATCACCATGTCAAGTCATAGAACCTGGATTTGGAGATGCAAACAGGCAGGGTATGAAACCGCACGATGCATTATTACCGGACGAAGTGAGCCAAGATGACGGCCATTAAGGCGGAAATGAAAAGAACCGGCACGAACGGCATTGCGGTATCCTTTACTTTCGTGGCGCGACGCAGTCCGATCGAGGACAGGCCGATTACTGCCATTATCGTCCACCAAAGCAGGAAGGCTTCCATGCCGAAGACACCGACGGCTTGGCCTATCATCGCTGAAGCGGTCACATCGCCAAAACCGAGGGACCCGTGGGCCATCGAGGAGAGTGCGTACTGAATCAGAGCGGCGCTCAGTCCGTAGCATGGCGGCAGCAGTGCCAGTCTCGCTTCGTTGAAAACGAACGCCGCCATCGTAAGGACAACGAACTGTAGGAACACGCCTGCAAGAACCCATGACCTAGGAACTGACCGCGTGCGTATGTCCTCCAGACTCAAGGCGATTCCGCAGAGCAGACTTGGTAAGGCGAGCAGGTAATCCATGACACTAAGATAGCTGATACACTGTTGAAGTACAAGACAATCTCGGGAGTGGAAAGTATGTTGCGTTGGCAGACGGCCGGTGAGTCACACGGCCAGGCATTGGTCGCCATGATGGAAGGACTGCCGGCGGGCGTCGAAGTGACGTCCGGCGATATAGCGAAGGCATTGGCCCGTCGCAGGCTTGGCTATGGCCGTGGAGCCCGCATGAAATTCGAACAGGATGAGGTCCATGTACTGACAGGCGTGCGTCATGGCAAGACACTTGGATCACCGGTAACCATAGAGATCAGGAACACCGAATGGCCGAAATGGACGGAAGTGATGAGCGCCGATCCATTGGACCATGACATTGAACGGACGGGACGCAACGCCCCTTTGAGCCGTCCCCGACCCGGACACGCGGACTTGACGGGGATGCGCAAGTACGGGTTCGATGATGCCCGGGGTGTGTTGGAGCGCTCAAGTGCTCGCGAGACCGCCTCCCGGGTTGCGTTAGGCGCGTTGGCGGCGAAATTCCTGGAACAGACTCTCGACATACGCACCGTTGCCCATGTCGTGGCATTGGGATCGGTCAGCGCCGATGACGGGGGCAGGCTGCCTACGCCTGACGACCTCGAAGTTCTGGACGCTTCTCCGGTGCGCACGCTGGATAAGGATGCGGAACAACGTATGATGTCTCGAATCGATGAGGCCAAAAAAGACTGCGATACTTTGGGTGGAGTGGTTGAGGTCATTGCCTACGGGGTTCCTGCAGGGCTTGGTACGTATGTGGAATCCGACCGTAGGCTTGATGCTGCTTTGGCTTCCGCCCTGATGGGTATACAGGCCATCAAGGGGGTAGAGATCGGCGACGGCTTCCTGGAAGCGGCTCGACTCGGCTCGCAGGCGCACGATGAAATGGTGCCGGGCCGGGATGGTCACATCGATAGATTGACCAATAGAGCCGGCGGTATAGAGGGAGGCATGTCGAATGGGCAACCCATACGTGTACGCGCGGCCATGAAGCCCATCCCGTCCATTCCTCGTGCTCTGAGAACCGTCGATGTGGCTACGGGAGAAGCTGCGAAGGCCATCAACCAACGTTCCGACAACACAGCGGTACCGGCTGCTTCAGTAGTGGCAGAGGCCATGGTGAGACTGACTCTGGCCGGTTTTGTGATTGACAAGTTCGGAGGGGATACTGTGGCCGAAGTCATTCGTAATGCCGACGGATACCTGGGATCATGGCCTGAGCACATGCGCTAAGGATGGAAGAACGTGGATTTGAATGAGGAGTCACCGGGAAACCGTCCATTGGCGGTGATCATAGGCATGCCCGGTGCCGGCAAGACGCGCGTGGGTCGTGAGGGTGCGCATATGCTCGGTGTGGACTTCGTCGATTCCGACATCGAGATTGAAAAAAGGGCCGGCATGCCGATACCTCGGTATTTCGAGCGTTACGGTGAATCGGGCTTCCGTGATTTGGAGGCTGACGTCATAGCTGAGCTTCTTGCATGTTGCACCGGACTGCTGGCATTGGGCGGAGGCGCGCCCATGACTGCAAGCACGCGTGCGTTGCTGGAGGATTACGTCAATGATGGTGGACGGTTGGTATATCTGCAAGCCGATATGCGGGAGGCGATGGAACGGGCCAACAAGGCTGGAGGTCGTCCCATGCTCGATGGGAACTCGAACGTTCGCTGGAGGCGATTATATGCGCAGCGCGACCCTGTTTTCAGAAGAATCTCCAATTTCAATGTACACACACACGGTTCGACGCCTCGGATGGCTGCTAGAAAGCTGGTGAATATGATACGGCAACGAGTGGTGCATGTGACAGGTGACGGCATCGAGCCTTACTCCGTCCATATAGGCCGGGGTACTCTCGGCGGATTGCAGGACGCATTGGGCCGGGATGTCCTGCGTGTGGCGCTTATCCACACCACGGTCGTCCAACGACACAGTGATCAGGTGCGGGCTATACTGAGACGGGCGGGGTACCGTGTGTACGACGTTGTGATTCCTGATGCGGAGACAGGCAAGAGCATCGCCGTGGCGGATAAGGTCTGGCACCGTCTTGGCTCCGAAGGCTTCACCCGCTCTGATGCGGTTGTGGGCGTGGGTGGCGGTGCAGCCACGGACCTAGCGGGATTCATAGCCTCCACTTGGATGCGTGGCATTCGCTATGTCAACTGCCCTACATCGTTGTTGGCGATGGTGGATGCATCCACAGGAGGCAAGACGGGCATCAACACCGTTGATGGGAAGAATCTCGTCGGTACGTTCTATACGCCTGCAGGAGTTCTTGCAGATATCAAAACGCTCAGTACCTTGCCTAACGACATTTTTGTCGAGGGATTGGGTGAGGTCGTCAAATCGGGATTCATCAAAGATACGGCGATGCTCGACGTTCTGGACGCCAACTCGGCCTCCCTCAAAGGCTTCGACGGTGCGGCTTTCCTGGACACGGCCCTCGAAGAGGTGGTTTGTGAGCTCATCGAACGAACTGTTCGGGTCAAGGCCTATCACGTCAGTGCGGATCTCAGGGAAGCCGGACTGCGAGAGTATCTCAACTATGGTCACACCCTGGCTCATGCCATCGAAAAAATCGAAGGTTTCCGATGGCGTCACGGTAATGCCGTGGCAGTTGGGTGCGTGTTCGCGGCGGAGCTGTCGCATTTGCTCGGTTACATAGACCAGGGGTTGGTCGATCGTCATCGTAGGCTCTTTGCACAACTGGGCTTGCCAGTGTCGTGGGACGGTGCGGGTTTTGATGACGTGCTCGCGCTGATGCATCGCGACAAGAAGGCTCGTGGCGACTCGCTGCGTTTCGTCTTGCTCAAGACGCTGGGTGAGCCGGTCATCGTCGAGGATCCGCCGTTGGATGCTGTGGAAGAGGCTTTTCGGCGCATCAGGCCCTAGCATTGCTCGCACTGATGAACGGCACGTCACGAAACGGACTCATGATTGTTCAGACAGGCCTTTGAAGGAGGTAGGGAAATGACCAGAGTGATGGTGATCAATGGACCGAACTTGGGGAGATTGGGTGTGCGTGAGCCCGACGTCTATGGAAGTCAGGATTTAAAGACCTTGAGCGCGGATTGCGTGACGTGGGGTCAACGGCTTGGTCTGGACGTTGAGGTGCGTCAAAGCGATGACGAGGCCGAAGTCATCGGCTGGATGCATGATGCCGTGGATGAACGCACGCCCGTGGTGATGAATCCGGCCGCCTTCACCCACTATAGCTACGGACTGGCTGACGCGGCACACATGGTCACTGATGCTGGATTGCCGTTGATGGAGGTGCACATATCAAACCCCAGTGCAAGGGAGAGTTTTCGCAAACACAGCGTGATCAGCCCCGTGGCCACGGGAACAATCACGGGGATGGGCTTTTTCGGCTACAAGCTCGCGCTTGAGTCCGTGGCATACCTGCTGCGGCAAAAGTGATGTGTGTCGCTTTCCCTGACGGTGTTCCTCGCAATCAGTGTCGGTGATAGGGCTTGTTTCCTTGAGGTCACATGCTTTTTCGCCCATGAACAGCCGATGGCTTAGCGCCTGTTAGAGGTCGTAAGTTCCTGATAGGCTGAAGTTCCATGGTACGAAGAAATCATGAGAATTCGCAGGAACACATAACCAAGCATATTTTCGTCACCGGCGGTGTTGTGTCATCGCTTGGCAAGGGGTTGACCGCATCCTCCCTTGGTCGGCTGCTCAGAAGCCGCGGCGTGCGCGTTCTACAGCAGAAGCTCGATCCCTATATAAACGTCGATCCGGGTACGATGAATCCTTTCCAACACGGTGAGGTGTATGTCACCGAAGATGGAGCAGAAACAGATCTTGATATCGGTCATTATGAGCGTTTCCTTGACGTATTTCTTTCGCAGAAGGCCAACGTCACCACAGGGCAGATCTATCAGGCCGTTCTCGAAAAGGAGCGGGCTGGGAAGTATCTGGGACAGTGCGTGCAGGTCATTCCCCACATAACCAATGAAATCAAAAGCCGCATGCGTGCCCAGGCAGGCGATGATGTGGACGTCATCATCACCGAGATAGGCGGAACCGTGGGCGACATCGAGTCCCAGCCATTCCTTGAAGCGGCACGTGAAGTGCGTCGTGAGTTGGGCTCCGAGAACTGCATGTTCGTTCATGTCTCCTTGGTTCCCTATCTTCCGGCAGCCCATGAGCTCAAGACCAAGCCCACGCAGCATTCGGTCATGAGTCTGCGTCAACTGGGCATCGCGCCGGATGCGCTTGTCCTTCGCAGCGACAGACCTCTCAATGACGCCATCAAGGACAAGATCTCCCTTATGTGCGATGTGGACAGTGAAGGCGTGGTCAACTGCGTAGACGCGGCTTCCATTTACGATGTTCCGAAGATCCTTTTCAATGAAGGCCTTGATACCTATGTTGTGCGCAAGCTTGGGCTGCCGTTCCACGATGTGGATTGGGCCGAGTGGGACGATTTGCTTGAGCGCGTGCATCACCCCAAGGCCGAGGTGAACATCGCCATCGTGGGCAAATACATCGATTTGCCCGATGCTTATCTTTCGGTGATCGAAGCCATCAAGGCGGGTGGTTTCGGAAACTGGGCGAAGGCGAACGTCAGGCTGGTCGCTGCCGATCTGTGCGAGACAGAGGCGGGCGCGGAGGCCGAATTACGTGATGTCGATGGAATCGTCATCCCCGGAGGCTTCGGTATACGCGGTATCGACGGCAAGATAGGCGCGTTGCGTTATGCCCGTGAGCACAAGCTCCCGGCGTTGGGCCTTTGCTTGGGTCTGCAATCCATGGTCATCGAGTATGCGCGCAATGTACTCAACCTTGAGGATGCCAATTCTTCGGAGTTCAAGGAGAATTGCAAGAACCCGGTGATTGCCACCATGGAAGAGCAGAAAGACATTCTTGCGGCGGGAGATATGGGGCATACCATGCGTCTTGGCTCCTATCCGGCGAAGCTCAAGGAGGGGTCGCTGGTGGCGCAATTATATGGCAAGACAGACATCACCGAGCGCCACCGCCATCGTTATGAGGTCAACGTGGCCTATAAGAACCGCCTACGTGAGGCTGGGCTGGAGATATCCGGAGAAAGCCCGGATGGTGAGCTGACTGAATTCGTGGAACTCCCCGTGGATGTGCACCCATTCTACGTCGGTACGCAGGCTCACCCCGAATTCAAGTCCCGGCCGACCAAGCCCCATCCCCTGTTCAAGGGACTGGTGAAGGCCGCACTTGAGCATCAGGAGGCGCGTCACCGCGCTTGATCGCCAGCTGCATGCCGCACGGGCGTCAACAGCACCGACACCTGCATCTGCCGTCATTCAAACCGGTTGCCAGCTCATATGGCCACGGTCGGGGATGGCATAATGCAGGTGTCGTTTTCGTAGTATGCCCGGGGCTTACATCGGAGTGTATGGAGAATCACAAAAATGATGGATTGAACGAAGACAAGTCTGGCGGTTCATGAAAGTTTCTGTTACGTTTGCCTATATAGGTGAACATACGAACAATGGGAAAGGAGGCTGCGCGCGGTGAGGAACAATCAAGCTCCCGATACCGTTGCTGACGTTGAGATGAGCCAGTTGGTGGCTGATCGGGAACGCGTCAACGAGGATAAGATCAAGCGGGACGACGAGATCATCGATGAATTCGGTGAATACAATTACGGCTGGCATGACTCGGACGCAGCTGGCGAAGCGGCGAAAAAAGGCATCGATGAAAGCGTCGTGCGCGCCATCTCCGCCGACAAGGGCGAACCTGAATGGATGCTCGATTACCGGATTCAGGGTTACAGGGCCTTCATCGACAAGCCGATGCCACACTGGGGCGTCGATCTGAGTGATTTCAACGCTGACGATTTCAAATACTATGTCAAGCCGATTGACAAGCAAGCGGCAAGCTGGGATGATCTGCCGGACGACATCCGCAACACGTACGACAAGCTTGGCATTCCTGAGGCGGAAAAGAATCGTCTCGTTTCAGGTGTCGCTGCCCAGTATGAGTCGGAAGTGATCTACAACTCCATTCAGGAGGACCTTTCGAAGCAAGGCGTGATTTTCGTTGATACCGACACTGCGGTACGGGAGTATCCGGATTTGGTGAAGAAATACTTCGCCACAGTGATTCCTCCAGATGACAACAAATTTGCGGCGCTCAACACCGCAGCCTGGTCTGGCGGATCGTTCGTGTATGTTCCCAAAGGGGTTCACGTGGAGATTCCTCTGCAGGCCTATTTCCGCATCAATACGCCCAACATGGGACAGTTTGAGCGTACGCTCATCATCGCTGACGAAGGCTCTTATGTGCATTATGTCGAAGGCTGCACAGCCCCGATCTATGCGACGGATTCGCTCCATGCCGCAAACGTGGAGATCGTTGTCGAACCTCATGCGCGCGTGCGGTATACCACGGTGCAAAACTGGTCGAACAACGTCTACAATCTGGTCACCCAGCGTGCCTATGTGAAGGAGGGCGGCACCATGGAATGGGTCGATGGAAACATAGGTTCCAAGGCCACGATGAAGTATCCCGCCTGCATTCTTGCAGAGCCATACGCAAGGGGTGAGACCATGACATTGGGGTTCGCCGGGCAGGGACAGTACCAGGACACCGGTGCGAAGATGATTCATCTGGCCCCGCACACCAGCTCCACCATCGTCTCCAAGTCGATATCCCGTTCCGGCGGGCGGTCTGCCTATCGTGGACAGGTGAAGATCGTCGAAGGCGCCTATGGCTCAAGTTCATCCGTCGTCTGCGACGCCTTGCTGGTCGATGAGTATTCGCGTTCGGACACCTATCCGCATGTGGACGTGCGCGAAGACGATGTGTCCATGGCGCATGAAGCCACGGTCTCCAAGGTTTCCGAAGATCAGCTCTTCTACCTCATGAGTCGTGGGCTTCCCGAAAAAGAGGCCATGGGCATGATTGTCCGTGGTTTCGTAGAGCCCATCAGCCGCGAGCTGCCGATGGAATACGCACTTGAACTCAATAGACTTGTCGAGCTGCAGATGGAAGGATCGGTGGGCTGATTCGATGGCAGGTACGAAAGAAATCAACATTCCGGTGATGAATCCCGACGATCCCTACGCCATGCCGGCGGCCATGCCGTCAAGTGCGGACAGGGAGCCTCGTTCGTTCGACCTTGGTGCGTTCACCAAACCCACCAGCAAACAGGATGATTGGCGTTTTACACCCGTGGAGCGGCTCGAGGAGTTCCTTGACTCCTTCGAGCCCAGCGGGAGGACCGTCGTTTCGGTGACGAACATCGACGGAACTGCGATCGACGGTGGGATTGTGCAGATCAGCCACGTGGCACGTGACGTTGCTCCTTCCGGCACGGTGTCCCGACCAAGTGACCGTGCGGCCGCAGTGGAATGGAATGTAGGCCATGAATCGACCGTCGTCACGCTCAAGGGCGGAACGGAACAGCCCGTGCTGGTCAGTGTGCAGGGTGGTGGATTCGACCTGGATTCTCTGCATCTGGTGATTGTCGCGGAACCTGGAGTGACCTCGGATGTCGTTGTCGAGCACCATGGTGATGCCAGGCTCGCCGAAGGAGTGGAGATCATCGTAGGCGAGAACGCCCATGTTTCTACCACGTTCGTTCAGGAATGGGGCAAGGGGTCCAAGCATGTGGGCAACCAGCGTATTCATGTGGGTGCAAACGCCACTTTGCGCCATTCGATGGTGACCCTTGGCGGAGAAGTCGTGCGCATACGGATCGACCAGGATTTCGGCGGCCCTCAGGGCAAGCTCAGTATGCTCGGAATCTACTTCGTTGAACCAGGCGCGCATATCGAACACCGTACGATGGTCGTCCATAATCAACCTGATTGCACTTCGCGCGTGATTTACAAAGGTGCGTTGGACGGGCGAAAGGCCCACTCCACTTGGGTGGGGAACGCACTGATTCGTCCTTGTGCATCAGGTACGGACTCGTACGAGCTGAATAGGAATCTGGTGCTCACGCATGGTGCAGTGGCGGATTCCGAACCGAATCTGGAGATCGAAAATGGTGACATCGTGGGTGCAGGACATGCCAGTTCTGTCGGTCGTTTCGATGATGAGCAGCTGTTTTATCTCCAATCACGGGGCATTCCCGAGATGGAGGCGAGGAAATTGGTCGTTCGCGGTTTCTTCGGTGATTTGGTGGAGCAAATAGCAATTCCGGCAATCTCGGAACATTTGATGAACGTCATTGACAGGCGTTTGGCACGGGGTGAGTCCGAAGCCATGCAGGCCGTATTGGAGGATAAGTAATGTCAACATTGGAAATCAAAGATCTCTACGCATCGGTGGAGACGAAAGAGGGTCGTAAGCAGATTCTCAAGGGCGCAAGTGTCACCATCAACTCGAACGAGACCCACGCCATCATGGGCCCCAACGGTTCGGGCAAATCGACGCTGGCCTACACCATTGCAGGGCATCCCAAATATCTTGTGGATTCGGGGGAGGTGCTGCTCGATGGCGAGGACCTGCTGAAGATGACCGTCGATGAACGAGCCAAGAAAGGCCTGTTTTTGGCTATGCAGTATCCGGAAGAGGTTCCCGGTGTTTCCATGACGAACTTCCTTCGTACCGCAAAGACCGAGGTTGATGGGCAGGCACCTGCCATACGTACATGGACCAAGGAACTTACGGATGCAATGAAGAAGCTGCGTATGGATCCGAAATTCGCTTCGCGCTCGGTCAACGAAGGTTTCTCTGGTGGGGAGAAGAAGAGAGCGGAGGTCTTGCAGCTCGAGCTGCTCAAGCCCAAGTTCGCCATCATGGATGAGACCGATTCTGGTTTGGATGTGGATGCCTTGCGCATTGTTTCCGAGGGAGTCAACAGAGCCAAAGAGAACACGGGATTGGGGATACTGCTCATCACGCATTATACCCGCATCCTCAAGTACATCAAACCGGACATCGTACACGTGTTCGCGCAGGGTCGTTTCGTCAAAACGGGGGGTCCTGAACTGGCTGACGAGTTGGAGGAGACAGGTTACGACAAATACATGCCTGAAGGTGCGGACTCCGAATCCGCATTGGCGTGAATTCAACGGCATATGCAACGCATGACTTTGAATTCGGTCAGTATTTACGGGTTGGTGCAGCAAACATAGGAAGTCTAGGCGTAGTGCCGGCTTGTGGACAGGAGGGATGGGTGATATGACCGATTTGTCACAGATACGTTCGCAGTTTCCGATACTAGGGCAGCAGATTCACGGGCATCAGCTTATCTATCTGGATTCTGCAGCGACCGCTCAGAAGCCGCAATGCGTCATAGACGCGGAAAGCGCTTTTTACAGTACGATCAATGCTGGGGTGCATCGTGGAGCTCATGAGCTTGCTGCCAGGAGCACGACCGCTTTCGAGGATGCTCGTGCGAAAGTGGCGCGATTTGTCGGAGCCAACTACGCCGACGGAGAGCAGGAAATCGTGATTACGGCCGGAGCCACTGCTTCTCTGAACCTTCTGGCTACAGCCTTCGGCAATGCCTCACAAGGTCGTGGCGGCAGCGCGGCAAATCGTTTCGCCCTCAAACCGGGCGATGAGATAGTCGTTTCAAAAGCCGAACACCATTCCGTGCTGCTTCCGTTCCAGGAGCTTGCGGCGCGGACGGGAGCCACGCTCAAGCGGTTCGATTTGAGTCCTGATGGTCGAATGCTTAGCGATACCGCCGAAGAGGTCATCACCGATAGGGCCAAAATCGTAGCGGTCACGCACATTAGCAATGTGACGGGTGCCATAACCGATTTGGCGCCGATCGTCAAACGGGCTCATGAGGTCGGTGCCCTCGTCATACTCGACGCATGTCAATCGGTACCCCATATCAAGGTGGATTTGCATGCTCTCGGCGTGGATTTCGCAGTGTGGAGCGCCCATAAGATGTACGGCCCTACGGGGGTCGGTTTCCTATATGGGCGTCGTGAGCTACTGGAGGCATTGCCTCCGGCTGCTTTTGGAGGGTCCATGGTCGAACTGGCGTGGATGGAAAGGCCTGCCCAATACATGGATCCCCCGGCGCGTTTTGAGGCAGGCACACAGCCCGTTGCCCAGGTCGTGGCGGCAGGAGTTGCCGCCGAGTGGATGCTCGCCATCGGCATGGATACCATCGAGAATCATGAACGTGCCATAACTGAAAGGCTGCTTAGGCTAGGGGATATCGAGGGTGTTCGCATTCTCGGCCCGCGGACCGGCGTCGCTCGCATCGGCACGGTAGCGTTCGATGTCGAAGGGGTCCATCCGCATGATGTGGGACAGTTTGTGGACGCGCAGGGCATCGCGATCCGAGTAGGGCACCACTGCGCTCAGCCAGTTCACAGGCATTTCGGTCTTTTCGCTTCAAACCGAGCTTCAACCGGCGTTTATAACACTATCAATGAGGCGGATCGGCTAATCGAGGCGGTAGGGAAAGTCCGACCGTTCTTTAAGGTGTGAAATATGGAGAATTTCGATTTAGATGGTGATGACCTGGAGCAGATGTACCAGGAAGTCATTCTTGATGCTTCAAAGCATCCACATGGCAAGGAGTCATTCACCTTGGACCTGACTGATGAGTCGGGCGCTTCCGAAGCTGAAGCCACGGTGCGTGCCTCACATGAATATTGCACGCCTGGGGAGTCTCACCAATTCAATCCCACGTGTGGGGACCAGGTGACAGTTCATGTGGAGGTGAGTGAAGGGGAACCGCGCCGCATCGAGCGCCTGGTATGGGATGGAAGCGGATGTTCCATTTCGCAGGCAAGCCTTTCCATGATGGTAGATTTAGTCAGCGGAAAGACCGTTGATGAGGCGATGAAACTTGAGGAGACTTTTCAGAAGCTGATGAGATCGCGTGGTTCG
Organism: Bifidobacterium bombi DSM 19703; assembly: GCF_000737845.1. GTDB lineage: Bacteria > Actinomycetota > Actinomycetes > Actinomycetales > Bifidobacteriaceae > Bifidobacterium > Bifidobacterium bombi. Next base: position 579,689 of record NZ_ATLK01000001.1, on the reverse strand, counting down.
GGTCTGAGCGACGAGTCCGAGGCGGATTCGCTCGGAGACGCTGTGGTGTTTCAGGGCGTATCGAAATACCCGATGCGCATCAAATGCGCGTTGCTGGGTTGGGTGGGGCTCAAGGACTCCATAGCCAAAGCGCTGGTGCGCGATTGATTGTGGGTGGACAGGACGACGGTCGTGCTTCGTGGCCGTTCGAAGAGAGGAATGATATGACCGAAGACAGCAATTTGGTACCCCAGCCGCAGGCATCGATTCTTGATACGGCGTCGCGTGCACTGGGAAGTGAGGAGCTTGGCCGTCAGGCTGTTGTTTCGCCGCAGTCAGTGGGCGCATTGGCAGATGCCGGGGCGGACCACAGTACCTCCTCTCATCGCAAAGAGAACGAGGGGGAGTCTGGAATCACCCGACCGGATCTTGATACTGGAATTCCGCTCACCGCGGTGGATGACATCGGTCGGGCCACGGCTGAGGATGTGCGGGAGGCTTTACATCAAGTCATCGATCCGGAGTTGGGCATCGACGTTGTGGATCTGGGTTTGGTCTACGGCATAGAGATTGACGAACGGCATCGTGCCATTATCACCATGACTTTGACGACTCCAGCGTGCCCGCTGACTGATTTGCTAGAGGATCAGTGCGCAAGTGTTCTGGCCGGTCTGGTGGAGGAGTTCCGTATCGATTGGACTTGGACGCCTCAATGGACGATAGACAAGATTCTGCCCGAAGGGCGTGAACAGTTGGAGGCGATCGGTTTCAACTTTGCCAATATGCCGAAATACTGATTCTACGGCTTTCGCGTTGTGAGGGTCCCTGAGCTAGCACGCGGCTTTACGTAAAGCGGTATGTTGTAGGCTTTTTTTGTTCATGGTGATTTATAAGCTTTCGTGCGACCTTAGCGCACGCGTGTGGCATAGAAAGCCACTGCACTGGAGGCTGCTACGTTGAGGCTATCCACACCGTGACTCATCGGAATCTTCACTGTGAGATCGGCACCGGTTATGGTACGCGGGCTCAGACCGTCACCTTCGGTTCCGAAAATAAGCGCTAGTTTTTCGATATGATCTTCGCGCCTTTCGTCATTATTGAGACGACGGACCAATTCATCGAGGCTGATGGAATCATCGCACAGGGCCATCGCCGCCGTGGTGAAGCCGAGGTCATGTAGCTGACGCAGACCGCGTCGAGGCCACCAACGGTTTTCTTCCTCATGGGTCACCGTTCTCCTCACCGCCCCGTCTTTGCATTCCGCTGCCTCATCTCGGGTGCCTTGCATGACTGTGTCTCGATTGCAGCCACGGGTTCGGATGCTATTCATGTCGCTTTCAGGAGTGACGATGCGTGTCCAAAGCACCTGGAAGACCGTGCCCATGGAAACACGCGCGGCACGACGGTAGAGGGGGTCTCCGCATGATGGTGAGACGAGTACGCCATCTATGTCAAGTGCTGCCGCGGACCGCATGAGGGCACCCACGTTCGTGGGATCGACGATGTTCTCCATGACGGCGATGCGCCTGGCACCCTGACAGACGGCTTCAACGGTCGGCAGTTTCCAGCGGCGGAATGCGCCCAAGGCACCTCGATGAAGTCGGTAACCGGTGAGTTTTCTAAGTTGTTCCGGTGAAGCCACGTAGACGGGAACGTCATCGCCCCAGCGATCATCAACGCCGTCGAAGAGAGTACTCATGCCGTCGAGCCATGGACGCTCGACAAGGAAAGACATAGGTTCACGACCGCTTGCCAAAGCCCGATCGATGACCTTCGGAGATTCCGCGATGAACAGTCCTCGTTCGGGTTCCAGTCGGTTTCGCAGCTGGACCTCCGTCAAATTGTTGTAGGCAACTAGACGTGGGTTGTCGATGGAATCAATTTCGATGATTCTCATAAGTCGCGTTCCCTCCTGGATTCGCTGTAATTGCAAGCAAAATCGCTTGCCGGATGGCCGTGGAAGCTGAACACGCCCTGTCCGGCGGCGTTATGAACCTCCGGTACGAAAAACTCCTGAAACCAAATATGATTCCAGGAGTCCTTCCGTGCCCAGGACGGGAGTTGAACCCGTACGCCCGATAAAATTAGGCACAAGCACCTCAAGCTTGCGCGTCTACCATTCCGCCACCTGGGCAGGTGTCGTTGTGACAACAGAGAAAACTATACACCATTCGGGCGGACGCCGGCTATCGGTGTGTCGTGGCACTGATACCAACGGACTAGGGGAACGGATAGCCTGTCATTATGACCGCACCGCTTTTCCTGTTGGATACAGAACACGACGATGCACCCATTAATCGCAGTGAGGTGCGAGAGGGTTGGGTGCTTACACTGCCCGCAGGCGTCAGGCGCCATGCCATAGATGCCATGAGGCTCGCTGATGGAGCGAAGCTTCAGCTCAGTGACGGACAGGGTCTGCGAATTGATGCTCTTATCGAGGATTCCAGACTTGCGCAGGCTCGTGTCCTCGGTTTTACAATCGAGCCGCAACCGGTCACACGCCTGTGTCTGATACAGGCGCTGGCAAAAACAGGGCACGACGAGCAAGCCATCGATATGGCGACGCAGATCGGAGTGGACGCAATCATTCCTTGGCAGGCAGATCGTTCGATAGCGAAATGGAAGAACGGACGGACCGACGCAAAATGGAGCAAGGTGCTCAGGTCCGCCACTGAACAGTCGCGCCGCGCATGGATTCCATCGCTTGCCGGCTGCATTTCCAGCAAGGAGATCGTGGCGGTCTGTCGCAGGGCATGCGTGCGTGGCGATATGGTCATCGTCCTTCATCAGGATGCAACCACGAATTGGGATGGCGTCGAAGCGGGGGTCGAGGAGCTTGAGCGGCGCTGCATGGCCGATGGAAAACCCCGGACCATAAGTGTCGTCATAGGTCCAGAGGGTGGGATCGGAGCAGAGGAAGTAGAGGCGTTCAGTGATGCTGGTGCTCGGATCTGCGCACTGGGGACGAATATCATGAGGGCTTCCACGGCCGGTCCTGTGGCTCTGTCGCTGTTGTCCAGAATCTTGGGCAGATTCCGGTGAGTGCCGCCTGATGATGGCTTGTTCATTCAATGCATTGCGAGCGTCGTCGCTCAGTTTCAATTGAACCGATTATCCTTGCGACGAAGTACCATGAAAGAAGTGGCGCATGATGCGTTGAGGTAAGGTTTTCAAGGAGCGATATGAACGACGATTGCTTGTTCTGTAAGATCATTGCTGGTGACGTCCCCTGCGATAAGGTCTATGAGGATGAGACCACATTGGCGTTCAGGGATGTCCACCCGATGGCCAAGGTCCATGTGCTCGTCGTACCCAAGGAGCATTATGCGAACGTGGCGCAGGTGGCCCAATCCGATCCTGTCCTTGCCGCCCATATGCTGCAGGTGGCGCAACGCATCGCGGATGCGGAATACAACGGTTCGTTCCGACTTGTGTGCAACACAGGGGAGGATGCTGGACAGTCGGTGTTTCACGCGCACATGCATGTGCTTACAGGTCAACGCTGTTCACAGGAAGTGGCGTTTTGATTCATCTGAATCGTCGTCGACGTGAAGCGCGTGAGTCTTTGTTATGTAGATGCCGTTCGGCACAAAGAATAGGAGTGCGGTGGCAGTAGCTAAACGGGTTATCACCATTCCCGAAGATCTCGACCCGGTAGCGGCGCTGGGTCCTGGTGATGCGGTTCTTGCCGAAGTGGAACGGGCGTTTCCCAAAGTCGACATTCTTGTACGGGGCAACCGTATAGAACTCAGTGCGTATTCGGCTCGGGACGATGCACAGGCGGGTCAGGCATTGGAAGTTCTCAACGATATCATTGATGCCGCCTACAAGGCTCCTGTGGAGGCGGCCGTCGTGCGTCGCACCTTGGAACGCAACTCGGTGGGGCGGCAACACGGGCATCGTCTCCAGGCTGCGGGTCGTCCGACTCTTCGTGCGGAATCTGACTGGTCGCACGAAGCAGGTATGAGGCGAGCCATCTTTCCCGCTGTTTCAGGCAGTGCTGGTGATGCGAAACACGATGACGAAGCTGATCATGTGCATGATGGTGACCGTCTGTCAGCCGTAGACGCTTCAGACCGTGTGTCTGATGCGTCGCAGTCCAATGGCCTCGCCGTCGTGGCCTCTCCTGTGCGACATGGGCGTCATGCGGCGCCTGCCATGCATGGGGAGGATCTCACGTCGGACTTCGGCTATGTCGCGAAGGTCGTTCAACAGGTTCCACCGGTGCACACGATTCAGACAGGTGGTCGCAGGTCACGGATTCCCGGAATCATCACTTTGGCCGCCGGTGAGCCTGTAAGGGCCAAGACCGCGGGTCAGGTGAGGTATGTTGGTGCCATTGAGGACCATACCATAACCTTCGGCATCGGTCCTGCGGGTACGGGAAAGACCTATCTTGCCGTGGCGAAAGCGGTACGTGCCTTTGAAGACGGGCGTGTGAGCAGGATCATCCTTACCAGGCCCGCCGTTGAGGCGGGAGAGAACCTTGGATTCCTTCCTGGGACGCTCAACGACAAGGTGGATCCGTATCTGCGACCGCTATATGACGCCTTGTCGGATATGCTCGGCTCGGTTCAGCTTCATCGTTACATGAATGACGGCAGTATTGAGGTCGCTCCATTGGCGTACATGCGTGGCCGTACCTTGAACGATGCGTTTGTGATCCTTGACGAGGCTCAGAACACCACCGAGCAGCAGATGAAGATGTTCCTTACACGCCTGGGTTTCAACACCAAGATGGTCATCACGGGTGACGTCACACAGGTGGATCTGGCGGTGAGACATTCAGGTCTGGGGACCATTGAACGCATTCTCGAGGGCATAGGCGACATTGCGTTCATTCATCTCAGCGAACGAGACGTGGTGCGTCACGCATTGGTTGGCAGAATCGTTGCAGCATACAATGCCCATGATGAACGCTTGGTCCAAGCTAAGCGGGATGCCAACGACCTTTCGGCAGAGCATGGCTGTGAACAGAAGAAAACCACGAAAAACAGGAAAAGCGAAAAGAAGAAGCACAAGAAAAACAAGGGCAAAAACGCTGGTTCGCTGCACCATGATCCAGCCATTGACGTTTCCGGATCCGTGGGAGGACCAGCTGTCTCCCGTGGGCTGGTTTCGAATAGTCGTTCTAGGTCGCCGGATGAGTCCGATTCAGGGGCGACTCTACTGAGCGAAGTGTACGGTGCAGGTAGTTTCAACGATTCTGATGCCGCATCGCGTTCGTCGTATGTTGATGCCGATGTTTCCGTTCCCGGAGCGGATGGAGCAGGCCTTTCAGGTGCGTCTGATATCGAAGGGGTCGCACGATGAGTGTGGATGTGACGAACGAGACGGTGTGGAGGATTGATTCAAAAGTCTTTTCCGAACTCGGCATGTGGACATTGAGTCAGATGAGGGTCAGTGTTCAATCCGATCTTACGATACTGTTCGTGGATCCTGATCCGATTGCGCAACTTCATATGCGTTGGATGCAACTTGAAGGGCCTACGGACGTCATGAGCTTCCCCATGGACGAACTGCGCCCGGGTGATGGCTCCGAAGAGGTGGAAGGCGTGTTGGGTGACATCGTCATCTGTCCTTGGGTTGCTTCACAGCAGGCACTTGCTGCGGGACATTCGATCATGCAGGAGATGATGCTGCTGACCATTCACGGGATCTTGCATCTGCTTGGCTACGATCATGCGACGCCTCAGGAAGAGCGGCAGATGTTCGGTTTGCAGCGTCAGCTCCTCCTGACGTACTTCGCGACGAGACAAGCCCCCATCCCTCCCGCGGAGCTTCCCGCAGGAAGTCACGATATGCTCGTCGAATGGGATGAGGTGCATTCGGGAACGAATACCGACGGACGATCGAATGGGTGATGCGAACGATGATGATTGATACAGTGACCGCTCTTGTGATTATGGCGCTTATGATTGTGACATTACTGTTGGTCTGGCTTTCATTGGTGCTTTCATCAGATGAATTCGCCGTTTCCAGGGTCACACGATCGAGCCTGAACAATAAAATCCTTGAGGTCCAGACAGATTCCGAGCTTGGCCATCTTGTGCAACACAAGCGGATCGACAGGATTCATCGTGTCCAGAAAATGATTGCTGACCGCTCGGGAACGGCTAGTGCATGCGCTTTTTTCCGTATCGTGTGCAACATCCTGTCTGGAGTGTTCGTCGCCGCCATTGCCGTGGAGTTCTCCGCTCCCAATTGGGTGGTGCTAATTGCAGGTCTGTTCTTTACGCTGATCGTCGCCGTCATATCGGTTCTGTACCGGGCGCATTCGCCTGGTTTACTGCGCCCAGAGGAAACGATGCTTGGATCCGCCAGATTGTTGTCCCTTGCAGTCGCGTTGACGCCGTTTGTGAATGCGAAAGGACGCAAGAATCAGCGCGACCATTCCACCGGAACGGAGCTTTCCGATGACGAGGAGCTCGATCGCATTCAGCATAGCGAGGGGCGTTCCTTGGTTGAGCAGTTGGTCGAGACTCCAGACTTTGACCCTGAGGTTGGGGAGATGCTGCGCAATGTGCTTACTCTTTCCGATACCTTGACGCGTGAAATCATGGTGCCCAGAACCGATATGATCTATACCTCACAGAATGACACGTTGCTTGATCTTCTGCAGTTGTGCTCCCGCTCAGGATATTCGCGGATTCCAGTCATAGGCGATGACTTGGATGACCTCAAGGGCATGGCGTATCTCAAGGATGCCGTGAAGGCCACGGCGTTTAATCCAGAGGCACGGACGCGCTCCATAACTTCCATTTGTCGCGATCCCATGCTCGTTCCGGAATCCAAGCCCGTTGACGATCTTTTCCACGAGATGCAGCGGACCCGCCAGCATGTGGCCGTCGTCATCGACGAATACGGAGGCGTGGCCGGATTGGTCACCATTGAGGATGCCATCGAGCAGATCGTCGGTGAGCTTGAGGACGAACATGATCGCGTGCAGCATGACGAACCCAGGAAGGTCGGTAGGAACGAATGGCGGATGCCTGCAAGGACGCCGATCACTGAGCTGGAAGAGATATTCGAAGTCGATTTGAACGAAGACGATGTCGATACCTTGTATGGTCTTCTCACCAAGCTGCTCGGACGTGTGCCCATCGTCGGCATGAGCGCATGCACTCATGGATTAAGACTAACGGCAGTGGATTCCGCAGGCAGACGAAAGAAGGTCTCGACGATTCTTGTACAGCCGCAGTCGGACATTATGACCAATGAGGGGGCAGCGGACGATTCGGACCTGATTGGCGGCAATCGGGACGATGAAAATGATGACATGCGTGTACAACCTTCATCGCAGATCAGTGGGGAATGATTTCGCAAGATGCGTAGGAGAACCACATCGGCTGGCATACCCGGCAATGGGTTTTCGGACCGCTACACGATACGATTATGCAACAACAATAAGGAGTATTATGGATAATGCGGCGAACGACATATCAGGCGACATTGGGGCGCTGAACACGGAAGGCAGGAATGATCCGATTCGTGCCTTGCAGCCGTATCATTCGGGATTCGTCGTCGTTGTAGGTCGTCCCAATGTAGGCAAATCGACGCTGATCAACGCCTTGATTGGCGCTCGTGTGGCGATAACCTCATCTCGCCCCGAAACCACACGTAAGCCCATACGGGGTATCCTCACCACGGCTGACGCGCAGCTTGTACTGGTGGATACCCCGGGAATACATCGACCCAGAACCTTGCTCGGCCAGCGCCTCAATGATGTCGTGGACGAATCCCTGAGCGATGTTGACGAAATCGCCTTCCTGCTTCCCGCTGACCAGGAAATTGGCCCAGGTGACAGGAGGATTCTCGGAAGGTTGCGTACCGAGTTCGCCAAAAAACTCGATGATGGGTCATTCTCATGGAAGGTCCCCCTTATCGCGATAGTCACCAAGATCGATGCACTCAGTCAGAGGCAGCTGATGGACAAGATGGTTGAGGTTTCTCAATTCGCGGATTTCACGGCCATCGTTCCAGTGAGCGCTTTAGAGGATGACAACCTGCGCGAAGTACGCGACGTCCTCATAGACAATATGCCCCAAGGTCCTCAGATGTACCCGGATGATCAGATTTCCGAGGAACGTCCTGAAGATACGATAGCGGAATTGGTACGTGGTGCTTTCCTGGAAGAGCTGGATGATGAGCTTCCTCATTCATTGGCCGTCGTAGTTGATTCCATCGAACGTCCCGGTCGGAGCGATGACCCGGAAACCTTGAGCGGCAAGGCGCATGTGATGATATCGATATATGTGGAGAGGGATTCGCAGAAACCGATCGTTATAGGCAATCATGCCGAGCATTTGGTACAAGTCAAGAAGAAACTACGCACGGCAGTCAACCGACTCGTCGGGCAGAAGGCCAAACTTGACCTCCACGTCAAGGTCGCGAAAGGATGGCAATCGGATCCCAAGCAGTTGGAGCGCTTGGGATTCTGAGGTGCGGCGACCCCATGCCATAGGAATCACCGCACCTTGGATTTATTTCCGTTTGGTATACATCTGTGTGTTGAGCAGTTCTGCGTAATGCTTGATCACCACGGGTCTTTTGACTTTCATTGATGCCGTGAGCATGCCGTTTTCCTGGGTGAATTCCTCGGGCAGGACGATGAATTTCCTCACGGATTCAGCCCTAGAGACACCTTCGTTCGCCTCATCCACATATTTCTGAATTTCGGCCCGGACAACGGCGTTTTTGGCAATCTCCTCCATTGGCATAGAGGAATCCAAATGTTGCGAATCGAGCCAGGAGCGGACAGCCGCCTCGTTCAGCGTCACAAGGGCCGAAATGAACGGACGCTTGTCGCCGAGCACCAGTGCCTGGGATACGATGTCGCAGCGCTGTATTACCTCTTCCACCGGGCCTGGGGCCATGTTCTTGCCGCCAGCGGTGATAATCAGATCTTTCTTACGTCCGGTGATGTACAGGAACCCCTCCTCGTTGATTTTGCCGAGATCGCCCGTCGCGTACCAGCCGTCATCGGTGAAGGCCAGTCTCGTCGCTTCATCGTTCTTGTGATAGCGATGGAACACGCAGGTACCTTTGATCTGAATCTCGCCATCCTTGGCCAGTCGGATGCTGAAACCAGGGTAAGGCACTCCCACTGATCCGGCGTGGAACGGAGTTCCCTTGGGATTGAAAGCGCACGGTGCCGTGGTCTCGGTAAGACCATAGCCTTCGTGAACAGGAATGTCTGCGCCCCTGAAGAACGCAAGCAATTGCGGGTCGAGAGGCGCACCTCCGGTCACGAACCATTGCGCCCGCCCACCAAGGACGTGCCGCAAGGACTTGTATACCAGGGGGTCGTATGCCGCCCGGCGTGCCTTGGTTCTCAAGCTGAGTCTCCCAGCTTCCTTCTCATTGACATAGCGCTGTGCGGCCATGACCGCCGAGGTAAAGACGTAACCTTTGGCGCCGTGTCCGGCCTTTTGGGAAGCGGCGTTATACACCTTTTCAAGTACGCGTGGCACCATGATCGTCACGCATGGCTTCGCTGCCTGCAAGTCGCTCAGCAATGTCTTCGTACCCTGCGATATGTAGATGCGCAGGTCACTAGCCACTACAATGTAATTGACCGCCCTGGCGAATGTGTGTGCCTGGGGCAGAAAAAGCAGCACCGACTGGTCCTTCTGACTAAGGAGTTTCGGCATATAGACGCGCAGGTTTAAGGCTGTCGTGCAATAGTGCTCGTGGGTCATCTCCACTCCCTTAGGCTCGGCGGTTGATCCAGAGGTGTACACGATGGAGCATACGTCGGTCTTTTTGACGGAGTTGATTCGTTCATCGAGCGTGTCCTCGTCTATCGTCATGCCGTAATCGCGAAGTTCTTGAAGGGCTCCCTTTTCAAGGCAGTAGATTCTTTCCAATGAGGGGCAGCTTTCGACCGAGTCTTCGGCCTCCTCTTGCATGTCTCGCGTCTCTACGATAAGCAGGCGGGCGTCCGAATTGTTGACGATGTTCCGGATCTGCTCGGAAGAATCTGTTTCGTAAATCGTCGCCAGAATGCCTCCGATGGACACGACGGCGGCATCAATGACGTCCCAGTCATACGACGTGTGGCTCATGAAAGCCACACCATCGCCCTTCCTCAGGCCATAATGCAACAGACCCTTGGCTACCGCGCGTACATCCGCTATGAACTCATTGGCGGTTTTGGTTACCCAGTGTTCACCCTCGTGATAGGTGTACAGAGGGTCGTCTCCCATGCGGCGAGCACGGTCGACATACAGGTCGTAAATGCTCATGCCTTCGTCTATGGACTCAATTCCCGCCGTTTTGACCGTAAGGAGACCTGTCGTATCGTCAATGAAGGTAGTGGTGGGGAATCCCGGGCCCCATTCATGGGTGTATGGAAGTCTCGAAGTATCTATGGGTGTCACGTTTTTGCCTATTTCCGTTCTGTTGTTGTGTCCCGTTGCATCGATGTGTCCAGGATGGTTGAAGTCAGCGTTCACATGGAACGCATTTCGACCGAAATTCTGGATGGACTCACGCAGTGTTGCATTATCGAACACGTTCTCTCCTCGTTCCACAGGTCTTTCGTATAAGGCAATAATAGGCGCAATTGCGTGTTTCGTCACCTTACGGTAGCGTAAGCGCACCAATGCGGCACGCATTTCCTACCCCTTGCCACGGGCCTGCAGTGGATGGGCCATGATGATGCGAATGAGCGATAGCGAGCCGCTCGCCTGAATGTCATGCTGCTATGCTAGTTTTGCAGTTGTTGTGACTGACATGATATTGGCGGGTTCACGCTTGTCGATTCATTGGATGTCGGCTTTGGCGAGGGGAGTGATTCCCGTAATCGACTGAGCTGGAAACGACTCTTTCGCGGTAAACGTGTTCTTCGAGTTGATTTCGGCGCGTCGTTGAGCTGAAACAAAATAAGGTAATGTTGCGATTATGGGCGTTTACGGGTTGTGACTCGTGAGGCGAGTGATCGACAAAGACATACATAAAGGAGCACGGATGGCAAACACCATTGAGATAGAAGGACAGGTACGTGACGAGTTCGGCAAGGGTGCCGCGAGGCGCATGCGCGTCGCCCAGCAGATTCCTGCCACTATCTACGCAGGGGGAGCGGATCCCGTATTCGTCAAGCTGCCGATGAAGGAAACGACGTTGGGGCTGCGCCGGAGGAATGCGCTGTTCACCATCAAGTACGGCGCGGATTCGAAGATGGCCGTCGTGAAGGATGTTCAGCGCAATCCTGTCAAGCGTATCGTTGAGCACATCGATTTTTACGAGGTCAAGGCCGGCGAGAAGATTGAGGTGGAAGTGCCCGTGTTCGCTGTTGGGCTTCCGAAGGGCGCAGCAGTGGCGTTTGTGGATATCCAACGTCTCCCGGTTCGCGCCGACGTGTCCAACCTTCCTGAGCGCATCGATGTTAATGTCGATGGTCTGGAGAGTGGTGCGAAGGTGTTTGCCAAGGATCTTAACCTTCCTGAAGGCGTTGAACTTTCAAGCACCGATCCAGAGGAGTCCGTAGTCACCGTCGAAGTTCCTGAAGATGCTTCCGCTTCCACTGCTTCGACGGAAGGCACGGAAGCTGGTGCCGAAGGTGAAGGCTCGGCCGCTGAAGGTGGTCAGGCTGAAACCGCTGAGACCGAATCGAAGTAACTCGCTTTGTCAGGCCGAGGCGCTCGACGCGATTCGGCTGCAGTGAAACGGCCGGTTGTCTTTCCATGCACCAACTCAATGATTCGGTGAAACATGGGTGGATGTCCGGTCGTTTGGTTTGAAGTTGGACATCATAGCATTTTCGATACCGGCAGTCATGTCGGACTTTTTCACATCGTGAACGTTTCCCAGTATGGAAGGCGATAACGTGCGACAGTAGTTCCAAACTACGTTATCATACGTTGAAGTTTCGGAACAGCCCTGAAACGGCTTAAGTGAGGTAATGAACATGGCAGAGCGATCACATCATGATCCAACGGCGTTAAATGAGTTGGCCGAGATGTTCCGCGTGGAACCAAATGCGGATCCCGTGGCAGTGGACAAGCGTAGGAAGCTGATTGACAAACCGTCGTTCGGACAGGTGTTTTCAGATTCAATGGCAAAGATGGTTTGGAAGAAAGAAGAGGGTTGGTCTGACCGCCGAATCGTGCCGTTCGGTCCCATTGCCATGAATCCCGGCGCATCCGTGCTGCATTACGCGCAGGAGTGCTTCGAAGGTCTCAAGGCGTACCGTCATGCGGATGGCAGCACTTGGATGTTCAGACCCGATGCCAATGCCGAGCGTTTTGCGAATTCTGCCAAGAGGATGTACCTGCCTGAGCTTTCAACAGATGATTTTCTAGGTTCGGTCGCTGCGCTCATCAAGCAGGATGTCGACTGGGTTCCCGAACGACGTGAATACACCCTTTACATCCGACCTTTCATGTTCGCGTCTGAGGCCTTTCTGGGAGTGAGAGCGCCTGACACCGTGGACTATTGCGTCATAGCCTCACCTTCGGGCCCGTACTTCCCTGGCGGTGTAAGGCCGGTAAGCATCTGGGTTGAGGACAAATGGTTCCGCACTGGTCCCGGTGGCACTGGTTTCGCGAAGTGCGGAGGCAATTATGCTGCTTCATTGCTTGGTGAATATCGGGGCAAAGCCCAGGGCTGTGACCAGGTATGCTTCGTTGATGCCGCATCCAAAACGTACCTTGAGGAGCTAGGCGGCATGAACATGTTCACGGTTCACAAGGATGGGCATCTCGAAACGCCGTCGCTGACGGGTACCATCCTTCCGGGTGTCACTCGCCGTTCGCTCATACAACTTGCCTATGATCAGGGTCGTGATGTGATTGAGACCATGATTAAGCTTGAAGACCTGCTTAACGACATTCGCTCTGGTGAGGTAACCGAGGTCTTCGCCTGCGGAACCGCAGCCATTATCACGCCTATCGGACGTTTCAAGTCCGAAAACTTTGACGTTACCGTAGGTAACGGAGAGTCAGGTAAGCTCACCGTGCAATTGCGAGATGAGCTTTTAGCTATCCAACTGGGTGAAGTGGAGGACACACACGATTGGATGTGGAAGGTCTGTGAGAATTCAGACTGAATTTACCCTGCTTTCCTTCGGTCGAGACAATGGCTGAAATCCATCGTCTCGACCGTTGTCGTATGTGCATCACCGCCGGTGATGAATCTACGTGAGTTGTATGACGTTGGTCCTTAGGTGTCTTCCGGATATCATCCAAGCGCCGTTGTTTCTTTCTTACAGGCGTTTCCCTGTCTCAGGCTAGCTCAACAATGAGAACTGTATGTGCGGTTTCTGACGGAGTTATTATGCAATTGGCACTTGAGAGCAATGTCTTCTTTTGGGGCGTCGAATATGTCGCCACATTCTGCTGCGGGTTGTTGGGCGGACTTTCAGCGGTCAAACGTGGTTATGATTTCATTGCGATCATGCTTACCGTATGGCTAACAGGCTTGGGCGGAGGCCTCATACGCGATGTCCTGCTTGGCGTTGTGCCTCCTGTGGGTGTTTCCAACAAGGGTCTCGTCGTTACCTGCATCGTGGCTGGTCTGGCAGTGGCCGTGATCTATCCTGAGGCCAATCAAATGAAATGGACGATGCTGACATTGGATGCTTTGGCTCTTGGATTGTACAGTGTCAATGGCACGCAAAAAGCCTTGATGTATGGAGCTTCAGGAATGACCGCATGCTTCATGGGGCTTGCCACAGCTTTGGGCGGGGGACTTATCCGTGACGTGCTCTTGAATGCGGTTCCGGCAATCGTTGGCGACCGGCATTGGTACGCCCTGCTCTCAGCCATTGCCAGTATGCTTTCCGTTTTTGTCACGCGAGCTTATATGAAGCACGACATTGACTTTTCATGGGAAGTTGCTTTGGATTTGGTGATTGTGTTCCTTGTCGTACTGTTCCGAATGGCCTCGGTCAAATTCGACTGGAAGGTTCCGGTCGCTCTAAAGCGAACCAGAACGTTATCGACAAGAAGGAATGACTGGGATAGTCTGTGATGGTGTCATCTGAGTGTGCTTTATGACAAAAAAGCGGCAGTGGGCACAAATAACCACTGCCGCTTTTTTTGTCATGGTTTACGGTTTTCTTTCTTACGAGAGAATTTCAATAGGCCACGAACGAAATAGATTTAGATGGTCGATCCCTTATCCTGATCTATGCTGGAATTGCCGTTGACATCTGCACCTTTCCCGATTCCTGTGCCGTCCTCGTTCTCACCGGGAGCGTTGACTAAGTGTGCTGTCCTCAACATTCCGGCTTGCGGAAAGGCCTCGAGGACATCGGACGTTTCCGATGATTGAAAGTCGTCATTGGCATTTTGGATATTGTCTTGAGAAGCATGTGGTTGCAGCATTTGAAACACAATGATCACGATGGATACGACAGCGGCGGCAAGAATCGAAGCGACCCAAAACAGCCAGACTTGCTTCAGTGGGTCTGCGGCCATGTTCTCTTTGTGAAGGAAGATTGCGATGCCTGTGGCGCGCGCCGGGTTGAGGGCGGAGGCGGTAATCGGATAAGTCATGGCGACACCGACTGCATAGGCAAAGCCCATTCCCGCCGCATGAGCCACAGGCGTGATGTCCGGTTCGTTCATAGTGCGCATGGCCATCGCCACGATAACCAGGGTCGCCAGTACTTCGACGGCGAACGCGAACCAAATGTTGAAGGAGATTCCCACATGAGAGATTTGAGTACTTGAAATGGATGCCTTATCGAACCCGTTTACAGTGCCGCTGAACCAAATCATGGCGGTTGCCTTGCTTGAACGAGGAATAATCATCGTCACGAGTGCACCGGAGGCAATGGCACCAATGATCTGAGCTATGATATCGCAAATTCCCTCAATGATGCTGGTCTTACCTGTCAGTGCCGCGGCGATGGTGATCGCGGGATTGAATTGGCCTCCGGAAATCCTACCGAACAACAGAGTCATGGCGGCGTATGCGACCGCGGTTGAAAGCAGTATTAGCAACATGCTCGTGCCATAAAGAGCGGAACTGAGACTGGAAACGATGTAGCTCGCTGCACAAATCAAAAAGGTTCCGACAAGTTCGGCACCGAAAGCGGCGATGAGATGGACCACATACGATCGTGTCGTGGCCTCATCGGAATCAGTATTGATTATATTCATGTTACTCATGCCTTCCATTCGTGATGTACTGCGTCTAATATCTTTGAAACGGCAACACAGACGAATACTATGATATCACTGGGCATGTAATAGTGTATTGTGTATCAGGTACGTCCGAGGAGCTTCGTCGCGGCCATCGCCCATTGGCTTATCGTTATCCTTGGTGTCCTCCTTGTCTATAGCAAGGGGTTGAGTATGTTCAGAACGCGGCTCCGGTCGGGAGTCGCCAGGCCACGTTGGGAGAACGATGCCAAACGTATATTCACGCGCGGAAAAAGCGCATAATCCAGATAATCATAATGATCAAGGTGTCCGACTTCAGAAGCTTCTGGCTCAGGCGGGGTTCGGATCGCGAAGAAAATGCGAGGAAATCATTACTTCCGGCCGGGTTGAGGTCGATGGGGAGTTGGTCACGCAGTTGGGGGCAAGAGCGAACCCGGACAAACAGCAGATTCGTGTGGATGGCTCACGGATACACATCAGCGGAAGGCATGTGACTTTGGCACTCAACAAGCCGAAGAAGGTCCTTTCGACCATGGACGACCCGAAAGGGCGTTATACTCTGCGTGACATTGTCGGTGACAGATATGAGCACATCTTCCACATGGGCCGTTTGGATTATGATTCCGAAGGGCTGATTCTCATGACGGATGATGGTGAACTCAGTCAGCACGTCATGCATCCGAAATACGAGGTGGAGAAAACCTATATAGCAACATTGGAAGGGAAGATCGGGGGCAACGTATGCCGCAGGCTCGTCACGCAAGGTGTGAACCTGGACGATGGCCTGATTCGTCTCGACCACTGTGCCATCATGGATTCGAATAGGGATTCCACCATGGTGAAAGTGGTGTTGCACTCGGGCAAGAACAGGATTGTGCGCCGTATCTTCGGTGCCATCGGATATCCGGTACGTAGATTGGTGCGCACGCAGATAGGTCCGATCAAGTTAGGTGAACTTAAGCCCGGTTCCTATCGTATGCTTTCCCAAGCCGAGCTCACCGCGCTTTCAAAGGAGGTTGGTCTGTGATCCGTGTGGCAATAGACGGGCCGGCGGGTGTCGGTAAGTCTTCTACGTCAAAGGCGTTGGCGAAATATTTCGGTTATGCTTATCTCGACACAGGTGCAATGTATCGCGCAGCCGCTTGGTGGTGTTTGCAGCAAGGCATCGATTTGGATGCAGATTCGGTCGATGAGCGCATAGTGACGCAATGCGTCGCCGATTTGTTCACCGACGGGCATTTCGATATCGGTCTTGATCCGGATCGACCGTATGTCCGTGTCAATGGAAACGAGATCGGTGATGCGATACGTGATGCGGATGTCTCGTTGCATGTCTCCAAGGTGTCCAACGTCATTCCCGTGCGTCATCTGCTCATCGCCGCACAACGGGCGTACATCGACGGCGAGGCAGGAGAGGATTCGTTTTCTCAAGGTGCAGGCGTTGTCGCTGAAGGCAGAGATATCACGACCGTTGTTGAGCCAGAGGCCGAGGTGCGTGTCCTGCTCACAGCCAGACCCGAAGTTCGCCAGGCACGTCGATCCGGGCAGTCTTCCATTTCCCGAGGGGTCGTGGGTTCGGAGGATGTCTCCGCACGCGATAAGGCGGACTCAGGAACGACGAATTTCCTTGATGCAGCACCAGGAGTAACGACACTCGATAATTCCGATCTTACGTTCGAACAGACTTTGGACAGACTTATCGAGCTCGTCGACGATGCCATAGAAGCCCGGGAATATGAGCGTTACGCCGCGAACCTCGAGGATTACGAGCTTGACGAATCAGACCGTGCCCTGGTTGCCAGGACCGTCGATGATGGTGAAGGGCACGACGCGAAAACGGTCGTTGGAGTGCTCGCCGTGGTGGGACGACCCAACGTAGGCAAGTCAACACTGGTAAACAGAATTCTTGGACGACGTGTGGCCGTTGTGGAAGACACTCCAGGCGTCACACGAGACAGGGTCAGTTATGATGCCGAATGGTCCGGCACTCATTTCAAGCTGGTGGATACCGGCGGTTGGGAGACCGGCGTCGAAGGCATGGATTCGGCGATAGCCTCCCAGGCTCAAATCGCAGTGGGACTCGCTGATGCCGTCGTACTTGTGGTGGATGCGCAAGTGGGCGTCACCAATACCGATTCCCGCATGGTGTCCATGCTTCGGCAATCAGGAAAGCCAATCATTCTTGCCGTAAACAAGATCGATGGCTCTTCCGAAGAATACCTAACAGCGGATTTTTGGAAATTGGGTCTTGGCGAGCCATATGGTATATCCGCAATGCATGGACGTGGCATCGGTGAGCTGCTGGATGTCGCAATCAAAACCCTGGCTCAGGCGAAAAAGATGTCCGGATTCCTCACGCCTTCGAATTTGCGTCGCATCGCTTTGGTGGGACGACCCAACGTAGGCAAGTCCTCGCTGCTCAACCAACTTGCCCATCAGGAACGTTCAGTAGTGGATGATTTGGCGGGTACCACCCGCGATCCCGTCGATGAAGTCGTCACTTTGGACGGTCAGGATTGGCTGTTCATCGACACCGCGGGAATAAAACGGCGTCAGCACAAGCTTTCGGGAGCCGAATACTATTCTTCGCTGCGTACGCAAGCGGCGATAGAGCGTTCCGAACTGGCGTTGGTGTTGTTCGACGCTTCGCAGCCGATTTCCGATCAGGATCTGAAGGTCATGAGTCAGGCGGTGGATGCAGGCCGAGCCATGGTGTTGGTGTTCAATAAGTGGGACCTCATGGACGACTTCGACCGGCAGCGGATGGAACGGCTGTGGAAGACCGAGTTCGACCAAGTCACTTGGGCGCAACGCGTCAATCTCTCCGCGAAAAGCGGTTGGCATACGAACCGTTTGGCACGTGCCATGCGTGAGGCTCTGACCTCCTGGGATAAACGCATCCCCACGGGGAAGCTCAACGCGTTCCTCGGCAAGGTTCAGGCCGCCCACCCGCACCCCTTGCGCGGTGGGAAACAGCCGCGTATCCTGTTCGCCACACAGGCTTCGACGAGGCCTCCGAGGTTCGTTGTCTTCGCTACCGGATTTCTGGAGCATGGGTACCGACGCTACCTGGAACGCCAGATTCGCGAGGAATTCGGCTTCGAAGGTACGCCTATTCAGATTTCAGTGAACATTCGCGAGCGCAAGACCAAAGGCAAATGAGACCTACAATTAGGCCAATGAGATGTAATCGGCTTCTTTGAGTATGGCACGGCTTACGCACCCTCAAAGGAGCCGATTCGTACAAGGCGCAGGGTAACACCAAGATGGTTTTATCCTGACGTTTGCGCACGGTAAAAGAGTTGGTCGGATAGCCTCAATAATGTCCTAGGAGAGAGGTTACAGCCGTCAGCTTAGGTGAAAATACGTTTATAAAAAACAGAAAGGAGCCTTTTCGAACATACTTCGAAATACTTGGGGTGAGTGTGGGACCAAGTTCGAAGTCTTCAGTTGTTGTGCAAAGAATTCCAGAACGAATGGTACCGAGGACAGCGAGAGAAGTCCGAGAACGTTCGGTTTGATTCCTTCATCTTGTCACCTGTTCGTATATTCGATTGCTTCTCGGATGAAAACAATACCCGTTTGGGAAAATGTTCTTGAGGGCACTCGAATTCAACGACTTCGCCCGCCAGTGTTCCCTTTCGTAGTCCTTTGATTTTGGTTTTTTCGGGCATCCTCATCTAGTTGGATCTCTTTATGTACACAGCCGGAACTTGCTTCACAGATGAGGGCGTCCGACTTCGTATCATGACTATCTACTGGGTGGCATCTGAGCTTTTAACCATCAATCGTATGTTCATGCCTTTGTCGGACCAATGCTCATAAGCGTAAATGGCAACTTATTACAATGAGCGGTGAACACCACAAGCCGACGACAGCCTTCGCTGAAAATGGAACAAGTGTGAGCCAGATTGATGTAATGAGAAGAGAATCAGGCGCTCGGTGCCTGAAAGGCTGCTGATGTCAGTGAGACGTTGGGAATTAGGGTGTGATTTCGGTGGACGGCATGAAGATTGCCTGGAGCACGGAAAATCGAGCTCCATCAACTGCTGATAGGACGTGTGGCGAGGTACCGACAGAAGTGGGAGTGTTGGCGTTGGACGAAAGTAATACAGTAAGATTGCAACGAGCCCGTCGGGCACATAAAACCAATACGATACCTCGTCATTTAGGAAATAGAAAACAGGGGAAACACCCTTGGATTCCCTGCTATCTCGTCGGGCCGGCGGGATTTGAACCCGCGACCCCTTGACCCCCAGTCAAGTGCGCTACCAAACTGCGCTACGGCCCGAACGGTGATGAACACCAAGAAAGAAGTGTACCATAATTACCGGCTATCGCTATCTTCGGCGTGGCGCATGTCTTTTGAAATGTTATTGACAGGTACTTTTGAACCGAGACAAAAGCTTGAACTGACTTATCTTCATGGGAAGATCACTGCAACCAAGGAGCTTGGAAGGTTACGCCGATTCATTTCCTCACGCACAAATGCGTCTGAACCGCTAAGACTTGTGAAAAGTATTCGCGCGGAGCAGCGTTGTTGATCCATCATTCATTTCCGGTAAAAGAACCGACAACGCGTGCTATAGGTTCAAACCAGACCTTCGGCACCTTCATTGAGTTTGGCAAAAGCCAAAATGAGGATACACTGGTAGGCATAGGTCTATTGAATGAAGGAGTGGTTTTGGATAAGCTGTTCGGACACTCTGCGCAAAAGATGCGCGAACATGGTATGAGCGAAGTAGCCGTTGCGCAGTTCGAAAATCTGTATACCGATTGGGTGGATGAGAAGAAAAGGCAACCCCAGTGTGGGGGAATGACTGCTTCCTATATTCGTGAATCCGACATCGAGCCTCTCAAGGGAGTTCCGAGTTTCCATGACATTTACAAGACCATAGATCATGAGCAGGCCGTGCACGCCTTCGCAAAAACAGCGTTCCTCAAACTTAATGGTGGTCTGGGCACATCTATGGGGCTTGAGGCCGCGAAGTCGTTGCTGCCCGTGCGCCGTCATAAGGCACGGCAGATGCGATTCATCGACATCATCCTAGGACAGATCACCACTGCCAGAGACCGGCTGGGGGTTCCATTGCCGGTCACGTTCATGAATTCGTTCCGTACGTCCAAAGACACCATGAACGTCTTGAAAAAGAATCATCACTTTGTTCAGAAGTCCATCCCTACGCAGATCATCCAGCATCAGGAGCCCAAAATTGTTTTATCCAGCGGTCTGCCGGTGGAGTTTCCTGATAACCCCGAGTTGGAATGGTGTCCGCCGGGTCACGGCGACATCTATTCAACGCTTTGGGAGACAGGTCTGTTGGATACGTTATTGGATCAAGGTTTTGAATACCTGTTCATCTCCAACTCGGATAATCTTGGGGCCCGTCCTTCGAGGACGCTTGCCCAGTATTTCGAGAATTCAGGCAAGCCGTTCATGGTCGAGGTTGCCAAAAGGACGGAGGCAGACCGGAAAGGTGGTCATTTCGTCCGTGATATCAAAACCGGACGTCTTGTTTTGCGTGAGATGACTCAGGTGTCAGAACAAGACAAACAAGATGCGGAGGACGTCTCCCGTCACCCATATTTCAATACGAACAGCGTCTGGATCAGGATCGATGCATTACGTGAAAAGCTCAGTGAGTGCCAAGGCGTGCTTCCGTTGCCGGTGATCCGCAATTATAAGACTGCGGACCCTACCGATCCGTCCACCACCAAGGTGGTGCAGCTGGAGACAGCCATGGGAGCTGCGATAAAGTTCTTTGATGACGCTATATGCGTGCAAGTAGACCGTATGCGCTTCCTACCTGTGAAGACCACGAATGATTTGTTCATCATGCGCTCCGATCGTTTCCATCTGACGGATTCGTACGAGATGGAGGATGGCAATTACGATTTCCCGTCGGTGTGTCTTGACCCTCGTTTCTATACGTATATTACTGATTTCAACAACCGTTTCCCTTATTCCATACCTTCTCTGGCAGCCGCAAAGTCGGTCACGGTCGAGGGAGATTGGACGTTCGGGGAGAACGTCATGTTTTACGGCGATGCCGTGTTGGAAGACCGTGGCAAGCCCAGCTACGTGCCGAAGGGGTCATTCGTCGGACCTCAAGGCATAGAGCCTGACTCATGGTGATGCGTAGCGCGCACCTGTTCTTGACGAGGCATATGGTTGCCGACAGGACTGCACAAAATGCTGGGTTTTGTGCGCCAAAAAAGAAAAAACAATGTGAAATGTGCAAAATGATGTGTTTTTCCACAAAAAGCATCTAATATAGAATACGTGTGAACTTGAAAGTACACACTAGTAGCGACATTAACGATACGTGAGGACTGATGGCAGAAGGAAGCAACGGAAGGCGGCGGTTTTCCGATAAATGGGGTAAGCATGAGCTCGATGTGTTGGCAGTGCTCTCTTCAGCATTTCCCCAATGGTTGACTTCCCGGCAGATTGCGCAACGAGTAAAGGCATATGCGGATTCATATGGAGAACTTGTCGATCAAGCCGCCAAAGCTGCATTTGCAAAGCAGTTCCAAAGGGATCGCGCGAAACTTGCTGCGATGGGAATTGCCATCGAATCGCGGCAACCCGAGTATTCTTCGAAATCCGAAGGGCAGGATTTCGCCTCATACAGGTTGCAATTGGGTGATGAGCCAAGGGTGCGTTTGCGTTTCAAACAGGAAGATCTGCCTGTTCTCGCGGCGGCGAATTACCTGGCACGTTCGATGTCTGTATCTTCGGCTTCGTCAAAGCCTGAGGAAAGCCATGTTTCACGAACTGAGCCGCGAGTGCCGCAGCCCCCGACTCCAGGTTTGGGTTTGGATTCCATTGCTCCGGGGCTGGGTACTCAGCCGATTCCCGAAACCTTGGTGAAGGTCATTGATTCTCGACGTTTCGCGGCGACCGTCGATGTAGCCGGCGAACACCTCAACGTGGCGTATACCGACTCCGATGATTTGGCGATGTTCGTTCTGGAACACCCTGGTGCTGCGGTTGTCTCGCCTCAGGAGGCGGTTGACGCACTCAATCGGCGTTTTAAGGCGGCGACTGAGATTGAACTGGCCAATGCCAAGTTCGTCTTGAAACCGTCCGAGGAAAGCACCGAGGTCGTTTCTTCTAGCGATGATAAAACCGCAAAGAACGATGTTTCGTCGTATACCCGAGGTGGTACTGCTTTTCAGACCGGAAGTGAAGTGGATCGCAGGCTCAGGCTCATGCTTTTCCTGTCGGCGCATCTCGGCGAGGAATACTCTCTGGAGGAATTGGCCACCCGTTTCGTAGGTAAAGCTGCCGGCGATGACGAATTAAAGAAATCCATCGCCGTTATCCGCAAGGACATCAACACGTTGACCACTGTTTCGGATGATGGGGAGATAGCCGGTAGTCAATTCTTTGACATTGATTGGTCTTTGCTTGACGAAGAAGGCATTGTCTCAGCGACGAATTCCTTGGGATTGGAACGGCTTGCCGGCATCTCTCAGCAGTATTTGAGCATGCTTACGGCTTCAGTGAGCTATTTGGCGCATTCATCCCTGCTGCCCGTCCAGCAAAGGGAGCAGGCCGAATCGCTTTATCTGCAGCTGAAAGAACATGTCAAGCCTGGTGAGACACCGTGGCTGAGCTTGACCGGCTACGAGGTCGAGCCGAAGAGTTTCACCATAGTCAAGCGTGCAATCGACACCAAAGCCTTGCTTGATATGGAATATACGGATGGAGCCGGGAGAGTGCGCCGTAAATTGGTGGCGCCCAGGAAGATATTTGTGGATGAAGGCGTTTATTATGCCGCGCTTTGGACGGATGTGGAAGCCGTGGCACCCGAGGAAGAGAAGGAATTCGTCTCCAAGGACACGACTATAAACAAAGCCACCGGTAAGCCGCGGATTTGGCAGGTTTTGAGGCTCTCGCGCATTGAGGACGCCAGCATAGTCAAACCTACGAAGCGGATTGATGTGCCGCAGGCGCCGGTTGGCGAACTTCGCCAGTGGAGTCTTGACAACGGTACTGAAACCTTGTTCATTACCGATAAGCCCGGATTGTCATTTGTAAAGGCGCTTTCAGGGGCCAAGGTTGAACCGTTCGGTAACGGAGAGAAAGTACATCTTTTGGTCTCCTCGGATTCTTGGTTCGTTGCTTTTTGCATAGCACATGCTCGCCATATCAAGGCGGTGGCGCCCCAAACGTTGCGTTCCATGGTGATAGCACGGGCGAAGCGCGAATTAAGCGTCGAAGCGCACTAGAGGGGGATGCCATGAGATGGTGGCTATGGGTCGTGTTGGCGTTGCTCGCCGTGGCGGTTCTCATACTTGGCGTGGCATATGCCATTGTGCATGCGATCAATGCAGGTAAAGACGTTTCGAAGACCGCATCTGCGCTTTCAGTTGGAACGGAGCATCTGATGAGTGCAGAAAATGTCGAAACTGCTGAACCTAGGGATCCCATTTTTACCGGATCGTTGAGTGTAGCTGCGAGAGCGTACAGCGAGGCTCAAACGAAGGTCGTGGAGCGTAGACTGAAGCGAAGGGCGCATCACGAGCGTACGTGGCGGAGATGGAATGGCTGATTCATCACCTGCACGGCGATATGCGGCTTTCAAGAGAAGAAGTGCATACGCTAGGACCGAGGCTGCGCGCTTTGCACAGACGCTGCCTTTTGACTTGGATCAGTTTCAGATTGAGGCAGATGAGGCTCTTGAGGCCGGGAACAATGTGCTTGTGGCGGCACCCACCGGTGCCGGTAAGACCGTAGTCGCTGATTTCGCCGTTTATTTGGCGCGGTGTAACAATGTCAAAGCCTTCTATACGACGCCGGTCAAAGCGTTGAGCAATCAGAAGTACCATGATTTGGTGGAACGTTATGGTTACGGCAATGTCGGACTGCTCACCGGCGACAATTCGATCAATTCGGAGGCGGACATCGTCGTCATGACCACCGAGGTCCTGCGGAACATGCTCTATGAGCATTCTCAGACACTTCGTGGTCTCAAGTATGTCATTCTTGATGAAGTGCATTACCTCGCCGATCCATTTAGAGGGCCGGTGTGGGAGGAGGTAATCATACACTTGCCACCGGAGGCCAAGGTCATTGGTCTCTCCGCGACGGTTTCCAATGTGGAGGACTTCTGCAATTGGATGGAATCGGTGAGGGGCAGAACCAGACTCGTCGTCTCCGAGCGGCGCCCCGTTCCTTTGGAACAGCATGTCATGCTTCAATCCGACGGCAGCCATGAACCTGAACTCATTGATTTATACGAGTATGATACTGCAGGCAAACAGACGTCGAAACTCAATACTGGTCTTATCAGTCGACTTGACCAATTGGATAGGAAAGCGGAGCGCGCAACAGCACCATCGCGCCGGAAGCGGCGGAATGCACATGGCAGGCGCAGTGAGTCTCAGCGCTACTTCCCTCGACGCTGGGCGGTGGTAGACGAGCTTGATTATCTTGGTCAATTGCCGGGAATCTATTTCATCTTTTCCAGAAACGGTTGCGATCAGGCGGTGCAGCAGTGCCTTGAGGCTGGGTTGGAGCTGACCACGCAGGATGAAGCGATTCGCATCCGTTCGATCGTTGATGAAATGGTTTATGGGCAGTTCAGCCATGACGATCTGAAGGCTCTCGGTTTTGAAAGTTTCCGATATGCTTTGGAAGAGGGATTTGCTCCGCATCATGCCGGTATGGTGGCACTGTTTCGTCAGATAGTCGAGCGTCTTTTCGAAGAAGGATTGGTCAAAGTCGTATTCGCCACTGAAACGCTTGCACTTGGCATCAATATGCCTGCACGCTGTGTTGTGGTGGAGAAGCTCGAAAAATTCAATGGCACTGAGCATGTATCGCTGACTCCGGGGGAGTACACTCAGCTTACCGGACGTGCAGGCCGTCGAGGCATCGATAGCATAGGTCATGCTGTCGTCGTCGACCACCGTGGTTTTGTGCCTATGACGTTGGCTGCGCTCTCAAGCAAGCGTGTGTACCCATTACACTCCCAATTCAAGCCGACATTCAACATGGCCGTGAATCTGTTGAATTCCAGTGATTATGGAACTTCGCGGGAAACACTGGAGCATTCCTTCGCCCAATGGGAAGCGAATCATTCTGTGGGTGAACTACAACAGCGAGCCCATGTGTTGCAGAAGGCTTTGAAGAGTTACGAGGCAGCTTTCACT
Organism: Bifidobacterium bombi DSM 19703; assembly: GCF_000737845.1. Classification (GTDB taxonomy): domain Bacteria; phylum Actinomycetota; class Actinomycetes; order Actinomycetales; family Bifidobacteriaceae; genus Bifidobacterium; species Bifidobacterium bombi. The sequence continues at coordinate 554,433 of NZ_ATLK01000001.1, read as the reverse complement.
TGTACTTATGGTAATTTCAAGGACTTCATGGAAAACCGTGCGGAACTCAGCGATTTGCAGAAAAATGGAAGAAGAAGGATCAAACAGAAAACCTATGGTTCGAAGGCGCAACGAGAGCGGGAACTGAATGATCTTGATGAGCGCATCTCGGTTTTTAAACAAATAGAGACCAATCATCCTTGTCGTGAGTGTCCGGATCTGAAGGACCATGTCAAATGGGGCAATCGATGGTTACGCGATGGCAAAGCGTTGAGACAGCTTACACACCGTCTGGATGCGCGAACAGGTTCCGTTGCCAGGGAATTCGATAGTATATGCGCCATCCTGGAAGACCTTGGTTACTTATCGATCATGGATCGAAGTGGACATGAGCGGCGACGTTCCTATGGGCTTACTCGTAAGGGGCAGCTGCTTCGTCATATTTACAGCGACTACGATTTGATTCTGGCGGAATGCATCGAATCCGGTATTCTGGACGATTTGAACCCATTGCAGCTGGCTTCCGTACTTTCGGCTTTTGTGTATGAGGCCAGGCGTGGGGAGACCGAGGAACCTCGGAGATATCCAGGTGGCAAGGGCGGAGGTGTGTTCGCCTCGTGTATGGGCGTTAGGGAAGTCTTCGACGATGTGCAATCACGCCGAGAGGACGAGGATATGGAGGCGCTTAGTGAAATGGATTTCGGGCTTGTTGACGTCATCTACGATTGGGCTGACGGAGGCACGTTGGCCCAGGTCCTGCGGTCCAGCGAACTGACCGGAGGTGATTTCGTGCGTAATGCGAAGCGCCTTGCCGATTTGCTGCAGCAGTTGTCCGCTGCGCGGCCTTATTACGAAGAAAGCCATCCAGGACTCTTTGATTCGGCACGGAGGTCTGCTAAGCTTGTCAACCGTGGAATCGTGGCTTATTCTGGTTTGGATTGACATGGAATAAAAGACACACATAAGTTGTTTTATAGCATGGTTGTTTGAACGGGTAAATGTACAATAACATGGAGGTAGCATGGCCGAGCGAAGTCTTCGCGGTATGAGTATTGGAGCCAAGTCCTTGGAATCCGATGAGAATGTGGATTTCGCGGATCGAAGCGATGTGACGTATATCTGTCCCAAGGGGCATCGAACGATTCTTCCTTTCGCGGAGGGTGCTGAAGCTCCTGAGGAATGGGAATGCCGTTGCGGTGAGGTGGCCAAGCGTGAAGATGTATCCCAAGAGGACGACGAGATTCATAAGCCGGTTAGAACGCATTGGGATATGGTCATGGAACGTCGTAGCGAGTCCGAACTCAAGGAGTTGCTGGAGAAGAGACTGAAGATGCACCGTGAAGGTTGGTTCCCGGACTACGAGTGAGGCGCAGCATCCGTTATTTGAAAAGGTTCCGTGCCATCGTGCGTTGCGGATTTGAAAAATGATATAGCTGTTTTACAGCGTTAAGCAGCTCTGTGTTTTTTATTAGAGTGCTGATGTTGTATGGCGTCGAAGTTTTCGACTCCATTTGATTGTGGAAGAATCGCGAGTCATCTTATTGGGTGTGTTACATAACGGGCAAAAAGCCGATAATGTACGTTATGTCAGATTATGCTGTTGGATTGCATCTTCTCATAATTCAAGTACTCCTCCAATCGAATCATGGTTGTCATGATGATCGCAAGCTATACCGATGTTATCCAACTGACATTCGCATAGTCCGGTTTCTTCACTTGCTACTCGGCAGCTGAGCGTCCTATTGGTTCACACATCATGCATGTCGGAGCTTTTCCTTGCCATGTCAGTGTATGATCTATTGGCCTGAAGGTACATCAGCACTAGTTCCGCTATGATGACAAGCAGGAGAATCACGGCAGACGGAATCGCCGTTTTCACGAAAAAACGAGCAGCTGCGGCCGAAAGGCCAGATCGTGCAAACTTATACATGGCGTAGGGAATCATGCCAATCACTAGAGAAATGGGCTGAAGCACCATAAGCGACCAACGCAACGGCTTCACGTCATGCTTCCTCGACCGCTGGGCTTCGATGAATTCTCCGTCCTTCAGGCAACGAGCGCAAACGACCAGACCTAATACCACCGCCATAATCCAAAAAACAGCCATCATCACACCTATCATCTTCGAAGTTCACTCGTCCTTTTCTCGTCTTTGGTCATGTTGCATCTGAAGTTTTTGTCGAAGCCTGTTCGCAGCCAGATCCTCCAAGGGGCCACCTATGTTGTTCTCGTTGTCAAGAGCGACATCCTCCGCTTTTTCCTGTGTCAGTTCCTGTTCGACGCGATGCCATTGCGCAGCGACGGAAATGCCGAAAACAGGCGTTCCATCTTGTATGATATCCAATAACTCCGCACCGTCTGCACACTCTCTGACGTTGACGCCATCGCAGATGATAGTCATATGCTCAAGGTTCGTAACCGGTTTGTGCAACAGGTAGTCCATTGCACCGGTCACGTTTTGCAGGTTCACTCCCATGTCGAGCAATCGTTTTGAAACGGCTAGAATGACAATGTCCTTGAACGAATACAGGCGTCGGGAACCCGATCCGTGTGAAGGCTTAACAGATGGTGCCAATATCTGTTTCCTCGCCCAATAGTCAAGCTGACGATATGTGATTCCCGCCACCTTGGAAGCCACCGTTCCTCGATACCCTACGGTGGACACATCATCGCCATCGTTCGCAAACAGTTCACCCTGTATGGCTTGTGTGCCGTCAGAAACGCTGGGAATCATCATAAGAACTCCGATTTCCTGCAGATGTGTCAGCGTGCGAGTGATGCGCTCGAGAAGAACACCAGACGGAACTTGCCTATCATAAGCTCATCCCCGCTGTTCAATATCGCGCTGTCGACCCTCTGCCTGTTGACATACGTTCCGTTAAGGCTGCCGGCATCGATGACTTCATATGTTCCGCCAGTACGCTTGAAAGTGGCGTGATGACGTGAAACGGTGGCATCATCGAGAAGTATGTCGGCGGAATTGTCCCTTCCGACGCTCACCTCGTCCTCATCCAGCAGAAAACGGGAGCCCGACACCTCTCCCCTGGTCGCTATAAGCAACGCGGAACCTGGATTGAGTTGGGTTATGGTGTCCAAGTCATCCTGGGTCAACGGCCGCTCTCCGGTATTCGTTATCTGAATGTTTACGGCAGGCATGCCGATGATCGTCGTCTCACCTGCACTCGGTATAGGAATAGTCATATCCTCATTCTACTGTCTGGGCGTACCTAAATTGCCGAGGGCTGCTTGTCTCGTTTATTTCGACGTTGTCAGAGGCGTCGACCGTAACGCTCGAACCGAATTTCACTTTGAGCCTTGAACCTACTCCCCCGGCGATGTTCACTGCGTTTTGGAGGTTCTGCTGGTCGCCTATGGCCTTGACCGTATAAGGAGGCTTCAAGATCTTGCCATCACACTCAAGGCCGCCCTTGGCATCAGCTAGGTACGTGGAAGTGACCACACGCACACCGTTGAGCGACATAACCTCCACTCCGGCGTTGCGCAGCTCTTCAAGTAACTGGAACATAGTTGCGGCATCGACAGGAGCTTTCGAGCCTCTGTCTACGGTGATGACGACTCCTTTGCCTTCAGCAGGTAGTCTTCCGGAAAGCAGGCCACTGGTTTGGGCGTTTTGTGAGGCGATCCTTTCCGCTTCCTTCTGTTTATCGGCGGAAAGCTGCAGCGAATTGAGTTGGCTGGTCAATTCACTCTTCCTTCGTTCCAGATTCTGCACCTGAGTGCTAGTTTCGCCGATCAGCCTGGTGAGTTCCTCCTCGCTCATCGTCTCGTAGGTTGACGTTTTGTTATTAAGCTGAATCACATAACCGAAACTGAGTAATGCGCACAATAGCACAATCAGTGCATGGGTCAGCGGCCGGCCTGATTTAGACACACCCAGCTTATGTACCCGCCTTCGGATCACAGGGAAGGCACCGGTCTCGATATTGTCGTTTTCTTCGTCATATTGGGTGTGGATGTTCCTATCGATCGGCGTCTTTTCGTTTGTTTCCTTGTTACCCATGGCTCAGCCTCTGAAGAGGAAACGACGTATGGCGGACACGTTGGAAAATATCCTGATGCCAAGAACGACGATGACGGCCGTCTGTAGCTGAGATCCAACGCCGAGTTGGTTGCCAAGCAGTACCAAAAGCGTTGCGGTGAGCACGTTCGAGACGAATGAAATGACGAATACCTTGTCGGAGAACGAACGCTCGAAATAAGCCCGTGCCGCACCAAGGAGCGCGTCCAATGCGGCAACGACCATAATCGGCAGATACGGCTGCAAGACAATGGGGATATCGGGTTTGACGAAGGCCCCAAGAATGAGACCTATAAGTAGTCCTAATACTGCCGCCATCACTTCCTCCTTCGTGCGTAGGTCAATTCGTTTGTTGTCGCCGCGGCGAGACCAAGCGATCTTTCCCTTTTGATTTGCGGATGGATTCCTGCGTTCTCTAGCGATGCATACAGTTTCGGTTGCGCTTTGCCATTCACACTGTTCGCCAAGGTTTTGGAATCTCCAATTGCCTTGATGACATAGGGGCTCGAGACCTGGTCGACACCGACAAGAATGACGGAACCGGCTGTGCGTACGGAGGTACTGACGCCGACGCGATGATCATTGATGGCTATAGCCTCCGCACCGGAGTGCCACAGCAGGCAAACGAATGCCTGCAGGTCAGCGTCCGTTACCACTCGTACCCTCGTCGTTGTAGGTTCGGATGGGATCGCGAGGGAATTCTGGGATCCCGTTGAGAGTGGGTCAGCGATCGTCAGGGTGATGCCGGGCCCCGAGACGGCGATTGTGCTGTTGCTCATCTCATCCTGAGTAAAGACCGGGTTGGTTTCGTCATGCGAGACATTTTCGGATTGTTTTGAGATCTTCGCATGGAGGTCACCGACCTCAGCGGTGTTCTTGGACAGAACAGAATTCTGCTGCTGCAACTCATTGATCAGACTGCTGCGGACGGCCTTACGCGGATCGGTGTTGAGTTGCTTGACCATGAGTGTTCCGCAAAACCCCACTGCCAAACATATGATGAAGACAACGATTCTATTGAACCAAACCACGGCAGCGGAACGTTGATGGGAGACAAGTTGGGAATCGGAAAACATCGGATCTAACGAGCGATTTGTCAGGTCATCAATGAGATGCAGTCCTTCATCGATGTTTCTTCTCCGTTGGCTCAACATAGGAGCCGGTCCGTCATCGAGTGATCCCGCGTAATAGGAGGTCAGGTTCTTTGCCGAGGTCGAGAACACGGCCCGGTGTTGGATTGGCTTGTCGTCATTCGATGGTGCAAATGACGGCGGACGGACGCGCGACGCGCTCACGGCCTGCCATCCTTGTGAATGAGTTCATAGCCTTGCCGGATGTAGATATAGCCAGCGACCCAGTAGAGTGCCACCCCCCAAATTCCAGCGGACAATCCCAGCAGATGAATAAGGCCGGTGAAGCAGTTGTGCCAAAGGTCCGCGAATATGAGTGCCGCAATGGCGATCATCAGCAACGCCGTACCTGCCTTACCGACGAAATTGACTGGCAATGGCCCGTAATCATGCTGCGCCAAGATGAGAACGAGAATCAGAAGAACAAGATCGCGTAATCCTACGATGATGAGCATCCACCAGGGAATGATGTCCGCCAACCCAAGCGCGAGAATGCTACATAGAATAAGAAGTCTGTCCGCTATGGGGTCAAGAATCTGCCCGATTTTGCTGACCTGATTGAATTTCCTTGCGATCATGCCATCAAGACTGTCTGATGCGGATGAAACGGCGAGTACGAGCAGCGCCTGCAACATCTTGTGTTGAGAAGTGAGATATGCGATGAACGGTATTGAAATGATGCGAAGTAGACTAATCAGATTTGGTACCGTCAGATAGATGTCCCTAGGTTCCGGGCTGTACTGGTTGGCTTTCGTAGGTAATTTCATTGTCCGCTATATCTCTGCTAGTATTTTGTGGTCCTGGGTGTCGCGATGTCATCTATGCGATTCCGTCCATAACCTATGTGCATGGTCCTGTAATCACCAACGTCGATCGACATTGGTGACATCAATCGCGGTAGGCATCCTCAGCCTTGGCGCGTATGTCGTCGATCGCCTTGGCGCGGTCTTTGGCACCGTAGACGGCTGAACCGGCAACTAACACATCGGCACCCGCCTCAGCGACGATGTGAGCGGTGGCGGGACTGACCCCACCATCGACCTGAATCTTGGTATCAAGTCCTTGCTTCGTTATCTCATCACGAAGCCGACGAACTTTGGCCATCTGGTTGTCAAGGAACTTTTGCCCTCCAAATCCCGGCTCGACCGTCATGACGAGGATCATGTCGAACTCGGAAAGGATGTCGAAAATCGGCTCGACTGCTTCAGCCGGACGAACTGCGAAGCATGCCTTACAACCCATCGCGTGAAGTTGACGGGCGAGTCGCACCGGAGCATGTGTCGCGCCCATGTGGAAGCTTACCGATGCCGCTCCCAGCTTTGCATATTCAGGTGCCCACCGGTCGGGATCTTCAATCATGAGATGAACGTCCACCGGCAGGTCGGTCACCTCGCAGATGCGTTGTACCACGGGCTCACCGATCGTCAGATTAGGAACGAAATGATGGTCCATGACATCGACGTGAACCAAGTCGGCATGGTCGATGGCTTTGAGGTCGCGTTCCAGGTTGCAGAAATCGGCGGAAAGGATGCTTGGTGCTATTTCAATCTTCATATGACTCATCATATTCAATAACACAGACGAGTCGTATGGCCTTGAGTGACGAGCATGGTCAATGTGGGATAGACGGTCCGCCGGCCTATGAACAAGTGGTGAACGAGGACCGTCGTCAGTACTTCACGGTGACGGCGGGGGGCGGTCTCGATCAAACCTGTCTGTTTTGATCCTTTTGTCTCATTTCTTCGGCTTCAGTGAGGGTGCGAAGTCGTTCAGCAAGGACGCTTGTAGGGCTCCCCCAGTGTTGAACGGCGATGAAGACCATCACACCGGCGACGAATACGCACATGGAGACCCAGACGTTGATTCGTACGCCGAGGAACTCGTGTGCGAAATCGATGCGCAGCATCTCTATCCACGTACGGCCTGCCGTATACCACATGATGTATATGGTGAACAGCGATCCGGCTTTCAGTATTTTCATCGCCTTGTGTCCGATCCAGACGATGATCAGGGCCCCGATTGCATTCCAAATCAGTTCATATAGGAACGTCGGATGAAACAGCGTACCCGTGGGGCATGTCAGACCGTCGTAGCAGCGTTCGGCGTCGCCTATGGCATCGCCCTGAGAATTCAATCTCAGCCCCCAGGGCAGGGTCGTCGGAGCTCCATATAGCTCCTGATTGAACCAATTACCCAGACGGCCTATGGCTTGGGCGACCAGCAGAGCCGGTGCCAAGGCATCGGCGAGCAATGCTGTGGGATAGTGTTTATGTCTGCACCAAGCCCAAGCGCAAAGACCGCCGAAGAACACGGCACCCCAGATTCCCAAACCACCGTTCCATATTTTGAAAATATCCACCCAATCGCCATGTGACCCGAAGTAGCGTTCGGGCGTAGTGACGACGTGGTACAACCTCGCACCCACGATGCCAGCGGGCACGGCGCATAGCGCGATATCAAGTATCTGGTCGAAATTGCCGCCGTAACGCCTCCAACGTACGTTGGTAAGCCACATCGCGACGACGATGCCCATAAGGATGCAGATGGCGTAGAAACGAATCGTGACAGGCCCGATGTTGAACTTCGATATCGGCGGTGACGGAATATAAGCCAAAATCATATTGGATATGATAGTCCTACAGCTGGAGCGTGGAATGAACCCAGTCAACGAATCGAGCCGTTTCAGCATTCACATGGTTTTGGTGTCTTGCGAACATATGACCGCAAAGGACGGCGCTGGGTCATATGCGCGAATGCGCCACCGCATCTGCCAGTTCCTCCGTCTTGCCAGCCAATGCGTCGAGGCCTTCGCCCGTAGGCAAGGCGTTGGAGCCTGAATCATCCAGTAAGGTGTGCACCAGTGCCGAACCGACGATGACGCCATCGGCAAAGGATCCGACCTGTTGGGCTTGAGCGGCATTGGAGACTCCGATCCCCACACATACACGCTTGGCTCCGGCGGCATGCATACGTTTGACAAGATGTTCTGGAGCGGAATCGAGCGTATCCCTTTCCCCCGTAACACCCATGCGCGAGGTCGCATATACAAAGCCACGGTGGTTTCGTGCGACGCATTTCAGCCGTTGCTCGCTTGAATCCGGTGAGACCAGGAAGATACGATCAAGACCGTAACGTTGCGAAGCTTCATACCAGTCTCCCGCCTCATCCGGTACGAGGTCGGGGGTCACCATGCCCGCACCGCCGGCGTTCGCCAAATCGGATGCGAATCGATCGACACCATAGTGGAACACAAGATTCCAATAGCCCATAATAAGAGGGACTCCACCAGCGTCAGCCACTGCCTGCACTGCTCTGAACACATCGGCTATATGCTCTCCCTTTTGTAAGGCTATGCGACACGCCGTCTGAATCACCGGCCCGTCCATGACGGGGTCCGTATAAGGCAGGCCTATCTCGACGAAATCGGCTCCATGCCTTACCAGGGTCTCGCATGCTTTTACGGAGTCGGCGCAGGTGGGAAAACCGAAAGGCAAATATCCTATGAAGGCCGGCCTCCCTGAGGACAGACACCGGTCGATTCTTCCAGCACTGATGCTGGGGCGTTTGGAAAAGCCCAGCGGCTGTTCCGGTATCGAAGGGTTTTGAATTCCATAGGTGTCACCGCCATTGTTGTTCGGGCCAACGGAAGCGTCAGCGTCCTGTTCATGCACGAAGGCGATATGTGCCGTATCTTGTGGATTCTTCATTGTTCCTCGTTCTTCCTTCATGAATGATTCGTGCCTTCGGGCATCGTCGCATGGTCCGTTGCACCGGCATCCAAAGCACCTATTTGTTCAGGTGTCAGGTAACCGAACCATTTACCGGCCGTCACCACGTCCTTGTCCCCGCGTCCGGAGATGTTGATGATGATATTAGGTGAGACGTATCCTCGTGATTTCAAATCGGCTGCCGCCTTGTACGCCCCTGCAACGGCGTGTGCGGATTCGAGAGCCGGAATGATTCCCTCCGTTTCGCACAGATCTCTGAACGCTTCCATCGCTTCGTCGTCGGTCGCATATCCGTAATGCACACGCCCTATTTCCTTGAGCCAAGCGTGTTCAGGTCCGACTGAGGCGTAGTCGAGCCCGGCGGACACTGAATAGGTGTCCAGGGTCTGTCCTTCTTCGTTTTGCAGCAAATAGGATTTTGTACCTTGGAAAAGACCTATTTCTCCTGTTCCCGGAGTGAGCCGTATGGCATGCTCACCGGAAACTGGTCCGTGACCACCAGCTTCGAATCCATAGAGATTGACCCGTTCGTCATCAAGGAACGTGTTCATGATTCCTATGGCGTTTGATCCCCCTCCTACGCAAGCGCATATGGCATCAGGGTGATCGATGGAGAACTCTTCACTGAGTTGGCGGCGGGTCTCTTCACCGATGACCTTCTGGAAGTCCCTCACCATCGTAGGGAATGGATGTGGACCAGCTGCCGTACCCAGCATATAATGGGTGTCCTCCACATTGGTCACCCAGTCACGGAGCGCTTCGTTGATGGCGTCCTTGAGTATTCTAGTGCCTTCCGTTACCTCTACGACCTCAGCTCCGAGCATGCGCATACGAGCGACGTTCAGCGCCTGCCTTCGTGCATCGATTTGCCCCATGTAGATACGGCACTGAAAACCGAACTTAGCGCACACCGTCGCGGTGGCCACGCCGTGTTGCCCAGCTCCGGTCTCCGCAATGACGCGGTGCTTGCCCATACGTTTGACGAGGAGCGCCTGTCCAAGTGCGTTGTTGATTTTGTGAGCTCCCGTATGGTTCAGATCCTCACGTTTCAAGAACACCCGGGAATTGAGGCCCGTCTGTGTGTTCAGGCGTTCCGCAAAACGTGGTGCTTCCGTCAAAGGTGAGGGACGTCCCACGTACTGACGACCCAATGTCGTCAATTCGTTTTGGAAAGCGGAGTCGTTTTTGGCTTCACCATATACGTCCGTCAACTCATCCAATGCGCCGATAAGTGCCTCAGGAACATAACGGCCTCCGAATCTTCCGAAATAAGGGCCCTGATGTTCACTTAGCGGCTTGCTTTGTGATGCCTTGACTCTTGCTCCGGCAGCGACGAGATTGTTCACTGCCAATGAATGATCTTCAGCCGTTGCCACGCCTTCGCCCACCAGCACGGCATCGGCTCCCGCACGTGCATAACGCTCGAGTTCCACATTTCCGAATACACCAGACTCGGCCACTTTCACAATGCCGTTGGGTAGATGGTCCGCAAGGTCGCGGTAGACCCCGACATCCACTTTCAAATCCTTGAGATTCCTGGCATTAATGCCGATAACCATGGCGCCTGCTTCCAAGGCCCGGTCAATTTCCTCACGTGTATGGGTTTCAACCAAGGCCGTCATGCCCAGCCGCTGCGTCAACTCAAGAAGATGATGAAGGCTGTTGTCATCCAAGGCGGCGACGATCAGCAGCACCATGTCAGCGCCATGCGCTCGCGACTCCCATACCTGGTAGTCGGTCGTAATGAAATCCTTGCGCAGCAAGGGGATATGTACAGCCGAACGTACTCGATCGAAATCCTCAAGCGATCCCTTGAATCTACGCTCCTCGGTCAAAACCGAAATTACTCGTGCTCCGCCGGATTCATATTCCATGGCCAACTTCGCGGGATCGGGTATGTCTCCTAGCATCCCTTTCGATGGTGATGCTCGTTTGATTTCTGCGATGACCGGAATGCCGTCGTCCTGGCGAAGCCATCCGGAACAGTCGATCGCGGCAGCTGCTGTATCTGCCATGCGCTGCAGGGTATGCAATGGCACGCTTTGCTCACGCCGTCGTGCATCCTCGGATGCGCCGGCGACCAATTCGTCGAGTACTGACATCTTTGCCTCCTTCATAGCAGAAAGCATAATGTGGCGGCATCCCCAAGCCTCTAGGATATCTTATAATATGGATAGCTAGCCATATATTGAGATTACATTTCGAGGATCGCTCTCATGAATGGTACCGGACCTGATCACGCAATCGCTGAGTTCACGCTCGGTGTATGCCATAAGATGAAGCCGTCGGCCTTTTGGAAGGCAGGGTGGCTCCGAGGTCACATTGTCCTCAATTGTGAGGCGATGCGCACCGCCTCGATGCTTGCGGCAGCCTTGTTGCGGGTTTCCTCCCATTCGGATTCAGGAATCGAATCGAGCACAATACCGGCTCCGGACTGAACATATGCGACGTGATCTTGAATGAAAGCAGTTCGGATGGCGATGGCCATGTCCATATTCCCGGCAAAATCGAAATACCCCACCGTTCCCCCATAGATGCCCCGGTCAATCGGCTCCAAGGCATTGATAATCTGAACGGCTCTGGTTTTAGGGGCACCGGAAAGCGTCCCAGCGGGAAAGGCTGCCTTGAACACATCGAGGGCGGTCATATCCGCTCTTACGGTTCCTGTGACCGTCGAGCATAAGTGCATGATATGACTGAACCTACGAATCTCCATAAGAGAGAGCACGCCTACGCTGTCTGGTTTGCAGACGCGGCTCAGATCGTTGCGCGAGAGATCGACCAGCATGGTATGTTCGCTGAGTTCCTTCGGGTCCGCAAGAAGTTCCTTCGCCAGTCGTTCATCTTCTTCTTCGCTCCTACCACGTGGCCGAGAACCAGCAATCGGGTAAGTCAAGGCTTTCCCGTCGTTCACCTCGATCAGCGTCTCCGGGCTGGAACCCACGATATTGAAAGGCCGTTCCTCCTGATCCGTCAACGTTATGAAATACATATAAGGACTTGGATTCAGCGTTCTGAGAACCCGGTATACGTCGAACGGGTCACATCGGCAATCCGCTTCGATTCGCTGTGAAAGCACAACCTGAAACACATCGCCATCAACAATGTGACGTTTTGCCTGCTCCACTGCCGCAAGGTAGTCGTCCCTATCCGTGCGGAAACGAACGTCAGGTAGCCTGGCATCAGGGTCAAGCACGTTTACCTTCGATTCCCCCTGCACTGGACGGGACGCCTTGAGTTGCATGTCATCCAATCTGGTCAAGGCATCCTCGTACGCAGTCCGCTCCCTGGAAGGTCGGTCATCAAAATTAACAGCGTTGGCAATAAGCCAAACGGATCCGTTCACATGGTCCATGACCGCAAGATCGGTGGAAAGCGCCAGAGCCAGTTCAGGCTGGTCGGTTTCGATCCGGGACGCTGATGAAACCGCAGGTTCCCAGTGCCTCAGAGCGTCCCAACCGATGGTTCCCACCAACCCGCCTGTCAGGTTCGGCAGCCCGTGAACGCGAGGCGATTTCAATACATGCAGTGTTCGGTCCGTCACGCTGATGACATCGCCGGTCAAAGGTATACCTACCGGCACTTTGCCCATCCAACAAGCTTGACCGTCTCGCGAGCGGAGCTGCGCAATCGAATTGACCCCGATAAAACTATACCGACTCCAGCTTTCTCCGTATTCTGCGGATTCCAAAAGGAACGTGCCTGTTCGTTCTTTGGACAGACGGGCATACAGCCCAACCGGTGTCAGCGAATCCGCCAGCAGACGCCTGACGACGGGTATGAACCGGTACCCCTGCATCGCGAGGTCATGGAATTGTGCGTACGAAGGCCATGTTCCGCCCCATTGTAAATGTTTGACGCTGCAGCTATCCATCCACCCCTCCGTATCGTTGCGAAATACTATGACAACATTGACATCAACGATACAGGCACGTCGCTTTTCGTTGTATCCTCGTCCCACGATGCGTACGATTTCCGCCGCGCCATACAAGGACTTCATCGGGAGCCGGAGCCGGTCAATAGCCCGCAAATGACGATGCGGTTCTCCGTCCTCCCCATTTCACGCACGTAGCATCCGTGTAAAGTCAGCCGTGACTACCGTCCACCGATTGTGCAATGAAGAGGAAGCAATGACGCCAGCAGTCCTATATCGCTTGGAAAGCTTAGGAAGGAAGGACGTTCTTGGCGGCAAGCTGTCCGCAGGCCCCATCGATGTCCGAACCACGCGTGTCCCGCAAGGTGGCGGTGATGCCGTGGCTGTGGAGGATATCGAGAAAACGTCGCTCGTCCTCAGGCTTGGAAGCTGTCCAGCGAGATCCCTCAATCGGGTTAAGTGGAATGGGATTGACGTGCGCCCAGTCATCGCCGTAATGGTTCAGGCGCTTTGCCAAAAGCGTCGCATGTTCGGCCTGGTCGTTGATTCCTCGCATCAACGCGTATTCGATGCTAACGCGACGCTTGCTGGCAACATAATAATCGTGCGCGGCATCAAGCACCTGCGTTGTATTGAACCTACGATTCATCGGAACGAGTTCGTCTCGAAGTTTGTCACTTGGCGCATGCAGGGAAACCGCCAAACGAACCGGAATGCCCTCGTTCGTCAGTTTTTTGATTCCAGGGACCACACCTACTGTGGAGACCGTTATGTTACGCGCGGAAATGCCAAAGCCTTCAGGCGGCATCGAAGAAATCTCACGTACTGCCTTCATGACCGCCTTATAGTTGCCCATGGGCTCCCCCATTCCCATGAACACCACATTGCTGAGCCTGCCGGGACCTCCAGCGATTTCGCCGCGTTCCAGAGCATCGGCCGCCACCCTTACCTGTTCCACGATTTCACCTGCTGACATGTTCCTTGTGAGTCCCAGTTTTCCAGTGGCGCAAAAGGGGCAGCCCATGCCGCAACCTACTTGGCTGGAAATGCATAACGTAGCTCGGTTGGGATAGCGCATGAGCACGGATTCGATCCGTGCGCCGTCGAACAACTGCCAGAGCGTCTTAACCGTGGCACCACCGTCGGCCACCTGCCTGGTTACTTCGTGGATGAGCTGCGGGAAAAAGATCTCCTGGGCTTGTTCCCGCGCAGAGACGGGAAAATCCGAAAAGCCGGAGACATCGGCATCGTGGTGCTGGAAATAGTGATTTGCCAACTGTCTTACTCGGTACTTAGGCAGGCCGATTTCTTCAGTCTTGTCGAGACGCTCCTGCGAATCCATATCCGCGAAATGAAGCGGTGGCTTGCCTCTTCTGGCATGATCCTTCGATAAGACATCTCTGAAAGCACCGTCGGAACCGCCGGGGGTGATTCCGCTTTCGGGTTCGTGGTCCTGGGTGGTTCGTCGTTTCGTCAGGCCCCCATCTCGTCCTTTTCCTACAGATCCCAGATTCTGCGAATGGGCATAAGCATCAGAAGAAGACATCAAAATCCAATCATTAATCGTTCAAGACGGGCTCGACGTACCGTCAGTGTTTTTACAATCCCAAGAGCCAAAGAATCAGCGTGAAGAACGGTGCGCACAGTAATATCGAATCCACACGGTCCATGACCCCGCCATGGCCTTTGAGCAGGTGGCCCATGTCTTTGATTCCGATGTCACGCTTGATCATGGAAGCGCACAAATCACCGAAAGTGCCGACGAAGCCAACGACCATGCCAATCACGATTGGCACCCACCACAGATCAGACCAGTATTGGCGGTACGTCACCAGAAATACGACGAGAGCACCAACAGCTGCGAACACCATCGATCCGGCAAGACCTTCGTATGATTTTTTTGGCGAGATCCGTGGGGACAGTTTGTGCTTTCCAAGCCACGCACCGACGAGCAAGCCGCCCGTATCACTGAGAGCGGGAAGGAAGATCACCATGATTGCGTGAGCGACAGGGTGTCGACCGAACGTTAATGGAAGGATGATGCATGAAGCGAAAGCCGCTATGTACAGCACCACAAAAACCGATACAGCGACGTTGCGCATGACCGAGGAGTCGCGAACTAATGACGACGCAGTGCCTTTGCCGTCGGATTCGCAAGGTGCGCAGGTGTTGCCTCCCGGGCTTGATTCTTGACCGTTCTTCGTCCGTTCCTGCTTGTCCTTCCCTGCCACTTGTCTGGATAGGAACACGTTCATGCCATGTCGATGGGTTGCTGCGATAGCAACGATGACCACCGAGACGGCAATGCACAGTGACGAGGTGGTAACATGCATTGGGGCGTAGAAGGTCGCGATGAGAGTTGCTGCGCAACACAACCATAGCGCAACCACGGGTATATGCAGGTCGATCACTGCGAAATCGACTCTTAGCTCCCACAGGGCCAATAGCATGAACACCACGATGACCCACATCAACAAATCTATGCGAATGAG
This sequence comes from Bifidobacterium bombi DSM 19703, assembly GCF_000737845.1. GTDB lineage: Bacteria > Actinomycetota > Actinomycetes > Actinomycetales > Bifidobacteriaceae > Bifidobacterium > Bifidobacterium bombi. The sequence continues at coordinate 539,191 of NZ_ATLK01000001.1, read as the reverse complement.
CATTACGGCCACAAGCAAAGCTATCAGCACCACCGCTGTGGCAATGGCCTGCGGCATATTACGGCCCGTTTTGCGGTTGATGTCGCTAATTGTCGAACCGCTTTTCCTCTGGGAAGTGCCGGAATCGTTTGTCTGCATAAAATCACTCCTGCCTCTGCGTGAATATCAGCACAAGGCTCAGACTTCCATGATCTCTTTCTGCTTGGATTCAAGCAAGGTGTCGATGTTCTCGCTCACCTGCTTGGTCACCGTATCGAGTTCTTTCAGTAGACGGTCACCTTCGTCTTCACCGAACTCACCATCCTTGACAGACTTGTCGATGGACTCCTTGGCCTTGCGACGGATGTTGCGTACGGCCACTTTCCCGTCCTCCGCCTTGGTCTTGGCAAGTTTGACATATTCTTTGCGACGATCCTCGGTGAGTTCAGGCATGGTGACATGGATGACATTGCCGTCTCGGCGTGGACTGACGCCGAGGTCGGAATCACGGACCGCCTTTTCCACAGCGCCAGCCTGAGAGGCGTCGAACGGCGTGATAGACAACGTACGCGGCTCAGGCACACCTATGGAAGCCATCGACTTTATCGGTGTGGGAACTCCGTAGTAATCCACCGTCAATCCATTCAAAAGTGCAGGGTTTGCTCGACCGGTCCGGATGCCTGAAAAGTTCTCCTTGGTCGACTCCACCGATTTTTCCATTTGTGCTTTTGCTTGACTGATGACATCCGCCATGAGTACTCCTTGTTCCTTTGCGTTCGTGCGCAAATATTTTGTTTCGTATATGTCTTATATTCATTAGTGCGACGAAGGTCACACGAATGTGCCTCAGATCGATCAATCGCTCGAAAGCTCGGTCTCTCCATTGAAGACCAAAGTTCCGATTTCCTCGCCAACAAGCGCCCGTGTGACGTTGCCTTCTCCTTCCAGCCCGAAGACCCGTATGAGCGCATCGTTGTCGCGTGCCATTGACAATGCGGCGGCATCCATCACTGCCAGATTATCGACCAGGGCACGCTTGTAGCTGAGTGTGGTGAAGAGTTTTGCATCGGCATCCCTGCGCGGATCCGCCGTATATACCCCGTCCACGCCGTTCTTGCCCATGAGCACGGCGTCGCAATGTATTTCAAGAGCGCGTTGAATGGAAACGGTATCGGTCGAGAAATAAGGCATTCCTGCTCCGGCACCAAATATGACCACTCGACCCTTTTCCAAGTGTCGTATGGCCTTCAGCGGGATATAGGGTTCGGCGACCTGACCCATGGTTATGGCGGTTTGCACACGCGTTGCCTGACCTTCCTGTTCCAAAAAGTCCTGCAGGGCCAGGCAGTTCATCACCGTGCCGAGCATTCCCATGTAATCGCCTCTGGAACGCTCGATTCCCGCCTGTTGGAGTTCGGCACCTCGGAAGAAGTTGCCGCCTCCAACGACTATGGCCACCTGAACCCCCTGTTGCACGGCCTCATGTATCTCTTTGGCGACCCGACGCACAACCGAGGTGTCGATGCCAACCTCACCGCCGCCGAAGGCCTCCCCTGAAAGCTTGAGCAATACTCTTCTGTGTCTGTTCTCCGAACCATCTTCAACCATCAGGCGCCTTTCGTCAAATTCCGGCATACTGCGTATCAAGGATACCGTTTCTCAGCGACACAACATACGTTGATAAGGTTTTCCGCTTCGAAAACAGGAAACCGCGGAACACCTTGTGGTGAAACCGCGGTTTCCTGACTTCGATGAGAATATCCAAATCTTGGATCAGTCTTCCGACCCCTTGCCTACTTCCAGACGCGCGAACGCCGTGAGTTTTCCGCCGACCTCATCGAACAGATCGGCGATCGACTTCGATTCATCCTTCACATAGGACTGCTCAAGAAGGACGTTTTCCTTATAGAACGAGTTCATGCGCCCTTCCACAATTTTCGGAATGATTGTTTCCGGCTTGCCTTCGGCCTGCGACTTCTCCGTGGCCACACGACGCTCGGACTCGACCACATCCGCCGGAACGTCTTCGCGGGAAAGCCATTTGGCTCCCATTGCGGAAACCTGAAGGGCTGCCTCATGAGCCACTTTTGCCCCGGCCTCGTCCGTGGCGATGATCGCCACAATGCTCGGCGGCATCTCTGCGGACTTCTTATGTGCGTAGATCTCGACCTTATCACCCTGAATCTTCGCTACCTGGCCGACCTTGACATGTTCACCGAACAACGCCGCCGCTTCTTCGACGCTTTCCTTGACGGTGCTGTCGCCGGACTTCGCCGCAAGCACCTCATCGGCAGTGGATGCTTCCGCGGCTATGGCTTCGTCAAGGACCTGATCCGCGAATGCTACGAACTTGGGTGTCTTCGCAACGAAGTCGGTCTCGGAATTAAGCTCGACGGCGTAACCCACCTGACCGTTGACCGTGTCAACCACACGTGACGCAATAGTGCCCTCTTGTGCGCTTCGTCCCTCACGCTTGCCGGCTGCCTGAATGCCCTTGGCTCTGATGATTTCCTTGGCGCGAGCCACGTCGCCATCGGCTTCGGTGAGCGCCTTCTTGACGTCCATCATGCCTGCGCCGGTGTCGTCGCGCACCTGCTTGATCAATGCTGCAGTAACTGCTGCCATATCGACTCCTCGAACTTGTCATTACATACATAATTACGTATAAGACTTCGTGCCTCGGGCTCTCAAAAAAGGGCAAGGCACGAAGTGATGGTATCGGATGTCAGGCTTGTGCCTTCGCACCCTCTGCCTCGGCAGGCTGAGCGGGAGCGTCCTCCTGCTGCTTGGCGGCCTCTTCGACGGAAGCAGCTGCGGACGAATCGGTGAGAAGATCCTTCTCCCACGCGGCCATCGGCTGCTCGCTCTTGTCCTCGGTCTTCTCCGCCTTACCGCTGCGCTCCACCAGACCTTCAGCGACGGCATCAGCCATCAGCCCGACCAAAAGCTCGATGCCACGAATCGCATCGTCGTTCGCCGGAATGGGATAATCGACGAGATCGGGATCGGTGTTGGTATCAACAATGGCCACGACCGGGATGCCCAACTTATGGGCCTCATCTACGGCCAAGGTTTCCTTGCTGATATCCACAACGAACAGCGCCGAAGGGGTGCGGTTCATGTTACGGATGCCACCGAGCTGCTTTTCAAGCTTATCCTTTTCCCGCTCAAGCAGAAGCAGTTCCTTCTTGGTCAGTCCCGATCCACGCACATCGGTGAAATCCATCTCCTCGAGTTCCTTGAGACGTGAGACCCTCTTGGAAACTGTCTGGAAGTTGGTAAGCATGCCACCCAACCAACGTTCAGAGACATAAGGCATGCTGACACGGGTGGCCTGAGTCGCAATCGCTTCCTGGGCCTGCTTCTTGGTGCCTACGAAAAGAACGGTGCCGTTATGAGCCACCGTGGTCTTGACGAAATCATAAGCCTTATCAATCAGATCGAGCGTCTTGAACAGATTGATGATATGAATGCCGTTACGTTCGGTGAGAATGTACTGCTTCATTTTCGGATTCCAGCGACGTGTCTGATGTCCGAAATGAAGACCCGCTTTGAGCATTTCGCTCATGGTGATTTGAGCCATAGTATAACCTTTCTGTCGGTTCTTGCCTGGTCATGCGGTTCTGAGTGCAACGTCCTGAGACGCCGACCGACACAGTCCTTCACGAGCATGACGCGATGTTATGCGCCGATAGGTTGAATTGGTTGACAGGTCTGGACTCGTGAAATCCATCCCAGTCTGTTGGCACATACATCTCTGACTATACCACGACTCAGGTACCTCGTGGTGTTCGTTATCGTGGTGCGTCAATGATCGGAACGCAGCCGCCTCATAGCTTCGCGACGAACATCCTTTTCCAGTCGATCAAGGTAGATATGCCCATCCAAGTGGTCGGTTTCATGCTGGAGCATTCTGCCCATGAGGCCTTTGCCTTCCACCACAATGGTGTTTCCATCCAGATCGATGCCACGCACCTTAGCATAATCCGCCCTCCGTGTCTTGTACCAGAGGTCCGGTACTGAAAGGCATCCTTCATCACCGTATTGTTCCCCCCTCTTCTCTACGAGCACCGGGTTGATGACATATCCAAGTTTCCCTTCGATGTTGTAGGAGAACGCACGTAGGCCGACGCCGATTTGGTTGGCGGAAAGTCCAGCCCTGCCCGGGTCATCCACGGTGTCCATCAAATCGGCTATCAAACGCCGAACCGCCGGCGTGATCGTCGTTATCGGTTCGCAGGGGGTGGCGCAGCACAGGATCTGGTATGACTCGGATTTCACGCAATGCCAATTAATTCTTCCTCTCTTCATAATCTTGCCGCAGCAGCGCGCAAGGCTGCTGCCTAATCTGACGCAAAAACGGTCCTCTCTCACCTCCGTCGATAAAGGCGCAAAGAGGACCGCGTGGCGCTACGAAAACACTTCAGATACCGCCAGCCTATCGACCTCATTCTTGCGGTTCATCGGCTCCCGTGTTTTCTTCGTCATCCTGTTTGCGATGTTCACCGATGCTCTGCTTAGCCTGTCCCATGGCCTTGCGCATTATCGGCGAAACCGAATTACCCGCCTGTCGCACACCTTCCGCCGTTTTGTCTATGAATTCCACGGCGGCCGAGGGAGAGGTCTTGCCTTGGAAGCGTGGGGTGTAGATCTGCTTCTCGATGATGTCGTCGTACTTCTTCAACACCCCCGGACGAATCACCTTCATACTCGGGGTTAGGGTTCCGGCATCCTGAGTGAATTCGTCCCGAACAATGACGAACTTTCGGACGGACTCCGCCCGCGACACTTTGCCGTTCGCCTTGTCGATGAATTGTTGGATATATGAACGGACCGCCTCGTTTGTGATGATCTCGTCCATAGGCATCTGCTCCTGCATTCCATGATCGGAAAGCCATGTGCGCGTCATGGACTCGTCCAGCTCTATCAGGGCCGAAACAAAGGGCTTCCCATCACCCAGAACGACCGCATGGGAAACGATGGGGCATGTCTCTATGGTGTCCTCCATGGGCGCGGGGCTGATGTTCTTGCCACCTGCTGTGATGATGATGTCCTTTTTTCTGCCGGTGATGTAGACGAAGCCATCATCGTCGATTTTCGCTATATCACCAGTCTTCAGCCAGCCATCGGAATCCAGGACTTCGGCCGTAAGTTCCGGTTGCTTGTAGTAACCAAGGAATACGTCCTCACCGTTGATCAGCAGCTCGTCGTCATCAGCGAGCTTGACGCCGATCCCAGGTCCGGGCCGCCCAACGGCGCCTACCCTGTTGAAGTTGAGGAAGTTCACGACGCACGGCGCCGCGGTTTCCGTCAGTCCATAACCCTGGATGAGCGTTATGCCGTCTATGCCGTTGAAGAAATGAGCCAGATCGACGTTCAGTGGGGCGCCCCCGCAAGCGAGATAACGCAGGTTCGGTCCCATGGCTGAACGAACCGAAGAACCGACCGTCTTCATAAAGAACTGGTGCATGAGTCTCTCATGCAGGGTATGCCCCCTGCCTTCCTGCTCCTTGCGTGACCATTGATCGAAGTGGTTGAATGCCTTTGAAAACACATAACCTTTCAATCCTGAACCGGCCTTTTGTGAAGCGGCGTTGTATACCTTTTCGAAGACACGTGGGACTCCAAGGAGGTATGTCGGTTTGAAGCTACGTAGATCCGAGAGCAGTTTCTTGGTGTCAGACACATATCCGACCACACCCTGCGCTCCGATGGCTGCATATTGGATGTAGCGGGCAAAACAATGCGCCAAGGGGAGGAAAAGCAGAAGTCGGCTCGGGTCACCCAGCATGCCTTTGAGCACATCCCAACCGATGAACACCGTGGAGACGAAATTCCTGTGCGAAAGCATCGCACCCTTCGGCGTTCCGGTCGAACCGGAGGTGTATACGATTGTCGCCACATCATCGGCCTTGACCTTGGCAATCGCCCGTTCAAGCTCGGAGTCCTCGATTGCCGCACCGAACTGGCAGATGGCTTCCAACCCACCGTCTTGGAAATTGAAGACGTAATTCAAATCGTCGTTCTCATTGCGCAACTGCTCAAGGATCTGCGAATGAGCCGAATCTCCTGCGAAAGCCACACGCGGATTGACGGCATTGACGATTTCGCGCGCCTGATCCATCGAATCCGTTTCATATACAGGAACGCTCACCGCGCCTATAGCCGCGCATGCGAAATCCGTGACCCCCCATTCATACGACGTAGAAGCGTAGATGAGGACCATGCCGCCGCTCCTGACTCCGAGACCCATAAGCCCTTTGGCCACGGAACGCACCTGCGAAAGCATTTGCGAGGCGGTGACGTCATGCCATTGATGGGTCCGCTCATCCTTCCACTGCGCGACCACACCATCAGGCTCCCGCTCCTGGCGATGTTTGAGCAGTGAGAATATGGTATCCTCATCGGTCGTGAACGTGACCGGATCTAATTTGAATTCTCTTAACATGCCACCCACTATAGCGGCCGGTAAGGCCAAAACCGTTCCGTAACTTTCGGTACCGTAACCAGCTTTGTCACGGTAACTTTTCAGGCTTATCCCAAGTCAGCAAAATCACAGATCCAGCGGCTGCCCTGATAACGCAGCACCAGATTGACCCAGTACGTGGACCAGCCTAGCTGCACGCATACAGCAGCTTCAAGAGTGGTGCCGCTTTTAAACACCATGTCGATCAATTTGGGCACCGTCGGGTAACGATCGAGTCTGTTTCTGAGCTCGGAATCCATTGTCATTTGAATTTCAAGCAACTTGGACATGGTATCGAGCTTGTTGATGCACGGCCACGTCATCCTGCGTTCTAGATTTTTCAGTGGCATTCTTCCACGCACGACATCGAGACTCATACATGCTAGGCGGCACGAATGCAAGGCGATTTGCTCGCAACGGCCTTGGCTCATCTTGCATGGGAAGCAGCTGACGCAATGATATCGCACGGGCGCATATGAGAGTTCCACCTTCACTGTGCCATCCCATCGGTGTCGGTTTGCTTCTTCGTTGAATCCGTTCCCTTCGTCGCGTTCCTGACCGTCTCCACTGGTCGAACGCATGCCATCTATGTTAGTCATTCTCGTTGTTCCATTCATTGTCAAGTTATCGATATGGTCGACATCATTCATTGATGCCGAGGTCAATCATCTTCAAGAACAGCAGAAAAGAATGAAACGCGCAAATTCGATGTTTGATTTTGGGGATAAGTGGATAAGTTTCCTCAAGATCGAATCGGCACAGTCCGACGACACACGGCGCAAGATGCTTAGCTCCATCGCCAAAGCCGAATCAGTACAGGTCCCGGAATCGATGCACGGGGCCTGCACAACATGACGAGAATCAGAGCCTTACATACCGCCGTTGCCTACGACAGCCACGTCACAGCGTTGGAAACTCTTCAAGTCGACATATCCAGCCGATGCCATCGTACGTTTCAGTGCTCCTACGAAATTGACCATGCCCGGAGTACTGTGACTTGGACCATAAAGAATCTCCTTCAAGGTCGCTACCGTACCGACGTGCGTCCTATTGCCGCGTGGCAATGAAGGGTGATAAGCTTCGGCACCCCAATGCTCACCTTTGCCGGGAGCCTCGGCTGCTCGGGCCAGCGGCGCTCCGAGCATAACCGCGTCCGCACCAAGTGCCAAGGCTTTGACGAAGCTCCCCGAATCCCCCATGCCTCCATCGGCTATGAGTTGCACATACCTCCCTCCGGACTCATCCATATAGTCTCTGCGGGCTTCCGCAATATCAGCGATTGCGGTGGCCAGGGGTGCCTGAACACCCAAGGTCGACTGCGTTGCAGAGACGGCGCCTCCACCGAAACCGACCAGCACTCCCGCCGCACCGGTGCGCATGAGATGCAGGGCCGCTGCGTAGCTGGCAGCCCCTCCCACGATTACTGGAACATCCAAATCATAGATGAATTTCTCCAGATTCAACGGTTCGTGGTCACGGGAGACGTGCTCGGCGGAAACCGCGGTGCCTCTGATGACGAACAGATCCACACCGGCGTTGATCACCGTCTCGCAGAACTCTTGTGTATGTTGCGGCGAAAGCGAGGCCGCAACTGGCACACCGGCCTGGCGTATCTGCCTGAGCCGCAGATCGATGAGCTCGGGCTGTATGGGTGTGGCGTAAATCTCCTGCATTCTGCGGGTCGCACTGGTCTCGGCAAGTTGCGCGATCTCTTCAAGAAGTCCCTCCGGGTTCCGATAGCGTGTCCACAAGCCCTCCAGATCGAGGACTCCCAGAGCGCCAAGCTTCCCCATCGCTATGGCGGTGTCCGGACTGGTGACGGAATCCATGGGTGCGGCGACCACAGGTACGTCAAATTCATAGGCATCGATTTGCCATGTTGTCGAAACATCCTGCGGATCACGGGTTCGACGCGAAGGGACAATCGCGATGTCATCGAGAGAGTATGATTGACGGCCCTTTTTACCCAAGCCGATTTCGATTTCCTGAGTCATACTCACAAAATTAGCGCTCAGGTGTGACTATATGACACCATGGCGCAGGGCAATGCGACACTTACAAGCGGAAACCGCACAGCAAATTGGACAATACACAGGAAGACGGGTTTTACGTCGGATCGTCCCCGACCAGCATGGTTGTTGGCTATCGATTCTCTTCCAGACGGTGGGCTTCAGCCTCGTACCATATGCTCCATATTAACGGTGTAGGGACCGTCTTGAAGCCGAAGCGCTTCTAGGCATGGATTAGTCCCATGCCTCCGCTTCGAACCAAACCTATGACGAAGCTACCCGACAGTCGGATCTCTCTAACGTGACGATATACTTCAGAAAATGGCATCCTGACGAAAGGCTCAACCAATGCCTTGTCTTCGATATTCCTTGACTAGTGCGCTCAGGCAACGAACCTGATCGGAAGGGACTCCTTCAGTTGCAGGCCGTATGCGGATGCTAAAGGTTGGGATAAGGAACGCATCGAATCAGGCGCAAGGCCCCGTATAAGGACAAACTAACGACTCAGGATAAGCCTTAACCAGATACAGATGCATTCACAGGCGTCGATGCAGCCCTTAGCTAGGTGGTGAGATCCGTTTGAGGAATGACTTTGGCTTTGCGGCCAATCTTGGACTAGACTCTATGTAGTTGGAAAATGAAATCTAGGAAATTGGGTCTGCGATTGTGATTGGTACGAAAAAAACTATGAATCGGGTTGTTTCATGTCTGGCTACTTTCGCTGTTCTTCTTGGCTTGAGTGCTTGCGGTCCGTCTTCGCAGGGAGATGACGGCCAGGGACGATCCGACGTTTCGACAAACGTCTCTTCAAGAAAAGCTGAACTAAGCCGATCGCAGGTCGTTTTTTTTTGTTCCGGCAGACGGCATCACCATCTCACAGCATACCCCACTGAACAAGTGGGCCGAATTCACTCCTATTCTCAGTGATGGGTTACGTAAAACCGGAATACCGGCAAAATCGATAACCACCAAGACTTCCGGAGATTTTGCCCAGCAAAGCAGAGACGTGCAGGACTTCGTAGACAGCCACCTTTCGAACGGGAACAAGGAGCATGGTCGGCACACCACAATCATTCTGGCACCAGCTGTTTCTTCCGATGACAACCAGTACGGTGATTATGTGACCAGACCGCAGCACATCGAAGACGGGGTTGATCACAACGTCGGCACTGGTCCGACGAGCGAGGACAGCGAGGCACACCAGCGCTTTGTCTCGGCATTGAAATCAGCGAGGAAAGCCGGCGCCCATGTGGTCCTGATATCGCAGTCGATTTCTGGATTCGTTCCGGATTTATATGTTCAGATGTCGACTCCAAGAGCCATAGGAGAACTGCAGGCCCGGCAGTTGGTCGAAAAACTAGCGATTGATAAGGCGACGGCCAACCACCCGAAGGCGATTGAAGTCATGCTTCCGAGCAAGGAGACTTCGGATTCGTTGCTCGGATCTATAGCGGGCAAAACGGACAGCGCACAACAGAAGGAAAGGCAGGACAACAAAGAAGAGGCTTCGGTGACAGTTTCCGATGATTTCGCACAAGAGGCGTTTGCGGGCGTGTGGTCGGTTTTGGGTCAGTATTTCAAAGATGGAAGGGTGTTCAGTCCTTCCAGTCGACTGGATGCTCAAAGCACGCAGGATGATTGGCGAAACGTCGCGTTCCCGGCGCAGAAGTCGTCACAGGTCTCTGATGAACTTGAAAAACGGCTGTCCGTGTCGGACAAAGACGACAAAACGTCACAACCGGCGCATATCGACGGCATCGTGGCGATGAACGATTTTGTCAGTGATGCCGTGATAGATAAGCTTACAGACCTCAAGTACCAAGGTTCCAGCGCAGATATAAACCCTGACATTTCGATTTCAGGCATCCTAGGCACGATTACGGGTCAGCATAACCTCTACAGACAGACCGTGCCCAAACCAAACATGGGATTGACTTCCAAAACACAGACTCCTCAGAATCCAAATGATTCAACCACGAACCCCACATCACCCGAACTCGATGACAATCAGAAAACAGGTGGATTGGCCACACATGATCCAAGCCAATCGGTCCAGCCAGATATGTCATGGCCTATCGTCACCGGATTCGGTGTCTACACCGACATGATTCCACGAATCGTGGATGGCAAGCAATGGATGACTGGCATGGAGGATTTGCATGGAGTCGCCGACACAATCGCCAACGCGAACGTCTCACTCGTTACTGGCACTAATGTGTCCACAATGCCCGAAGTCAGTAATAAGGAAGTCAATGGGGTGAAAACACCGGTTATTACTGCAAAGTTGATAGCCGTAAGTGCTGGGAACCTCAAAAAAGAGATGATTGATCCGGGTTATGTGAGCATGGCCGACGCAGGTTTGTGATTCATCGAAACAGGATGGGCTTTTCGATGAATCACAAACATCGTACCAGTGTTCATGAAACATTACACGGCTTTGAGCACGATTTTCTTTCTGTCCGCCAGCAGTTCTGGATTCGTGTAGTCCCATGCACCTCGTCTTACGCCCCAATGGAGGCAGGAAGTCAGGCAATGGTCCGAAAGTCCCGAGACAGTGGCGAAAGGTGCACCCTGGATCACCGGCGTACCGATGGGCAGATCGCTTATCGCGGGCTCAAACGTCAATGTGAAGGATCGGGTGCGGATGCTGACCACGCTCTTGCCTGCGACCAAACCCGCAAAACTGATTATTCCGTTATCTGGCGCCACCAACAGCGTACCTGGCACCGCCGCTACGTCGACACCTCGGTGTCCGGATCCGAAGCGACCTGTTGGTGCCTTGAATTTCTTTGTAACTACATGAGTAAGTACAGGCCAACGCAGTGGCGCATTGCAGCCCTTCTCCGAGGGTGCGAAAAAGAGCGATGTCTGCTTACTGAGGTCGGTGTCATCAGACGACACTGCATCGACAATACGCACATGGCCCCATCGATGACAGGCACCTGCGTTCGCGGAGCGATCGGAATAGATGATTGACGCCATTGTTCTGCTAACCTCGGTTGCCGGATTTTTCAGTTCCTTTACGGTACAGCAAATCGACGTCAGTGCAAGCCCAATCACAATTGACATGACCAGTGCAGGAGAAACCGAACGCCAAGCAATCCTAAGATGCAGCCGTTTGCGCACTCGACGATGCCGTTTTCGTAAGTCTTGACCTCGTACCATAGTTGACCACTCCTCTTTACTTTGTATTACCCGCCGAACAATCCGAACACCGTACGGCTGCGAACATTCCCGTAAGGGAAGCCTCATCAGGCCAGTATGGAACATAAGCAATGCGGCCGGTGTCGAAACCAAAGGGTTGTGGACAAACCAATGCAGATTGGCCTTCAAGCGTGTCAGCATGTCACATGAAGTATCTGTACCCGTGAACATCGATGGCAGAACAGCAACTGTCGGAATGCGCAATCGTTCCGCTCAGCTGCCGCAAAGGCCTTGACGGATCAGCAAGCCATAAGCCTCTCGTCCCCCGCCTTCGCCAGGGGTCAGGTGCGTTCCGTCATCATAAAAGTACTCAGGGTGGCCTTCACTGGCATCATACCAATCAAGTATGCCGACATTGCGGTGCCTCGAGGCCACCTGCCTGATCATGGAGTTGTTCTGGTCCTGCCACTCACGAGGGACCCTTATCGTGGTGAGGTATATCGGCGACCCGTGGGTCGACTGTACCAGCTGCTCCAGCTGGCTTGTATCATTGATTGGTCCGTTCGTTCCCAAGGCGAAAATGACGACCGAACTAGGCTGTCCCGACGCGGCGTGTTGCGCAAAGACACCAGGACCGGCGCTCATGGGCCGCCCTACTTGGCCATCCTGAATGGCACCCGGGATGTGGCTCTGAACAAAATCCTGCGCCCCCATCTCGACTGAATCGCTGATGATCAAGGGATCCGCCGTGCACACTCCTGAGGCCTCGGTGTACGTCCAACCATGTGTGGAAAGGTTTTTGGGAACCTTCAGAGCGTGGGGAACCAGGCGTTGCGGAAGATTCACCGATGGCTGAGGAACGGTGTGGCGTTCGAGATATGAAGCATGCCGTCTTCTTACGTCTGATGTGTTACCGAGCATCAATTCCACCGCATAATGATGTTCGTGCCTGAAGCGGGCGTTTCGCTCCTCATACGGTCGTGCTACCTGCTTGGGCGCCACGGTACATGTCAAGGCCACGACCACGCCCAGCACAGTGAGCACCTTCGTGACGCTCCTTATTGAGAGCTTGACGGGTACGGTATTGTCACCACTGAACCTAGGCCTCTCGACGAACGTGTGCCATAGCTCTGCAACAAGCCAGATGATAACGAATTGCACCAACCAACCCCACCATTTCAGCGGTGAGGTGCGTGTTGCCGGATTCATGATTGCCAGCAAGGGATAATGCAGAAGATACAGCGAGAAGGATATCGATCCGAAATGAACGAATATCCTTGAACCAAGAAGCCTGGAACAGAAATTTTCCTCATCTTCAAGTATCACCAGCAACAGTCCACCGGTAATGGCGACACATTGAAATCCGCCACGATACAGGAACCTGCTGTTGCCGTCGGCGGAAAGAAACAGCAAAACGAGCGCTGCAATGAGACTGAAGCCCGCCAAGCCCCACAGGAGACCTGATACTTGCGATCGCAAGGTACCATCCTGTTCAACGGTACGTAGCGAAGACATTCGTCCTTCACTTTGGACCAATGCCACGAAAGCACCCACAAGCAACTCGGAAAGACGCGTGTCCAAACCATAGTAGGCGCGGCTCAGGCCTCCCGGCGAAAACGAGAATCCCACCATGAGGAGCGAGGAAATGAGGAAAAGAATCGCCGTCAAACCAGTCTTGGCTTTTTTTGACATGCCGAATCGGTGCATGAGCATGAGTATCAAAGGCCAAAGCAGGTAGAACTGCATCAGCAGGGAAGCAAACCAAAGATGCGTAAGCACAGAAGGCAACCCCGTGGCATCGAAATATGACACATGACGGACAATATAAGTGACGTTGCTTACGAACGTGATGCTGGGTAGCGCATCGGCCACGAATTTACGAGCAAGCGATGGCGCGAAGCAATACAGCACAGGAGGAAGAACGGCAATCAGTGAGAATACAGGGAAAGCCAAGCGCTTGATTTTCTTCCATAAATAGCGCCAATAGTGGAACCCTTCCTTGGTTGTGTGGAGAGTTTCGACGCTGCGGGTGATGAGAAAACCTGAAACCACGAAAAACACCGTAACCCCGAGAAAACCACCTCGCATCAGCGCAGGCCTGGTATGATATGCGACGACACCGATGATCGCCAGCGCCCTCAATCCATCCAACGCTTTTATCCGGTTGCCGTCCGGTCGGCTTCCCCGGGTTGAATGCGCACGAAAATCGTGTAAAACCTTACGAAACAGCGACAATTCGACCCTACCCATAACATTTTCGAAGACGGTTCCATACGGAGCCTATGAAAAGGATAACAACATGCTGGGAAAGAAACGCAGTTGGCATGTTCGAAAGATTCTGTACAGTAACGAAAAACGGAGCCAAGGCAATGTTGCCTCGACCCCGTTTGGTGGCTCCCGCAGCTGGGCTTGAACCAGCGACATTCTGATTAACAGTCAGACGCTCTGCCAACTGAGCTATGCGGGAATGTCTCTTCCGGTGAAGTGCTTAATGCACCGCACAAGAAATAAAGTCTATTAGGATTTGGCGATATCGCAAGTCTGGCGTGTCGCCTCGATTCTCACAAGCTTATTACATCCATGGGCATGGATGAGTTAATAGGGAAATCTTCCGGAGATGGATCCACACCAGCCTCAACGAGGTTCGCTCCCAAAACCGCTACCATGGCACCATTATCGGTGCATAGTTTCAGTTCGGGAATCCTGACCTGAATGCCATGTTTCTCACCCTCATTCGACAGCTTGGCTCTCAGCTGTGAATTCGCGGAGAAACCCCCGCCGACGATTAGAGTGCCGGAATCGAAGCGCTTGCAGGCCTTCATTGCCTTCCCAGCCAGAACCGTGGCGACTGAGTCAGCAAGCGAAGCACAGACATCATCTACGGGAACGTCCGCTCCGCAAGCCTGCCGGTTTTCCACCCAACGCGCAACGGCGGTCTTTACTCCGGAAAAACTGAAATCGTAAGGATGTTCTTGTCCTGACCTGCCCTGAGTCAGTCCCATCGGAACCTTCAGCGCACCGGCGTTTCCGAGTTTGGCGTGCCTGTCGATGTGAGGACCACCAGGATATGGGAATCCTAATAGGCGGGCTACCTTATCGAAACACTCGCCTGCGGCGTCATCAAGAGTCGTTCCCACAACATCCACATGACGGGCAATATCGCGAACATGAAGCAACGACGTATGACCACCTGACACTATCAATGCCAAGGTATCATTGGGGAACGCTCCGAATTGCAATTGCGTTACTGCGATATGTCCAATCACGTGATTGATACCATACAACGGTTTTTTAGCCGTCCAAGCCAATGCCTTTGCGCCCGAAACCCCTACGGCGAGGCACCCGGCGAGACCCGGGCCGGCGCTGACGGCGATTGCGTCCAAGTCATCGAGCCGCAGACCGGAATCCTTCATAGCCTTTGACACCACAGGCACGAATGCCTCGGCATGGGCCCGGGAAGCAATTTCCGGTATGACACCGCCGTACCTTGCGTGCTCTTCCATTGAAGATGCCACGACATTGGAGAGCAGCGTCTTTCCTCTCACGACGGCGGCGGCTGTTTCATCACATGTCGACTCGATTCCCAAGACAACCGGTTCACTCATTTATCTTCCTCCGTTGCTTGTGATTCTGCATTATCGTTCTGTTGCTCGCGACGGCTTACTGACATATCGTGCGGTATGAAACCTACGCGAATCGGCTTGAGATCCAGGGCCATGGTAAAGGCGTCAGCACCTTGCGGCTGATAGTAACGTCTGCGCAGCCCCAGTTTCCGAAAGCCGAAATGCTCGTATAAACCCAGCGCGGAAGTATTATCGACCTGGACTTCCAAGAGCACCCTGCGCGCCCCTTGCGCACACGAGGATTCGATCATGCGTCGCAACAGGCCTGAGCCGATTCCCAGATGTTGATGATTGCGCGCCACCCCTATAGTCATGATTTCACAGTCGTCACCATCAAACCAGAAACCGGCGTAACCGCGCAATTCTTCACTGTCGAGATAAGGTTGCGTCGAACTTGCGCAACCGGGTGCGACATCAAGGAAATAGGTTCGCGCCGGTGCCTGCAGCTCCTGCTCAACGGTCTTACGGCTCCAAGCGCCTTGGCCGAACAGCTCCTGCTCCAGCCGTGAAATCTGCGATACAACCCATATCCGTTCGCATGTAAAGGCATCCACTATCATGCGGCATTCCTTTGAAGCGCGTTTGAGTTGAGCACATGCTTAAGTGGGTTGGGGACGCTAACATCAGGACGTCGCAAATACAACGGCTCCACTTGCGCTTCACCGTTCCTGCGCACCGATCCGAGCCAAGTCGGGGGCATGATGCCGTCAACGGCAAGACCCCGATTGGCATCTCCGACCGAAGCGAATGCGCAATCTGCAAAGATACGCAAACCCCGGGCTCCTAGGTCCAACACCGAAGCGTCAATCACCTGACCCGGTCGTTGTAGAATTCGCCAATCAGCTTCATATTTCCCGGCACCATGTCCGATCACGTCGATCAGTACATGGCCTTCATGGCCGTCCGTAAGACGGCCGACCTGTTCATTGACACGCTGTGCTATATGTGCCGGGTAATCAATATCCATCGGTATTATCAGCTTTCCGTTGCCGTCATATAGCGAAAAGTACAGTTGCCTACGACGCGCATCGTTGACGCACAGCGTGAAGACCGAAGGGACACTATCGTCGTTATGCTCGGACAACGTCGTGGAATATGGTTTTCCGTGAGTTTCTTGCGAAACCTCCGGTAAGCGATCGAATCGCCCGCCGACATGTCCTCGACGGAGCCGATACGCCATCAACATCTGAGGCTGAAGAATATCTTGACCAAGCAAGCGTGCGCCGGTTGCGTACGCCAATGCCTTGGCCGTCACCACCCCTACTCTGAGACCAGTAAAGGGAGCCGGACCTATGCCCACGACGATCCGGTCGATGTCTTTCGTGTCCAAGCCCGCCTGAGCTACGGATTGGCCGATGTTCGCCTGGAGACGTTCCACATGCGTCCTGGAGTCCTTTTCTACTACCGGTTCGTGTCCAAGGACACCTACTGTGGAACCGAACGAGGTGTCAATGATAAGCGTATGTGACATGATTCCTTCCCTGATTCATCTCAAGGATAATCCGACCCCATGAAACGCCTGGGGTGTTGCGGTCTCTTGCGTTGCGATTGGGCTACAGATAGGCTTCAAGCCAATCGATGTCGAAACCAGCCCAACGTTGTCCCACGGGGGTGAAGAGCACTTGCCTTAGTCCATCACCGTTCAATTCATCAGCTACGGAACTCGCATCGTTCTTGCATTGTGCATCATCGGTCTGCACAGGGCAAGGCAGCGCATTCCGGTCGATATGTATTTCCAAGCGTTCCGATGCCAAGGCCTGGGCCATCTGCTCGCCCCATTCCATCAGTATGACCGTATGCTCATCGGGATCCTCCAGCTCTTCATCCAGCCCCAACGATTCCAATTCATCAAGAAGACGAAGGACACTATCCTGCCCGGGTTCGTATGAGGAACCACCCAGCCGATAGGCATCGACATGCACCATGTGAGCCTTGTCGCCATTGCAAAATCTTCCATCCATCTCCCGAGCAATGGTGAACGTAGGGGAAACAACGTCACCGTTCACATGCAGACCGAGACCAAAACCCTGAGCGAAGGTGGTCTTCCCCGCGCCTAAAGGGCCAGAAAGAAGCAGTATGTCGCCTCCTGTGACGATTTGCGCCACCGCCTGTCCAAGACGCCTCATGCCGTGAGCCGTTGGCACATCGATCCGGCGCCCGCCCACGCAGCGTAGGTCATTGTCCTTATGCGTCATCATATGTTCCTTCCCTTATGCGAGATGAGCATCAGGCAACGTTCCAACGCGTAGACCGGATCACCTGCGTTCGATTTGTTTGACTCATCTGCCGCGGCAAGCGCCTGGAGGCAGTTCGACAAACCTTGCGATGTCCAGCCCGAAAGCTGGCGCTTCGCATTGTTCAGCATCCAAGGGGACATCTTCGCCTCGGCCGTGGAAATAACACCCGACTGAACCGCCGAAGCTTTGGCCAATGAACGCAGTTTCATCTCAAGCGCACCTATCATGGCTATCGGTGATATCAGCTGTTTGACCGCAGCGCGCATGGATTCGATGGATTGTGCCCCATGCCCAGCCAAGGCCTGATCGGCCACGGCGAATCCGGTGACTTGCGGGTCCGCATCCAAATATTGGTCAACGCGATTGATGCCGATGGGGTCGTCTTCAAAATCAAAGCATAGCTGGGAACACATAGCCGCCAATTCTGCGGTACGATCTCCCAACACCGATATCAGCTGCTGAGCTGCCTGTGGATCGACGCGCCTGTGGTTTCGGGCGAACTGGTCCATGACAAAACCCAGTTTGTCGTTCGGATACTTCAGCTCCGGTATCTTCTCTTCACTTGCGCCCTGCCCGACAAGACGCGTAATGAATTTACGACCTTTAAGACCACCATCATGACGCGCTATCACGAAGCTCGATGCATCACCATCACGGTTGTCGCTGCAAAAGGCGCTCATCGCGTCAATCAATTTTTCGTCAGCAGCCTGAAGATTGCAGACCTGTACGATGTTTCGTAAACTCAGCAGCGAAGGACTGACAGCCTCATCGAAATCATATTCGCTCGCCGTAAGCGCATCAAGATGTATGACCTCGGCTTGTGGATCGACTCGCAGAGCCTTGTCCTGCAGATCTCTTACGGCTTGCTCGGCCAGATAGTCGTCACCGCCGGAGACGATGACGCAACGGCTGACATCATGCTGTTTCATACTATTCAATTTCGTTGTACAGCTGGACATATTGATCCATGTCATTGCCGGTCCCTCCATTCCAAAGATGAAAGCAAAGATTTCGTCTCCAGAACCCAGATCTTCGATCTTTGCCAGATGCTTGTTCGCAGTGGAGAACCCGAAGGTGTCGAAAACGTAGGCTCGCCATCATCGGCTCGCCACATGGCTCGCTTCACGAGCAAACGCAGAGTCTGCAGAAGTCCAATGAACGTGATCTCCAGGAAGAGAATCAGCATGGCGCCTCGGAAGCCGCCGGACCATGGCAGTTGCGTCTTGCCTGACCCGCCGGCAAGGACGGCGCAACGTTGCATCACCCAGGTCCCGCAAGCAGCGAGCCAAACGAACATGAATGCAAGAGGTCTGCAGCACCATGCGAGCATCAGTCCGCACAATCCACATATTGTCGAAAAATCGACGAACGGGCTGACGATGAGATTGGCCGGTATGGATAGCAAAGGCAGTTGCGGCGATATCATCACCTGAATTGGAAGTGTGAATAACTGGGCCGAACAAGTAGCCGCCACCGAATCTGCCAAGGGATGCGGCATGACCGATTCCAAACCAGCGGATATCTTGTCGGAGCATAGCTCGATGCCGGCTACAGAACAGCAGGAAAGGGCGAAACCATAGCTTCTTGCCATGCTTGGATTGGATATCAGCACGATTACCACCGTAAGGCCCAGCATGTTCAGCGTCTGACTGGGCCGCCCCACCCAGCGGCACAGAGCCGTCAAAACGCCCATAATGACTGCCCGCAAGACCGAGTCTGAAGGATACATGAGCGCTGCAAGTAGTAGGCATGCCAAGGCTTGTATGCAGGCTTTCGCTCTGCGGTGCATCAGCATGCTTGAGCAAATCGTTACCGTCAAGTCGGTCACGATGGCGAAATGCCCGCCTGACACCGCCATGAGGTGCATGATTCCAGCCCGTTTGAAATCTCGTTCCAGCAGAGATGCGAAGGTCGGATTGATTGGTTCATGGGCGACCTCCGGGTTCGCCACGATGTCCTGTCCAAGCACGCCGATGGTCAAGCCTGGCACGAGTACTCTCCCCTGATCCGAAAGCCGGTCACAGACTTCGACAAAAGCCTGTTGCATGTGGGTGGAGATTTGCTGGATAAACGGCCCCTTGTCCATAATCTTGACCGTACCGGTCGTGGGAACGGTCAACCATGTCGCTTCCGGGCCGAAACGCGCAGGTTCGATGAGTCCGGAGACCTGCAAGGTCTGGCCATTTTCCACGTTTCCACAGGCCGTTCCACTGAGAATCAACCTCGTTGTCGACGCGCTTTTCTCCACGACGTCATCACGGTCGATGGACCGCATCCTGGCTCGAACCTGACAATCGCCATCCCAAGTTTTCGAAGCTGTGACCGGAGAGAGCACTTCGACTTCGACTTCGGTCAAACGATGTGATTGGTCATTGGCCGCCTGTATTGCCGGATCATGCCACGATCTCAAATCGGCAACGAACGAAACTATGAATGCTGTAAGACAACAGCACACGAGCACCGAAAACCACAAGACGACTTGGTTGCGACAAACCGGACCACCTCGCTTAGGGAACCGTGAATCGTCTCTGTTCCGTAAACGCCGAAATGCAACCACCAAGCAGATGATGGCAGCCATGAGACACAAACCGGTCGATGACACCACCACAATCGCTGCCGGGAACGTCATCATCGCAAGCACGGACCTGTATCTCAAGCCCTCATGCGTACCGAATCCAGACTGACGCGTGGTTTCGGAAAATGTCCGACGAAACAACCACTGTGAAGCAAGCGTCGAACACCAGACCGCAGTTGCCATAATGAACAACCGCAGGTCCCTGCTTCCTTGTTCATGAGCTGCACGATGATTGCAATGCCCTGACAGCGCGTCGTTCATAACGTCACCAGTCCCCGTATCTTCTCCATTTTCTTAGGGCCTATGCCATCTACTTCAAGTAGCTGATCGATACTGGTGAATTGACCGATCGAACTGCGATAATCGATAATCCGCTGCGCCGTGACCGGACCTATTCCCTTAATTGTCTGTAAGGTCCTAACGTCCGCGGTATTGAGATTGACCACGACATGCGTGCCCGAGACATTGCTCCGTTGTGCCGGATCAGAAGTCCGTGCATCATCCTGCACACCAGAATTTCCTTGTGACTGTACTGATTCCTTACCGTCAACGGTCGTTTCGGAAGCCCGGCTTTGCTCGCGAAGCTTGTCGCCGCCGCGACTGGAGTGAACAGGGGCGTCAATGGATGTGCTCCGTGAGGCTTTTGAGCCATGATTCGTTGTGCCCCTGGAAAGATTAGCGCCTTGCTGTATCAGCATGGTTAGGCTGGCGCACAACGCCACGATGAGGATAAAAATCAACAAAAGCGAGTGGACCGGCCTGAGCGACAGTCGCGGGACGTTTCTCCCGCCATCGCCGTCACCGCGGCCAGGAGCCTCTCCGCCGTCGCCTACATGCACCCCACTGAGCAGATCGAGCGTGGCGATCTTCGGTACAGCATCATTGGAGACGAAAACCTTTGGTCGGTCTTGAGCTTCGGTTTGACCAGACGACGAGCGTCTTTTGGGAAGCCGGTGTATAGGCGATTTATCAACGTTGGTTCGAGGATCTATCTGAAGTCTTCTCGAAAGCCGGATTCGCCGGTTTGGTACAACATCAGGCCAAGGTGTAGCGAGCCGGACTCGAGGGAAAGTGTACGAGCCGTCATGTGCGTCTTCGACGGTTGCGGCACTATCGTACCGGTATTGTTTCAGCCGTCGAGCGGCGACGCCATTATATTGATGCCTTTGCATGACACCATCATCCGACGCGAAGTGGCTTTCAGCGTTCCGTGTCCGTCAATGTGGTCGAACGATTCTCACCGACGCATGACGTGTGTTGCAACGTGCCACAATAAGAATCGTGCCTTCACGGATCGGACCGGGAAGGCACGACATAAGGAGGCCTTTCAAACACACATAGTGTAACTACTCACCCTTACTCCGAGGGGACGATGGAGACGATTCGCGGCGCCTTGACGATGACCTTGCGCGGTTCCCTGCCACCAAGCCGCGAAGCCACTGCGTCGAGAGCCATTCGCCGCAATTCGTCCGGATCTATGTCAGAATCAACCTCGAATTTTGCGCGAACCTTTCCCTTGATCTGAACGACGGCGGTGACGCTGTCCTGACCTACATAACGTGCGTCAACCTTCGGCCACGATGCATGAGCAAGCGATTCGTCGTGACCTAGTCGGCTCCATAGCTCCTCACATATATGAGGAGCTATCGGCGAAAGCATGAGAATCAACGGCTCGACCGCGCTTCTGGGAACTGACTTCAGTCCGGTAAGATGGTTGTTCAACACGATAAGCCTTGCGATAGCTGTGTTCGGCCTCATCTCCTCCATCTCCACCGTCACTTCAGCGATGGTGTTGTTCAGCAACTTGAGCGTCTTCATATCGGCCGGTTCATCGGTTACCGTGACTTCTCCCGTATTTTCGTCGAGCACGTTTCGCCAAAGGCGCTGAAGAAAACGCATACCTCCTACAACGTTGCGGTCGTTCCATGGACGAGACTCGTCAAGCGGCCCCATGCTCATCTCATATACACGGAACGTATCGGCCCCGTAACTATCGTAGAGGTCATCGGGCGTGACGATGTTCTTCAGGCTCTTGCCCATCTTCCCGAATTCCCTGTTGGCGTGTTGACCCTTCCAAGTGAATGTAGGTTCGCCGTCGGAGCCAGCAGGGCCTTCCTCAACCTCTGATGCCGGAACATACTGGCCTCGGTCATCCGTATATGCGTAAGCCTGGATCATGCCCTGATTGAACAACTTGTGGAACGGTTCGGGACTTGAGACGTAGCCTAGGTCAAAAAGAACCTTATGCCAGAAGCGGGAATATAGCAAATGAAGAACCGCGTGCTCGACGCCACCGACATAGAGGTCCACACCACCTGCGACTCCCGCCGTGGCGTTATGCTCAGGCCCCATCCAGTAGTCATACTCCTCGGGATCCACCATGTGGTCGCTATTCGAAGGGTCGAGATACCGCATGTAATACCAACAGGAACCCGCCCAGTTCGGCATGGTGTTCGTGTCGCGGTAATATGTCTTGGGCCCGTCCCCGAGGTCAAGCGTGACCTTGACCCATTCCTTGTTTCGGCTGAGAGGCGCTTCGGGACTGGACTGAGAATCGTCCGGCGCAAAGGTCTTCGGACTGTAGTCAGGCACGTCAGGCAAGTTGATGGGAAGCATGGAATCAGGCAACAGATATGGAACACCATCCTCATCGTAGACAATTGGGAATGGTTCGCCCCAGTAACGCTGGCGTGAAAACAGCCAATCGCGCAGCCTGTAGCTCACGGTGCCATGACCGACCCCAGCGGATTCGAGCCACTTCGTGACTTTGGCAATGGCTTCGTCGACGTGCAGGCCGTCAAGCGAGAGAGCGTCACCTTGGGCGGCGGTCCGCGCCGTAGAGGAATTGATGACAATTCCCTCGTGGGACACGAACGGCGCCTTCCCTTCGTAATTACCCAGATCATCACCCGAATCTGGCAAAGGCTCAACCGTGTATGTGACTGGGAGACCGTACTTCACCGCGAAGTCATAATCGCGTTGGTCTCCACCAGGAACCGCCATTATGGCACCGGTTCCGTAATCCATAAGCACATAATCGGCGGTGAAGATGGGCAAAGAATCCCCTGTGATCGGGTTGCGAGCATACAGACCGGTGAACAGACCCGTCTTCTCCCCGGCTTCGTCCACCCTGTCCTGGGCGGTCTTGGACTGCGCCAAGCGACGGTAATGCTCCACACCTTCGCGTGGTGTTTCGTAACCATCTTTCCAATTTTCCGGGGTGTCTTCAGGCCATGAGGAGGGAACAGACTCCAGTAGCGCATGTTCTGGAGAGACGACGGTGAACGTGGCTCCGAAAAGCGTATCCGGACGTGTCGTGTAGACCTCCATGTCTCGTTCGCCCTGGTCCGTCTCCACCTTAAAGTGAACGGTGGCGCCATGAGACTCACCTATCCAATTGCGTTGCATGGTCTTGACCTTGTCGGGCCAATCTATGAGGCCCAAGTCATCCATAAGCCGACGCCCATAGGCCGTAATACGCATGGACCATTGACGGAGCTCGCGCTGGAACACAGGGAAATTGCCGCGTTCGGATTTGCCTTCCGCGGTGACCTCTTCGTTCGCCAACACAGTTCCCAAGCCGGGACACCAATTGACCGGCGAATTCGAGATATACGCCAACCTGAATCCGTTGAGGACGTTTGCCTGGTCAACCTTGCTCAGATCAGACCAGGACTTGTCTTCAAACCCCGGTATGGCTCTTTTACCAGTCCTGAACTGCTCGATCAACGTATCGATCGGTCTGGCACTCCCCTGACCCCCATCCTTGCGAACGTAGTCGTCGTCATACCATGAGTCGTAGATTCGCGAAAAAATCCACTGCGTCCAGCGCATGTAGTCGGCATCGATGGTCGCGAACGTCCGGCGGTCATCGAAACTCAAGCCCATGCGGTGCAACTGGCGTCGCATGTTGGCGATATTGGCCTCAGTGGTGATTCGCGGATGCTGACCGGTTTGCACGGCGTATTGCTCCGCCGGAAGTCCGAAGGCATCGTAGCCCATCGCGTGGAGTACGTTTTCGCCCTTCATCCGGTGGTATCGACTCACTACGTCCGTGGCCAGGTAGCCCAGGGGATGGCCTACGTGCAGACCTTTGCCCGAGGGGTACGGGAACATCCCTATCGCAAAGTACGGAGCGCGTCCTTCGGCGTTGCGCCCCTCACCATCCGTTAGGTTGCCTTTCGCGTTGGCTGCCCAGAACGTCCCGTTGTCATCCCAATAAGTCTGCCACTTGAGTTCGATGTCTTGGGCCATATGGGCATCGTAACGGTACGCCGGTGTTTGGGGTGCGGCGTTGGTCTCGTTTGTGCTCGTCACATTTTCAGTCATATGAAAAGTATGGCTATTTAGCTGGACACGCGCCTTCCATCGTGGCGAACGGCATCATTGACGGGTTGTGAGGTTGGGCTTCCCCTCAGGACGGAATCCCGTGCTTTTCTCCATATGCGAAACAGCGTCGTTCCAAGCACCTTCACTGACCATGTCGGAAAGGATGCCCCTGATCTTCTCCTTAAGTCGTGTCGTGCCGGCCCGTGTCCATATGCCATGCTCGATGCCCGAGCCATCGAGCTCCGACACGGACAACCGCTCGTCAGGCACCTGCGAAGAGAACCCTTTGAGCGCCGCCACGTCCGCGCTCATGGCATCGACTTCGCTCGACATCAAAGCCGTCAGACACTGCCCATAATTTGAGAATTCAATGATGCCGACCCCTGGTGACATGGACGTGATTGCCGCCTCGTCGCCCAAACCCGAGACCGTGCATACGCGTTTCCCCGACAAAAGCGACCCGTCTTTGAACGAATCGATGGCATCGGCAAATGCGAGAAAACCCTGTCGGGTTGTCAGGGCCGGACCGGCGAATTCGAAATCATTGCTTGCAGCGGCCGACGTTTCGTGCACCTTGGCGATGTTTTGCTGTAAGGGAGAAACGAGAATGTCGACGACGTTATGGTTGAGGGCATCGACCCTGACACTGGGCTCGATGTTCTTAAAAACAATTTGCTTGTCGGAATACCCCAATTTATGGGCTACGTATTTGGCAATCTCCACATCAAACCCCGAATACCTGCCTTCATGTTCCAGTCCGATGCCTGGGATGTCCAGCGAGAGTCCGACAGCTATAGTCGGGCCGCCGGATATCTGCGACTGGTTGTCATTCGGCCCGCACGCGCCCATTGACAACGACATCACCACCGTCAGAGCGACCACGGCGGTTCTTTTCAATTGGCTAAGCATGTTCCTCCATGTGTGCATGAGATATGCCGAAGCGAGCGACGATCACTTGAAAAGTTTGGAACGCAACAGCCACCATGTGACGAGAACGCACAACACTACCGAGATGACGACCACGATGATGAAGCCATAAGGGGAATTCGAAAAAGGCATGCCTATCATCCCCTTTTGGAAATTCATGCCGTACATCGAAAAAATGAGCGTCGGCACGGAAAGGATGATGGACACGATGGTGAATATCCTCATCACATTGTTGAGGTTGTTTGAGACGATGGATGCCGAAGCATCGGTCATATTGGCCAAAACCCCGCTGTATATGTTCGCCATCTCTATGGCCTGTGTGTTCTCGATAATCACGTTCTGTAGCAGGTCGTCGTCCTCCTCATATCGCTTCAGATGACGTATACCATTGCCTTTGCCCAACGTATTGAGCTTTTCCATCACTATCTCGTTCGATTTCAGACTCGTGGTGAAATACAACAAGGTTTTGCTCAGCTCGAGAAGCTGGAGAATCTCCCTGTTTTGCATGGAATGGCGAAGCTTGAGTTCTAGATTATCTGATTTCCTGTCGATGATGCGCAGGTAGCGCAGATACATGGTGGCGTTGCGGTACAGGATTTGGAGAATGAACCTATATCGCATATACGTGTTGAAACCCCGTATCGTCCCCTCCATGAATGGATGCAGAACCGGCGTGTCCTGCATGCATACCGTGATGATGAGCCCGCCACAGACGATGATCGACAGAGGTATGGTTTCGTAATGGTCGCGTCCTTCGCGTTCTTCAACGGTCGGAATGTCAACGATGACCATCGTGTAATCGTCCTCGATGTCCACTCGGGAACGTTCCTCATCATCAAGCGGGGCACGCAGGTCCGAAAGAAGAACGCCCGTCTCCTGACTCACAGTGGTCAGTTCAACGTCGGTTGGGTCGCTCAGACAAAGCCAGGAACCGTCCTCGGGCTTCCTTCTTTCCTCTACCTTGCCGTCTATGGTGTTGAAGATCCGCAGCATTCCTATTTCACCCACTTTTCGAACTCAGTCCAATGACCATCCGCCAACCAACAAATCACCTTAAACCCCGACTGCAACATACGGCCATGAGTTTCGCGAACGGCATCAACGGGTATGACTTCTCACATCTGGCCATAGGGCTTCATCAGCGGCATGTCCGGATTGCGCAATTCATCCGGACCATCCATCCAATCGACCGACTCCGCAACCTCGGGACCTTCATTGAACGCCTCCAGACTCCATTGCCGGTTTCCTTCGTCAATGGGCTTGACGCTAAGCGTCGACCAATGCGCGTTTTGGATCGCACCGAGGACATCGCGCTCCGGATCCAACCCCAGGAGTGTTTCAATGGTCGCCGCGATGAACGATCCATGAGTAACCACGACCAATGTGGAAAGAACAGGATTGGCCTCATCGCGCTCGACCAATCGGACTAGCGCCTGCACGCCGCGCTCCCCCAAAGCAGTGCGGCTTTCAACGCCATATTTGCGTTCTCCGCCTTGGAATGCTCGCCAGGAAGCGTATGCTTCCGGGTCCAATTGCCGAATCTGTGAACCGGTAAGGCCTTCCCAACGTCCGAAATCACGTTCCCTGACGTGCGAATCGAGTTCCACAGGCAAACCCAAAACATCAGCGAACGCATGAGCCGTCTGCACAGCACGGCTTAAATCGCTAGATACCACTTTCAACGCACGCCGACTTGCCGGCGCCTTGACATATTCGCCGGCGTCGCTTTGTTCGGCGGCATCCGGCCCTGGTTGGAACAGACTCTCTGGATGACGCGCGATATAGGAGGTCTTGGCCCAATAGTATTTCTTGGCTAGCTCCATACCGCTTTGATCGGCCTGCCACTGACCGACGATGTCCAACGGAACATCAACCTGCCCCTGGATTCTGTGCACCAGATTGTATTTGGTCCTTCCGTGCCGTAGCAGCACGACTTCATCGATCATTACCTCTCCCTCCAAACGCCACGGCTCCGTTTCCAGAGAATACGAGCCGTTCAATTATGCCAGAATGACATACCAAAACATGAGGATGTTCGCCCGATCTCGTCCATGTAAGGAGAATCGGACACCGAGCACCGGCGTGTCCCCATGGTGTTCGCCCCTCTTCATGATATGCGCGAGATCGCTTCATTATCTGAACATTACCGCTCCATACCAAGAACGCTCTGGAATGACGATCAATCCTGAGCGGCACGCAGCTTCATATCGAGAATCACGCGTGTGCCGCCTTCCCTGCTTGGCTCCCAACGGACTGTTCCGCCGAAATCGTTCGTCACGAAGGTATTGATAATCTGCGTTCCCAGTCCCGAACCCGAGGAACGAGCCTGCCCTCCCTGCTCTTCCGTGTCAATGCCGGAGCCGTCGTCCTCGACGACCACGTTGAGATGCTTGCCGCTGCGACCCACGGAAATGGTGATGTTGCCATCCTTTCTGGACTCGAAACCATGTTCGACGGCATTGGTGATCAGCTCCGTGAGCACCAGTGAAAGCGGGGTTGCATCCTGGGCGGGCATCATGCCGAATTTACCGATGTAATGGATGTTGATGTGCTGGTCGTTCAGCGTCGCGACATCGACGCTCATCTTCAGCAACCCTGAAATGACATCGTCAAAGTCGACTATCTCGTCGACGGTCTTGCTTAGTCCCTCGTGGACACGTGCGATGGTCTGTACGCGCCGCTCGGCCTCCTTGAGCTCCACCTTGACTTCGGGAAGTTTGGTTTTTCGTGCCTGTAGGCGCAACAGCGCCGAAACGGTCTGCAGATTGTTCTTGACCCGATGGTGGATCTCCGAGATGGTGGCATCCTTGGTCTGGAGCTCCTGTTCACGGCGTCTCAGCTCGGTGACATCCCGGCAAAGCACGATGGCACCGATTCGCTGCTCATCGTCATAAAGAGGCAGCGATCGCATGGACACCATGGAATTGTTGGCATCCAATTCGCAATCAGCGGCCATCTTCCCGCTCAGCACATCGGGAAGCTCGTCAGGAACGGGATCGCCGCGATGAATCAGCTTGGTCCCGACCTCGCTCAGAAAATGTCTCTCCATGTCGGTCAAAGCCCCAAGCCTACGGAAGCAGCTGATTGCATTGGGTGATGCATAGTCGATAACACCTTCGGTTGAAAGCACGACGAACCCGTCCGAAACCCTTGCATTATGGCGCTGGCTCATCAGCGCGTCGTGATATGGGAATTGCCCGCGCGCAATCATATCGTACAGTTTCTTACCGGCGTTGATGCTCTCGTTCTCATATCGACCATTCGACTCCCTGGTTGACATATTCGTCTCGCGCACCACGAGCCCCAACGTCTTGGATCCGCAGCGGACCGGTGCAAAAACATTGCAGACCGTGTTGTTTCCCATCTTCTCCAGAACCTGGGAAGTCGTCACACCGTTGGCGCGGAACGCGCGTTCGACCTCAGAAGCCTTTTCTAAGGGGACTTCCTGACCGACCACGTCTTCCGACCTGAGGGTCATCATCGTGGAAGGCCTGCATTGTTCCGCCACGATGAATTTGCCATCGTCGCGTCTGAGAATCAGCAGCAGGTCCGAAAAGCACAGATCTGCGACCACCTGCCAATCGGCTACCAGAAGATGTAGCCATTCCCTGTCCCCCGCGTCGAAATCGGATTGTGTGGAAAGAATCTCGTCAAAATCAGCCATATCTCAATGATACCCTGACCAGGCCACGAAGGCATCAAACGCGTGCGCAATGATGAAAACCAAGACCGCGAATCACGACTTTTGCCATGACGCCGCAGCAATCAAGGCTTTTGTATATGAGGAGCCCGGATGGTTCAGGATACGTTGTGCATCACCGGATTCACATACCTCTCCGTCATGCAGGACGACTATGCGATCAGCGATATGCTGGACTACGCCGAGATCATGCGATATGAAGAGCATTGCCATCGACGGATGACGTCGGCGTATAGAGGCGAAGGTGTCAAGTATCGTCACTCTAGCGTTCACGTCGATGGCGCTCATGGGTTCATCGGCCACCAGAAGCGTCGGAATGTTGACGATGGCCCTCGCTATGGCGATTCTTTGCGCCTGACCGCCTGAGAGGTCCATTGGATAACGATCGACAAACTCGGCGGGATCCAGACCGACGCTGCGGATGGCGTCACATACCCGGCTTGTCCTTTCGTCTCGGCTCAGGCTCCTGTCTTGTATATCCAACGGCTCTCTGACTATCCGTTCGACCATCCATCTGGGATTCAATGAATCGAATGGGTTTTGCAACACCAACCCCGACTCCTTCCGTAGCGCCTGATAACCTGCGCTGCGTATGCCGCATACCGGCATGGATCGGTATTCAACAGAGCCTTCCTCAACGTGGTCCAAGCCAAGCATGATGCCGCCAAGCGTCGATTTGCCCGAACCGGAACCACCGATGAGAGCCACGCATTCACCTTCGAATACATCGATGCTGACATCGTTCAGCGCCGTGACCGAACGTTGCGCACTGCGAAACCGACGCACGGCATGCCGGACACTCGACAATGGCACAGCATCTGAACCAATGGGTTGTTCTCGGACGCCGGCGAATGAATCCATGTCAGATGTTTCCGATGTCCTCATTGCACGTCTCCTTTGGTGATACCCGAGTGCAGCGTCAAATCATCGGCAGCCTGCACCAGCATCCTGGTCGGTCGCGCAGAAGGGTGTTCCAGCACAACCTCCGTCCGACCTGCTTCGACTATGGCCCCTCTGTCGATGACATAGCAATACTGTGACGCACGCCGCAGAACCGAAAAATCATGGGTGATGAACAGCATGGAAGAACCCGTCTGGTCCACCAAGGACATCAGGAGGTCGATGATCTGCCGTTGGGTCAATGAATCCAAAGCGGTCGTAGGTTCGTCAGCGATGATGAGGCGTGGAGACGTCACGAGAGCAGCTGCAATGGCGACCCTCTGCTGTTGCCCACCTGATAGTTCGCAAGGATATGCTTGGGCGTGTCGTTCATCAAGACCGACCTTGTCCAGCATGGCCATCACGCGCTCCCGTCGCTCCTCCCTTCTCAGGTCATAGTGCAGTTTCAACGGCAATACAATCTGATCAAAGGCCTTCATCATGGGGTTCAGACTGGACGCCGGGTTCTGAAAAACGGTTCCGATGGCGCTTCCGCGAAAGTTGGACAACATCCTGTCACTGGCGCCCAGAATCTCGATCCCGTCCATGGTTATCGAGCCGCTGGTCCTTACCTGGGTATCCAAGGGCAATAAGCCTAGGATGGCCTTGCATATCATTGATTTGCCGGATCCCGAGGCACCCACCAGTCCGATGCGCCCGGCGTCGGGAACGTCGAGGTCGATGTCGCGGACGACGGTCGAACCGGCTATGGTAATACCCAGATCGCGTATCTTCAAGCTCATCTCGACTTCCCTTCTTCCGAAGCTCCGACGGCACCGTTTTTGCGCAGCATGGCGTTTGATACCGGATCGACGGCGTTCCTCAGACAATCGCCGAACATGTTGAGCGCCACCACGACGACGGTGACCAGCAAGCCGGGCCAGATGACGGTGATTGGAAAGACGTCGACGAATTTGACGGAGGTGGCCAGGGAATGTCCCCAACTCGGGACGCCCGACGGCACACCGACACCCAAATACGTCAGACCGCTTTCGGCAAGGACTGCGGTCCCTGCCGAAAGGGAAAGCTGAACGATTAGCGTAGGTAATATATTGGGCAGTACATGGTGTAGGAGGACATAGCGTCCACCGGCTCCGGCGGACAAGGCAGATTTTGCGTGCCCGGAGCGCGCCGCGAGCAGGGCCTGGGGGCGGCACACACGGGCCAGGTTGAGCCCATGCCCAATACCGCAGGCAATGACGACGACCGCGACCGATGCACCCAGGGGAACGGCGAGGACGAGCGCGATGAGTATCGTCGGGATGGATATCAATGCGTCGATCAGCACCACGGACATATTGGAGAACACATTGGAACGCGATGCCGTCATCCCTATGAGCAGAAATCCCAAAGCGGCCGAGAACATGGTCGCCAGCACGGCGATGACCAAATCCGTGCGCGATCCGGCCATCAGCCAGCTGAAGACATCAGCTCCCGTGCCGTCGGTGCCGAGCCAGTGACGGGTCGAGGGACTTGCCCAGGTGTCATAACCGTCGGTGCTCCACAGCGAACATGGCGTCCAAACCAGGGAGAGCAGTGAAACTGCGATCCAGATACCCAAGACCACGACCGAGAAACGCCCTTCTGCGGTCTTCCATACCGATCGTGCAACGATTCGGGTTTTACGCATCTAACCCTCCTGTTCCGGATGCCTCATGCGCGGGTCAAGCAACCTGTGTATGACATCCACGATGAAACCGACGAATAGGAAAAACGCCGCCAACATGAACAGTTCA
Organism: Bifidobacterium bombi DSM 19703; assembly: GCF_000737845.1. Taxonomy (GTDB): domain Bacteria; phylum Actinomycetota; class Actinomycetes; order Actinomycetales; family Bifidobacteriaceae; genus Bifidobacterium; species Bifidobacterium bombi. The sequence goes on along the minus strand of NZ_ATLK01000001.1, from coordinate 507,527 downwards.
CTCTGCACCGCGATAAGATCCCTGTTGCCCAGATCGGTGACCAAACCGTAACCGATGCCCGGTAGGGCAAAAAGGTTTTCGATGACCATCACGCCGGTGACCATGCTGGCGAATAGTAGTCCAGTGACGGAGACCAGCTGCGGAAGCGCCAGACGGAAACCCACACGAACCATGGCTTGACGGCGGGTGTAACCGCTCGCCATCGTCATGGCGATGACATCTGAGGAAAGCAGTTCAGTAAGGGCGGAACGCGTGTATCTCATCAATGTAGCCCCATCGATTATTCCCACGGTCAGGGCCGGCAAAGCCAAGGACGACAACGCCTGTACTGGTTGCCTCCACCCAGATGCCGGAAAACCTTGGGAGGGGAAAAGCCCGATGATTCCCATGCCTTTGGAGAACAGGAGGATCAGAAGCAAACCGCCCCAAAGAGCTGGTATCGCTCCTCCTACAAGAGCGAGCAAGTGAAACATCACGCGGACGGCAGGCCGGTGCGACATCGTGGCTTCATAGCCGAAGACCAAGCCGATCACCATAGCCGCGAGCAGACCCAGAGCAATGAGGGGGAACGTCACCGACGCGCGTGTTTTCACCGTTGCAGCGATGGCGCGTCCAGTCAGCATCGACATACCGAAATCGCCATGCATCAGTCCCCACAGCCAGCCCGTATATTGCTCGAACACTGGCCTATCGAGTCCCATGCTCTTTCGTATGGACGCCACCCTACCAGGCGTGGAATTCATTCCCGCCATGAGCTGAGCCATGTCGCCCGGAAGGACCCTCAGCGCGGCGAAGACAAGTACCGAAACGCCTAAAAGTGTCACCACGAACAGCGCAAGCCGTTGCAGAACAAACCGCATCGCACCTCCTCTGCGTCTCATGAACGCGGACTTTCGCTCGACGTTCGCGTTTTCATGTACCCTCGCGCCTTGTACATCATTCATGAGTGAACGTCACATTCCACAACGGCATCAGGGCCTGATTCATGTTTATCGGGAATCCGCTCACACCGCTTCGCATGACCGTCGTGATCCGATAGTTGAAAAGCCAGTCTGCCGGCGAATCCGATGACACAACTCGCGCCGCCCGCTGCAGCAATTCACTTTTGCGCGCTTCGGTGGTGGCGGACATCGCCTGGTCATACAGGTTCCGAACCTCGGGATTGTCATAGTTATAGTAGTAGCCGCGATCCGCCCATTGGGAGAAGTCATGGCTTTCATTGTGATCAACCAAGGAAAGGTCATAATTCTTGTTGGTATAGACATCCTGCATCCAGGTCGAGAATTCCACGACATGTACCTGTAGATTGATGCCGATCTCCCTGAGCTGGCTACGAAGCTGGTCACCGAGTTCGGTTCCGTAGATATTGGCGTATTCCAGACGCAGGGCAAGAGGGTTCTGCCGATCATAGCCTGCCTCCTTGAGGAGTTTCGCGGCCCGACGGACATCGGTGTGTGAGACTCGCGCGCCAAGGTCCTCGTACCCTGGGTCCAGCGGTGCGATCGGTCCACCCATGAGTCTGTCGACCCCACCTCTGGAGGCAACGATTGCCTTGTGGTCGATGGCCATCCGAATGGCTTCCCTAATTCGTACGTCGGAGGTCTTGGATCCCTTGCAGTTCATGGCGAGCACGAACTTATCGGTTCCCTCCCCCACCTTGACGTCATAATTGGTGCTGTCTCTGTCAAAAGGCCCTGACAGGCTTTGCGTGATTGGTGCCAGAACCTGTATGTCGCCGGATTTCAGCGCGTTGATGGCGGCGTTGTCGTCGTTATAATAGTGCAGAACAATCGATGCGGTCTTGGCTCGATAAGGACCACGGTATCGTGAATTGGCCACGAGCGTCAACGAACTGTTGGGCACGAACCTCTCCACGGTGTATGGGCCTGAACCTATCGCCTGGGTCTTCATGTCGTATCGGGCATGTCTGTCGAACACAAGACCGGGACGTCCGGTAAGCACCCAGAGTAGGTCGGAATACGGTGCCGTAAGAACGATCTGCAAGGTACTGTTATCCAGCGCTTTTGCAGATTCGAAATGCTTCAACAGCTGCGCATCATGATAACCTCGCTTTACGAGCTCATTGACGGACCATGCGGCGTCTTCGGCATTCAGCCTGTCGCCGTTGGAGAACGTCATCCCCGTGTTCATCGTAAAGGTGTAGCGAAGGGCGTCATTGCTGACGACCCAGCTTTTCGCCAAAGCGGGAACCACCTTGTTGTTTGAGTCCCTGGCGACGATTCCTTCGTACACGTTCCCGATCAAAACCTGATCCAACGAGGAACCCGACTGGTTACGAATGTCAAGGTTCGCGGGGGCGAGTTTCAAGCCTATCGAAACGCGCTGCGCGGACTGCGTCTGAAAACCGGCTGGTCGGCCGTCACCCCCGCGTGCCGGCGGACGAACGAATGCCAAAACGACCATGGCGACCACCATCGTCATGATGGCCAGTACCCACAACTTGCTTTTGTGATTTGACTTCCAGACGTCGTAAGTTGGCAGCTCGTGCCGGGCTCTGGCCTGCAAGGCCGGATCCATGCTGGCAGGGACATGCCCCTCCGTCAGGCTTTCGTTGCCTCGTTTGCGATTCGAAACGCCCCGATTCGTGGTTGCGCCGTCAAAATCGTGCGCACCTTGAGTTGATGCCATATTCCTTCTTGCCAAGCCCGTCCATGGCTCGCCATCACCCGGCAAGGCAACGGCTTCGAGCGCAGCGCTCTTCGCCATGATCAACTGATATGCTAAATGCTCGCCGCCACTGGGGTCGACTGCAACAACAATGATATGGCAGGCACGGAACTTTTCAAACCTGACGCCGAAAGATATCGGACCGTGGGAACCTCTGAGCATTTCTGAGCCACATAAGAACCCGCGAACCGGGGGGAATCGTGACACAGGGTATACGTCGGCGGCCCCTGAGAGGTTATAAAGACGGGAAATCAGAACCCGGTATGGAACCCAAACACCATCAACAACCTCGGCCGCCGACTCCAACCCGGACGGACCAAGCGCGACATGCGCGCACGAACGTTACGAAACGCAAGCCCTGCAGCGGCCGAACCCGCGATCAAACTCGCCAAGCTAAGCCGCTAAACGGCCAGCTTTCATCGCGACCCCTCCCATGCCCTCAAGATGACTTCCGAATCTTATGAGCGCACCGTCTTGCCTTGGATGTCTATGGCTATTCCATCACCAACAAGTCCTTTGATGTCAACGCCGTTATGCGTGACCGTGACCGCAAGCGGCGTCCCTCCGATTCTTACGTTATAGGAAAGCGATTTCCATTCCTCGGGCAATTTGGGGTCGATTGAAAGATGTCGCCCACCCGAATCACGGAAACCTCCAAAACCGGCTACGAGAATCGCCCAAACACCTCCGGCGCAGGCCAGATGAATGCCGTCGGAAGTGTTGCCATGCAGATTGGCCACATCGGTGAACAACGCCTCTCGGAAATAGCGCATCGCCAGATCGGACCGACCAATCTCGGACGCAATGATTGCCTGAGCGGAGGCGGATAACGTCGAGTCACCGATGGTCAGTGGGTCATAGTATTCAAAATCCGCCTTCTTGCTGGACGCGTCGAATTCGTCTGAAAGCAAGTAAAGAGCCAGCACCAAGTCGGATTGTTTGATGACGTTGTGCCGGTAGATGTCAAGAGGATGGTAATGCATCAGCAATGGCCGCTTGTTACGGTGCTTGAAATCCCAGCTCATTCTCTGCGTAAAGTCTGCGTATTGCATGTCAACGCCGAGATCGTCATCATGTAGGAGTTCCATGGAATCGGAATTTTTCAGCCAGCTTTCGTGTTCGTCGGCTGTGATCTCCAAACGATCGCAGGCCGAGGCGTATCCCTCGTGATCATTGTCACTAAGCCAGTCCAAGGCGATGCATGCGGCCCGCATGTTGAACCTTGCCATACTGTTCGTATAATAATCGTCATTGACCAACGCGCTGTATTCATCCGGACCGGTCACACAATTGATATGGAATCTTCCATCCAGGGACACATTGCCTATGGAATTCCACATCCTCGCCGTCTCCACAAGAATGTCGATGCCCTCTTCTCTCAGGAACACCGTGTCGTGTGTGATGTTGACATATTGGGCGACTGCATAGGAGATGTCCGCGTCAATGTGGTATTGGGCAGAGCCGGCCTCAAAAAACGCCGATGCCTCTCTTCCATTGATGGTTCTCCACGGGAACAGTGCCCCTTCCAAGCCCAAAGCGTCTGCTCGCCTCCTCGCTGCAGGAAGCATGGTGTATCGGAAATGTAAGGCCGACCGGGCCGCCTCGGGCCTGTTGTAGGTGAGAAAAGGCAGAATGAATATCTCGGTATCCCAGAAGTAATGCCCTGAATAACCCGACCCACTCAGGCCCTTCGCACCGATGCCGTTGTCTACGAAATCCGTCGACTGAGCCAGATTGAACAATTCCCAATGCACCAATTGCTGGATGCGATCTGCATTTTCGGCTTCAATGGTGACGTCCGATTGCCGCCAGAACTCACTGAGCCAATCCTGCTGCATCGAGAACAGCCTCTCCTCTCCTGTCGTCATGGCCCACCGCAGCGTGGATTCACAGCGTTCGAGAAGAATCGAGGCATCCTGCTCGCTCGGGCGGGCCGAGACCAAGCCACGGTTCATGGCTCTGGGCACCACAGGATAGGTGTTATATGATGCATAGCGCATCAGACTTTGCGTCTCACCATCATGTAGCATGAAGAAAACCGATTCCGGCAGCTTTTCTTCGCCTCGGCTTTGTGCATACACCAAGGCCATCGTCATACGGGAATTGCGGCAGCGGAAGGCCTTTCGCGTATAACCGGATTGGATGTCATTATCAGTAGCTTCCTTGAGCTCTATCGTTTCAAGGCCGCCACTGGACACATGCTCGCCTTTACGTGGATCGTCAGTCGCTGTCAATTTCGGCTTGTTTTCATTGGCCGCAGCTTCTACCTGGATCCTCAAGTCACCGCCATGTACCGTCAGACCCAACCGGCACAGCACCAAATCCTTTCTGAACAGGCAGGCAACCCGTTCAATTCTGACTTCCAACGACAACCCCTGGCCTACTGCGAATCTTTGCTCCGTCCACGATACGCCCGTCTTGAAATCCAAGCCCTGCTTGAACGAGGAACATTCAGTGAGTTCCTTTCCATCGACGACAAAGTGGAAATCACAGCAATCGGGGACGCTCTGAATGACCTGTCCGATACGGGCATAGCCGTAAGCCTCTTCCGCATGTCTGATGAAAAAGGTCTCATGGAAACCGCTCAGGAAAGTGCCGAGGCCGAGGTCGCGTGACGTCTGTCCTGAACCTCGTACACCGATGCTGCCATTGGTGACGGAAAACATGGTGGCGCTTTGTGCGTTCGGCCTGCCGTTCTCACTGAACGACCAAGGGTCAATCGGATAGCGTTCCATGTCTAAAGGGTCCTGGCCACCTCCGGTGCTCTCCCTTCTCTTCAATTCCGAGGCGGATGAATCGATCATGTCGGCCAGTTGCTCCACAACCACATCCGCTCCGGCAGCCAAGAGCTCATGTTCCCCGGCACCGCGGTTCACTCCTACGACAAGTCCGAACTTCCCCGCTCTGCCCGAGGTGACTCCTGAAAGCGCATCCTCCACCACGACGCAGTCCTTGGGCTGTTCGTCCAGGCGCTCGGCTGCGTAAAGATAGGTATCAGGTTGAGGCTTGCCCCGAAGATGGGCGCTTTCGGCGACGCGACCATCTACGATGCGATCGAAGAAGTTGAAGATCCTTGCGGATTTAAGGACTTCCTTCGCGTTGCGGGAACTTGAGACGACGGCCATCTTGACATGGTTCGCCCGCAGATGACGAAGCACGTCGACGCAATCGGGATATGGTGCTATTCCCTCCTCATGCATGAGCCTCTCAAACACATCGTTCTTCCTGTTTCCATATCCGCAAACAGTCTGCGCGTCGACATCATCGTCCGGGCTACCCCATGGCAGACTCAATCCGCGGCTCTTGAGCAGTGAATCCACTCCTTCATAGCGGGGTTTGCCATCCACGTACTCCAAATAATCCTGGGCCGTGTATTTTGGTACATCGACCGGGAGTTTCTCGTCGAACAGCTGCTTCCAGGCCTGACGATGAAGCACACTCGTCGGGGTCAGCACACCATCCAAATCAAATAGAACCGCGTTGTATTCATAGATCGTTCTCATATCCTGCTGTTTCATCGTACTCCGATAAGCTTCTCAATCATCTAATTCGGGGAGTGAACTGCCTGTCCCTTCATTACCGATGTAATCATACCCCTTATGAAGTAACGCAGGGGTAAAAATGCGTATCCGAATATCGTATGATTGGTGGCGCACGGAGGCGAGATCCATGCTCAAAATGAATTGGGAAGGAACCAAACGCGAAGTGTTGACCTAACGCCCGTTCCATGCTGGTGAATCAACACGAAAACGAGGCGGTCGTCGAATTCGCCAACGCATCCTCATGAGCTGCGACGCGGCCGGGAGCATGGGTTACAGGCCATCTGAAGACCATTGCTTTTCTTACAGCCATGGAAGAAATTCATGGTTACGACATCTGCCAAGACTTCCAACCTTCTCGACAACCCGGAAACACAACATGATCAACGACTCGAAAAAACCAGATTCGCATATGACGACATACAAATAAAGCTTTCTGCCCCCGGTATAACCTGCGTGATTGGTTAGACCGCCACAGTCGTCACCGCTGCGATATGCACCGTCGGAACACAACGCTGATTGTGGCAACGGCAAGTCTATAATCTCAGATATCAGCGCTCGGCGTGTGCTCAGGAACAGGGATGGAAGGAAGTGGCACCCATGCTTATTGCGGCGGATATCGGGAACACGAACATCGTCATAGGTTTTCTTGACTCAGACGGGATGATCGACACGTATCGCATAGCAACCGACAGTGGCTGCACAAGCGACGAATACGGTCTGAAACTGACGCAGTTGCTTGATCTGACCGGCATCGTGCCTGACGACGTAACCGATGTGATCATCTCATCCGTGGTCCCTCAGGTGATGCACTCGTTCAAGGCGGGAATACTCAAATTCCTCGGCTTGGAACCCATGGTTGTGGGGCAAGGGACGAAGTCAGGACTTTCCATCCGCATCGACGACCCCAAATCATTGGGGGCGGACTGCCTTGCCGACTGCGTGGGTGCATACCACCTGTATGGAGGCCCCGTGCTCGTGATCGACTTCGGCACCGCCACCACCTTCAATTACGTCAATGCGAACCGTTGCATCACCTGCGGGCTCATCACGCCGGGCCTACGCACCTGCGCGCGGGCCTTGTGGCAGGGGACCGCGCAACTACCCGAAGTCGAAATCACCAGACCGAACACCATACTAGCCACGGAAACCAAAACCGCCATGCAGGCCGGACTGTTCTATGATTTCCTAGGCGGCACGGAACGGATCATCGAACAATTCCGTCGGGAGCTCAAGGAGGATTTCACGGTAGTCGCGACAGGAGGACTGTCTTCGGTACTCAAAGGAGAGACCGATATGATCGACGTATACGATCCGGATCTCATCTTCAAAGGAATGCTGCAGATATACACCCAGACGATCGATCGACCCTCCTCACACCGGGCAGGCGGCGCAGCCCGAACGCCCGGCGCACACCGCCTGCAGTAGAGATCTCATCGGCCGGACTCTGCCGTCGGCATACTGCGTTTCACAGGCGTTATGGATCAAGCCACCGTCAGCGCACATCGAACCCTTGGTTGGTACCATACTCCTTGAGATCTTTCTGCCAGGCCTCCAGGCCATCGGAAAGACTCACCTTCGCCCCTGGGTTCTGCGGAAGCTGCAGCGGAGAGCCATCCGGGTTCATCTGTCCCTCCTCGATCCGTTGTTCGGTCCGCTCGAATGCCAGTTTTTTGTTGGACCACTGATACGCCGCGCCGACCGTGTTCCGAAAGTCGCTTCGCGCGTAGACTTCGAAGGGCAGATATGTGTAACCCACCGAAACATCTGCAGCCGACCGGGAAAGCACACGATTGAACTCCTGACCACCGAAGTAATTGACTTCAACGCCCCGGGCATCCCTGAGCGTGGTCTTCCGCAAAAACCGTTGGCTCTTCAACGAGCTCGAATCCGCGGGAAAGGCGCCGCCCTCCACCCTGCGATCGATGCCTTCCCTGCTGTGGCATACATAACGTATAAAGCGGAAGGCTGCCTGGGGCTTGCGACTTGACTGCAGGATCGCCAAGGAGGACCCCCCATTCTCAGAGTTCCCGGTCCTGCCGTCCGGCGTCGGCATCGGAGCGACCCTCCATAGCCCGGATGTGCCCGGAAGGTCCGACAGCAGCAGCGACGGCAGCCAGGCTCCCGCGAACAACGAAGCGACACTGCCATTGCCCACCGACTTCTTCCAACCATCGGACCATGTCGGCAAAGTGGTGTTCACAAGCCCCTCATCAACCATTTTCTGCCAGAATCCAGTGAATCGTCTTGTCGCCTGATCCTGCGCAAGATCGATGGTCACCTGATGCCCGTCCGCAGAGGTCTTGAAAGGACGACCCCCCGCAAGCCATATCATCGCATTGTAGAAGCTTGCATCCCCGGAATCCGCCGTGATATACGCGCCTATCGATTTGAGTTTTTTGGCCGCATTGTAATAGTCTTCCCAACTATGTATCGCAGTGGCGTCGACCCCAGCCTGATCGAAGACGTCTTTGTTATAGAAAAATGCCATTGGGCCGGAATCAAGGGGGATGCCATACACCCGGTTGTTGAGCTGAACCGACGACCACGTGCCCGGTGAAAACGAAGAAGAGTATCCTGACGCCTCGTCGGTGATATCACGTATCTGCCCGCTCACAGCGTACTGGGGCAACGCGTAATACTCCAATTGCACGACATCCGGTTGCCCATAACCATCCTGAATGGCGGTGTTGAGATTGTCATAGCCGCTTTTCTCGGTGACTTTGACTCGAATGTCCGGATTCTCACGTTCAAAGACTCTGGCCTCGGCCTCCATACTCGGTTCCCACGACCAGACGTTGATAAGCGTTCGATTGTCCGTGGCAGCCTGACAGGAACTCAATGCAAAAAGGTTCACCACGGTGCATACCATAGCCGTCAACCGTGCCAATTTCACTCTCATCGTCATACCGTTTCCCATCAGGTTCTAGGCTACACCAATAGGCACCTTGGACGTGAACCTGTGCACTGTGCCACTGACAGGGTCCTTGAATTCCAATGAACGAGCCACAAGTTCCAGAGGAGTAGAGAAGTCATCATAAGGCCTATCTACGACCGTCGGATAAAGATCGTCGCCGCAAATGGGCAGACCCAGGGAGTTCATATGGACACGCAGCTGATGCGTCTTTCCTGTGCAAGGATGTAGGACGTATTCTCTGTATCCTTGCGCACAAGCAGGAGGACGGCCAAGATCGATCATAGTCTGGGCGTTGGGCTCACCGGGAATCTCGCGAGCCTGGAGTCGGCTTCGCTCTTTGACAATATGCGAACGTCTTATCAGCGGGAAGACATTCGGCCGTGCAATGAACTCCACCGTACCATTCCACGGTCGAGCGATCGGTTTAGCGGGCGCAAGGCATTCATAGATCTTCTCCACCTTGTGCTCCTGAAACATCGTCTGATAGGCCCCGCGCAACGCGGGGTCGCGGACAAACAGCACAACTCCCGCAGTCATCCGGTCCAGACGGTGGGCAGGTACGATGGAATCATCGTCATACATCGCGCGCAGTCGCATGAGCGCCGTCTGCCGATACCACATTCCGCGCGGCATGGTCGCCAGAAAGTGGGGTTTGTCTACGACGATGATTGATGCATCGTCGTATAGGACTTCAAGATTGAAGGGAATCCTCGGCTCATCCGTCACCCAACGGTGCCTGACCGACGCCACCGAATCACTCCACCGTGACCGACTTGGCCAGGTTGCGGGGCTTGTCCACGTCGTACCCTTTAAGTCTGGCCATATCGAGCGCAAGTAGCTGCAACGAGACCACATCCACCAAAGGGCTGAGCAACGTCGGGCACTGAGGACGCCAGAACACGACATCCGCATACCGCTCGGCATCTGGATCGCCTTCCTCGGCCACTGCGACTGTAAAGGCGCCTCTGGCCTTCACTTCTTCGATACCGGAAACGACCTTGTTATGAAGCACGTCACGTCCACGCGCCGAAGGGACGATGACGACGACCGGCTCGCCCTCCTCGACCAAGGCGATGGGACCATGCTTGAGTTCACCTGCGGCGAAGCCTTCGGTAAATGTATAAGCCACCTCCTTGAGCTTCAAGGCGCCCTCCATCGCCACCGGGTAACCGACATGTCTGCCCAGGAAGAGGAACGAACGTGAGTTCACCAACCTTTTCGCAGCGGCCTCTACAGTACTGGACACATTGTCAAGGACCCACTGGATCTTGTCCGGCATGGCCTTAAGCTGCTCGACCACCTCGTGTATCTCATCGGCATACAAGGTGGACTTGACCTGCGCCAGATACAGACCAAGCAGATAAGCGGCGACGATTTGGGAGACGAAGGCCTTCGTGGAGGCGACAGCCACTTCGGGACCTGCATGAGTATAGAGCACGGCATCCGACTCCCTTGGAATGCTCGAACCCTGAGTGTTGCAGATTGCCAGTACATGAGAACCTTGCTCACGTGCATGGCGCAATGCCATAAGCGTATCCATGGTCTCTCCGGACTGGGAAATGGCCACTACCAAGGTACGGGGCGTGAGAATCGGGTCACGATAGCGGAACTCGTGGGCGAGCTCCACCTCGACCGGTATGCGCACCCAATGTTCGATGGCGTATTTCGCAACCATCCCCGCATAGCTGGCTGTCCCGCAAGCTACAACGATAATCTTGTCCACGGCACGGAACACCTCCGGCTCAATGCGGACTTCGTCCAGAACGATGTCCCCTTGCGCGCTGAAACGGCCAAGCAATGTATTGCGCACAGCTGCGGGGTCTTCGTGGATTTCCTTGTCCATGAAGGAGTCCCAGCCACCTTTCTCAGCGGCGCCCGCATCCCAATCGACGCTGAAGCGTCGCGAGTCGGTGATTGGTGTGCCATCGAAATCGGTGACGATGACCTCGTGAGAGCTGATGCACACGGCTTCATCCTGTCCTAATTCCATGGCCTCCTTGGTGTACGCTACAAAAGCCGCGACATCCGAGCCAAGGAAGTTCTCCTCTACTCCAAGGCCTACGACCAGTGGCGAATCATGTCGCACACCCACGACGATGTCGGGTTGTCTGCAGTCCACTGCCAGGATCGTGAAGGCTCCTGTCAGCATTCGTGCCGTTCGACGCAGTGCCTCGAACAGATCGGTCTCACCGTTTTCCGCGATGATCTCGTCAGCGTTCCTACCCAGAAGTTTGGCCGCCACTTCCGTGTCGGTAGCCGAGTCAAAGCTATAGCCTTCTTCTTTGAGCTGCTCGCGTAATACGCCTGCGTTTTCGATGATGCCGTTGTGGATGATGGCGATATGCCCGTCGGCACTGGTATGAGGGTGGGCGTTCACATCACTCGGCTCTCCGTTGGTGGCCCAGCGGGTATGGCCTATGGCAGCTGTCGCCTCCGGCAATGGGTCTCGCTCAAGTTCGGCGGACAGATTCGCCAGCCTTCCTGACTTCTTGCGCACGAGTGCAGATCCGAGTCCTGGAGCCACCACCGCAACTCCAGCGGAATCATACCCGCGGTATTCGAGACGTTTCAGACCTTCCATGCACACTTCCAGCGGTTTACCGCATGCCGTGCCGTTTCCTACGTATCCTACGATTCCACACATGAACATCCAGTGTAAACGATCTCATGACGGAACATGCCTTCAGCCGAATGCGCATTCTCTGTCTGGATCGAAGAACTAACCGCGAGACAAGGTTACAGGGCACTTTGACAGGTTCAAACCCAACCGATAGGGAGGCGATACCGACCTGACAAACTTCTAGAAAGACATGGCGGCCGAAAAACATACGCAGGAAGCTCTGTACTCTTCTTCTGGTTCTAAGTCAAATTCGTTGTGAGCGCTCATAGGTTTGAAACCGCCGGAAAGTCGCCATGTTTTTACAAGATACATGCCAAAAGAGCCGCGTCCGATCATCGTAAAAACACCGCATCACGACAATCAGACTCGGCTGGAAGGCGAAAGCTCCGCCTGCACTCATGTCATCCTGGTTATGAAAGCAAGCGTAACTCTACAGCACATGGCTGAGGAACTCGGAGAAACGCGGACTTGTCGGATTGTCAATGATTTCAGGGCCGCCTTGTTCGACTACGACTCCTCCATCCATAAACACCACCTGATCCGCTACCTCTTTGGCAAAACCAATCTCGTGCGTCACCACAATCATGGTCATGCCGTCATCGGCAAGCTGGCGCATCACCTTGAGCACTTCACCTACGAGTTCCGGATCGAGGGCACTGGTGGGTTCATCGAACAGCATGAGTTCAGGATTCATGGCAAGTGCCCGTGCGATTGCGACGCGCTGCTGCTGACCACCCGAAAGCTGCATGGGGTAATAGTCCGCCCTATCCGCCAACCCCACACGCTGTAACTGTGCCATGGCTTGTTCCTTGGCCACGCTCTTGGGGACTTTCGCAACATGGACCGGAGCTTCCATCACGTTTTCGATGGCGGTTTTGTGGGGAAACAAGTTGAAGCGTTGGAAGACCATGCCGATGTGCTCACGCTGCTTGGCAACCTCCTTTTCGTTAAGCGTTTGGAGCATGTCTTCACCATTGTGCTTGACGTGTTTGTACCCCATCAGTTCACCATTGACCTCGATACTCCCTGCTGTGAGCGTTTCAAGCTGGTTGATGAGCCGCAACAAGGTAGATTTGCCTGAACCAGATGGGCCGAGTATGACGTTCACCGTTCCTGGTTCGACAATCAGATCCACGCCTTTAAGTACATGCAGATCGCCGAACATCTTGTGCACGTTGGTTGCCTTGACCGTGGGTACTGACGCATGATCAGCGTTGAAATTCTCCGTTGTAGTCATCGTTTTTCCTTCCATGTCTGAATTGTTCCTCGAATCGTTTGGCATCAGGCGTTGAGGCCCATGAATTTCAAATCGGTTTCGTCGTTTCCGGACGAAGCTCCGTTGGGCTTCGCGTCTGTCATAGTGACGTCGGAACCGTTCTGCTTCGCCGCCTCCTTGGTAAAGCCTTTACCGAAATGCTTCTCCAGCTGAGCTTGGATCACCATGAGGAAGGAGGTGATGACCAAGTACCAGATGCCCGCCACCAACAACAACGGAATCGGCTTATAGATACGGTTGGCGATGGTAGTCGTGGCCCATTGCAGTTCAAAGGTGAACGGAACAGCCATGACCAACGAGGTGGTTTTCAGCATGCCTATTGTCTCATTGCCGGTGGGGGGGATAATGATCCTCATGGCTTGCGGAAGGATAATGCGACGCATGATCTGCCCACGGCTCATACCGAGAGCCTGAGCCGCTTCTATCTGACCTGAATCAACGGCATCCAAACCAGTCCTCACGATTTCGGCAAGATAGGCGGCTTCATTAAGCGCCAATCCCAGCAATGCCGCCATGAAGCCCGATTCTACGAAATTGTATATGTCCTGCGTATTGATCGACCAAAACGTCAGTGAGGTAAAAGGTATGCCAAGCGAAAGCTTAGGCACCAAGACTACAAACAATCCCCAGAAAATCAACTGCGTATACACCGGTGTGCCACGGAAGAACCAAATGTAAAACCAGCTTACTCCCCGCAGTACAGGATTCACTGATTTCCTCATGATTGCGAGAATCACGGAAAGAATGACGGCTATGACCATTGAGCCGACCGTAAGAATCAGAGTCCAGAAAATACCATCAAGAACATTCTCGTTGAACAGATAATGCCATACCGTCGGCCAATCCAATTTATCATTGCCTATGAGACCACGGGCTATCCAGACCGCAAGCAGCGCCACCACAATACCAGCTATGAGCGAACCAGGCCGTTTTACCGGTAACGCCTTGATTTTGCCAGGAATTTCGGTTGTAGTATGTTTGCCTTCCATTTTCGTTCCCTTCATCGTTTTTCAGTGTTTCTCAGTCATTGGATTGGCGCAGTCAGCGCTGCGTGAGCTTTGGATTGACTATTGATTTCTTGATCGCCCCTGATTCGACTCCCCAATATTTCAATATCTTCATATAGGTGCCGTCATCAATGAGCTTGTTAATCGCGGCTTGCACTGCTTTGGCCGTTTGCATGTCGCCTTTTCTGATGGCGATCGCCTGAGGCATTCGGTCCATAGGTTCACCCAGCGCGTCCAGCTTGCCTTCGGTCTGTTTGACTGCATAGTTGGCTACCGTGGCATCAGCGAAAAAAGCGTCGGATTTTCCGGTGATGACGGCCGTGGTGGCATCGGTTTGAAGGCTCATTGACTGAACCATGATTCCCGGATTGCCTTTGGTTTTGCACTGCTTGCTCATGTTCTGAAGATCCGATTCCTGCAAGGTGCCTGTCTGTACCGACACAGAATGTCCGCAAAGATTCTTGGTGTCGACATTTTTGGGATTGCCATGCCGGACGACGAACTGCAGACCGCTTGAATAGTCATAGACCCATTCCGCCACGGTCTTGCGGTCTTCCTCCGGAGTGAAACCGGAAATGCTGATGTCATACCGATACCCTGTGCTTGGGATGGCGGTATCGAAGGGCGTGTATACAATCTTCGGTTTAAGGCCCATGAGAGCGGCAATTGCCTTGCCCAAATCAATCTCAAATCCCACGGCGGTCTTGCCATCCTGCGCCACAAATTCGACCGGCGCATACGTCGTCTCACTGCCGATCGTCAGCACACCATCTTCCGAGATGTCCTTGGGAACCATCGCTGCGATCGCATCATCCTTATGGACATAGCTGACGTCATATCCAGGAATCTTCGTGTCCGCCGTCATATCGGACGTCCCGCAAGCGCCAAGTGAGGCGCTCAATACTAAGGCACTTACCAAAGCACATGCACGTCTCATATGTTTGAATGTCATGGAGTTCCCCCTTCCTCATGTTTTATGAATTACTTGTTCTACATAATATAAGATATGCTGTATATTTATACACCGGCGTGTCGAAAGGTGTTTCCGTTATAAAAAAACGCCATGCGGTTCTATGAAACCGCATGGCGATCATGAATGGGACGGGAAGGGAGGGACTATATCACTTGCCTGTTCTTATAACGCATGATGCGCAATGCATCACGCTTATCCTGTTCCTCACGCAACGCCTGCCGCTTGTCATATTCTTTCTTCCCCTTGGCCAAGGCAATCTCCACTTTCACCAGACCATCTTTAAAATAAAGACTCAAAGGCACCACAGTATAACCTTTGGCCTCTGTTTGCCTACTGAGCTTGGCAATCTGCGCCGCGTGCAACAGCAGCTTGCGTTTGCGTTTCGGAGCATGATTGGTCCAGGTCCCGTTGAGGTACTCAGGAATATTGGCGTTTTCCAACCAAATCTCACCACGTCTGTCTATTGACACAAAAGACTCGGCAAGCGAAGCCCGTCCTTCGCGCAACGACTTGACCTCCGTACCTGTAAGAGCCAATCCGGCCTCATAGCGATCTGAAATGGTGTAGTCATGTCTTGCCTTGCGGTTCTGGGCAATAAGTTTGGTTCCACGCTCTTTAGCCACGAATCCTCCTATTCTTGAACAACGTTCTGGCCTTCATACGTTGGAGGCAACGCATGAAGGCCAGAACACGTCCAAGCATGAATCAGCTGTGTATGTACTGGTACGCGCCAGCGTTCCCGACCATCCTCCGCGTGACGTACACGGAACCGTAATTGCATTCGGACACCATGATGCTGTTGCCAAAAATGCCTTCGACAATAGCGACATGCCCATAGGTGCGATCCGCCCCGGCCTGACCGGGTTGGAAGACGACGATGTCACCTACCGACCTCGGGGTATTGTCCACACTATAGCCGAACGCTCTGGCAGCGCCTGCCCATTGCGCGCCATTGCCAAAGAACGATCCGACGGGCAGACCGAGTTGATGGCGGCGTTCGTAGGCCCACCATGTGCATTGTCCGGAGGGGTAACCGTTATACCCAGCATCGCCTGTCGGGTGTCCATTGTATCCGGGACTGCTTGGAGCGGCCGGCGCACCGCCTCCGTTGTTGGCGCTCGGCGGACGATACGCTCCTTGCTGCCCACCGGAGCTTGCGTTCGGATGGGCGTTGACGACCGCGGAGGATTGATTCAAGGCATCGATTTTCGAGCTCAGCAGAGCGACTTGGGCTGCTTCGCGCGCTGAAGCGGAGGTCAGTTCGCCTTTCTTGGCTTCGAGGCTCTGACGCGCCTGTGCCCCCTGATCTCGCAGAGCCTGCAGATTCGCCTGCTGCGCTTGCGCATCATCGGAAGCTTTCTGGGCGGAGGCCGCTTGACTGTCCGCTTCTTCCTTCAACTTGCCTATCTGCGTCTCAATCGCCGCCAAACGGTCTTTGCGGTTCGAGGACCTTCCAAGCCAGGCGGCATCGGCCGATGCCGCATTGGACTCGCTTCTTGCTACAGCGGCGGAAGACTGCATCTTGTCGACGAAATCACGTGTCGTACTCGACTTCGTGACTACATCCATCACCTGAGACGCATCGGAACCGTGGAAACCATCCCTGGCCTGTTGAGCCACACCGGCCTTGGCATCATCATAATCGGCACCGGTTTGCTTTATCTGAGTCTCAAGATTCTGCTTATCCTGCTGTGCCGCCTGAAGCCTGTCGGCAGTGGCCTGGGCCAAGCTTTTCGCTTGATCCGCTGACTGACGTGCGGAATCAGCCGCCTGCTGCGCCGCCGGAATCTTGTTCGAATTCAAATCATCAAGCTGCAGAATCTGGTTCGCCAAATCGCTGTCTACTCCGGAAAGCTGACGTTTCAATGCATCACGGTTGGCGACACTCCGATTGTAGTCGCTATAGACATCTGCATAGGCGGGATGCGTTTGCGGTGCGACCATCAACAGCCCCGTACCCGAAACCGTGGCAGCGGCAAGCAGCAACGCAACGCTTCTCCCTAGACGACCTGCGTTCGTCATGTTCTTTCCTTTCCTTGAGACTAGAACCCATTATACAGACGCTCATGAACTCCACAAGAGAAGCCGACAATTGGCGTAAAATCAGGCCTTGAGATATCGTCTCAACGCGACGGCTGAAGATATAGCGGACAGCAACATCGCCCCAAGTATGAGTGCCGGAGCAGTCAACCATACTGAGCGTTGATCGATGTAAGGCATCCAACGAACGCTATTGGAAAGACCATCGGTGATGAACACTTTGACGATGAGACTCAATGCGCCACAGGCCAGCAACGAACCCAGGAACGAGGCGATCACGCCTTCGAGTATGAACGGCAGACGTATGGTCCAATTGGAAGCACCCACCAAGCGCATAATCTCCGTTTCGTTCTTTCTGCTGGCTGCGCTCATCCTGATTGTGGTGCCGGTGAGCAGAACCGCCACGACGATCATCACCGCCGCCAGCACCACGGTTACGATTGTGGCCTTGTTCAGCACATTGAATACGGGATCGAAAATCTGACGCTGATCCTGGACCTCCTCAACACCCTGCTTATTCGTCAGCGTCTCGCTGACCTGTTGGTATTTGGTCGGGTCCTTGAGTTTGAGACGCAATGAGTCCTGCATGTCCGCTGCGGTCAGAGTCCTCCCTTGGTAAACCCCACCAGGATACTGCTTGAGGAAGGTATTCTTATAGAAGTCCTCACGACTTGTGTAGGTAATCTTCGCAACCACATCGCTCAGATCGTTATGTATGTTCTGTTCGAGCTGAACGATTTCAGCCTGCGTCGGTGCTTTGCCGGACGAACAGTTGGCTACCTGACTGGTTCCATCAGGACATAGCCATACTACTACTTCCACTTCCTTATACCAGTCGCCCTTGGCCTTGCTTACCTGCGCCTGCATCAGCACGGATGCACCGATGAAGATGAAGGAGATGAACGTCACCAGCAAAACCGAGAGGATCATGGAGACGTTTTGGCGCAAACTAGTCCAGGTTTCAGAAAGAATGAAACGGAATCTCATTGTCGAACACCTTTCTGGATCGTGTCATCATTCCGTTGACGACTTCCATGGCCACTGGGCTTCGCGGAGGGTGGTGCAGGAGGCAGCGGAGGCTTGTCCGCATGGGTTTTCGACCCATCAGGCACCGCCGTGCCCTTGGCATCCTTGGTCGTGATCTCAGAAAGCCCCTTCCCCCAAGTCATCGTCGTTTCGGCCTCTTGGAAGGCCTCTCCATAACGCCCTTTTCGTCCGGAGTGAACCGAGCTCGCAAGCCGGGCTATTCCGAGGTTTTCTCCATCCTGTGAATTCACCGCATCCAATACGGCATCCATCGCCTGACGGGTCGCCACCGAGCTGTCATCGATGGCACTTGATACGCCGTTGGACCGTATCGACCGTAAGGATTCTGTAGCGGCGGCGACATCGCCGGTTACGTTGGCTTGGCGCACGGGACTGAGCACCTGCTGCGCCTGGGACTCCACATCGGCGTCCGGGAAGAACAAGGCCGAATCATAAGAACCATGCGCCTGATCTCGAACGATCTTCCCGGCGTGAAGCTCCACGACCCGTTTGCGCATTGAATTGACGATCTCCTCGTTATGAGTAGCCATCACGATGGTCGTTCCGGTCCTGTTGATGGCGTCAAGCACTTCCATGATGCCCAATGAAGTCGTAGGGTCAAGATTCCCTGTCGGTTCGTCGGCGAGCAGTATCTGCGGATGATTGACATACGCCCTTGCTATCGCGACACGCTGGGCCTCGCCGCCGGAGAGTTCGTGAGGATAGTTCTTCTCCTTGCCCGAAAGACCCACGGTCTTAAGGACCTTTGGGACCAAGGACCTGATGGTGGACCTGCTAGTGCCGATCACCTCAAGGGCAAAAGCCACATTCTGCCAGACCGTCTTGTTGTTGAGCAACTTGAAGTCCTGGAATATGAAACCGATGTTGCGCCGGTACTGAGGCACCTGGCTGGGGCTCATACGGCGCAGGTCGTTGCCGGAGACGCGAATCTCGCCGTCAGTAGCCTCCTCTTCGTGCAGCAGCAGACTCAGCAAAGTCGTTTTCCCGGAACCGGAGGCACCGACGAGAAAGACGAAGTCACCGCGGTTGACATGCAGCGTGACGTCATCGAGCGCCGGTTTGGCCCCCTTGGGGTACATCTTGGAAACATGGTCCAGCGTTATCAGTGCCATCAACCTTCCTCCTGCTCTTCGATACGCCGCTGTTCATGGCGCCAACGTATGCCTGCATCGATGAACCCGTCGATGTCACCATCGAACACGGCCTGGGTCTGGCTGGTCTCGTATCCTGTCCGCAGATCCTTGACCATCTGGTAGGGATGCAGGACATACGAACGCATCTGATCCCCCCAGCTCGCCTTGATGTCTCCGGCCAGCTCCTTCTTCTTCCTGGCTTCCTCTTCATGACGAAGCACCAACAAACGCGACTGCAGCACCGCCATGGCCGCGGCGCGGTTCTGGATCTGGCTACGCTCGTCCTGCATGGTAACCACGATGTTGGTGGGCAAGTGGGTGATGCGCACAGCCGAATACGTGGTGTTGACACCCTGCCCTCCTGGTCCTGACGAGCAATAGGTATCCACGCGAATATCGGAATCAGGGATGTCGATATGGTCCGTAGCTTCGACCAAAGGTACGACCTCTACAGCCGCGAAGCTGGTCTGGCGCCTTCCCTGGTTGTCGAAAGGTGAGATGCGCACCAAGCGATGAGTCCCTCCCTCGACCGAAAGCCTTCCATAGGCATAGGGTGCGTCCACTTGGAAGGTCGCGGATTTGATTCCAGCCTCCTCTGCATACGATGTGTCCATGACCTTCACTTTGTAACCGTGACGCTCGGACCAACGAAGATACATACGCATCAGCATCTGAGCGAAATCCGCGGCATCGACACCGCCGGCGCCGCTGCGAATAGTGACGACGGCACTTCTTTCATCGTATTCGCCGTCGAGCAGGGTCTCTATTTCCAGCTCGTCCAGGTCATTTTTCAGCGAGTCGACCACATGCTCCGCCTCGTCCATGGAACCTTTATCGTCTTCCTCTTGGCCTAGTTCGAACAGGGTCTGTGCATCATCAAGCCTGCTGTTTATGACATCAAGCTTCTTGACCAACGACTGCTTGTTCGAGAGTGCGCTGGTCACTTTCTGGGCGTGCTCGGTATCATTCCACAAATCCGGGCGCGTCGCCTCCTCCTGGAGCTCCGCGATCTCCGATGAGAGACGTTCGACATCCAAAGCCTTGACGATTGAATCGTACTTGGCACGTGCCGCTTCCAGTGCCTGCAAAAAATCGAATTCTGCCATAATCCTTCACCATGTATTCCGCTATGCTGATCCGTGATCCGCACAGCACCGGATGCCATGCTTGACACCAAGTTCCTTAACGTTGCATATTCGGCTGAGACTTGAAGAAACAGCCCGAACCGGAACCGAGAGTCAACGGCCCGCAACAAGCATCGGGAATATCAGCCTAAGAAGCACGCAGACCTTGAATGGCGTTCCATGACCGGCCCGCAAAAAGACGGCTTTTTCACGCCCGTCCTCTGCTCCTATCCTGCCTATGCCCATGTGTCCATGATAGCCAGAACGTACGATTTCAGCAGGTTCGCTCGAAAACCGCATTTCCTTCTCGCGAGAGCGACTTCTGGAGTAGACTTGTCAACACAATCACTTAGGAGTATGCCCATAAGGGCAACACGAAGGAGAGGCCATGACGGCAGAGATGACGAATACGGCATGGGGATGGGGCTTAGCTTCCATCGACGAGGCGGGGAAAACGCTTGACGTATGGTATCCCGATCTTGAACTGGGCGAACCACCAAGCCGGAACGAACGCCCGAACCATGACTTCGGCCCGTTGGAACATGATGAACCGGACATGCGCGGCGTCAGGCGAAAGGCTGTATTTACCGTCTCCATACTGGACCAGCCAATTACCGATACGGCGGACGCTTACCTAAGGCTGCATCTGATGAGCATGAGGATGGCGCGACCCAACACGCTCAATCTCGAAGGCATTTTCGAAGCAATGACCAATGTAGTATGGACAAATCTCGGCCCCTTCGCGGTTGAGAACTTCGCCCTACGCAGACTCCAGGTCATGTCCTCGCTGAATGAAAACGCCCCATCAACCAACTCTCCCAGCACTCCGCAGGGAGAGGTCAACGTACTCGCCCTTGATAAATTCCCAAGAATGTTGGATTACGTGGTTCCGACCGGCGTTCGCGTCGCCGATTCGGACCGCGTCCGTCTGGGAGCGTACCTCGCTTCCGGAACGACCGTCATGCATGCCGGTTTCGTGAACTTCAACGCAGGTACCCTCGGCAGCTGCATGATCGAGGGCCGGGTGTCGCAAGGCGTCACGGTAGGTGACGGATCCGACGTAGGAGGTGGGGCTTCAATCATGGGGACGTTATCGGGAGGCGGCAAACTCCGGAACTCAATCGGAGAACACAGCCTGCTCGGTGCCAATGCCGGCATCGGCATCTCTTTAGGTGACAACTGCGTCGTGGAAGCCGGACTGTATGTAACGGCAGGAACGAAAGTCACCATTCATGACAGGGAAAAAATCGACGCGGGTCAACCTCTGGATGTCGTCAAAGGAGCTGATTTGTCCGGAAAGGACAACCTGCTTTTCATCAGGAACTCCGTTTCAGGCGCAATCGAGGCTCGTCACAGAAAAGTAGGCGTCACATTGAATGAAAAGCTGCACAAGAACTAGGACATACTGAACAAAGACTGAATTTTGCAACGGCTTCACCAGATACGTTCGGCGCTTTCGAATCCATCGATGATAATGGATTCGAAAAGCCGCCGAACGCTACCGAATCGCCGTATCCGCAGCGACGTCCATCTCTATTCGCGCACCGTCAGAATCTGCGGCCCGTCTTCGGTTATCGCGATGGTATGCTCGCTATGAGCGCCACGTGATCCGTCGGCGCTGCGTAAGGTCCAGCCGTCCTTCTGGTCCTGGTATATCTCATCGGTGGTCTTCATGAACCACGGCTCGATGGCGATGGTCAGACCCGGACGAAGCCTATAACCATGATGGGCTCGCCCATCATTGGCGACATGGGGATCGGCATGCATGACACGGCCTATGCCATGACCTCCGAATTCGAGATTTACCGAATAACCTTGTTCGTGGGCAACCTCACCGATGGCAGCCGAGATATCGCCCAGCCGGTTTCCCGGTAGGGCTGCTGCTATCCCCGCCTTCAGCGCATCTTCGGTACACTGGATCAATCTGAGGTCATCAGGGTCCGGATCGTTACCCACAACGAAGCTGATGGCCGAATCACCGCACCATCCGTCCACACTCACCGCGAGATCGAGACTGACCAGGTCCCCATCCATTAGGTCGTAATCATAGGGAACACCATGTAACACGGCATCGTTCACCGAAGTGCAGATGTAGTGTCTGAACGGACCGGTACCGAAATCAGGAGCATAATCCACATAGCAGGACTCGGCCCCCTTTCGGCTTTCGATGCGTCGACGTACGATATCGTCAATTTCAAGTAGGTTGGTGCCGACTTTCGTGACTTCCTTGAGTTCCTTGAGAATGCTTCCGACAAAGCGGCCAGCTGGTTTCATCGCCTCGATTTCGGCGGGTGTTTTCAGTTCGATCATGGCATCAAGACTAGCCGCCATACCCAACAAGGCGTAGCAGATGAATCGTGGCATTGAAACATTGTTACTCGCTCACTATCGAAGTCCCGGCTTCGGCAGCATTCCGGAAAGAAGTCAACGGCGGTCAACGGACCGCCATCCATCATTTGCCGAAACGCAATGCCCGGATGATTGCCGATATTCCCACGACAAGCATGACGACACCGGCGAAAATGACAAGCCATACCGCCGAACCGATAGGAGCACAGAGCATGACAAGGCCTGCGATAATGGAGACGATGCCATAGAACACCGCCCATCCGGAACTTGGCAACCTCCAGGTTTCTACAAGTGCCATGATACCTTCCATAAGCCACCCGATGCCGATGGCCATGCTGGCCACGAGTAACAGCGCCGCGCTGGCCAGACCATTGTATTTGACCATGACAATGCCACCTATTGCAAGTACCAGTCCGACCAGGATATCCAGTACGCGCCAGCCTCCCGGAAGACCTGTCTCGACAATGGCACCGACCATGCGCACAAGACCTGAGATGATGAAATAGATACCCATAGCCAATACGAGAAGCTTCAACGTTTTCCCCGGCCAGAACAGCAGTGCAATTCCGAACAACGAAGCCGCCAGTCCGACGATCGCATAAACCATCCTGATGGTGCGCTTGGCCTGCTTAGGCAGCCATTGTTCCGCCAACTTGAAAGGATTGAGCCTGAACCATTCGTTCTTCTCCGGATCGTAACCGGGTTGCCCAGCATCACCACCATTGACGTAATTGTTCGTTTCATAACTCATGATTCACCTGACTTTATTCGCTTCCAAACCGAAAAATAGACCATCGATATAACGCTATTAATTATAAGGCCTCGATCAAACCGTGAAAGCGGCGACCAAAGTTTCGCTTATGGCATGTTCACCTATCTGGAATGGAATCCACTACACAACACAGGCAAGGCGATCGGGCATTCACTTGCACCGATATCAATGGAATCATGCAGTTTTGAAGCCATCAAAGAAAACTCAGGCCTTCGACATGTCTGCACACCGTCACGTCCTGGAGCGGATGGATTTAGAAACGTATATTGTCGTCTAACTTGTTACAATGCAGTTATGGATAATCCAATGAAATCGGGGCTGGAAACAAGCTCTTTCTCTTCAGTCATCAAGCCTTCCACAGATCTGTTCCGCTCCGTGAACGGCCCATGGATCGATACTTTCCAGATGCCCGATGACAAGTCTCGATACGGTTCGTTCATGAAACTGCATGAACAGTCGCAGCAACACATCAAAGAGATCCTTGATGAGCCAAACAGCCCGGCTAAGAAATCCCAATGGCTGTATTCGTCATATCTGGATACTGAGTCCATAGAAAAGGCCGGACTTTCCGCAATCAGGGACGGACTTGACCTGATCGACGGTGCACAGAGCAAGACGGATCTTACGCGGGCACTTGGTACATTCAGCATCACCGGTGGTTGTGACATGTTCGAGTTCGAGGTCTATGGGGAGCCGTCGGATCCCGAGCATTATGCGTTGCATGTGGAGCAATCGGGCATCGGCTTGCCTGACGAAGCCTATTACCGTGAAGATCGTTACGAAGACACCCGGAAGGCTTACACAGCTTTCACCGCCAGGCTACTGCGGCTGGCAGGCTATGCCGATGCAGGTGAAGCCGAGGACCAAGCCCGACGCTTCGTCGATTTGGAAAGCAGAATCGCGAGCTATCATTGGGACAATGTCTCCACGCGTGATACGCAGAAAACCAACAATCCATTCGATTACGCGAAGCTTTCCGCCATGCTGCCGAACTTCGATTTTCCCGTATGGCTCGATTCCTGCCAAGCCACGTACGACGCTACGGACACATCGAAGACGTGGCCACTTGATTTCAGGTCAGTGTTCAATCACGTCAATGTACACGAGCCAAGCTTCCTGAAAGGTGTCGATGCATTATGGAAGGAAAGCGACATTGACGATCTTCGTCTATGGATGAGGGTGTCCTATCTGCGAGGTTGGTCAGCGTCGTTGAACAAGGATTTCGAAGATGCGCGATTCGATTTCTACGGAAAGGTCCTTTCCGGTTCCAAGGTGCAAGTGGAGCGTTGGAAGCGTGGAGTGTCTCTGGTTGACGGCGTATGCGGGGAAGAGGTGGGACGGGAGTATGTCAAGCGCCACTTCCCGGAGAATTCCAAGAAGCGGATGGAAAGGCTGGTTGGCAATCTCATCGAGGCCTACCACGTATCCATTAAGAACAGTTCCTGGCTGGGCGAGGAAACCAAGAGAAAAGCTCTGGACAAGCTCTCCAAATTCACACCGATGATCGGCTACCCGGAACACTGGAGAGATTACAGCCCACTCGACATACGTGAAGACAACAGCTTAGTGGAGAATATGCACGCGGCATCGACCTATCTCTGCGGCTATATGATGAGCAAAGTCGGCAAAGTCGTTGACAGGTTCGAATGGGAGATGAACCCGCAGACCGTCAACGCCTATTACGAATCATCACTTAACGTCATCGTATTCCCTGCTGCAATACTGCAGCCGCCTTTCTTCCAGCCAGACGCCGATGATGCCACCAATTATGGAGCGATAGGATCCGTCATCGGTCATGAGATTGGCCATGGATTCGACGACCAAGGCAGCAATTATGACGGTGACGGCAAACTGACCAACTGGTGGACCGACGATGACCGGGCGAACTTCAAGATGCTCACCGACAAGCTTATTGAACAGTACAACCACTACGTACCCAAAGACTTGCAGGACAGGTATGCAGACGAACCGAACAAGGCACCTCATGTCAACGGTGCACTGACCATCGGTGAAAACATAGGAGATCTATCCGGGGTTAATATCGCCTTAAAAGCCTATGCGTTCGCACTGGATAGGTCTGCCGGAAAGCCTATTGACGGATCGCCAGAAGCGGTTGAAGCCTCATTGTCCACTGCACCGATAATTGATGGATACACCGGCCTTCAACGCTTCTTCCTGAGCTATGCCTCCATCTGGCGGGAAGTGACAAGACCCGAACTCGCGGAGCAGTTTTTACAAATCGACCCGCACTCCCCTGCGGAATTCCGAACAAATGGCATCGTGAGTAATGTCGATCTGTTCTATAAAGCGTTTGATGTCACTCCAGAGAGTCCGATGTGGATGAATCCTGATCAGCGCGTCAATATCTGGTAATGCTCTGCCGGCGATTGTGTTTCATGACATTCCACAATCGCCGGTACGGCGACGGACTCAGAACTTCCGCTACGTTTCCCGCGTTTTTCGCATTAGGAAAGGTATCTGATACCAAGTCCAGAGCAGGAATTCTTACCTCTGGTAAAGACGTAGCACGATCAATTGATCGTGCTACGTCTTTGCATAATCTCTATAGCTTCGGCTAATTCCCGGCTGTGCCCGACGGAGAAAAACCGAAACCCTGCAATACGTCGTATTCTGCCATGATGAACGGCTTTACATGCCTTCATCATGGCAGAATTCATCGGGCTGCCCCTCGACGTCTCTCCTTCGTCCTTCCTGGGTATCCCAATCGATGTCCTTGGTGACCGATAATCCGGCGGTATTCTCATTCATTAATCCGATCTGCCCGGAATCGAGCTCTTCACGACCATCGAGTCGCCCCTCATCAGAACCAACACCTTCGCTTCCATGCGGATCATGAGCCGATGCCCTTTTGGTGAACACCGATGTACCCAAGGAAAGGTCATGGCCTATGCCTGTCGCCTGTAACACTGTTCTGCTATGGTTTTGCCCGTCTTTGGTCCATTCTTCGGCTCCCAGTGCTCCGGTGACAATTACCGCGTCACCTTTATGAACGCTCTGGCGAACGTTGAGAGCCAAGGACCGGAAAGCCTTCACTGTCATCCAAACCGTGGCACGTTGCTGCCATTGACCTGTTGACGATTGAAAGAATTTCGGGGTATAGGCCAATCTAAAGGAAACCGCAGGGGTACCACCCTGTTTCCCAAAGACGACCGGTTCGGTCCCCACATAGCCACTTATCGTAGTCATTGCATGCTGCATCTCGTCTCCCTTTCCCTGAAACCTTGGGCTTACGTTGGACCACTGAGGACGAAGCGTCATCGGAACCGCCCAAAGAAGAAGGATAGATGGCGACGGTGAAAACGATGTGAGGACCGCCTCCGCTTCGTCCCCGTGGTGATTACCAGTATGCCCGCGAACGCATAGCGAAAGCACCGTCGCCCGCATTTGTGGACGAATGTATGATGACATGGCCCATTGGCGTGTCGCAACTAAACAAACCGATCTTCACAGCGGAAGTACGACGCGAATCAAAAACCGATTCCTGCGCTTTAGCACCTAAAGCGAACGATGGCTGGCGTGTGGCATACCACTCACACAACTATTTATCGAACGTGCACAGCCACCGACTACTCCGCCACGAACACGCCATAACAATGACGACAATCAAAACATCAAAACGGCACAACGACATCTCATCAAGCAAGAACAACGATGAATCCTCTGACATTGATGCCAAAGGAACCACTGCTGGACTTAGACCTCATGGTTTGGCCCGGCAGTGGTTCCGATACGAATAAAAGACCAGCGACTCAGACTTGTAAGGAATGCACCCTATCCGAAATCAAAGTTGCAGCCTGCCCGACAGGTATGACCATTGCGTTGTCCCCGGTCCTGTCACGCAACTCGACAGTGCCGTTTTCCAAAGTATCGCGGCCGACCACCACTACCAACGGCACACCAATGAGCTCAGAATCCTTGAACTTCACGCCGGGTGACACCTTGGGCCTGTCATCGTATATCGCTTCGACACCCCGGGCCTCAAGGTCGCAAACGAGCTTTTCCGCGATGTCGAAGGCTTCCTCTTTCTTTCCTGTGGCGAGCACATGAACCTGCGCAGGTGCTACCTGTATCGGCCAGGCCAGACCCTTGTCATCATGATGTGCCTCGGCTATGCACGCCATCACACGAGAGACCCCAATGCCGTAGGAACCCATCCAGACAGGCACGGCCTTACCGTTTTGGTCAAGCACCTTGAGACCCAACGCATCAGAGTATTTCAGCCCCAGTTGGAACACCTGGCCAATCTCCACGCCTCGTTGGAAGCTCAACGGACCGGAGCCATCAGGACTCATATCACCTTCACGCACTTCGGTCGCCTCAACGACATCGTCCGCTTCAAAATCACGGCCGTACACGATGTTGAAAGCATCGACGCCATCCTCATCTCCCCCGGTCACCCACACCGAGCCTTCGGCTACATGGGCATCTACAAAATAGCGAACGACGTCATGCTTACCATCTCTGCGTCGAGCCTGCGGACCTAACACCATAGGTCCGATATAGCCTTTGATGAGCTCGGGGCGAGTCTTGAGGTCACCGTCACCGGCCTCTTCAAGCTCTGCAGGAGCGAACTGTGCTTCGAGTCGTTTCATGTCCACCTGACGATCGCCCGGCAAACCTACGACCACGACTTCTCGCCACGGTTTGCCGTCGTGTTCGTCATCGGCAGGATGCTTTACGGCAAGGACCACGTTTTTAAGCATGTCCGACTGCTTCCATCCTCGGCCATCATCACGCGGATACAGTCTGTCACATTGCTCAACCATATCATCAATTGAGTGCGCTTCAGGAAGGGGCTTCAACGCCATCGCCGGTGTCTCCGAGCAATCGATCCGGGCCGGTTTCGGCGTCTTCAATGCCTCTACGTTCCAGGCCTTCCCACTACCCGCCAAGGCAAAGGTATCCTCGCCTATGGCCAGGGGGGAAAGGAACTCCTGGGATTCGAAACCACCCATAGGTCCCGAAACCGCATGCACCATCACATAATCCAGATCGAGACGCTTGAAGATGCGCTCGTAGGCATCACGCTCATCGATATAGGCCTGCTTAAGACCCTTTTCGTCAATGGTGAATGAATAACCATCCTCCATGATGAACTCACGTCCTCTGACAAGACCTGCACGGGGACGAAACTCATCCCGGTATTTGGTCTGGATCTGATACAACGTAAGCGGCAGATCCTTGTATGAAGAATACATGTCCTTGACCAGGAGCGTGAACATCTCCTCATGCGTCGGTGCAAGAAGGTAATCGGCCTTGTGCCGATCCTTCAGCCTGAATATGTTCTCACCATACTCCTCCCAGCGATGCGTCGCCTCATAGGGATCTTTCGGCAACAACGCGGGGAAATGAACTTCCTGGGCGCCTATGGACTCCATCTCCTCGCGAATGACTGCCTCGATCTTATTGAGCACTCTCAATCCCAACGGCAACCAAGTCCATATGCCGGGAGCGGATTTGCGGATATAGCCTGCACGCTGAAGCAGACGGGCCGAATCGACATCGGCGTCGGCGGGATCCTCACGAAGCGTTCTGAGGAAGAGTCGAGACATACGAAGTGCTTTAGTCATACCTTTAAAATATGCGTTCGAGCCGACAACACGCCATCGCTCACGAGAAATGTGATCGATCCGTCGCGTGTATCGCAGCTGAAGACGCTGCTCGGGAGAAAGGGCATCACGCAAGACCTGAAATAAGTCGCGATCCAAGCCTCGTCCTGCGGCCTCATCCGAAACCGCACACGAGCTTGCTCACGGAATAAGCGGCAATGGAGGAAACAAAATGACGACATGAACGTCGCTGGGAGCCACCGAATTACCGAAAGAGCACCGAAATCAGTGCCTGCATTAACTTAATGAATCGCTGGCTCGTCCCGGTTCAGAACAACTCGTCCTGACCGAATTCATCCTCTTCGCCGACGCTTTGTCCGCTTACCTGGCGAGTGAAGGCCGATGGTCCATTCTCATGTAAAACGGTCACGGCATTCTGTGAAAGTGCGCGCAGATCGCCATCCAGCTCCACGGCATCCCGGGAAACCGCAAAAACCATATCGTTGATTCCCTCCAGATAGATACCGTCCAATTGTTCAACCCGTGAAAGCGCCACATAACCCATGCCAGGTGTGAATGTACGTCCAAGGTCCATCACCGCCCTGTCCAAAGTCATCCCCTGTGATTTATGGATGGTTATGGCCCAAGCGCAGCGAAGCGGCACCTGCTTTACCGTGGCCAATGGCGTATCGCCATCCATCATGTCCCAAGAAGCCTGCTTCATGACGACGGTGTTGCCGTTCTCGAATTTCACAATGGGCAATCCGCCATGGCGCGCGTCGGAAAAACCGATGACGGTACCGACCGAACCATTGACGAACTGATGGTCCATGTCGTTGCGCAGTGCCATGACAGCGGCACCCGTCTTCAATGTCAGGCGTTCCGGCGCCAACATGTTCTTTTTCAGGCGTGACACCAGCTCGGCGGAACCCGTGGATTGAGCATCGTAGGTATGCGCCTCATCTCGAATCCTCGCCAAACGCAGATCATTAAGCGCATCCGCCTGTTTGTTGACTGGGAAAAGATGCACCGCGACCTGGTCCGGAGCAGGTTGGACGTGCTGCCTTGAAGCAAGGACCATGCGGTCGTCATCATTCACATCACCGTCACGGATGTTGGTCAGTACATCAAGCAACTGTCCATCGTCCTGACGATGTTGCTCGGTGATGTAGCAGACCAATGGTTTGAGCTCATCCCAAATCAACGACTCGGTGATGAAACCTTCGGGATCTTTGCCCTCATGGACATAACGCTCACGTGACTCCTGAAGCAGCGGATCGGCGGCGAACCCTTCGAACCGATTGGAGCGGCGTACTGGTGGGAGCTGGAAAAAATCACCGGAAAGCACCACCTGCAACCCACCGAACGGATTGGGGTCGTGGCGCACAGCCTTGCATACCTGATCGACCATATCGAACAACCAGGCGTGCATCATCGAAACCTCGTCGATGACCAGCACGTCTGCCGCCTGAATCTTACGCGACCTGCGTGACCGTATGCGTTTGAGCAGCTCAGGGGTCAAAAACTGCGATATACCTATGCCGCTCCACGAATGTATGGTCATACCATCGATATGGGTGGCGGCGATGCCGGTGGATGCAGTGACGGCTACATGGGCTCCCGACGACCTCGCTTTGTCGATGAACTTGTTGAGAACGTAGGTCTTACCAGCCCCAGGCGCACCGGTGAGAAAGACGCTGGCTCCGGCGTCAAGTATGGTCAAAGCTTCCGATTGCCGCATGCCGCGCCTTCCTCAGTTCTTCCGTTTTTCGGCGACCTCAGCCGAGGTTCGACCAACCTGTCAGTGTATCAGTAATCCGCCTTCTGAGGATGCTGCGGATCCTCCACCGGAGCCCCTTTGGCTTCGTAATCACGAAGAAGACTCGTATCTTCGATGCGCTTCGCACCGACAATCGACGCGGCTTCATTGGGCCCCGGTGCAGGCACGAAGAACATGTCCCGATAATAGCGAAGTTCGTCGATGGATTCGATGATGTCGGCTAGGGCACGATGCCCACCATGCTTGGCGGGTTTGTTGCGGTACACGTCGGGATACCAGCGGCGTGACAGTTCTTTCAGCGTGCTCACGTCGATGACGCGATAATGCAACAGCGACATGAGGTCTGGCATGTATTTGTCGAGGAATTTCTTATCGGAACCGACGGAATTGCCTGCCAAATGAGCTTTGCCTTGAACGGGAAGGAAACGCTTCACGTAATCGACGACCTGGCGTTCGGCCTCCCCCAGTCCGAGACCTGCCTTGTTCCATTCATCTACCAGACCTGATGAGGTGTGCATATGCCGCACGAAATCGTTCATATGAGCCGCTGCAGCGTCGGAAGGCCTGATCACCACATCGATGCCTTCATCCAGCACCTTCATATTGAAATCCGTGGGTACCACGGAAACCTCGCACAATTCGTCATTGAAGATGTCTAGCCCCGTCATCTCACAATCGATCCAGATAAGCCGAGACTCCTCCGGAGTGAACGTAAGATCTTCATTATGATCGGCCATAGCCATCGCCTTTCCACTTGATTCCACCGAACATGCAAGTCTATCGTGCACAGAGGACCGACATGGCGCAGTCTTACGAATTTCACGAGTTAGAGAATCGATACACGGACGATGCCCGTGGCTACCATCTTTTCTCTACATGTGTGGCGCTTCCGTTCATCGGCAAGCCACCCCGAAGCCGCTGGTAAAGTCGAAGCTGATGGTTGGCCTTCCCATATCGCGCTCGTGAATGGCGGCCCCCAATCTACACAATGACAGATGAAAGGCGTTATATCTCGTATGCTTGTGATTGTATCGCCATCCAAAACGCTGGACTTCCTTACCCCGCTGAGCATTGAGACCTATACCGTCCCCGCGCTCCAGAATGAGGCAGAGGAACTGATTGAATCCTGCCGCAAGCTCTCATGCGCCGATATTCAAGAGTTCATGGGGGTCAGCGCGAAATTAGCCAACCTGACATACCGACGATTCCAGGATTGGAGCAAGGCCTGCGAGCCAGGGGTAAATGCGCGCCAAGCGTTGTTCGCCTTTAGCGGTAAGGCCTACGAAAGCCTTCATGCGCGGGATTTCAGTGAGGAAGACCTTGTCTATGCACAGGACCATCTGCGGATACTGTCGGGACTGTACGGAGCTCTTCGTCCTTTGGACATCATCGAGCCGTATCGTTTGGATATGGGATCGAGGATTCCTCTCGGAGGCAAGACCGGACCATGCGGGTTTTGGAAACGAGCCCTGACTGAACATCTCAACACCGAGCTGGCTTCGCATCATTACGGCACATTGATTGATCTAGCATCGAGGGAGTATTTCAGCGCGTTACGGGCGGAAGCGGTCAACGCACGAATCATCCAACCGATTTTCATGGATCGCGTTCGCGATGAATACAGAATCGTGAGCTTTCGTGCAAAGCAAGCCCGAGGACTCATGTCCAGATACATCATCAGGAACCGACTTGAGGATGAGACTAATCTACGGAGATTCGACTGGGCTGGTTATCGCTATGATGTGCGTCGTTCAGACGAGTACCGATGGGTGTTCATCAGGGAAGCCGAAGGCAATCCGGAATGAAACGCAGCACAGGACTCTTTTAGAAACAGCTTTCTGCTGACCTACTCTTGTCGGTTTTCGCGAATCCCCAATGTGTTCGTGCACCAAGGCGAATCCCGAACGAAACAGCAAACGAGACAATTGAGCCAAACGAGTTCCCTGCATGACAGGTCTATCAACAAGAAGGCCATGCATCACCCAGCATAGCTGAAACTCTGAAACGTGCTACCGCCGTACGGGTACATGGATATGCAAGTGCCGATACGGCGGTACATGACTGCGATATCTACAAGCCATTAACCAATCAGTTGTGCATGCCTGAATAGTTAGGCGCTTCGGCCGTCATCAGGATGTCGTGTGGATGGGATTCACGCAAGCCTGCGTCCGTGATCCGTATGAAGCGCCCCTTCTCCCACATCTCCTTGATGTTGTGGGCACCGATGTAGAACATAGACTGATGCAGGCCGCCGATCATCTGATACAGAACCGCATTGAGCGAGCCGCGATAGGGTACCTCGCCCTCAACTCCTTCCGGAATGACTTTGTCGCCGCTGGTTACATCAGCCTGGAAGTAGCGGTCCTTCGAATACGATTTCTTGCCTCTTGGCGCCATCGCGCCGAGGGAACCCATTCCGCGGTAGAGCTTGTACTGCTTGCCATGCAACAGGACCTTCTCCCCCGGGGCTTCCTCGCACCCTGCGAGAGTACCTCCCAGCATAACCGTTGAAGCCCCTGCGACCAACGCCTTGGCGATGTCACCGGAATAATGGATGCCGCCATCGGCGATGCAAGGAACCCCGGCAGCCTGGCACACCCGAGCGGCATCATAAACCGCGGTCAACTGAGGTACGCCGACACCAGCCACAACACGAGTGGTGCAGATGGATCCGGGACCGACGCCCACTTTCACGGCATCGACGCCCGCATCGATCATCGCCTGTGCTCCGGAAGCGGTGGCGACGTTGCCACCGATGATCTGGACGCCGGCGAACGCCGGGTCGGATTTCAGCCTGGTAATCATATCCAGCGCCAACCTTGCCTCGCCATTGGCCGTATCCACGACAAGCACATCGACACCGGCCTCCATGAGGGCCGAAGCACGCTGCCAAGCATCACCTAGGAAACCGATGCCAGCAGCTACACGCAAACGCCCTTGATCATCTTTAGTGGCGTCAGGATACTGCTCGGTCTTCACGAAATCCTTCACCGTGATCAAGCCGGCCAATTTACCTTCGCCATCAATCAGGGGAAGCTTCTCGATCTTATTCTTGGCGAGCAAATCGTGCGCATCCTCGCGTGAGATGTCGGCAGGACCCGTGACGAGTTTTTCTCGAGTCATCACATCCTTGACCTTGAGCTTGTCATAATCCTCAGCGGCGATGAAGCGCATGTCGCGATTCGTGATGACACCCACCAAAGTGTTGTCTTTGTCAACCACGGGAAGGCCGGAAATATGGAAGCGGCCGCACAGCTTATCTAAGTCGGCCAGTGTGGCTTCCGGACCTACGGTAAGTGGATCGGTGATCATCCCCGATTCGCTGCGCTTGACCATATCAACCTGGGCAGCCTGATCATCGATGGAAAGGTTGCGGTGCAACACGCCTATTCCGCCGTTTCGTGCCATGGCGATGGCCATCTCCGACTCGGTAACGGTATCCATAGCAGCCGAAATCGCCGGTGTCTTCATGGTGATCTCACGCGTCAAATGAGTCGTGGTATCAACCTGGGAAGGAATTACATCGGTCTCATTAGGAAGAAGGAGCACGTCGTCATAGGCAAGACCTAGCTTTTCGAACTTGTCAGGCAACGGTGAGAATGCGGATTGAACATCATTAAGTGAATCTGTAGCCATATGACAAATATACTTACGCATACTGACACCTTCTCCGGAGCTGATGCCGCGCCCATGCACAGTCACCATTATCCGCACGTTGACAAGCGTCGCCTTGGAATAGCCCGGATCGCATCCGTTCAAGAACTACTCCGCCTTGTGCTTCGGAACGGTATGCACGTCCCGTGCTTCGGAATTCTCCCTTCTGATTTCAGGTATCCGCTTACGCATGTAAGGCATCATCGTCAATATGGTAAGAACGATGGCCGAAACGCACATGCCCGCGATGACATGCTTAAGCTGGAAGAAAAGCGTAGTCAACGAACCGACAGCGAACAGCGCCGCCCAACCCCAAAGGATTATCACCGCTCCGCGTACGCTATGGCCTATGTTGAGCATGCGATGATGTAGGTGCATGCGGTCCGGATGCGTTGGGGATTGTCCTTTGCTCAAGCGTCTCACAACCGCAAGAACCATGTCCAGAACGGGGAGGAACAGGACCAGGACGGGCAACAGGATGGGCATGAACACGGGAACATAAACGCTGGTGTGCACAGAGGCCGGATCCAAGTGACCCGTCATGATAATCGAGGCGCAGGTAATGAGGTAGCCCAGCAGCATCGACCCGGAATCTCCCATGAACAGTTTTGCGGGATGCCAGTTATGCAGCAGGAATCCAACGCACACGCCTACCAGTGCCACGTCGATCAGCGTGGACATCGATGCATAACTCGGAGACGAGCGGGCGAGGATGTACGAATAGACGCCGAAGGCTATCCCTCCGATCGACACGATCCCCGCAGCCAACCCGTCCAGCCCGTCGACGAAATTGACCGCGTTGATGGAAACAACGATAAGAAAGGCGGTTATGGCCATGGAGATGCTCGGTGACGCCGTAACAAGCGAACCGAACGGGAGAAAGATGATCTGCACGCCGCCCCATGCGACGAAGACCGAAATCAGCAGTTGTCCGGCAAGCTTCAGCATCCAATCCAAGTCCCATAGATCATCGGCCATTCCCAGCAGGCAGATCAGCACGGCCCCGAACAGCACGACCCAAGCCTGCTTTGAATTCTGGAACAGTCCTGAGATGAAGGGCATCCTGTCAGCAAACATGATCGCAACGGCGAAACCTATGAGCATGGCGACACCGCCCATCCGTGGCGTCGGCACGGTATGCACATCGCGTTTGCGGACCTCCCCCACCGCTCCGATCTCAATGGCAAGGTGACGGACTAAAGGCGTCACAAGCCAAGTCACACCTCCGGCGATTGCCGCAATGAACAGATATATTCTCACCGGGAAAGCCCTCCGCCGTTGCCGTTCAGGGCCGCCCTGACCGTGGCTTCGTCGATGACGCCTTCCCGCACGATTTCGATGCCGTCGACTCGACTGGAATCGGCTTTGACCACGGTGCTTGCGACGTGTCCTTGCGTAGGCCCACCATCCAAATAGAGCTCCACGTCGTCACCGAACGCATCAATGGCTTCCTGAACCGTTTGGGCACTCTGCCGACCCGAACGATTGGCACTGGAACAGGCCAGAGGCCCGGTTTCCCGAAGAATCCTCAAAGACAACGATGAATCCGGTATGCGCACGCCCTGGGTCAGGAGAGCCGACTGACCATCCTGGCATAGTGTCGCCAGACGGCAATCATCCTGCGCCTGTGCTATCGGAGAGAAAGGCCCCGGAAGAAAACGGACGGCCAACTTGTCCAGAGGCGCAGGAAGATACAAACCCAAGTCATCCAGATCATCGACAGACGAGACCAGTACCTGCAACGGTTTGTCGAGCCTGCGATGTTTCACTTGGTATACAAGCTCCATTGCCGCCCGGTTATAAGGGCTACAGGCTATGCCATACACCGTGTCTGTAGGGAGAACGACAAGTCCGCCGCGACGGACGATTTGTGCAGCCCTCGCAACCGCGGAATCACTTACTTCACAGACATCGTACATCTGAATTGAACCCTATCTTCCGTATCTCTAGTTTCAGAATCGTTATGCCTATTGCATCATCGCACCTCGACTTGCCCAGGACGGACAGGCTCCAGTGGTCGGGAATGGAACCGAAACCATCAACGCAGCAGAACGTAGACAGCGACCAAAACGATGATCACCAGAATCACACATACCAGTATGGCGACGGCCTTCCTGCGCCGATGCACGGAACGGTATTCGTTCAACTCCTCCGGCGGAACCGCTGAAACGGCCTGGTCCAGACGTAATTTAGCCTCATCGAGTTGCGTGGTGTCGCTTTCGACTGTGGTGAAGGAGTCCTTGGCCAGGTTCACGCCATCGACATCACCGCGGCTCTTCGCTATCTCACTGTGTGCCTCGTTGATACGGGAGCGATTGACCTCAGCCTGTGCGGTTACCTTCGACGCAGCGGCAGCGATGTCGTCCGCGAAGTCCCTCGCACCTTTCTCCTTATCCGGGTCACATTGAATGGTCATGGAGTTGTTGGAAGTCTTCAGCGTGATGAAAAGGTTTCTGGTGTCCCTGCTTGCCGTGCTGACACCACCTTCGTCAATCGAGGAGTTTTCGGAAAATGCCGAAGAGGACGCCGACGCAACGGGGCTGCTGGAACTGGTCTCTATGGTTCCCGTGTTCGCGACCGTGGTATAGGTGTTTCCTGAAGAGTTGACCTCTACCACCATGCCCTCTTCCAACGCGAGTGATGACTTCTTATGTTCGATATGATCCCAATAGAGCTTCGCGCCGGCGAATGAAGCCAGAGGCCTGGTCAAGCGCTCACGTTCCTCTTCCAGCGCCTTCTCGGCGGACTTGACATCCTTGTCATGCGAACGTTGGGCTTTTTTCAGAGTGGATTTCGCATCGGACCTGTCGCTTTTGTATGCCGATCGGGCCTGCTTATAAGCCTTTTGCGCCCGTTCCATGTTCACTATCTCCGGAGTCTTCTCTTCAGCCATGACTTGGCCTCCACATTGTCGAGATGCGACCGACCCGCATCAAACTGGTATATTACTTACAATCGTACACCGCGCACGAATAGTCGTAAATCCTGAATGTTCCCTTATGAGGGAAATTCAATTCCCTTCAAGGCACTCAGGTATCTGGGGCGTCCATTAAGGTCCTCACCTGTCCTTACATCCGTGAATCCTTCAGCTATCGCAAAGGAACGAAGTGCCTGCGCCTGCGAAATGTCATGTTCCATGACAAGCAGCCCGCCCGGCCTCAACAAGGCACGGCTGCGTGTGACGACCTGCCGCGGCACGTGCAGCCCGTCCGACGAACCCCCATACAACGCCAAGTCAGGGTCGTGGTTGCGAACCTCAGGCTGCGAAGGGATATGAGACAGTGGCACATAGGGAGGGTTGGTCACCACCGCATCGATTGTTCCGTTCAATTCTCCGAGCACCGCATCATCAACGGCATCACCTTGGACGAGATGATATCTGTGGACATGAGGTAACGGTCGCTGTCGCCGATTCTCATTCCCGGGCTGGCTCAGGGAAACACTAGCACTCTCTGATGCCAGCGGGTCGCCGGTTTCCGTGCGCAGACGTTCACACGACAGGAAGTTCCCTTTTTTCGAAAGGACAAGATCCCGATTGCAACGTGCCCATTTCAGCGCCTCCTCGGAAATCTCGACCGCCCATACCTCGGCGTTCGGGATTTCGGTGAACATGGAGAGACCAACCGCACCCGAACCGGCGCACAGGTCCACGATCCTCGGATGGTCTAGGTGCCACAATCTAATCCAATCAATGGCCGCCTGAACCACCTCTTCCGTCTCGGGACGCGGAATGAAAACTCCGGGGCCGACTCGCAGGTCGAGGTAGCGAAACGGTGCGTGACCCACGATGTATTGCAACGGTTCGCGCATCTGGCGAAGTGCGACCATGTGGCGGAATCGATCCAAGCGTCGCCTACCATCGAGACACCCCTCACCTGCACGCCCGTCATCCCTGTCCGAACGCGCCTTGCTGCCCTGCATGAGCTCATCGGCATTCTCGCCTAGAAGAACCGACTTCTCTACATCTCCCGGAGCGATCTCAAACGCCTCCGCCAAAAGCAGCTTGGCGTCGTTCCTTGGTGTATCGATTCCCGCGTTCCGAAGCAGAACAGCAGCGCTCCCCACCAATGTTGCCGTACTTACCATCGCCACCCCCATTCGAAACAATCAAGGTTCCGAAGTCGATTCCACTCGGTACATGGCTCTCGCCACCGGCATGAAACCGAGTTGCTAGCCTTTCGCGAAAGATCGTATCCACCGCAATCCACGCATGTCACGACGCCTGAATGACGACGTCCGCACACAGGACGATAACATCTCTTGGCTCTGATGAGCCGAAAAGACGCTACGGGTTCAACGTTCGTCAGTTCCTACCAGCCCCAAGTCGCTCCGCCTCATCAGCCTGGATGTCGCTGTCGATGACGGCCTGCAGGTCCCCGTCAAGAACCTGATCGAGGTTGTATGCCTTGTAGTTCGTACGATGGTCCACGATGCGGTTCTCAGGGAAGTTATAGGTACGGATGCGCTCCGAACGGTCCAGAGAACGAACCTGTGAATGTCGCATGTCCGCGGCCTCTTCAGCTTCCTTCTCATGCTTCATGGCAAGCAGACGGGACTTGAGCACCCGCAAAGCCGCGGCACGGTTCTGGATCTGTGACTTCTCATCCTGCATGCTCACCACGACGCCGGTGGGTATATGCGTCATACGCACCGCGGAATAGGTGGTGTTCACCGACTGTCCACCAGGGCCGGAGCTCATGAAGATGTCGATCTTCAGATCTTTGGGATCTATCTCGATCTCGTCATCGTCCTCGTCGGCCTCCGGGAACACGATGACGCCCGCGGCTGAGGTCTGTATGCGCCCCTGCGACTCGGTGACCGGAATGCGCTGCACCCTATGCACACCACCCTCGTATTTGAGACTGGCCCACACACCGTCTTCCGGAGCCGGATTGCCCTTGGCACGGATGGCCACCTGAACGTCCTTGATGCCGCCAAGCTCCGTGCCGTTCTGGCTTTGGATCGTGGTGGACCACCCTCGCTTCTCAGCGTAGCGCATGTACATACGCAGCAGGTCCCCCGCGAACAAAGCCGCCTCTTCGCCGCCCGTGCCCGCCTTAATCTCCATGATGGTATCCCTGGCGTCATCGGGGTCCCGTGGGATGAGGGCCGTACGAAGCCTGTCCTCTATGGATGGAAGTCTGGATTCCAGCTCGCTGGCCTCTGCGGCGAAATCGGGGTCCTCGGCGGCCATTTCCTTAGCGGCGGCGAGGTCGTCGCAGGCGCCGACATAGGCATGATATGCATCGACGATAGGAACGAGTTCGCCACGACGCCGGCCGAGCCTGCGGATCGCCTTCGGGTCGGAGGCGACTTCGGGACGACTCATCCGCCTCTCGATGTCGTTGTATTCCTCTTCTGCCTTTTTCGCGGCCGCGAACTGTTCTTCTGCCATCACCCTGCCTGTTCTTCAATTTCCGCGCCGTACGCGCACGATATACATTGAACCGTCGGTTCCAACCACCCAGGCCGGTACCCGCTCTTCACAGGGCTTCGGGTAAACCGAAACCCTCATGTGAATGATTTGCGATCACATACAAAAACGCCAGCACGCAATGTACCCTGAATCGAGGGGATGCTGTGCTGGCGCAAAAAGTAGCTACTTGGTCTTCTTGCCATAGCGACGCTCGAAGCGCGCAACGCGGCCACCGGTGTCGAGAATCTTCTGCTTGCCGGTATAGAAGGGGTGGCAGTTCGAGCAGACGTCGA
This sequence comes from Bifidobacterium bombi DSM 19703, assembly GCF_000737845.1. Taxonomy (GTDB): domain Bacteria; phylum Actinomycetota; class Actinomycetes; order Actinomycetales; family Bifidobacteriaceae; genus Bifidobacterium; species Bifidobacterium bombi. The sequence continues at coordinate 467,329 of NZ_ATLK01000001.1, read as the reverse complement.
CCGTCATGTGGTCGCCCGGGGCCGTGGAACGAGTGACGAAGGTGTTGCCGCACGAGCACGTGACCTGTACGGTATGATAATCGGGATGGATACCCTGCTTCATGATGTCTCCTAAGGAATTCAGGTGACCCGGGTCGCCTGACCAGACAAATGGCCGGACGTGAACCGGAACTTACAGTGTGCCAGTATATCCCTGTGCGCTGACGTGTCAAGCACGGCCATGTCGATTGACCTGACGGTGAAACCCCGTACCATGCATACGCACTTGCCCTGGTGCTATGATTTCGTCGCATCGCACACCCAGCAAAGGAGCCATCATGATCGTCGACCAGCATGTGCACAGCCTGTATTCGTTCGACTCGCAGGCAGATTTGAAATCGTATGCGGACTTCGACAACCGAGTGCTGATGACGAGCGAGCATGTGGAATTATGCAATTCGGCACATGAAGGTCGCGATGACATACCTGATTTCGCAGCGCTGCATAGCCAAGGCCAGGAGCTGGCAGAGGAGCTTGGAATCGAATTCGTCATGGGAATGGAGCTGGGCTACGCGCCAGACTGCCTCAGCCGGTTCCTTCCCCTGTTGGATGAGTTCCCGAACGCCGTGGCCCTGCTGAGCATCCATCAGGACGAGGGCACGGATTTCGCGCTCCTCGGGAACAGCACGAGCAGGTACGACCGACATGACTTCTGCGCACGCTACTTCTCACGGGTCCAGGAGGCGATCGGCGCTCTGGGACGGCATTGCCGGATACTGTCCCACCTGGACTACCCTTTCAGATATCGACATATCGACGCCGCCTACGTCTTCGACGAGTTTTCGGAAGAGATCCATGCGATCCTCGACTCATGCCAGGCTCTCGGACTGGCTGTGGAGATCAACACCAAAAGCATGTTCAAATACCACAACCTCGACTTCTACGAACTCCTGCTTGAGGCTTTGGAGGAACACCACGCACTGCCCATCACATTGGGATCGGACTGCCATTATGCCAAGGACTGGCATTCCCACTGGCCCGAAGCCAGTGCCCTGTGCGCAACGCACGGCAAAACCAAGTACGTTCGTTTCCACTGCGACGGATCGTCTCAGCTTCAGCCTGTCATATAGCGTCGAATGACCTCCTGGTCCGTGCGATGCGTGAGCGTCGCCTCCAGATCGCGCAACGGAACCCATCGCACAAGCTGCGCCTCATGGTCTGGATCGTTTGAGGCGTTGAGTTCTCCGCTGATTCGACGCAGAGCGAAATGCGTGATGAACTTATGGACGATGTGTCCCTCCCATTCGAACCGGTGGTCGACCACAGCGACTTCACGGGTCACTTCTCCGAGTATGCCCGTTTCCTCGTACACCTCACGAACGGCAGTGTCCTGAGGTGTTTCATCGTTCTCCATATGCCCCTTCGGCAGGCACCATTCATAACCGCCTTCGGGAAGCTCACGGCCGATAAGCGCCACTCGGCCGAACTCGTCGAAGACCATTCCTCCGGCGCAGTGCTCGCATTTCTCCGGATTCCGCACAGCCCTGAAGCATCCGGCAAGATGGTCGTTCACCATGCCCGAGGCCTGCATGAACGCGTATGCGACGGTCGGCCCGACGAATCTGAAGCCGTCCTTGCGCAGCCTTGTGCTCATAAGAGTTGCCGTCAAATCGGTGTCGGGCACGTCCTTCGATGAGGCGGGGCGGCGCAGCAGCGGCTTGCCGCCTACCATCTGCCAGAGGTAATCGGCGAATGGAACGCCGGCTTCCTGCAGGTCCACGACAAGCTGCGCATTTGCGACGATCGCCTCGATCTTGCGCCTGTTGCGTATGATGCCCGCATCCTGAAGCAGGGAGAGAATCTCGGGCTCCATCCGAGCCACGGCGTAGGGCCTGAAGTAATGGAACACCTCGCGCAGGCGACGTTGCTTCCTCAGGATCGAGCTCCATGAGAGCCCCGCCTGCAAGCACTCAAGGCAAAGCCTGGCAAACAGTTCATCACCGTCATAACAAGGCGCTCCCCATACCTCGTCATGGTCACGCCGTTGCAGCGGGCTTGTATACGCCCACCAGCAACGCGCCACGCCGTCCGCACCGACGATGATACTGCGTTGTCCAGGCACTGCCTCGACATCGCCTTCCTCGCAGTGCACTACCGACGGTTCTGCGGATTGTGGATTCGGCTCGATCATGTCTCCATACTATACGAATCCATCCCATGCGGTATGGTCTCTCTCGGCAAACGGTATAGTTCTATATATGAGCATCAGGACACAGGCAAGGACGGACTGGGATACGCCGGCGCGAAGGTTCCCGAACTACGCCAGCATGATGTTCATACTGGGCTTCGTCTTCATCATTCCGGATTCGGCGTATGTGGGCAATTTCGCCTTGCTCCTCTTGCAACCGGCGCTCATAATCGGACTGTATATAGCCATGCGCAAACTTCCGAACCTGCTCTCGCAGAGGGCTGCGGCACTGCTGCTCATTGCGACATGCATATGGGCCGCGCCGTATCTTCGCCACGGTGGGCATCTGCTGACGTACATCGTGATAGCAGAGGCATCCTTGCTGTTCAACGAGGTATTCGGCTATGTGACCATCCTCATCTCGGCCTGCGTGATCTGGACGATCTCCCCAATACTGAATATGCTTTCCTCATATCGTTCCGGCGAGTTCAAAATCGCCTCATTGTACGTGCTGTTTGCAGGAATCGTATTCATGGTGTTCACTTCACAGAACACGAAACTGCAGCAAGCCAACGAAAAACTCGAAGACGACATGCATACCATCGAATCCCTGACGCTGTCGCGCGAACGGGCACGCATGGCTTCGGAGATGCACGATTCGCTCGGACAGCAGCTTTCCGCCGTCCATTATGCACACGAGTCGGCGCTGAGGATGCTCAATCACGTGGAAGAGTCGAAAAACGCCGAGGCCGGCGGCGTGGCAGCAGCGCACGGAAAGGCGCATGGAGAGACCTGCGCTGACAGGTCGAATCCCGACTTTGATGCCATCAGGAGTTCCATTGCCCGTGCGGACGACATCACCAGGGAATCGCTCACTGAAGTAAGGCAGATGGCACGTGCGTTAAGCCCCACGGCATTCGGCCAGCGTCTTGACCGGACGACCATCGAACGCATGGCGGCCCCACCCAGCACCTGCAATCCTCTGCTCCCGCGCCACAGAGCCGAAACTACCTGGAAGCCGCTCATCCTCAACTTCTCCGTTCTCACATAGGTCGGTACCGGAGATTGCGATACGCCAGAACTCGGGGATGGGCTCACTTTGTCCGTCGAACGATGAAGATTCCTGTCTTCCGTCATCTTGACATCACCGGCCTTGCTCCGCCGAACGTCTGCGGCCGTGCGGGAGCTCGGCCCAGCAGAAGCTCCTCGACTTGTCGTGTCTGCAACCCTTGGGGAAACTCGCGCACGATGCGACCGTCCTGCATGAACACGATGCGATCGGCCGCGGCGGCCACCACCGGATCGTGCGCCACAATCAGAACCGAACGAAGACCGGCGTTCATGGACGTACGAATCGTCGATACGACATCGTCGCGTGACTTGGGGTCAAGGTTGCCCGTGGGCTCGTCCGCGAAAAGCACCTGCGCGCCTATGGCGAGCGCACGGGCGATGGCCACGCGCTGCTGCTGGCCTCCGGACAGGTTCGTGACCGGAGTGTCCAGAGCCTTCTCCTGCAAACCGACACACGCAACAGAGCGTCGTATGCGATCCATCTCCATCCTTTCTCCCCTCACGGCCGCCGGCAATGCCACGTTTTCGGCGATGCTCAGGTTTTCAAGCAGCATGTAGTCCTGGAAGATGAACGCGAATTGCGAGCTACGCAATGAGGCGAGCGCGGCCTCGCCAAGCTTGTCCAGACGCCTGTCTTCGAAAACGACGGATCCACGATCCAGCTTCACCATGCCGGCCATGGCCCTGAGCAACGAGGACTTGCCACAGCCGGACGCTCCGACCACGGCCATTATCTCCCCCTCGTGCAAAGTCAGATTCACCGGGCCGAGCGTGAAGCGGCCTTTGCTACGGACCACTCCCTGAGCTCGGAGCACGTCGCCGCTATCCAACGTCGTTTGTCTTGTTTTCATTGTTTACTCCTTGTATCTATACGATATTCATACGATTATTCTGAACCTGTGTTCGATATCCCGCAAACCTCATTCACATCATCCTCGGCGTTAGCCGCAACCATGTGACGCAGCCTCCCAAATATAGGGAACTAAGCAGCTACATCGAACAATGCAATGGTCTATTCCTCAAAGCCGTGGAGCACCCAGTGATTCGTTCAATCCTTCCGGGGGTCTTACTCCCCCGATCGCATGCGAAATGATTATCAAGGAATCGTCGAATCGCGTGGACAACGCCTGCACACCCGTGGCGACGGTACCCGCAGCCACGGCAAGGACGATGATGATTGCCCAATAGCCCCACTGGACGCTAAGTTTTGCACTGCCTAGGTATCGTTTCAACATCAGGGCCGTTCCTGCGGTGCTCAACAGCGTGATGACGAACGCAAGCAACACGGACGTGACCATGGTGATGACACCGTCAAGGGCTCCCAGCAGTCGCAACTGGCCAACCTCGGCTCCTGACACATATGTCAGAGCCAAATCTAGGCTTCGTGCCCGCGACGTGATCAGCAGACCGCTTATCGCCCCGACCAATGCAATGACGATGGCGGGTCCGAGCATGGCCATCAGATTGGTCAGCATGTGCGGGTTCACGTTCATGCCGCCGCGACCGGCGAATCCTTTCAGACTGTCAGCCAGAGTATGCAGCACACCGGAGAACGTCATCAGCAGGCACAGTCCAGCGGTCATGGGGATGATCGTTGCGTTCTGCCGCTGTATCCTTCCCACGGACTGTTGCCTGGCGAGCCTCCACGCTGTGGAGGGCACGGCGAGCACGTGAGTCCATCCCTTGGTGAACCAATGCGTGACATATGGCGCGAGGACAGCCAATGCGAAGACCATGAGAAACATGCCCCCTACCGAAAATCCGATGAAGCCGGTGACCTTGCTTTCCAGCGGGCTTTCCCTGTTGCCATGCGACACGAAATCACCGGGGTTCAGCTTTCCCGTGGCCAATGCAGGAATGACGAGCATGCACAGCGCCCCTGCAAGCAACACCACGCCCATGGCCACCCTGAGCGGGCGCACACGTTTAGGAGGATCCTGTGACTTCGCAGCGTAAGTTCACGCCAGTGATTCCGCCGGTATCAGTGGCGTTATACCGGTACGAGACATCATCGAGCACCAATGGCGGTTCTTTCATCGCATCTCCTGTTCATCCTGCATCCCTGACCTGCGACAAGGCCGAACCTTGCCTGGAACCACGGCTTGGCTCATGGGTGCGTCGAATCAAAGCCACACCATGGCCGTCACCATACGGATCCAACACTCGCCTCTGTCTCAGCGTCCTGATAGTGCCATTATGGCATCAGCGAAATTGACCCGACATGTGCCGAAAGTCTTTTCGTCCTCAGGGCTTTTCAGGGTGCATGTCGGTCCCGCACCCCCAGATGTCACCGCAAGACACCACCGGGGAAACCTCCAGAGTCGCAGGTCCCGAATAGGGACGGGACCGTGGCAATGCGGCGATAGAGACGGAACCAACCAGACGGAACTTAAAACAACGAATCGAACATTTGTTCGAATCCTGATGACGGCTGAACTATCACAATGGTGAATGGTGATGCCGGTTTTCCCTGTTTCGCACAAGGAAACCAGATTTCCTCCGGGCTCGAGGCCCGATTCGTCATGGTTCGATTACCATCCTGTGAAGAAACAAGGCACATTGAATCCGCATCTGCTACAGTGGCAACGATGCCTCCGCCCGGGCTGCGCAGGTCAAGGGGGCATCATTCGGACACAGACCGTGCGCAGCTGAAAACGAGGACCCCTTGGGCACAATCGATGAAAAGCAACCGTCTTATCCAACCCACTACGGCCGCCTACGCTGGAGGCCCGTGGACATCGCCTTGGGGGCCGCGCTCGGCGTGACCTGCGGCGTGTTCTTCTGGGGCTTCAACTTCGCGTATGCCGCGCTTTCCCCACTGCTTCGTGCCATACTTCCCGGCATCGCGAGCCTGCTGCATGGCTTCTGGTATTTTTCAGGCCCGCTCGCACTGATCATCATCCGCAAGCCTGGAGCCGCGCTCTATGTGAACCTTGTCGGCAGCTGCACGGAGATGCTGTTCGGCAACAACTACTCATTCGGGTTCGTCTTCGCCTCCGCCCTCATCCAGGCTCTGTTCAGCGAGCTTCCCTTCCTGCTCTCACGCTATCGACGGTTCAACCTGTTCCTGTGCGTCACATCGGGAGGATTGACGGCATTGGAATACGGACTGTACGCCTTGTTCTTCCAATTCCAGGGCGTCGCGCTGTTGAGCCCCCGCGGAATCATCCACATGATATGCGAGATCATCTCAGGTATCTGCATAGCGGGGATCATGAGCTGGTACCTGTACACGGCGCTCGCCAAAACAGGGGCTCTCGACCGCTTTGCATCAGGACGTGAGAGACGAGGCGAGGCATGACGCATACGACCCATCGTTTTCCGGGCTTCTTCGCACGTTTCGCACTCCACCGAATCCCTTCGCACCGAGCCACGACACAACGTGCTGCGCCGGTCGTGGCTTTTGCTAGAATAGTCCAGTTGGCTTTGCCAACGTGGGGCTTTAGCTCAGTCGGTTAGAGCAGCGGACTCATAATCCGTCGGTCCAGGGTTCAAGCCCCTGAGGCCCCACCACTTCCGTCAGGATGCGAATGCCCTGTTGCTTGACGTTTTCGATACGTCCCGCAACAGGGCATTCATCGTATCGCATGAGTCTTGAAACCTCTCGACTTCAGATTTCGAAGACTTCATTCGTCCTTCGGGCTATTTGTTGGATTCCACGAAGTCAGCGAACTTTTTCGCGAAACCTCGCAGGAAATCCTCGGAGCCCTCCGCGATACCGCCATCCGCGTTGAGTCCGGTGGCTGCGTTGAAGTAGAGTTCGGGCTGACCCATGACCTTCATATCAAGGAAAAGCGCTACATTGCGCAGGTGGGACTGCGCCTGCGACGTTCCCAGCGTACCGGACGACGCGCCTACAATGGCGACGCTCTTGCCGGCGAACGAGTTCTTGCCCCATGGGCGCGAACCCCAGTCTATGGCGTTCTTGATCACGCCGGAGAAGCTGCGATTGTATTCGGGAGTCACGAAAAGCACACCATCGGCATCCTCCACCGTCTTTTTGAGTTCGACGACCTTTGCGGGCAGGTCGCCGTCAAGGTCCTGGTTATACAGCGGCAGACCCATGTCGACATACTCGAACTCAACACCCTGCGGCATAAGCCCCTCGATGCCTTCGGCGAGCGATCTGTTGAACGATTCCTTACGCAGAGATCCCACGAAAACGGCGATTTTTGTCATTGTTGCTCCTCTTGTTATAGCTGTGCCTCCGAGCTCGGGCAGCCCGTATCGGGTCACGAACCGAAAGCAGTTGGTAACATAATGTTAGCTCTTAATCGCAATTCAGCCTTCGGCATGACCAACTCAGTAGCGGAATCGTCCCGCAGCGGTACCTTCACTGCCGAGTGTCGGCGGTAGCATGGAGCCGCAGCCAGCGTCATCGGCGCCAGAAAGGAGGCATGCCAGCACCATGGGAAAATCGAGAATCCATATCATCAGCCCCTTGGCTTGGGTCTGCGAGGCGTTTACCTTCATCTGCGAAGCGCCTGCAAGCCCTTACTCATGTGTGGTGCACCAAGGATTCGAACCGATCTGGGACATCGACGAGCATGACGCGCTCTGGATAGCACCCGAGCTTCTGGTGGCCCTCAACTCATGGCTTGAACGACAGGGGAAGCCTGCTCTGGCCTTAGAGGATCCGGCCGCAGCGAAACTCGAAACCCTACCCTCGGTCCTTGTTGGACGCACCTGTTTGACGGCCACCGTACAGCAGGTGCTCGCATGGCAGTACTACCCCGAGCAGCTGGGGCCGCGACCGTGGTCACAGCTGCACGGCGGAAGAATCGCGGGATTCCGCGCTGCACGTCGCACTCTTGCACAGATTCACGACAGTCTGGCCTGCGCCCCGCGCACCTCGCTCATCGACCTGAGCGCACACATACCAGACATCAGCGAGGAATGGTGTGTACTGATCCATGGCGGCAAGACAGCCGCCATCAGCGGATATTGCAGACACCTTAGTACCGCCCGACAGGCGAGCAACAGTACAGAGCATGAGGACACGCACACCATAGCGACGGTCTTCGACGCGGCGACGTTCGATGCCTCCCATCGCGGTGCGGTCCTCAAAACGGCCCAGCATACCGCCGATGCCGCCAGGATCGTCGACGCCACGCTCATACTCGCGTACACCGAGGATGAGGGCTGCGCACCGGTCGTCCTCGAAATCGACCCGGTCTGGTGCACAGCACCGTACCCGTTCGAATACGTGTCCGCCGGAATGCCGAAGGAGCAACGGCTGCAATCCGGCGCCACCGCATTCTTGAACGCCATCGGCGACTGCAGAATCAATGCCGGCGACGCACCGATGAAAAGACGCCTTACAAGCGAAGCGGCAGAGACTTACGAACATCGCAAAAGCCGATCCGCAGGCATCTTCCGCCCCGACCCTTGGATGCAGGAGTCCTACAGCAGACGATACCTCTCGTACTGAGCATCACGGGAGCTTTCAACCCAGCAAAGCGAGCAGGTCGTCTTTGCTCAGGCCGGCCATGCCAGAGCTGCTCTGTGTGCCCGCCGAGTCCACGAACATGCGCGCCAGATCGGACTTCGCGTTCTGAAGGTTGAGGATTCGTTCCTCTATGGTGTCTTTGGCCACAATCTGGTACACATTGACGTTCTTAGTCTGACCGATGCGATGAGCCCTGTCCGTGGCTTGGTTCTGCGCGGCGGCGTTCCACCAAGGGTCGGCGTGCACCACCACCGAAGCACCTGTAAGATTCAGACCGGTGTTGCCGGCTTTCAGCGAGATGAGGAACACCGGGGTTTCATCCCCATTGAATTTGTCTACGAGTTCGATCCGTCGTTTTTTCGCCGTGGCACCGGTGATGGTGTAATAGGCGACGGCATTCTTACGAAGCCGCTCGGCTATCAGATCGAGAAAACTTGTAAACTGCGAGAAGATCAGCATTTTCTTGCCGGCATCCTGGCAATTGGAGACGAGCTCTTCGATGGCATCGAGTTTGGCCGATGAAACCGTGCGAGGATGACTCAAGGCCTCTGAAATCGAGGCGTCGGAACGCTTCTCGGCTTCAAGCGCCTCGCCAGCCGCATCGTCCACGGTACGGGCCGGCGCACCCCATGCACGTACCTGTTTGTCTACTACATTGCTTCCGACATTATCGAACAACAGCCTGGGATCGCAGCACGCCTGTCGAAGCCGGGTAATCTGGGCGAGAATAAGTATCTTGCCGGTATTGAACTCAACGTCATCCTGTCTGTTGACAGCGGAACGGAGCTGCTGCTCAAGCGCCGCGTAGAGCTTGCGCTGCTCGCCCTCAAGCCGCACGGTGATGGCGTTGTCTATCTTGTCCGGAAGATCCTTGAGGACCTGGGATTTGAGACGACGCAGTATGAACGGCCCCACGAACACCTGCAATTTACGGCGAACCAGATCGTCACCGCTGAGTATCGGCATCTCGAAACGCTCACGGAAGCGTTTATACGAACCAAGCATCCCTGGCATGAGGAAGTCGAAGATGCTCCACAGTTCCGAAAGCCTGTTTTCTATGGGTGTTCCGGTAAGCGCGAACCGATGCGCGGAGTCCACCGCTCTGACAGCTTGAGCCGACTTGGTGGCGTGGTTCTTGATGTATTGCGCCTCGTCGAGGACCTCGCAGTAAAAGCGGCATTTCCTATAATCCGCCAGGTCCCGGCGCAACAGATCGTAGGAGGTGATGAGCAGGTCGGGCGCTTGAGCGTGCGACAAAGCGGAAGTCTTCCGATCGCAGTCGGCGGCCCGGACCCCTTTGCCGCCATCCAACGCGGCATCGCCGTCGCAGTTGCCTTCCGTCTCGGCCACAGAACGCAGGACCCGTCGACGTTCGTCCTTCGGTCCAGCCATTACGGCCACGCTAAGTTCGGGCGCGAATTTGGCGCATTCCGCCTCCCAGTTGTACACCAGTGATGCGGGGCAGACTATCAGGCTAGGCCCGCACATCCTTGCCTCATCCTTGCGTGAAAGCAGGAACGCGAGCATCTGAATCGTCTTGCCCAAGCCCATTTCATCAGCCAAGATTCCGCCGAAGCCCTTGTCACAAGCCGCGTTCAACCATCGGAAACCTTCTTCCTGATACGCTCTGAGCGTCGAACTCAGTGATGCAGGCACTTCATATGCATGTGGATCGACCTCCTTCATACCTGCGAGATAGCTTTTGAATTCATCCGATTCATCAGCCTCATCAGCCTGGCTGTCCAAATAGTATGCCGCGTATGCGGGTACCGACACCTCGCCACCCGCAAGATCTTCCGGCTTCACGCCGAGATCGGCGCCTATCTCGTCGAGTTTGCTGACGTCTACTTGCGAGATGTCCACGAACGTGCCGTCGGAAAGCCGGTGGAAGCGCCGACGTTTATGGTAGCTTCTGAGCAGTGCAGGGACTTCGGACGGGTCGATCTCATCGGCTATGGGAGAGATGGTTATCAAATCGGATTTGACGTTGAGACCGACGCGTAGCACCGGTCGTTTCGTAAGCGTCAACCCGTCGAAAGAAGGCGTGCAATAAACCGAACCGATGCTTCGCAGCACGGGCAGCCCCTCCTTAAGGAGCCTGTAGATTGCATCATCGTCGCTTTCTGGGATACGCGCGAAGATACCATCGGGTGCCGGAAAATAATGCCGAGCCGCCTCCACGGCGAGTCTCTCCGCATCCTTGTCGCGGCGCAGAGGCTCATTAGGACCGATACCTAGGAAAACATGGAATCTGGTCTCACCATACTTCGCCTGGATGTCGCAGGTGATACCTCCGTCATCTCTGTCGAGGAACGTCTCGATCTGGCACGGTACGCGGCGCATCTTGAGTAATTCCACGGGCATCCTCACTGAAAGACCATGCCGAGATCCATCCGCAACACCTGAAACCTGGAGGGAGTCATCGTGAGACGACCCGACCGGCGAACCCGATCCATCGCTTTCCTGTGGATCATCGACCTGCAACACCGGCAGGACGGTTTCGCAGAACTCCGATACATCGTCCGACTCCAGGTACAACCCCTCACCTTCATCCGGACCGCACAACACGGAAAGCAGGTCCTTGCGCTCGCTGAGCGACGAAGAGCAGCGGTATACGAGAATCTTGGAACCAGCCTGCGGGTATTGGCGAACCGGTTCGGTGCCGCCCTTTTCGTGCACGAACACGAAGGACGAGGTGCGGCCCACGACGAAATAGTCCACGGTAATGTCGTGTTTGATGACGTAGCCGTCGCGAGATGCATCTTCGGACGTGGGTCCATGCGGAACGGCACCCCCCGCGAAGCCTGGAGCAAGATCGTCTTGTTTGGCCTCGTCAGCCGACTGGATGCTCAGACGAAGATCCGGATCGCCATCGTATACGGACAACGGAATCGAAGAGACGAAGGACATGCCTTGAGGCACGTAATCGAATGTGGCGTCCGCCTGAACGTATAAATCGAGGATGTCGGCCACCTCATCCTCTGATAGCCGCATTTCGCCGCTTTCCGACCTGGCCTGACGCATTGGCATATATCCCCCCGAAACACTGTCTCGGATTCGCACGGCTCGCGCGATGATGCTAATGAGTTGCCGCGAACGTTCGTCGAACGTCTCAGGGGTATGGATAAAAGCGAGTTTTTGCCCATATGACGCAAAATCCTGAGTCTCCACAGCTTCACAAAGAGCACGGAGGTTCTTCACCACATAGGAGACGTGCCGTTCGGTGACGGTTATGTGCGCTCTGAACAGCCAGTTGCCGCCCTCATCCCTCTCCAGCTGTGGGCGGATACCGACGCTTCCGGCAGGCAGAAGAAGCTCCTGCTTGCCCGCCGGAGTCTTGTTTCCAGCCGATCTGCTGTTGACCTCCTTGAGTAGATTGAGCTGACGAGACTTGGCCTGGTCCTGCAACCTTGCCGTCTGTAGGCTCATCAGCTTGCGCAGGTTTTTGGAGGTATATCTGCGTCTTCTTTTAGGGCTGCGCACGAACGCGTCAGTCGGTTTGAACAACTCAGGGTTCTCGTCATAGACGGTGATCAGGGCCACCACATGTTTGCAGATGTGGTTGTAGCGTCCGTAAGCGGGACAGTTGCATCCGGAGGATACGATGGAGCCCTTGGCCTCATCGATCGTCGCCTCGACATCGTAGTCCTCCATATCGTACGACGCCCCGCGCACCCTGCATTCAAGCCTGGTGTTCCCATCGGGCGTGGAAGCCACCTGCATATCACCCATGCGACCGCTGGAAATCACCTCACGTGCACGGAAATAGCCGCCCGCCGCACTCTGTTGTAGGACACGTTCGGGCACAACATGACGTTGTCGGCGTTTACGGGGTGAAAAGTCCTGGTTGGCCCCGAACGTCACTCCACCGTCATCACCGAAATCGTCGTCATAAGTCCAAGACTCGTTGTAATCGCGGGGATTGATGCCAAACCCACCAGAACCGCCCGTCCTGGAACCATATACAGACGCATGCCAATCCGACAAGACCACACTCCTTGATTCCACGTTCCCTATTGCAAACTTCTAGTCTACCTCAGGACTCAACATGGTCGTTCGCGTCGGAACAACAGGCATAAGCCGCACGGGAATCACGCGCGGCGGATCGAAAGTCCTCAGTCAAGATGCTTCGAAAGGTATTTCCCGGTGACGCTGTGCTCGTCTGATGCAATGGCATCGGGGGTTCCAGTGGCCACAATGCGGCCGCCTTCTTCTCCGCCGCCGGGACCCATGTCAATGACGTAATCCGCGTTGGCGATCATGTCGAGGTCATGTTCGATGAACACGACGGTGGCACCGTTGCAGACGAGCCGCTGCAAAACACCGATCAAGGTCCTGACGTCAAGCGGATGCAGGCCGGTGGTCGGTTCATCAAGCACAAAAAGTGTGGCGTCCTGGCGCCTGCCCAGTTCATTGGAAAGCTTGAGTCGTTGGGCCTCTCCCCCTGAAAGCGCCGGTGTATCCTCCCCCAGCGTGAGGTAACCCAGTCCGAGGTCATCAAGCGTTTTCAGCGTGGCGTAGATGCGTTTGCATAATGCAGGCGCGAGCATATCGTCACATGCCTCACCGCCACGAGCTCCCTTGACTGTCGCCGCCTCGAACTGTTCGCCTTCATCTCTCCGCGATGGAAACGCAAACACGCCGAGGGCGCCGGCCACATCAAGATCGAGAATTTGCGGCAAAGCCAACCCCTCGGGTTTTGCCAGCGTACACAGCCTCACGTCATCGGCTTCCCTCCGGTAGCGTCCACCTCGGCATGCCGGGCATATGATGGTGACATCAGGGAGGAACTGGATGTCAAGGCTTATCTGCCCTGTTCCATCGCATTGCGAACAACGTAGAGATCCCGTGTTGTACGAAAAATCGGCCATTTTCAGTCCGCGCGAATGGGCGGACCGTGTCGCCGCGAAGGCACGGCGGAGCAAATCCATCACGCCGCTGTACGTTGCCACGGTGGAACGTACGTTGATGCCTATCGGCGTGGAGTCGACGAGTTGGACACGTTGTATACCCGCCGAATCGATGGATGCGACGTGGTCCGGCAGCGGCTGGGAGTCAATGACCGCATGAAGCGCAGGTATGAGCGATTCAAGTACCATAGTCGTCTTTCCTGACCCCGACACACCTGTCACGGCCGTCATGCGGCCACGAGGGATCGCGACGCTCAACGGGTGTACGGTATGGATACGCGACGTCGTCATCGTCACCCACTCCGATTTGGATTCATGCCCCTCTTGCGAACCACCTAAGGCGTCTTGCACCACCGCCACACCGTTGCGGTCAGGAGCATGTTCAGGCCGTGCGGAATTCCTAGGATGCAACGTCGCCATACCGTTGCCTTTCCCTTCGGCCGAAGGTGGATCCGGCAACGCCAGGCGCTCGCGCACCACTACTTGTTCCTTGTCTTCCAAAAATCCCGCAATTCGCGATTGCGGCGAACGTCGAATGTCCTCGGGGCTTCCTTCCGCGATGACCCGACCGCCCCGCGCACCAGCCCCAGGTCCCATTTCAATGAAATGGTCGGCTGCATCCAAAACACGGACATCATGGTCGACGAACACCACTGAATTACCTGAGGCCAGCAGATCGCGCATGACGCCAATAAGGCCATCTATGTTGACCGGATGCAGACCGGTGGATGGCTCGTCAAGAACATAAAGCACCCCTGTGGTCTCATTGCGAACGGCTCTGGATAGTTGAGCACGCTGCCGCTCACCAGTGGAAAGCGAAGCAGTCGATCGGTCAAGCGACAGATACCCCAACCCCAACTGCAACAGCCGTCTGCCCATGCCCTGCAGGGCGGCAACAAGGCTTTCGGCCATAGAACGCATGTTTTCAGGCAGGTCCGCGGGCACCCGGTGCGACCAAGACAACACGTCCCGCAGCGACCACGCGGTGACGTCGGCCAGATTCCATTGTCCGATGCGCGGTGCCAGGGCTGCAGGATTGAGTCGTGAACCCTCACAATCCGGACAGGTGCGCTCCACCAGGAATTTCGAGACTTTGTTCAGGCGCTTTTCATCGTTCGCTCTGTCAAGTTCCTTGGTGACGGTCAGGCGTGCGTTGCGGAAGGTGAAATCGAGATGATGCACGCCCTTGATGGATGTTATGGTAATGTGCTTCTTTTCCTCGGGTCCATTGAACACGATGTCCCTCTCGGCGGCGGTCAACTCCCTGAATGGAACATCCGTACGCACGCCGAATTCGCGTACGATATCCGGCTGCACATTGAAACCGAAAGTGCGCCAAGGCACCACCGCACCCTGATCGATCGTGAGGCTCTCGTCAGGAACCAACGCAGCGTCATTGACCTCGCGCACCACACCGGTTCCTTGGCAGCGAGGACACGCGCCAGTCGAATTGAACGACATCTCCTCGGCACTTGGTGCGATGACACGCTCACCGCATTCAGGACAGATGATCGGTACCCCCGCAGCGACCTTGATGGTCGGCTGCTGGTAGTGCCCGTTCGGACAACGATGAGATGCCAGGCGAGAGAACATCAGGCGCAGTACGTTGAGCGTCTCTGTAGACGTGCCGAACGTCGAGCGCATCCCTCCTACGCCGGGGCGCTGACGCAACGCCAGTGCTGGAGGGACGAAACGCACGGAGTCCACCTGCGGCTTCTCCGCCTCGGTCATCCGCCGACGTGTGTATGTGGAAAGCGCGTCCAGGTATCGGCGCGAGCCCTCGGCATAGAGCACGCCCAATGCCAGGCTCGACTTTCCTGACCCAGAAACACCGGCAATCCCCACAAGCCGATTCAGAGGCACATCGATATCGACGTCACGAAGGTTATGCACGCGCGCACCACGGATCTTGATGCACTGCGGTCGGCAGTCAGCTTGTTGTGTCATGGTTACATCATATTGCGTGGACGGCACCGCGTTTGGTCCATCACCCACGTCAGACTAACGCCGCCGAAGAAGACAGCCCGGTGGCGTTGGTCTGACGAAATATCATGCCCCGTTTACTGGCAAAAGCGCGTCATTTGCCGTTGCGACGGAAAGGAACCGCATTGCGCTTCTTGTTCTTGCCGTGGTTGAAGCCGCCTGCAGCCCGACCACTTTTGCTTTGATCATACGAACGTTGCACGCCCCGGCCCGCTTTCACTGATTTCGAGGAACGGCGTACACCGTTTGCGTTGCGGCGCCCTTCACTTTCAGCATAGCGCGGATTGCCGTCACGAATGCCGTCGAAACCGTCACGTCGAGCGTCTCCGCCACGGCGTCGGTCAGTGCGGCCTTCGAACGGACGGTCCTCACCGCTCACATATCTGCGGATCCCTTTGTCCGATCCACCCTGAGAACGGGGGGCACGACGATTCGAACGAGCGCCGGCTTCGCGGTCCGACCCATCGAAACGAGCCGAACGATATTCACCCCGGTCCCGATCGCGACGGCGATCCTTACGACCTACGTTTTCGCGTTCTGCGCCGTGGCCGCGCTCCCCTTGAGCCGTCCGCCGTCTCGGGCCACGGCCCGAGCCAGCGCCCGAGCGACCGGAACGACCTGCCTTGCGATTGACAACGGGTACTGTAAGAGTCCAGTCCTTGACCAAAGGAGCATGCTCACCGACGAGATCATCGAGCTCCTTCGATCCAGGCACGATTTGCTGACTTTTCACCTTGATGCCGGCACGCTGCAGCATCTGTCTGGCCCCGCGGCGCTGATTTGGCAGAACCAAGGTGACCACGTCGCCGGATTCACCTGCCCGAGCGGTCCTTCCCGAACGGTGCAGGAAGGATTTGGGATCCTCCGGCGGTTCGGTCTGCACTACCAGCGCCACATCGGAGACATCGATCCCGCGTGCGGCCACATCCGTGGCGACCATCACCCGCACCTGCCCTTCGCTGAAGGCTGCCAAATGACTGTCACGCTGGTTCTGTGAGAGATTGCCCTGCAGATCGACCGCGGGAATACCGGCCTTGACGAGTTTGTCGGCCATCTTCTTGGCCTGGTATTTGGTTCTGGTGAAGAGTATGCGCTTGCCGAGTCCCGATGCCAGTTCACGAATCACTTCGTATTTATTGCCCTGGGATACTTCGAAGATATAGTGGGTCATGGTATCGACCTGAGCGTTCGCCGGAGCGATCTCATGCACTTTCGCGTCATGCAGGAAGCGCTTGACGACCTTGTCAACACCATGGTCAAGCGTCGCAGAGAACAGCATCCTCTGACCTTCCGGGCGCACCTGCTCAAGCAGCCGCGTCACCGACGGCAGAAAGCCCATATCGGCCATCTCGTCGGCTTCATCAAGCACGGACACCTCGACATCGCCCAAGGTCAACTCACCTTGGTTCAACAGGTCTTCCAAACGTCCTGGACAAGCCACGATGATTTCCGCACCGGCACGTAACTGACGTATCTGCCTACTGTACTTGACCCCGCCATAGATCGTGCAAGTGGTCATGCCATAAGCCGCCGCCAACGGTGCAATCACCTCATCGATCTGATTGACAAGCTCACGGGTGGGAGCAAGCACCATACCCCTGGGCGCGGGAGTGAAGCGCGACGTCCTCACCGCATCTTTCTGAACATAGGCCGGGCCTTCATGGGAGGATTCTTGAAGCGCGTCCGACTCTCCGGAAAGACGCGCGACCAATGGGATGGCAAACGCCAAGGTCTTGCCTGAACCGGTTTCGCCTCTGCCTAAGATATCCCGTCCTACAAGGGAATCCGGAAGGGTGTCGGCTTGAATCGGAAACGCCGTGGCCTTTCCGTCCGACGCAAGGACGGAGACAAGTGGACCGGGTACGCCCAACTCGCTGAAGCTGCGCTCGGGGCCGTCCCCAGAAGCAGCATATACAGCCGCGTCCTCGGACATGTTGTTATGTTGTTGCGTGTTCTTACCAGAATAAACGGCAGCGCTCTGCCTTTGCGAATGAAAATTCGGCACGATAGCCTTTCAAAAAACGAAGCCTCGAATGCTGAAATATCACGGCTTCACAATGGACATCTCATTATAGCAACAAGGCCACACATCTTGGTTGGTTATGCGAGTTCCAAGGGGTATAGCAAGGTCCTATGGTTTCGATCCGGTTTCAGACCTCCCGCCTCTCTTCGGGCACGATGAGGGAGGATTCCTTTTTGTGACGCGGATGATGCGTGCCTGACGGGGTGTCCTGCGGCTGTTCGAAGTTCGCCGCGGTCTCGGTCGAAATCGGATCCGCCGGTGACGCCTCGGCCCCATGTGGACCTTGGCCGGCCCGGTAGCTCGCCATCATCGACTTCTGCAGGTCCTGCGCGCTGGGCGGCGTCCAAGAGAGCGCGTTCGCTCCGGCTTCGATGGTCTGCCTGATCGAAGTCTCGGATCCACCTGAACTGGCTACCAGAGGAATCTCGGGATAACGCTGCTTGATCTCATACACGACTTCGGCGGTGCGTTTGCCCGCAGCCACATTGATGATGCGGGCCCCTGCCTCGATTTTGCGCTTCACGTCATCATTGAAATCAATCACTGTGGCCATGACCGGAATATTGACCGACATCGCGACCTCCTGTACGGTCTGCGGCGGTGCGGGAGCGTTGAGCACCACACCTGAGACTCCCTGCATCTCCGCGAACACAGCCAGTTCTATAACTCGTGCACCGGTCGTTGTTCCACCTCCTACACCAACGAACACAGGAGCCTGGGCCACGGTGATCAACGCCTGGGTGATGACCGGTTGTCCGGTAAATGGATATACGGCGAGGATGGCATCCGCATTGGTGTTTCTGATTACGGCAACATCGGTGCTGTACGCGAAGGAACGCAAACGGCGTCCTTGAAGGACAACACCGCTGGAACGCTCGATTCCCGAAGGAACCCTTGCCATTCCAGAGCTCAGCGGATTCTCTATTGTCAACGCCTCTGACGGCCTGCCATAATCCTGCACCATAGACCTCTTCCTTCCACGCTTGCGACATGGTCAGCCTTCCCATGTCCTGCCGAAGAACACGTACCCCACAGACAACACAGCATTCTAGGTCTATATTCCCGACTGAACAAATGCCACATAGTATCACAAAAAATGATGATTCGAACCCCGTTTGCTAGCTGTCACGGGCGCGATGTCCATGTTCGCCTCAAGCACCGAGTGTCGCATTGACATGTGAGAATAAGAGGTATGCCCAAAGTGGCACGAAAACACAAGTATGAAGGAAAACATAGTTGGCTGACTTTATTTTTCAGATGATCAACGCACGTAAGGCGTACGGCGAACGCGTCATCCTCGACAACGTGACCCTGAGTTTTTTGCCCGGCGCCAAAATCGGCGTAGTAGGCCCCAATGGCATGGGCAAGTCCACCTTGTTGAAGATCATGGCCGGTCAGGAGACCGTTTCGAATGGCGAGGCCACACTCACACCAGGCTATTCGGTTGGCATCCTTGAGCAGGAGCCTCCACTGGACGAGACGAAGACGGTCGGTGAGAACATCAAGATGGCCTTTGGCGATATCGCCGAGAAGGTGACCAGGTTCAACCAGATCGGGGAGGAGATGGCCAACCCCGATGCCGACTACGACGCACTGATGACCGAGATGGGCACGTTGCAGGAACAGATCGACGCGGCCAACGGCTGGGATCTGGACTCCCAGCTGGAGCAGGCCATGGACGCGCTGCAGTGTCCAGACCCGGACACACCGGTGAAGGTGTGCTCAGGCGGCGAACGACGACGTGTGGCTCTGTGCAAGCTGCTGCTTCAGGCCCCGGATCTTCTGCTCCTCGACGAGCCCACCAACCATTTGGACGCCGAGTCCATCCTGTGGTTGGAGCAGTTCCTGCACAACTACAAGGGTGCGGTCATCGCCGTGACACACGACCGTTATTTCATGGACAACGTGGCTGAATGGATCTGCGAAGTCGATCGCGGACAGCTCTACCCATACAAGGGCAACTATTCCACCTACCTGGCCACCAAGGAGAAACGTCTGGAAGTTCAGGGCGCGAAGGACGCCAAACTCGCCAAACGACTAAAAAACGAGCTGGACTGGGTCAAGAGCTCACCCAAGGCGCGTCAGGCCAAAAACAAGGCCAGACTCGAACGATATGACCAGATGGAGACCGAGGCGAGAAACAACAAGAAACTCGACTTCTCCGAAATCGTCATTCCTGCAGGGCCACGTCTGGGCTCCGACGTACTGGAGGCCAAGCATATCCGCAAGGAATTCGGTGACCGCGTGCTCATCGACGACCTGTCCTTCACCCTACCGCGCAACGGCATTGTGGGCATCATTGGTCCGAACGGCGTAGGCAAGTCCACACTGTTCAAAACCATCGTAGGCCAAGAGAAGCTGACCAGCGGCGAGCTGAAGATCGGCGAGACCGTCAAAATCTCGTATGTGGACCAGGGACGCGAAGGCCTCGACCCGAACAAGAACCTCTGGGAGGCGGTCTCCGGCGGCAACGACTTTATCGAAGTGGCGGGTGTGGAGGTGCCGACCCGCGCCTACGTGGCGAGCTTCGGTTTCAAGGGCGCCGACCAGCAGAAGCTGACGGGCGTGCTCTCCGGTGGTGAACGCAACAGACTGAACCTCGCGCTCACCCTCAAGCAGGGAGGCAACCTGCTCCTGCTTGACGAGCCCACCAACGACCTGGACGTGGAGACGCTGGAAAGCTTGGAGAACGCGCTCATCGATTTTCCAGGCTGCGCTGTGGTGATCAGCCACGACCGCTGGTTCCTCGACCGCATCGCCACGCATATCCTCGCCTGGGAGGGCGACGACGAGAACCCGGCCAGATGGCACTGGTTCGAGGGCAATTTCCAGGCCTATCAGGAGGACAAGGTCAAGCGCCTCGGTGAGGAGGCCAGCCGCCCCCACCGCATCCACCGCAAGCTTACGCGCTGACCTCTCGGCAGATGCCCACAAGAACGAATGACTGGCATGAAAACCAATGCCAGTCATTCTCCCCTTATTGCTCGCCTTATTTCGTTTTCTTCTGCTTCAACCAGTCAAATACAACCTATTGTCTCAACTAGTCAAGAGTCTGGCGAGGGAGAGAATCGTGAAGTCCTCATTGTCCCGCACAGCGCATCGCAGTAAGCCGCCCAGAAATGACCTGTATGTCCAGTAGCCACAAACGAAAGACACAAAGCAACAAGACAACGGCGAGGTTCATCTCCTGCGTTTTCGTGTTTTCGTCACCGACAAAACACCGTCGCAATAACACACATGCATATATGCATATTCATATAGGCATCAATCAAGACCACCCACCATATGAAAATGTTGCATCTGCATTCGAAACCAGTAACCTTCGTTGAATAAGTCGATATACAAGCCCTCGAAACGATTCAGCATGCAGGTGTCTTCCGACACTTCCTATGATTTTTATAATATGCCTAAAAAGTCGCACTTCAATAAAGCATACGACCCTTTCAGGCAGGACCACAAAACGTGATAGACCGATCGCCACAGGGATATGCCAAGAAAGAAGAGAATCATGTATGGTGACGCTATGCTGTTAGAATCACTTAAGTCAATAATGCGCGCGTAAAAGATAAATCGAGGTACCGGTATGGAGAATCATAAAGAGGTTGTCGCGGTAGAGGAACTGGTGGATACACTCACGCTTGGCGAGCCTCGCGTCGACCGCGACCATGCCTACGTCACCGGACCGAACCTCTACTACCCCACCGAACGCATATACGGCGGTCAGCTCTCCGCTCAGGCGGTCATGGCGGCGGCGGCGACCATAACTGACGACAAAGTACCGGATTCCATACATGAATGTTTCCTTACCGTCGGCAAGCTAGATGAAACCACGCTGTATGACGTGAAGACGCTGCGCGACGGACGATCCTTCTCCACGCGTCAGATCACCGCAACACAGTCCGAATCCACGCTTTTCACCGCTCTGGCTAGCTTCCAGAAGCAGGGTCAGACCGGTGTGGAATTCCATGACCACATGATGCAGGACCTCCCGGATCCGGAAAGCCTGACAAGCGCACAGCAACTGATGAGCCCGTACGCCGCGAAAGCGGCGTTCGCTAAATATTATGCCGAACAGTCGCCCTTTGACCTGCGCCACATCGGCTCCACCGTCATGCTCACGCCCGACGAGGCCAGCCATAAAGCCGACTCAGGCAAGCAGATGGTGTGGGCACGATTACTGCACCCCGTTGACGTTTCGCAGACGATGCACCGCGCGCTGCTGGCCTTCGAATGCGACCAGCTCATGATGGAACCCGACCTACGCCGCGCCGGCTACTCCACCGCCACACCTGGCATCTTCTATGCGTCCATCGACCACGCCATGTGGTGGTACGGCGACATTGACATGAACGAGTGGCATCTCTTCGTTCAGGATGCACCGGTTGCAGGCCACGGACGTGCCCTCGGCACCGCGAAGGTCTACACCAAGAGCGGCGAGTTGGTGGCCGCCATGACCCAGGACGCCATGATGCGCGTCCCCGAAGCCAAATAGGCAGCAAGACCCCAAATCAGTTCCTTCGAGCGAGCCAAATTTGCAGCGACCTCAGCGACACAACCACGGTGCAGGCACTACGATGCGGCCAACCAATAGCGGCTGCCATCATCGGCACGGTTCAGAATGCCGAAGTCGACGGCGAGACGGCGCACTGCGGACACGTCTTCCACCACCATCGAAAGTCGGTCGTTCACCTGCGGCTCAGTGAGCCATCCACGTGGGCCAGTTCCAGCTTCGAAGACTCGATCTATCACCGCCTTCACCACACGGTGCTTGCCCTCTGGTGAGGTCGGCAGCTGGGCTATCCTGCCGCAATGGAGTATCGCTGTCTCGCCCATCAACGTTGCAAGACTCTCCAAACGTGAAGCCAGCACATCGGCATTCACAACCCTCTTGTCAGATTCGTCAGCATTTTCATTGCCGCAATTATCGTCGCCTTGGCGACCAAGCCAATCGAGCTGACCAAGTGGGCCTTCCACCGTGTTTCTCACGTCCTCGCCGGTGAGTAATCTTCCCAGCTGCGTACGAAACTTCGCAGTGCGCAGTACAATGAGCAAAATACGGTATTCAGCCAGAGTGGACTGCAGATCGTCATCGAATGCCATAGCCCTTGCTCCCCTGTTTCGCTTGTGTCAATACACAGAACAGTGTATCAAAATACTGAGAATGGTTACACGATGATTTCGATTCTGCGTCGCCTGCATGACCACACATAGCGGACCAACATCATGCCCGTATGAATGTTGTGGTCTGGGAAAATGACGGCACAAGACAAGTTCCAACGTAATGCTCATACAACACTCGACGTTCTACACCAAAGCAAGGGACAACCGACTAATTCTCAGTACCGTTCCTTAGTGGCCGGCTGAAACAGCCCGTTCCCTTTTTTGCACTTCCGCTTCGCACTGGGGTTCTCTGGCCCGTCGATAGGTGGCAGCTGGCACATCCACTCGCCAACGATACCTACGACCATATCCGCCAGACACACCAGTCCGGTCACGCCGCATTGGATGACGATAGTTCGGTAATACGGCGCTTCAACATGCGCTATGAGCAGCACGAACTGACCAAGATACCAACCGGCAAGAAGGGCGGCTGCAATACCAAGAGCCTTTGATTGAACCAATGCGAATACAGCACGCTTGGGATCGAACCAACTTTTACGCTTATCATTATTAGCAGTCACATATTGGTGCACCTGCCAAGCAAGGTAGAACGTCACCAAACCGACAATCACCAAAGCTATCGGTATGGTCCAAGGCGCACCAATGAGTGAAACACCACTTTTCTCGGCTGTCTTGACGGCAACAGTGCCAAAGAACCAACCTATAATGATGGCTATTGGAAAGTACCACCATGGGGTGCGTTGCACTCTCATAGGGTGTCCCCCAATATCCATTCCTCCGAAAGCATACCCACTTGAGCTGAATTCGGTGCAAATGCAAGGAGGTAGGAAACGGGATCATTGCCCAGCCGAGCTTGCGTGTCCATATCCAGCCAAGGAATCAACACTGCAGCATCGTGCTGAACATCTTCATCGTTCACTCGATCGCTGCCATCGCTTTCATTGCCATGCCCATACGCAATGCTGTGGCCTTCAGGATCATGCATATCGACCAACCGCAAATCGACCGCCCCTTCCTGACTATCGCTCAACGCTCTGAGATATGTCCTAAAACCCTGCATATCAAGGCGCGTTGAGACGATAGCCACAGCGCTGAGTCCGTCAGGTTTGTCCACGTTCATTACATGATAAAGCGCAGAGACGCCTTCCACCTGATTTCCCGTCAAGGAATCCAGTGAAGCCAGAATGCTCTTGAACCGCTGCTGGGCATCCGGCACGACAGCCTGCATGGAAACGACTGCGCTGTATTCCTCATACCCATCGTCAGAAGCAACACGGGAAACAGGGATATCACAGAGCGTAACGTCCAACCGATCGTCGTCAAATCGCAATCTCACATCGGCATGAACACCTTCAACCGCACCAAAACTCGAGTCCAGCTCAAGTCTTACGCCACGCTCAACAGCCATATCTCTACTTCTCTTCCATGGACTTCTTCAGTGACTCAGGAATTTCGACCGGCGGCACATCTGAGTCAAAACGCTTCGGGTCAGAAAGCCAAAGGTCACGTTCAGGAGCTTTACGCAGATCCTTGAATATTTCTGCAAGTTCCTTCTCGTTTAAGGTCTCTTTTACAAGGAGCTGACGGACAAGCTCATCAAGGATATCCCTATTGTCACTGATGATTCTCCACGCTTCCGTATGAGCGGTTTCAACGAGGCTGCGCACTTCCTCATCAATGATCTCTCCGGTCTTCTCCGAATACTTGTGCGAGAATGCATCCACCGATTCGCCATCAGGCTCGGCCGCACCCCATTTGACCGCCCCGAGCGTCGAGGAGAGTCCGTATTCCATGACCATCGTACGCGCAATTTTCGTCGCCTTTTCGATGTCGTTCGATGCGCCGGTGGTGGGGTCATGGAAGACAACCTCCTCCGCGGTGCGCCCACCCATGGCATAGGCCATCTGGTCAAGCAGCTGGAAACGCGACTGCGAATATCGGTCAGAAGTTGGCAGAACAGCCGTATAACCCAATGCCTGTCCACGCGGCAGAATCGTCACCTTAGTAACCGGGTCGGTGTAGTGCAACGCTGCTGCAACCATGGCGTGACCGCCTTCGTGATACGCAGTGTTGCGCATCTCCTCAAGCGCCATACCACGTGATTGGCGCCGCGGTCCGGCCTGGACTCGGTCGATGGCCTCATCAATCGCACGGTTGTCAATGAGCTGAGCGCCCGCCCTTGCGCAGAGTAAGGCAGCCTCGTTGAGCACGTTGGCAAGGTCAGCCCCCGTGAATCCCGGGGTGCGTACGGCGACGGTATGCAGATCCACATCGGGCACGAACGGCTTACCTTTCGCATGTACCTTAAGAATCGCCTCACGTCCCTCAAGATCAGGCGCCTCGACCGCCACCTGCCGGTCGAAACGGCCTGGGCGCAACAACGCCGAATCGAGCACATCCGGACGGTTTGTCGCGGCGATGATGATGAGGTTCGTGTTGTTGTCGAAGCCGTCCATCTCAACAAGAAGCTGGTTAAGCGTCTGCTCACGCTCGTCATGCCCGCCATTCATGCCCGAGCCGCGTTTACGGCCCACCGCGTCGATCTCATCGATGAAGATGATGGCGGGGGCGTTCTTCTTCGCCTCTTCGAACAAGTCACGAACACGCGAAGCACCCAGACCTACGAACATCTCTACGAAGTCGGAACCTGCCATGGCATAGAACGGCACACCGGCCTCACCCGCGATGGCGCGTGCAAGCAACGTCTTGCCGGTTCCCGGAGGACCGTAGAGCAGCACGCCCCGTGGAATCCTGGCGCCCAACGCATTGTATTTCGATGGGTCTTTGAGGAAGTCCTTGATCTCCTCGACCTCCTCGACCGCTGACTGCTCTCCGGCGACATCGGAGAATTTGGTGGTAGGCGTTTCCCCTTCCAGCAACTTCCCGTTGTTCTTATTGCCGCCCATGCCGAACATGCCGGCTCCGGTGTTCGACATCTTGCTGAACATCCAGTACATCAGCGCAATAAACAGCACCAACGGGAGAAACTGGATGAGCAGGGTGGTCCAGATGCTGTCCGAAGCGATCTCGGTGTTCCAACCGTCTTTGGGCTGCGCCATACGTACAGCCTCAACGACCTGCGTCTCCTGAGCCTGAGTGTAGTAGAACTGCACGTCTCGCCCATATATGTGGGGCTTACCGGTCTTCGGATCCTTCTTGATGAAATCATCGCTCAGCTTGAGCTTCACCTGCTGCCCGTTGTCGACGACGGTCGCACGCTCGACCGAAACATATCCGTTCATGTCGAGTTTCTGGGCGGCATTGGTGGCACGGCCGGATGCCTCTCCGTCCTGCACGCCGGTACGCGCTCCTGTGGCATCCGACTTCTCCGATTTGTTCTGTTCGTCGGACTTATCGGACTTATCGGAATCGTCGGATTTGCCTTTGCCGGAATCCTGCGCATCCGATTTCGATTTGCTGTCGTTCTTGCCACCCGAAGGGTTCATGAACACTCCACGGTAAGGCAAGACGCTTTTGTCCGCGCGGTCCGCGTTCACCGAACCGTCGGTCTTCACCGCTCCGTACAACAAGTTCATGCCGTCACGCGTATCGATATTCTGCGAGCCGGAACCCATGAACATCTGCATGCCGATAAGCGCAAGCACGACGAGCGCCGAGACCCAGACCCAAGGCGACTGCCACCAAGACCGCTTGCCCTGGTTGCCCGGTCCGCCGCCTACACTGTTGCGACCGAATGGGTTATTGCCTTGACGGGGATCCCTACCGGGACCTAGATTGCCGTTGGGTGAGCCCATCGGCGGTTGAGTGTTGCTCATGCGTGTTCTCCTTCGTATACCGATGCCTTCAA
Source organism: Bifidobacterium bombi DSM 19703 (assembly GCF_000737845.1). Lineage (GTDB taxonomy): Bacteria > Actinomycetota > Actinomycetes > Actinomycetales > Bifidobacteriaceae > Bifidobacterium > Bifidobacterium bombi. Next base: position 440,797 of record NZ_ATLK01000001.1, on the reverse strand, counting down.
AACGGCGATGGAATCTAGATTGCGGAACCTTTCCGCATAATCAAGGCCGAAACCAACTACGAATACATCAGGAACCTCGAAACCTTTATACTTCACGTCCACGTCCACTTCCCTGCGCTCAGGCTTCTCCAAAAGGGCAAAAACCTCAACCGAGGCCGCACCACGGCGCCGGAGTTCCCTTTTCAACCAGTCCAAGGTCAGTCCCGAATCGATGATGTCTTCGACGATAAGGACGTCACGCCCTTCGACATCCGTAGATAGATCCTGCCTGACAGTGATCTCACCCTGGCTTCTGACACCGGATCCATAGCTGGAAAGGCTCATGAAATCCATCTCAACCGGAATGCTCAAAGCCTGCGAAAAGGCAACCATGACATTGACGGCCCCTTTGAGCACTCCTACGAGCAACGGGTAACGTTCCTTGTAATCTCTGCTCACCTCCGCGGCGACTTCCTGTATGCGCCCCATAATCCGCTCATGGGGAATGAGTTCGTGGTCTATTTCTTCCTGTATGTCAGCGATTCGCATGGGTACCATTTTTACACACGCGAATGACGTGTTTCTTCCGTTTTGCTGAATACCCGCTGGGAAGACTGACCTCGCCTTGCCCATGCCAGTGAGTCGCCAAATTCACAATCGAATCCACATGCGCCGATGTGAACGCGATTCCAAGTTCGTTGAGCGCATGCATGACCACACGCGAACGGATGGCGGCATGCCTTGTCTGCAGGGCGGAAGCGTCGATGAGCAAACCACCTTTGGCATCGCACCGGACGATGTGCGAATACGCCTCATCGCAGCATGCGTTGAGGAAATCCTCGTCCTGACGGGCCGATTTCGTACCATAGGCCAGATGACGCGCCACTCCTCCACCGGCGAACCGTTCAAGGAAAGGCATGACAGTGTGACGAACCCTGGAGCGAAGCGGGTACCCCTGAGGCAGCGGTGCGTCCGGGCTCATACCGGCACCGTTGGTCGGGTCGTCCCACCATGCGATCTTGCAATCGCGACACACCGCGGTCGTCTGCTCACGTGTGAGCCCCAAAAAAGGGCGTGCAAACGTAACACCGTTCCAGTCAATGACGTCGGACATGCCGGTCAAAGCGGAGACTCCCGATGACCGCATGAGGTCAATCAAGACCGTTTCCGCCTGATCGTCGAGCGTATGCGCCAACAAGACCGCAGCGGCACCAAACCAAGTCGCGACATCACTCAAAGCCTGGTACCGGGCCTCGCGTGCGCCAGCCTCCTCGCCCGCACGGCTAACATCAACATCGACTTCAACCCTGATGACTGGAGAAAGCCCCAAACGACCGCACTGCATCGCGGCAGTTCGAGCCGCATCGGAAGATCCAAGCTGCAAACGGTGATCGATTATAATCGCGCCGCATCGCACTCCAAGGCTTGCACACACCTTCTGGGACACAAACGCCAACGCCATGGAATCCCTGCCACCCGAGCATGCGACCAAGACCAATGGCGCGTCGGTACTGGCCGCATGCTCGCCGTGAAGCGCGAACCGCGCATCTTGTGACCCAAGGCCAATTGACCCAAGACCGGATCTCACGGCTCCGACCGCCTGCCGCAGCGATGAGGAGTAAACCATATGGCCGCTTCTTTCCCGCGCTGGTCCTTGTCGTCCTATCCGTCAACGACCAGCCCATGCCCTTTGCGGGCTTTCAGTGCTTCGTATCGTTCTGTTCTTCGCCGGTATCTGGTAAGGCCTCTTCGACCTTCCCGCCATCGACCACGCCGCGGTGTTCGATAGGTTTCCAGTTGGCACGCGCGAAAATCGCCTGGAACGATATGGGCACATAACTGAACATGTAAATCGGGAAGCTCAGGACATAGGCGAAAAGCTCCTTGTTCGTGGCTCCAATCTGGTCGCGCTCTGCAAACACAGTGAGCGCTGCAAGCCCCATCAGCCCTATCATTCCCAGGAACGCGCCGACAAGCAGACTTTCCAACGAAAACCACAATGAGGACCAGGAAATGAACCCGAGCACAGCGAACAACACCCCAAGAACATACCTGACCACGGTTACCACCGTGAACGGGCAGAGTAGCAGTGTGAAGTCGAAAGCGGAGAAGTCACGCTCCTTGACGGCTCTCACGATCAACCTTGGTCCATAATAGCGAAACACCTGCAGGAAGCCTTTGCTCCAACGAAGGCGCTGACGCCAACTCTGTTCGAACGTCACGGGCTGTTCATCATAGAGGATGGCGGTGCCGCAATAACCGATGCGGTCGCCGTGAAGAACAGAGTCCATAGAGAACTCGAGGTCCTCCGTCAGCAGATGGAATTTCCAACCGTTGTTGCGACGCATGATTTCCTGAGAGAACATGAAGCCGGTCCCACCCACGTGGCAGCTGGAACCCAGAAGCATGCGCGAATTGTTGACGAACCGTGATTCGCGGATGAACCACAACGCGGAACCAGAAGAGACCCAGTTCTTTGACAGGTTGACCGAGTTGCGATAGCTCGTCAGAATGCGGAAACCGGATTGGAATGCCTTGTTCATTTCCTCGATGTAATGCTTGTCAAGAAGATTGTCGGCGTCGAAGACAAAGAAAGCATCATAATCGCCGGCACGGCCCTGGGCGATCATCTCGTCCAGAAGGTAGGTCAGGGCGTACCCTTTGCCGATATGCTCCTGATCACGTCGCTCGACCACGTCGCAACCGAGAGACTTGACCAACGCAGCAGTGCCGTCCGTGCAGTTGTCGGCCACCACCCAAATGTCTACGAGAGATGACGGATACGTCTGTTCGTGGATGGAGGAGATCAATCCTCCGATGACATTCTCCTCATTACGTGCGGAGATCAGTACGGCGTAACGTTTGTCCATGGGCGCGTCGGGAAAGACGATGCGTTTGTGGAACAATGAAGCCAGGATGTACACGCCCTGGTAGGCGGCACCGGCGACTCCCAAAATGAAGATAAGAACATCAAGTATGGCAAGCAAGACCATCAGCGCCAACCGCCTCTCGGATTATCATTGTGCTCGGCCGGTTCACGGCCTTCTTTCCGTTCCCCCGCAGGTTGTGCCCGTAGGTCCGTCGATGCTTTATCGACCCCCTTGCGCATATCCTCGTCATGCAGAATCCCCTTGGGGATAGCCACCGTCAACGAGTCATCCGACGAATGCGGCGCCGCGACCGAGTCGTCGTGCGCAAGATGATACACCTCTTCCTGCAATGCGCGCATCTCGTCGTTCACCGGAACCCTGGCACTGCTCCCCTTGGCTGCCCTAGGGATATGGTCGGCAACCGGTCGAATGACGTGCTCGTTGAACGCCTCCGCGCCTTCGACGACCTTAGACCTGGAAACGGGCGTCGGATCGTCCATCAGCGGTGAACCCACAAGTTCGTATTTCCTGGTGTACACCTTGAACAGGGCCTGCAGGCTGGCGGTGACGGGAAGAGCCAGAAAGGCCCCCAACGCCCCGAAGAGAGCACCCATGATGAGAACGCATAGGAATGCGATGGCCGGATTGAGATCCATGGTTCGCTGGGAGACCTTCGGCAAGAAGATAAGGTTCTCGATCTGCTGGTACACGACGATGAACGCGACCACCGCCAAGCCCCAAGTCCACCCACGCAGACTCCAGGCGAAGACGACCGGAAGAGCCCCTCCGATGTATGTTCCGACAGTCGGTACGAATTGTGAGACAAGCCCGCAGAAGACGGCAAGAGGCAGCCAATAAGGCACCTTTGTGGCCATGAGGAAGATCGAGGTGAAGAACGCATTGAGCAACGCGAGAATCGAACGCGAGAAAAGGAATCCCGAAATCTGATCCTGAACCACGGTCCATACGAGCAGAAAACGACGCTGTACCTTTGGGGCAAGCCACTGGCACACGCTTCTGCGCATTTTTGGACCGGAAGCCGAAATGTAGTAGGAAACCATGAGCACAGTGAATAGATTGAGAATCACACTGAAGAAAGCCACTGTCGTGTTCAATGCCTGACCGGCGAAATTGGTGACCCAAGAGGTCTGCAGGTTGCGTAGCATCTCATTGCCGAGACTGTTCATCTCGGGCAACTTGAAATCGGTGTACTGCGATACGAACGAGCGCAGCTGACCGTACAAGGCCGGGACACCGGCAATCATAGAGATGACCTGATCGACGAACAATTTGCCGAACATCAGCAGGAGAGCCAACGCGACGATAATGAGTCCCACAAGGCACAGTGCCGATGCCAAGGCCCGCTTCCATCCATGGCGCACCAGACGCACGACCAAAGGCTCCAGGGCCAAGGAGATGAACATGGCGATGATGAGATCCAGTACGATGTACGAAATCTTGCCCCAGGACTGCCAGACGAATATCGCGAGGAAAACCGCTATCACGGCGTACAGCAGAGCACGCCCCCCACCAATCGGGTGGGCGGCGTGAATCTCCTTTGCTGGGAAACACTGAGGCGAAATCAAATCTGCCATCGTCCTTTTCGGTCATGACTCCAATACTACCAATGACACGGGCAACCGCGCCGTTGTCCGTAAAACGCCCTGTGTATGGCTGTTGCACTATCCTAGTGAACCATGCTGAAAGTTTCGATCGTCATTCCCGCATTCAACGAACAGGAGCACATCGTCAACTGTTTGATCAATGCGACACGGCAAAGCCTGATGCCTTATGAGGTGATCGTTGTCGATAACCTTTCCACCGATTCCACTGTCGATTTGGTCAAGGCGTTCATTGCCGAACACCCCACACTGCCCGTGCGTTTGGAGGAACAGGACACGGAACAGGGACTCATTCCGACGAGAAACTACGGCTTTTCCAAAGCGGGCGGCGACATTCTGGGAAGGGTCGATGCGGACTGCATGATCAAACCCGATTGGGTCGAAATCGTCACGCAAATCTTCACCGACGACCCCGAGGCCATGGGAGCCACCGGACCAGCCGTCTACTACGATATGCCCGCGAAGCGCGTGGGGCTCAAGGGCGATCAGGTCGTTCGTGAAAACACGTACCGGGCGGATGACAACCAAGTCCTGCTTTTCGGATCGAACATGGCCATACGGCACAGCGCGTGGGATAAGATACAGCCCTTCGTCTGCAGGGACAAGGCGGATATCATGCACGAAGACATCGACCTGTCTCTGCATCTGATAGACCAACACCTCAAAACCGTGTATTCAAGCCGGATGATTACAGGCGTATCTGCACGCCGCATGGACACTTCATTTTCATCGTTCCGCAATTACATGAGGCGCTTTCGCAACACGTTCGAAGCCCATCCCTCACATTCCAGAAAGCACAACACCGAACGAACGCTATACGCACTGTACCCGGCACTGAGATTGTTCTACCCCGTTTACCAGAAATACCTCGACAAAATGGACATCGATCCGGCCGAACGCATCTGGCTCAAGGAGCAGATCGAGATAGCCCAGCATGCGGCGCCCACGGATAAAAGCGGGGATTGACCATGACCTTGGATCTGATGTTGATACGGCAGGCAGCCTTTCTCTTCGCGGCGTTCGTGCTATCGACCGCCATCGGCACCGAAAGACAGCTACGGCATAAGGACGCAGGCATCAGAACCCACGCGCTTGTCGGGGTGGGTTCGGCGCTATTCGTCATCATCAGCAAATATGGTTTCATGGACGTCATCAGTGCGAACATACGCCTCGACCCCTCACGTATCGCAGCACAAATAGTCTCAGGCATAGGCTTCATTGGCGCAGGCCTAGTCTTCACCCAACGGTCGCACGTACGAGGACTGACTACTGCAGCCTCCATCTGGCTCACCGCGGCGATCGGTTCCGCTTGCGGGGCTGGCATGGTCCTCATCGCCGCCATCTGCACCGTGATCTACTTCCTGACGGTGATGCTTATCCCATACCTGACCAGGAACGTTCTCCCCGGTTTCGACACGAACGACATCCTGCGCCTGCGATACAAGGACGGCCACGGCACCCTACGCTCGATCCTCGCGCTTTGCGCGGTCCACGGTGTTTCCGTGGAAGGTTTTTCCACTCACAAGCACAGTGGTGCCGACGTGCCTATAGACGGAGAAGAAGATGATGAAGCACGTGATGACGGCCCTGAGCGCATTGTGACGGCCGACCTGGAGATTCGCGGCAAGAACCCGACGACTCTCATTCGAGATCTGACCAATCTGGAAGGTGTGCTTTCGGCCACGCGTATCAATAATGTCGAATAGCAAGGGTTAATAAAACGTTTCAACCTATGTTGTGTACCTCTTCATGATATATTGTGAAGCATCAAAGAACCATTAACGGTCGTAGGAGATTGGGCGATAATGCTGAACCAAGAAGAGAACAAGCTGAAGAAAGATTTGGCTCAGGTGGTACGCCTGCTCCATGAAGAAAGAAGCAGCTCAATTGCCTACGGTGAGGATTACGCCAATCTTCTGGACAACCACGGCAAACTGATACGTGCCACGCTGACGCTCATCTTCTCCTATGCCGCGGAAGTTCAGGAACACGGTTCAAACGATTTTAGGCGTCCCGACGAATCACAAGACACCAAGATGACCGCCGATGAAGAGGGACGTGTGGAAAGCCTACCGAGCATGGCCTCATCGGTCGAGGAGGACGAATCCGGCAAGCGAATCGGCAGGCACGCGCGGACGCTGATTGGTGCGACCGCCATCGAAATGCTGCACTTGGCGACGTTGGCGCATGATGACGTTATAGACAACGCACCAGTACGCCGTGGGAAACCTACTGTACAAACCCTTGACGGCAACAAGGCGGCGATTTACCTCGGTGACCTGCTCTTGTCACGATACATGGAGGTCATGGCCACTGTGGCACCTGACACCGGCTTTCTTGTCCAACAAGCTCATGATGTCAATGAAATCGTGGCAGGCGACCTATTTCAGTCTTCGCTGGCGCATGATTGTTCGGTGACCATCGAAGATTATGAACGCGCCATACGCGGCAAAACCGCCACGTTATTCCGATTGGCCTGCACGACGGGAACCATACTGGCGGTTGGGCGAAGTGACTCGTCCTGCATTGACCGGGCTGCGGCAATCGGTGAAGAATTAGGCATGGCTTACCAAATCATCGACGACATCGACGATTTCGATCTGACTCAGAAGTCCGACAAGCCGAAGCTGGAAGACATCACCAGCGGTATCTACACCCTGCCGGTCATTCTGGCGCTGCGAGACGACCCCGGATTCGAAGCGCTGCTCATCAAGGACAAGCCCGACCTCATCCTGGAGTATTTCAGTCGACATCCCGATTACATGCTTGCCAGCAAGAATGAGGTAAAAAAACATCTCGACCATGCCCAGGCGCTGTGCAACGGCGACGCCACTCCTCCACTTCCTCAAGGTCCCAGGACGCTCCTGCTTCGCATCATCGACAAGCTTCGATCTGCAGTTTGAGAATGTTTTCCCCACGGCGAATTTGCTATTCCCGGTTCAACCTACACAAAGGACGGCATCCATGTGCCGGAAACATGGCTTTGCATGGTTCACGCGAGGATACGAATCACCGCAACTGCGATATCCAAAACAAACCAGAGCAGCAACGGAGAGATGTCCAAACTTACATTGCCCAAACGAATTGGCGGTATATAGCGGCGCAACCAACGCAACGGCGGGTCGGTCAACACATAGAAGACGTTCACGATGGCGCCTACTACCTGGCCGGGCCTGTAATTGGGAAGCAAATACAGTACCCAATCGATAATCACCCGGATAAGCAGGACATTGCTGTATATACCTATAACCCAAGCAAGTATGAAAAGCAGCGAATACATCATCAACACAACCTCACCTGCCTTATGGAACGGACACGATTACGGCATCGGTAGGGGGCAGATCAAACCACACACCTAGGATAACGCAAAGAGCGCACTCAGAATATGGCCTCGTCCGATCCCAAGCCGTCAGATTGTTCGACTTTTATGTTGACCTGGGCGGGACTGAGGAGGAACACCCTTGCAGTCACTCGCTCCACCGAGCCCCGGAGTCCGAAAATAAGCCCCATCGAAAAGTCGATGATTCTGTACGCAAGTTCCTGGGAGACCCCCGTCAGATTGAGGACGACGGGAATGCCGTCACGTATCGCCCGTCCAACCGCCTCGGCATCTTCATATGTCTTGGGATGGATGGTTGTTATCCTGTTCAACTTTGTGGTGAAGGGGTTGTTCGCACCACCATCACCATCCCTTGAAGAACCCTTTTGGGAATCCATGATGGGGGTGAGGGAACGGTCGGAGTCGAAATCGACCTCATCGCGACCTTCCTCACTCTCAGAATCTTCCTCCAAACCGTCGTCGTCAACAACGTCGGCCATGCCCAGGTATGTCATGGCGTGCTTCATTATTCCAGCCATATGAATTCCTTCTCTTTGTCGCGTTTACCGTAGAAAGTCCGGAAGATCAAGATCTCCGAGGTCGTCCGAAGTCTCCGGCCCATCATGGTAGGCACCGTGCGATTCAGTGGTGGAATCGTCATCCGCGGTCATACCGGCCGAACTGGGAGAAGCGTCACCGGAAATACTGGCGACGTCACTTGAAGGGATGGATTCGTCGCTATCGACGGGAACGAAGCCATCCTCCGCTTTCTTCACTTGGTCGGCAGACTTAGCTCCAGCGCCGGGCACAGTGAATCCCGAAGAATCGGAATCCACCAAGACGGAACTGCCCTCGTGTGCATCATCCGTTTTTTTGGAGTGTGCGTCGAAACCAGCAGCGATGACGGTGACACGCACCTCATCGCCATAGGCATCATCCATCGCAAGACCCCAGATGATCTGAGCCTCAGGGTGAATGGCCTTGCGTACAAGCTCCGTGGCCGCGCTGACCTCCTGCATCTTCAAATCGGTCGGACCGGCAATGTTAATCAACGCGCCATGTGCGCCTTCGATGCTTTCCTCAAGCAAGGGCGAGCTGATGGCAATTTCGGCCGCCTGCGTGGCCCTGTCTTCGCCTCTTGCTGACCCTATTCCGAAGAGCGCGGTTCCCGCATCCTTCAGGATGGCCGTCACATCGGAGAAATCGACGTGGATGTAGGAATTCATGGTAATGAGGTCGGTAATGCCCTGCACACCAGCAAGAAGAGCGCTGTCGGCAGTCTTGAAGGCATCCATGATGCCTATGGTACGGTCGGAGAGTTCGAGGAGACGATCATTGGGAATGACGATCAGGGCGTCAACTTCCTTGCGAAGATTTTCGATGCCCAGTTTTGCGGAAGCTGCACGCTGAGGCCCCTCGAAAGCGAACGGACGGGTGACCACAGCGACGGTCAGCGCCCCCTGCTGATGCGCGGCGCGTGCGACGATGGGGCTCGCACCGGTACCGGTGCCTCCTCCCTCGCCGCAAGTCACGAAGACCATATCGGCGCCTTTGAGCGCCTCCTCTATGTCTGACTGGTGATCTTGGGCGGCCTTGGATCCCTTTTCGGGATCGGCACCAGCTCCCAAGCCCCTGCTGGTGTTGTCGCTCAACGATATCTTCACGTCCGCGTCACTGCGCAACAAATCCTTGGCATCTGTGTTAATGGCGACAAATTCAACGTTCTGCAACCCTTCGGCAATCATGCGGTTCACCGCATTGCCTCCGGCTCCACCAACACCCACCACCTTGATGCTGGTCTTGTCGTTGAAATTGTCATTCTGGGCAATCTCACTCACCATAGTCTCCTGTCACTCGCGGTCATGCCTCTACTCTATCGCAAAATGCATCCTAGATAAGGATATTTCCGGGTATGTACCATTAAAATTACACAACTGTCGTTATTACATCAATTATATGACCTGCATTCCCAAAAGGACGGCATATATTCGGCAGATCACGGGGAACGCCAGGGCACAGTGGGCACAGCCGCAATCAGTAGCCGGCATCCATGGGATCGTCCCCGAACAACGATTCGCGCTGCTCATGGCTCGTCGTCCGGGAATCTAGCCACCCGTATGGCAGGTGGACCTTTTTCGCATACCGCACCCTGCCCCGTGGCTTGTCGACCAGCCGATCGGGAAGCTTTGAGGAAAGGTCGAGACCATCCATACAACTTCTGACATCCTGCAATGTCTCACATTCCATGAATGCACGACGAGTCTGCCCGCCGACGGGGAAGCCTTTAAGATACCAGGCGATATGCTTGCGCAAATCATGAACGGCCATGGACTCGTCGCCGTCATAGAACTCGATCAGAAGCCCCGCATGGCGCAGTATGACCTCGCAGACTTGCCCCAAGGTTGGATCCATCCTAGAAGGATCGCCGTTGAAGGCGTGCTTGATGTCGGAAAAGATCCACGGCCTGCCCTGACAGCCACGACCCACAGCAACACCGGCACAACCGGTTTCACGCACCATTTCAAGAGCGTCCTGTGCACCCCAGATGTCGCCATTTCCGAACACAGGAATATCAAGCTCCTGCACCAACCGTGCTATCTTGCTCCAATCCGAATGACCACCGTAGTATTCGGCGGTGGTGCGAGCATGCAGGGTCACTGCGGCGCATCCTTCATCCTGGGCTATACGCCCCGCATCAAGGTACGTTTCATGGTCAAGGTCGATCCCAACGCGAATCTTCGCGGTTACAGGGATGCCAGCCGGCTCACATACGGCCACGACACGATGGATAAGCTCCCTGAAGAGGTCCAATTTCCAAGGCAAGGCCGACCCGCCTCCCCTACGGGTCACTTTGGGAACGGGACAACCGAAATTCAGGTCAACATGATCCGCCATATCGCCATCGGCCACCATACGGGCGGCCTGTTCGACAATCGCCGGATCGACGCCGTACAGCTGCAACGAACGGATTCTTTCCGAGGGAGCGAAACGACAGAGACGAAAAGCTTTGGGATTCTTAGCCACCAAAGCTCTTGCCGTGATCATCTCGGCTACATAGAGGCCGTCCGGGCCATAGGATTCGCATAGGACGCGAAACGGCCAATTCGTGACCCCGGCCATGGGCGAGAGCACGACGGGCGTCTGCACATGCAATCGCCCCAGCTCGATGGGAGCGATACGAGTTCCGCTCCGTCCCACCCCATTTGGATCCTCGGAGACGTTCGTCGAACCCCCTTCGACGGAACCTTGAACCGGCGAGGGGACCTCATCTACAACGGCCATCAAATTACCAAACCTCTTTCACTGCTCCTTAAAAACAACGTGGCCCAAGGTCAATCGACCTGCAGGCCACGACATGCTTCAGCTCAATCCAAGCCTTTCAGTACAACCCGCCAGCCTGCGCTATCCTCACCGGCTCGGACTCGTCCACGCCGTTTTCCTTCGACACATCCTCACCACCATCGGCGGCACGGGTGCCGACAATCTGCACCGGACCTTCCGGGTAACGCACCCGCTTGTCCGCCACACGATCTGACACATACTTCGCCACCTGAGTCAAGGAGACGCGTTCTTGACTCATGGTGTCCCTCTCCCGGATGGTCACGGCCTGGTCATCGATGGTATCGAAATCGACAGTCACGCACAGAGGCGTTCCTATTTCATCCTGCCTACGGTAACGACGTCCAATGGCACCGGATTCGTCATAATCTACCATCAACTCGTTCTGTCTCAGATCGGCGGCAAGGTCATGCGCAATGCCCTGCAATTGTGGTTTCTTACTCAGCGGGAAGACCGCGGCCTTGATCGGAGCCAGGCGCGGATCAAGATGTAACACCGTGCGGCGATCCACACCGCCCTTGGCGTTGGGGGCCTCATCGATGTCGTAGGCATCCACAAGGAAGGCCATCAGAGAGCGGGTCAAACCCGCCGCCGGCTCGATGACGTACGGAACGTAACGCTCTCCGGTGGCCTGATTGAAGTAGCTCAGGTCTTCACCGGAATGCCGTGCATGGGCTTTCAAGTCATAATCGGTGCGGTTCGCGATCCCCTCGAGTTCACCCCAATCCGAACCCTTGAAACCGAACTTGTATTCGATGTCGACCGTGCGCTTCGAATAATGCGACAGTTTTTCCTTCGGATGTTCGTAATGCCGCAGGTTCTCGGGATTGATCCCGAGGTCGGTGTACCAACGGGTCCTCGTATCTATCCAGTATTGGTGCCACTGCTCATCGGTTCCGGGTTCCACGAAGAACTCCATCTCCATCTGCTCGAACTCACGGGTTCGGAATATGAAGTTGCCAGGGGTGATCTCATTCCTAAAGGACTTGCCGATGTTCGCTATGCCGAAAGGCGGTTTGGAACGTGAGGAACCCATGACGTTTTTGAAGTCTACGAAGATGCCCTGTGCGGTCTCGGGACGCAGGTAATGCAACGAGTTCTCGTCGTCGACCGGGCCCAGATGCGTGCGAAGCATCATGTTGAAATCGCGAGGTTCGGTCCACTGCCCACAAGTCCCGCATTCGGGGCAGACGATGGACTTCAGACCGTCTTCAGGCATCTTGTCGCCATGTTTCTGCGCATAGGCTTCCTCAAGCTTATCGGCACGCTGGCGCTTATGACAATTGAGGCATTCGATCAGGGGATCGTTAAACACCTTGACATGCCCCGAAGCCTCCCACACTGCAGAGGGGAGGATCACCGACGTATCCACGCCCAGCACGTCGCCTCGGGTGACGACCATACTGCGCCACCACTGACGTTTGATATTGTCCTTGAGCGCAACACCAAGCGGACCATAATCCCAGGCCGAACGCGTCCCGCCGTAAATCTCGCCGGCAGGAAACACAAAACCACGTCTCTTTGCCAGAGACACCACTTCATCAAGGTTGGAAACAGCCACAATACACCTTCCGTGCAGAGTTACGGATCATAACGTTCAATTGAAGAATTCTAACCAAGGAGCATGACACCACAACGTCGAAGTAATTCGTGTGCGTCTTCGTTGGAAAATCACAACGTTTTGCTTACTCTCACACCACAATTTCAAAAAAAGCGTCAAACGAATGACGTCAACCTTCGACAACTCCATGCACCCCAAAAACCCAGATGCCGCTTTGTTTTTCCGATAGCTCGGTATTATAGTGTAAGCATGGTTACAATGAAGAATGTGGCAGATAAGGCAGGGGTATCGATATCCACCGTCTCATTGGTGATGAACAATCATGATTCCGGCCGCGTCAAGACCGAAATAGCCGCAAAGGTGCGCAAAATTGCAAATGAGCTCGGTTACCGTCCCAATCCCATGGCACGTTCATTGCGGACGAGCAAGACGAGCATCCTTGGTTTCGTAGCGGAACAGATATCTTCGTTCCCCTATGTAGCGAAGATGCTGCAAGGTGCACAGGATGCCGCCAGCAAACTTGGATACGTCGTCCTTTTCGTGACCTCCGATGGATCGACCTCACAGGAGGAGCAGACAGCGGCGCTGCAACGATACGGCATGGACGGCTTCCTCTACTCCCAGCCGTCGAGTCAGGTCACTGAGGTCCCGGACGACTTGGTGCATTACCCTCTCGTGCTCATCGCCACAAACACGGTCGACAACCGCTTCCCTATCGTCGAGTCCAGCGAGTTCGACATTGGCTACGATGCCACGAAGCGGCTTATCGATTCGGGAGCCAAACGCATCGCATACATCGGCAACTGCGTGCCAACCATCGCGCAGGCCACCCGCTTGGAAGGTTATCGTGAGATGCTTTACAAAGCCGGCATTCCGTTCGACGATAATCTTCTGGCGAACGTCTCGCATAACGACGAGGCGCTGAACGCCGTGGAGCACCTCATCGAGACGCAGCATCCCGATGCGTTCTTCTGCTATGACGATGCGCGTGCTTGGTACGTCTACGAATGTGCCGCACGGATGGGTCTGAGCGTGGGCAGGGACATCTCCGTCATCGGCGTAGGTGACGACAAAACCGTTTCTGACACGTTCACGCCCAAGCTCACCACCATTGAACTGCCATATTATGAAATGGGTTACTGGGCGGTGTGCAAACTGGTCTCTCTGATTGAAAAGCAATCCGAGGGAGTGATGTTCCCCAAGGACCTCATACCACTCCCTCCGCTGGATTCCCCAATTCCCGCCCGCATTCACTGCCGTCTGATCGAGAACGAATCGATCGTTTCCTGAATCCGTCAGGCCGCCCAAAAACCGGCGTAGAGGTCGTGGCTTACTTGATGACGCCGCCGAACCTGCGCTCTTGTCGGGTGTAATGCGAGATGGAACGCCAGAACGGAACACGACCGTAATCGGGGAACAGCTCCGGCGCGAAGTCAAGTTCCGCGTACGTAGCCTCCCAGGGAAGGAAATTGGACGTCCTCTGCTCTCCCGACGTGCGTATCACCAAATCGCAATCAGGAATGTCAGGGTTGTATAAGTGCTCCGCAATCATTTTTTCGGTGACCCGTTCCCCGCTGATCGCACCGTCCTTGACTTCTCTGGCTATATCCGCGCAAGCGTCCGCAATCTCCGCCCTGCCGCCGTAATTAATGCAGAACACCACATCGATGGTGGAGTTGTGCTTCGTGCGCTCCATGGCGACTTCCAGCTCGTCGATGACCGACTTCCACAAACGTGGGCGCCGACCGGCCCAGCGCACCCTGACACCCCACTCATCCATCTGCGCCACGCGGCGATGGATGATTTCGCGCGAAAACCCCATGAGAAATCGCACTTCCTGAGGACTGCGCTTCCAGTTCTCGGTTGAGAAAGTGTATAGGCTCAGATAGCGCACCCCGGCCTCGATGGCTCCGGCAATGACGTCAAACACCACCGGTTCAGCGGCTTGATGGCCTTTGGTCCGGACCATTGCGCGATTCTGCGCCCAACGCCCATTACCGTCCATAATGATGCCGACATGCCTGGGCACCTTGCCCTTGGGAAACGCGGGAATGATAGCAGGATCCGAAAAGGGGGCCGCGGGAATATTCAAGGAAGTGTAATCAACTTGTTCAAAAGCCATATTCATACTGTACTATGACTCCTGCAGCTTCATGGAACGAATCGGGCGTTCCAGATAATACTCGCACCATTCCTCCACAAGATGACGTGTTCCCACAGGTAACGCCGCACCATCGAGTACCTTCCAGTCACCATCTATCAGGGCTTGCAACCGTTCACGCTCATCCAGCGTAATGTACCGGGAGTCAGGCGTATGATCGTCAACACACATCACGCCGCCGGCAGCGACGGAAAAATAATCCAGCCCATCGCGACGCATGCAGACCACGCAGGAATCCGTACGCGGCTTCCATCCGGCAAGAGCCAAGGACCTCATAACGTATGAATTTCCAATGACCTGTGCGCCGTGCTTGTGTGAAGCCAACGAGTGCAAAGCCGAAACCAGCAGCATATACTGGGCGCCGACCGGCTCATGTTCAGTGGAGACCAGTTTGTCGATGGTCTCCACCATCATGCTGGCCGCCTCATAAGCCGCATAATCCGCGCAGATTGGTCCACCATACGGTGCGATGAGCGCCGCTTGTGAAATGACATCAAGCGATCGGCCGCCGGCAATGAGCATGTTGCAGCGCATAAAAGGTTCCACTCGGCTGCCGAACCGAGATTTGACCCTTCGCACACCTTTGGCCACTGCCCTTACCTTGCCATGCCCTCGGGTGAGTAGTGTCACGATGCGATCAGCTTCCCCCAGCTTGACGGTACGCAGGACGATACCCTCATCACGGAACAAAGCCATATGCACACCTCCTTACCCAAACCCGCCAAAAAGCAGTAGTCATCAGTATACGAAAATGCCCCAGAATGCAAAGAAGAGCAAAACTTGGAACATAGCCGCGGCTACGAACCAAAAAACAACACGCCCAAACATGGTGGTGGCAAGCACCGGGCCTCGTCCGTCTTCCTTCCACCGAGGAACCGACCCGTCATCTCCCCAGCTCGCGCCCGTAGGCAAATGCGGAAGACGGATGCGCCTGGACCGGGCCAACTCCACAAGACGCACCACGACATCGGCCCATGCCCAAACGATCGCCGTTCCGGCCACCTGTATGACGGGCCAGCTCCAATTCATCACACCCGGATTCTCAGTCGGCGCCCCACCCCAGACGAGCCTGACGACCGCCAGAATAACCTGTCCGAGGCCGGCGACGAACAGTGCCAAAGTGCAAATCGTGGTGATGGAGATCGCCAGCAACGCGCCGGCGAAACCATTGAGCAAACCGAATACCGGTCGTTTGTCTGAATGAAGCAGACGCAACACTTTCATGACAAGTGCTGCGACGCACATGAGAATCGCCACCAACAGCGTCGCTAGCATGCACCCATGCAGCGCCACGCCGTAAATCGTCAACGCACGATTAGGCTCAAGTTCCTTAGGCACAGCAATGCTCTGCTCCAGCGTCTTGCCGGCTACCGATTCGCTGCTTTGTGTCAGCCCCGCCACGGTGCCTACAGCCCAATCCGTCGCATCCTTCTCGTATTGATCCGCGAGCGGGGTGCCAAGCTCGGCTTCATCTCCCAAACGAAGCACATGATTGGCAACAGGATAGCTTCGGACGGTCACATTCGTGTTACCTGCTTGACGGGCGGAGCGATAGATGTGACGCACATCATCGACCTGGGCGGTCATGACGTCTTTGGAGCCATAGGCGACCAAGGTCGGCACGGCATAGGCTTCGGGAAGGTCCACCGGAACATCGAGATTGTACAGCCCGAACATGTCGCTGTCGATGTGGAACAGTCTTCTGACTATTGATTGATATCCTTGGTTCGCTCCCACAAGCGAAAAGTCCTGAGCTATAAAGAAGCCTAGGGAGTGCCGGGGCTTATAGACCATCGGGCTCAACAGGATCTGGAAGGCGATCCGCTTGTCGTTCCTGATCACATACGGTGATATCCATGTACTCTCCGACGTGGCGTATAGACCCACATTCCCCGGGTCGACTTCAGGTAGGGAACGTAGATAATCGACGACCTGTCCATATGCTTTCGCTGAAGCCGGATAATCGCGTGTCAGGTCGTTTGTCGACCACACAGGCTTATCAAGGACCGCCGTCACGAACCCGGCGGATGAGAAATCCTCTGCGACGTCACCGAACGAATCATCACAGGTCCCGTAACCCGCTCCATGCATGAACACCACTGCCGGCAGCTTCGGTGAAGCCGACACGTTCGATGACTGCGCAACCTGTGGCTCACGAATGTTGACCCGTATATGCTGGACCTCGCCCGTGGATGGGCGCCTGGCATCGACGGTAATATGCCTGCTTCGGACCGTGTCGTCACCCAGTCTGGCAAGTCGGACGCCTCGCGGGTTGTCGAAAGTGACGTCGGTGTTGCGCGAAAGTGTCTCGATTCTCTGATTCGTGGGATCCGTCTTCCATGGCACCAGCGTCAGACCGGATATAGAAACCAACAGTCCAAGAAGTATCACGAACACGGGTAGCGTCGAAACGATCCGTCGGCCAAACCACGCCGACTGCGAAACACGCTGATCCGCCTTCCCGTTCGTATTGCTTTCCTGTTGCCTTGTATCCATTCGAAAACCTGTTTGCGTCATCCGGCAAGACGCATCCGCACAGAAGCATCCGCCGGCCTCCCCGCTTCTGTCACCGACGACGTGACTAAGTCACCGAGGAGACCCTGCTTTTTTATTCCTTATGCTGGTCGTCATCGTCATCAAGATCAGGGAAGCTCAGATTCGGTATCCCCAACTCATCGTCATGCGGCACAAACAACCAGTCATCCACATCGACGAAAGACGGCACTTCTTCGGTATGTCCTGATGAAGGTCCGAAACCGCCTGCCTGCTCCGGAACTTCCAGTTGCGGCAACGCGGGCTTGAATACCTCTGTGTCCGTAGAATCCTCATCCTTGCTTTTCTCGCTGGCCGAATGAGAACCAGCATCAGCCGAGGTCTTACCCGCATCGAAGATGTGCGAAACATCAGTATGTGCGGACGGTTCGGCTTTTTCTTCGGTTGTCTGCGCCAAGGCGGCTAATGAGGAGTTCCCCTCGGACGACTCTTCGGCACTGAAATCCCGTTGACCATGTTCATCGGACTGCGCAGCCTGAGCCGTCCCCTGCTCGACCGCATCCGCAGAGCGGTTCAAATCCGTCTCGAGCGGAGACAAAGGATTCATCGGCCGGGCGGAACCGGTTGGAGCTGACGGTGGAGTGACCGTACTGACCGACTTAGTGGAATCAGTGAAAGTCGTCCGATCTACTGGCGCCGACGAGTTCATCCGATGGGCATGGTCTGCTGTTTTGACCGAAGCTACCGGTTTGACGGGGTTGTCCTCGTTTCCTGCGGAATTGAACACCGCCCGTTCTTCCTCATGCACATCCGAAAACGAGATGTCTCCGTCGGAAGAGGCTTCGTCATGTGCGTTCGCATCCGCGTCATCACGCTCGGGAGCAAAGGAAATAGGTTCGTCATCGCCGGAAACGGAGCTTTTGGCATACGGAACCGTAATGTTGCCGGGGAACAACGGCGGCACCGGAACCGAGGAGCCGGAATTGAGCCCGACGATCGGCTGCTCACTGCGGACACCGGTGCGGGTTCCTTGGGCATCGCCCTGCACGGACAGTTGCGTGGAGGCGGAATCGTCCTCCTGCGGAACGCTGTCTTGAAGACGCTCGTACGACTCCATACGATTGAGCAGGTCAGAACAACACGCAAGATAATAATCGACCTGACGCTCGTCATAACCACGCGCGCCCTTCTTCTGGGTGAAAATCGAATTGGACACCCTTACCGCATTGACATCGGCAAGCTTCTTGGCCTCCTTTTCGTTCCAAGGAGTAATGCCCAGTTCCATGCGTGCCTTGTCCATGATCATGTCAACAAGTTGATCCACCTGTTTGATGCAATAGGATGGCTTCCTGTTCTTTCCACGCGCGAAACGCTGCTTCGCGGCCCGTTGGGTGTGTTCAGCCAACCCATGATACAGCGAATCGGTGCGCGCCCTCCAAGCCTCGCTCCCATTTGCGCTAAGTTCATACACCGTCTGACGGTCGGACACCGCTTGAGCCAATCGATCCAAAGCGGCATCGACCTGGCCTATCATGTAGCCATCTTTCACCAAACGAAAGGCGGCGTTCTGGATGTCTTCAAGTTTCAGTGACATATCCTGGGCGTCGTATTTGGCGTGTGCGTTCTCAAGAAAGGCATCCACCTGATCGGTGGCGTACCCACGCCTATGCTTACCCACACGCTCAAATCTTGGCAGCTTCTGACTTTCCTTTTTCGTTTGGGTCATGTCCCTGCTCCTTATGATTTCCTGTTATGCCAACCAGCCTACGCGAGCGTTACGACTCTGAGAGACACATGAATCGCGCTGCCCGCGACACCACATGACCCGCCTTGGCCGCACGATGCGCTACAGTATGTGATTGTTCTTCGACGGGCGATTAGCTCAGCTGGTTAGAGCGCCACCTTTACACGGTGGATGTCGGGGGTTCGAGTCCCTCATCGCCCACTTCATTCAGTCTCTTTGAACCAGGCATTCCGACGCTATATCCATACACTACCCGTCAACGCATCGAACCGACGTCGAGCCCGCAGAACCGCACAAGACGGAGCCAATGCTTCATCCATCGAACAAGCGGTATACGCATTCCGGCTTAGAATCATGCCTACGCGGAATCCTTCGGTGAAGATGCGAAACAGACCCGCCCAAGCTCAGAGAGCGAACCGACTTCAGCGTCCTGAACCGAACGGTCGCAACCTAACGCCGTTCCAGTCATCTGCCACTGTCAACGGCGTGGCAGCATTCATACCCGCCGTCTTGGCGGCGGAAGGTATGACGTTGGGGCTTGCAGCGCCTGAACGACGCGGCTTCGGAGTGATGACCCAAATCGGTGCACCCTTTTCGAGGATGGCAGAGGCATCCATGATAGTGTCCGCCAAAGCGTCTTCGTCGTCTCCATCGCGCCACCAGATGATGACCCCGTCAACAGCCGATCCGTAATCCTCGTCGACCAGGTCCTGGCCGGTCAAACCTTCGATTTTCTGGCGGACGGAATCGTCCACATCATCGTCCCACAGCCATTCCTGGACGACGTCGCCTGAGCGAAAACCGAATTCTTCAGCGTTTTGAGATGCCGTTTCATTCACAAGTACACTATAACAAAGCCGGCGAACAGAGCAAAGCGCCCCTAAGACCTATTATCTGCTACCCGGCAATGGGGCAACGAGCCGCCCTTCCCTTCACCGATCGCCTTCAACGCAGCATAGGCTCCATCAAGGTCGTCAACCGCCACATCCCGCAATCCAGAAGGAACATGACCGACCACCTCACCGCAATTCGAACGTGGTGCCAGGAACCAGGTGGCGCCATCACGTCTGGCACCAATCATTTTCAACCGGATGCCGCCAATGGCTCCGACTTTACCAGAAGCACTCATTGTGCCGGTGCCGGCTATGACATTTCCGCCGGTCTCATCGATCGCGGTGAGTTTGTCGATGATTCCCAAGGAGTACATCATACCGGCCGACGGGCCTCCGACACCGTCCATGTGGACGCTGATTTCAGCGTCGGAGACATCGGTGCCGTGCTTTTTCGAGAACGCGAGTGCGGCAGCCACGGAGGAATCCTGGGATTGCTTCATCTGGTTGGATGATTTCTTCGAGTATTCATCGGCGCTCTGTCCAGGAGTGAACACGGCCTCGCTGGGCAATACCTCTTGCTCCGGGTCTAGGACCGCAGGAACGGTGTCCGCAAGCGAGGCTTCATAACCCGGAACGCCTCGTGCACTGACGGTAAGAAGCAGAAGGCGCCCATGACCATGATCGTAGTGCCTGACACCTCGTATTCTGATGACAGGTTTGCCATCGACCGTTCCGAGAACGTCTTGGGTGGGACCAGCCGTCTCGATAACATACGGGCTAGGAAGCACAAGTGACAAGAGGCATAACAAGACACATACAATACCGGTGAAGTGACATGCCAGGAACCACCTCGAGTCGAACCTCTCCTTGTTCGCGAGACCGCATCGACCGAGATACGGCGCAGCTCCTGATCGGCCGCCGTCAACGCGCGATTTTTTCGCTTCTTTCATCACGGAACACTATACTATGCGCCTGGTGCGAAAGCATGGCGGAAGACCATGGAAACAAATATCATGGTTCTTAGAGCATAGGTTGCATACCGATTTGATGCCCTGTTGCACGCACAACGCGAGAAAATGGCACTACTGGAAGGCTGGAATGATGGACGAAAACGCGATACACCAATGGCTGATTGACTGCTTCGGCCAAATACAGGGTGAGATGGCGTGGAACCAGATTCAGGCCATGCCCGATATGATCAAGGATCAGTTGTTTGGTTCGGATGTCTCGCAACTCCCCAAACCCAGCGAAGTACAGGCCATAATGAAAGCATTCACCGCTAATGCGATGAACCAGACACAAGGCAATGGGGATGGCGGCCAAAACGAAGCGGTCAATCTGGATATTGCTTCGTCGATTGCGCTTTCACAGGCCAACGACGAAACCAGCGAGAAATCCGTGAACGCCACGACTGGCGCAGCCGTCCGCCAGGCAATGACCGAAGCCAATCTTTGGCTCGATTCTGCATGCGGCATCAACCCTGCTCCAGGCGAAGGTAAGGTGTTCACGCGTGCCGACTGGGTCAATGACACGCTCGACTCATGGGCGAAATTCGCCCTTCCCGTAGCGAGGTCCACGAACGAGGCTTTGGCGGCCGTCCTTTCCGAACGCTTCGGAGACACGGAAATATCAGGCATATTCGCCGGTCCGATACCCATCTCACTTCCTGACGGTATGAAGAGTCCCTCCAGCATCATCAAACTACTCGGCACTACGGCATTCTCCATGCAGCTTGGGCATGCGGCCGGCGTGCTTTCACATGAGGTCAGGGGAAGTTTTGACCAAGGCATCGCCTTCGGCAAGAACCCCGCCGGAGGTCTGATCGCACAAAACGCAATCGAATATGCTAAATCGTTGAACTTGGAAACCAGCGAGGTTCTTTCGTATCTCGCTTTGCAGGAGGTTGCACACGCCAGACTGTTCGCAAACGTGCCGTGGCTGATGCCTAGGTTCGAGGCACTCATAGGCAAATACGCCAGAGGCGTCAACATCGATCTTGACGCCGTCGAGGAACAGTTGCGCGATGCCGCCACCATGGACCCCGAGTCCATCTCCGGTGCCGTCGATATCACGAAAGTCGCCATTCCCGACACACCGGAACAGACCGAGGCGCTGCACGCGCTGGAAACGTTGATGGCCCTGGTTGAAGGGTGGGTCGACGCGGTGACGTGGAAGGCCGGCATGGCGCACGTTCCCCATATCGAACAATTGCGTGAGATGACACGACGCCAATGGGCCACCGGAGGCCCGGCGGAACAGACGTTCAAATCCCTCATCGGCCTGGAACTTAGACCCAAGAGGATGCGTGAAGCGGCGGCTCTTTGGGAGCGGATAGGCTCCCTCGATGGCATTCAGGCCCGGGATGAGAAATGGGGACATCCCGATCTGTTGCCAAGTCTCGCAGATGGCCCTGAAGTGAAGAGCCCGAGCCCCGCATCAGGGCAATTCGAGCAGCCAGAAGTTCCACAGGACGAGGCCGCTGCTGCAAGGTCCGATATGACAGGGCACGATGAAACGGATGCCGACGCTTCGGATTCACAGTCAGATGCGAAGAATCCCACCAGCGGGAACGACGAAACGGCGCATCATGACCCCTCAGCCATAGATTGGGATGCCGAACTCGACAGACTACTGGAGGAAGAGCAGGGCCATGATGACGGATCACCCGAAGAGACAAACGACGATACCGGTCGGTGATCTCTGCGGCACCTGCACGCATCGGTACATCCGGATCAGCTGCGAAAAGCCTGAGATGCAACGACCATCCGAGGCATGCGGACGAAACCAAGAACGGGCGCTTTGAACAGGCCAACCGTCCGCGCGGCCTTTACAAAAACCTGCTGGGCGAACGTCGGAACGATCTTGTCTCGTCCTGAGCACGGGCGTATGAGATATGCAACGTGTCCTCGGCGCGGGTGACGCCCACATACAGGAGTCTGCGTTCTTCTTCGAGGACATTGCCCGGACCCGGCGAACCGAATGGAATGAGCCCCTCCGAGCATCCTATGAGAAACACATGCTTGAACTCCAAGCCTTTCGAGGCATGGATGGTGGAAACGCTTACCGCGCCTGCGGCCCGCAGACCCAGCGCCTCCAGTGCTTCGCGCCTTGATTCGTTCGTATCCTCAAGCACCCCACCGACAGCCCCCAGGCCGGCATCACGCCTTAACCGGTAACGCAACCCCTCGGCGCGCAGGGCACGGCAGACTTTGGCATGTTGGGAATTCACCCGGGTAAGCACAGCACAATCCGAGATATCCGCTCCCTGCCTGATCAGCTTCACAATGCGGCTGGCCACGGCGCGAGCCTCTTCGTCATCGTTATCATAAACCCTACGCTCCACGCGCACCCCGTCATCTCTTACCGCGGAAAGCCTGAGGTAGTCGGCACGCATCGGGGAATGGGAAAGCACGGTGTTGGCTATTGCCACGACCTGCGGCGTGGACCGGTAGTCACGTCCGAGTTCGACGTTCGCACACAGCGGGGCGAACTCCTCGTCGAATCGCAGAAGATAGTAGCTGTTGGCACCTGCGAAAGAATAAATCGTCTGAGCGGGATCGCCTACGACACAGATGTCTCGGTTGCCGTCAAGCCATAGTGTCATCAGCAGATGCTGCAACGCCGACACGTCCTGGTACTCATCGACCGTGAGGTGACCGACTGCGGACCGTATCGGACCGGCGGCCTCCGGAAAATCGGTGAGCACATGGCAGTCCATGAGCAGGATGTCGTTGAAATCCATCTCGCCTCTGGCGCTTTTTTCCTGTTCGTATGCGACGTATATGTCAGCGAATCGCCCCGGAGAGAGTCCTGCCGGCGGCACTCGGTGATATGCGGAGCATACACGCTGATAATCCTCGGGTGTCACGAGTGAGACCTTCGCCCAGTTAATCTCCGCTACGATGTCACGGATATCGCCGTCACCAAAACGATCGTGATCGTCGAACCGATTGACCACCTGCTGCATGATCGCACCTACATCGGAAACCACATGAGGAAACGGCGAATCGCTGATGATCCCCCATGAAGCGCGCAACTGCCGCAGTGCCTCGGAATGAAACGTCGCCGCCCGCACGCCGTGCGCCACACCGAGCGCATCCAATCGCGAACGCATCTGTGCTGCGGCCTTGACGGAGAAAGTCACGGCGAGCACACGTACCGGATCGAACTGGCCTGTGGCGCAGCCGTAAGCGATGCGGCGCGTCACCGTGCGAGTCTTCCCGGCGCCCGCACCGGCGATGATACGCACTGGTCCATGCAGCGTCGTGGCTGCGAGGCGTTGGGACTCATCCAAGCCTTCTAGAATCGTGTTCGACAAGTCTTCCATGTCTCCATTGTCGCAGTAACCAGTGCAGTTGGTCAAGGGGTCACAGCGCCGGCCGCCGACTAAACCACAAGGCCATGCGATGCAGTAAAGTAGAGGTGTGACTCTACATAGCAAGCTAACTTTGGCCGCACTCGCCTCCGATGCGATGCCTTCGATCACCGTCGCCGGTGTACGAGACGCGAAGCAGACCAACGAAACGGACAACGATGCTGCAATAGCTTATGCAGTCGTGCAGGACACCTCCGGACGACTGTATGACATATACGCCTCACATGAGCACGAGGGCGACACCCGACTGGCGCAGAGGGCGAAGGCGGCAAAGTTGCTGTCCCATACCGAAGGCCTGAATGGGCTCGGCTTTTTGATGGACGCTTATTGCACGTTCAAACCAGCATCGTCGCAAGGGTCGGGCATCCAGGAGGCGGTACTGGTCACGCCGCACATCAACGGTGAATGCCGTTCACTGGACCTGCTTACTTTGGAGGACTGCGCAAGCGTCGGAACCGCCATTGGCACAATTCATCGTCTTAACGCCGACTTCCTGAAAAAAACTCAGTATCCGTCATTCAACAACGGTGAGATCCGCAATCAACTCGCACAATGGATCAAACGTCTGCAACGGGCCGGGCATGTACCAGGGGCAATCACCACGAACTGGTCGAAGGTCATCGATACCGATGGGATTTGGGAGTTCTCCACCTGCTTCACGCATGGAGGCTTCCAGGACGGCGACTTCGTTTTCTCCGATTCGACCATCAACGCCATAACCAACTGGCAGCGCATGCAGGTCAACGATCCCGCGCGAGACCTGGCCTGGACATTCGCCAAACTAGATACCGAGCATCGCAACCAGGTGCTGAGCGCCTACGGAAGCATGATGGGCTCCAGACTGGATGATCTGATCATGATTCGAGCCAACCTGTGGCTGCAGATGGAACAGGTCGGTGAGTTCATCGCGGCCATGAAACGCGGGGACAATGCGCAGATTGTTCGTTTCAAGGCGCAGGTGGAACGATTGGCCCACGAACTGACGGTCATCACCAACCGGAAGAACGCCAAAACCGCCGAGGCGCTCCATGCGCGGGTCGGATTACTTTCGCCCGACAGTCCGAAGCACGGCGTTCAGACACAAGATACGGTACCCGGACGCTATGACGTTGATTCACACAATGTCGAGGAAATGAACGATGCCTACGATAAGACAAGTTCCACCGAAATACGCAATTCTCTGAGTGGGACGAACACAGAAGTATTCGGAACACAAGACATCCGCTCGGTACTGGCGAGGGACGGCGAACCTTTTGACGGGTACGCATCGAATAAACCCGGTGAATACGACGGTGATGACACCGCGCAACGTGCTAGGCTTCAGGGGAAGTCTCGGACAAGCCAGGATGAACCTTCCCTATCGGCATCTGCTGCCCCAGGGGGCATCAACAAAGACCAGAATCCGGATAACACGAGAGTTAGCGCAGCGGCACAGGATTCACGGACCGATAAGAAGTCCGATATCTCTTCGTCCACGACCATCACGCTTGAAAAACCGCGGCACCCGTCAGACGACGAACAGTCAAACGTACAAGGACGAGGCGCAGACGTGGAGACCCAGCTCATACCGAAGTTCGAGCAGGAGAAACTGGCCATCCACGACGCTCAGGACGGCTTGGACGAGTACGAGGAACGCGCAGGCGGCGACCAACGCACGAACGACAAGTAAACCTCATTATCCATCATTTCTCGTCATGCCCGGGAGAAGCTGAAAGCGAACACCCCGCTGCGCAGCCGAGTGACTTGAGGGACAATGGGAACAAACGTCCGACCACCGGGTCGGTCATACCGGGCGAAAGCGCTGCTTCGCCGAAAAGGAAAGAGGATTATTCATGGACGTCGAATTTGGCATTCAAAACGTGGCTCGACCAATCAACTTCAGCACCTCGCAAAGCGCTGACGAAATGGCAACGGTCATCGACGGAGCGCTCAAAGCGGGGACCCAGATCGAGATCACGGATGACAAGGGCCGTCGTATCATCGTGCCTGCGAAAGCCCTGGGCTATGCGATAGTCGGTTCCGAAACCAAGCACGCCGTGGGCTTCGGACATTGATGCCGATTCGTCGGTTCAAAGCCGCTTCCGTCGCCATTCTTGGCTGATTCGTACATGCAACCGTATAAAAACGTAAGGCGAGGGCGCAGGTCTGTATTCAACGCGCCTTCGCTGACTTCTCCAGTATCATCTCAACGACGCGGTCGTCAGTAAGGTTCTCTCCCAAGAGATTGGGCTTGCCGTCGCCGTGCCAGTCAGAACCGCCCGTGACCAGCAAACCGTAGCGATGGGCAAGCTCAAGCAACCTTCGACGTTGCGTTTCATCATTGCCGCGATGCCTTACTTCGAGCCCACCAAGACCCATATGCGCAAGCGTCCTGATCTGCGAATCGGAAAGCAGCACACAATTGCGTGAACGATCGCCGGGGTGAGCGATGACGCTCACGCCTCCCGCAGCGGCGATGACCTGCACCACATCCCCTGCGTCAGGTGACGCCGTGGGAATGTAATAAGGACTTGAGGACGACACTACTCCGGCGAATGCTTCCGAACGATTGCGGTAGACTCCGGCCGCGACCAGCGCGTCCGCAATGTGCGGCCGTCCCACCGTGGTCCTCTCCCCCCGTTTGGCCTGTTCCATCACGGCATCCCATGTGATGGGAAAATCCTTGGAAAGTGAAGCCACCATGGCCTTCGCACGATCGATTCGGGCGTTCCTCGTGCGCTCAAACAACTCTGATACGCGTTCATCCGCGCGGTTGTATTGATACGCAAGAACATGAACCGACACTTTACCGAATTGGGCGGTGACTTCGGTACCGAACAGCAGTGGGACATGGTAGTGAAGCGATGCTGCGCGAGCCTCATCCCATCCCTCGGAAGTATCATGGTCGGTTATCGCCGCTCCATGAAGCCCAGACTGTGATGCCTCACGGACCAGTTCGGTAGGGGTTTTGGTACCATCGGAACAGATGGTATGACAATGAAGATCCCATCCGGTGATCGGGTTGAATACGGTATCCGTAGCATCAGTCATACTACCATCGTAGGCCCATCCCTTCCAATCGGCTTACGAATAGGTCGTCATAAGGAAAGACGGTAGACATGTCGGAAAGACACGACGCTAGGCACAAGGTCAACAACATGCGGGAGGAGGAGACGGAATCGATTCTCGGAGTAGAGAATAGATCGGGCACCCAAGATTTCGACGACGTCGAAATCGATGAGCTCGGAAGCTACGACACGAACGGCAAACAATCCGTCGTTGAGCCGAATAGGGCCATCAATTACAGCCATTACCACGGCAAGAGGCCTGCAAGGACGGACGGATATCTGCCGGGCTTCATACACGGCCACGTCTGGACCTATCTCATTGTCCTGATTGCATCGGTTTGCGGTCTGTTCGCATCCCTCATCCTTGCCGCTGAAACGCTCCAACTCGCACGCCATCCAAACAGCAGGCTGGGCTGCGATGTCAATACGGTGCTTTCGTGCTCCACAGTGGCGGAATCGCCGCAGGCCGAGATAGTGAAGTTTCTAGGTCTAAGCTTCCCGAACGCCTTCTTCGGCATTGCTGCGTTCAGCGTCTTCATCACCCTCGCGGTCATTGGGTTGTGCAACTCTCCGGTGCCGCGCTGGCTTGCCACATGCACTTGGTTGGGTGGATTGGCCGCACTGTGCTACGCTTACTGGCTTTCATATCAATCGGTGTTCGTTATCAGGGCGTTGTGCCCTTGGTGCCTGTTCATGATGTTCTCCACAACCATCCTTTTCATGGCCCTCAGCCATGCGACGGTCACGGTTCAGAACATACCCCGCAACAATCGTCATCTGCGCAACTATTATCGTCTGCACTACGATCTAATGCTTGACGTGGTCTGGCTCCTCGCCATCATCGCGCTGATCATCTTCAAGGAAGGCCCTGCGCTGTTCGCCGTCTGAACATCCGGTTCGGATTATTCCGCCACCGCTCCATATCGATACGTCATGTGCCGATGTGTAGCGGGATCATCCCAACCGGCCACTGAGAGGCCTTATAAGCGACTGGTCGTACGCCAAGCATTCACCATAATTCGACGCACCCGACCAACGCGGCGTTTCCTGTGAGTTTCACGTCTTCGTCACTCACTGAGACGTGAAGCACCCCGCCACGAACCCGGATGTCCCATTCATCGATGCCGGTCTTCTTCGACAAGGTCACTGCTGTGGCCCCCAACCCGGTGCCGCACGACAGCGTCTCGCCGCATCCACGTTCGAATACTCTCATGGTCGCCGCGCCACAACCTTGTGAATCTTCGATTCCGTCGATCCGCACGAACTCCACGTTTTGCCCCGTTGCAATGCACGGTTCGACAGAGGGAGGCCAGGACAAATCCAGAGCATCCACGTCAGGCAGCACACTCATCCCTTCACCTGCGCGTAGGGATGAGTCAAGACGTCCCAATGCACCGCCATCCCCTTCTCGTCGGTCCTCGACCCAACCGTTCCGGTCTCGACTGTTCCCGCCACGACCAGCTTCCACCACAACCACGTGAGGATTGCCCATATCAACGAACGTGCCGGACCATGAACCAGCAACACCAGGCAACGACACCCTATACGCATCCTGATGCACAGCACGGGATCCGCCAAGCGAAACCTCGAAGACGGCGTCGCCGTAAGGATACATAGATCCTAAGGAACGCAAGGTCCTGACCCCGGCACGAGTTCCCAGCACAAACGGTTCACCCCCGGGCTGATCGGCCAGGCCTTCATGTTGTGCGAACAAAGCCACAGCCCTGGTTCCGTTGCCGCACATCTCCGCAAGAGAACCGTCCGCATTGCGGTAATCCATGAACCACAAAGCCCCTACATGATGGCAAGCGTGAAGCATTCCGGCGTCGATGTCGGAAACGGCTTCTGGATGAGCCACACGGATTAGTCCATCGGCACCGATACCGAAATGCCGGTCGCACAACCTGCGCACCTCATCGCATGTAGGCTCATATACGCCTTGGGAATCGATATAAAGGAGGAAATCATTCCCCGTTGCCTGCGCCTTGCATACGAACTTCGGAAGAGTCATTCGTCCAGTTTACCGGCCGGCCAAAACTTCACTCTGATCCACGGTGTGCCAATGGTCAGTGCGGAAACTTTGCCCTCGACGATATTGCGCCATATGTGTAGACTGATAGTGCCGAAAATGGTAGTCCGCATCGTTCCAGGAGGCATAGGGCATGGTTTCAGTCGCTCCCATCGGCGTGTTTGATTCAGGCTTAGGCGGCATATCGGTGGTACGAGAGATGAGACTTCTCATGCCGAGCGAGCGGATCATATATTTCGGGGATTCCGCAAACGCGCCATATGGCACGAAAACGCCGCAGCAGGTCAGAGAGCTTTCCTTCCGAATCGTCAAGCGCTTTGCGCAGGAACAGGTCAAGGCAATTGTGATCGCCTGCAACACAGCCACCTCTGCCGCTGTCAACGACCTTCGGAAAATGTATGACTTTCCGATCGTAAGCATGGAGCCTGCACTGAAACCCGCCTGCGATCGGGGAAACGGCAAGGGGCAGCGCATCATCGTAGCCGCGACCGAGCTGACCCTCCGAGAACGTAAATTCTCCGACCTTATGCGACGATTTGAAGATGACAATACCATTTATCGACAGCCCTGCCCCAAACTCGTGGAAGTCGTAGAACGTGGTCTCATCGATGATTACGATCTGGTCATGGCCACCCTGCACGAATATTTCGACCGGTATGATCTGGCTAGTGTGGACTCCGTTGTTCTAGGATGCACGCATTTCGTGTTTTACCGTGATTATTTCAAAGAACTGTTGCCACAACGAACGGCCATCATCGACGGAAACGAGGGCACAGCACGACATCTAAGAAATTTGCTGGGCACGAGGAATGAACTCGCTCCGTCCGAAACGAAAGGAAGCGTGATCCTCCGCAATTCCGATTCCAGCGAACGTATGAGAGAGCTTTCACAACGGATGCTTGATCGCTGACGAACCCCACATTTAAGCGCAGAACGATAGTTCGATGCCTCGCGTAGGCTGAAACATGGATGGTTCTCATTCATGCCATAAAGGACTCGGGGAAAGAAAGGAACGACATGACGAAAAAGACCGCAATCATAGACGTCGGAGGCGGATTCCGGGGAATTTACGGTGCCGGAGTGACCGATCTGATGTTGGACGAAGGTATCAGCGTCGATCATGCCTACGGTGTCTCGGCCGGCAGCGCCGACCTGTTCTCCTTCCTGTGCAACCAGCGAGGGCGCACCTACAAGTTCTATACCGATTATGCCTTCCGTAAGGAGTATGCGAGCGCGTCGAACTATGTCAAGACACGCAACTTTGTGGATCTGGACTACGTATACGGCACGCTATCGAACCATGACGGCGAGTATCCTTGCGACTATGACGCCTATGAGGCCAACCCGACCGATTTCACGGTAGTGGCATGCAATGGAAACACCGGCAGCGCCATCTACTTCGGCAGAGAAAGCATCAGCCGAGACAACTACGACGTTATGAAGGCATCCTCGGCGCTACCCATAGCCGGAGAACCCTATGTGATTAACGGCATTCCTTATTTCGACGGCGGCTTGGCCGATCCGGTGCCGGTAAGCAAGGCCTTCGACGACGGTGCCGACCGCATCATCCTGGTCCTCACCCACGAATACGACTTCATCAGGCAAGCTAAGAAGGACGCAATTCCCGCCGCCCTGCTCAGCCACTCCTACCCCGCCGCGGCGCACAGGCTCCTGATGCGCTACAAAACCTACAACGACGAAGTAGCCTTGGCGAAGAAATACGAGACGGAAGGCAAAGTGCTCATCTTGGCACCCGATAATCTGTATGGTCTCAACACGCTTTCACGAAACTTGGACGGGTTGAAGAAAATGTACCAAGAGGGGTATGAGGATGCCAAGGCAGTCCTGTCATTCCTCGACGAATGACAGGACTGCGCATGGGCAGACCGGGAGATGCCGCGAGCAGACCGTGTCATTGCTCGAAGGTCACCGTGCCGCATCCGTCGAAAGCGTGGCCTGCGTCATCTGATCGAACAATTCGTTGTAGCCCCCGGGCGTAGCCGAAGGCAGTACGACAGTTTTGGCGTTCGGAGATTCACTCAATGAACGCATCACGTCAAGGTACTGATTGAACAGTACGACGTTGTTGACGGAATCAATGTCCATGCCAACGGCCTGCAAACTTTTGATCTGATCGACGATGCCGTTGGCGATCTCACGTCGGTAGTTGGCTTGTCCCTCACCCTGCAAGCGTGTCTTCTCTGCATCAGCCGTGGCTTGGGTCTCGATTTGGATGCGTTGGGCGTCGGCACGCTGGCGAGTTGCCTCTTTCTCCCGTTGTGCTGCATTGATGGAATCCATAGCGGTCTTGACCGCAGGGCTGGGGTCAATGGCAGTAATCAGCGTCTTGATGACAGTGAAGCCGAAACGAACCATTTCACCACCGACTGTCTTCTGCACATCTGCGGCGACATCGTCCTTACGAGCGAAGGCATCATCCAGCGAAAGCATGGGTATCGCACTGCGCAACGCATCCTCAACGTAGCTGCGCAGCTGCCCAGCCGGATCTCCAAGCTCGTAATAGGCAGTTGATACATTGCGCGGATCAACACGGAATTGCACAGAAGCAACGACCGTGACGAACACGTTGTCGAGAGTCTTAGTCTCCAGCTTCACATTGAGTTGGTTAACACGCAGATTCGTCCGCGTCGCGATGCGATCAACTAACGGCACCTTGACATGAATGCCCGCAAACTGAACGCTTTGGAACCGCCCGAAACGTTCGATGATGTACG
This sequence comes from Bifidobacterium bombi DSM 19703, assembly GCF_000737845.1. Taxonomy (GTDB): domain Bacteria; phylum Actinomycetota; class Actinomycetes; order Actinomycetales; family Bifidobacteriaceae; genus Bifidobacterium; species Bifidobacterium bombi. Next base: position 408,690 of record NZ_ATLK01000001.1, on the reverse strand, counting down.
CCTGTTGTTGGGGTACCACGAATACAGCCGACATGAGCACAACGATGACGACCACCGCCAAGACAACCGGAAGAAATACCGCAAACGCGCCTGAATCCATAATCATCTCCTTGTTATACGTTCATTTCGTTGAAAAGAACATCTACCACAATAAATATCGACTGTATGCCACATCAAGCTTCGGGGACATAAACCGTATACCCTTTCATGATAGCAAAGTGTTCTGAAAACATCTCGATTTAAGCACACCGGACTTCACAATAGTTACCAATCTGTTCCTATATAACGACGATCTCACATATTTGTTTTATATGCATATATAGTTGTGAATAAGTCTTAGGTCATTATTATGTACAGCTGTAAACACTATTCATTTTTTATTTCTTTCATCTATCGCACTATTTATTTTTGCCGAAAGTATTTCTATATTACGAGTTATAATAGCGATAAAGATTTATCACGTTCAGGAGTCGATTTCGTTGATGCCACCAGACTTCTGCGAAGTCTTCTCTTTTGACGCACGAGGGGATTTATGGTAAAAGTTGCAGTAATCGGATGCACGCATGCAGGAACTCAGGCGACGGTCTCCATGCTTCGCGATCATCCGGATTGGAGTGTGGATGTATTCGAGCGTAATGATACGATATCATTCATTTCAGCTGCCATAGCACCATGGGTCGGCGGCGAGGTGAGCGACACCACGGAAATGTTTTGTTTCAGTCCTGAACAGCTGAAAAAACTTGGTGCCCGCATGCACATGCTCACTGAAGTGGTGGATGTCAACATCAATGAAAGCAGTCTGACAGCCAAAGACATGCGCACCGGTAAAACAACGCGCTATAATTTCGACAAACTCGTGGTTGCAAGCGGGTCAAAGCCAGCCATCCCGGCCATCCAAGGAATCGATGCGGGAAGGAAAAACGGCAAGATTCTGACGTGCAAGAACTACCATGACGCGGAACTTATAGTCCAGAAGGCGGAGAACATCAAATCCGTCATCGTCGTGGGAGCTGGATACATAGGATCCGAACTCGCGGAACAGTTCAGCAGTAAAGGCGTCCAGACAACGCTCATCGATGCCCTGCCCCACATCTTAGGAAACGAATATGATGCGGATGTCATCAGTAAGGCTGAAGACGAGTTTAAATCGCACGGGGTGACATTGGCGCTCAACCAAAAGGTGGTTGCTTTCCACCAAAATACAGGAAGAAACGGCGTTGATGAAAGTCAGATCACGGCCGTGACGGAATTGGGATCCTACAACGCCGATCTGGTGATCATGGGAGTGGGGCTCATTCCCAACACAAGCTTCATTTCGTCACAACTGCACACCCTTGGATACGGAGCGATTATTGTAGATGACTTTATGCGCGCGTCCAACGTAAACGGCGAAATCCTGACCAATGTATTCGCTGCGGGTGACTGCGCGACAGTACATTTCAACCCTACAGATAGTGACGAATACCGCCCACTTGTCTCTAGTGCCTTGCGCCAAGGCATTCTCGCCGGAAAGAACATCGCCGGCCCCGTCGAGGCATACATGGGTACACAAGGCACGACAGCGGTCAAGCTGTACGACATGTGCTTAGCATCGAGTGGACTAACGCTGGAACGCGCGAAACGTCGGCACATCAACGCAGCATCGACGACTATAACAACGGACTACCGATCCTCCTTTATGCCAGCGAACACCCCGGTGACAGCAACGTTGATCTGGAGAAAATCCGGGGTGAAACAAATATTAGGCGCCCAATTCGCCGCCAAACACGATATCTCCATGGCTGCTGATCTCATATCCGCGGCCATCCAAGCGAATTTCACGGTCCGCCAGCTTGCGGGCCTCGACCAGTTTTACCAGCCCAATTTCAGCAAACCGATCAACTTTATCTCCGAAGTCGCTTCGAAGGCCCTGACTCAGGGAAAGTAACATAACCTTTCTTCCGGCTCCGTCGAAACCGGTTTCGACGGAGCCGGACTTCATATCCGTGAGCAACCAGAAGAATCAGAATCAGAGTTTGCTCACGCACCCAGATTTTCCGATCGTGTCAAACACCAACTTACGCGCGAAGGTGGCCCGTTCCAACGCTGTTTCAGTGACGTGAGACAACCAAAGCAACAACGCTACTCAAAAAAACGATCCTAGCCCCGCCGAGATCGGAACGGCTCTCGAACCGGTCCTTCTGAAGACCACGGCTGGGCGCACTGATCATTCGGTACGCAACGCCGTCGCTGGATCCTGCTTGGCGGCCTTATGCGAAGGTATGATTCCCCCGATCAAAGTCAGGACCATTGACAGCAGGATCAACGCCACCGCGCCTCCCACCGGCAGTGAGGCCGATACCTGCGTAGTGCCCATGAAATGGTGCAGGATCGAATTGCCTGGAACCAGCAGCAGCAACGTGACCAGAATGCCCAGCAGACCCGAACAAAGGCCGATGATTCCCGTCTCCGCATCGAAGACCTGGGAGACATTGTGTTTGGAAGCGCCCATCGCTCGCAGAATACCTATCTCCTTGGTACGTTCAAGCACGGATATGTACGTGATGATGCCGATCATGATCGACGAGACCACAAGGGAGATACCGACGAAAGCAATGAGTACATAGGTGATCACATTGATGATGGTGGTCACGGAGTTCATCATCAGGCCCACATAGTCCGTATACACGATCTTGTCGGCCTTATGTTTGACGGTTTTGTTGTAATGGTCGATGGAGCTTACCACGGAGTTCTTCGCCTCGAAGCTGTCGACGTAGATCTTGATTCCGCTCGGCGCGTCATGCCCTACCACGCCAAAGGCCGAAAGATTGTCTTTGTATGTCCCAGCGGAGATGAATTTGTCATAGATGGTGACCAGATCGTCCTGCGAGGCGTGGGCGATGTATGCATCGAACTGATCGGATATCTGCTGCTCCGTCATACCTCCTGCACCAACTGCGGGCGAAGCGCCAAAACCTGAAACCGCTCCAGGCGTCGTACCCTGAACCCCGGCCCCTGCTTCCGGTGCAGGCTGGCCCTGGGCACCTTGCCCCTGATCTGACTGTGCTTTGCTGAGCACCAAGGACCGCGCCATCTTCACCTTACCGCTGACATCCTGGCCGGCCACGAATTTTCTGGCGTCTTCCGCCTTGGCCGCCGCATCGGCGGGTTTGAAACTCAAACCGTTCAGGACGTTGTGCGAGGGATCGGCTTCCTGACCGGTGACGACAGGGCTTTTGCTGGCACCTTCGATGAGGCTGTCCGTGAGCATGCGGGTGTAGCCCACGCCGGCGGGCAGCGGTAACGTCTTGGCTGAATCCACGGGTTTGACGATACCGACGACCTTCAATTTCATGGCGGCATCTGCCAAATGTGAAACCTGGCTGCCGTCGTCGCCTACGAAATCGTAGTTTCCGTCCGCCCCTTTCTGATACAAGTCGTAGGCGGGCACCAAGGAAAGCTCATGATCCATAACTGTCTTGAAATCGATCTTGCCGATCTTAGGATCGACCTTACGGCCGCTGTTGAGCTCACCCATCATGGAGTTGTAATCGCTTTCGGGCAACAGCCCAAGACCATACAGCGTGGCTATAGGGACCTGGTTGTTGTGGTCGAGCACCAGCACCACCTGATCTTTCGACTTGGGCCACGAACCGGAAAGCACCTTGTAATTGTCGTGTACCACCGAGCTGATTCGCGTCTCATCCTTGGCACTGGGCATGATCTCATTGAATGAATTCGGTTTTTCGTTCTGGTTCGAGCTCTTGCCCGTCAGCATCGACATCTGTGTGGATTGCAAGGACTCCAGGCTCTGACCGGTGGAAAGATTGGTCAGCTTCGAAGTGGCCGCCTGATCGTGGTCGGCACCGATATCGACCCCGTCCGCGCTGACCAGCACACCTTTCGGATCCTTGCTATACACGGAGAACTTGGCATCATACGAGTACTGGATACCGTTCGAACCCACGTAACGGTGTATGTCGTTCTTGGGGTCGTCAAGATATTTCTTGAACGCGCTCAGGTTGTTTTCGGTGATGCTGCTCGTAAGGTTCGAGGTTTTTTTGATGGCTGAATCGTCCGCGTAGACACCGTCGTTATGTTTCGAGGGTTCCTTGGATGTGGACTCGTCCGCAGCATCGGCGTTCGTCGCCATGAGGTCACCTACATCGAACGATTTCGCCTGGATGGACAGGGGATACGAGGTCATGGTGTCACGCTGTATATTTTCAATGTAACGGTTCACTCCAGTTGAAACCGAAAGAATCAACGCGATGCCGATGATGCCGATGGAACCTGCGAACGACGTCAAAAACGTGCGTCCCTTCTTGGTTTTCAGGTTATTGAAACTCAGTGCAATCGAGGTGGCCAACGACATCGAGGCGCGTCCCAAGTTGCGATGCCGCACCGGCGCCTGGGCCTGAGCTTCGTCAAGTTCGAACGGATCGGAGTCGCCGCGTATGACGCCGTCCTGCAACCTCACAATGCGGGTGGCATATTCCTGTGCGAGTTCAGGATTATGGGTGACCATGACCACTAGACGGTCCTTCGCCACGTTCTTGAGCAGCTCCATGATCTGGACGCTTGTTTCAGAGTCCAAGGCGCCAGTAGGTTCGTCCGCCAGAACGATGTCCGGATTGTTGACCAAGGCGCGGGCTATGGCCACACGTTGCATCTGACCGCCCGAGAGCTGATTCGGCAGTTTGTCGACGTGCTCGCCCAGACCCACCTCCTGCAGAGCACGGCGCGCGCGTTCCCTGCGTTCCTTGCGGCCCACGCCGGAAATGGTGAGCGCCAATTCGACGTTCGACAGAATCGTCTGATGTCCGATGAGGTTGTAGCTTTGGAAGACAAACCCGACGGTGTGGTTGCGGTAGGAATCCCAGTCCCTATCGGTGTAGCGTCTCGTAGAGGTGCCGTTGATCACGAGATCGCCGCCGTCATAGCGGTCGAGGCCTCCGATGATGTTGAGCAGCGTGGTCTTGCCCGATCCGCTGGGACCCAGGATTGCGACGAACTCGCTGTCGCGCAGGTTCAGACTCACCGAGTCGAGAGCCTTCTGCACGAAGTCGCCTGTTTTGTACTGTTTGCTGATGTTCTCAACCCGAAGCATAACGCCCTCACTTTTGCAGGACGTTCCGGTGCTTGCACCGGAACGTCCCCACCTGCCCTGTTCGCCTTGATGAAGCTGGGCGAAACGGCTCGACACCTTTTACCGGCCACCCAGACCCAGACTCCTCGAGCCGCATTGCCGTATACGCCGACCTTGCGGCATGACCACGCTGAAAAGCCTTCACTCAGTTATACACCTGCGGGTAGGGCCAATCAACCAAAGCCCCAGAACGTGAGCGTGGGCATGCCGGGCACATCAGGTACGCTCCGAGTCCGCTCCCCCTAAGGCGTCCACATGGGCGAAATCCGGTACGCGATTCCATTTCACGGCGTACCCTGAGCCATGGGCGCAGAACACGGAATCAGGTATGTTGTCCATATCCTGCTCAGGGTCGTAACCAGCCGAGGCGATGACCTCATCGGCATTATGGCATGGCTCGTAGCCTGAAAAGACGCATTCGAGGCTGCCTTTCCCGTGCGTGTAGACGTTCACTTCCATGGCGTAATCGCTCATCGACTCAACGGGGGCGTACCCTTCCAGTATCGCTTCGTCACCGTCGGCCTCGGGCGCCTCGTACCGGCCGCCCATGCGTTCCACGTCCGACATGGCCCGTCCTAGGTGAGTCTGCCCGACGCGCAGGGAAAACCTGTACCACGGCTCGAGCAACATGCACTTGCCACGGCTGCGAAGCTGCATCAAGCCCTGGCGCACCGCCCGGTAAGTGGCTTCACGGAAATCGCCTCCCTCGGTGTGTTTCTCGTGGCCCCGACCGGCGATCAACGAGATGCGCATGTCCGTTATCGGAGCCCCGATGAGCACGCCGGCATGCTCCTTCTCACGCAGGTGAGTGAGCACCAGATGCTGCCAGTTGCCCGCGAGTGCGTCCGAACCGCATTGGGAATCGAACACGAGTCCGCTCCCCCGCTGCCCGGGTCTCAATTCGAGGTGCACCTCGGCATAATGACGCAGGGGTTCGAAATGGCCGATTCCTTCGCCGCACGCGGTGACGGTCTCAAGATACAGAACCCCACCCTTGTTGAACGTCACCTCGATGCCGTATCGCTCTCTGAGCGTTTCACAGAGCACATCGATCTGCACCGGCCCCATGAGCTGCACCTGAATCTCGTTGAGACGGGCGACCCACCGTACCCGCAACGACGGGTCCTCGTCCTCCAACTCGTGCAGCGCCGCGATGACCTTATGTAGGTCCTGGCCCGGCTGCGTCACGACCCGGTACGTCAACACCGGTCTCAGTTCGCTCGCCGCACCGTCACGCTCAAATCCCATCCCTTGGCCAGGGTAGGTATGTTCAAGTCCTGTCAGGGCGCATATGGTGCCCGACGGTGCCTCAGGGGCAAGTTCGAACTTCACTCCGTCATACAGTCGAATCTGATCGATCTTCTCCCGATAGCTCCCACGCCCGGCCATGGAGGACGACGAAACCAAGTCCGACGACACGGCCTGCTGCGGTGCATGCAAGTCGAGCACGGATTTCACCGGCAGCGACCCACCCGTGATTTTGACCCAGGTGAGCCTGGAACCGTCGCGATCATGGGAGACCTTGAACACCCGGGCTCCAAACTCTTCACCATAGGAGGGCGGACACATATAGGCGGCTATCCCGTCGAGGAACTCATCCACTCCCCGAAGCCTGAGCGCCGATCCGAAGTAGCACGGGAACACCTTGCGACCGGCCACCATCGAGCGCAATGTGGCGTTCGAGAGTCTGCCACATTCCAGGAATTCGTCCACCGCCGAAATGCCGTCGTCTCCATCCAGCAATGCCACATCCTCGCGCTCGGCCGGCTGTGGCGCGCAGGGATCGCTGAAATCCACGCACGCGGCGGAGAGCTGGCTCCCCAATTCGCGCATCACATACCTCCGGTCGGCTCCGGCGGCATCCATTTTGTTGACGAAAACGAACACCGGGATGTGATGACGTTCCAACAGATTCCACAGCGTACGGGTGTGGCCCTGCACGCCGTCGGCGGCGCTGACGACGACAATCGCGTAATCCAACACGGCAAGCGTGCGCTCGGTTTCGGCGGCGAAGTCCACATGCCCCGGGGTGTCGAGCAGGGTCATCTCCATCCCACCGTAATGGACCACGGCATTCTTGGAGAAAATGGTGATTCCGCGGTTGCGTTCCATCGCATCGGTGTCAAGAAAAGCGTCGCCGTCATCCACCCGCCCAAGCCGGCGGATTTCGCCGCTACGGTACAACATGGCCTCGCACAGCGTGGTCTTGCCGGCATCCACATGGGCCAGCACACCCACGGTGATGCGTTTCGCACACCACTTGTCATCCATCACAGAATCGCCTCCTGCATACCCTTATTACAATTACATGAGGGAATGGGCATGCACTACACCCGGGCGGCCACGCCACCTGTCATCGAGCCAAACCTCTCATCAATCGACAAGCAGATGCGAGACCACGATGTTCCTCACCTTGCGTGTGAACGACGTGGTTCCTGCATTGGTGATCTGGTACATAAGCAATATCGTCGAATCCGTCGCCGGGTCGTTGCTGAAGAAGGTGCCCAGCCAGCCGTCCCAACCGTACTCGCTACGTGACACAGCATATCCGACATTCCGGGATGCTCGACCACCCGTACCAGATTGTTGTAGCACTGTCCGTGAGCCTTGTCCCAATAGCCTTCCGGTGTGGCAGTAGGCTCGTGCATGAATCGCGCGGTGGCAGGTTGCATTATTCTCTCCCCATTGAACTCGCCGTCGTTGAGCAGCATCCGCCCGAAGCGCGCATAGTCGTCGAGCGTGGACTTGAGCCCCGCTCCCCCAGCCTGATACGCCGGATCGTTTAATGGGACATATTCCACACCCAGATGATCAGTACGTATCTCGTGAAGCGGCGCATCCGCGTTGACACGCTCCATCGGATCGTGGGGATTGTCGTAGACCGCAGCCAGACGCGGCAGCTTGCGCTCAGGTACATAAAAGGCCGTATCATTCATACCCAAGGGTTCGAAGATCTGCGTACGAAGGAAATCACCGAAACGCATGCCGCTTGCCACCTCCACCACGGCACCGAGCACATCGGCGGATGTGCCGTACATCCATTGTGTTCCCGGCTGGAATCGCAACGGACCCTCTCCAAGCCTGTTCGCAAGTTCGACGGTACCCATGGGATTGTCGGTGTGTAGTCTGCGGTCCACCTCGGCGAACACCTGCGCCGCGTATCTGCCGGCATCGCAGGTAGGATCCGGATAGGGCAAGCCCGATGTCATCGTCAAAAGGTTCTTGATGGTCATCTCATTGTTCGCGTCCACCGTAGGAAAGCCAGATTTCTCGATGGCACCCTGAGCTTCGTCGAAGCCCTTGTACTCGGTGGAGACCCGTTGGTTCTTGAATCCGGGAAGAAAATCGCTTACGGGCTGTGCCAAATCCACGAGTCCACGTTCAAGGAGCATCATCGTTGCGACCCCGGTTATGGGTTTGGTCTGCGAGTATAGCCTGAAGATGGTGTCCCGCGTCATCGGTTCATCCCGTTCGATGGAGCGTTTTCCGGACTCCACATACCATCGTTCCTGACCGTGCTGCTGTACGAGCAGTGCCACACCGGCCAGTTCCTCACGGTCCACTTCCCGGTCACACGCCTCCTGCAACAGCTTCAACACTTCCTTGTCATCGCCGTTCACGCCATTCACCATTGCACACCTCCCAGTCGTCGATGCAGGCCGACAAACACACTTTACAATGACGGCACAGCTGAAACGCTGGAACGGACTGCAACTGGATCGGCACCCGCCTTCATCCATCCCATGGAGCAACATCCTGCTCCCCCCACCGAACACAACATGTCCCCGTTGCCTTGGCGGTAGTTCTTTGGAACAAAACACCAAGGCAAGAGGAACGCATGGTCATCCTACGGTTCAACAAACCGTCGCACACCATCAGTGCCGCAAGGCAATGCCATTCTTACTACTTCACCGCGCCACGCATCACTCCGCCTACGACCCACTTCTGAGCGAATACATAGACGATGAGAATCGGGGCCATGGCCATGAGGTAGCTGGCGAACGCCATCGGGTAGTTCGTGGCGAACTGCGAGCTGAACACGTACTGAGCCAACGGAATGGTCTGGTTGCTCTGATCCGTCAGTACGATGAGCGGCATCAGGAAATCGTTCCAGGCCCACAGAGCCGTCAGGATGGCGATGGTAGCGTTGATAGGCCCCATCAAGGGGAAAATGATCCTCCAGAAGATGGTCCACGTGCTGGCGCCGTCTATGCGGGCGGCCTCTTCCAACGAAACCGGAATCGAACGGATGAATCCTGTGGCGATGAACAGGTTCGTACCCAAGCCAAGCACCATGTACAGGATGATCAGGCCGACGGTGTTGTCCAAGTGCAGCGACCCCATCTGCTTCGCCAAAGGCAGCATGATGACCGGGAAGGGGACGAACATGGCCGCGATGAAGAAGTAGTAGACGCAACGGAAGAAGAGCTTGTCCATGTTGCGGGCCACTGCGTAGGCGACGAAGGTGTTCGTCAGCAGCGTCAGGATGACGGCGGCTATCGTGACGATCGCGGAGTTCAACGCCGCCTTGGGGAAGTTCACCTTGACCGAGGCGTCAGCGAAATTGTGCCAGTTCCAGGAATCCGGCAGGCTGAAGGTGCCGGCAGTAGCCGGCGTCTTGAGAGCCGTCACGAGCGTGAAGTACAGCGGAACCAGCACAATCAGCGAAAGCAGCGCTATGATGGCCGTCAGCCACCAGTTGATGTTGTGGTCACGCTTGTAGACCTTTTTCTTCCCGCTGCCAGAGCTCTCGGCGCTTGCCACGGCGGGAGCCTGCGTGGAGGGTGTCATAGCCATATCCGTTGTTTGCATTGTAGTTTCAGACATTTTCTTTTCCTCTCAGACCTTTTCCCGACTGCTCGAAACCTTGAGCTGAACGAACGCGATGATCGCCAGCACCACAAAGAACAGCACGGCGTTCGCGGTTTGATAGGCGTACTCGCCACCGGTCAGACCGCCCTTCCAAATAAGGTAGGTCACGGTCTCCGTCTTGGAATCAGGGCCGCCGTCGGTCAAAGCCACCACCTGATCGAAGGTGTTGAGCGCATTTTTGAGCGAAAGAACGAGATTGATGGTGAAGAAGGGCCCAATCAGCGGGAAGGTGATCTTCCAGAACTTCTGCCAGGCGTTGACCCCATCCAAGGCGGCGGCTTCATACAGCTCGTCGTCGATGGTCTGCAAACCCGCCAAGTACAGGAGCATGGAATAGGCCGTGCCCTGCCAGACGGCAAGGACGACGATCGGAATCCATGAATAGTGTTCGCTGGTAAGCAACGACTCCGAAAGCCAGGCGATGTGAAGCGCCTTGCCCAGCGCCGGCAACGGCGACATGAAGATGTACTTGAAGACGTAACCGATGACCAACACACCCAGAGTATAGGGGATGAAGAATATGGCACGGAAGCCGTTCTTGAACGCTATATGGGTGTTGAGCGCCACAGCCAGGAACAACGCGAAGACATTGATGAGCACTGTGATGAGAATCGCGATGAGAATCGTGAACAGGTAGGCGTGCCCGACCCTGCTGTCGTGGAACAGAGCCTCATAGTTCTTGAAACCGATCCACTTGTAATCGCCGTACCCTTGGGAATTCGTAAACGAATACCCTACGCCCCGAACGAACGGGAGGTAGAGGAACACGGCGAAGATGATGACGGCCGGCACGGCCATCCAGTAATACGTGGCATCGACCTTGCGCTTCGAAAAAGCCGAGAAACGCTTCTTTTTCGTCGGTGCAGACGCATCGGACCGGTCGACAGCCGCGTTCGACCCGGCGGCAACGGGCCCAGACTTTGATTCAGACATGAAAATCTCCTTAACTGACTGTTTCGATTGACGCTCGTTCATTCAAAGGTTCGTGCTTGGACCTTATCCCACTCGGTCTGCATGGAGTTGGTAAACCCATCCACGTCACCGCTGGTCACCATCGACTGCAGGTAACCGCCGATGTTGATGGATGCCGGGATGTAGTGGTCGCAGAAGTCGGCCAGTTTGTTGCGCTTGAAGAACTTGTTCACACCCTTGAGCGCGGGGTTGCCGAAGTAGGTCTCTTTGAGCGGCGTGATGGCCGACTGCGCGTCGGCGTATTCGTTGAGCTGCTTTTTCTGCATGAGGAAATCGATGAAACGCCTCGCCTCCTGTGGATGCTTGGTCTTGGCACCCATGGTGAGCATGACGTCATCGCCAGCGGTGAGGATCTGCTCATTGGGGTTGTCGGTGGCTGGCATCTGCGCGAACCCCAGATCCATGTTCTTGTTGATCGTGGTGATCTGAGGAATCGCATAGGTACCCAACGGTATGATCGCCGCCTTCCCGTTGGCGAAATCCTGGGTGCCTTGCTGATAGGTGACTCCCTTGTCGGAGGTGGAATGGGAGTACATCTCGACCTCCTGCTTCGCCGGGCGGGTCCACAGCTCCCTGAAGTTTGTCTCGCCTTTTTTCAGCTTTTCGTACCTGTTCTCCGGCACAAGCGTACCGGCCAACGAAGCGAGGGGCGCCTGGGCGGTCCATGAATCAGCAAGAGAGGCCTGAACCGGATTGATTCCCGCCTGCTTGAACTTGTCGAGCATGGCGTTGAAGGCCGTCCATGTCTGCGGCGGATTCTCGGGATCGACTCCGACCTTGCGCCACAATGCCTTGTTGTAGATGTACCCGGAGGCGTTTCCGGCGTAAGGAAGACCATACAGGTGCTTTTTCGCCGGATCCGTGGTCTGCACCAGGTTCCTTGCGATCTTGACCATGCCTGGGTTCAGCTCCTTCACTATCGGATCGTTTGTGAAATCGTGGAACACTCCGGATGCGGCGAACATGCCGAAACTGATGTCGCCGTTGAACGTGATGACGTCAGGCACCCGGTTCTTCACGAAACGGGTGCGCAGATCGGTCTGTGCGTTGGCGGAATTGTTGATGTTGATATGAATGTCGGGATTCTGCTCCTCGAATTCACGGGCCATCGCTTTGAACTGATCCGCCGCTTCTGATTTGAACTGGAAGAAATCAAGGGTGACCTGACTGGTATGCGCACCGCCACAACCCGCCAGAGACACCCCAAGTGACAACGCGCATGCAGTTGCAAACAACGGTTTGAACACATGCCGCATCCTTGGTACTTTCCAATGAAGTCGTGTACCCATTCCAAGGCTCCTTTGACTGTCAAGCCACGGCATCTGCACCGCAGCATTGTGTTTTCATCATACGCAGTTGTTTTTTAGTTTCCCAATTGATGTGTGTCTGTTGTATATTGCAACTCAAAAGCGTATTTTTATATTTGAAGTAAAGTAATTCGCAACGAAATGGTTCATGTATGATCAGGAGGACCCATGAAAACGAATGTTTCCCAATGGCATTGGTTCGAAGCATCGGCATCGACACACCAGACGGTCAAGGCAATCGCGCAGTATGGGCCCATCGCACGCATCGAACTGGCACAGAAGCTGGGGTTGACGCAAGGTGCGCTTTCGCGCATCACCAGCGACCTGATGTATTGGGGCGTCATCAGGGAAGTCCAGAACACGAAGAATCCCACCGTGGACATGAACCATCCTTCGGACAATGCCCCATTAAAGAAGCATCGAATCGGACGCGGACGACCTAAGACGTCTTTGGAACTGTGCGCGCAACAGCGTTCATTCATCGGAATCAACATTCACAGCACTGGCATTACGGCCACCGTGACGGATGCATTGTGCGTCCCGCAGGGCAAATGCCTAAATGAGCCCCTAAAAGGAACCGACGTCACATCGGTGGTACGACAACTCGGCGACATTGCCTTACGTTGCTCCGCCAGCAGCCCTGTTCGCCCTGCCATGATTGGCATCAGTCTGGGTGGTCACAGCGTGGACGGGAGAACCGTGACATACGCGCCCTTCCTTAAATGGGACGGCGATGTGAGGCTCGCTGAGATGATTGAGGACTCGTGTTCCACGCCGACATTGCTTAGCAATGACCTTGATGCGCTGCTGCTTCATGAGAACTGGTTTAGCAACGCCGTGAACGTGCCGCGTTTCGCCCTAGTCACCATCGGTTCAGGCATTGGATATGCTCTTAGTGAAAACGGTGAAGCCGTGGACCGGCCTGACAGAAGCTACGGATTAGTGGGGCATATCCCCCTGGATGCCGAAGGTCCGGTATGCTATGCGGGCCACGCCGGGTGCTCGCAATGCCTTACCACTGATTCCATCGTTTCCGAGTATGCCACGATCATAGGCAAACCATGCAGTATCGAGGAGTTCATGAACGACGTAAACGCCGACAGACCACAGGCCCGCAGACTAATTGACCGTTCATGCTACAGGTTGGGCATATTTATCGCCATCATGTGCAATTTTGCAATGCCCGACAAGGTGTTGATCGGAGGCGAGACCTCTTCGCTCTACCGCCACAACCTCGAATCAATCCGCAAAGGCATGAACGCCTACAGGCCCACGCAGGCGGCGAACATCGACTTCGCCATACCCGATTTCTCTTGGGACTCCTGGGCCATCAGCGCAGCAGCAACCGCCATAGCCAAATACATCGGATAATGAACAGGGCGTCTGCCAGCCGTACAACTTGCTGCCATCACCGCTGCCAGGCGAACACAAGCCATACAGGGCAAAAGCAGTTCAGACGGTTCACAAATCCAGTTCCATATGATGATTAGCCAAGAGAACACAGTCACTCGGCGGAAGCACGAGCTTCGATCCGGCTTCGAAGAATGAACCAACAACCGCCTGATCGGCTGAGTTATACACGACTACCAGTTGTTCGGCTCCCGCAACGCCCGAAGGAAGCGCGACCTCAAGCGTTATGGCGCTTGGGTTACGCACCAGCACCAAGCGCTCATGAGACTCCCCCGTCCTAGCGTTATCGCACCAAAACCCGTAGCCGGCGTTCATGGCCTTTGCACTGATCGTATTAGGAAGCAGGGCGTCGCCAAACTTACCCACTCCATCTGCGCAGACGAACATTCTGCTGGTCTTAAGCGTGGCGAAATGATCACGAACGAAACGCAGCACGGATGCCAGACTTCGCCACTGCGGATCCGTCAGACGGTCCGCACTGAGGTGCAACTCCCATATCGTCGTGCCCCGCATCGCATTGACAAGCAAGTATCGGGCGAAACCGGCATCGCTGTATGGCGTCTCCTCGGCATGCCCGTAAATGGGTTCATGGTTATAGTAATGCGTCAACGGCAGCTGGATGCCACCCTCAAAGGTATTGCGAGCATATATGCGGTCACGCCCGGTGATCGCCTGATCAACTGCTTCACCGGCGGCATCACCGGGCTGTTCACGGTCATCGCAATTCTGAAGCCATATCGAGTTCACCCATTGCAGCATCCACGGCGAGCAGGGCACGTAACTGGTGGCGTTGATGAAGATGTCGGGGTTCTGTTCGCGCATCGCTTCAAAGATGTCGATCCAGCGCTCCCATTGCTGAGTCACGTATGCGTCGGGTTCGCAGTAGTGCTGATGATCCGGGGCGAGGCAAGGCGCCGTGGCGAATCCGTCGAGTTTCCAATAGGCCAGCCGTCCCTCCCGCTGCATACCCAGAAGCCAAGGCTTAAGCTTTCGAAGATAGCGGCCTTCATTGGCGTCGATTACATCACCGAGCGGCGTGTCTTCGTTGACTTCACCATTCCCGCGCGAACGCAGGAACTTCGAGAACGTCCCTTCATAGACATACCCACCCTGAGGGCCGAACCACAAGCCCAGGTTGCGACCGTCGGAACTCATGCGCTCCCCAAGGGCAGGCATGCCTCCGGGGAACTTCGTGTTGAACTCCCAAAAGCCGCTCCGGTTGGCTTCGGTGCCACTGTCGGCTTCATGGATGCCTGTGAACTCCTGGTCGTTGTATGTGTTCCAGCCGTCGTCCAGCACATAGGTGTCGAGTTTCGGCATGCCATATTTCTCCCCGATTCGCGCCATCTGCTCGCATGCGCCAAGGAAACGCCCTCGATCGATGGCAAGGAAAGCCTCGAACCAGCTGTTGTACTGCAGCTTCAGGACGGGCGGCACCACGATCCCTTCCAGGTAGCGCCAAAAATCACCTCGAAGACCCTCCATGTCTGTGGCGGAGGACGCAACGGCCACACTCTTCCACGATGTCCACGGATTATCGCGGCAATCCTCCAACGGCATCGCCGTCCGATAGTCCAACCTCGCCGCCACACCATCTGCCGTGAACCCGTCGGGCACATAAGCCAAACCCAGTTGTTCGAACGCAACGGCATCGTTCTTGTTGGCCGGGAAACGACTACCCATGATCAGGCCCTTGAAATAAACCGGTTCACCCAATTGCATCTGCTCCGCGGTGTAGCCGTCGGCATAGCGGGACACATCGAAGGTAGGCGGTGCCGTGAACACCAGATCCTCACTTCCTGCCGTAAGCACATCCATGAACAAATGCCTTAGACGCCTATCGGTAGGTCGGCCATCAAGTGACAAGGTGACGGTGCTTTCCAGACCTGTCCCGTCGTGCCCCGTCCCACCGTCCGAAGCGATGCTTTCATAATGGACGGCAAGCTGCGAACCATCAGCCAACTCATATGGCACGAAATCGATCGATACCGTCCTTCCATCACTCTGAACACGAGCCACATTCAACCGACTTGACAGGATGTCCTCACACGCCCCGTCGATGCCGGAATCAATCCGAAGGACGAATAACTCAACTACGGCATATTCCTTTCGCGGACGCGTGAGTTGCGAGGAGATGGAACCGCCTATGATTCTGACGCCCCCCGTCTCAGGCCCAACCCCGACGGATATGGTACGGCACGACGCACCGTCGGAGATTCGATATCGCTCTTGCTTGCCGTCCATGGCGTTCCTTTCGGTAGACCTGCACCAATCGCAATGAATGGATGCACGCCTAACGCCAACCGGTCCAACGCTCACACCGGGCGACCGCCGCATGTCATTGCGGACATCCATCCGCCCCATCATACGTTGCCACCCGATACATCCTGCGCCGTCGTTCACTAGGCAAGACACCACGAGTAAAACACCACGGCAGAGGTGTTGCTATTCCACTTTGACCGCCTCAAACACGACGGCCTGAGCCGGGTTGATGCTTGGCAGGCGCAGGCCGTAGCTTCCCAAAGCCTCACCGTCAAGCTCCACGCCTTCCTGATTCCACCACAGGCACGGTGACTGCGCATTTCCGATATCCTCGGCCTGCAGGTCTTCACTGACGCACAAAGGGCGAACACGGTACAACGCCTTCCGATCCAAGCCTGGAAGACGCACAGGCGCAGCCGGATAGGTCTGCGAGGTCGTCAACTGGGTGAAGCGATATGTCGCTCGGCGCTGACCCACAGACACCACGCCATCCAGTCTGACTGCCGGATCGCAGTCGTCACCGTGGACGACGCGACCAGTGCGGAAATCCTCCCGTCGATCCTTGAAAACAGCTATCCAGCTCCCCAACTCCTCAAGTGATTCATCGTTCTGCTTCAATAGGTTCCATTCCACTCCCATTGAGCCGAACAAAGCCGTCGCCATGCGCATATGCTCACTTGTCGCCCGTGCGGTGGAGTGGGCTGGGCTGTCTCCGACATGCTCACCCAGCATCTCAGGTGGCACGAGCAATGATGTATAGCGTTGTATGTCGGTGCGTTCCACCGGATCGACGCAATCGGAGACCCAGATGCGGTCCGCGAACTCAAGGATGCCCAAATCAACGCGGGCACCACCCGAGGCGCAGCTTTCGATTTCCAGTTCAGGATGTCTCGCCTTCAAATCACTGAACATCCGGTACACCGCCAACGTCTGCCGATGCACCGCCGGGAGGCCTGAATTGAGCGAAACCGCCTCCGTGACCCACTTATTGTGGTCCCACTTGATGTAGTCGATGCCGAGACGTTCGACCAACGAGTCCATGGCCCCGAAAACATGACGGTAGGCTTCGGGATTGGTCAGATCCATGACCTGCTGGCTGCGTCCCTGCATGGGAAGACGGTGCTGATCGGCATGCAGAACCCACTCCGGATGTTTGCGTGCGGCATCGGAATCGGGACTTATCATCTCCGGTTCGAACCATAGTCCAAACTGCATTCCCCTGGCATGCACATGATCCGCGAGCGCTGCAAGACCGCGTTTGCCTTCAGGCCAGACCTGTCGGGAAACAACCCAGTCTCCAAGCGCCTTGGTATCGTCGCGTCTTGCTCCGAACCACCCGTCATCCACCACGAACCTCTCAACGCCGACTTGAGCGGCCTTATCTGCAAGCTCAGCCAATGTCTCGAAATTCTGGTTGAAGTACACGGCTTCCCAGGTATTGAGGTTCACCGGCCGCGGTTTCCTCGCGAAATTCGGGTGACATGAACGCACATACTGATGGAAGCGCGCGGAGGCCTCATCCAATCCGCTGCCGTACGACCCATAAACCCAAGGAGTGGTATAGCATGTCGTTTCAGCCGTCAAGGTCATGCGGTCATCGCTGGGCGTCGAATCCACCACGCTCTCTACGACCGGGTCAAGAACCACTTCACCGTCAAACAGGCATTCGCCGCCGCCAATCATCGCCTGGGTGTAGGGTGTGCGTTCACCATACAGCACGCTGTTCCCACTCCAACCTACATGAGTGCAATACACTTCTCCCCGCTCGAAGCCGAATCCCGGCGTTCCCAATGTCAACAGGAGCGACGCATCAAAATCGGGCCTACCGACGAGGGACTCCTTCTGGAATCTGCCGATGGTCAACGGCTGGCGCTGTGGGGAACGTTCGCGCAGGTGATGCCCAGTCGTGGTCATCATCTCACAGGCATCCGCCGGTACGGGGTAACCCAGTTCAACCCGGCCCACCGTCAGGACGCCTTCACCGATGTTGTGCACGTGCATGCGTTGGCGCACCAAACCACCATCGTCGATTTCGCATGTCCAAGTCAACGCCACACCCTGGTCGTCGTCCTTCGCGAACACGTCGACCGCCGGAACCTCGATTCCACCGAAGCGCAGATGGGTGCCGACCCGCACCTGCGAGACATGGAAACGACAGTACAGCTCACGACCGGCCCTGGCCACCCTGAATTTTGTGGAGCCGGTCCATGCCTCGGACTGCAAGGGAAGCACGCTGACCCAAGCGGTCTCGTCCAACGCACCCGAGACGCGCTGTGGGCGCAAAGCCTGGTATGCGTTGAGCAGACTCTTCGGATAAGCCAGGGGCCTGCCCCAGTGGACGAACCTCGGCAACGCGTCACCTACGAACAACAAAGCGAACGCGGCATAGGAAGCCTCGCTGCAGCCATACACGAGCTTCAATCTTTCTCCGTCCGCACATATGGTTTCAAACTGACTGACCTGCGTCATCGCACATTCCTTTCGAACTTCATTCCAGTCATCTTCAGCGACATTCATGACACTAGCCTGCATCGCCTTTCTTGCCAGCGTCAGCGTGTCCTGTGAGAACGACAAGAAAACAGACGGACATCGGGCGTCATATCGCTTCGGGCGCATATTTCGCACCCGCGTCATAGACTTTTCATGGATCCGGATTGTGTGAACCGCTTGTCCACACGACCGGAATCAGATATGAGAAAGATCATTTCGGGTTCCCTCGTCAACCAATATGAGGATGGTATACATGTCATCACAGCGCCGCAGAAACAAGAACGCCATGAAAAACACGAAACACAATGACACACGGGAAACGAGCGGCGTAGCCAAGAACGGAGCGAAGAACGCCGATGCATCGCGCCCAGGTTCCGACTCAGGAAGGGCCAGAGCCAAGGAGACATCCGAACAGTTAGCCGCGCAGGCACAGCAGCAGGAACGGCGGCAGACCACCATCATCGGAATATCGGCATGCGTGGCTGTCATAGCGGTCATCGCATGCATCGCGACCGTGGTGTGGGCGCTTAACCGCCCCGCTGCGAGCAACTCGTCGCAAAACGCGAATCAGACGGCCCAGAACTCACAGAGTGACGTCGGCAAGGACAATGCCTCATCGGACAAGGTCAACCTGAGACAGGCCAGAACCAACGTGGGAGCTGTTAAGGTGGCACCTGAACACTCCGACTCGAACGGCGGCTTCCTGCTTTCCAGGAACGGTTTGGACAAACCCGTCAAGAACGCTCCGACCGTCGCCGTCTACATGGACTTCATGTGCCCAGGCTGCGGCGCCTTGGACCGGCAGATGGCACCGACATGGAACACAATGATCGCATCCGGACAAATAAACATGGAGATTCACCCCAACGCCTTCCTCGATGCGATGTCATCGGACAATTACTCGACACGCGCCGCGTCCGCCGTGGCGTATGTGGCGGACAAGGATCCGCAACACGCGATGGCGTTCATACAGAACCTCTTCGACACAGGTTTCCAGCCGAAGGAAGGCCCCGAATATACGCCCATCTCCGATGAGGCCATAAAGAACCAGGCAATCAAGGCCGGTGTGAGCGAGGATGTGGCATCCCAAGCCGTCAGGGGCGACTATAAGCAGTGGATTCAGGCGCTCGCCATCTACACCCCCATGCGTCCGGCAGTACAGCATCCCGATGGCGCGAACAAGGGCGAGATGACCACGCCCACCATCACCATCAACGGAGAATACTGGGATCAGTCCGAAGCCATGAGCACAGGTCATTCGGTCAATGACGCCTTCCTGCATGCCATAGGTCTGAAAAGCGAAGACATCGGCACGGCCCATAAGATGCCTTCCATCGGAGCCAAAGGCAAACCCAAGGCCGAGTGACCCGCAGACAAGTCGGCACGACGAACGGAGCCAATGAGGGTAGCAATGGAAGGCACCCTCATTGGCTCCGTTCCAGTGGTATGTGCCCGGAATCAGATTCGAACTGACGACACCCGCTTTAGGAGAGCGGTGCTCTATCCCCTGAGCTACCCGGGCAACATACTGTATTCTACACGGTGCGAGGACCGCGCAACACCAAGGACGGCGAAATTATGCCACTGTGGCTACCATGGTTTCGAAGCCGAAAACCGATACAATCGGAGCCACAGGCACGTGAACCGGTATGAGACATCGACCGGAGAGTATAATCATCGCAATCCTTGTGTGGATTGCCAGAATTCCAGCGAAGGAGCACCATGAGCAAACTGAATGGAAAACGCGAGCAGGCGCGCAGTGAGGGTCTGAAAGTAAACGTGGCGATTCTCGGGGCAGGGAGCATAGCCAACGCCATGGCTGAGACACTGAACGCCATGACCCACACACGCGAGTATGGTGGACTAGTCAATCTCTATGCCGTGGCGGCAAGGGATGCCGGGCGAGCTGCGCAGTTCGCAAGTCGATACGGTTTGCCGGTCTCATACGGTTCCTATGCGGAGCTTCTGGCGGACCCGGACGTCGATCTGATCTACATAGCCACCCCTCACAGCCTGCACGCCGAACAGGGGCTGGCTTGCATCGAGGCCGGTAAAAACATTCTGGTGGAGAAGGCGTTCACAGCCAATGCAAGTCAGGCGCAGGAGCTGCTCACGGCAGCCGAGCGTTCGGGTCTGCTGTGCACTGAGGCCATCTGGCCGCGTTACATGCCCTCACGCGCCATCATCGACGACATCCTCGAATCCGGAGCGATCGGCGAAGTGAAGGCGGCCAGTGCGAACCTAGGCTACCCCACCCACTACAAAAAGCGCATAACGGATCCGAACCTAGCGGGTGGCGCGCTGCTCGACGTCGGTGTGTATACATTGAACTTCGTCGACATGGCGCTGTCCGACCGTTCCCAGCGGCACATAGACCGCATCGAAACGTCGATGCTCCCCTACGAAACGGGCGTCGACGCGCATGACTCCATCACGTTGTATTACGATGACGGCGTCATGGCAACGAACGCCGCCTCCATGCTTGCCGTATCGGACCGTACCGGTACGGTATGGGGCACGGACGGCTATCTCATCGTCCAAAATGTCAACAATCCCGAGTCTATTGACGTTTTTGACAAAGAACATCATATGGCGAAGCACTACGCTGTCCCTAGGCAACTCACCGGTTATGAGTATGAAGTGGCCGCCGCGGCAAACGCCGTTCTGGACGGCGAAACCGAATGCACACAAATGCCCCATGCGGACACCTTGCGGATCATGGAGCTCATGGACAGTATCCGCGGTGAATGGGGTCTGAAATACCCGTTCGAGTGAGGGATTTAGTTTTTGAAGCTGTGGATGGGAGCGGGTATGCGGCCACCACGTGTGACAAACGCATCACAGGAAGTCCGGTTGACCGCAATGATAGGTGCATACCCCATAAGACCACCGAAATTGGCCTGCTCCCCCACCTTCTTGCCGTAAACCGGTATGACGCGTACCGCCGTGGTCTTTTGATTGACCATGCCGATGGCGGCTTCATCCGCTATCATCCCGCTGATGGTGCCCGAAGACGTGTCGCCGGGTATCGCGATCATGTCAAGGCCAACGGAGCAGACGCAGGTCATGGCTTCAAGCTTCTCAATCGTCAGGTAGCCACGACCTGCCGCCTCGATCATCGCCTTGTCTTCCGAAACGGGGATGAACGCCCCCGAAAGACCGCCCACATAGGAGGAGGCCATGATTCCGCCTTTCTTGACCTGGTCATTGAGCATGGCAAGAGCGGCCGTGGTACCCGGTGCACCGACCCGATCCAATCCCATTTTCTCCAGCACCTCGCCCACGGAATCGCCCGCCGCTGCCGTAGGCGCAAGGGAAAGGTCGATGATGCCGAACGGTATGCCGAGCCTGCGCGAAGCCTCTTGGGCGACGAGCTGACCGACACGGGTGATTTTAAACGCCGTCCTCTTGATTGTCTCGCAAAGATATTCGAAATTCCGTCCTTCGGTATCATCAAGTGCGCGGGACACGACACCAGGCCCAGAAACACCGACATTGACGACCACATCGCCCTCAGTGACGCCGTGAAAGCCACCGGCCATGAACGGATTGTCATCTGGAGCGTTGCAAAAAGCCACGAATTTGGTGCAGCCGTCGCTATCGTGCCCGCGCGTCTCGTAGGCGATGTCCTTGATGACGGTACCGAGCAATGCCACGGCATCCATATCGATGCCCGTCTTCGTGGAACCGACATTCACCGACGAACATACAATGTCGGTTTCACTCAGAGCCCGGGGCAATGAACGAATCAGCATTTCATCGGCCGCGGTCATCGATTTGCTGACCAAGGCGGTGTAGCCCCCGATGAGGTCAACACCCACCTTTTTGGCCGCCGTGTCCAAAGCATGGGCTATCCGCACGAAATCATCGGATGAATGGCATACGCTCGCCCCCACCAGCGCAATCGGGGTGACCGTGATGCGCTTGTTCACGATAGGCACACCGTAATCACGACTGATGGCGTCCCCAGTGGACACCAAATCATGAGCCTTGTCGACGATCTTCCCATAAACCTTCTCACAGGTGTCATCCACATTGGCACCCACGCAGTCCAACAAGGAAATACCCATAGTGATGGTTCGAACGTCAAGCTTCTCCCGCTCAATCATCTGATTGGTCTCGCCAACCTCGGTTATGTTGATCATGTGCCTTCCTTTATGATTCCGGTCCTCCCGCGGTTCGGGGCCGCGCGCGTGCAAGTCACGGCCCATGCACGACAGCTAGGACACACGGTTGGGCCTCCGGCCCACCATCACCTGCGGCGGTGAGCCGGATGACGGTTTCCCGAAGGTTCATCTCTTACTCTGAATTCAAACACGGTGCATCTTCGTGAAGATCTCCTCACGCTGGCACCGCACACTCACTCCGATCCGGTTCCCCAAGGTTTCAAGGCCTTCGACCAACGAGCCAAAATCCGCCGCATCCCTGGAGCAATCCACGATCATCATCATGGAGAAGAATCCATCGGTTATGGTCTGCGAGATATCAAGCACATTGACCTGTCGCTGGGCCAAGTATGTGCAGACCCGGGCTATAATGCCGACCGTGTCCTTACCTACGACTGTGATGATTGCCTTGTCCATGAGCATACTTTCTGTTTAAGACGATACGCCGATCAGACAGCACAAGAACCGTTCCCATACTTGCAAACGGAGGAACAGCCTCATACAGGGCGCAAATTCAACCATTTGTCTAGAGGATACCCAACGGTCCGGATATCGGTTCACAAACACAACGAACGCCGTCATACCATCCCATTGCCCTTGGGACCGCTTACGGCGCTCGACGTGATAAAGACTCGGTGACAACTACGCCAACCGACGAAAACAAGCTATCCTTTGATTGCTCCAATCATGACGCCTTTATTGAAGTACTTCTGGATGAATGGGTAAATCACAAGTAACGGAAGCGTCGAAACTATAATGATTCCGAACTTGATCTGATCGGCGAAGTTTTGTGATGTCATGGTCGCCATCGATGTTGCAGCACCGCCGCTCTGATTCGCTTGATTGGCCAAGAGAATCATCTGAAGCACATTCTGCAACGGCTGTTGATTCTGGTTTCGGATGTAAATTAATCCGGTGAAGTAATCATTCCAATGACCAACAAAGTAATACAATCCGATAACCGCGATTATTGCCCCTGAAAGTGGAATTACGATTCTGAAAAAGAAACCGAAATACGATTCACCGTCGACACGTGCCGCATCATGTAGTTCTTCGGGAATCGAAGACTCAAAGAAAGAGCGGGCAATAATCATGTTGTACACACTGAATGCCCCAGGCAAGATGAACACCCACATGCTGTTGAGCAAATTCAAGCTTTTCATCAGCAGATAAGAAGGAATCATGCCACCTGAGAAGAACATGGTGAACGTGAATAGGAACATGATGACACGACGCGGCTTGAACTCCTTGCGCGACAGAGCGAAAGCGGAAGGTATCGTAACAATCAGATTCACTGCAGTGCCAAGAATCGTATACACAATGGTGTTGCGATAACCAAGCCAGATTCGTTGATCTTCCAGTACTTTTCGATACCCTTCCAGGCTCACGCCTTTAGGCAGCAGGGTAACCTGCCCGGTTGAAACAGCTGTCGGACTCGAGAACGAGGCTATTACGACAAACCACAATGGGTACAGAACCAAGACCACTATAAGCGCCAGCACTAGGAAAATGATGACATCCACAGCCCAATCCCCCAAAGTTTTCGTTTGCTGGACGTGCTTGTTCCATGGCGCATCTCCAATGGCTGCGGCTGCAGGCCGCGCCGGGGACACGGTTTGCCCTTCTTTTTTTTGGATTACTTGAAGTCATACCGACTCTCCTTAAAAAATACTGGAATCGGAAACCTTCTTCGAGATGAAGTTAGCTAGCATCAGGAAGAAGAAGTTCACTACGGAATTGAATAGGCCGATGGCCGTGGAGTAGGAGAATTGGTTGTCAAGAATACCGATACGGTAGGTATACGTCGAGATAACTTCGGAAGCGGTGATATTAAGTGTGTTCTGCATAAGCCACACCTTTTCAAATCCGACACCCAGCACTGAACCCATCTGCAGGATGAGTAAAATTCCCACAGTGGGCAGAATCGTGGGAATGTCGACGTAACGAATCAACGACAACCTTCCCGCCCCATCGATTTTCGCGGCTTCATACAATGCCACATCAACACTTGAAAGGGCAGCAAGATAAATGATGCAGTTCCACCCCACATGTTGCCATACCTCACTGATCCAGTAAATCGGTGTGAATGCGTTTGGATCGCCAAGAAGGCTTGTCTTGCCAAAGAATCGTCCCAACAAACCAGAGCCGGGAGTGAAAAATATGTTCAGCATGGACACGATGACCACCGTCGAGATAAAATGCGGCATGTATGTTATGGTCTGTACAAAACTTTTGACATTTGAGCTGCCTATCTGATTAATCAGCAAAGCCAGCACGATGGGCGCAATGAAACCCATTACAAGAGTCCACAACGATATCCTAACTGTATTCGTCAAAATCTCCTTGAACATCGGATCGTTGAAAAACTGCTGGAAATATCTGAACCCTACGGCTTTCCCCCCGGTAAGGCCGGTCGTGATGTCGTAATCACGGAACGCAAGCTGTACGCCATACATAGGAACATAGGCGAACACTAATACGAAGGCTATGGATGGAATCACAAACACCCATAATTGCCAATACAGCTTAAAATGAATGGCAAGCCGCCTGAAAATCGATTCATGTTTGCGAGCCTCAATATTGCCCCGGACATCCACCGGACCCGCATTCATGGCGACTTTTTTATCGGTCGCTACCATGCTTCCTCCTTTGATTGTACTCATAACTGGCCGCCATTACAATTCACATACGAATGCGGTCCAAGGTTCCAGAATGCCTTGCTCCACCTGATTCGAAATGCTTTCTGTCGCAACGTTAGCTATCAGAACGTTCCGTCCAACCAAGCCACGTTCGCCAAGCAGACCGCATGTCTGTTCCGGCAAAACGGCGTTGGTGGATGACATGTTGACCGCAGTCAACAGTCGTCGACCGTCAAGCTCGCGCACGAAAGCGTAGACCCTCTCATCAAGAGGGTCCATCATCTCGAACCCACCAGCCGATACCACCTCATCTTCATGACGAAGCGAGATAAGACGTTTATAGAATGAATAGACCGATTCTGGATCACACATCTCCAGCTCGACGTTTATTTCGCCTTTGTTGGCATTTACCTCAAGCCAAGGAGACCGCTGTGATTCAGGTGAAGTAAAACCCGCATATTCACTGGCATCCCACTGCATAGGCGTGCGTGAATTGTCTCGACTCACCTTTGACAAGGAATCCATCATGGATTGTGCGCTTTGCACTCTAGCCTCATCGACCCTCTGATGGTATGAATTAATTGACTCCAAATCGCGGTATTGATCCAATCTGGTAAAACCGGCGTTCGTCATTCCTAGTTCCTCACCCTGGTAGATATAAGGCGTACCTCGATGCATATGCATAAGCAGAGCAAGGGCTTTAGCAGACTTGATGCGAAGACGAGGCGACGAGGTGTCGCCCCAACGCGACACCGACCTAGGCTGGTCATGGTTGTTGAAGTATAGACTGGCCCAGCCCCGGTCCTTTACGGCGGACTGCTGGCTGGCCATAGCTCGCTTGAGCTTGGTCAACCGAAGCGGTTGAATGTTCCACTTGGTACCAGCTTGATCAGCCCCCATATGGTCGAACAGGAAAATCATATCGAGTTCGCGGTTGTCGGGATCGGTGATTTCGCGGTTGCGAATAGGTGATATGCCTTGTCCTTCCCCGACCGTGAACGTACCTTTCCTGCCTTCAAAAACCTCTCGCCTCATCTCCCTGAGGTACTCGTCAAGCCTTGGGCCGTCTTGACACAACGGCCACGGGTTTGAGTAACCTTCCTCACCTACCGGGGTATCTTCGATGAGCCCTTGAGCTTCACCGGGCAGTCTTCCGTTCTTATCGACACGTTTAGAAATGAGGGTGATGACATCCATACGGAAACCATCGACCCCCCTGTCCAGCCACCAGTTCATCAAGTCATACACCGCTCGACGTACGTCCGGGTTCTCCCAGTTGAGGTCAGGCTGTTTTTTGGAGAAGGTGTGAAGATAGTACTCACCGCGCCCGGCATCATACTGCCAAGCGGAACCACCAAATGTCCCTCCCCAACGATTGGGTTCGGCACCCGGAGTCCCTGCAACGAATCCCTCTCTTGCGGGCCTCCACCAATACCAATCCGCATACTTGGAATCTTTGTCTCGTGATTCCTGGAACCAACGATGTTCATCGGACGTGTGGTTCACCACCAGATCCATGACCACTTTGATACCGCGGATGTGAGCCTGCTCAATCAGCTCATCCATGTCGCCCAATGTACCGAACATGGGATCGATATCGCGATAATCCGAGATATCGTATCCGTTATCGTCTTGTGGAGAAACATAAATCGGGCTGAGCCAGATGATATCCACCCCAAGATCCACCAAATAGTCAAGCTTGGAAGTGATGCCTTTGAGATCACCGAATCCGTCACCGTTGGCATCCTTGAAGCTTCTTGGATAAATCTGATACACCACAGCATTGGCCCACCAAGGGTTGGGAGTCGCTCCATTGGTGTGTACATCGTCGGGTATATGCCGCAAGTGGTCAAGTGTCATGAAGTTGTTCCTTCTTCTGTCTTCATATCCCTGCAATTTGGACATGAAAAGAAAACTACTGTATTAAAAATGCAAGCATCGCCGCAGAATGGACGGCGCAAGATCTGCGAGATGCAGGTCCTCGACCTTGATCTGCGGTCCTCGCCGTCCAGAATCCACATTACTTGGCTACGTTGTTCATATCGACATCCATTTTTCTCATATTCTTCTTGAAAGAGTCATAAACCTGCTGTTCGATGCGGATGTTTTCGTCCAACTTGTTCTTCTTCAGACTCTCCACATAGGTATCCCATTCATCGTCAACTCCACCTTTAGTGACCCAATTGGCGAACTTACTCATCGCGCCCTGAGTAATACCGGTGTAATTGGCGTTAAGAGTCTTGGATTGGTCGGAAGTCATCGGCATGTTGGCATACAGGACGTCCTTATTGAAATCGATGTTCTTATAATCTTCGTCATATACGCCATCGACATCATGATAGGCCGTATGGATGCTTGGAAGATTAAGCTTCATCTTATCGTTAATCCAGCCAGGGGCTCGGTCACCCATAGAAACCTGGAATTGCCAATCGCCGTTCTCAGGCTTTGGAATAATCGTATAATCATCGGTCCCGTTCTTTTTGACAGCCTCGCCGAACGAACCATACCTTGATTCGACCGACAGATCAGCGCTGTACAGGGCATCGACGATTTTGAGAGCGGCATCCTTGTTCTTGACCTTGGCGGAAACCACCACACGGTCGGGCATATAGGCCAATTCATCACCATTGAATGGTGACACCGTCTTCTCACTCTGATTCTCTGAGGCCTTAAGAGTCGGGATTGTGATGTACTGATCTTGATTTTCGGTACCGAACGTTCCTTCGGGAGTATACATCCAAGTGACGCCTACTTTTGCAGTCTTGCCATCGCCTCTCGTCGTATTGATGAATTTCGACCAATCATGGGTGAAAGCCTCAGGATTTATCAGATTCTCGGACCAAAGGGTGTGCAGATATTGTATTAACTTCTTATATCTTGCATCGGTCAGGTAATTCTTTACCTTGCCGTTCTCCGCATACATTCCCAAGGCGCCATTAGGCACCGTGATTCCTTCACTTGCAAGAAGCACATTCGGTTGAAACAGACCAAAACCACCGGTTCCAGGAGAATTGAAGTCCATAGGAATCTCGTCAGCCTCGCCGTTGCCGTTCGGATCCTGAGTTTTGAACGCTTTGAGCACATCATGAAGTTCATCCCAAGTCGTCGGCACTTTCAAACCCAGTTTGTCGAGCCAGGTCTTGTTGATGAACATATGCGTACTGCTTCGTGGATATACGGCCCCGGCCACCCCCGGCACGCCCAGTATTTTCCCATCTGTAGTCGTTGAGATGGCCTTTGAATATGGGTCTTCCTTAAACATCTTCGACACATTCGGCATGTTCTTAAGCTCTGGGGTCAAGTCAAGGAAGAGACTCCCATATTCGCTCATGTCGCCGGAGCCAAACCCGCGTATATTGATATCGGGAACATCGCCTGCAGCCAGGGAAGCCTTTTTTTGCTGATCCCACGCGGGGTCACCGACTTCCTGCCAATTGATGGAACAGCCGCACGCTTTCTCGAGACTTTTTGTCCACGCTTGATCGGTCATCTTCTTCATGCGGGAATCCTTGATCACCTGAACGGTGACAATGGGCTTTCCATCTTTCGTCGTAGCCGCTTTGTCCGAACCTCCGCAGCCAGCCAGGAGCAGCATGCAGGTGGCACACAGCGCCGCTCCCGCCTTCGTTACGACAGTAGCTCTACTCATAAGAACCCTCCAACCTCTTTGCGTCTTTGCTGAATTAATCTGCTCTTTCGAGCGATTTTAGTATAACAAAAGAGTATTTTTTGCGCAACATTTGCTGTATATTTCATGTCATACTCAATGCAGTACAATATCAGCAGAGAAAATGACTTCTATCTTGATTGGAATGGTCTCAATGGCAAAAACACTTGCAACGATAGCTCAGAACACCGGCGTGAGCCAAGCCACTATATCGCGTGTAATCAACGGCAAACCCGGCGTGTCGGAAAGCACGCGCAACACGGTACTTGATGCGATGGATGCGGCTGGTATACCTCGGAACAAGTTCGTGCGACCAAATTCGCGTTTCGTGGCCATCGTCACGCCTGACCTGAGCAATCCGATTTTTCCGGAGTTCGTCACAAGACTCAATACGCTGCTACAACATGCCGGTTACCAAACCCAGCTATGCACGTACAAATTGGGCGGTGTAACGGAAGCCGACTATCTGACCAGCCTGGGAACTCAGGAACCAGCCGGGGTCATTTTTCTTGCAGGCCAGTACGATACCAAAGATTCGGATCTGGAGATGTATAAGATCCTCAGCGAACATAAGATCCCCGCAGCTTTCCTCAACGGCACCGTACGTAACATGGATGGTTTGTATGTAGGCACGAATGACCAGCGATCCACGGAAATGGCGCTCAACCACCTGGCAAATCTAGGCCATGAACGCATCGGGCTGTTGCTTGGCGATCTGAGGCACTACCCCAGCATCATAAAGCACAAGGCCGCATTGAAATTCTTCAAGTCACACGGACTCGAACACTCAGAAGAGCTAACCCAGTGGACAACCTACGGATTGGAATCCGGACAAATGGCAGCGACGAAACTCCTTGAAAAGGGTGTAACCGCAATCTTCTGTGCCAGCGATCAACTCGCTCTTGGAGCTATAAAAGCGGCTCATAACTTGGATTTAGACGTGCCACACGACATCTCAGTGGTTGGTTACGATGACTCCATGACCATGAGTTACATCTCACCTGCCCTGACGACTATACGGCAACCCATAGGCAACATCAGCGAAACAATCGTCAGTGGACTACAGCGAATGATGGAGGATTACACTCAAATGGCCAAACGGGAGCTTTTCATGTTCGAACCCGAACTCCTTGCTCGAGATTCAACTGCGATATGTAGAAAATCATGAAGCAAATATTACGTAAATTTTGCACTATATCACAATCTTTTATTACATATCCCAGAAGAGAAGAGATACATATATTACACTGAAACGAAGAAGTTCGTACAGCATGAGGTAATCCCGTAACAACAAATCGGCGGATATCACAAGCCAACCGACTCCATGTGGGCGTGAACCACCGCAATTGACTCAAACGCAATCGCCGGTCAATCCAAGTGAGTAAATCCGCAATCGTCCGCGGAAAAGACTCATTTGTTCTCAGCACGAACCGCCAATGACATTTATCTGCACACTTGGTGGCACGCGGATGCGAAGAAAAGTGCCAGCTGCGTATTGAGTAACAATCAAGTGCGTCAGTCGCCGTTCTGTTCCACCAAGGTATCGACGTGCAAGGCTCCATACAATTACTATGATTCCTTCACTTACATCAGTATACCGAGAAACGGCAGTGAGAAATTAGGATACTCCAGTCTCGATGGCGCTGAGTTCGCTACGGAATCGAACATGACGATGTCTTGGTCATGCTTCGAATACTTTACGGATGTCTATGTCGATGTAACCCTCACCACCAATAAGAACATTTCCTCTGCCAACCAGGTGAAGATTCGCCCGTCC
Organism: Bifidobacterium bombi DSM 19703; assembly: GCF_000737845.1. Taxonomy (GTDB): domain Bacteria; phylum Actinomycetota; class Actinomycetes; order Actinomycetales; family Bifidobacteriaceae; genus Bifidobacterium; species Bifidobacterium bombi. The sequence goes on along the minus strand of NZ_ATLK01000001.1, from coordinate 378,000 downwards.
AAGCTGAAATTCAGCAAACAACTGCTATCCGATTCGACAATCCGGATTGGAGTTTCATATAATCCTGGCGGTTACAGGTTTTCGGTGGAATTCGATTCTGAGTTGTTCACAGCCTATGATCGTTCGGGTGTCCTGAGCGAAACGGTTGACGCCCATTCTCGTGATGTGCACATACAACCACGCAACACGATGATGATTTTCGCTCAGCCGAAAGTCTCTGACGAAGACGGCGAGCTTATACCGAAATCACAGGCTGGCACCATCTTCCGACCGACGCAAGGTGATATCAGCTACATTGACGATGTACAAGCTGACGTGATATCGTTCGGTCCCGGAACATATTTCATGGGACCAAGACACATGGCGGAGCTTTCGTCCAACGTCAAATGGATCTATTTCGCCCCCGGAGCTTATGTCAAAGGGGCTTTCAAATTTCCAGAGGGACCGCAATCGTGTTACCGTGTAACCGGTTATGGCGTACTGTCAGGCGAACAATATATATATATACGAAACCGATACCGCAGATAGCTATCTGCATCGTTCCCCGAAAACCGATAATTGCCACCGCTCATGCGTAAAAAAGCTCCAATTCCATTCAGGCTCATGCAGACAACAAACGCTTGCTTCGCAAGGAATAACCGTTGCAAACCCACCATATCATTCATTTGTTGTATATGGAGATGAAGAAACTTTTGCCATGCATGTCCGTAATTACCAACAGATTGGCGGATGGTACTGGCAGACCGACGGTATTGAACTCTATCGCGGAAGTAGCATGAAGCATACGTTCTTCCACTCAAACGACGATGTAATAAAACTCTACCATTCCAGCGTCGATGTCGGCGACACGGTGATTTAGAAGAACGAGAATGGACCGGTCATTCAAATGGGCTGAGCCCCAAGAGACATCCACGACATCCACGTCAAGGACACTGATGTGATACATAATCTTATGCATTGGGACAATGGAAACACTGGGGTGATAATTTTTTCACCCCATTGGCTTGGCCCAGAGAAAAACCGCGCAGATCACAGTAAGACCATCGATGACATCGAAATCAAGGAAACAGAGGTCGAAGGCATGGTCAACTGCGCAGTTCGAATATATGCGCTGGAAAATATTACAAGACTGCGCATCGATTCGTTCCACATCGAATCATGGAACAAGCTTGACTCACTTAAACAGACGAGCAGGCTTTCTGTTTATAACGATCCTGAGGGAGCAGCGGTGAAGATTGGTAATCAAATGAAGGAGCACAACGGATTATCGATACATGATTACACAGTGGGAGGCGAAGTCATCACCAAGTCAGACGGCAATTGGGCTTCAGACAAGCCAAGACGCTTGGATTTCGACTTGAATCTATGGGATAGCTGGGATTGCCGATAGGTGAGCGAACCGCAAGGTGCAGCTTGCCATCACACGCACGCTGCACCTTGTTGTATATTGACACGCCATTCTTAACAGACACGTGATGCATAAGCGATGATTATCTGACTCTGTGCGCCGAATCAGATGCTACGGCGACCAAGGCACGAGGCGTGCGGAAGCCATTGTCAGCAAATGAACCAGCCACATGGCAGGCCACTGCGCGACTCTCCCCGCGGGCCACGAGCGCGATGACCGATCCGCCGAAACCACCGCCCGTCATACGAGCGCCCAGCGCACCCGCCTCCCGGGATGCCGCGACAGCGACGTCAAGTTCAGGAACGGTGACCTCATAATCATCACACAGCGAAGCATGCGAAGCATCCATGAGTTTTCCGGCCTCGCGCGCATCCCCGGATGCAAACGCCTTGATGAAACGATCCACACGCCCGATCTCGTTGACGACATGCCGTACACGTTTACGGGTCGTCTCATCGTCAAGCCGGTTCAATACCCGAGCAAGGGCAATCTGCGGATCATCAGAGGCTTCGACCTCATCTGCGACTTCCCTAAGGTTCGCCACGCCCAATTCCCGCGCGGCCCGTTCACAACTGGAACGACGTTGCCCATACTGACCATCGTTCAGCTGGTGGTGTGCCTGAGTGTCGATCACCAACAGCTCAAGTCCCAACTCCTCCAAGTCGAAAGGCTCCTGAGTCGCGGAATCGATGGCATCGAGCCCCGGCCTGAAGTCCAAACGCAATGAGTGCCCGGGTGTGCACCTCATGGCGGCGCTCTGGTCAAGTCCACCGGTAGAGGCACCCGCCATGTCGTTTTCAGCGCGCACCGCTGCATCGATGAGGGTAATCCTACCTTTGTCAGTGCCTCCGAATCCGAGTCCGAACACACCGTCAAGCGCCAATGCGGTCGAGCATGTCATCGCTGCGGAGGAGCTCAATCCCGATGCAAATGGAACACAGGTCACGAACGCCATATCGCTACCGCAAACGGTGTCAAAACCAGCCTCACGCAGCGCCCAGGCCACACCAATCGGGTACGCGGCCCAGCCCTTGACGCCTCCGGCGCCCAGCCCCTCGAGATCAATGTCCACGACATCCTCCGGTTTGACGCTCGACACCACCCGCATTCGCATATCATCGCGAAGATGCACGGCAACATACGTCCGATGCGGCAGGGCGATGGGAAGGCATAGGCCGGCGTTGTAATCAGTATGCTCACCAATGAGGTTGACACGGCCAGGGGCGGCCCAAACCCCGTCGGGATCACTGCCGAAGACTTTGGCGAAAAGACCCGAAGCTAGCGCTGCGCCAGTGGAATCGTCGTAGGCCTCAAGAAACTCGATATCTGACATCAGTACATTCTCCTATTCGTTTTATACCATCAATGACTGTCCTGAGAACACAGTCGAATCCTCCAGGAAGAACCCACCGCTTTTGACATACAACAGAACCTCGGCGAGGCCCCGGACACGTCCGCGGCACGTACCGTCGCCTGCAGCAACTTGCCAATTGTTCATTCTCTGGCATGGGTTCAATCGATGTCCACCGGACCCAATTCCAGGAACCGTTGGGCTATGAGCTCCGGAGTGGTGTCCGAGACCCAAGCCGCCATGCCGGACTCGGACCCGGCAAGATATTTGATCTTGTTCGCGGCACGTCGGAACGAGAAAAATTGAAGGTTGAGGCGGTAATGAGCACGGCGTGGATCACGCACGGGAGCCTGATGCCAGGCTGAAATATAAGGCAGATCCATGCCCTTGCCGTCGCCGGTGTCGAAGAAGGCATTGCCGCGCTTGAGCAACGTTGAATACATCTGAGCAAGGTCCCAGCGTTCCTGATCGTTCAGTTCATCGAGCGTCAGCACATCACGCAACGGCGCTACATGTACCTCCAAGGGCCAGCGCGCAGCGGCCGGTACATACGCCACCCAACTGTGGTTACGCATGACGACACGCTTTCCGGCATCGATTTCGGCTGCCATCAAATCGCGGAGCAGATTACCTCCGGTTTGTTCGAAATACTCCTCGGTATGCGTCAATTCAGCTTCCATCTTCGCAGGCATGTAGGGATAGCAGTACACCTGGCCGTGCGGATGAGCCAAAGACACACCGATCTCCTGCCCGTGGTTCTCAAAGGGGAAGATCTGTTCGATACCTTCCAGATGGCTTAATTCCACGGTACGGAAGGCCCATGCCTCAACCACGGTACGCAGGCGCTCAACGGGAAGGTCCGCAGGAAGACCCGACTCATTCGGGTCGAAGCAAATCACCTCGCATCGACCGGCGGCCGGCCGGGTCTGCCAAAGATGGTTGCCATCCACGAAGCTTGTCGTGTTGTCCACCCCCGGCACCTGCACCATGGATGGGAAACGGTTTTCGAAGACGACCACATCATAATCAGTGTCAGGCACTTCCCCGTCTTGATAGGCACTGCCCGGAATACGGGCAGCGAGCGGATTGCCACTGGCTGTCTTCTTCAGCCCTGCGGTGATGGGGCGGTTCATGCGAGCCGTCGCCATGGGAATCCAGTCACCTGTAAGTGGATCACGCCGCATCTGCGGTGCCGCATACGGCACGACATTGCCGTCAGCGTCAGCGTGGGGCGCGAAACGGTCCGCCAGAGGACGCGGATCATGGAGCTCACGGGTTTTCTTCCCACTGACGTACTCCGGTTCATCATCAAGATAGAAGAATTCGCGCCCGTCAGCCAACGTCGTCGGTGTGATGCGGATATGCTGCTGTGCGTATGTATCCGGTTCGTAATGGCGAAATTTCGTCATGGTATGACACTCCCCTCAACCCCGTCAGGGTTATGGTTCTCGTTGTTTGTATAAAATTCAGCTGCTTTTATGAGTCAGCACCAAATTGCTCACCAGGCTACGGGTCTCCTCAGCGGAATCCTTGTCGAGACCGTCGTCCGTGATCAATGTGTCAACTTGGTCAAATCTGGCGAACAGAGACAGGGAGGTACAGCTCCACTTCGTGTGATCAGTGAGGATGATCGTCTTATCTGCGATGCCCATCATGGCCATATCCGTCGCAGCCTCCAAAGAGTTCGGCATAAGGAAACCCCTAGGCACGGAAACGGAATGCGTGCCAAGGAAGACCGTGTTGACCCGCAAGGATTCGATGACCTTGTCGGCTATGGGGCCGACCAATGAATTCGACCGTGTGATGACGCCACCCGTGACGATGACCTCGATGTCCTTGGATTCCATCGCCTGAACCAGTTCCGCAACGGGAATGGAATTGGTCAGTATGGTAATTCCACTGGCCTGCTGCGATTCCAAAAGGTGCTGGGCGAAAATGTAAGCCGTGGTTCCGCCGCCAACAGCTATAACATCACCGGGTGAAACGTATTTGACGGCCTCCTGGGCTATGGAGTCCTTGAGCCCTATGTCCATCTGTGATTTCACCGAAAACAACGGCTCGCTGAGCAACGAGCTGGTGGTCACGGCCCCGCCGTGGACTCTCTTGAGCAGACCTTTGTCCGCAAGATCGGCAATGTCGCGACGCACGGTCATGGCCGAGACTCCAAGCTCTTTTGAAAGCGCTGTGATGCGAACTGCTCCACGAGTGCGAAGCCTGCTGAGAATCACATGCTGTCTCTGTGAGGAAATCATATGAACATTATCGCACAAATTATTTCAGAAACGCAAACAGACTGAAAGTTTGCCCTAGCAATCACGCATATCAGTCTTCCCGCTCACATCGCCAGGTTCATAACCCGCTGAAAACAATCGCAACGGAATGCCCATCAAAGCATCTCATGATACGGGAAACGGGACGCACGGCGACCCCTTCGTCACCGGACGTCCCGTTTCCCGTTTCCGCCGCCGCTACTGTCTGTTCTGTGTAGGAGCGCTGGACGAACCCATGTATTGCGGAGCAGGATTGCCGTAGTTATTGTCTTGCGGCACATTCCCCGCGGCCAGATAGCGATTCATGAAGTTCCTCCAAGCTGGGGCCGCTATGTCTTCGCCATACCACACCGCACGATACTTGCCATTGATGGTCTTGCGATCGAAGGGAACGGTATATTCGGCATTGCCCACCGAAACGAACGTCGAGACCTGAGGTACGAAACCGCCGGTCGCCATATACGTATTCTCGTTCGTACCGGTCTTGGCGAAGGTCTTTCTGCCGTTATCCAGCCGTGTGACCGCAGCCACTCCATCAGGACGAACCACACCCTGGTTCATGGCATACGCCGTGGTCTGAGCTATTTCGGAAGAAATGGCCTGATGGCAATTGGCGCTCGGCACCTTCAGATCCTCGCCTTCCTTGTTAATCACCTTCTTGATGGCGATCGGCGTGCATTCCACACCATTAGCGGCGATGGTGGCATACACGTTCGCCATGGTAAGTGGCGACGCCTGCACGGCGCCAATCGTCATTGGAGGATACAACGGCGAGCCTTTGGAGTAGATGTCCTCCTGTCCCAAAGGCGAATTGTGGTAACCAAGCGTCTTGGCCGTGTCCGCAATGGAGCACAGTCCAATCTGTGAGGCCATCGCCGCCTGCACGGTGTTGTGCGAATGCACCAAACCGAGGAACGGCGTCTCGGGATTCACGTTGCCTCCGTCGGCGTTATGCACCGTCCAACTGCCGACGTTATCGGTGAATCTATCGCAGTTGAACGCGCTGTTGCGATAGAAGGTCGAAGTGCGCAACGGCTCGTTGATCGACCTGCCCTTCTGCATCCATGCCACCATGTTGATCGGTTTCCATGATGAACCGATAGCCCATCCCATGCCGCCCCCGTCTTTCTGATCGACGGCGTAGTTGAGCGAGGTCCTCGTCGGGTCGTTCTTCGCCGCATCGGTGGCGTCATATATCCTATTGACACCGAAGCCCAGTACCTCACCGGTCCCCGGACGTATCGATGCCATGGCCACCTCGAAACCAGTGGGGTCGTTGACCGGAATGGTCTCGCGGGCCGTCTGCATGGCGATGTTGTTTGCATTGATGTCCATTGTCGTGTAAATATCAAGCCCGCCCTCATTCAAGAGCTTCTGACGCTGCATCTCGGTTTTTCCGAATTCCTTGGAGTTGAGGATCTGCTTGGTCACGTAATCACAGAAGAAAGCGGCATCGCCTGCTGACTGGCAGCCTACCTGCAAAGTGTTGTCCTGAAGGTTGAGCGTCTCCTGCAGGGGTTTTGCCTTGGCCTCCTCATACTGCTGCTTGGTGATGAAGCCTTGCGACAGCATCAGCGAAAGCACGATGTCGCGCTGCTTCTGCGATTCCTGAAGATTCTCAGGAATGGATGGATCGTATTTGGACGGATTCTTCGTGATCGCGGCGATGGTCGCGGCCTGGCCAACGTTCAGATCCTTGGCGGAAATTCCGAAATACCGTCTTGCCGCGGCCTCAACACCATACAGGTTGTTGCTGCCGAACTGCGCGATGTTCAGATACCCCTGCAATATCTCGGCTTTGGAATATTGCTTTTCCATCTGCACGGCGATCAGCATCTCGCGAATCTTGCGCGCTATGGTCTCCTCAGAGGCATGGTACTCGGCTATCGGATCGTTGTTCTCATGTGCCTTGGTCATGAGTACGTTCTTGACATACTGTTGGGTAAGCGAGGAGCCCCCCTGCGTGTCGCCCTTTTTGATGAACGTCTGAATGAAGGCCCTCATGACGCCCTGCACGTCCACGCCAGCATGCTTGAAGAACCTCTTGTCCTCGCGTGCCACGGCGGCCTGCTGCATGGGCTGCGAAATATCCTTAAGCGGAACGACCGTACGGTTCTGCGCATAGAACGATGCAATCACCGTCTTCCCATCCGACGCGAACATCCGGGAGCGCTGCGGAAGACTAGAAACGTCGAAGTCGATGCCTTCGACCTTCAACGACGGCATGACCGCCTTGGCCATGCCATTGACGCCAAAAACGACCGGGGAAAGAAAAATTCCGCCCACGACGCCCCCTGCGATACAGAGCATCACATATGCGAGCAATAAGGCCAAAACACGCTGTACAGTGAGATTTCGCTTCGAAGACATGCGCTCTATTCTAGGACATCGTATCTACCTGCACACCCATCGACGACACTTTCAATTGTCGATAAGCCGATAGCTAATAGTCTCGAACGAACCGAGACTAGCAGAAACATTGTGCAAAGCAAGGCTTGTAATCAGTGTAAAGTTCAGCGTCGTGACCGGCGAATCAACATTCCAGGCTGGTAGATGATGATGGCGCGCCCGTCGCGGGCTATCCAACCGCGATCCGAGAAATCCATCAGCGCCTTGTTGACGGTTTCGCGAGATGAACCCACGAGCTGGGCGAGTTCCTCCTGTGTCAGGTCGTGCGGAACCTTCACCCCTGCCTCGACAGGCTTGCCGAAGCGCATGGCCATGTCCAACAGAGTCTTGGCCAATCGTGCGGGAACGTCCTTGAACACAAGGTCCGACATACGTTCGTTGTTCGCGCGCATCCTCGCCGCCATGACCTGCAACATGTTCACCGCCACGAAAGGATGCTTGTTGAGCCACCTGAACAACGTCTCGCGATCTAAACAGCCCACCCGTGTCCCGTTGACCATCGCCACGGCCGAAGCCGTGCGCGGACCTCCGTCGGGGTCGAAAACGGGAATCTCTCCAAGCACTTCCCCTCGGGAATGGATGCTCAACAGCTGGACTCGATCGTCATTCGACTCGCGCGTGAGCTTGACCTTCCCCTCCTCAAGCAGATACATGCATTTGTCCGTACTTCCCTCATGGAAGATGTAGTCACCCTTTGAAAACGAGCCGTACTTGATGAACGGGAGAAGTTCTTCCGCCTCCTGCGGCGGAACGTGCCTGAACAGCGCCGTCTGCAACAGCTGATTATGCTCTTCTTCAATATGATTGGGTGTCTCCACCATTTTCACGCCTCCAAAACCGATTTCTGCTCCAGCGGCTGCGCCAAAACACAACACATGACATCTATATCAAGATAACGGACCCATGTCCATCTTACTCGCCTATATCCCTCTATGAGCATAACCGGCGAGATTGTGCATGATCTCTTCGCGGCTCAACGCCGTATGCATACACAACGGATCAACCCGTTTCGAAACCGACCTCACGGCTTTGTCGCTCATCTTCTCATCGGAGACCCGGAGCAGACGCGACATCGTCTCCGAGTCAATGGCGTAGGACAACGTCGTGTGATGAAGAACCGCGCATGGACCGTAGTCCAATGGAGCATATCGTCTCTGGGCCGAACCGCCAGCCTTGCCGTTCGGCGTAACAACATCGTTCATGCCGCCGAAACCGATGTCCATGCCGCGCAATGCCTCGACAAGCCAGCGGTCGCATAAACGGTACGAGGCCCGCACGGCGACGCCTTCCAGAAAAGGCGCCGGAACATACAGCGAATAGGTGATGACGTCGGAGGGCCGCACGAACATGGCGCCGCCGCCCGTAGGCCTTTTGACGATCTGAAAACCAGCGGCGCGTGCAGCTTCCAAATCGACCTCGTCATGGACGCACTGGTATCTGCCTATCACAACGGCCGGCTGCGTCCATCGCCAAAAACGCAGGGTCGCGGGCCTTGCCCCTCTGACGACCTGAATCGCCCATTCGTTGTCGATATCCATCTGTTCCTGCGGTCCCCGGGGCTGGTCAATGACAACCTGCGGGTGAACTGGCGGTTTCCATGTGCCCGCCAAAGGTCGTTCTACGGCGGACCACTCGTCATCAAGACGAACGCCAACGAACAAGGCCCTCGACTCTTCCGCTCCACAACGCGAAGGAGCACCGCGAAGCGTTCGTCGCTCATCATGCAAAGCACGATCGAAAGCCTTTTCGATGGACCTCGCGTCCGTGCCTACAAGACCGACATCAGAGTAACGCGCCATCACCTCACTCACGCCCCCTCAACGAGGGTCTGCTCCATATCATGCATCATGAGCATGGCGTGCCGGTCGTCGCCTTACACGAATAAGTCACCGTCGATGGAACAGCCAAGCACCCGACCCGAAGCATCGACATTGACTGCCACACCTACCAGCTTTTCTCCAGGCTTTTTGAATTCGGCGCGCAATTAATCCTGAAGCTCCATCCCCTTGCCGTCGCGATGCCACGGCGACCCGTATTGCGAGCACAGTATCAGGATTCCTTCTACGAAACCCCATATCCCCGACGCCAGAGACGCGATACCGAATGTTAACAACCCGCCAAGTACGGTCAGGAGGAGTTGGATCACAGCTTTGTTGGTATACCCGAGATAGAAGTTGTGTATGCCAAAACCACCGAGAAATATGCCCAACAGGCCCGCCGCCAGCTTTGACTTCTTGCTGTAAAAATACGGGTTTCCCGCGGCGTCATATGCCGGGGACGCCTGTGCTGCCCACCCGTATTGCTGGTTGTATTGGTAACCATTGGAGTTCTGTGAATACGCCTGGTTCTGGTATTGGGTATCATATCCGTTCATACCGGAATCGTATTGCCCACCAGACCATGCACCGTTCCGGGTATCGTAGCCCGGCTGGTTTTGCGCTGCACCAGGCATATTCGCCTGCCCATATTGCGTACCTGAACCTTCGGAAAAGCCGTACGCGCCGGACTGACCTTCGGCCGGTGCATACCGACCGGCTTGGGGATATCCGACCCGATTTGATGATGAATCGTCCTGACGAGGGTCACGGCTTTGAGCGTTACCTGAATCATCCATGTTTGTCCCTTTTATACAACAGAATCCATTGAATTGGTTCCAACTGACTGTACACCATGATGGTGTGAACCGCCAACACGAATCAGCAGGGTATTCCATGTGAATACCCTGAATGTACGCTCACAGTCTGGAAAGGATGTCCCGCCCGACCTCCTGCGTAGAACGGTCGATACCAGCGTTGGCTTCGATGTCGGACTCTACGGCACGCTCGATGCGCTCCGCTGCCTCATCAAGGTCCAGATGTCTCAGCAGCATGGCCGCCGACAATACCGCTGCGGTGGGGTTAGCAATGCCCTGACCGGCGATATCAGGTGCCGAACCGTGAATCGGCTCAAACATCGATGGGTACTCCTTGGAGGCGTTGATGCAGCCCGAAGCCGAATAACCCACACCACCGACGACGCTGCCGGCTTCATCGGTGATGATGTCCCCGAACAGGTTATCTGTCACAATGACGTCGAAGCGACTTGGTTCGGTCACCAGAAAGATGGTGGCAGCATCCACATGTTGGTAATCATGGGTCACCTGTGGATATTCCTCACCGACTCGATCGACGATGCGCTGCCACATGTCGCCGGCATTGACCAGAACGTTCTTCTTATGGACCAGAGTGACATGCCGGCGGCGTTTCATGGCCAATTCAAAGGCATAGCGAACCACACGCTCCACACCGAACGCCGTGTTGATGGACACCTCGGTCGCGACCTCGTGGGGCGTGCCCCGCCGCACGGCGCCGCCGGCCCCGCAATAAAGGCCTTCGGTGCCTTCACGCACCACGACGAAGTCGATGTCCCCCGGGTCCGCCAACGGCGATGTCACTCCACGATACAGCTTGGAGGGGCGTAGATTGACGTATTGATCGAGATCGAAACGCATCCTGAGCAACAAACCACGCTCCAAAACACCTGCCTTCACTCTCGGGTCACCAATAGCGCCCAGAAGAATGGCATCGTTTCCCTTGATCCGTTCCAACTCATCATCGGGTAGGATGGCACCGTCTCGCAGATAACGGTCGGCACCTAGATCGAAATCATCGTATCTGAAATCCGCCACCCCTTCAGTCGCCTTCTCCATCACCTGTTGGGCGACCGGCACGATTTCCTTCCCGATGCCGTCACCAGGTATGACGGCGATGTCATATGTCTTTGCAGTAGTCATAACCATGCAGACTACCTGTCAAACCGAACGGGGACAGCCGGCCTTTCGCATCGTGGACACGTAACTGTCAGGACGGCGTCGCACTCATCAATGACGAAAGGCCGACGTGCACGGACTTCAGACGTCGATGCCCATGACATGAAGACACCAGGCGTTCTCTTCGCAAACCTCACGCCACTGCGCATACCTTCCCGAAACGCCGCCGTGCCCGGCCTCGGTTTCTACGCGGATCATGGCATCGACGCCTTGCGACTGCAAACGCGCCACCCACTTCAGCGGCTCCACATAGAGCACCCTGGTATCGTTCATCGACGTGGTAGCGAGAATCCTGGGGAACCGAACACCTCCCGCAGGCCGCCGAGAGCCCGAGTCATCGCGTCCATAGGACCAAAGCCCATACGGCGCATTCTCGTACGGGGTGTATGACTTCATATACTCGTACACCAATCGGTCATGAAGCGGATCGCCCCACTCATCCCACTCCGTGACCGTCAAAGGCAATGATGGGTCCAGAATGGAGGTGAGCGCGTCAACGAACGGCACATCCGCCTCGATGCCGGCGTAGCATTCCGGGGCCATGTTGGCCACCGCCCCCATTAGCAGCCCGCCGGCGGACCCGCCGTTCGCGACGGTCCTTCGCGAATCAGCAAGCCCGCATCTCTGCAACGCCCTCGTGGCATCGACGAAGTCCTCGAACGTGTTGCGTTTGTTCAGCCTGCGCCCTTGCTCGTACCAAGCACGCCCCATCTCACCGCCACCCCTGACGTGCACCACCGCATACAACACGCCGCGGTCCAGCATGCCGAGCCGGGATACCGAGAAACCAGGGTCGCTATTGACCTCATACGCACCATACCCAGTGACGAACATGGCGAAAGGCCCCTTGCGGATTCCTTCTCGCCAGACCAATGACACCGGCACCAGCTCACCGTCGCGAGCTTCGACCCATACACGCCGTTCGCGGTACCGTTCTGGATCGAAGTCACCCAATACCTTCATCCGTTTGAGCAGGACATCCTCGCCGGTGCATACATCTATTTCGTGAAGCTCTCCGGGAGAGGAATAGCTGGAAAACGAATAGCGCAAACGAGGTGCATCGTACGAGGGATTGCCGCCTGTACCGATGCAATACAGCCGGCGCCTGCGCGTACCCTGTGAATCGGTACCCCACAGATCGCCCGGCACCTGCCCGTTCCCGATATCGCTCCCGGCTTCGCCGCCATTCTCTTCGCCTTGACCGGCCGTCCGTGGAAAGTCGAGAACGATATCGTCGGGGTAACCACTTCCCTCATCAGGTTCACATCCGAAAGAGGAACGAACCAAGCCCTTGTGCGGTTCGAGTCCCAAGAATGCCCAAGGCCGACCAGCCAGAAAATCGGCTGCAGCCTGTTCCTTGGTGATGACCGCGACATGCGGAAGACCGCCCGCCTGATAACCCAGCTGGACGAAGTGCCGATACATTGCGATGCCGTCGATGCTCAGACCTTTTGCGCCTTGAAGGACCTCAGGGTTGATGGAGTTGAAATACGGCTCTCCTACATGCCGCCGGGAGGCGCCGCGCTCCACGGCGTCCCCTCGCTCGCACCCGTAAGGCGAACCCACGGCGATGCATGTACCTTCACCCAACGAGAACGGGGGTTCATGCATACGCATGTCCACGACGTCGATTTCGAAATTGGGATTGAATGCATTATGATACACCAATGCCAAGGGTATGTCCGACCCGCCCTGACCGGCTCCTTCGAAGCTCGCGAAACTGACGTCGTATTCCACGCCCTCGGTGCGCGGAAGGAAAACGCGGAACTCGCCCTCAGGGTCATCAACGGGAAGAAGAAGGACCTCACTGGTCGTTTTGGACCCGGTGCCTATCACCACATGACGTTCATCGAAACTCAAGGAGACCCCTACCCAAAAACGTTCATCGCGCTCGCGGAACACCTCCACATCCTGTCGTGCGGCCGTACCGACCCGGTGCCTCACGACGGCGCAAGGACGCCAGGCCTCATCGAGCCGTACATAGAAGACCCAACGGCCATCGGCGGTCATGCAGGCCCCACCTACACCGGGCATAAGATCGGGAAGGTCATGATGGTCACTCAAGTCACGAATGCGATAGTCATAGCGTTCGTCGCCTGTCGTATCGACCCCGTAAAGCAGGAACCGGCCGTCCCTGCTCAGGTCGAGCCCACCGAGCTGGAAAAAATCATGGCCCTGCGCCTCGGCGTTCATGTCAAAGACGATTTCCTCATCCGGTGCCGCACCCGGCTCATCGTGCATGTCGATGACCGGCGGGTGCCAATCATCCCGACCCCGGATATGAATTCTGCACTGAACACCGTATTGGCTTCCCTCTCTGGTTCTGGCGAAATACCAATAGTCGTCAATTCGGGTGGGGACCGACATGTCCGTTTCCTGAACATGCCCCTTGAACTCTTCGAACAAAGTGTCCTTCAACCCCGACAAGGGTCGCATCCGGTCGGCATAATACTCGTTCTGTGCCCGGACGTAGTCGCGCAGGCGCGCGGAGTCTTTGTCGCGCATCCACTCGTATGGATCGACGAAGACGTCACCATGCACCTCGCGCACATGGGGTTGTTCGAATGCCACCGGCGGCCGCCCCACATCCGCGTGATTGGCGGAACGCAAACCCGATGTCTCTTTTTCAGTGTCCATTCCCATGAGGGAAATTATACGGCAGCATCGGCCAACCACCCCGGCGCAAACGCAGGAACGCCATCACGATGACGTCTCGTTGCCTTCACCCAAGCGCCATACGGCAAACGTTACTTTGATTTTCTGAGCAGATTGCGGTACTGCCCGTCATCGAGCAATTCAGGCTCATCGTCCTCCGGCTCAACCTTCACCATCCAACCTTCACCATACGGATCGTTATTCACGATTTCAGGGTCTTCGGCAACCTCACCATTGACATGACGAACCGTCCCCGCCACAGGCGCAATCACGGGCTGCACCGCCTTCGACGATTCGAGCTGCACCAACTCGTCGCCTACGTCGAACCGTGTACCCACCTCAGGAAGATCGACGTAGACCAAATCGCCCATATGATCCGCAGCGTATTCGGTAATGCCCAAGGACAACAGACCCTCTGACTGCCCTACCCAAACATGCTCATCGCTATAGCCAAGCTCGGCTGGCACATCCAAACCCACGGACCTTTCATCGGAACGGTCACCGCCATCCATCTCAAAGTCACTCATGCAATGAGTCTAACGCAGGAACCGAGGCGAAGCAAACCTCATATCAGCGCCCGACACGCGCCATGAGATGCAACAAAGCTTCGGCCACCTCTTCGGGATGCTCCACAGCACTGAAATGCCCGCAGTCATGGATGATCTGCATATCGACCTCGGTCCCTGTCATGTGTGAGGCCATGACCCGCATGCGATCGGGACCGCTGGACGGGTCGCGGTCGCCACAAAGAACCAGGGACGGGACGGTGATACGTGGCAGCTGCGCATTCATATCCGGCCTTCCCGCAGCCATGCGCTGACGCCAATCTATTCCGGCGGGCGACTGCTCCCTGATCCAAGACGTCATCTCGTCGATGAACCAACTCGACCTTCTAACCGTGGAATCGCCTTGCGCCGGCTGTGCGAAATGAAGTACCGGCATCACCGTGAGACCGCGTACGACGTCCTGCGCAACACCCAAGCGCTTGGCGCCTCCGTCGACATCGGCGTCGGCAGTCGTGTCGCACAGTGCCAAGCCTGCAACACATTCAGGATGCAGTCTTTGCACGTCCAACGCCACATACCCACCCATGGATATCCCAGCCCAAACAGCTTTGTCGTAGCCTGCGTCATGGAGCATGTCCACGTACGTTTCGACGATGGCGTCCAGAGCCCGGGGATATGCCCCGTCCTCACGTGGCTCACCATAGCTCCCCACAACAGGGACGGGGCTCATACCGGCACCGGGCATATCAGGCGCCCAGACGGCAAAGGGAACGACTCCGGCTCGCGCCGACCGCGAGATGATCAGTGCGGCACATTCATCCCACATACGGTGATCGATAGGAAAGGCGTGGACAAGTACTAGCGGCGTACCTGACCCCGCGCGGTACTCATGATTGACCACACATAACGGTCTACGGGACCATTCCTCTTGCTCGGCAAGCATTTCCCCATCGAATGCATAGGCACGGGAAACCCGTCCCACCTGTTCGTGACCTACGTTCGACTCCATCACCACTTATTATCCTTTCCACTGACAACGATAGGACGCACGGCTACACACAGCGCGGAACGCATCCGTCTGAATCTGCATCGGTCCTCCGACCGGCTCGAAAACGCATGTCACGTATGCCTAGGTGCATCCCAGTCCCCACGCACAGTTCCACGGACACGGATGTCATTCTCCGGCACCCGTCCAGCTCAGAGCCCGACGCACTATCTCATCCTGCCCGTCGTCCATCTGATTGAGGAAAGTTCGGAATTCAGGACTTGCTATAGCACACCATTGCACATCGAGGGAGGAATCCTGGGGTTTGCAATCCCCTGAAATCACAACTACGTAGCATAATGCGACAGCATGCTGCCTGGGGTCGTAGAATCTTGATATGCCTGGTGTCGGAAAGAATTCTGCAACCGTAAAAGGCTGAAGGCTAGGAGGTATGACCGGCAGCGCTATTTCACCGAGATCCTTGCCGATATTGCGTGCCAACGCCTCACGTATGGTTTCATGGAACAGCAGACGGCCCTTGACCAACGTGCGTTCCACGGAACCGTTGTCACGCACGCGCACCAGCGAGCCGACTTCGCTGATACGCCCAAGATCGTCACAACGCACAGGGACCACCTCTACGTAGACGAGCGGTACCTCGCGCCGCAACCGGTCTATACGCACCGCCGGAAGCCAGCCCGGAGGATTGCCATTGTCAGAGCCACGCACGAAATCCTCGGGAGTAATCCCATCGAACTCACCTCTGACACGCGCCGCATCGAAATCGTCATCATCTGGAACCTCATCATTTAAAACCGGCATGACTCCATTATCCACCAAAAGAACCAAAAATCCAATATCCCCATCGCTGCGACGCACCTATCGCACCCATGGCCGAGCTTCTCAAACAACCACCATACGGGTGAGGCTCATTAACGGCTTATTAAAGGGAAAAACGAAGATGTTCGAGCGCACCAGTGGACCGCATTGCTGATACGTTTCGACGGCAAGCGAAGCTGGTAACGAAATGTTAGCACGAAGACCGTCCCACGCGTTATCATGAAAGGACTCTCGAAAGGAGCCGTAATGGCAACACAGACACTTACTTCAACGAACTTCGAACATACCATCAAAGACAACGAACTGGTCTTCGTGGACTTCTGGGCCACATGGTGCGGGCCCTGCAAGGCCTTCGGACCGGTATATGAAAAAGCGAGCGAGGACAACACAGACATAGTCTTCGGAAAGGTCGACATCGACCAGAACCAGGATCTGGCCAGCGCAGCGGACATCCAGGCGGTACCCACCCTGCTGATCGCCAAGAATGGCCAAGTCATCTTCAAGCAAGCCGGGGCCTTGCGGGCTTCGGACCTCAATGAGCTAATCAAACAGGCTCGCGATCTGGACATGAGCAAAGACGAAACTCAGCCGCAAGCATAACGGCTTCGTTTCAGGTCATACGCGGGCAAGGTAACCCATTTTTCGTATGCCCCGTCCAATATCCCGTTGATTTCATAATTTCCCATTGATTTCATGCGACCGCCGCTTGAAGCAAGTCATAAGGCTTGCGACCGGGGACGGTCGTTTTCTTTACATTCAGGCACCTGTTCTCTATGCCGCGGCTTATACTTATGACAATTGAGATATGTCTGTCGCCCAGACAGGCGAATTCAAGGAGCATGATGGCAAACCACCGTAAGGAAGTAAAAACCCTCAGCTCACTGAGCAAACGCCAGTGGCTTAAGATACTCTGTTTCTTCACCGCAATCGCCTTGTTGATCGGCGGCTTGCTGGAACTCAATGCATATCGGCACCGCATGGCAACGCAGATGACGCAGACAGCATATTCCGTAACCGACCGGAACGCTTTGAGCGTATCTCGTAGTAGTGCACGAGACGGTCTGCGCAGGGCGGACCCCAACGCCACGTATGTGACCGTCAAAGTTGACGGCACGTCACGTGCTGTAGTAGGCAGAGATTTCACCACCGTGAAATCGGTCCTCGAGCAAGGCGACATTACGCTCGAGCCGGGTGATGTCATCACGCCGGCGTTGAATTCCAAGGTGAAGGAATCCACTGTGGTGACGATTTCCCGTGCGGGTTCCGCGCTGAAGACCTCGGAAGAACCAATTGCGTTCAATACCGTCCGCAAGGAAACCGCGGCATTGCCTAAAGGCCAGGAAAAGGTACAGACTGAAGGCAGCAATGGAGTTATGGAGACCACAAGTCTCGTTACCAAGGCCGGGGGCAAGGTCATTTCCAGCAATGTGTTCACCTCATACGTCAAGACCGCGCCGGTTGACAAGGTCATTTTGGTAGGCACCGGTTCCGGATCAGGTTCGAGCGCCGGTTCTAAGGGCAGCGACAATACCATAGGCACGACGGTCCCCGTCGGGGAGATGCAGCAGTGGGCACATGACTACCTGCTTTCGAACGGCTACAGCGAAGAGGACTTCACTGCGACCGTATTCATCATCTCCCATGAATCAGGCTGGAACGTGCACGCCCAGAACCCTTCAGGCGCCTACGGACTGCCCCAAGCGTTGCCAGGAAGCAAAATGGCGAGTGCAGGAGCGGATTGGCACGACAACTATCAGACACAGCTGAGGTGGTTCTGGAGCTACTGCCAGCGGTATGGCGGCATCCAAGGCGCATATCGTCATTGGCTCGCAAACGGCAACTACTGAGTTCTAAAACAAGGGCACATCCGAATAAAAACAGAAAAGAAGTGATTAAGTCTTGCAAAGGCGACTCCTGAAAAACACGAAGCACAATCTGTCAGTTCCTCTGCAACAAGGCGAGACCTATGCCGACGGTCATCTGACCCACGCCGCGTTCGTATCTATCGCCATACTCACTTTCATCACCTTTCTCGGCAACTTCACGCAGCTGCAACTAAGCGCCGCTCTCCCGACCATCGTGGATGAATTCCATATCAGCGTGACGACAGGTCAATGGCTTACCTCGGTCATCCAGCTGGTGCAGGGTGTGATGGTGCCACTCACCGCATACCTTACCCGAAGGTTCTCTACCCGTCAGATCGTCATTACCTCCATGAGCATCTTCACCATCGGCTCGTTGCTGGCTTGGCAAAGCCATGTCTTCGCTTTCGTCCTGCTCGGACGGACCTTGGAGGCCGTGGGGTCCGGGGTGATGTGGCCTGTTCTGCAAATCACCGTTTTCTCCATCTATCCACTTGCCAAGCGAGGTTTGGCCATGGGGACCGTGGGTATGGCGATGAGCGTGGCCCCGGCTATCGGACCTACGTTCGGCGGCTGGCAGACGGATGCCACCGGCTGGCGCTCGATATTCCTGACTCTGAGCATTTCAGGTGTAATCGCACTGCTGCTGGCCATCTTCGGTCTGCATAATTTCAATGAAAAAGACAAAATGGCCAAGGCCGATTTCTTCTCAGTATGCCTTTCCGTCATCGGCTTTGGAGGACTTCTCTACGGCTTCACGAACATCGAGTCCTACCCTTTCACCAACCCGATGGTATGGCTGATGATGCTCGTCGGACTCGGGGGCATTGTCTGGTTCATCGTCCGTCAGATGAAGGGTGCCAGACGATTCAATGCAGCCCGCTCCGAGCTCTTGGAACTGCGAAGGCACAACGCAGCCGGCAACGCACGTATCAGACCGATAGAAGACTGGGATGACCAGCCCGTAGTCAATCGTCATTTTGGTCGTCGCAAGATGCACGAAGGCACCTATGCCGAAGAACTCAAGGAAGTCCAGCCACCTCTGCTCGATCTCACCGTGCTACGCAACCGCAACTTCATGATCGGCACGCTTGTGGCGGCACTAAGCTTCTTCGCTTTCAGCTCCATCAATGTCATCCTGCCGTTGTATATCCAAAGCGATCGTGGCTACGCCGCTACGATCTCAGGACTGGTGATGCTGCCCGGAGCACTGGGACAGTGCATCTCCCAGTTTGGCGGCGGACGTCTGCTGGACAAATTCGGAGCCCGTCCGACCGCTTTGTTCGGCTCCATTATTCTGTTCATTGGAACTGTGATGATGAGCTTCATCGGCAGTGGGACCGTGATTTGGTGGGTTTCCATCTGCCAATTCATTCGGCAGGTAGGCATGGGCTTTGTGCTGATGCCTTGCACGACATGGTCACTCAACTGCCTTGAACCGAAGGATGTGTCAGCGGGATCTGCCGTCACAAACACCATTCGACAGGTATCCGGGGCCATAGGCTCACCTGTCCTGGTCATTCTGATGGAACAGTTCACCACGCTTAAGGAACGTACGCTCGGCACAAGTCATGCCGCTGCCATCACCTCAAGCATCTTCGGCGTTCGGATATCATTGTACGTCAGCTCGGTCATCGCGTTCATGATGGTGGCCACCGTCTTCCTCGGCGTGCGCGGAAAAGGCGCGGGATCGACCAAAGACATGACGCAGAAGGCAATCAACGCCATGCACCGTCGTCTGTTCAGCGCGTCGCACTGAAAGCGGGCGACAGCGTGCCGGGTATGTGCAACCAGCAGCACGGCACCACACACAAGGAACAACCTCGCCAGGCACGCAAATATAACACTGTAGGCGCCGATTCCATAAGCTCAGGCTTTCCGGAACTTCCTTAATGTTTCGGTATGCTTTGGGAGGGGCATGACCGTAGGACCTCAATGATGGCATCCCTCTCCTTGGTGGTCACGCTCAATCGGTATTTCGTCTTGACTCCTATCTGACGCGCCACGTATGAGCAACGGTAACCGCGATTCTCCGGCAACCAGTATGCCGCCGACGCCGAACCCTTCTCCTGATTGGCAGGTCCGTCCACCGCAAGCAGATTGTACATGTCGTTGCCGTATTCTTCACGCTCGGCCAATCCCCACTTACTGGCACCTGACTGCCAGGCGTTCTCCAAAGCGACGACATGGTCTATCTGCACTTGTGCACTAGTCTGTTTGCCTCGCACGAAGTCAATCTCCTTACCAGTGTAAGGATCGTGGAGCACACCTGAATCCACATGACATGACGACCCGCCTGTGTAAGTGACGTCGTTCATATCACGACGCAGCACATCGTCACGCACGGTGCACCCGTCACCGTCGAAATCGACCTTGTTGTACGAAAAAGCGTCGCGCCTATATGAGGAGGACCTGGGGTGATCGTCGATTGCAAGGGTATTGAGCGCCTCGGCCGCAGGCCCTGAAGCCACGTAACGTCCCGTCATGCGGGCCAGCGGAGTGTCGAGCCTTGGCAAAAGCAGACCGATGACGATGCCTATGACGATTGCGGCGGCAACCAAGACATACATCCGGTAACGTACTTGACTGTCTCCGTACGCATCCATGGGAAAACGCGAACGATCGAAACGTCGACCTCCCCTAGGAGATCTGTTGCCACCTCCGTCGCCTACATACATGCTTCTCTCCCATCATCAGTCAGAATTTCTTTTCATTATAGGAGAGCTTTGCCTTGGCGAAGGCGACGAAAGCCGTGAGCTGCGCCATATACAATGCAGTCGTCAATGCGAGGAAAAACAAGGCGGCGGCCGCTACACCGGACGAGGGAGCCATGCCCTCACTCAGGAACAACGTCGTAGCAAGCAATACGGCACAAACCGCCATCACCATGCTCAAGCCGACATAGACGCTACGCTTGCGGTACAACCTTTGCCGTTCCACGAACAACTTCCTGACCCTCGAGATACTGCTGTGCATACGACCCTCACCCTGGGAAAAACGTATCATCTCATTGATACCGTGCACATCCTCGCTAATCCTCGCCTTGATCTTATGTTCATCAAAGGCAACGAGATGGATCAACGGACGGATGTCCCGCAGGAAGAGCAGCGGGAACACCGCCCCGATCAGCAGCAGCAAGGCACAGAAGATCGCGGCGAACCAGACGTTCAGGAAGGCCAGTGCCAAGGCACAGATGGCACACGCGAACACTGATATCGCTATGTTACGCACACCGATGCCCTTCGTCAGTGAGGGGTTTCGCCGCCCATACACATCCGTAACATAACCGTCGCGGATGCGTGAACCGGACCAAAGTTCGAACCACCCACAAACGCACCACAACAACGAGCAGGCCGACAGCGCCCAAGACGACGCAGCGACGTCCAATCCACAAACCGATTGACCGTTCCGGACAATGAAGGTCGCCACAGCGAAGAACGGCGCGAACACACCCGCCAAACGCTCCAAAACCTCACAGACACAATTCACCAGATGCAGAGACTTCATATGTCTCGCCCGATCCGCACCTGCCTGAACCGGGACACCAGCGTCTCCCACCGCCGTGATGCCGGTATGGTCATGGGACACGGAGCGACGCTCTTTGAGGTCGGCCTGGGATACATCCTCGGTGTTTCGGGTGATGTCCTGAGATTCGTCACCCGTCTGGACTCCGTTTTCAGACAAGGTCAGGACCTGATCGCCCTCCCAAGCGTCATCGGCGTCCTTCGTGAATACAATGACAGTCTTCGTCCTGGCGAGTTCGTGGATGGCCCTGTCCATGACCTTTGCACTTTGAGAGTCCACGCCAGCCATGACATCGTCGAATACATACACAGGGGTGTCGCACAACAACGCCCTTGCCAGGAAAAGTCTGAGCCGCTGACCCGCAGTAATGTTGTCGGCATTTGATTCGATGGGCATGTCAAGCCCCTTGGTCTGCGTGTAGACGAAACCGTCGATATGGGCACGGTTGAGCGCAAGCCACATGTCATTCGCACTGGCGTTGGGATCGGCAACGGCGAGATTGTCGCGCAGTGTCCCAGCAAAGAACCTGCTGCCTTCACCGACGACGGTCACTGCCGAAGCCAGGGAAGGCAGCGTAAGCGAGCGAAGTTCCAAATCCGCAGAAGAGGCTATTCCGGTGCGTAGCAGTATAGAACCCTGATAATCCTCCAAGGTTCCGGCCAGCAACTGCGGAACGATTCCCGCACCTGAAGCCCGATCCCCCAGAAGAACAGTCAATCTCCCTGGCTCGGCTTTGAAACTCAGCCCTGTTACCTCAACCGAATCAGTCCGCCTGCGGCTCACATCATCGAAGATGACCGAGCATGATCCGAATCCCAAACGTCGATCGGCCACTCCAATGGACGAGACGTTCACGTCTAGTAGATTCGTGATCTTCCTGAGGCAACGCAGACCTTCCTGCAGCATCGATGAAACAGTTCCCAGCCGCCGCACCGGCATCAGCAGACCAGCGCACAACAGCTGCACCGTCAAGGCATCGGACAATCCCACATGCCCATCGATATAGCGGCGGATAAGTATCAACGCGACAGCGACGAAGGCACAGCACAGGCACAGGACGGTCAGGACCATCGTCAGACCCTTGCGGCGCTGCAACTTAGGCGACTTCAACGAGAGCAAGCCCAAACCTGCAAGCAAAACAAGACAGACCAGCAAAGGCAGAGCCGTGGGTGCATCGATGCAAAGCACGACCACGAACAACGTCAGCAAGGCGACGTACGAAAACACCACCTCTGGCACAACCACCGAGTAAAGGCAACGGACGTCGCGAATCCCCTCATCCATAGCGAACGAAAATTCATCCTCATATTCACCCACGCCACGGCACTTCCCCAAATCCAGCATATGGGCATACAGGCCTTCATACAGATGAAGATGGACGCGCTCATCAATCTTACCGGCGAAATAGCAGGACAATCGGTAAGCGAGGTAACCTACGATCACGATCAGGACGAACAACTCAATGAAGACGGAGATACCTCCCGGCACATACGGGAAATTACGGATGTGCGGCTGTGCGCCGCCTTTGGCGATACTGGCGGAGACTCCGATTCGCGGTCTGCCACCTTCAGTAATTGCTGAAATGGGGATGGCAAGATAAGAAATCAAAGTGAACACGAATGATACACCGGCAAGCAGCGTCACCCATAACGAGGCCACCTTTGCCGCTATCAGCAGACCAGTGCGGGGAACCAAAGAAAACAACTGCTTGCCAGACATTTCAATACCTTTTGCACACTCGCGAATGATATGTATACAGGCTTCAATCATATGGCCCCCTATGTTCATTGACAGGCCGAATCAACATTGAAACCTCATGCCGGATAACATGAAACGCCACGGATACGGCGACCAGGATCCGGCGAGTTCATATCAGATGCCAGCTGACGCGATGCAGTTCGCACGGTCCCAGCCGACGAATGGCCTCACGATGCTCCAGAGAACCGTATCCCTTGTTTCGCTCCCAATGATATGGCGCGTATTCCACATTGCCACTGGCCAGAGAGACCATCAGACGGTCACGGGTCACCTTGGCGATGACGGAGGCCGCCGAAACGAGTGCACAACACTGGTCCGCCTTGATCCGCGTCATGATCTGCGCTAACACGGGAACCTCAGGGGCATCGAAACTGTCCAAGGCCTTGGTGATGTAATCGTTGGGACCGTCGAGTATCGCGCCCACGCGTGCACCGACCAGATCCATACCTATGCGGCGCTCGACCTGAGCAAGAGCACGCAGAGCGGCGATACCCAAAGCATGCGAGATGCCCCACTGGTCGATTTCGACGTTGGAGGCCTGCCCCACGGCGCTGGCTGCGCACCAGCCAAGGAGCTCGTCATACAATCCCTCACGCCTGCGTTCGCTGAGCAATTTTGAATCCGTCAGGCCAGACGGCACCTTTGCATGTGCAATGTCGTCCGCCTTCATCACTGCAACACCCACCATCACGGGTCCAGCGAGAGCACCGCGCCCAACCTCATCGAAACCGGCGATGAAATCAAAACCGCGCTGTGCCAGACACAATTCGGTGAGCATATCGGGTCTGGTCTGCACGGGTTCGCCTCCACGCCGACTTCCGTATCTTGTCGAATCGCCGGAACTCACGACACCGCCTGCGCGGGAACGGCGTCAAACACTTCGTGGTGCGACTGCAACGCACCGAAACGACCCAACGGCCAGAACGTCAGCAACCCCTTGCCCTTGATATCGTGTACGGGAACCAAACCGTCGTTTCCATCATCGGCGTGCCACCTAGAATCGGCCGAATTCGCACGATTGTCACCCATCACGAAAACATTGCCCGCACTGACCTTGACCTTGAAGGCGAAATCGCTCGGATTGACGCCTGGCTTAAGGTAGGAGGTCTCGTTGATGGGCACACCGTTGACCTTGACGGGAGCCCCCTTGCCGCTGCACTCCACAGTATCGCCGGGCAAACCGATAAGCCTCTTGATCAGGGTGTCGGTGAACATGTTTTCGTTCTTGTCATCAAGCCAATGCGCCGGATCTTTGAACACCACCACATCGCCGCGTCTGGGTTTCATCAGACGAGGCTCGAGCCGGGTGACCAGGACTCTGTCACCGACCTCTATGGTGTCCATCATGGACCCCGATGGAATCCTATAGCTGGCAAACAACGTGAACACCACCAACAAAGGTATCACGCAGTAGATAATCAAATCCCTGAGGAAAAGCCAGCCACTGCCGTTGTCAGAACGCCGGTTCGACGACGAAGCGTGAGCGGGGCGCCGCCTGCCGTAGTTACGGACACCCCTGACGGCATCCGACCGGCCCGAAGCCTCAGACCCGTGCTCCGGATCGTCAGCGGATCCTTCAGTCCGCACAACCATATCGGCAGTCAAAGCCATCATGTTCCTTCCCGTGCACCAAAACCACGATTCGTCCGATACCACCGGCAAAGGCCATTGTAACCAGCCAACCCGAAAACACGTGCTCAATCGGCGGAAGTGATCTTCTGGTGGTTCTTCTTCGCCGTCGCGACCATAAGCTTGATCCGGTTGAGCTGATTGGCCTGCGAAGCACCTGGGTCGTAATCTATGGAGACGATGTTCGCTTCCGGATGGAGCCTGCGAATCTTGCCGAACATACCACGCCCAGTCACGTGGTTCGGCAGGCATGCGAAGGGCTGCGCACACACCACGTTGGGGCATCCGGAACCAATCAGCTCCAAAATCTCGGCGGTAAGCAGCCACCCCTCACCTGCCTGCACGCCAATCGATGTC
This sequence comes from Bifidobacterium bombi DSM 19703, assembly GCF_000737845.1. Classification (GTDB taxonomy): domain Bacteria; phylum Actinomycetota; class Actinomycetes; order Actinomycetales; family Bifidobacteriaceae; genus Bifidobacterium; species Bifidobacterium bombi. Next base: position 352,637 of record NZ_ATLK01000001.1, on the reverse strand, counting down.
ACTTCGGAAGCCATATCCACCAACTCGGGCATAGGGGTGTCCTGGCCGAACTTGCCGCGCGACAAGTTGATGGCGCGCCGAACCGGGTTGAGGATTCGGTCGAGTCCCCAACGCATCGCCGCATAGACCGCCTTATTCCCACCCGTGCCCAGGTGCTTTTCGCGCCAATCACTGATGTAGGGGCCTGTCGTCATGAATTCCATGATTCCGGGCACCACCGCTTCACACCCCTGTGCCTCAAGAACATCGACCAGATGATTGTTGGCATCGGGATGGTATTTCACCAGAATCTCTCCGACCACGCCGACTCTTGGCTTGCGTTGGATGTTTCTCAAAGGCAGAGAGTCGAAGCTCTTCACGATCTGCTTGAGCAGCTTCTGATAAGGAAGATAGCCCTTACCGAACCGCCTCGCGGCGGTCTTCGAATAACCGTGGTGTTCGATGGTCTCTCTGACGATGACATCCCACAGACGGTACAGCTTGTCGGCGCTGCCGGGTTCCTCTTCGTACGGACGTACACGGTACAGGCACTTCATCAGCAGGTCACCGATGACGAGCGCCTTGAGAGCCCTCCAAAGCAGCTGGGGCGTGGCTGTGAAACCCGGATTGTCCTCGATACCCTGCGTCGAGATGGCGATTACGGGAACCTGAGGATAACCAGCATCCACCAGTGCTTTGCGGATGAGCGCAAAATAATTAGTGGCGCGACACATGCCACCGGTCTGCGTGATGGCGAGACATACCTTGTCCGGATCATACTTTCCCTTGACGATGGAATCCACCAGCTGCCCCACCACCATGATCGCTGGATAACAGGCGTCGTTGTTCACATATTTGAGACCGAGCTCCACATCATCGCGATCGGCGGTCTTGAGCACGTCGAATTTATAGCCGCCTGAACGAATGACAGCCTCGACAAGGCTCATGTGCACGGGACTCATCTGCGGAGCGACTATGGTGTAGCCTCGCATCGACTTTTGGAATTTGATCTTATGAGCATAGGCGCTCAATGTGCCTTTCGCCCTTGGAGACCTTGACCCGTCAGTCGACGTAGACGACAGGGCACCTTTTCGCGGAGCCTCCGCCGGAGAACGATCATGGCCTGTCTGCGATGAAGCCGCCCCATACGATGACTTGGCAAGTCCGCGTCCGGCGTTCATGACGCTGTCCAGCATCACTTGACGTCCTGGTGTGGGCGCCTTTGACCCCGTTCTGCGGAATCGACCATGAACATCGTTTGGTGAATCCTTCGAGTTGCCACCTTGGTCAAGCACTTCACCTGCAACCGGTGGCCATGCGCTTGCCACGTTGCCCTCCGCCGCATCGACTTTCCTCCGGGCCTCTTCCAAAGCCGCCTGTGCATGTGCTAGTTCGGCGCGAGCCGTTTCAAGATCGGACCGTGCGCCCTTGCGTTCCGCATCGTTCTTGTGCAAGGTACCGTCCTGCGTCTCGCTCCCTGTCGTCCGCGGGGTGCGCGTCGTTCGTGCGATTTCAGCTTTGGTACTGCCCGCCTCCCGCTCTTCGACGGCCGCCTTAAGGGAGCGCAGGCGAATCTTTGCGGCGCCGAGGTTGCTCACTTCATCGATCTTAAGCAAGGTGTACACGTCCGATTTGTCCGCGAGAATCTCACTGACCTGATCGGTGGTAATGGCATCGATACCGCACCCGAATGAGTTGAGTTGCACGAGTTCAAGACCCGGATACGAGGCCACGAAATTCGCCGCCGCGTACAACCTGGAATGATAGGCCCACTGATTGGTGACCCTCAGAGGCATCGCCTTGACCGGCCGATCGACGACCTTGCGGAACCCCGCCCGATCCTTGGCGCGCGAATCCCTTTCATCTTGCGACAGAAATTCGCTGAGATGCAACTCTTGGCCAGGCTGCAGTTCACAGATGGAATCCTCGGACAACACCACCATTCCGAGCGAACAAATCGTCTCAGGAATCCCGTGATTGATCTCAGGATCGACATGGTAGGGTCTGCCAGCCAACACAATGCCGCGGCAATCATGTTCCTTCATGTAGGCCAACGCGCGCAGTCCTTCCTGCTGAACGTCGTTCTTGAAGATCTTGTCTTCGGCGTAGGCCTCTTTCACCGCCGTCCTGGCCTCTTCGCGCGTCACTCCAGCCCAATCGAACACCTCAACGATGCGATCGACCATGAGGTCATGGTCGGCCAGGTTGAAATAAGGGCGCATGTAACGTACGCCTTCCTGCCGGAGCTCAGGCATGTTCGCCTCAATGACTACAGGATAGTTGGCCACGACCGGACAGTTGTAATGATTGTCGGTGCCGCCCTCCACGAGATTCTCCTCATAGGACACGCAAGGGTAGAAAATGGTCTTCACGCCACGGTCGAGCAGCCATTTGATGTGCCCATGCACCAACTTCGCCGGGTAACATATGTTTTCCGATGCTATGGATTCGATGCCGCTTTGGAACAAATCATGGCTGCTGCGCCCGGAAATCCTCACCTTGAAGCCTAATGACGTAAGCAACGTGAACCAGAACGGATAGTTCTCGTACATGTTGAGCACGCGAGGAACACCTATTTCACCGCGAGTCGCCTTTTTGTCCGTCAGCCTTCGGTATGCGAAGGCACGTTTGTACTTGTAGTCGTAAAGGTTCGGCCTGTCGCTGCGCTCCGCCTTGGCATCGGCGCCGCGTTCGCATCGGTTTCCGGTGACGTATCGGGAACCATCCTGGAATGTGGTGATGGTGAGCTTGCACTTGTTCTGGCATCGTTTGCATACATCATGCGAACTCGTCATGGACAAGCCGTCCAAGGCCTGACCCATGATGATGTTTGAACGCGTATGAGGCTCATTCGGGTCAAGCTCGTTGGCGTCCTCGTAATGCATGCGCGCAGTCAACGCGGCTCCGTATGCGCCCATCAGCCCCGCGATGTTCGGACGTGTTACCTCTCTGCCTGTAAGCAGTTCAAAAGCGCGCAGCACGGCATCGTTGAGGAATGTCCCGCCCTGTACCTCGATGGTGTCGCCAAGCTGCCCGGCATCGCGCAGTTTGATGACCTTATAGAGTGCATTGCGAACTACCGAATAGCATAGGCCGGCTGCGATGTTCTCTATGCTGGCACCCTCCTTCTGCGCCTGCTTCACGGAAGAGTTCATGAACACCGTGCAGCGTGAACCAAGATCCACTGGATGATCCGAACGGAGGGCAGCCTGGGTGAATTCTTCAATCGTCAGGCCCATGGATTGCGCGAAAGTCTGGAGGAAGGAGCCACAACCCGAGGAACAGGCCTCGTTCACACTGATGGAGTCGATGACGCCATCGGCTATGGCGAGGTATTTCATATCCTGCCCTCCGATGTCGATGACCGAGGTGACACCGGGACTGACCAGTTCGGCACCACGATAATGCGCCATCGTCTCCACGACGCCTTCGTCGAGATGAAGTCCGGTGGAGATCAATCCTTCGCCATAACCGGTCGAACAACTGCGAGCAATATAAGCCTCGTCGGGAAGCTCCTGTTCGATCCGATGCACGATCTGCACGGCGGCCTCCAAGGGGCTGCCGTCGTTCGTGGCATATGACGACCATACGATATCATGGTCATCATTGATCAACGTGGCTTTGATGGTCGTGCTCCCGGCATCGATGCCCAGAAAATGCGGCCCTTTGGCACCTTCAAGCGTGCTGATTTTGATGCGCTCCCTGTGGTGGCGCTCCTCGAAAGCCCGGCGCTCCTCGTCGTCCTTGAACAGAGGCGGCATGGTGGATGTATTGACTTTGCGGTTTTTCAGCGATTCAAGGTCGTCGAGTATGTCGGCACAGGTACGTGCCGCAAAGGCCTTTTCCTGCTCGGGATCGCTGCCGTCGCCTGCTATCAGTGCTGAACCGTAGGCCACATACAAATGGGCATCCTTGGGAAGGATGAACCTGTCGACCCTGCCTTCCAGTGCACGGGCGAAGGCATCCCTCAAACCTGAAAGGAAGAACAAAGGCCCGCCAAGGAAGATGACGTTGCCATGTATCGGCCGTCCGGAAGCCAATCCGCCGATTGTCTGCGTGGCCACGGCGGTGAATATGGAAGCAGCCAGATCCGGCTTTTCGGCACCGTCATTGATCAGCGGCTGCAGATCCGACTTGGCGAAGACCCCGCACCTGGATGCAATCGGATACAGCATCCGATAATCCTTGCTCATCTCGTTGAGACCTGCTGCGTCGGTGTCAAGCAACGTAGCCATCTGGTCGATGAACGCACCGGTCCCACCGGCGCAGGAACCGTTCATACGCTGTTCGGGGGTCGGTTTGAGATATGTGATCTTCGCGTCTTCCCCACCCAGCTCGATGATGACATCAGCTTCGGGGTATACCTGGTCAATGGCTTTCGTCTCGGCGATGACCTCCTGAATAAAGGGGACGTCGAGGTCATCGGCAAGGCCCAAACCGCCCGATCCGGTGATTGCCAGCCGCACGGGACGCCCGCCTTCGCCGTGGGACTGCAACAGTCCCGAAATGTCCTGCAGCAGCCCCGCAACGGTCGCACGCACATTCGCATTGTGACGCCGGTAATCGCAGAACAGCGCATCATCCAAGTCGTCATCTTCGTCCAGCACCACCGCCTTGACCGTCGTGGAACCGATGTCGAGACCGATTCTCAAAGGATCCTTCGACATATCGTGCGACTTCCACACATCATCCGGATTCCCGTTCAGCGATTGCGCCATGTATCCACCCCTTTGCCACATGCCCGGCGCATATGTCCAGCGGATTTACGCATAGCAGATGTGCCAAAACTCATATGTCAACATTAGTCCCTAGCCACGTCTTATATAGCCGATAGTGACGTGATTCAGCTCACAGACTCACGGCGGAATCCAAACACCCCTTGACATTTTCGTGACGATGGAATAGGCGACTTGCATTCCAGTTCGAATACGCCTGAAAACTTAATGGCACCTGCCGCGCCTGTGGGAGGGGCACGAACTGGACCATTGTGGAAACCCTTGGAATTTAGCTTGCGGCTCCCTCACCCGCCGAGCGATCTTTGCCGTACATCTCCGGAATGAAACGCTTTTGATCATGCAAACCGCCCCAGATCACCGGCTTGCCTGCAACAAAGGAGGCTGGAACGTCGATTATCCTCTGGTTCCGGGAGCCCCGGAATTGCAGGAGAGCGTCATGCTGGTCCTTCAGATATCGGCCATCGACGAGCACGTCCACCTCATGGAGCAACTCAATCTTGTCAGGACTCTCACCCTGACGCATGAGTTCCTCCCAAGTGTACCCCGTCCAGCACCAGATATCCTTGGAATGGCCGAACTCAGAACGGATGCGCCGTGAAAGCCTCAAGAGCACACCTGTATTCAACAACGGCTCGCCGCCAAGGAAGGTTATACCCTGTACGAAACCGTTCGACAGATCCGCAATAACGGCATCCTCGAAATCCTGTGTATACGGATGGCCCGCCTGAAAATCCCAAATCGAACTGTTGAAGCACTCCTCACAATGGAAAGGGCAACCCGAAACGTACACCGAACAGCGAATCCCCTCGCCGTCGGTCATCAGAAAGCGCTTGTAATCCGCAACCATGTCATGGCTCATCGCCTTGCTGGTCCACTGACCGGCCCTTGGGTTGTTTGCCAAAGCCGTAGGAATGAACGGCCCACGTCCGGACTCCGTTTTGGCAAAATCATGTACACGTGTCATGAACATCTTCCTTAAGACTTTATCGAACATCGGCTTCTGGACGCTCGGAAGCAGGCGTCCACACGCGGGCGGCCGCCTCTGCGCCAATCCAGAACCATCGGGCGTCGAAAACCTACACTGCACAGCGGGTATGCAACCCTCAGAGCACTGATCCGGACCAATGGTCTGTGAACGCCGTTACCAAAGACAAACGGTGAAGACAAACGAGCGCCACACCGCGGCCACCGAAGCCCAGACCTGCAAAAAGATACGTCTAAGGCCAGATTCGGAGATCCGGACGGACAAGCCATCCGACGACGTCGCCGGCGTAACAGGCAGCGACGCCCGGAAGCATACAATACGTTGTGTCGGTCACCCCTAAAATCACTTGGTTTCGGCATACCATTCGCGGTCGGAACCATCCGAAAGCATGACGTGTCCGGTCTCGCCACTCATGTGCTTGACTCGGTGGGCCAGCTCCTCATGGCGACCGTGCACCATCGGACGTTGCACGGGGTTACCCAAATAACCGCACGTACGCTTGGTGACGTTGCACTTATCCGGATCGCTGTTGCCGCACTCCGGGCACTTGTACCCCTCCTCAGTGGGTTCGAAGTCCCCCTCGAAACCACAGACGAAACAGTGGTCGATCGGAGTGTTCGTACCGAGGTAGCCTATGCCGATGTTGTAAGCATAATCCCATACGGCTTCCAAAGCCTTGGGATTGGATTGCAGGCAGGGGAACTCGCAGTAGTGGATAAAACCGCCGGCCGCATAGTAGGGGAAGTCCTTCTCGTAATCGAGCTTCTCCATCGGCGTGGGCGACAGCCAGACCGGGTAATGGAACGAATTGGTATAGAAGTCATGGTCCGTGACACCCTCCACACGCCCGAACTTCTTGCGGTCCATGCTATTGAAGCGATCTGTCAACGACTCCGCCGGAGTGGAATACACCGAGTAATGGTAACCCTCCGCGTTCTCCCACTGCTTGCAGAGCTCGTTCATGCGTCGGACGATGGAAAGGGCGAACTCCTTGCCTTCCGGGTCCCAGGCATGATCGCTCATCCAGTCCTTGCCATAAAAGACGCTCGTGGCCTCATACAGGCCGATGTATCCAAGCGACACCGTGGAACGCGAACGATTAAACAGCTGATCCACATTATCGTTGGCGGCCAAACGTCCGAAGGCACCATAGCGGTACAGAGTGGGGGCATTGACGGGAGTGGCTTGCTTGCAGCGCATGATGCGGAACTGAAGCGCCTCATGAGCCACCTGCATGCGCTGATCGAATATCTTCCAGAAACGATCCTTGTCGCCTCTCGACTCCAAAGCGATACGAGGTATGTTAACCGTGACCACGCCAAGGTTCATGCGCCCGTCCTCCTCGTCCTTTCCGGTCTCGGGGTTAACCCAGCCCTGAAGGAAGGAACGGCAACCCATGGGCGCCTTGAACGAACCGGTGATCTTGACGATGTTCTCATAGAACACGATGTCCGGATACATGCGCTTGGTAGAGCATTCCAGCGCCAACTTCTTCATGTCATAGTTCGGGTCACATTTATCGGCGTTGATGCCGTGCTTGACCGTGAAGACAAGCTTCGGGAAGATGGCGGTGTGCCGGTCCTTGCCCAGTCCGCGTATACGGTTGAGGAAGATGGCACGCTGAATCTCGCGCGCGAACCAGTCCGTACCTAGGCCGAAGCCGACGGTCACGAACGGGGTCTGACCGTTGGAGACACGATTGGAGTTGATCTGGTATTCCATGGTCTGCATGGCGTCATAGATGGCCTTACGGGTCATGATCTTGGCATAGACCTCACGAATGCGCTCAAGCTCTGGAGCGTCCGCGTGGAACGGCTCATCCTGCGGTAAAGGATCACGCCCTTCGAAGTGAAGGTTGTCGGGCTCCTGCGCCTTCAAACCGTCAACCATGTCGCGGGCTACAGCAATGGACATGGAATCGGGAATCAGAGCCTGAGCCATCTTCAGATGCTTGTCGTAATCTTTCTTGGCATATTCGGAAAGCATCTCATCCGCACGATTGACCGTCTGCCCACCGTACTGGTCGCCCGCGATGTCCTTGATGATCTGGGTGATCTGCGTGGCCGCGGTGCCGATGGACTTCGGTGAATCCATCATGGCATTGCCCAACTCGAAACCCTCCTTGAGCATGTTGGCGAAATTAGGCAACGAACAATTGGTCATTGCTGTGAACGGCGAATAATCGGCGTCATGGAAGTGTATATCGCCCTTCATATGAGCGTTGGCGACGTCCTTGGGAAGCATCGAGAAGGCGGACGCCTTGGAGACCGCGCCGGCCAACAGATCACGCTGCGTGGCGTAGACGTTGGAATCCTTGTTCGCATTCTCCTTGACCAACTTCGGGTCCCGGTTCACCAGACGGTTGACGGCTTCGTTAATGTCCGTCGCCTTGGCTCGGTCGATGTCCTTGTTAAGCCTGTATGTGGTGTAGCAGCGAGCCACATCGTAAAGGTGGTCCTCAACCAAACCGTGTTCCACGAGGCTCTGGATGTCCTCGATACGGGCTGGCCCCTTGTAGCGCCCTTGGATCTCACCCTCGACCTGATCGGCAAGATCGCGGATCAACTGCTCCTCCTGAGGGCCCACTTCCTTGTCCAGATCCTGAAAAGCCGACCTAACGGCCTCGATGATGTTGATCGGATCGAAATCAACCACCCGGCCATCACGCTTCTGCACCAGAACGCGCGAGTCCACCACCGTATCGTTTTGAACTTCATCGTCATTCGACGCAGTTGGCGACATCATCCGCGCATCACGAACCTGAGACTCAATCATGTGTGCTCCCTATCACTATTCTCTTACCACAAAAACCGCATTTACCATCAAACGACAAAGGTGTAACTCCATGCGACATATGTAACTATATCACCATATCTAGTGTTTTGAATTCATTTCGTTACCAGATATAGTGTAACGGCCATACCCTAGGCTTCCTACGGCATGTCGCGTTGCGACACGTCCACGACGGCGATTCATGAAATGCATCACAGCTTCGCCACTTCGTCCGTACAAGCCGCCAAGGCGGCCTACGTACATTTTGTCCGTTCACCTGAGGAACCTTATAGGTATGACTGAGATGAATCCAATTCCTCCGACCGCGGAGACATCCACCGGAACGGCGACCCGTCCGGTGGAACCTTTGCCAAGGCTGGCAAGGGACACCACCGCCGAAAACCCCTGGCCCGTGAGCGTACTGAGCCAGAAATACCACAACGCGGTCGCAAAATGGCCCGGAGCGTGGGTTGAAGGCCAGATCATGGAGATCAACATGCGCAGGCCAAGTTCCGGCTACATCACCCTACGGGACAATTTCGAAGAGATATCGATATCAGTCATGGGCTTCAGCCGTTTCGTGACCATGGCCAGGCAGTTCAGGCAAGGTGACAGGGTGGTGATTCATGGCAGACCCGATATCTGGGTCAAGGCCACCAGGTTGAGCTTTGTAGCCGACGACATACGCCGCGTCGGCGCCGGTGACCTCAAGGCGCAGATCGACGAGCTGCGCAAGAGACTCAAAGGCGAAGGACTGTTCGACGCCGAAAACAAAGTTGCACTCCCCGAGTTTCCCCAATGCATCGGTCTCATCTGTGCTCCGCAAGCCAGGGCCGAGGGGGACGTAATCACCAACGTGAACCTCCGTTGGCCGGCGGTGCGTTTCAAAGTGGTGCACGCCCATGTCCAAGGAGCGCAATGTCCCGGCGATGTCGTGGCGGCGATAGCGAAGCTCGATGCCGATCGCGATGTCGATGTCATCATCGTAGCGCGAGGAGGCGGCAGCTTCGAGGACCTTATAGGCTTCTCGGACGAAGGCGTGGTACGCGCAACAGCCGCATGCACAACACCGATCGTCTCGGCCATTGGGCACGAGGACGACTGGACACTCATCGATCTGGCAGCCGATGTACGCGCATCGACTCCCACGGACGCCGCCAAGAAGGTGGTGCCCGACGTGCGCGAGCAGTGGCAGTTGGTCACGAATGCAATCGAGCAAATGCGCATGCGAGTTCAGGCGAGGATTGAGAACGAGACACGACTTATCGACGGGTATGCCAGCCGGCCAAGCCTCACCCGACCGCAGACCATGCTCGAACCACATGAACGCTTCGTGGACGAGGCGAGGCAACGCATGACGCTAGGATTGACGAGGATCGTCGATGATGCCGAGATGACCGTGGAGAAACTGCATGCCAGTCTGACCGCATTAAGCCCACAATCCACCCTGGACCGTGGATACGCCGTTGTACAGCAGGCCGATGGACAGGTGCTGGACGACGCCTCCCGAGTCGATGTCGGGCAAACACTGACGATGACACTCAAACGCGGCAGCGTCGTCAGCGAGGTCACCAGCGTCAATCCAGAGCAATAGACGACGTGTCAGATTAACCGAACCTAACGAACACATAACGAATGAGACACAATCGGATTCACATCCAATGAACACAAGGAGAATTATGAGTACGAACGACAACCGTGACGAAACCGCAACGCCCGCTTCAAGCCTGACCGACAAGGAGCGTGAGGAAATCGCGTCGCTGCCCTACGAGGAAGCCCGGGACCGCCTGATCAAGACGGTGCAGGCCCTTGAAGCCGGTGGACTCAACCTCGACCAGTCAATGCGCCAATGGGAGATTGGAGAGGCGCTGGCCAACCGTGCCCAGTCGTTGCTCACTGACGTGCGCGCTAAGTTGGAAAAGGCTCAAAGCGTACAGGAATCTACGGCAGCCACCGCCGGAACGCAGACGAATCTGGAATAGAGCACCTCACTGGGCGCATATGCCGACGCAGGTACGCCGCACGACGATTTTCGTCAATCGACGATGCCGAGAACGGCACCCATTTCCGGATGTAATGCTCAAGTCAGGATGACATGAAAAGACGAAATACGTCGCATACATGCCTTGAATCGACAATGAGTGACGTCCAACAGCTTCATCCGAAACTCAGGCACATGCCGTCGCGTAACAGCATCAGCATGTGCCATTTACTGGCATGATCCGTAACTATTTTTCATGGATGGTCTCGGATAATATGGCGGCAAGGCGATTTACAGCAATCCATATAGCCCGCATACCGGCGACTCGCAACCGTTTCCGTCATGGACGTGCAATCCCTGAAACCGAACCATCGTATTTGGTTGGTTTCTCTGATTTCTTGGGCACGATGCATGCAGAGTCTTTGGAATGACCGCATCAGGTTCACTTCCGGTTCCGCCAGAGCGCCGCACCACTGGAATCGAAGGATGCCTGATGAACCAAACCGAAACGACGACCCACTACGGCCCTCTGGGTCATGAAGGTCGGAATCCGAAAACCGATACCTTCCAATACCAGGTTATTATCCACTGTCGGCCGCCTGTGGCCCCAGTCGATTGCGGTACGCAGGAAACAGACCAGATCATTGCAGCGTGCGAACCATAAGCGGACCGCAGGAACCGTAGGCAGATAGCCAGGTCCGGCTGACCAGCGCGGTCGCAGGTAGCCAGAACGCGGAAACCGTAAACGGAGCGTACAAAGGCCCACCGGTAAGCAAACCATAAACACAAGCTCCAGCCCATATTATCCAGCCAGGAAGTCCTCAACCAAGGCACAATAATACACGATCGCACGTCCCATTTCGCGCCGTCGTCCTACTCAAAAGCAATACCTCGTATGAAATAGCTGCCACGAATCTTGACGGGAAACACTTCCGTCACCTGTCAATGTGATCCACGATGGCCGGTGGACCACAAGAACCGGGGCCGAACCGAAAACCACGGTCTGCACCCATGCTGAAACCGTTGCGAGCAAATGCCACCGAGACCGGAATCGGGATATATTTCAACCATCAACGCGGGTAGACTAATTAAAGACGACCTTAAAGAGTTTGCCCCGAAGACAAATTCTGCGTGATAATGCCGTCAACCGATTCGTACAGGCGTGCGTCAACGATACGGCGGCACGTTCAATCGGCTTTCCACGAGATGAACGACGGTTGACGATCAACTCACCCTCACACGGCAATGGTGGCGAGAAGCGCCGCATGATCCGAACCGGGAACCGGCTCGGACCGAACCTGACCGGCGCTCATACCACGATCAAGTATGACATGGTCGATGCCAACGAATCGTGGAACGCCGCGAATGTCATCCGGCCAAGTGAACACCAACCCATGACCTGATTCTCGTGCCGCATCCGTGAACCGATCACCGAGGAAGTTCCTGAAGGCCGTATGATCATAACTCGCGTTGAAATCACCCAAGAACACGTACCGCTTCGAAGTGTCGGCACGTTTCGCGCAGAGATCGTCGAGAGTCCGGCTCCATTGAGCCCAGCTGCCGGGCTGCGGCGAGGTGGTGTGGACGCTGACGAAACGGACATCGCCCTTGCCTCCGGGAAAACTCAACGTGCCGCCAGGCATGAACGATGAGCGTGAATGGACATCATCGTTTGAAGGTGAATCAAGCGGCGTCGCCGACCATAACCCGTTCCCGAACCTGCCATCCGATGAGGAGACCTGTGAATAGGGCAGGTAATCGTCGATTCCCGCTCTCTCCAGTCCCCCGATGAAGCGTTTCGAAGTCTCCTGCAAGGCAAGCACCTCGACTCGCTCGTCTCGGACCATATTCACAATGGCCTGCGGATCCGCCTGCCCCATATAGACGTTCGCGGTCATCACCCTGACATAGCCATCGCGCGTATCGGGAACCCGTTCCGACACGGCCTGCTGCGCAGCCGAAGGGAATGTTGCGGACGGCACGAAGAAAGGATATTGGTACCAAGCCAAAGTGCAGGAGCAAAGCAAAGCAAGCAGAGCCGTAAACCATCGCCGCGATGCCAAGGCACATAGCAAACCAAGAACAGCCACAATCACAAATTCGGGCGCCAGCGCCGCAACCTCAGGCACGTACGGCAGTCTTTGCAGTTCCTCGGGAAGAACCCTGAATACTGCCCCCACGAGAGAACACAACGTGAAGAACACGGAAACCAATGACAGGAAGGCACGAAACAACCTTGCCACGAAACCATGAGGCTTAACACCTGCACTCGTATACGCCATGCAGACCTCCATTCACCAAGACCAGTCCAATCGGTATATGCGCACCATAGTCCGGGAACCAGACCGGAAAGTCGAAGCTGCTCCAAGGTTGGGCATGGACATGGTGCCCTGCAATGAATCCTGACTCGCTTTGACCGAACGTACTGTGAAGAAACACGTACGCGACATGGCCAGTAAAACGCTTCCAAGCCCGAGGAAAACGGCATGTGACCACAAAAAAACGCCCATCCTAAAATCCATACAAGCGTACAGATCCGAGAATGAGCGACACCGTTCACCGACAGTACGAGACCGTCAGATCAGGTGGAATTTATACATCAATCCAAGCGCGATGATGATGGCGACCCAGATGAGGGCTATGATTACCGTCCAACGGTTCAGGTTCTTCTCCGCCACCCCGGAAGTGCCCGCATTCTTGGTCAGGCCGCCGCCGAACATATCCGAAAGTCCACCGCCTTTGCCTCGATGCATGAGGATGAGCAGAATCAGGAAAGCACTGGTAATAGCAAGGAACACTTTTAGAATTCGAGTGATCACAAGAATCGCTGTAGGTGACACGGCTTTAACCTCCAAATATATATAGTCTCCAACTATCATAGCGCATGAGCGCAACAACACGATGGCGAAGATCATCTGCCTTCGTATGTCTTCTGCGCCAAGCGGCAAATCAGAGAGAACTCATCCGCGTCAAGCGCCGCGCCCCCAACGAGAAAGCCGTCTACGTCGTTTTGATCAAGGGTCTCGACGGCGTTCTTGGAGCTAACGGAGCCACCATAAAGAATGCGCACCGCCTGAGCCACATGATTGTTGAACGTCTGGGCAAGGTCCTCACGTATGGCCTTTGCCGCATCCTGGGCGGAGGAAGGGGTCGCGACCATACCGGTACCAATCGCCCACACTGGCTCATAAGCAACAATCAGTTGGGACGCCTGATCATCGGACAGGTCACGGGTCACATCATGGACTTGGCTGACGGCGTATTCAAGTTCGATTCCTTCGCGCCTCTCCTCCAAACCTTCTCCGACGCAAAGAATCGGACGCATACCCGCCGTAAGCACGGCCCTCACCTGATCGACGATGTTGGCATCGTCTACCGGATGGTATTTGCGGCGCTCCGAATGCCCGATCAGCACATACGAGCAGCCGAGCCTGGCGAGCATGTCCGCGGAGACATCGCCTGTGAACGCACCTTGGTTGGTGACCGAGACGTTCTGGGCGCCGTATTTGATGTTGAGACGATCGGCATCGACGAGGACCTGCACGCTTCGCAGCGAGGTAAAGGATGGCATAAGCGCCACCTCGCAACGCTTGTAGTCGAAATGGGCATCTCTAAGGAGCCACGCCAGCTTTTGGACGAAATACGTCGCCTCCAGATGGTCGAAATTCATCTTCCAGTTGCCCACGACCAATGGTGTGCGTACCGATGCCATGCTACTTCCTTTCGGAGGGACGAAGCGAAAACCACCGATCACTCCCCCAGCCTCCACCACTCACTGCGTTGAAAACGATGCGGGCACGTCACCGGACATGCCCGCATAACAGCTCGTCTTCAGGTCAATCTGAAAGCCTGAACCGCGCGGCATAATGGCCACGCCCTTTGGGCCTTCGAAAGCCCAGACTACTGCAGGACTTCAAGCCCTGGCAACGTCTTGCCTTCAAGGAATTCCAACGATGCACCGCCACCGGTGGAGATGTGCGAGAAGTCCTCATCCTTGAATCCAAGGTGACGCACAGCGGAAGCGGAATCACCGCCACCAACGATGGTGAAGGCACCGGCCTTCGTGGCATCGACAAGTCCCTGAGCCACCGCCTTGGTCCCGGCTTGGAACTCCTTGACCTCAAACACGCCCATTGGCCCGTTCCAGACCACGGTCTTGGAATCGACGATCTTGTCGTGGAAGAGCTTACCGGACTCCGGTCCTATGTCAAGGCCCATCTTATCGGCAGGAATCGCATCGGCCGGCACAACCTCGGGAGCCACCGGGGTGTCGTCAGACGGGAAACCGGGATTGACCACGATATCCGTGGGAAGCACCAATTCCACACCACGCTCCTGCGCGGTCTTGATGTAGCCCTGGACGGTCTCCAGCTGATCTTCCTCAAGCAAAGACGTGCCTACCTCATAGCCTTTCGCCTTGAGGAAAGTAAAGACCATACCGCCGCCGATAATCAGACGGTCGGCTTTGGAAAGCAGGTTCTCGATCACGCCGAGCTTGTCCGAAACCTTCGAACCACCCAAGACGACGGTGAAGGGGCGTTCCGGGTTCTCCGTTGCGCGGGAGAGCGCCTTGACTTCCTTCTCGATGAGCTTTCCCGCGGCGCTGGGCAGCACCTTGGCCACGTCGTAGTCGGAACCCTGGGCACGATGAACCACACCGAAGCCATCGGAAACGAACACATCCGCGAGGGCGGCGATCTTCTTGGCATACTCAGAGCGCTCGGCCTCGTCCTTACTGGTCTCTTCGGGGTTAAACCTAACATTCTGCAAGAGAACGACATCACCGTCGTTCATGGCGGCGACCTTCGCCTGGGCGTCCTCACCATAGGTGTCTTCAGCAAGCGTCACATCGCAGCCGAGAAGCTCACCGAGCCGCTTGGCCACAGGTGCAAGGGAAAGCTCGGGAACGACCTTGCCCTTCGGACGGCCCAGATGCGCCATGACGATGACTTTGGCCCCCTGCGTACGGAGCTCCTGAAGTGTAGGCAACGCGGCCCTGATGCGCCCGTCGTCCGTGATTTCGGTCGCCTTGAGCGGCACATTGAAATCCGCCCGGACCAGAACCTTCTTACCTCGCAGATCTCCCAAATCCTTAAGTGTCTTCATAAATATCCTTCCCTGCTACAGCGGACCCGCAGCAATCGCGACCCCGCCCGTCTGTGCAGATGCTGCACGATCAGCTTCAATATTACAGTCAGCAACAAACAAAAAATGTCAACGTTCACCGCGGCACCGCCGCAACCATTGAGACCCACTCAACGAGCCAAAGGGACGAGGAGCCTACGACAGTGAACCCGCCGATTGGATGCCCCTTGCCTTCTCCGTCTTCGCAGCCAGCTGCAGCAGACGACGTATCCGCCCCGCTATGGCGTCCTTTGTGATTGGCGGATCGGCCAGACGACCCAGCTCTTCCAAACTGGCGTCGGTATGATCGAGTCGCAGTTGGCCTGCCGCGCGAAGGTTTTCGGGGATATCGTCACCCAGCACCTCGAATGCATGGCTGACCTTTTGAGTTGCCTCCGCCGCCGCTTTGGCGCTGCGCCGCATGTTCGCGTCATCAAAATTCGCGAGTCTGTTGGCTTTGCCGCGTGTCTCCCCTTCAGTGCGCTTTCCGGTCCATTCTCGTGCGGATTGCGGGGCACCCATGAGATTGAGCATGCGCTCGATGGAATCCGAATCACGCAGTGTAACACGCTCGGAACTGCGCAACCTGCGGGTCTGAGCGGTGATTCCCAAGCGCCTTGCCGTACCCTGCAAAGCCTTCGCGGCATCGCCAGTCGGACACACGATTTCCAAGTAACTGGTATGACCAGGGTCCGAAATCGTGCCTCGAGCGAGGAACGCCCCTCTCCAGGCCGCTTTGATCTGGGCGATGTTACCGCTAATCACCTCGGCCGGCAAACCATTGACGATACGCATGCGCCTGTCAAGCAACCCGGTCTGCAAGGCCAGCGCAGTGGCTCCGTGGTCGACAATGAGGTCATAACGCTGCACACGGCCGTTCGGAGTCTCCCGGAGCACCCGACTGACCTTCGCCTCACGACCGAAATAACGCGTGATGACGTTGCGGAGCCATTCGACGGCCTCAAGAGAATCGAACTGAGCATGAATGATCGCCTGGTTGTTCACAGGCCTGAGACCACCACCGAAACGCATCATGGCAGCCGCCTGGGCGATCTTCGCCGCCGGCGTATCCGAATCAATCGATGCCAACTCTGTTTTGACATCAGTGAGAAGAGCCAAAGCCCAACCTCCTACTTCCCATTTGTGCATCAACAATCCGGCCAACCGGCGAGTCAAACTTCGCATTGCCGCAGTTAACTGTGATAGCGAATGACTTGGACAAAAACCGTCACTCAGCCTTGATTTGTGCGCTTTCTCACGACATTCGCCCTGCATATTATCCGCATCTCCATGGGCCAATATACACCGTTGCGAAATGGGTGACAAAATCGGGACCAGGATGCGGCAGACATGCTCGAACAGTCGCACCATAATCACTGACGTCCATGATGCTGCATCTCCCTGGCGGAAACAGACACCGTAAGTCCTCGTCTGCGCAGACGTCTGGCGAGCTCTTCGCTCATGGCCACCGAACGGTGCTGACCTCCGGTGCAACCTATCGCTATAGTCACAAAATGCTTATCCTCATGCGCATATCCGTCAATCGCAAGGCACACGGCCCTTTCGTACGCGTCCAGAAATTCCTTGGCGCCAGGGCTGGAAAGCACATACTGACTCACTGATGCGTCCATGCCGTTGAGCTCCCTAAGCTCAGGCACCCAATAGGGATTCGGCAGGAAACGGACGTCCGCGACGAAGTCCGCATCCAGCGGCATGCCGTACTTGAATCCAAAGCTGAAAATATGCACGGCCACGGTCTCGGGACCAGCGCCCAACAACGCCTCATACAGTTTCGTGGAAAGCTGATGAATGCTCAGATTCGATGTATCCACAACGATATCGGCTCTGCGCTCCAGACCGACAAGCAGCTCACGTTCCTCCTTGATGCCGTCGATGAGGCGGTTGCCTCGCTGAAGAGGATGCGGTCTACGCACTGATTCATAACGTTTCACCAAGACCTCGTCCCTCGCATCAAGGAAAAGGATGCGGGTTTTGACGGCCAGATCGTCCAAATGCCCGAGCACCGCCGAAAGGTCATCGAAATAACTTCGGGAACGCACGTCGATAACTGCCGCCAAACGGTGCACCTTAGATCCCGAGGAAGTCATCATGTCCACCAAGGGCACCAACAGCTGTGGAGGAAGATTGTCCACCACATACCAGCCCATGTCCTCCACACAGTCGGCCGCTCTTGACCTTCCGGCTCCGCTCATCCCGGTTATAAGGAGGACCTCGAACCCCACCCCGGCATCGTCAGCCTGATTCGACTCATGGCCTTCGCCTGGCTGCCGAGCAGGCACGACGCGCCCGTCATCCCCATCGGTTCCACCACGTATATCTTCACTCATTTGTCACCCTCATCCTAGTTTGTAAGGCTTCCCTCATATGTCGTTCGAGCATGCCGCCTCTACCGGCGTCTTCGTCCGAAACCAGTGATCCGAAAGAATCCGAAGCGTTCGTTGCCGGCAAGTACCCTTCGGTCATCAACCCCACCTGCCTGATGGCTTGGTACAGCAGCATCTCTTCACCACCGATGCCGATGCCACCCAGTCGTGTCCATGCATGAACCAAGGCGCTTGGACGAGAAGCATAGGCCACATCGAGGAGCGTCGGAAACATGGATGTAGGGAATGGCTTCATACAGGCCAAACGGCCCGCCAAACCGTCGGCCACGTGCGGCGGAAGTGCACTGACGGCTACATCCGCACGGTGAAGGTATCTTTCTGCACCGGACAGCGGAACGGAAACCAATGTGACAGGAACATCCAACCGTTCCAGCAGCATACGGAACTCACCGTCGCTCCCGGTGTCCCGAGCGCATACGAACACTTCTTTCACTGGCCCCTTGCCGGGGACCACAAGCCGCGTTAGAGCAGCCAAGGCCGAAAGCGCAGTGTTGCCATTGCCAAGAAGGACCGCACTGGCACCTTCATCCCGGCAGTCCGGTATGAATGCGACGTTATCGGCGGCGTGCGCCACAGATGAAGAACGTACCGACGCCTTCGTCCATGCATGGTCGAAGGCAAGCGAGATGCCATCGACGTCAGTGTTGTATAATCTTATGAAGGGTCGCGATCGACACCCGCCTTCCTTCGCCCAGTCAAGAACGGCAGTGTTCGACACGTGCAGGCAACGGGACCAGAAATCACAAGCCGCACCATAGGGTTGTATGGCCTTCTTCAACGGCATGGTCAGGCTTAGCCCAACCCACGACGAATCCAGTCCTTCCAAGAAACGCACAAGACCGTCCTGCGCAACCTCCTGACGAGTGTAGCGCCAGTTATCCAATCCCAACGCGGCATAGGCAGCCGCATGCAACACCGGTGAAAGCGAGTGCGCAATCGGGTTGCCGAGCACGGCGCACCGATGATTGACTTGTCCCATCCGAACTCCTTCTGAAACCCCACTCCATCCTAAACGAGAGCATTGAGAACGGCGACGGCCACACCTATCCGTCACCATGAACCAGTATGGACCATACAATAAAAAAGCTGATACATAGAACGCCGGGCCTGACAGACGAATCAGCACCGTCCTCCTGCCTTAAATAGTTAGTCGCCCGAGCCAGCCTGAGCATGCAACCCGCGATAGATGGCCTCGGCCTTGGCCTTGCCCACGCCCTTTACCTGCTGCAGCTCCTCGATGCTGGCTTTGCGCATCGATTTGACCGAACCAAACTTGGCAAGGAGGCGTTTCTGGAAAGCGGAACCGATTCCGGGAATGGCGTCCAACTCTGAGCGCAACGCACCCTTACGCCTCGATTGACGATGGTACGTGATTGCGAAGCGATGGGATTCGTCACGTACCCGCTGAAGCAGGTACATCCCTTCAGACTGTCGTTTGAGTATGATCGGATAATCATCATCCGGAACCCACACCTCTTCAAGGCGTTTCGCCAATCCACACACCGCAACATCGTCCACGCCGCAATCCTGGAGCGCACGCATCACGGCCTGCACCTGAGGTTTGCCGCCATCAACGACGATGAGATTCGGTTTGTAAGCGAAATGTCGAAGGTTCGTATCCTGCTGGACGATCGCTCCTGACTGAGAGTTTGGATGAGTCGCGTCGGGCACAGCATCCGTCGTCACTGCTCCCGAAGTTCCAGCTACGGACGCTGTTGCGTCAGAAATACGCACCGATGCGCCAGGCAAGGCGGCGTCGAATTGCGTAGGTTTTCCCTCCGGTCTGCCGGCTGCGCCGGCGAGTTTCTCGGCACGCTGAATGCGTTTCTCATTGTCGATGCTGTCACCGGTGTCCCCGGCGATGTTGCCGTGCCTGAAACGACGAGTGATGGTTTCATACACGGCGCTGAGGTCGTCAAGCGCGCCGTTCCCGTCCTTGCCGCGAATGGCGAACCGGCGGTACTCAGATTTCTTCGCAACACCGTCCTCAAATACCACCATGGACGCGACCTGGAAGATGCCGCCGATGGTGTTGGATATGTCATAGCCTTCAATACGCAACGGAGCCTGCTTGAGCCCTAGTGCCTCGGCCACGTCGTTCATCGCCTGAGTACGTGTACCGATATCGCGGATACGACTCATCTTACTGCGGGCAAGCGCTTGCTTGGCATTTTCGTCGGCACGCTCCATCAGAGCCCGCTTCTCGCCGCGACCTGGGATGCGGATGGTCACGGCCGCACCACGCAAATCGGTAAGCCAAGTCTCAAGCTCCTCACGTCTGTCGGGTTCTATGGGAACAAGCACCTCGCGAGGCACCGGCGAGATAGGATCGAGGAAATCATTGCGGCCGGTCTGCGCCTGACGCTCCCTACGGGCTCGGGTGGCCTGCGCACGAGAGACGGCATCCGTCGCCGTCATGCTTTGGGTATGTGCAATGGCATCGCGACGTTCTTCAATCGAGACCTGACGGTCCTGCGATCTTCCTTCGTCATGTCCGACGGCTTCATCGTCGAGGCCGTTGCGCGCAGCCTGAAGACCCCAATCCCCCAACTCTGAAACGTCAGTACCCACATGCATGTCAGGACCGAACCTGTCCTCGATGCGGCGGACCTGCGTGCGTTCGTCGTTCGCCTGCTTCATGACGTCCGAATAGACCTGAACGATCAGATCGCTCATCAACGACGCGTCGTCGATATCCTCCACCCGCTCCACACTCCAGTTGCGCTCCCCACGAATGGAACCAGCCCTTACGAAGAAGGCATGGACCGAAGCCTCCAGCTCATCCGAATCCAAACCGAACACATCGGCGTCAACATCGCTGTCGAACACCACCGCGTTCTGCTCGCCCACCGTCTTGAGCATGGAAATCTGGTCCCTGAGTCTGGCGGCCTTTTCGAATTCCATGTCGTCGCTGGCCTGCTTCATCTGCACCGTAAGCCCGGAGATGAAGTTCCTCCCGATTCGACCAGTGAGTATGCCGATGAGCTGCTCGGCCATACGGCGATGCTCTTTGACTCCTATCCTGCCGACGCAAGGTGCCGAACATTTTCCGATAGAGGCCAGCAGGCAGGGACGATCGGTCATCTGGGCACGATGAAAGACGCTTTTGGTGCAGGTGCGCACGGGAAAAGCCTTGAGCAGACCATCCAGACTTTGCCTCAGCGGCCAGACTTTTGCATAAGGGCCGAAATAGCGGGTGTCACGACGCTTGCGGTTGCGCGTAATCCAAACTCGGGGCACTGCCTCCCCCAACGAGATGGCGAGATACGGGTAGGTCTTGTCGTCCTTGAACACGACATTGAAACGGGGGTCGAACTCCTTGATCCATGTGTACTCCAGAGTGAGCGCCTCAAGTTCGGTACCCACCACCGTCCATTCGAGGCTCCGTGCGGTGAGCACCATGTTCTGGGTGCGCGGATGCAGTTGGTTCAGCGGCTGGAAGTAGGACGTCAGACGGCTTCGGAGGTTCTTCGCTTTCCCCACGTAAATGACGCGGCCGTTGCCATCTCGCCACTTGTATACCCCTGGATCGGTGGGGATGTCCGAAGTTCGCGGCCGGAAAAGATCGCGCGAATCCCCCAACTGACGTTCGGTCCTGCGCCAGCTTCCGGTGTCGTCCCCCTCTTGCGCCATTTGCTCCGTTCCTTTGTTTATCGTTATTATTTGGCTATCGACACGGACCAACCGCACTCCAAACCCGCCGCCGAACCGTCACACCCACGGCGCTCAGTCCAACGTCCGGAAAACGACGATGCACGGCATGACGCCGCACTCGACCATCACGAACCGGCGGCACCAGCCGAGACCGACGTTCACACTTCTTACTCCAACCCGAGCATCGGCCTGAGGAACTTGCCTGTCCAGCTGTCCTCACACCGGGCAACGTGCTCAGGCGTACCCTCGGCCACCACCGTGCCGCCTCCCGACCCGCCTTCCGGGCCAAGGTCGATGATCCAATCAGCCGACTTGACCACGTCAAGGTTATGTTCGATGACGATTACCGAATTGCCTTTGTCCACAAGGCTCTGCAACACCTGCAACAATTTACGCACGTCCTCGAAATGCAACCCGGTAGTGGGTTCGTCAAGGATGTATACGGTCTTTCCCGTGGAACGGCGTTGCAGCTCTGTGGCAAGTTTAACTCGCTGCGACTCTCCGCCGGACAGCGTGGTCGCAGGCTGTCCAAGACGAATGTAGCCCAGGCCGACGTCCACCAAAGTATCAAGATAACGGGAGATGCTGGTATATGCCTTGAAGAATTGCGCCGCCTCACTGATGGGCATATCGAGCACGTCCGCCACGGATTTGCCGTTGTACTTCACCTCAAGGGTCTCACGGTTGTACCGCTTGCCGTGGCACTCCTCACATTGGACGTAGACATCGGGGAGGAAATTCATCTCGATCTTGATGGTGCCGTCACCATGGCAGGCCTCACAGCGTCCACCTTTCACGTTGAACGAGAACCTGCCCGGCCCATAGCCGCGAACCTGGGCCTCGGGCGTTTTGGCAAACAGCTGGCGTATCTTGTCCCACACGCCGGTGTAGGTGGCTGGATTGGATCGAGGGGTCCGCCCTATGGGATTCTGATCGACATGGATCACCTTGTCGCACAGATCGATGCCCTCGACACGCCTGTGCTTGCCGGGCACGATGCGGGCGCCGTTGAGTTTATCGGCGAGCGATGGATAAAGGATCTGGTTGATCAGTGTCGACTTGCCCGACCCCGAGACTCCCGTGATGCATGTCATCACACCCAAAGGGATGGAAACATCGATGTTCTTCAGGTTGTTCTCACGAGCGCCGACGACCTTGAGCTGCTTGGTCTTGTACGTCCTGCGGCGCTTGCCCGGCACTTCTATGCTTCTTCGGCCTGCGATGTAATCGCCCGTTATGGAGCGCTTCGCCTGGGTGATGCCGCTTGCGGGGCCGGAATAGATGACCTCGCCGCCTTGCTCGCCCGCCCCCGGTCCGATGTCCACCAACCAGTCCGCCCTCTTTATGGTGTCTTCGTCATGTTCCACCACAATGAGAGTATTGCCAAGGTCACGCAGGTGATGCAGCGTCTTGATCAGTCGTTCGTTATCGCGCTGGTGCAATCCTATGGACGGCTCATCGAGCACATACATGACGCCGACAAGACCGGATCCTATCTGAGTGGCCAGGCGGATGCGCTGCGCCTCGCCGCCCGAGAGGGTCTTCGCCGCACGCGAAAGCGTAAGGTAGTTCAGGCCCACATCGTTGAGGAAGCCCAGTCGTGCACGGATCTCCTTGAGCACCTCACCGGCTATTTTCAGAGCCGATCCCTGCAGCTTCAAACCATTGATCCATTCCAGACTTTGCTCGGCGGCCATATCGCAGACATCGGCGATGGACTCACCATCGATGGTCACCGCGAGTACCTCGGGCCTAAGACGACGGCCCTGACATGCCTGGCATGGCACTTCTCGCATATAGGATTCGTAATAGAGTTTCATGGAGTCCGAATCGGTTTCGTCATGTCTACGCATGAGAGTGCGGACCACACCTTCGAACCCGGTGGTATATTCGCGCATGCGCCCCCAGCGATTGCGGTACTTCACCTCGACCTTGAAGTCATGGCCGTACATCACCGCCTGCTGGACCTTCTTCGGGAGCTTGCCCCATGGAGTGTCAAGACTGAAGTCCATCTCCTTGGCCAGCCCCTCAAGAACATGGTGATAATATTCACCGGTTCCTTTGGTCATCCCCCACGGTTCGATGGCGTTTTCGTTGAGGGACTTGGATGGGTCGGGGATGACGAGTTCCGGGTCGATCTCGAGCTTATACCCTATGCCCGTACATTCAGGGCAGGCGCCGTACGGAGCGTTGAAGGAGAACGTGCGTGGCTCGATCTCATCGAGTTCAAGCTGATGCCCGTTAGGACAAGAACGTTTCTCCGAGAATGGTTGGCGCCTGCCGGGGTCCTTTTCGTCTCGGTCCACAAAGTCGATGACGACGATGCCCTTGGCCAGACGCAACGCGGTCTCCACGGAATCCGTCAGCCGCTGGCGCATCCCCTCTTTCACGACAAGCCGGTCCACCACCACTTCAATCGTGTGCTTCTTTTGTTTGGCGAGCTTGATGTCATCGGAAAGCTGCATCATCTTGCCGTCGATCAGGGCACGGGAATACCCGTCGCCGCGCAACAGATCGATGAGATCCTCGAATTCCCCTTTACGACCTCGCGCCACAGGCGCCAGAACCTGGAATCGTGTCCCCTCCTCATTGCCCATCAGAGCGTCGACCATCTGCTGCGGCGTCTGCGCGCTCACAACCGCCCCGCACACAGGGCAATGCGGCACTCCTACACGAGCGAAAAGCAATCTCAGATAATCATAGATCTCGGTGATGGTACCAACTGTCGAACGCGGGTTGCGATTCGTCGTCTTCTGATCGATGGACACCGCAGGGCTCAGGCCCTCGATGAAATCGACGTCCGGTTTGTCCATTTGTCCGAGGAACTGGCGCGCATAGGCGGACAGGGACTCGACATAGCGCCGCTGCCCTTCAGCGAACAGGGTATCGAACGCCAGCGAGGACTTGCCGGAGCCCGACAGACCCGTGAAGACGACCATGCGGCTGCGTGGGATGGCTATGTCCACGTCCTTGAGATTGTGCTCGCGTGCACCTTGAATGGTGATTTTCAAATCACTCGGGATATGCGATATGTCAGCCACCAGCGAACCGTTTTTCTCGCGTAGCGGCGCGGCCGCGATGGCTTTGGAAAGAAAGGTGTCGCTGTCCTCCAGTTTCTGCGCCATCACCCCACCGACGCCTACCGCCACGTCCTTTCCTGTCCTGCCGATGCCCTCGTTCGCCACCGTCCCATCCATGCTTCCTGCCACTGATACCTCCACGCTATCGTCTCATTACCTCAGAAGGACAGTATACGGCATGGGTTCGAACAAGTGTTCGATTGGCATACGTGTCGCTATGATTACTCAAGTATCCCGAAAGGGAAGTAGATGTACTCATGGTCCTTGATGTTTCACCACGCACCCGCGATGCGCAGTGAAACATGAAGGACGCGATTCAGGTTTGCAGCAGGGACGGAACGTATGGCGATTGAGGGACAACAACTGGAGATTCAGATAGGCGCACGGACGCTGCTCAATCCCACGGACTTCCATGTGTCCAAAGGCGACAAAATCGGTTTGGTCGGCCGCAACGGAGCCGGGAAGACGACACTGACACGTGTCATCACCGGCGAAACGCTGCCGTCCGGAGGCAAGGTTCGCGTAACCGGCAAACTGGGCTACCTGCCTCAGGATACCCACGCCGACGACCCAGAGCAAAGTGCACTTGATCGCATGATGAGCGCCCGTGACATCGCCTCCATCATCAAACGCCTACGCAAGGCGGAGAAGGAGATGACCAGCCCTGACGCCAAGGTGATGACGCGCGCGATGGACAAATACGACAAGGCCATGCAGGCC
This sequence comes from Bifidobacterium bombi DSM 19703, assembly GCF_000737845.1. Classification (GTDB taxonomy): domain Bacteria; phylum Actinomycetota; class Actinomycetes; order Actinomycetales; family Bifidobacteriaceae; genus Bifidobacterium; species Bifidobacterium bombi. The sequence continues at coordinate 327,201 of NZ_ATLK01000001.1, read as the reverse complement.
TTCGACAAAGCCGGAGGCTATGCCGCACAAAGCGAAGCCATCTCCATGGCAGCGAGCCTGGGCATGCCCCAGGATGTGATGCAGCAGCCACTGGGAACCCTTTCCGGCGGTCAGCGACGGCGCATCGAACTCGCCAGGATTCTGTTTTCGGACGCCGACACCCTCATCCTTGACGAACCCACCAACCATCTTGACGCGGATTCCATTGAATGGCTACGCTCCTACCTCAAGCGTTTCGAAGGCGGATTCCTCGTCATATCCCATTCCACGGAACTGTTGGACGAAGTAGTGAACAAAGTCTGGCACCTGGACGCACAGACCGCTCAGATTGACATGTATTCCCTCAGTTGGAAGGCCTATCTCAAACAGCGCGCCGTGGATGAAGAACGCCGCCGAAGGGAACGTGAAGTCGCCGAGAAGAAGGCCGAGCGTCTGATGAAACAGGGCATCCGCCTGCACGCCAAGGCCACCAAGGCAGTGGCCGCACAGAACATGATGAGACGCGCAGAACGGCTTCTGGCGAACACCAGCGAAGCCGAGACGAAGGAAAAAGTGGCGGACATACGCTTTCCCGAACCGGCTCCCTGCGGCCGGACCCCCATCATGGCCGAGGGAATATCCAAGGCATTCGGATCGAACGTCGTCTTCTCCGGGATCGATCTGGCGATCGATAAAGGTTCTCGCGTAGTGATCCTTGGGTACAACGGAGCCGGCAAGACCACGACACTGCGCATCCTGGCCGGCGAGGAAAAGCCCGACGCCGGTGTGGTGGAATACGGCCACGGCTGCAAAATCGGCTATTTCGCCCAGGAACACGACACTCTGGACCTCGGTTCCACGGTGTTAGAGAACCTGCAGCATGTGGCGCCGGAACTCGACGACACACACGCACGGTCCATACTTGGCAGCTTCCTTTTCTCCGGAGATGATGCCATGAAGCCGGCCAAAGTGCTCTCCGGCGGAGAGAAGACCAGGCTCGCGCTGGCCACACTCGTTACGAGCCGCGCCAACGTACTGCTTCTCGACGAGCCCACAAACAATCTCGACCCGGCGTCACGCGAGGAGATACTGAAGGCGATAGCCAAGTACGAGGGCGCAATCGTGCTCGTGACGCACGACGAGGGCGCCGTTGAGGCGCTGAACCCCGAACGTGTGCTGCTTATGCCCGATGGCGACGAAGACATGTGGAACGACGATTACCTCGATCTCGTGGCAGAGGAATAGGCGAATACCTAAGCCAACAGACATCACCGAGTTCATGGGGTCGCCGCGAAGCAGGCGTTCGAACGGCGCATCACGGAGCGGGGTATGACTACATGCGGGTATAACTACATATGGATACGTCTGATAAAGGAGCTCCAATGCGTATGATTCAGCGAAGCGAAAAACGCGCCCAGGATTTGCGCAACCGTGCGTTCAGTGCCGAAACGGTGCGCGGCATGGAACACCCCCTTCTGGAACGTGGCGTGCCCCTCATGCGCATGGCCGCGCAAACCACGGCGCAGGAGGCCATACGCCTGTTGGAGAAAAACGGCATCCACGTGAACGAGGCCAACGTCGTACTACTCGCCGGAGCGGGGAACAACGGCGGCGACGGTCTATATGCCGCCGCTGCACTGGCCGGGCGAGGCGCCACCCTCACGGTCATCGCGGTCGGAAAATCACTGCACTCCTCCGCTCTGTTGGCTTGCATGCAGGCCGGAGGCAAGGTCCTGGTCCTTGATCCGGAATCCCGAATACCCGGCACCTCAAACGGCTTCGGACTCGGCGAGGCCGGGGAAAGACTTGAGGCGGCGCTCGACATCGCCATCGAATCCGATCTGGTGATCGATGCCATGACCGGCATCGGGGCACGAGGGCCACTCAGAGGGCTGCCAGCCACCCTCGCCCAAGGCTTCATGAAGCGAGCCGGCAGAACGGATCAGGAGAACGACGACCACACGAACGGCACCGTTCCCACCGGTCACAGCGGCGCTCCGCTGGTTCTTGCGGTCGACACCCCATCGGGCGTGGGCGTGGATGACGGCACCTTACCGGGGATTCACGTCCCCGCTGACGTGACGATGACGTTCGGGGCACTGAAGCCCTGCGCCATGCTTCCGCCGGCTTCATATGCCTGCGGAAAGGTGATCCTGGTGGACTTCGGTTTCGACATCGACGGAGTGACACCTGCATGCGAATCCATCGGGCCGCACGTATCATCGGCTATCCGTCTTCCTCGAGCCAAGGATGCGAAATATTCACGCGGAGTTGTCGGACTGATCACCGGCTCAGCACGCTTTCCGGGCGCGGCCGTGCTGAGCAGCAAGGCTGCAGCGAGGGCCAACGTGGGTATGATTCGCTACCTCGGCCCGGCAGCTGTCGCCGGAAGCGTAGTCTCCGCCTTACCGGAGGCCGTCGCCGCAAAAGGCCATGTACAGGCTTGGGTGGTGGGATCGGGAGTCCCCGATGCCCAACATGCGCAGGCCGCGGATGAGCAACGAACAGCCATTCGTTCGCTTCTGGGAAACTACGACCTGGGCCGTGATGCCGATCGGGCCATGAACATGCCTCCCATCTGCGTGGATGCCGGGGCACTCGATCTCTTGCCACGGCACGTACCAGGGCATGTCGTGCTCACGCCGCACGCCGGCGAACTCGCATCACTGCTCCGTCGCTTGGACGAAGACACCACCCGCGAGACGGTCGAAGACTCCCCCATCGACTGCGCGGCCAGAGTCCATGACCTCACCGGAGCGACGGTATTGCTCAAAGGCGCGGTGACGGCGGTGCTGGGAGCGGCACCAAGGCAAACGGGCGACGACCACACGACGACCGTACGGATCTGCGGCAGCGGACCGGCCTGGCTCGCCACGGCCGGTTCAGGTGACGTCTTGGCAGGAATCATGGGCGCGCTGCTGGCACAGCAGGATGAAGGTTCACTGCAGCACGATCCGGAAAAAGTGGCACTGACCGCCGCGAGCGCAGCCTACATCCACGGTCTTGCCGGGCAGATCGCCTCAGGAACTACGGCTTGCGGATGGCAGCCGCCGTTCCTGATGGACCCCGCCGAAAGCATCCTGACCTTGGATGACCCACATGCCGGACATCCGATCATCGCCTCCGACATCGTCGAAGCCATACCAGAAGCCTTTGAACGCGCTATGGAACAAGCCCGCTGAAAAGTTGAGCCGTTTCGGTATTGTTCTTCACATGACGACAAGCTCGACGAATTCCATTCACAACGTGATCTTCGATTTCGGAACCGTGCTCATCAGCAACGAGGACTACCGCACCTGCCTTGACGGTCACTGCCCGCCGGAAACCCTCGAGGCAATCTGCAGCTCACCGGATTCCTACGGTTTTTGGTCTTATGAAGACAGATTGGACGGTGGCGCGCTCCTTGAGGAAGTCATGGACGATTACCGCAGGGAGTACGGAAACGAGATGGCCCAAGCGTTCCGTCATTACATCGAGCATTACGACGAAACGATGAAATCCATGACCGAAGGCATGGAACAGCTGGTGCTCGACGTGAAGGCCGCAGGGTGCAAGGTCTGGGGACTGACCAACTGGTCAAGCGAAACATACCATTATGTCGGTGAGAAGTTCCCGCAGATCGAGCGGATGCTTGACGGAATCGTGGTGTCAGGCTTCGAACATATGCGAAAACCGGACCCGGCGTTCTTCGACTTGGCCCTCGACCGTTGGGGCATCAAGGCCGATGAGACCGCTTTCATCGACGACATGCCAAACAACGTCGCAGCCGCAAACGCCCTCGGCATCCACGCGCATCTCTTCAACGGCGAGCCACAGGCACGCGCCTTCCTTTCCGAACAAGGCGTCATGGTCTGACCCTGGCTCATGACACCATGCCTTTCGCAGCGCTCGGAAACGAATGCGTCAGCCTCGGCCCGGAGACGAAAAGCCGGCACGGCGATGAAAAACCCAACACTGCAACCCATGAACGTCCAGCATGTAAAGCCGTCTCCTGACCATGGACCGTTTGCATTACACTTGGGATTATGACCCTGTTACAGTTGAAGTACATCGTAAAGATCGCGGAATGCGGATCAATGAACGAGGCCTCGCATGAGCTTTTCATCTCACAACCCGCGTTGAGCTCTTCAGTGCGCGAACTGGAGCATGAAATGGGCATCAGTATCTTCACCCGCTCATCCCAAGGAATCGCCTTGACAGAAGACGGCGCCGAATTCCTGACATACGCGCGTCAGGTGCTCGACCAGGCCGCCCTGCTTGATGAGCGTTACAAACGCGCCAAGCCGCACAAACAGCTGTGCAGCGTGTCCACCCAACACTACATGTTCGCGGTGGAGGCTTTCGTAGACATGATCGACTCCATACGGTCCGACGAATACGAATTCACCTTAAGGGAAACCGGCACCCGCGACATCATCGACCGTGTGGCCGATCTGCGTTCCGAAATCGGAATCCTCTATCTTTCGGACTTCAACAAAGATGTGGTCTCGAAGTTCATGCGAGCCCGGCATGTTGAGTTCCACCCGCTTTTCCGCGCCCCGCTGCATGTGTTCATCGCACGGAGCAATCCGCTGTCCGGCCGCGAAAAGGTCACCATGGACGACCTCAAACCCTTTCCGTTCATACAATACGAACAGGGCGACGACGACAGCTTCTACTTCGCGGAGGAGGCGCTCCGCCCGAAATACTCACCCAAGAAAATAAACGTTACCGACCGCGCCACCATTCTGAACTTCATCATCGGCCTCAACGGATACACGGTGTGTACAGGCATCGACAACGGAGATCTCAACAACGAAAAGATCGTCACGGTTCCTCTGGAAAGCGAAGAAAGCATGCTCGTTGGCTGGATCGGCAACGAGCGCGTGACGCTCTCCCAGGCAGCCAGAACATATTTAAGCCGTCTCAAAGAGGTCATCGCACATCATGGTTACAGTGTGATCGAATCCTGAGCACGTCCTGCGCGTGTGAATCCTCGACGTCGATCATGACATCGTACAGGTTTGCCGCGCCACGACGAATTGGTAAACCAACGGCTGCAACCTGCTACAGGAAAAGACGAGGGTACGCCATCGCATCACCACGATGACGGACCCTGTCGAAAGATGAGACGTAAATCCACGAAGGCATTTTCGGATTCATGATCCAACGGGTCCGAAGCCGACGACGGACTTAGAATTCCGTCGTCATGCCGTCGTAGGAACTGATGAACCCTTCCTTGACGGCGGCCGCCTGCATCTGCTCGTACGTCGCCAGTCCGTTATGCGAGAAATGGTTGGCAACAAAAATCGTGCTCGAATCCGCCAAACCCATGTTCACAAGACGGTCGCGGACCTTGAGGTCGTCAATGAACCTCATATGCACCGACGTCTGAATGTCCTCAACCAAGGCGTGTGTGCAGTCCAACGATACATAATCGTACTTCAGCCCGGCTTTCGCCAGATCCTTCCAGGCGGATTCATGGAAATAACACGTATCATGAGCGTACAGCACCGAGGAATGCCCATCGGTGATGCCGTAGAACAGACAGTCGCCGAAATCATGGCCATGCTTGGCTTCAAAGGCATATACCGTGTATTCCTTACCGTTGCTCGCCTTGACCGTCACCGAGTCTCCAGGACGCAGGACATGGTAGGACAGCCGGCTGTGGTCATACTGTTCTTCGAGGAAGAAGGCCCTTTCGTAGAATCCGCCCACCGCCTCCGAACCATACACATCCATGTGCGTGGGATTGTCATTGGCGTATGCGCTCATACGATATGCCAGGTCCTCGCCGTAGAAATGGTCGGAATGCCAATGGGTCACAAACAGCGTGGTAATGGCGGGCAAATCGAACTTGTATTGGATGTAATGAAAGTAGGTATCGCCCGGAAAGTCCAACAGGACAGAATCGTCGATCAAGGCCTGGGATTGTGTCCGAATCTCCTTCCCACCAACTTCGCGTGCATGCATGCACAGATCGCACATGCAGAATATGCCTGGAATACGCTCCGCCGCAGCGGTACCGAGATGTTGTAATTTCATGATTCTCCTTTGTCTCTTTTTCACAAGCCCATGCCCTCTCCTCAGCGACCATAGGCAGAATTAGATATGCAATGACAGCGTTCACTCCCCGATCGGCTGCGTCACGGCTGCGTCCCGCTTGCGCTTGGACATGATGACCCCGTGCCCGAGCAGACAGATGACGATGCCGGCCACGCTCATGGCCGCAAGCAGCAGGAAGATGATCCGGTACGCGGTCTGCGTCCTGAAACCATCGATGATTGCCCCGAACATCATATAACCGAAAAAGGCAGGGCAATATCCTATAAACGAGGCGATGGACATGGCCGTGGCCGAGATGTCGGACGGAACTCCGTACTCACCGATGGGGGCATAATACACGGCCCTGATGGCGACGCAAACGAAAGTGGTCAGACAGCAGATGATGACCACGGGAAACATCATCGCGGGGGTATGCGGAACCACCGTAATGAGAAGGCACATGCAACCGATTATCGCATACAGCAACGCCATCCACTGCGGCGAAGTCTTGAACCGGGTCGTAGAGAGAATTCCTGAGAAAAGCGCAGCGATGACACCCATCAACCCTGAATTCACGATGCCGAACAGGCCGGCCGCGGTATCGGAAAGATGGAATGACGCCTGTACGAACGGCAGGAAATAAGTGCTTGTGGCGACATAAATAAGATATGCGACGAACGCTCCGAATCCGGTCGTCCATACGACCGGAAGCTTCATGGCCTTCACGATCATCAGGAACCCGTTTCTGGTCTTGGGCTTATCGGCGTTGGACGTCCTGACGTCCTTTTCGTGCATGAAGTCCTTGGGAATGAAGCGCAGCACCACGAATGAGAAGAGCATCATGAAGATTGGGTACGCGATCATGGGTACACGTGCACTGGAGACATGAGAACCGGCTATGGTGAACAAGGCCAGTGTCGTCGGTGTGATGATCAGCCCCATGATGGAACGTATCGCCTCCTGAGTGCTGAACGTCGCGGCCTGCGTGGTCTCCGACGCCACCCCTTTGGTGGTTTTCTGAACCGTAGGCCAATAGATGGCATCACCAAACAATCCGAAAGCCATGAATGCCACGATAAGGAACCAGTAAGGCAGATTCGGCACAAGGCCCAAAATGAGCGCGAAGATGCCATATCCCCAAAGATCCATGAATATCAAGTCACGAATCGAAACCAAATCCTGAATCCATCCCAGCAATAAATATCCGAATATCTGTACGAAGCCTATCAAACCGAGCAGGAATCCAAGTTGTGTGTTGGAAACGCCCAAAGCCTTTCGAAACGGTTCATAAATGACGCTTTTGATTCCCGACCACCAATAGATGCACGTCGAAAACGTAATGACCAGAAAAATACCGAAATTCTTCCGGCTCATGCCCAGATATTTCAATATGATGTTCACAGCAGACCTCCATTGGTTTCGTCCTGCCCGGTACTATCCAAGTTCAGCGCTGCCCTGTCAACAGATCGGACCGTCATCGCCCTTCAAGTTCAACTCGCTTGTTCGTTCACGGCTCAGCCTATGTCCCCATGAATACAACGACCGGGTTTGCCGTACTCCATTATTAGCTAATCCCGTATTTATACATATCCTCCTGAATGGCAACAGGCCATTCAAGCCTGCCTCGACGATCTCGCGAAGGCACGGTTCGCATTCATGACGCTTTTCAAGCAGCGTCCTCATGAGGCCGTCAACCTCATTAATCTGCAAACCACGATTCCAAATGGGAAACAGTGTTTCGAACACGACATACGAACCTTAACGAAGCGTAAAAACACTTGCATATATTTTCATTCATGGATAGAAAGAATTACTGAGAGCATAGCCCACCGGAACCGTATGCACGCGAACGTCCATCGCTGCCCGCGTGGAACACGGCCGCAGCCGGATGTCGGCAAGCACATAAAGCAACAAATCAGATGAGGCTGCGAAACAGCCAGGAACTCGGACATACTCACGGACAACGAACCACACCAACAGAATTCCCCGTGGCCATCACACCTCACCAGTGCCATGCAGCAGCAACGCTCCTCCAACCTGCTAAACACGTCATCGCTTCCGGTGCCACAGAGCCGCCTCACGGCGACTCGCATGGATCAGTGCCACGATTTGGCTTAAAGGCGACTTCAAGACGTACGATGAAATGAATCGGTCTGCACAGGGTCCGCTACGGTCATCCGGATCTTCGAGTCGATACGGAAGAAAGGAATTTTATGAGTGGCAATATACTGAATGAAACGTACACGATGGCGAACGGCATGGACATCCCCAAACTTGGTCTGGGCACATGGTTCATCGATGATGACAAGGCAGCCCAAGCGGTGCGTGACGCCGTGTCCATCGGCTACAGACTCATCGACACGGCTGAGGCCTATGACAATGAATGCGGCGTCGGAGAGGGCGTGCGTACCTGCGGCATCGAGCGCAAGAACATCTTCGTGACCACGAAGCTCGCAGCCGAAGCGAAAAGCTACGAGAGCGCCAGGAAGGCGATTCAGGAATCCCTCGACAAGCTCGACATCGGCTACATCGACATGATGATCATCCATGCACCTCAACCGTGGGACGACTTCCGCGGCGGGGACTATTCCCAGGGCAACCGGGAGGCATGGCGGGCTTTGGAGGAATTCTACACGTCCGGACGAATCCGCGCCATAGGGGTCTCCAATTTCAAGAAGAGCGACATCGAGAACATCCTTTCCTCGTGCACGGTGAAACCCGTGGTCAATCAGCTCCTCGTGCACGTCTCCAACACGCCTTCTGATTTGATGGACTATTGCAAGAAACAGGGCATCCTCGTGGAAGGGTACTCCCCCGTGGCTCATGGAGTCCTGCTGAAAAGCCCACAAATGGCACAGATGGCGGAGAAATACGGGGTGAGCGTACCACAGCTGTGCATTCGCTATGATCTGCAGCTAGGGACCGTGGCCTTGCCCAAGACGGGAAATCCGGAGCACATGCGCAGCAACGCCGACGTGGACTTCGAAATCTCCGAGGAGGACATGGAGAGTCTGAAGGCCGTGCAACCCATTAAGGATTACGGAGAGTTCAGCCATTTCCCGGTGTACAGCGGCAAGTGAGGGCGAATGGTCATTGCCCGAACCTGATGCATGGACCAATTCAAGCGGCGGCGAACAAGAGAAAACCTCCACCGCCGCTTGTACTCAACACCGATGGTGACTTGCCATCAAATATTCGAACCATCCACATCGAAACATCAATCGAACAGGCAACTGCAGTTAGATTCCGCCAGGAATAGACAACGTCACGCTCCCGTGCGCCCTCTGTGAACTCGGGCTTGAATGGGCCGCAGTCCGCTGGAGAAAACCCGTCCACCGGTCACTGCCGGTCACTGCCTGTCACTTCTTCTCATCAACCAGAATCGTACCCTCGGGAGGGTTGTGGTCGAGAGCTCCCACGATCTCATGCGGCACATAGCACTCCTCCAGTAAATCAATGTCCTCGGGAGTAAGCGTGAGATCCTTCGCCGCAGCTGCACTGTCGAAGTGGCTTGCCTTCGTGGCCCCGATGATGGGAGCTGTCACGCCCTTGGCCCATTGCCAAGCAAGCGCCACCTCGGTCATCGAGACACCATGAGCCTGCGCCACATCATTGACACGCTCGACGATACGCAAGTCATACTCTTCCATCTTGTCATACTTGCCTTTGAGAACACGGTCCGTCTCACTGCGTAGCGTGTTGGTCCGCCAGCCTAGATGGCTGAGATGGCCGCCGGCCAATGAACTGTATGGCATCAACGCAACATTCTGTTCCTTGCATATGGGGATCAACTCACGTTCGTCCTCACGGTACAGCAGATTGTAATGGTTCTCCATGGCTTCGAACCGCGCCCAACCGTTGTCCTTCGCCACCTGCTGCATGTCCTGGAACTGGTAGCCGTACATCGCCGAGGCGCCCAATGCGCGCACCTTCCCTTGTTTCACCAAATCGTTCAAGGCCTCCATCGTCTCCTCAATGGGATGGTCATAATCGAAACGGTGGATGATGTACAGATCCAGATAGTCCGTTCCAAGCCGCTTGAGAGTGCCCTCGATCTCCCGATGAATCGCCTGGCTTGAAAGCCTTCCGGGATTGAAATAGACTTTGGAGGCGATGACTACCTTCTCTCGGGGGACGCCCAATTCCTTGAAAGCGCGTCCGATATATTCCTCACTCGTTCCCTTCGAATAACCGTTGGCCGTGTCGAAGAAATTGATGCCCAGATCAAGGGCATGACTCACCGTCCGTTTCGTTTCGGAATAAGCCAGCGTCCAATCGTGCATGCTCCCGGGCTCACCGAAACTCATGCACCCGACAGCCATTTTCGAGACCGTGATGCCCGAATTCCCCAACTTTGCGTATTCCATGATGACCTCCTGTTTCAGGCGCGGCAGCTCGATGGAGGAGCCACCCCACCGCTTCGTCCTTCACTCAAAATCACCCAACACAGGCACATCGGGATCTACGATGTACCTGCGATATTCCCGAGCCTGGCCATCAAGGTCGTCATCGGTAATGCTCGAAGCCCCGTGACTGTGAAAGGCTTAAGATACTTCATTCCGGTCAGCCGCCCCGTCGCCTGGAAAGGACTCAGCAATTCGTTGGCGGTATACTTCACCGACTGGCCCCTGCCGTAGTTGTTCGCACCGAATGACGCGGCCACAAGCATTTCCTTGCCCGACCACTGGCCGATGTGCATGATGTCATCCTCCCATTGCTTGAGCAATGCCAGAAAACTGTACCAATACACCGGGAATTGGATCACGACCCGGTCGGCAGCTCCGAGGATGCGGCTTTCCGCTTCCACATCGATGATGAATCGCAGATACGACTGACTGATACATGTCCCGCACCTCAACATCGTCGTCAAGACGGCCTATCAAGGCCCTGTTTACCCTTGATCTCGCGAAATCAGGGTAAAAAATCAAAAACGTTGTTTTCATTGATAAGCATGCTTACGCTCATGCCGTACGTGAACCTCACCGACCTGAGTATGTTCCCAGCCCGGCGAACGCTCCGCAAACCGCTGCGTCCTCCAATTCTCATGACACACCTTTCATCGGCCCTACAACGCCATCGCAAGCCGCTGCAGACCATCCTCAATCCTCGATGGAGGGCAAGCGATGTTCATACGCAGGAACAGCGACCCATTGCCCCCATACATGGCTCCCGAGGACAGATACAGACCGGTCCTGGCACGGATGTCCTCGGCCAGCGCCGTGCTGTCCCGAGTTATCGCGGAACAGTCGAGCCACAGCAGATAGGTGGCCCTCCCGGGAACCAAGCGCACCCCCAGCGGGTGACTCCCCAGGAAATCCCCTACGACCGACCGATTGCTCCTCAGCTGGTGTTTTAGACCGGTAAGCCACGCCTGACCCTTGGTATACGCGGCTATGGTACCTGGGATGGCAAGCAGGTTCGGCTCCGCCAATTCCTCGCTGTTAAGTCCTCGGGAGACACTTTCGCGAAGATTGGTCTCGGGGGCGATGACCGTGGCCACGTGCAACGCCGCAAGGTTGAACGTCTTGCTTGGTGAGACCAGCGTTATCGAATTGTCTCTCAATGGTTGCGGTAGGGTGAACACTGGAGTGTAATCAGGACCGTCCAGCACCAAGTCGCCATGAATCTCGTCGCTGAGAAGCACCACATGATTCTCCACGCACATCGTCGCGATGCGCATCAGTTCGGACCGCGTCCACACGCGGCCCGTCGGGTTATGAGGATTGCACAGAATCATGAGCGTGGTCAGCGGGTCAGCAAGCTTACGCCCGAGGTCGTCCCAATCAACCTCGTAAGCCATGTCCGCATCGTCATAAACCAGGTCGCTGGAAACAAGGTGACGGCCGTTGTTGACTATTGAATTGGTGAATATGTTATACACCGGCTGCTGCACCAACACGTTGTCGCCTACATGACTCACCCGCCGCACGATCGAGGAGATGGCGGGCACCACCCCCGTGCACAGCACCATCCATCCGGTATCAGCATGGACATGATGGACCGCTTCGTACCAGTTCGCCACCGAGACGAAGTAATCGTCATGTGGCTCCTCGTAGCCAAATATGCCAAAATCCACCTTGCGCCGCATTGCATCCACGATTTCGGGGGCGGTCCTGAAGTCCATGTCCGCTATCCACATCGGCAGCTCGCCGTCACGCACATCCCATTTGACCGAGTCGGTGCCGCGTCTGTCCGGTGCCGATCTGAAATCATATTCCGTCATTGACCATGGCCGCCTTCCCTGATTGACCAGCCCGCCCGCGAGGAGAAACGTTCTCCGGACGGGCACCATTATCCGCTCCGATGCGTATCTTAGTCTTGCTTGGATCGATCTTCGTCTCGTCCATGATAAGCTCATCGACCCCTTCCACACGAATTACCCCGTTTATGGGATTCTTGATGCTTTCCACGTTCGAACTGACCTGCGCATCGATGTCCGAACAGTACTCGAAAGCAAGGTCCGTATGGATGAGCGTGCAGTTGCGCATGGTCAAGCCTTCGACGTAGCACAAGCCCTGATCGCTCTCGATCACGCAATTCTCCAATATGAGGTTCCTGGTGTTCCAAGCAAGGTACTCGCCGTCGATGAAGCAGTTCCTCAACGTCACGTTTTCGCAATTCCAGAAGGCATCTTTGCTCATGAGTTTGGAGTCGCTCACCTCAATGTCACGGCCTCCGTCAAAGACATAGTTGCCTATGAGATCCATATGGCTGACCTTGACTCCGATGCAATCCTTTCCGAAGTAATCGCCGTGCACGGTGACGTTTTCGATATCCACGTTGCTGCAGGTCCACAACGTCTCCTCGGCATCGGAAAAATGGACGTTCTTGAGTCTCACCCCGTGACAGCGCCGAAACTGCTTAGGCGCCTGAATGGTGCTGTCGCTGACGGTGACGTCATCGGTATACCAGATTCCCGAACGAGACATTTCCTCGAACATCACATTCGCAGCGGTTACATGCCTGCAGTACCACAGGGGGTATTTCCATTTGAAAACAACGCGATCGAGATCCAGATCGCGCCCCTCTTTGAGCGGTGATTCGCCTTCTCCAAACGTCACGCCCCTCAATGAAGCCCCATGTTCCCCAAACAACGGCCGTTCACCTTCGAAATACTGGTTTTCATAGTGTGCCACGCCTTTACCTCTTTCCGCCATCGTGATATGGTTCATCAGTCTATGGACTTAAAGTACTTCAAGTCAAAATGAAATCAGAACGATGGCGCAGGAGGCATTCCCGGATCAGATTCACACCGATGTACAGCCGGTCCGACGATTACATCGGACGCGGTATAAGCTGGACACAGGCAGCACGCCGGACAGGCGCTCCTTCAACGACATCTCACAACATGAAGCGCACGGCCATGAAACAAGGGAATAGTACGACACTTGAACCGAAAACGGAGATCCATCCGCAAGAAGCCGACCAGCCGAGCGCCCCTGCACATGACGGATCACGCACCGTATTTCGCCAGGTATTCATCCGCGGCCGAAACGACGTCGTCCGTAAGCAGACGCGATCCGTCAAGGGTGACCATCCGCTTGGCGGAATCGAAGATCTCGCGTACGTTCGCAATGGATATGACAGGGAACCCGAATTCCCGCTCGACTGCGTCGACCGCGGACAGGTCGCAATCCTTGGTCTTCTCCATGCGGTCGACACTGAGCACGAGCCCCACGATCTGAACATCGGCTTCCGCCTTGATCTTGGGCACCACCTCACGCACCGCCGTTCCAGCGGTCATGACGTCATCGACAAGAAGCACCTTCATGCCGTCCTTCAGCGGCGAACCGACCATGATGCCGCCATCGCCATGATCTTTAGGTTCCTTGCGGTCAAAGGTGTATCCGACGTTCATGCCCTGCATGCTGGCCAATGCAATCGAGGTGGACACCGCAAGCGGTATCCCCTTGTACGCCGGTCCGAAGACGGTGTCGATGCGCGAGGGAAGCTTCCCCTCGGTGATGCTCTGCGAAATCTTCTCGGCATAGAAAGCACCGAGCGTGGCGATCTTGCGTCCGTCATCGAACGCTCCTGCATTGATGAAATAGGGCGAGCGCCTACCGGATTTCAAAGTGAAATCTCCGAATTTCAACGCATTGGACTGGAGCATGAACTCCGTGAAACGCTGACCCAGAGGGGTTTGCGATGGGGGGTTGCGCAGTGCCCCGCGTGCAGAAGCACCCCTTGCCGATGCCGCATGCCGTGGTGAATCGCCAGCGGCCGTATCCTGTGGATTGTCTGATGTCATTGTTGTTCTCCTATGCTTCATCGAGCGAGTGGTTTACATGATACGCCGAACCCCGGCATACCCGGTCGTTCTTCTCCCGTCGTTCAGCGGCACCGCACCTACCATCCGCCAGGCCTCTATCCATGAGGGACGCTTGGAATCACCGAAGCGGCCGAACCATCAGTTATCGCCGCCTCTTCCATGAAGCCATCCTGCGCGACCCTCAACCATCGCAGAACAGCCAGGCGACCCCAACAGCTGTGAACCTCCCGCGACAGACAGACCATGGCACTAGACCGGTCACCGCCATGTCCTTCCTTCTGCCAGGCATCGAGCCAACTCCGGGCGAGTCTCCAGAAGTTCATCAAGTTCGCAGGCCACCCGCATCGGCGCCGTGGGATCGCTGAGTGCCGCGGCACCGACTTCAACGGCATTGGCACCTGCATACAGATACTCCAGAGCCTTCTCTCCCGAATCAATGCCACCGATGCCGATGATCGGAACCTGCGGCAACGCCTGCCTCACGCGCCATACGAAACCCAATGCAATGGGAAGAATCGCCGGCCCCGAGACACCGCCCGTGGTATTGGCAATGATGGGCTCGCCCGTCACGATGTCGATACGCATCCCGACCAGCGTATTGATCAGGCTCAACGCATCGGCTCCGGACTCCACGGCGGCACGTGCTGGAGCCACGATATCCGTCACGTTCGGCGTGAGTTTGACGATCATCGGCTTGTCGGTTAGCTTGCGCAGCCGCGCAATCAACCGACCAAGCGCCACGGGGTCGGTGCCCACGCTCATGCCGCCGTGGCTCACGTTCGGACAACTCACGTTGATTTCGAGCATATCAGCATCGCTGTCTGCCAGTTTTCCGACCACTTGTGCATAGTCGTCATCGCTGTGGCCGGCAACGTTGGTGATCACCATCGCCCCGAGTCTCTTGAGCCTAGGGAGCTCGTCCACCAGATAGTGGTCCACTCCTGGATTTTGAAGTCCTACCGCATTGACCATACCGGCCGGACTCTCCGCAGTGCGTGGGCCGGGATTCCCTTCCCACGGCACAGGCGAGACCCCTTTCGTACAAATCGCGCCAAGACCGCTGACATCATAGTAGTCGCCGCAGGCATCCAACTGAAACGTGCCGGAGGCGGTACCAACCGGATTCTTCCACCGCACGCCGGCGACGACCGTTTGATACCGCCATTTGTGCAAGTCCAACTCGTTCATCGACGTATGCTCCTTGCTTCGCGTCATTTTTGTTTTCTCCATTCGAATCTTGACGGCTTTCCCCATCCGTGCACTGCAGTACGTACTGCGTCATCCTTGCCTTGAACACCCCATCCGATCAGACAAGCCCACCACGCCACCAAATCGTCATGCCGTACCTGCCAATCCAGTGCGAAGGTTCCGATGAGAGACAGGCAAAACGAAAACCCCTCGCTCACCCATTGCGGTCCACATAGCAACAGGCCGATCACACGTTCCAGCCAAGACGCTCGGAAGTGAACACCGGACCATCCTTGCATACCTTCAAACGCCCCTGTGGCGTATCGACCACGCACGCCACACACGCGCCATAGCCACAGCCCATCCGGGCCTCGAGACTCAATTGGCAAGCCATGCCACGCCGGGCGGCCCACTTCGCCACCGCACGCATCATCGGCATTGGCCCGCATGAAAGAATGACTGGAGGTAAATCGGCATCCCCTAGCCCATCTTCGATGTCGTTGAGCAGATCCACCACATTACCCTGGGCATCACTGATGGCATGCATCCTTTCGGGAGGAACGTACCGTGCAGCCGTCTCCTGTGCGAAATGACCGTCACGATAACCAAACGCCGTGGTCACCTGGACATCGTCACGCTCAGCCAAAAGCTGAGCGGTGTACAACAACGGCGGTATGCCGAGCCCTCCTCCCACAAGGACATAATCGGCCCGTCCGCTCACATCGAACGGCGTGCCCAGTGGCCCCATCATATCGATGGAATCACCCGACACCAGGTGGCTGAATTCTTCGGTGCCTGCACCGACGATCTGATAGATGAGCTCCACATCCTGACCGTGGACGCCGGCGACACCGAAAGGCCTTGGCAACAGCATCTGACTGTTCGCCGGGTACAGATTCACGAACTGAGCCGGTTCTGCGTGTGCCGCGGTGTAGGAGTCGCTGAGCACGAGGCGGTATATCCCCTGATGGTCATTCAGGAGTTCCTGACTGACGACACGGGTCGTTCGACGGCCTGGAATCCGGCCTGCGGCGGCAGCCTCGGCCACCACTTGGTCGGCGGCCCTGACGGAACCGCCAAGCACTTGGCGCGATGAAGCACCAGGGCGCGTTGACATGAATGATGTTGCAGTCATTACTCTCCTTGTCGGCTCGGTTTGATGATATGGCTGGCACGTTTTTGTCCTGAGGATAGAACTTGGGCCTCCCGCCGCGATCTGGACCAAAGGAAGCGTCGGGAAACGGCATTCGCGAAATCGTCACTGTAGGCATTATCCCAATCGCCGCCGAATGGGGTTGTCCGACACGGCGTTGAAGGATGAACCGGGCAGGAAGGCACGATGCTGGTCCGGATTGAATGCGGCATCATCGGCTCCTCAAAGCCTGTGCCAGATCGTCGCGCATGGCGATGACTGCGGCACGGGCTGTCTTCGCCACGAGATCGATCGCCTCCTGAGCGTCCATGTCCGGACTGTATTCCCCGGACTTCTGCCAGGCGCCGATGATCCCGCGGGAGGAATTGACGATGGCGCCCGACCTATTGTCGTCGAACATGCCGGCGACATCGTTCGCGGTTCCGCCCTGCACCCCATATCCAGGAACCAGGAAGAAGGTGTGTGCCATCCTCCTGCGTAGCTCGAGACCCTGACGTGGATGAGTGGCACCCACCACTGCGCCCAAACGCGAATAGCCATGGTCGCCTCTGCTCGCACGGCCCCAATCCTCGACTAGATCCGCCACATGCTCATACAGACACCCGCCGCCCTCCAACCGCAGCTCCTGTATCTCCCTGCTGGAAGGATTCGAGGTACGCACCAGGGCGAAGACGTCCTTGCCATTCCCCGCTGCAGCGTCCATGAACGGCGTGATGCCGTCGGTCCCGAAATAAGGGTTCACGGTGATTGCATCCTCGGTCCATGGCTGGCCATTGCGCTCTTCGTTTCGACCGCCGACACCCGTCAGGTGCTTCGCATACGCAGCGGCTGTGGAGCCGATGTCACCGCGTTTGATATCACCCAACACGTACAGCCCCTGACTGTGCGCATACTCGCAAGTCAGTCTGTAGGCGTCGATTCCCAAGGCACCGTATGCCTCATACATGGCAATCTGAGGCTTGACGGCCGGAACGATATCCTTGACGGCATCGATGACGGCGCGGTTGAAATCATAGAACGCGGCAGCCACTTGACCTGCCGGATAAGAGCTTGCCTGTGAAGAAACATCCTCTCCTGCGATTGACTGCCGATCGACCGCGACGTTATCGCCATCCTCGCCGGCCTGCCCGTTTAAGGACTCGAGTACCTGCGCCGGAATCAACGCCTCGGTGGGATCGAGCCCGACGACGCTGGGATTGTCTTTGGCTTCGATGGCTTCAATGAGTTTGTCCACGATGCTCCTTTCGATGATGTCCGTACAGGTCTTTTTCGAGCGGGTTATCCGCCCATATCATGCCACGCCGCTTGCAGGCTACGCACGTTCGGCTGCATTCCGTCATTATGAGTAACCGGGGTCGCTTCGAATGGACTCTCAACCCGAGTCGCGCTAAAAACATCCCTCACCTCACCTCGACGGTTCCACTTCGAATTCGTGCGACGGGCAGTCTGCTCATGCACAGTTTGCCATCCAGAATCGTGGCCAGCGGCCGTCCTGTCAGTCTCCAGCCCCCGAACGGCGTATTACGCGCCTTCGAATGGAAGCTTCCGGCATCAACGGTCCACTCGGCATTGGTGTCGATCACCGTGAGGTTGGCTCGCTGCCGGCGACGTGCGATGCGCAAATCAAGCGTCCGCTTGCAGGTCGGAACGCCTGTGGTTCGGCCCAGCAGTTCGTCGATATCACATTCATGGCCACCCATGAGCCTCATGGGCGCCACGGACATAAGCTCGACAAGCCTGCGCTCGGTGATGACCCCGGCGTCAACAAGAACCTTATGACATACCCCATAAGCGGTTTCTAGCCCGACGATGCCGTTGGGAGCATCAATCAATCCGGCCGCTTTCTGCGCCGCAGTATGCGGTGCATGATCAGTGGCAATCATGTCCACGGTTCCATCGGCGACCGCCCGCACAGCGGCCTCCATGTCCGCCTGCGAGCGCAGCGGTGGGTTCATCTTGGCCATGGCACCATAACGACGTACGTCTTCATCGCACAATGCCAAGTAATGCGGTGCGGTTTCGCATGTGACTGGCAGGCCTTCCGCCTTGGCTCTGCGCACTGCCTCGAAAGCCCCAGCAGTGCTCACATGTTGGAAGTGCAGATGCACCAGGTTGTGGCGCACCGCCTCGATGTCGCGCTCCACGATGTCGAGCTCGGTTGACGCTGGTATGCCTTCGACGCCAAGCTCCCTGTTCACCGTGCCCTCGTTCATGACGCCCGAGTCATGATGTTCACAGTGCTCCAGCACGGGCAACCCGACATGCTTCGCCGTGGACAGCACATCATCCAGCATCTGCGGAGCAATCGCGGCACCATCATCGGTGATTGCCGCCAGACGGTGGCGTAACGAGGCGAAACCAGCAATCTCGTGGGCGCTCACCGCATGCGGGCCCATACCTGACGAAGCACAGATTGACAGCGCATAGTCCACTGGCAAACGCACTCCGCGCAAAGACTCGTAGCGGTCGAGGTAATCGAGCACGCTCGTGACCTCGAGGTCGTTCCACGGTCGGGATAAGGCGTCCGACTGCCGCCCCTCCCCCTTCTCCGCGGAATCGGCGGCATTGGTTTGAACGCCCTCGTGCTCGTCCGCCGCCGAGCCTTCACGCGCACACCTCTCGTCACCCAGCGCACAGGACTCGTCCGGTCTTAGCCTTCGGGCATCGGCTTTCGGCCGGGTGTTCGGCATGACAAGTACATCCGTGTAGCCGCCGGCGGCCGCAGCCTGGGAACCGGTAAGCATCGTCTCCTTGTCACATTGTTCCAAATCCCGGAAATGGACGTGCGGGTCGGCCAATCCCGGTGCAAGCGTCAGTCCCGAGGCGTCCACATCGCCTTCGATGACGGAATCCGCCTCGATGAGCGTCCGACCAGCTTCCGGTGCATCAACGACCACATCGATCACCTCGTCGGTGTCCCACACACGAACATCGCGCAACGTCAGCATCCTTCGCCTCCCTACATGTTCTCTTTGCCTGGAAATCTGCCCCCAAACCGCCTGCGGCCACGCCATTGACCCATCGGGCAGCAGCCTCTCAGTCCAGCTCCGCATCGCAATAGACGCAACGCCGCCCAGCCGCACCGGTCCGGACGTCGTCACCCGTGACGATTCGATAACAGCGCTGTTCAAGCCCGTTTTCGGACGTGGTAATGCAATGCGGATTGGGACAGACCCCATCGATGAGTATTGAGGAGCGTGCCAACCGCGCAAAGGACCCCTCGTCCTGACCGTTTTGCGCACCATCGTCGTGTACCGTCAGATCGACTCCACCAAGTGGATCGTAGCCTGCAAGCTCATCACCGAGCACGGAACTCTCCAGAGCCATGCGCATGAGCATGCCCTGTCTCGTCTGCTCGAAATAGGCGGCACGAGGATCCTTGTCCACGTCTCTGGCGATCTCATTGACCCTGGGCAGGGGGTGCAGCACAGGCATGTTCGGTTTGGCCAGGGTCATCTTCTCCGTATCCAGCACGTAGGTGTCACGCAGCCGCAGATAATCGGACTCGTTCTCGAAGCGCTCCTGCTGGACGCGGGTCATGTACAGTGCGTCCAGGTCCCCGATGACGTCCGTAAGGCTGCCTGTCTCAACATACGAACATGTGGCGCTGGCGTCGATGACGTCCCGTACATAGCGGGGCGTTCTGAGCTCTTCCGGGCTAATCAGCACGAACCGGACCCCGCCGAAGCGGCACAGGGTCTCGATCAGCGAGTGCACCGTACGGCCGAACCTGAGATCGCCGCACAACCCTATGGTAATATCCGTGAATCGTCCGAGCCTTGAGTCAAGGGTGGCCAAATCCGCCAAGGTCTGCGTGGGATGCATATGACCGCCGTCACCGGCGTTGATGACCGGCACATCCGCGGCGTCCGCCGCCACCAGTACGGCACCTTCCTTGGGGTGGCGTATGGCGACCACATCCGCGTAGTTCGAGACTACCTTCAGTGTATCGTACACGGTTTCGCCTTTGGTGGCCGATGACAGTTTAGCGCTGGGGAAACCAACCACATGACCTCCCAGGCGCAGCATGGCAGTCTCGAAGCTGAGCCTGGTTCGCGTGCTCGGCTCATAAAACAAAGTGGCAAGCACCCTGCCATTGCATGTGCCCGCCACTTTTTCCCGATTGGATTCGATGTATCGTGCCTTGTGTATCAACTCCAGAATCTGACCCGTGGAGATGTCGTCCAACGTCACCAGACTGCGGCCGGCCATCGATGTCCGAGATTCGCGGCCTTTGGAATCATCATCTCGCGATTGCGATGAGAATACGTTCTGTGTTACTGACAACGGCCCACCTTCCATTAAGGTGGTCACCTTGCGTGACCTGTACCACAATAGCGACCGTTCCCGACAGAAGAACACATGGATCGATGCAGTGACCTTGCACGAAACCAGACCGGCCGAAACCCGACCAAGCACATCGGATTGTCCATGCATAATTGCGCCCCAAGCCGATGGGACGGCACGCCCTTCGGCTATAATCCTCAGGAACACACATTTCAATCCGGGAGGGAGACCCGCTTGCGCTGGTTAAGGGAATTCATGAGCCTGCCGAACTATCTGCGAGCGATGCTCATCGTCGACCTCATATGCAGTTTCGGGACGGGACTGGTCATGCCCATCGAGCTCCTGTTCACCACGCACTCATTGGGTGCCAGCATGAGCGAGGCGACGTTGACCGTGACCGTCAGTTCCATCGCATCGCTTATTGGCAACCCGATCATCGGCTGGCTCTCCGATAAGCGCTCACCCTGGATCGCCATGCATATCGCCTTGGCGTTCAGCATCGTCGGCCCCATCATCTTCGCCGTGTCAACCTCCTTCCCCATGGCCCTGGGCGCCGCATTCGTGTCAGGACTGGGCATGTCCATGATGACCGCCTGGACGAGCATACTCACCTTGATCACCGACGAGAAGCAGCACAGCATCGTGTATGGCATCAACCAGGCCGAACTCAATCTGGGCATCGGTTTGGGTGCCGCCGTCGGTGGACTGATTGCAGCAGCCGGCTCTGACTTGTTCTACCGCGCGGGGTTCGCCGCAAGAGGCATTGGCTTTGCTTTCGTGAGCCTCGCACTCCTGCTCCTGGAGCGGCACTACCACCTGCGCAGACTGACGAGGCAAAATATGGCTCAGGTCCAGGAAATACAGGTCCCTCAGGTGAAAAGCTCGTTCTCCCCGGACACGGCAACCAACTCGTCCTTCATGCGCAAGGTGGTCCTGACCATGACGCTCCTCGCCATAGGTACGCTTTTCATGGACATCTTCGGCTACTCACAGTTCGACTCAGGCCTGGTGACCACCCTCATCTCCGACCCCCAGATACCACGCTGGTCGCTCTCGGTGGTGGACGTGGTCAATACCTTCGCGGTCGTCATCATGAACGTCATTCTCCTGCCGCGCCTCAAAGACGGCAATCACGTGGTCATGCTCAGGACGGTCCCCATCTTCTGGGCCCTCGCCTGGGTTCTGATCGACCTGGCTCTTGCATTCGATTCCACGCCCGTGGTCCTATCCATAGCCTCCTTCGGCATCATCGTCTTCGGTCTCGGAGAGGTCATGCTGGGCATCTCCCAGCCGGTCGTGGCGGCCAGACTTGCAGGTCCGAGATACAGCGGACGTATGTTCGGGCTGCTTAACACCGCCCAATCCATGGGCTACATCCTCGGTCCGCTGTTCGCTTCGTTCGTCCTCGATGGGAGAGAGTTCATCCCCCTGCTCTCCGCGTGTGCCATAGGGCTCATCGTCGTGGCGCTGCCTTGGTTCTGCTGCATCTCCTCCAAGCTGCCTGGAGAACGAACGGCGGAGCACGAAGACTGAACGAGTGGACCAACACATCATGTCGGGAAAAGTCCGTGGTCGCATCACCCCTTCCCCCCACACACTCCGTTCCTTTGCTCCAGTTTCCTGAATCGGAGAGCCCAGCACCGATCGACCATACGCCCAACCCCGCTTGAGTGGGTGACGACCAGCACACACTTACCC
Organism: Bifidobacterium bombi DSM 19703; assembly: GCF_000737845.1. Taxonomy (GTDB): domain Bacteria; phylum Actinomycetota; class Actinomycetes; order Actinomycetales; family Bifidobacteriaceae; genus Bifidobacterium; species Bifidobacterium bombi. The sequence continues at coordinate 304,600 of NZ_ATLK01000001.1, read as the reverse complement.
TGCTCATGTGCCAATGCCCCGCAGAATGGACATGATGTTGCATTCGGATTCCCTATCCAGATTGCCCGTGGGTTCGTCGGCTATAATGACATCAGGATCATGCGCCAGAGCTCTTGCAATATCGATGCGCCGCTACTCCTCTCCCGACATCCTGGGCACCTTGTGGTTGGCCTCGAACTCATCGATTTCCGGCCGAGTCAGAAGTGCCAAGACACCCCTCTTTTCGCGGCTTTTTACCCCGCGGCCCGCGTGGAAAGCATGACGTTCTCCAATGTGATCATATTGTTCAGCAAATTATATCCTTGGAACGCCAAGCCCGCATTCCGCGCACAGTAATCGTCGCGATCCAACTTGACTGGCATCCTTGCCACAGTACAGAACACGGCCATCGGTGGCCTTATCCAACCCCGAAACCAGGGAGAGCAAAATCGTTTTGCCCGAGTCGGACGACCCTTGATGGAAATCAGATCACCCTTGTCGAACGAAGCCGTAACCTTCCTAAGAACTTGATTGACGCTGCCATCGTAACGCAATGACAACTTGTCTTAAACCAGAATGCCCATCGTATTACCTCAGTTCCTTTCCGACAGAATTCTTCACGGCTCCCATCGGTTGATGGCAGCCAGACCACCACGCTTGGCAGCAGATCGATTATCCGCACACCCCAGCCATCTGACCCGCCACGGGCGCACTCAGGCGCACTTCCATCTTTGGTGTCTGCACGTTCCGCTTGCACTGACCCGTTCGAACCGATGACGACCATGCCATCATCTCCTGGTCTGTTCTGTTTCTCTTTCTCCTTGACCTCGTATGAGGAGACCTTCCCCGGATAGTACCGAATCGGCCACAGGCTCGGTCACGACGGCCTCGACGACCCCGACGCCAAGCCCTATCGCCAGGCAGAAACCCACCATGACGATCACTTCGATGACCATGTCGAGAGCGACCTGCGCCTTCCTCATGTCGATGGCACGTAATACGCCGGTTTCATATCGCCTGAAACGCATGGACCGTACCGAACGCAGGAGCAGTACGACGGAGCTTAGAGCAACCACCATGATTAGAAAGATGTTCGCGATCTTGCAAAGACTTTCCAGCGGGGCCGACACCTTACGATATGTAGCCTCAGCATATCAGTCCGCGAAGTAGCACCACGCATCGGATCTTTGCTTTCTAGATCGGGCCACCATACAATATCTCAAGGCATACCTCAAGCAGTCACATGGGTGGAGAAGAACTTACTTCGAGAACACAACCAGCATATCCAACCACTGATGACCCTGCCGTCGGCTGTTTCATTGACCGTAAAACAGCCTTTGCATCACCGCACGACAGCGTCGCATCACGGCGCGCAGGTCATTTTCGAAATACTGCCCCCTGTGCGCGTCGTAGCCCAGAAACGTAGCCACCGCGCCCAACACGCCATAATCGGAAGGAATGACATCCGCCTGGGCCGCACGCCCACTGAAAAGGTAATTGCCGTTGCGGGCGTCCGTGCACAAGCGCCAGGCGACGCTTAAGGTTTCAGCGTCATCATGCGATATGACGGCGCTGGCCTCCAATTCGCGCAGAGCAGGGAGAGTGGAGGTGGTGCGCAGACGCCTGTCGGTTCCGGCATGCTGCAATTGCAACAATTGCACGGTCCACTCGACATCGCTCAGGCCACCGGACCCGAGCTTGAGATGGCTGGAGCGGCTGACTGCACGAGGCAGACGCTCGGCCTCCATCCGCGCCTTGAGTCTGCGGATCTCCCCCAGCTCGTCATCGCTCAAAGGACGCGCCGGGTATCGCAGGGGATCGGCGAGCTCGTGAAGGAAATCGTCAGCCAAGGCTTCGTCTCCGGCGCAGAATCTTGCACGGAGCAGCGCCTGACGTTCCCAGGTGCTGTACCAGGACGTGTAGTACGCCTTGCATGAGTCATAGGATCGGACAATCGGTCCGTTCTTTCCCTCCGGCCGTAATCCGAAATCCAATTCGACGCCCCGCTCACGGCTGATGGGACCTTCAAGAACCATACGCATGTCGGTGACCACGGAATTCACGAAGGCGGAAGGTTCAACGGCTTGCCTACCTGCATGGCCGACGCCGCCATCCTTCTCCTGGGACATGCGACCACTAGCTGGCGTCGATGCATCACGCGAGGCGGAGATAACGCGTCCATCGCTCCCACCGCCGATCCTCGATGATGCAACGTCATCGGCTTCCCTGGGCCGATAGATTACGATGATATCCGCATCAGATGAGAAATTGACTTCTCTACCGCCGTATCTGCCCATCGCGATGACCGCGATATCAGCGGGCGAATCGGATAATCCCAATTGAGCGTTCCACTTGTTCACCGCCCATTTGAGCGCCGACCCCACCATCGCATCATATACATCGGTCATTGCAGTAAGGCATGCGTCGCTACCCATAACTCCACTCATCCAACTCAAACCGATGCGTTCGATCTCACGTCGGCGCACCGCACGAATCGAAGTGGCGAAATCCTCTATGTGGCGGGCATCGCGATATCGTTCCATGGCCGCACCACAACGCACCTCCAAGGCCTCACGACTGGTGGCTTTCAATTTTTCGTCATCACCAAGCCAAGTGATCGACTCCACGGATCTGCACAAGGCCTCGGACAACATCCTTGAGTTGGACAGTACATGGCAGAGCCTCTCAGCGGCTTGCGGTGAATCCCGCAGGAAACCCAAATAGGGGCTACCGTCACCGAAATTCTCCTCTAGCTTGCGCCATCCAAGCAACCCCATATCGGGATTCTGCCCATTGGCGAGCCATCCCAGCACGGCAGGCAGCAGGATGCGGTTGATCCTGGCCGCGCGTGAAACACCATCCGTCAATGCTCGAACATGACGCATAGCTGCGTCAGGATCTTGAAACCCTATGGATTCAAAACGTTCTTTGGTCGCCTTTTCATCGAGATTGACCTGATCATCATCCAGTTGGGCGCTTATCGGAAGCATTGGCCGGTAATAGATATCGGCATGTAGCCGGTGCACTTCCCTCCGTACCTCCTGGTAGCGGAGCAGCATCCGATCGGGCAGCAAACCGAACGCTCTTCCCAAACGACGCAACTCGCGATTGCCCGTTATCTCCTTCACACTGGCCTGATGCCTTAAACTTCGCTCCTGCCCGACTCTGACTTCAGGGAAGAGGTGGGTGCGTTTGAGCTGCCACATCTGCTGGCGATGTTCCATGACCCTTTCGAACCGATAGTCCTGGCCAAGCCACTGGGATTGCCTGCGCGAGACGTAACCACCGTCCGTCAACGCGGCAAGGGCGCCGAGTGTGGAACGCCGCCGTAACGCCTTATCAGTCCTGCCGTGAACCAACTGAAGCATCTGCACGCTGAACTCGATGTCACGCAGACCGCCCTTGCCCAGTTTAATTTCCCTTTCCCGCAACGAGGGCTCGATGTTGTCTTCGACGCGCACCCGCATCTTTTGACAGTCGTACACAAAATTGTCACGCTTGGAGGCCTGCCACACCATCGGTTCACTCATAGCGAGGAAATGCTCGCCGACCTCCCTGTCACCCGCCGCTGGACGAGCTTTGAGCAGCGCCTGGAATTCCCAGTTCTTCGCCCATTTTTCATAATATCCGCGGTAACCATCGACCGTGCGTACCAGTATCCCGTCTTTGCCCTCCGGACGCAGGTTGGCGTCGATCTGCCACAGAGGTGGCTCGGTGACCGCGGGAATGACCCCTTGGCAGACGCTCTGCACACACTTGGCCAGTTGAGTGCCGATGCGGGTCAATGCCGCGGCATCGACCGTTCCAACAGACGACGGCTGCCGAACAAAATCCTTCCGCTCCGAAGTATCATGGGCGGTTTCAGCCGGCTCCACCACGTACATCACGTCGACATCGGAAACATAGTTGAGCTCTCTGGCTCCCAGTTTGCCCATGGCCATGATGGTGAAACGGCAATCCTCACTGCCGTCTACCTGAGAACGGGCGATGGCGAGCGCACCTTCCAACGTGGCGTCTGCCAGATCGGACAGTCTTTCGCTTACTTCGGGTTGGATGCTCACCGGATCGTCGGCCTCAAGATCGAACGCCATGATGGCTGCAAGCTGATCGTAATACGAGCGACGCAGCGCGCAGACCGCCTCATTCAGCGAGGCATGGGCCATGCGCCCGCCGTGACCGCCCACACCAGATTGGTGTTCGATGTCACCGCCGGGACGCGATCGATCGCCCCGATCAGAGGCCGGACGCACGGCGAAGAAGGAATCGGCACGACAATCAGCGCAAATGCCTTCGTCGTTGGACGCATCATCAGCAGCGGCGACTTTTACGGCGTGCACCATGTGCCCAATACGTTCATCTCTATCCCAATCGACGCTGCCGCAAGGGTCGAATGCGGCTGCCAGCACCAATTTCGGTCGCGACTGCATAAGCCGCCCCATGGCCTGCGAAGCACCCAGCACTCGAATCACACGGCCTACGGCGCGCTCATCATCCAAGACTCCAGGCACGATTCCAGCCTGTGACGGTTGATGCCCTGTACGACCCTCATCCCCCTCTTCGTCACCACGATCAGGGGCTGATGGGGCGTCCATCACCTCCAGGGCGGCGGGAACAATCGACGATTGCCCCTTGGGAGTGCGGATACTCGTCTGTTCCTGTATGATGTCGGTAAAATCCAATAGCGCCGAGTCGGGATCGCACGCCCGTTCAAGAGCCGTCAACAACGACTCGATACGAACGCCGCCGCAGCGTTCAATGGATTCCAAACACCTCCGAGCCACGTCTAGATCCTGCAATCCGGCATGTATCAGGGCCATGCTGCCCAAGGCATGCGTCTTTTCTTCCATGCCTCCAATGTACTCTTCGCCTGTTATACAATTCCAGCCTAGTTCCGACCGAACAGGACACGGCATCAGCAACGATTGCGGTCAGGCGCGCCCGAACAGACCCTCGACGTTCTGCCAAATGCTGCGGGCCACCGAAGGCCGGTTCATGGTGTACAGATGCACTCCATCCACGCCATGGGCCACCAAGTCCGCGATCTGCTCCGAAGCATACACCACACCGGCCTGCCGCAACGCCTTGGGGTCGCTCCCCCAGCGGTCGATCATGCGTTGTAAAGCCGGTGCGATCGAAGTGCTGTTCCGCTGGTTCATCGTTTCCACATTGCGCACGTTGACCACCGGCATAATGCCGGCCTCTATGGGAACCTCTATCCCTGAACCACGCGCCAGGTCAAGGAAACGGTAGAAGTCGTCGTTCTTGTAGAACAGCTGGGAAAGTAGATGGGTGGCTCCGGCATCCACCTTCCGCTTGAGGTTCGCGATATCCTCCTCCAGACACGAGCATTCCACATGCCCCTCGGGGTAGCAGGCGCCGAAAACCGGCATGCCCGGCTCTTTGCTGCGAATGTAGGCCACCAAATCGCTGGCATGTTCAAACACCCCGCAAGGTTCGTTACCTTCCACGGGGTCGCCCCGCAAAGCCAAAACACCGGCCACCTTCGCTTCATGGAAATATTGCAAAGCCTGATCGACTATGGCTTCATCGCTGTACAACGCGGTCAGATGCGCAACGACAGGGAAACCATACTCATTATGGATGGTAGCGGCGATGCATGCGGTTCTTGTGCGATCCTTGAACGCGCCATGCCCATATGTGACGGAAACGAAATCAGGCTCCACTTCCTTAAGACCGTCCATCGTGTCATAGATGGTGTTTACCGAGGTCCTGGTGTTCGGAGGGAAAACCTCCAACGAAAAAATCGGCGAATGCACGCTACACTTCCTTAACACAAACGGCCGCCCGTTTCATTCGAAGGCGGCCCATTCCATTTCACTCAGACTTGCGACGAGCTGGACAATTCGCCACGCACCTGCCTGGTCGCCTCCACCATGTGCTCCAAGCTTGGCCAGGTTTCATCGTTGCCTCGGGTCTTCAATCCACAATCCGGATTGATCCACACGCGGTCTGGGTCAGCCTTTCTCAAAATCGCATGGATTCGCTCGACGAGTTCCTGCGTGCCTGGAATCCGGGGAGAATGGATGTCGTAGACCCCCGGACCGACCTCCGTCTCGAATCGCGCTTCCTGAATGGCGTCCAGAACCACCAAATCGCCCCGGGATGCCTCGAACGATATGACATCCGCGTCCATGTCATCTATGTCCTTGATGATGTCATTGAATTCCGAGTAGCACATGTGCGTGTGTATCTGCGTAGTCGGCTTGACTCCGGAGTGCACCAGACGGAAGGCGGGCACCGCCCAGTCGAGGTACTTCTTATGCCAGTCGGTGCGACGCAACGGAAGTTTCTCGCGCAACGCCGCCTCGTCGATCTGGATGACCTTGATGCCGGCCGCTTCCAAGTCGAGCACCTCGTCACGGATGGCCAAGGCCAGCTGACGGGTCTGTACTTCATGGCTCACGTCCTCGCGCGGCCAAGACCAGTTGAGAATGGTCACCGGACCGGTCAGCATGCCTTTGACCACATGCTTGGTACGGCTTTGGGCATATTTGCTCCAACGTACGGTGATGGGTTCGGCGCGCGATACGTCGCCCCACACGATCGGGGGCTTGACGCAACGGGTACCGTATGACTGCACCCACGCGTTCCGGGTGAAAAGGAAACCGTTCAGATGCTGTCCGAAGTATTCGACCATGTCATTGCGTTCGAACTCTCCATGAACCAGAACATCCAAGCCGATTTGTTCCTGGTGTTCGATGACCTCATCAATCTGTCCGGCTATGAAACGATCGTATTCATCCTGCGAGATCTCGCCACGACGCAATTTTGCACGTACGGAACGCACCTCACCCGTCTGCGGGAATGAACCTATCGTCGTCGTCGGCAGTTGAGGAAGACCAAGTGCCTCGTGCTGCGCCTCACGTCGGATGGCGCGGGCTGGGCTGCGGGTGAAGTCGGACTCCGTGAGTTTGTTCAGACGCTCGGTCACCTGGCGGTCGGCGACCACCCGAGTACCGTCGAACAGCGACTGGTTCGCCGCCAGCTCCCTCGATCCCCTGCGATCCTCCTCGGTGGCGGTAGCAAGAGAGGCAATCTCCTTGACCTCGGTAAGCTTCTCCACGGCAAAGGCGAAGTGACGAAGCACAGTAGGATTCAAGCCGTCTTCGCCTTGCGTGCTGAACGGCACGTGCAAAAGCGACGACGCCGTGCCAACTGCCACACGATCGGTCACGGTACGTATGGCATCAATGACGCCAAGGCTGTCGGCGTAATCATTGCGCCAAATGTTGCGACCGCTGACGACACCGGCGAAAATCGTAGTATCTTCGCTGACTCCGTACTCCTTCAGCGCAGCAAGGTTCTCATCGCGCCCCTCGACGAAGTCCATCCCGATGCCGTCAAATCCAAGCAGCTTCAACGTCTCGTAAATGTCAGCGACATGGCCAAAATAAGTGTTGAGCAGCACCTTCACGGCGGCACTCCCCTCGGAGTACCGATTACGGGCCCGCAGGACTATGCTGTACAAAGACTTGAAAAGCTCGACATCTCCGTCCTCTTTGTCAAGGGCCAGATAAGGCTCGTCGAACTGCACCCACTGGGCACCAAGCTCGGAGAATCTGCCCAATACCTCAGCGTAGACGGAAGCCACCTCATTGATCAGGCCTCGGTCGATCTCCAGTTCCTCGGCCTGCGGATTACGGGCCAACTTAAGGAAAGTATAGGGGCCGATAAGCACAGGTTTGGTGAGTATACCCAACGCCTTGGCCTCGTTGAACTCATCGAAAGGCTTCGTCGAATTGAGCTGGATATGCGTGTCCGCGGAGATTTCGGGCACCAGATAGTGATAATTCGTCGTGAACCACTTCTTCATCGGCAATGCGGTGACATCACCCTGGACTCCCTGATAACCGCGCCCCATGGCGAAAAGGGTGTCCTCGTCGTCAGCGAACGCCAACCGCTTGTAACGTTGGGGCACTGCGCCAAGCAGGATAGCCGTGTCGAGCATCTGGTCGTAGTAGCTGAAGTCGTTGCTCGGTATGAGGTCGATGCCCGCGTCTTTTTGAATCCTCCAATGCTCGGCGCGCAAGGCCTTACCTACGGCGCGCACTTCAGCCAAACCGGTTTTGCCTTTCCAGTAGGCTTCAATGGACTTCTTGAGCTCCCGGTCCCTGCCAATGCGAGGGAAACCTGATACTGATGTTAACGTGGGCATGAATCCTCCAAAATCCGACCGATCACTGCTCTGAGAATACCAAATACGAGCGCCAATGAGGCATTGGCTCAGCTGAGGTGTCGTTATAAATTCATGTTATAAGGGAAGGTCATGAAGAGCGTTCCGTCGTTGCACGACCCTCTGCCACGCCTAGGACACCGACCTGCTCACCAAGATCACGCAGCACGTGCCTCAGCTTTCTATCCGAAATATCGCGCAGTTCAAGGTCCTCCAGACGCTGTGCACGTTCGTCCTCGCTCATCGAATCAACATCCGTCCGGGTGTCCTTCGTGGCGCGGTCCCGCCGCCGCAACGCTTCGAAACCTTCGGCCATGGCACGCGAAACCACAAGAAATCCGGTATGGCCTATCATCTCATGATCCGGTCTCACCGCCAGCCCCTGCGCCTTCCATTTGCGCTCGAAAGTCTCCTGCACGTCAGGTTCGCTCCAAGACCCTGCGGCGCGCAACGCCTCGCACAAGCGTGACACCTGAGTCGTCGTCGTGACATAGGCGGTAAGGATACCGCCCGGTGCGATGACACGCCAAGCCTGTTCGAGTCGATTCCAGGGGTCGAGCATATCAAGCACGATGCGATCGAACCAATGCTCGCGCAACGTCGCGGCGACGGCATCGAAGTCACCGGTACGTAGATCCCACCAATGCGGCTGATCTCCGAAATACAGGATGGCATTAGCCCGTGCCACCTTGGCGAATTCCGGACGCAACTCTATGGTGGTGAGGCAGCCACGTTCCCCCACGGCGTCGAGCAGGTTTATGCTCATCGCACCCGAACCCGCGCCCGATTCCAGCACGCGCATGTCACTGCGGATGTCACCGAGCTGGATCACTTGTGCGATGTCCTTGGGATACATGATCTGCGCCCCACGAGGCATGGAGAGCACATAATCCGCGAGACGGGGACGCATCACCACGAAATCCCAGCCGCCAATGGCCTTGGTGGCCTTCCAAGGCTTGGACCGATCACGCTCGGAAAGGTTCTCCCGCTTGGAACGGACAGTGGTGACGACAACCCCTTCGGTCATGCCGATCACTTCGTCATGCAGGATGATGCCGTGCGATGTCTGGGTGGTTCCTCCACGTTTCAATTGTGAGGTTATCTTATTGCCCTTTCGGTCCGTGAATTGCACCTTTTCACCGATCTCAAGCGCTCCATGCCTCACCATGCTTCTCCGTTTTCCTCGTCCAGATTTCCGTTCGTACGGTTCAATGGTGTCTCAAGGCATGGTCATAAACCGGCATTGCCGGAAACCAACCTTCGGAAGTCCAACACGGAAAGACGGCTCCATCACCATGCTCCGCCTGAGGCGCTACTCGGCATGAGCGTCCCAACGCCCGTCATGATGGATTACCCTCAGCCTGAAGCCGAACAACGCACTGAGCCGCTCGGAAGTAAATCCATGTGCAAGGTCACCGGCATAGATAATGGTACCCGGCTGAGGGTCGGCTCGTCCGACCTGGTCGCTTCCCATGTTCGGATCAACATCGACGGGCCGAATCTCACCGTGTTCGACCGATCCACCGCCCATCCTACCCATGATGGCCACATGATCGAACCCTCGTGGAATCTCATCCAAGCGGTGGGTGACCAACACGACGGCACGGTCGGACGTGGCATCCATGCCAATCTCTCCAAGAGCACGCAACGTCACCTCACGTCCTCCTAGGTCAAGGCCGGTGGTCGGCTCATCAAGAATGAGCAGATCCGGGTCTGCCATGAGCGCGCGGCAAATCAACACACGGGTCATCTCCCCCTGCGAAAGCTTCAGCATACGTTTGCCTTCCAAGTAGCCGATGCCGAACCGGTCCATCAGCCTTCGAGCCTTCGCGTAATCCTCTTCGTCGTATGTGTCCCTCCAACGACCGACGACGGCATTCAAGGCGGTGACGACGGCGTCCAGGGGATCCTCATCGGCTGGGAAGGTGCGTGAAAGCTCAAGGGAGCTCAGACCGATGCGATTACGGTATGAAAATACATCGACTTTTCCCAGACGATTGCCTAGAATATCGACCGTACCTTCCGAGGGAAAGCCCCTGGACGCCATCATCTTGACCAATGTGGACTTCCCAATGCCGTTGGGGCCGAAAAGTACCCATTTCTCACCGACACCGACATTCAGATTCACGTCGGAAAGGATGACCCTGCCGTCGCGACGGAATTCAACGCGGTCTAAGCGCAATGCGTTCCTTTGCATATGACGACCTTCCTCATGACCGGTTTCAAGGTCCGTGACGAACTGCCGAGGCGCAACACTCCCCTGACGAAGCATCCAGTACCTTCATGCCGCGGTGAAATGGCTCTCAGACGGCTGTGCCATTTGCGTCCAGATTGGGATTGTCCTTTGGATCGCCCGCTGTAAAGAACAGACTGAGCACACCTATGACGAAGACGATCGAGACCGTCATGATGAGCCACATCGGGGACTTGGGCAACCACATCACGATAAGGAACGCGATGCCTGAAAGCACAATGAGCGTCCACGTGACGACGCGCAGCCACTGTCGTATCGAATGGGGAGCGCTAACCGACTTAGGCTTCTTCGAGGCGCTGGATACATCACTGAGGTCGACGATGCTGCCGCCCGAGGGTTTCCACTCGGCTTCGCCGGATTCAGACAGACGACGCGAACGCTCCTGCAGCGTGTATTCATTGACTGCGCCGCGCCCACGGACCTGCTGATCCGGCGAGCCACCCTTACGGCTCTGTCTGGCCTGAGCCCTGCGTTCAGCACGATTCGGCATGACGATTCCTTTCGACACGAAACTCTAATCAATACCTTCATAGTTTAATACGAACCATGCCAACACCGTCATGAAGGAGACCAGCGTTTCCTAGGCGTTTCCGAAGTCGCTGCACACAGGACATGCGGAGGCGCGCATCACGGTCTTGGCAGGGACATAGGGCGTTGGGAAGGCGAAATTGGTGTAGGCAGTTCGCTGCGGTATAGACCTACCGATTCGTCCCTGCGCTTGTTTCCGTCGTTCGACAATCTGTCCAAAAAGGTGTCGACCGCATTGGCGCAGCTGCGACCTTCGGCTATGGCCCAGACAACAAGACTCTGTCCTCTTCCCGCATCGCCGCATGCGAACACGCCTTCGCGGCTGGTCTCAAATACGCAGTTACGCGCCACATTGCCGCGTGAATCAAGATCCACCTGCATCTGATCGACAAGGGTTGCCGTATCGGGATGAAGGAAACCGGTGGAAATGATTACCATATCCGCCTCAATGACCCGCTCGGTGCCTTCGACATGAGCATAGGCCCCATCGGGCATGCGCCTTACCTCGACCACGCGCACGCCGCTTACGCGATCCGATGCGTCTGCGATGAAACCAACCGTGTCCACATTGTACAGATACTCGCCTCCCTCCTGCATAGAGGTCGTCTTCTGATAAGTGCGTGCATAGGTCGGCCACGGCTGCCCATCAGGACGCGATTGGGGCTCCTTGGGATTGATCTGAAGCACCGTGACGCTTTCGGCCCCTTGCCGCAGAGCGGTTCCAAGACAGTCGGATCCGGTGTCTCCGCCTCCGATGATGACCACTCTCTTGCCCCGAGCATCCAATCCCATCCTGGTAGCGGCACCATCAAGTCGTCGCGTCGTGTCGGGCAGGTATTCCATCGCGAAATTGATGCCCTGCAGCCTGCGCCCCTCCACGGCTATGTCGCGAGGAACCCCTGAACCGATGGCAACCACCACGGCATCATAGCGGCTTCTCAAATCGTCCCAACCGATGTCACGTCCAATCTCCATCCCCGTGCGGAACACCGTTCCTTCGGCCTCCATCTGCGCCACTCGCCTGTCGATGAGAGTTTTGTCCAACTTGAAATTGGGAATGCCGTACCGAAGCAACCCCCCGACCTTCTCGTCCCTCTCGTACACCACAACAGTATGTCCGGCGCGGGTGAGCTGTTGGGCGCAGGCCAACCCCGCTGGCCCCGAGCCCACGATGGCCACGGTCATATCGGTCAGCCTCTGTGGAGGCATGGGCCTGACGTACCCACGCCTCCACGCCTCGGTAATGATGGTCTCCTCATCGTTTTTGATCATCGTCGCCGGCTGGTGTATACCCAAGACGCAGGCCTGCTCACAAGGAGCGGGACAAACCAGACCTGTGAATTCAGGGAAATTGTTGGTGGCCGAAAGCCTTTCGAAGGCCTCCTGCCACTTGCCCCGACTCACCAAGTCGTTGAACTCGGGAATGAGGTTGCCCAACGGACAGCCGGTCATGCAGAAAGGCGTGCCGCAATCCATGCAACGGGCGGCCTGTTCAAAAGTCCATTCCTGTAGTCCGTCTTCGGCATGGACACTGTCCCAATCCCGTATCCGTTCAGCGACGGGACGGTCCGCCGGTTCATGACGGACACGTACCTTCAAGAATCCCTTGGGGTCGCTCATGCATTCGCTCCTTCCATCATCACCTGTTCGTACGTGGTCTCCCAAGCACCCGGCTCGGTGAAATCGATGCCATCCGCTTTGGCCTGCGCCATCGCCCGCGTCATGGCAACGAACTGCCGGGGCACGATATGAGTGAACCGCAAGGAGGCATCAACCCAATCATCCGCCAGAGCCTTGGCGAACGCAGATCCGGTCTCTTCGGCATGTCTCCTGACCAAGGAGCGCAGCATGAGACCGTCTTCCTCTGTAAGCGGCTCAAGAAGGAGTGAACCTTCCGCCAAGGCATCGGGGTTGACGTCGCTTTCGTCGAGATCAAGCACATATGCATTCCCGCCGGAGAAACCCGCACCGAAATTGCGCCCCGTGGGCCCCAGAACCACCACGGTCCCGCCGGTCATGTATTCACATCCGTGGTCACCCACGCCCTCGACCACGAACGTCGCGCCGCCGTTGCGTACTGCGAAACGTTCACCGGCACGGCCGGCGACGAACATCTCACCGGATGTGGCACCAAAACCGGTCACATTGCCGGCTATGACGTTGGTGTGGGCGTCGAATGAGCTGTCGAGGTCCGGGCGCACGATGATGCGCCCACCGGAAAGCCCCTTCCCCGCATAGTCATTGACTTCGCCATACACGCGCAACGTCTCCCCCTTGGGTATGAAGGCTCCGATGGACTGCCCTCCCGAACCTGTCAGCGTCATATCCACGGTATCGTCAGGGAGACCTTGAGCCCCATAGCGTTTGGTGATTTCATAACCCACCATGGTGCCTACGGTCCGGTTCACATTGCGCACCGGCATATCGATGCGCACCGGTTCACGCCGTTGCAGAGCCGGCTCGCACAGTTCGATAAGCTTTCTATCGAGGACGCCGTCGAGTTCGTGGTTCTGCGCCGTGGTGTGGTGAAGCACGGTGCCCGGCGTCGGCCCTGATTGAGCCAACACGTTGGTCAGGTCGATGCCGTCGCACTTCCAGCGTCTGATTGCGTCATCCTGGTCCAGGCACTCGACGTGCCCGACGGCTTCCTGCAAGGTGCGGAAACCGAGCTGCGCCAAAATCTCGCGAACTTCCTGTGCGATGTACATGAAGAAGTTGATGACGTATTGTGGCTTACCGGTATAACGTGCGCGAAGCTCCGGATCCTGTGTGGCAATGCCCTGCGGACAGGTGTTGAGATGACAGGCCCGCATCATCACGCACCCTTCGGCCATTAGGGCAGTGGTCGCGAATCCGAACTCCTCAGCGCCCAACAGCGCGGCGATGACCACATCGCGGCCCGTTTTCAACTCGCCGTCACACTGAAGCACGACCCTGGAACGCAACCCATTGAGTATCAATGTCTGCTGGGCCTCGGAAAGGCCTATCTCCCACGGCGTGCCGGCATGTCTGATGGCGTTTAGGGGCGCGGCGCCCGTTCCACCGTCCGAACCTGAGATCAGGACCACATCCGCATGGCATTTGGCCACACCCGCGGCGACCGTACCCACACCGAATTCAGAAACCAGCTTGACATGGATGCGAGCCTCGGGATTGGCCATTTTCGCGTCGTTGATGAGCTGCTTGAGATCCTCTATCGAATAGATGTCATGATGCGGTGGCGGCGAGATGAGCTCTACACCGGGTGTGGAATGCCGAACTTCGGCTATCCATGGCGGAACCTTGGCACCCGGCAGATGACCGCCTTCGCCAGGCTTGGCTCCTTGTGCGAGCTTGATCTGCAGATCGGTCGCATGCACCAGATAATTGCTGGTCACCCCGAACCGGGCCGAGGCTATCTGTTTGATCCTGCTGCTGCGCATCGGATCGGCGAGGCGCTCGTCGTCCTCTCCGCCCTCACCGCAATTGGAACGCGCACCTATCGTATTCATGGCGATCGCCAATGTCTCATGCGCCTCCTTGGATATGGACCCATAGCTCATGGCTCCTGTGGAGAAACGCTTGACAATTTCGCTGGCGCTTTCAACCTCATCCAGCGCTATGGGCTTCCTGGTTGGATGGAACCTCATGAGCCCACGTAGGGTCATGATGCGGTTGGATGTGTCGTCGACGTGTGCGCTGTAGCGCTTGAACAGCCCGTAATCACCCCTTTGGGTTGACTGCTGCAGCAGGAAAACGGCTTCCGGGTCGTTAAGATGGTCTTCTCCTGTTCGCCGCCACTTGTACTGACCTCCGGTGCGTAATTTGTTGTAGGCCGTCGAGGCCATCCATTGATTCGGATATGCCACACGATGACGCATGGCCACTTCCTCTGCGATTTCGTTGAGACCTATGCCTCCCACCCGCGAAGTCGTGCCGGTGAAATACGTATCGATGACGTCCTTGTTCAGGCCCACGGCCTCGAAAAGCTGGGAGCCACGGTAGCTCATAATCGTCGATACGCCCATCTTGCTCATGATCTTGAGCACGCCGGTGGAAAGCACAGCTTTGAGGTTGTCCACCGCAGTGACGGCATCCACCGTGAGCATGCCGCTACGGGCGAGGTCCTCGACGGATTCAAAGGCAAGGTAGGGGTTTACGCAGGCAGCGCCATAGGCGATGAGGAGCGCCACGTGATGGATCTCACGCACGTCTCCCGCCTCCACGGCCATGGATATCTCCGGACGGGTATGGGTGTCAAGAAGATGATGTTGGACCGCACTGGTGAGGAGCAGCGAGGGTATCGGCGCCCAGGTATGGTTCGAGTCACGGTCGGAAAGAATGATGAAATTGTATCCTTTCGCTATGGCCCGATCCACTTGATCGAATATCTCCCTGAGTCTTCCCTCCAAGGCCGCACCACCTCCGGCCACTTGGTACAGCCCGCGCACCACGAAGGGCCGGTAGTGTCCTCCGAGGACCGGGGCCTTGTCGAGACGCTTGAGCTGAGCCATCTCGTCGGAATCCACGACCGGCTGCTCGATGATGATTTTACGGGCTCCGGGCTCGATGTCCTCCAGGATATCCGTTTCCGGCCCTATTGCGGAATTCAGCGAAGTGACGATGGATTCACGCTCCCAATCCAACGGTGGATTCGTGACTTGGGCGAACTTCTGAGTGAAATAGTCGAAGAGCTGTCGGTTGTTTGAAGACAGTACCGCCTGAGGCGTGTCGTTGCCCATCGCGCCTATCGGCTCCTTGCCGGTGTTCGCCATGGGCGCGAGAAGCATCTTCAGCTCTTCCTCGGTATATCCGAATGCACGTTGACGCCGTGCCACGGACACGCCTGAATGACGCACATGTTCCCGAACGGGAAGCTCGTCAAGCTTGACGCTGTCATTGGCGATCCACTCGCGATACGGGTGCAAGGACGCCAAATCATGCTTTACTTCATCGTCGGGAACGATCCGCCCCTGGGCCGTGTCCACAAGGAACATTTTGCCGGGTTCCAAACGCCCTTTGGCGACGATATGGCCTTGATCGACATCGGGAAGCACGCCGGCTTCACTGGAAAGCACCACATATCCGTCGTCACTGACCTGCCATCGACCGGGACGGAAACCGTTGCGGTCCAGCTGGGCGCCGACCTGGGTTCCGTCGGTGAAGACGATCAGGGCCGGTCCGTCCCAAGGCTCGATGAGGGAATTGTTGTATTCGTAGAAAGCCCTCACGTCCGGATCAAGCGAGATGTCGTTCTCCCATGCCGGCGGCATCATCATGAGAATCGCATGAGGCAGGCTTCGCCCCGATAAATGAAGGAGCTCCAGGCATTCGTCGAACGTTCCGGAATCGGAATGGCCCGGGGTTGCGATGGGCAGAAGCGGTGCCATGTCACCCAGCAGATTCGAACTGAGCTTGCCCTCACGAGCCTTGAGCCAGTTGCGGTTTGCCTGAATGGTATTGATCTCGCCGTTATGGGCGATCAGACGGAAAGGCTGTGCCAACGGCCAGCTTGGGAAGGTGTTCGTGGAGAAACGTGAATGCACGATGGCGATGCGGGCCTTCATGCGGGCATCAGAAAGGTCCGGGAAGAATCCGGCCAGCTGCAATGTGGTGAGCATGCCTTTATATGTCAGCGTACGAGAGGAAAGCGAAGCGAAGTACACCCCCACCTCGTGTTCCACACGTTTGCGTACACGGTACGCCCTACGTTCCAAATCCAGTCCTCGGAGCACTCCGTCGTTGCCGGCGATGACCAGCATCTGGAATGCAGGCATGGAGGCCAACGCCTGCAGACCCAGACCATCAGGATTGACCGGCACCGAACGCCAAGCCACAGCCACCATGCCTTCATCTTCAACGATGTGCGCTATGGCGCTTCTCTGTTCACCGGATTCGGCGATATCGCGATCCAAAAAAACGATGCCCGCGGCATACCGACCGGCCGGCGGCAAGCTTGGCCCCACCTGGGACCTTATGAATTCATCGGGCATGGACAACATGATTCCGGCTCCATCGCCGGTGTTCTCCTCCGCCCCCACGGCGCCCCTATGGTTGAGATTCACCAGCACCTCAAGTGAATCATCCACCACCTTGCGCTCATCCGTGCCACTAAGCGTGGCCACCATGCCCACGCCGCAGGCATCGTGTTCCGCAGAAGGGTCATATAAACCATTCGCCCGATGAATGCTCAGGTCCAGTCCGTCACAGCCCATAGGTCACCTTCAACTTCCTTCTTTGCATCGCAGACAATCTCTGACGCGCCGCGCCACGTGCTTTCATCGTTCCGCCTGCCCGACGCCCTCGGTCATAGTGCTCAAGATTAACGCCTCATCTTTTAGACAAGCAGTGATTGTCCAAAATATGCCACATGTCCAAATACTGAAATCCGCGGTTTTGCAGTTCTTCAGGTCCACAATTTCCAAATAAGACGAAAAAAACGATCATACGCACATACCAAGGATTTCAGAAATCACGGTATCGTTCAACAACCTTCCTCGGCGGGTGACCACGATGTGGTCATCGTGTATGCGACACAACCCCTCGTCCACGAGATCATGGAAATCAGCCTCCCCAAATTTGCGTCCCGCCACCTCATCGATGCGCGAAATGGCCAATCCCTCACGCAGCCGTAGACCGAGCATCACCGTTTCCTCCAAGTGCTCGGCGTGGCTGATTGATTCGCTGCCCTGCCAAGGTATCCTTCGCGCATTGACCTCATCCGCCCATCGATGCGGGTGTGCTATATCCCAGGAACGAATCCCGAACTGACCGCCATCGACCTTAGGTCCGCGAGATTCGTCGCCGCCGACGGCGAAGGCACCGCACCTGACGGAATTCCCGTCATCGCGTGCAGCTGCGGCATTCGGATCAACCTCATGACCAGCCGAGCCGCGCACCTCCCGCTGAGCGCATGCACCCATACCGACTTGGTCGACGTCTTCGTCCTGAACCCGAACGGTACGCCGGAATCCTTCCTCGCTCTTTGGGGCCACGGGGATATCCCAAGCACCTACACGCGAGGTCCTATAATGCGAATGGGCACCCGGACCTATGCCGGCCCAATCCACATTGCGCCAATATCCCAGGTTATGCCGGCTTTCATGCCCGGGACGAGCCCAGTTGGAAATTTCATACCACTGCAACCCCGCCTGTGAGAACAGATCGTCCGCCAGCTCATATTTTGCGGCTTCGTCATCGTCGTCGGGCTTGGATATGGCGCCACGCGCAATCTGCCTTCCCATCTTGGTGTTCGGCTCCACCGTCAAGGCGTAAGCGGAGACATGGTCCACTCCCAACTCGAGCGCGGACTCGACGGAAGTGCGCCAATCCTCCATGCTTTCACCAGGCGCCCCATATATCAAATCGACACTCACGTCCAATCCGACGCTCTTTGCCGCCTGAACGTTCTCCATTACGTTCCGTGGCGTGTGCGTACGGTCAAGGGTCTTGAGGACATGCGGCACAGCGGACTGCATGCCCATCGACACCCTCGTGAACCCCGCCGCCTTGAGCCGCGCAAGGTACGCCTCGTCAATCGTGTCGGGATTGGCCTCGGTGGTGATTTCCGCACCCGGTTCGACGCCCCACACCTGTCGGACCTCATCGAGCATGCGCGTAAGATCGGCGGCCGGCAAGAGTGTCGGGGTACCGCCCCCGAAGAACACGGAGGAGGCCCGAGGTTCGTGGATTTCATGTTCCTCCTGCCAGCGCCTGGTGATCGACATCTCGCGGATGGCCAGATTCGCGTAGTTGCCACGCGAAGCGCCGCCGCCCATGTCGACTGCCGTGTATGTATTGAAATCGCAATACCCACACCGACGCAAACAGAACGGCACATGGACGTAAACCTCGAACATCATCTCTCCTAATTTCTGTAAGGCCGTTCACTCATTCCCGCTGACGGAACGTGACCACAACCATGACTCTTGCCCTACCCATACCGTCGGCAGTGCCGAACAACGGAGAAAGACCAGACGCCAACACAACAACGACCCTGTGAGGTAAGTTCCAAACCCCGCAACCGGGCACCGATCCTTAGCAGGCAAGAACCTCATACGTGACCTTGGCGATTCTCATGGGCCGGCTCCCGCTCAGAATCCCTCTTCGGGATTCACTGCTCGGCCTTCTGAGCGGCGCGGATCTTGTCCTTCGTATCTCGATCCGCGCCGCCCTCGTTGGTCGAAAGCGCGGCGATGAACGCCTCCTGGGGCACCTCGACATGACCAAGCATCTTCATGCGCTTCTTACCGGCCTTCTGCTTCTCAAGAAGCTTGCGTTTACGGGTGATGTCACCGCCATAGCACTTGGCGAGCACATCCTTGCGCAGGGCGCGTATTGTCTCACGTGCAATGATGCGCGAACCGATGGCCGCTTGGATGGGAATCTCGAACTGCTGGCGAGGAATGAGTTTGCTCAGCTTCTTCGTCATCATGACCCCATAACTGTAGGACTTGTCACGATGTACCACGGCGCTGAAGGCGTCGATCTTCTCCCCCTGAATAAGTATGTCCACCTTCACTAAGTCCGCAGCCTGCTCGCCGTCCTCCTCGTAATTGAGTGAGGCATAGCCCCGGGTGCGGCTCTTGAGCTCATCAAAGAAGTTGAATACGATTTCGGCCAGCGGGATGCGGTAATGCATCTGCACACGCTCGGCGCTGAGGTACTCCATGGCGCCCATCTCCCCCCGATGCTCCTGACAAAGGTCCATGACGGCTCCTATGAACTCCTTGGGGGTGATGATTTCGGCGGAGACCATAGGCTCCACGATCTTCTTGATCTTGCCATCGGGAAACTCGCTCGGGTTGGTCACCTGGTGCTCCGTGCCGTCCTCCGAGGTGACGCGGTAGGTCACGTTCGGAGCCGTGGAGATGAGGTCGAGGCCGAATTCACGGCTAAGACGTTCGGAGACGATCTCCATATGCAGCAATCCCAGGAAGCCGCAGCGGAAACCGAAGCCCAGCGCCACCGATGTCTCCGGCTCGTAGACCAGCGCCGCGTCGTTGAGCTTGAGCTTGTCAAGCGCGTCACGCAGGTCGGGGAACTGTGCGTTGTCCACGGGAAACAGTCCGGAATAGACCATCGGTTGCGGATCCTTGTAGCCGGGAAGCGGTTGGTCGGCCGGACGAATCGCTGAGGTGACGGTGTCGCCCACCTTCGATTGGGACACGTCCTTGGCACCGGTGATGATGTAGCCCACCTCCCCCGCCCCAAGAGCCTTGGTCGGGGTCATGTCTGGGCTGATCACACCGATCTCGATAGGCTCGTGCGTCATGCCGATGCCCATCATGTGCACCTTCTCGCGGGCCTTGAGTTCGCCGTCTTCCATGCGGATATAGGTGACGATGCCGCGATATGAGTCGTACACAGAATCGAAGATCAAGGCGCGTGCGGGCGCCTTCGGATCACCGTGCGGAGCCGGCACCTCAAGTACGATCTGGTCGAGCAGGTCTTTGATTCCTTCGCCCGTCTTGCCGGAAACCCTCAAAACCTCGCCCGGCTTGCAGCCGATGAGGTTCGCGATCTCATCGGCGTGCTTGTCGGGCTCGGCGCTGGGCAGGTCGATCTTATTGAGCACCGGGATAATGGTCAGGTCGTGGTCAATGGCCATGTACAGGTTGGAAAGCGTCTGCGCCTCAATGCCCTGCGTGGCGTCCACCAGAAGCACAGCACCCTCGCATGCCGCCAGTGCCCTGGACACCTCGTAGGTGAAGTCCACATGCCCCGGGGTGTCGATCATGCCGAGCGTATATTCAGTTCCGTCGAAAATCCATGGAACACGCACTGCCTGAGATTTGATTGTGATGCCACGTTCCTGCTCGATATCCATACGGTCGAGGAACCGATCGCGCATCTCACGCTCGGGCACTATGCCCGAGAGTTGCAGAATGCGATCGGCAACCGTGGACTTGCCATGGTCGATGTGCGCGATGATGCAGAAATTGCGGATCAACGACTGGTCGGTGTACCCCGGTTTGTTCTTCGACTCCAAAATGCCTTCGCTCCTCGTCCCGCCGCACCCGTAAGCGCGGCCTGAAATCAATGTCTTCAGTCTAGCCGACGAGGTGGGCAGACAGCGCGGTCGAGCACGACTCTCAGTCCGAAACAGGTACGTGGGGTCGACTCCCCAAACACCTGCGGTTTCACTTGTGAGACAGAGCTCGTAGAGTCCGTCGTTTCAATGGCAAGGAACGAAAATGAATCCGGCAATCA
Source organism: Bifidobacterium bombi DSM 19703 (assembly GCF_000737845.1). Lineage (GTDB taxonomy): Bacteria > Actinomycetota > Actinomycetes > Actinomycetales > Bifidobacteriaceae > Bifidobacterium > Bifidobacterium bombi. The sequence goes on along the minus strand of NZ_ATLK01000001.1, from coordinate 283,454 downwards.
GAACGGGCCGTGTCAGACAAACCGAACGCGGCTATCGGATGGCCAGAATCTCTGGCATCTCCTCCAGGCTATGGCTATGCGCCTGCATCTTCGGCCACGGATCGATGCCGTCACCGCTGGTACGCGGAATGAGGTGAATATGGAAGTGGAACACGGACTGGTCGGCGGCCCGACCGCTGGCGTTCATGAAGTTGACGCCATCGTAGCCACACACGCGCACATAGTGCCGGCTGAGCTTCCTCACCGCATCCATCTTCGCTCGGCACAACTGCCCATCGGCATCGGGCACGCTCTGCGCATGCCGTTTAGGAATCACCAACGTATGGCCGTCCGCGTCCGGCGAGATGTCAAGAAAGCCATAACATCTTCGTTCTCATAGACCTTGTAACACGGCAAAGCGCCTGCTACGATACTGCAGAACACGCAATCGTCCCTCTGCAATCCGCCCACCACGAGCCTCCCCTCGCAGAAACAATGTCTTTTGCGCCGATGCATTACTTGGCTCGGGGACATGGTATCATAATGCTTTGTATGTCCTTAAAGTCATTCGTCGTTTGGAGTAGATGTGGCAAACATTAAGTCGCAGAAGAAGCGCGTCATCACCAATGAGAAGGCGCACAAGCGCAACGTGTCCGTGAAGTCCGGTCTGAAGACCGCAATCCGCAGGACACGCGAAGCCATCGAGGCCGGAGACAAGGAAGCCGCTCAGGCTGCCTTCGCCATCGCCGGTCAGAAGCTCGACAAGGCAGCCGGCACCGGAGTGATTCACAAGAATCAGGCCGCGAACCGCAAGTCAAGCCTCGCATTGGCCATCAACGCCATGTGATGCTTGAACCTTTCAAGCCTTCCAGGGTCCCCACGCCATGTGGTGGACCCTTTTTGTATTTGGGAAGCTTCATCGAAACTCTGGTTCAGCTCTCACGACGGTATTTCCTCTGCCCCTCGTTCTGACGGCGTACATACACACGAAAGCATCTCCTCCATGGGGCACGTCCCATCTTTGCCGCGAGAGCCAGACGATTCAAGATGTCCGGTGGCATGTCACAGAACAAAGCTACGATAGCGTAAGTTATCTAAGCGTGAAGACGGGAGGAATCATGATCGATTCCAGCAACGAAGGCTCAGGGCAGCCCAAGCCCGATGCACGGCAGCGAACCGCAGCCCTCCGTGCGGCCAGCATCCGCGCCGACGCCCACAACCGAGCGGATGCCATTCGAAACAGAGCCGCAGAGAAAGCCGCCCGCGTAACGGCCAAAGGAGAATACAAGGCAGCCCGCGTAGAGGACGCCACCCTTCGTCAAACCAACCAAAAGCCGCGCAAGGTGCGGCTTGACGTGCATGGTCGTCAAAAACCGCTGCTCCGCGGTTGGATACATGCCGCGGCGGCTCCACTTTCCCTGGCCGCCTGCATCGTGCTCATATGTCTGGCTCGTGGGGCCGGCCTCAAATGGGCCTGCGCCGTGTTCATGGCGTGCTCACTTGTTCTTTTCGCAAATTCCGCAGCATATCATCTTGGAGATTGGTCCAAGAGGACGACCGATGTTTTGCGGCGAATCGACCATGTGAACATTTTCCTGCTTATCGCAGGCACCTACACCCCTATTTCCTTTGCACTGTCGCATCACTGGAGAAACCTCATCATCGTAGGTATGTGGGTCTGCACGGTAGCCGCAATGCTCATCCATGTTATCTGGATCAACGCACCGCGTTGGTTATACACCGCCGTGTACGTCATATTCGGAGTTTCGGGTGTCTCATTCCTGTGGCTGTTCTGGGTTTCACCATCCGCAGGCCCGGCGGTGGTGATTCTTCTGGCGGCCGGAGGAGCCTGCTATATTGCCGGGGCCATCGTCTACGCGTTACGCAAGCCCGACCCATGGCCACACATCTTCGGTTTTCATGAAATCTTCCACCTCGGCACGGTGGCCGGGTACGCCTGCCACATGGTAGCCATCTACATGGTCATCGTCGCCTTGAGGTGAGAATTCCCGATATTCGTCCGAATTGAACCTAAAGTGTGGAAGGGATGGCACCGGAGAACCGGAACCGCCCCTTCCGCACGCATGTCGATGGTGGCACCATTACTTCAAAGGTTTGGCTTCCTTGATCGTCACCGAAATCTCACGTCCGGTCGGCGTCTTGTAGGTGACCGTCGAGCCGGCTTTCGCACCCATAATCGCCGCCCCTATAGGCGATTCGGGACTGATGACCTCATAATCGGTCGCCACGGCGATGTCACGGGCCCCAAGGACATACTGCACCTCCTTGCCAGCAAGTTCCAAAGTGACCAAAGAACCGTTGCCCACCTTCCCCTTGGGCGGTGCCTTCAGAATCTTGGCGTTGCGAAGTTTGACCGTAAGCTCATTGATGCGCCCCTCGTTCTTGCCCTGCTCCTCACGGGCAGCCTGATAGCCTCCGTTTTCGGATAGGTCGCCTTCCGCACGTGCAGTCGCGATACGTTCGGTGATTTCATCGCGGTAATCACCCTCACGCCAAGCGAGTTCTTCCTTCAGTTTATCGTAAGCCGCCTGGGTCAGCAGTACGGCCTTCTCCTCTTCAGCCATGTGTCCTCCTTACCTGCTCTGGAATTGATGGAGTATATGAAATCAATGGGATTGAATGCGGCTCAGCGGGTGGATACGATATCGATGACGAAAACCAGGGTGTCATCGCCGCCGATGCCGGCCTGCGGCATTCCGCTTCGGCCATACCCATATTCCGGCGGTATGGAAACCAGCAAACGCGAACCGACGTTATGTCCAGGAACAGTACGATCCCAACCCTGGATGACCTGCCCAACGCCGATTGCAAAACTCGCCGGCTGATGGCGGTCAAAGCTGGAATCGAACGGCTGTTCCTTACCCCAAACCACGCCGTGATAGTTTACCGTGACGGTATCGCCGTTGCGGACCATCGGACCATCGCCCTCGATAATCTCCACGGACTTGAGTCCTTTGGGCGCTTCCCCGTCAGTGAACCTAATCTCAGGCTTTGCGCCGAACTCCGCATTCACTTCAGGCATGCTCATATACACTCGTCTCCTTAAATTCACGTCTCTATGATGCACAACAGACAATGTCACAAGCCTAGCACAAACCGGGAATTGACATTGCACCGGGAATGGCATGAAGGTCACTGCAGGCCATGTTCGTCGATGCGGACGCTTTTGAATCAGCATTTTGCGAGCGCATCAGCATTCCACGACGTTGACCGCCAGACCGCCCTTTGATGTCTCCTTGTATTTGCTCATCATGTCCTCACCTGTGTCCTTCATCGTTTTGATCGCCTGGTCAAGACTGACGACATGCCCCCCGTCACCGAGAAGCGCCATCCGCACCGCATTGAGTGCGGTATTCGCCGCGATGGCATTGCGCTCGATGCACGGCACCTGTACCAGACCGGCGACAGGATCGCAAGTAAGCCCCAGATGATGCTCTATTCCGATCTCTGCGGCGTTCTCCACCTGCCTTGGTGTGCCGCCCATGACAGCGCACAGCCCGGCGGCCGCCATCGAACAGGCCGTTCCCACTTCCCCTTGACAACCCACCTCCGCACCCGATATCGATGCGTTGCGTTTGAACAGATAGCCGATGGCCCCTGCCGTGAGCAGGAAACACACCACGCCGTCTTCATCGGCTGAATCGACGAAATGCCAATAATATTCCAAAACCGCCGGAATGACACCGGCGGATCCGTTCGTAGGAGCGGTCACCACCCGCCCCCCACCGGCGTTCTCCTCATTCACAGCCATAGCGAACAGGTCAATCCATGCCGATTGGGAATTGTACAGCACACCGACGGGCGACGTTGAATCCGAATGAAACACGTCCGACCCTGAAGCCAACTTGCGGTAGATTTGCGGCGCTCGCCTGGGCACATTAAGGACTCCGGGAAGCCGCTCCTGGGTCGAGGTGCAGCCGGCTTCAACGCATTCCTGCATGTTCTTCCAAGCATCGAGCAGCCTTGTGCGCACCTGCCGCGGCGATTGGGTGGCTATCTCGTTCTCCCAGGCGATCTCGGCTATGGACATCCCCCGTTCGCTGCACAAGCGAAGCAGTTCGTTTCCCGACCGGAACGGGAACGGCGCTTCCGGAGGAAAATCGGAGTCGGAGGAGATATCACCGCCTTCCTCACCCGCTTCATGTCCACGCAGAACCTCCTGCTGCGCGAACGTGGTGCCGTCAGGTACATCGTCGTGGATACCTATCAAGGGATCATCGGCACGACCGCGCCTGACAAACCCTCCACCGATGGAATACCAGACCTGTTCACAGAGAATTTCAGGCAGAGCTTCGGACGCAGCTTGACCGGCATGCCCGAGTGCACAATCCGCAGCGACGTGCAGTCCGGAGGAACGAAAAGACGGATTCTCGACATCTTGGCCCGGAAGATTGGTTGCGGGCACGCCCGCCCCGAAGGCGACGAACCTCATGCCGTTCGTATGCAATGCCAATCGTTGCCAACGTTCGAACACCACGTCGCGTTCATAGTCGAAATCGATGCGATGCGTGCCGTCAAGCATAAGGGAATGCCCCCCGCTGCATTCCTCCCTGATATGCAGTAGACGCCGAGTATCGACACTTTGTGGGACCTGCCCTTCCAACCCCGCCATCACCGCCCTATCGGTGCCGTGCCCGAGACCGGTGAGCGAAAGAGAGCCGTACAGCGTCACCTGCACGCGTCGCACGGATTGCAGAACATCGTTGCGTCGCAGGTCGTCTGCAAATGCCGCCGCCGCGACCATCGGCCCCATCGTATGCGAGGAGCTCGGCCCCACACCGACCTTGAACATGTCGAGAATACTGAACATAACCTTCAGTGTAGCCGTCATGACAAACAGCCGCCGCTGTGGCGCAAGAAACCTGAACATTCCCGATGGAAACGCATGGGCTCCGACCTGCACCAGTGAGGCATCGTCTCCCATGGCGGGGTCGATCCCGGACCAAGTGAACGGGCACAGGCACCGGCGGAACCCAAGCACAAGAGCCCCAAGGTCTTGCCTGGACAATCGCATAACTGACGGTCACGGCGTGAAGGCGCAAAACAACACGCCGAAGGAAGGGACAAGACAAACATAGTCCTGAGAAACCAACGGAAGATGCATCGCCGGTACCCCCGGTCGGGATCGAACCGACACGCCAAAGGCGGCTGATTTTAAGTCAGCTGCGTCTACCATTCCGCCACGGGGGCACACTTGCTGTGCAAGCTTCTTCATTATGCCACGAACGCCGTACCTGACATGCCATAAGACGTTCAACGGTTCTCGAGCAAACGTCTTCCGAAATCAAGGATGATACCGTCCAAAAGACCGTGGTCGCTGGAAACAAACGAGTCGATATGCTGGCCATGATCACGCCACGCGGCTTCGGCCACTTTCGCAAGAAGACGATTCCATACCAAAGCCCCGCCGCCTACGACATCGACGCGTCCTGGATGAATGGTGCCATAGGAGCTGCGTTCGGCTCGCGTCATCCTAAGGAACGCATCATCGACGGCAAAAACGTCATGGTATGACACCCTCACGCCGTCCACGGCGCGATGATCGTACTTGGTAAGCCCCAGCACCAACGCGGTCATGGTCGTGACGGTCCCCGAGACCCCGATGATTGTGTGTGCGCGCCCCACAGGAACATGCTCGAACGCCTCGTCCACATGAGAGTCGATATCCTTGACTGCTGCATCAATCTGCGCATCGGTCGGCGGGTCGGAAAGCAGGTGACGCTCCGTCATCCTCACCGATCCGATGTTCATGGAATACGCCGAAACGACATCGGTGGCAGGAGCTGAATCACCATCCCCACCGAGAACGAGCTCCGTCGAACCACCACCAAGGTCCACGACCAAATACGGTGCCTCCAGACCGGTACGGGGAACCACGCTCGTAGCACCCAGAAAACTCAAAGAGGCCTCCTCGACGCCTGGGATGACTTCAGGACGCACACCAAGGATGTCTTCAATCCTTGATTCGAATTCATCCTTGTTCGCGGCGTCCCTCGTGGCCGAGGTCGCCACGAAACGAATTCCATCGACAGGATGTTCCTTCAGAACACGGGAGAACTCCTCAGCGGCTTCATAAGCCCTCATCAACGCCTCATCGGAGAATCGGTGATTCTCATCCACGCCTTGGCCAAGCCTTATGACGCGCAGCATCCGAGGAACCACGTCTTCGCCATGTCCATCAGCGAATACGCGCGATACCTTAAGCCTTATGGAGTTCGTGCCACAGTCGATGCCGGCCACCGTGACGAAATCGCCGCAAGCGGCCACGCCACCCATCACCTCGGAACGTTCCGAAGAACCACGATCACGCGATGCCCTGATGCCATGATATGACCGATCATCCATGTTCATCTCCAACTTCCGTCCTTCCAACTGCTGCCACGTACCACCGATGACCCTGTCTTCCCTGCAAGGTCAAACCCCATCCATCATCGTACAACCCGCCCGCTCCTGCGACCGGATTCGAACCGCAACCGAATTGGCTGCGAAACCCACTAAAAGAAGCGATGAACCGAGAACACGCATCCGGCTTCCAGGAAGACCCAGCATCAACTCGGTGATACCCATGAAATCAGCGTGATTGCGCTTCATGAATCGAACAACGACACACACCCGGTTGGAACTCGTCGCTGATGAGTTCCAATGTCATGTCCCCGATAGGATTGATTCCGTTACCCATGACAAGCGACTGAGCCACCAAAGCGTGAAGGCACTTCACCCGCGTCGGCATACCGCCGGCACTGATACCGGCAATATGGCGTTCATCGTCACCCAGACGACCAGCAAGTTCGCTTCGGAACGCAAGATACATACGGTGAGCCCGTACATAGCCGGATTTCACCCGTTCGTCCTGGGCAAGCAGTTCATTGAACTGCGCCATCCGGCCCGCGGCCTCCACATGCGAGACCGCTTTGACCGCCTCAGGACTGGTGAGGTAGCACGTTGTGGGGAAAGGCGTGCCGTCAGTGAGCATGGGGCGGGTGACCACGACGAATGGAGCGCCGCATACCGCACACCTCGCTCCGACCGACACCATCCCCCTTGGGTAGCGCCCGAGCTGCCTTTGGACCAGGCGGATATCGTCATCGCCGGCGGGGTTCGACATGAAGCGCTCGGTCAAGGATCGTACGAATAAGGCATCATCGTCTGTTATGGAATCCACCGCTGCTAAGGCCGGGGCAGTACACGACCCATGCCCGCACGGATCGGCTTGAATTCGAGACGATTCCAGCGAGGTTGCGACATGACCGGAGGAATTCGGAACGATCCGTGGCCCCCCGGATTCCGCTGCGTGCAGGTTTCCGGATTCTTGGCGACCACCATCGAGCCACTTGGATTGTTCCTTCGATGGTTGCTGAGCTGATGTGGATTGAGACAATGGAAGGATTCCTATCGTTGGGGTCTTTCGACTTTCTGTACTGGGGTATCGGCCTTTTTCAGGGAATATGACAGCTCACCGTACCAAGGCAGCTTCTTCTCCCCCGCCTTCTGCGACATCGCCTGTTTGCGAGGATCGGCTTTCTGCCCGGTCACCGCCTCCGGATGCTCAACACGAATCGACTGTTCACCGGGAAAGACGAAACCAAGACGGTCACGCGCCTGGGCTGTGACATATGCCTTGTCATTCCATCTGGCAATATCGTTCTCAAGATCTTGTTTCTGGACCACGAGAGCAGATTCCTGGCGTTTCAACTCGTTGAGTTGAGCAAGGTTGACGGCGTACGCGTGAAAGGCGGAAAGCAATTGTATGAATCCAATGAAGATGATGACGAGGGACGCAATGAACACCAGCACCCCGGAATTCCTGCGTTTTACTGAGGTTACGGTGGGGGTTTGGGCTGAACTTGCCTGTGCCTTGACGCCTGACGAATCGGTATTCCTGTTGGGGGCCACACCTGCCATCATGACATCACGACTTACGCCGCCGTGATCCGCCGACCGTTTCGACTTACGTTCACCGGAACCACGGATTGCGCGACCGCGGCCGCCGGATGCACGACGTTTTCCCATTGCTGCCATATACACGAAAATACCCGTCACATTCGACTTGAGCGAACATGACGGGTATTTCTCAAGCAGGCGTTAGCACCACGCTCGACGCACACTCTGCGGCGGGATGCCGAACGGCACACCCGGGCATCGGATACGCCCGAATCGGGGAACTACCTGATGTACTGCTTGCACGCCTTGAAGGCGCTATAACCGGCGTACTTGGCGGTGCTGCCAAGCTCTTCCTCGATCTCCAGAAGACGGTTGTACTTGGCGATGCGTTCGCCACGGGCCGGCGCGCCGGTCTTGATCTGTCGTGTGTTCTTGGCCACGGCAAGATCCGAGATGGTGGTGTCCGGAGTCTCACCGGAACGGTGGGAAACCATGGAAGTGAAACCGTTTGCCGTGGCCAGCTCGATGGCGTCGAGGGTCTCGGTGACGGTGCCGATCTGGTTGAGCTTGACCAGCAGACTGTTAGCAGCGTGCAGGTCGATGCCCTTCTGCAGACGCTTCGGGTTGGTCACGAGCAGGTCGTCACCGACGAACTGCAGCTTGTCGCCCATGGCGGCGGTGATCTTCTGCCAAGCACCCCAATCCTCTTCGGCGAAGGGATCCTCGATGGAGACGAGCGGATACTTGGAAACAAGCTCCTTGTAGTAGTCGAGCATGTAATCGGCATCACGGTCGGCACCATCGAAGTGATAGGTGTTGGTGTCCTTGTTGTAGAACTCAGAGGACGCCACATCCAGGCACAGGCCGATCTGCTTGCCCGGCTCATAGCCCGCGGCCTCAATGGCCTGCATGATGTACTTCAACGAATCCTCGTTGGTCTTCATCTTCGGAGCGAAACCACCTTCATCACCAAGACCGGTGTCGTGGCCGTCCTTCTTCAGGATGCCCTTGAGAGTGTGGTAGACTTCCACGCCTGCACGCAGCGCATCGCTGTAGGCGTCAAAGCCATAGGGGGAGATCATGTACTCCTGGATATCAGTCGCGAAGTCGGCGTGCGCGCCGCCGTTCATGATATTCATGTTCGGCACAGGCAGGATGTGGCCGTTGGTGCCGCCGATGTAACGATACAGGGGCATGTCGGCCCAGTCGGCCGCGGCGTACAACGCGGCGAGGGAGACGCCGAGAATGGCGTTCGCGCCGAGCTTGCCCTTGTTGGGAGTGCCATCAAGCGCGATCATGGTCTCATCAAGGGCGCGCTGATCGGTGACCTCCATGCCAATGACCTTGGGGGCGATGACGTCGTTCACGGCCTTGACCGCGTTGAGGACGCCCTTGCCTTGGTAACGGGACTTGTCGCCGTCACGACGCTCCCAAGCCTCCGCCTCTCCAGTGGAAGCACCTGAGGGCACAAGACCCACGCCATGAGCACCATCGTCGGTGTCCAGCACTACCTTGACGGTCGGGTTGCCACGGGAATCCAGAATTTCACTTGCGTATACGCTTGCAATTGCAGACACAATTACTCCTTCGAGCTTGTTTGTACTAACAGCTACCAGTTTAGTTGCAAAGTTGGACGAGCGTGCAAGGAAATCATAATTTATATTAGCGTTAACATAGAACGTGGGAAACCGTGTGTTCTTAGACAATCAGCCCCTAGCCCACTGACGCGAACAGGCAAGGCTATGTCAGGTCCCTGAGCAATTGTGCCGTCCAATCGAGAATCTGCCCGGTATTCATCGGCTCCTTGCCCAAGGAGCCCGCGAATGGAGTCGCAATCAGCAACGTTTGCGTAACCGGCCGGTACTGCATGCCGCGATAGATACGATTCAGCCTCATACGCAACGACTCGGGCGGGTCTATTTTCGCTATGCGGATACGCGAGCCCTGGGCCACAAGCTCGGTGATGCCCAACGAGGCGGCCGCCTCGCGAAGTCTAGTGACAGCGAAGAGATAATCAAACTGCGCGGGCATGGGTCCGTAACGATCGGTCAGCTCGTCGGCGAGATCGTGCAGATCGGCCTCATCATGCGCCGCGGCTAGCTTTCGATAGGCTTCCAAGCGCAGCTTGTCCGAATCGATGTAATCCACAGGTATGGAGGCCTCGATGGGCAAATCGATGGAGACGGACACGCTTTCCTTGCGTTCCGGTTCCTTGACGTGGTCGACCGCATCAGACACCATCCTCACGTACAAATCGAAGCCGACTCCTTCAATATGCCCACTCTGCTCACCGCCAAGCAGGTTGCCAGTACCACGCAGCTCCAGATCCTTCATCGCCACATCGTAGCCGGACCCCAAGGCGGTGTTCTGCGCGATGGTGGCCAGACGATCATGAGACTGTTGAGTCATGGTCTTCGTCGGATCGTACAGGAAGTATGCGTAAGCGCGTTCGCGCCCGCGCCCCACGCGTCCGCGCAGCTGGTGAAGCTGGGAAAGCCCGAACCGGTCGGCATGATCCACGATGAGCGTGTTGGCATTGGAGATATCCAGTCCGGTCTCGATGATGGTGGTGCACACCAGCACATCGATGTCCCTATGCCAGAACCCCTGAATAATCTCATCCAGTTGCTTTTCCCTCATCTTGCCATGGGCGACGCCAATGCGAGCCTCGGGAACGAGCTCATGTATCCTGGCCGACACCTTGTCGATGTCACTGACCCTATTATGGACATAGAACACCTGTCCTCCACGCAACAGTTCACGGCGTATTGACGCAATGACCTGCTGATCATCCTGAGCCCCGACGTAGGTAAGCACCGGCAGCCGGTCCTCCGGGGGCGTCGACAACGTCGACATCTCACGGATGCCGGTCACCGCCATCTCCAAAGTACGTGGAATCGGCGTCGCCGAAAGGGAAAGCACATCGATATTCGTCCGCAACGCCTTGAGCGTCTCCTTATGTTCGACGCCGAAACGCTGTTCTTCGTCAATGATGAGCAGCCCCAGGTCCTTGAACTTTATTTTGGGGTTGAGCAGCTTGTGGGTGCCGATGACCACATCCACGGCGCCGGACTCGAGTCCGGCCAGAGTCTCATTGTTCTCTTTGGTGGTTTGAAAGCGGCTCATCGCAGCCACGGTCACTGGGAAATTTTCATAGCGTTCGACGAAAGTCTCATAGTGCTGTTGCACAAGCAGGGTCGTAGGCGCCAGAATCGCGACCTGCTTGCCATCCTGTACTGCCTTGAACGCCGCCCGTACGGCAACCTCCGTCTTGCCGAAGCCTACATCGCCGCAGATCAGCCTGTCCATAGGCACCGGTTTCTCCATGTCGGCCTTCACATCAGCAATGGCCGTCAATTGGTCCTCGGTCTCCTGATACGGGAACGAATCTTCAAGCTCCTTCTGCCAAGGTGTGTCCGGGCTGAAAGCAAAGCCCTTCGCCGATTGACGCGCCGAATAAAGCCTGACCAGGTCATCGGCTATCTCGTGCACATGCTTGCGGGCCCGTGCCTTGGTCGCCGCCCAATCCGACCCGCCGAGCTGGTTGAGTTTGGGTGCGTCGGAGCCGATGTACTTGGAAACAAGCTCAAGCTGATCGGCGGGTATGAAGAGTTTGTCGGCAGGAGCCCCGCGCTTGCTCGGCGCATACTCGATGACAAGGTACTCGCGGGTGGCCTGATTGCCGCCCTTTCCCGTGGTGCGCTGGACCATCTTGATGAAACGGCCGATGCCATGCTGTTCATGGACGACGTAATCCCCTGTCTTCAGCTCCATCAAGTCAAGCGGCTTACGTCGCCTCGACCGGTTTTTGACCTGTGCACCAATGCTCGTCCGACCTGTGAGGTCGCGTTCGGTGAGCAAGGCGATGGAAGCCGAGCGATCGATGAAGCCATCGACGGCCAGGGAGCGAACTGTGGAGAAACCGGTGACACCTGTGCCTTCCACTGCCCGCCTGAGTCTCGCCAACGTCGGATCCGAGGCAGCTGTGATGATGACTTCAAAGCCCGAATCAATAAGCCCTTCGATGCCACTGGAGGCTTTGCGTTCATCGCCACGGTACTCCGAGGCCGCTTGGGCATCCACGGCGATCTTCCCGGCAATGGCGGAATCAACGCCAAAACCCGTCAGATTCCAGACATCATGCCCCGAATATTCCAAGGATGAAACGGTTTCGTCAAAGTCAAGGAAACTCGCCTGCCCAAAATCAATCGGTGCCCCGGTCGAATGCCCGCTTGCTGCCACATGCCAACTTGCGGCCAGGAATTCATTCGCCGTCGTGTTGAGATCCTCGGCGGCCCTGCGCAGTCTCTCCGGATCGGAGAGCATGATGGTGGCCTTGCCTGGAAGCATAGAAGAGACGGATTCCATGTCGTCGACCAACGCGGGAATCAGGGACTCCATGCCTTCCACGGGGATGGCATCGGCGATGGAAGCGAGCATGTCCTCAGCATTGGGAAGCCGTCCGATGAGAGACCTTGCGCGCGCTCGGACGTCATCCGTAAGCTGCAGTTCACGACAAGACGTAGCCCACACCAAGTCGATGCCCTGTCCATAGGTGCGCTGGTCAGAGGCATGGAACTCATGGATGGCGTCGATCTGATCGCCGAAAAACTCAATGCGTACGGGATGCGGCAACGTCGGAGGAAAAACATCGAGAATGCCTCCACGCACGGCGAACTCGCCTCGGTTGACGACGAGCTCCACACGGGCGTAGGCGTTACGCACCAAGCGCGACGAGGCATCGTCCAGAGAGATCTCCCCTCCGACCCGAAAGACGAGCGGCTCCACATCGCCCAATCCAGCCACAACGGGCTGGATGAGCGAACGCACCGGCATGATGAGGACACGTATGGGTCCAAACAACGTGCTGCCGCTCTCGGGATGCGCAAGTCGACGAAAAACGGCCATGCGGCTGGCAACTGTGTCTGCCCTGGGTGAAAGCCTCTCGTGAGGCAGAGTCTCCCAAGCCTCAAGTTGAACCACTTCGCTCGAAGGACCGTCGTACCACGAGCGCACCGACTTGACCATCTCATCAGCCTCACGCGAGGAGGAAACCACCATCACCACCGTCTCACGCCGCGCCACGGCCGCTGCCAAGGCGGGATGGACACCCTCCGGCGCACCTACGTCCAGCACGTTTTCGGCCGATGCGTGGGACTCCTGCACATCACCGTCAGTGAGCGCACGAAACCCTTGATCATTCCTGAGCTTCTTCAGCAGATGTGCCAATGCCCCTTGCATCGTGTCCGTATCGGATCCGGAGGACGGCGTGGATCCTTGGGAAGCGTTTGCGAATCGATTGCCTGCTTCAGCGCCCATTGAACAACTCCTGCGTCCTGGCAAGCCCCTGGAAGATGACCGCCTCCGCAGCATCGGCGCCATCAGCCAGAAAATCAGGAAGCTCCTTGCGTTGTGCCGGTGAAAAACCACCTAACACCCAATCGACTGTGTTTTCATGAGCATGCGGACCCCGCGCCGCATGTCCCGTGCCCATACGGACACGAGCGTACCGGTTGGTACCCAAAGACCGGTCAATCGATCGTATACCGTTGTGGCCGCCGGCCGAGCCACCAGCTTTGACCTTGATACGACCGAAATCCAGATCCATATCGTCATGGATGACGATGATGCGGTCGGGATTGATCCCATAGTATGCACCGACCGAAGACACCGCATCTCCGGAATCATTCATATACGTCAATGGCTTGATGAGGAAGAACTTCACCTGCCGTCCATTGAGGTCCATCACGCCCTTGCCCAGGTCAGCAAGCCCTTTGTGATCACTGAACGACACCGACCACCGCTGGGCCAGAGTGTCGGCCACCATGAACCCCATATTGTGCCTGGTGCCCTCATATTTCCTGCCTGGATTACCTAACCCGGCTATCAACCAAAAATCCGATGCCACAGTTCCGAACTCCCCCAACGGCGTCGCCAAGCGCAGCGACCATCATGAATACGCCACAATGACCCCATACCGAAACGACCGGGTATAGGGCCTTGCTGTGATTCATAGTACCCAGTGCAAACGACGCACGCTGTCGGCGGAAAGCACGTGATGCTTCATGGAGGCCGCAGGGCGATAGCAGAACACGCATGTCACATGCCATCTACAACGCACAAGGCACAACCCGGTGCGGCACCTATCGAAGGACCGGCCTGACTGCCACCTATTTGCCTTCCAACTCAATGGCCTGGTTGATGGCGTCGTTCAGATCCTTCTGCGCTTTGCCATAAGCCGTCCAGTCTCCGGATTTCATGGCACTGTCTGAATCCTTCATGGCTTGTGAAGCACGGTTCAATGCGGCCTTGAGCTCAGGGTTTGATGCTGCCGAACCACCGGATGCGCCTGATCCCGACTGCACTTTGCCCGGTGCCGTCTTACCGTTCGCACCTGCCCCACCTTCCTGGCTCTTTGCGATGCCATCACCGTTGTCAGGTGAGGTAACGCCGGAATCATGGGAACCGCCGCTGTTCTCGGCATCACCGGCAGAAGCCCCTGAATCGCCGCCGAAGACCTGGTTCAGCGCCTCATCAAGGGTGTCTGCGAATCCGACTTGGTCACCGAAAGCCACAAGAACCTTCTTGAGCAACGGGTAGCTCGTCCCACTGTTGGATTGCACATAGACAGGCTGGACATAGACCAAGCCACCTCCAAGGGGCAAGGTGAGCAGATTACCACGTTTGAGCTTCGTCGAACCGGTCTCCAACAAGTTGAGCTGATTTGACGCGACCGGGTTGGTGTTGAAATTGGTCTGCGCCTGCCCCGGACCGGGCACGTTCAGGTCCTTAGGCAATTCCTGCAGACGTATGGTGCCGTAATTCGGCCCCACCTCGCCCTTCTTGGAGCCTGCATCGGAGTCTACCGACAGGAATCCGGTCAGAATCTCGCGAGTGGAGGCGCCGGCTGGAATATACGTCGACGTCAACGAGAACAATGGCTCCGAAGAACCGCCCGTTTTCAGCGTCAGATAGTACGGGGGCTGCAGCACATCGTTGCTTTGGGCCGCCTTCGATTCGGTCGGATCGACCGGGGTCTGCCAGAAATCCTCACCGGAGAAGAACTGTCCGGCGCTGGTGACGTGGTACTTCGACAGTAGTTGGCGTTGGACCTTGAACAAGCCTTCCGGGTAGCGCATATGGCTCATCAAGTCCCCTGACATGTCGGAGATGGGATGGTATTGCCCGGGGAATATCTTCTCCCACGCCTTGATAACGGGATCCGACTTATCCCATACATATAGGTCCACCGAACCGTCATAGGCATCGACGGTGGCCTTGACGGAATTGCGTATATAGTTCGCCGGCTGGCTCATGAGTCCCTTGACGGTATGCGAGGATATCGTGGTGGAATCCTCCGTTGCTCTGCCAAGATCGGTGGTTTGGGCGTAGGGGTAGGCATCAGAGGTGGTGTAGGCATCGACGATCCACTTCACACGCCCATTCACCACTGCAGGATACACACGCCCATCCAGGGTCAGGTAGGGGGCCACTTTGGCCACACGGTCCTTGGGGCTGCGATCATACAATATCTGAGAATTCGACGTCACTCGGTCGGAGAAGAATATCTGGTCCGATCCGAAGCGCAGGGCGTACAGCAATCTGGTGAAGGCGTTGCCTATCTTCGGCCCGCCATTGCCCTGGAACGTGTTGGAGGCACCGGTGGACCCCTTGGGATAGTCGAACTCCCAAGGCTGTGAGCCTTTCGGTGAACCGACGATGGAATAGTCCGGTGAATTAGGTGAGAAATAGATACGCGGTTCGTAATGCTGGCTTTTGGACAGCTGGCCTTGCGTCGGAATGCCTGATTCGAAGAACCTCGGGTATCCATCGGCGGTGACCTTGTTGCCATAAGCCGCAACGATACCGTAGCCGTGGGTGAAAACGGTATGGTCATTGACCCAGTTGCGGTTGTCATTGCCCTCGAGATTGAGCTCGCGCGCGGCTATCACCGTATCCTGGCTCTTACCGTCGATATCGTACTTATCCACGGCCAAAGAATCGGGGAACGAATAATACTGCTTTGACTGCTGCATCTGCTTGAAGGTGGAGGAGACGACCTGAGGGTCGAGCAGTCTGATCTGCGCCGTGGTTTCGGGATCGGATGCCAGTGCGCCCGACCGCCCCTTGGTGGTGGCGTTGTATTGTTCCGTTCTGACGCCATCCAGCCCATAAGCATGTCTGGTGGCGGCGATGTTGCGGGAGATGTACGCCGATTCCATCTCCTGCTCGTTGGGATTGACCTTGAAACGCTGCAGTACCGTGGGCCACAACATCCCAAGCACCAAGGAAATGACTATCGTCGCCGCAACGGCGATGATAGGCACGCGCCACGCCTTCAACGCCGCACTCGCCCTGACTCCCACCGAAGCAGGACTGTCGAGGGAACGTGAGCGCAGAATCCATGCCCCAAGCAGAATGCCCAGTACGGCGGTGAGCGCAGCCATGATGAAGGTGACCGGAATATTGGCGTGAACCGTCGTGTAATCGGCGCCGGTGAAGCGGCTGCCATCGTCGGTGAGGTTGGAGAAAACTCCCACGATCTGGCGTACCGACCACAGCAGCATGTTCAGCACCACCCAAAAAGCGACTTGCCGACGCGCATGTCCGGTGAGCGATACGATGCCGTGCCCATGGACCGGCATGGATATGCGAATCCCTCCCATCGCGAAATGGGCGACGAGCGAAAAGACAAGACCGAAGACGAACAGCACCATGAGTCCCGAAAGCACCAGTCGAAGCCCTGGAAGGATAAAGACATAAAACCCGTTATCTAGGCCGAACTGCGGGTCCTTGATGCCGAAGTTTTGAGCGTGCAGCATCAACAGCACCTCGGACCAGTTCGAATTGAATCGGGCACCGAACAGGATTCCGACGAGAAGCGCGATAATCATCGCACCGCGACGCGCCGTTTTGGAACTAAGTGACCTGCCCACTTCCACGACGTCGCCATGAATGCGAATCGTCGAACCGTCAGGACTGTCCGGTCGCGTTCGTATCGCCATCCAAGCGGAACAATAGCTGACGGCAAGCAAAGCCAAAGCATAGGCAACCCAAAGCCCGACCTTGGTCCACAGCTGCGTCCACACAACGCTTTGAAAACCGAGCTGGTCATACCACATGAGGTCGGTGATGAAGTGATCGAGACCGAACAGCAACGCAAATATGACCAGCAATGAAACGACAATCACGAGGACTGCCTTTTGGGCTGCGGATAGATTCTTTGACGAACGGCCACCACCCCCCATGATGCGCGGCCTGCGTGGACCACGCGGTCCACGCGGGCCATGGGAATCGTCATGTCTGGCGGCGCCGGTACGACGATGTGGATCATCATCTTCACCATCGGTTTCTACATTGAGGATGGTGGGACCGTCATCATCGCCATTGTGGAAAGACCGCCGTTCACCGCCGCGACGTCTGGCTGTTTGTTCATATGGTGAGCCCTGGAAGGAACCGGTCAGTGCAGCGCCAAGCATGTCAACGAAATCGTCTAAGAAGGACATGCCTCAATCGTACCCTACCGTACTCCCCTGCCCAGCATCCTGCTCACTACCGGCAATATGCAAACGAGCATGGAATGGAGGGACCGATCTCACCACCCGCACCGAGGGATACCGTGCTTGATAAATGCAAAGTCTTAAGCGACAAGTCAACCTGACGTCACATGTCCTCTAAATTGACAACGCAACAACGTCACCACACGCATCGCGTCATCCTCGCTGCCGCGTGAGGCCTGGCGGGCGAATAGGACAGAGCTCGTAACCGGCGTCGGCACTCCAAGCTCGCAGGCCACCTCAATCATCCACTTCGCTTCACCCGATTCATCAGCTACAGGCGGAACATGACGCAAATCTGAATCGCTTTGCATGCCTTCGACAAGCAGATCCAAGAGCCATGAAGAAACCACACTTCCCGATTTCCATGAAGCCATGACTTCGGCCGGGTTCCCAATCAGTTCCGTGCGTTCCATAGTGGCGAAGCCTTCTCCAAAGGTCCGCATCATTTTATACTCGATGCCATTATGGACCATTTTCGCGAAATGGCCACCCCCAACTGGCCCAGCGGAACGCAAGCGAGCCGCCATATTGGCGCCCATGCGCCCCAACCCGACCATTCTCAACTGCGTATTTCCTCCTTGAAAACAAATGACTGATCATTCATAATAGATAGTATTAGATAGTATTAGATATTATTATATAATGACGTTTCTCATAAATAATACTCTTTTTGCTGCTGAACTAAGAACTATCCAGTCATTCGGCGGTTTATGCATATTTTTTGCTACCCTAAACGTATGGATTTGACATCATCTCGGAGCACAGACAAATCATCCGGCAGCACGCCCATGCAACAGCCGGTGGCGGAATCCTTGGCCATTGATATCATCGAAGGCCGATGGGAAGCCGGTACCAGCATCACCTTAGGCAACATTCAGGAACGCTTCTCCATCTCAAGGACCGTCGCGCGTGAGGTCTCGCATACGCTTGAATCGGCGCACGCCGTCATCATCAAGAAAAGAGTGGGACTTGTGGCGCAGCCACTCGAAGCCTGGCAGGCCCTCGACGACCAGGTGATCCGTTGGAAACTGCACTCGAACGCCCGAAACAGGCAACTGGCGAGTCTCACGGAACTCAGACTCGCCATCGAACCCACCGCCGCTGCCGATACCGCCCGTCACGCATCCCTGGAGACACGCGCTCTCATGCCCGTGCTCGCCATGGAGATGCGTAAAAGCGGCGAATCCGGTGACCTTGACACATTCCATAAACTTGACAGCCGTTTCCATACATTGGTGTTGACGGAAAGCAACAACGAGCTGTTCGCCGCCTTGGCCCCGCAGATCAGCACTGTGATCGTGAGTCGAGTGGAGATGGGTCTTTATCCCGCAAAGCCAAAACCTGAGGCACTCGATGCCCATGAACAGGTAGCGCAGGCCATTTGGAAGCAGGAACCCTCGCTTGCCAGCCAAGCCATGGCACTCATTGTGGATGAAGTCAAAACCGCCACCGAACGGCCTTGATGTATCGTCCAGCGCATCAGCGACGCAGCTCGTAAGATATGCACCACACCATTCCCGACCTCGCGCGAGGAGCGGACGCGTGCCTGTGCACAACGCCGTCGCCCGTCATGTATGACTTCCTACCCGCATCAACGATGACGTGATGACGATTGGCATACGCGCCAATCATGCCTCGTATGCAACGAATCAGGATTCAGACTCAAGCCAATACGCTCTTCCATCCTCAGTCCGACAGCATCCGGATCTTCCAACGCCCTGTCTGCAATTCCCGAGCACCAATTACCGGTTCTCCCGTATCGGGCAAGGTACGCACTTCAATCGATTGGTCCGACTGCCGCAAATCGCACGACGCCCGATGCGCGCGCCGGTCATTCTCCTTTTCCGGCGCAATACGATTTGACGGTCTTCATCACCAGCGCCTCAACCTCTTCGGGAGTGCCGTCCACCGGAATCTCCACACCGTTCTCGTCAGGTTGCAACATCTCGAGGTCAGCGAATTGACTGGGAAGCAGTGAAGACGGCATGTAATGCCCCGTGCGCATTGCAAGCCGCGATCCGATGAGCTCCTGCGATCCGACCAAGTGAATGAACAACACATCCACTCCCTTGCACAATACATCGCGGTACGACCGTTTGAGGGCCGAACATGAAACCACCGTGGAACAGCCTCGTGCCGAACGATCGATCATCCATCGATTGATGGCGCCCAACCAAGGCCAACGGTCTGAATCGGTAAGAGGAACACCTCGGCTCATTTTATCGACATTCGCCTTTGAATGAAAGTCATCACCCTCAGCCATCTCAAAGCCAAGCTGATCCCGTATCGCCTCGGCAACGGTAGTCTTGCCGCAACCGGCCACACCCATAACAACGATATGCACGCTCATCAAGCTCCTTGCGACATTGCCAATGAACCAAAGTGCAATCAGGCTATCAGGGATTTCTTGATTTGTCAAAAGAGCGATGTGTTATGTAATTGAGAGCTTTTATATACTTTTAGAGAGTCTCAAAAAAATAGTCCCCGCTGCATGCTCATGCGGCGGGGACATTGTACAAACCTTCGGATAATTACTTGCCTGCCGATTGCCGGTCGACGGCAGGCGCGTCCTCACCCTCCACAGCTTCGGGAAGAATGGCACCGGTGGCCCGACCTATGGCCTTCAGCAGATGGTAGACCACGAGCACCACGACGGTGCCGATGGCGATGCCGTTGAATTTGATGCCGGCTACCGCGAAGCCGAAATCCGCGATGCCGATAATCATCGTTACGGCGGCCGTCATGTTATTAAGCGGGTTGGCGAAATCGACATGATTGTCGACCCAGATGCGCACGCCGGTCATGCCGATCATGCCGTAAAGCAATGTGGTCACTCCGCCGAGCACGCCTGCCGGAATAGTGTTGATGACGGCACCGAATTTCGGGCACAGACTTAGAACCAATGCAAAACCAGCGGCACACCAGTAGGCGGCGGTGGAGTACACGCGTGTGGCCGCCATGACGCCGATGTTCTCGCCATACGTGGTGGTGCCGGAGCCGCCTCCAAAGCCCGCTATCGCGGTTCCCAGACCATCGGAGAACAAGGCCGTGCCGATTTTGTCGTCATAGTCACGGCCGGTCATCTGCGCGACGGACTTCACGTGCCCAACGTTCTCCGCAATGAGCACCATGACAACCGGTATAAACATTGGGAGCACCGACCAGTCGGCCACCGGCGTACGGAAATGAGGGAAGCCGATCCACGAGGCCTTCGCCACTGCAGCGAAGTCCACCTGCCCGCGGATGCAGGCATAGGCGTAACCTATGAGCACGCCGACCAGGATGTTCAGTCGGCCTAGGAGGCCTTTGAAGAGAACCGCCACGAGAAGCACCGCAGCCAAGGTCACCGCGGCGGTGTCTGGCGCCTGCTTGAAATTGTTCCACACCGATGGGGCCAGATTAAAGCCTATGATGGCCACTATGGCTCCATTGACCACCGGCGGCATGATGATGTCTATCCACTTGGAACCCGCGAAATGAACCAGGATTCCAATCAGAGCCAAAAGCAACCCCGTACACATGATTCCGAAACTCGCGGCCGCAAGCCCCTTGCCCGCACTGGCCACGGCCATGATGGGGGCTATGAAACCAAATGAGCTACCGAGATAACTCGGTAGCTCATTGTGATTGATCAACAGGAACAGCGCCGTTGACATTGCCGTGAAGAACAAGGTGGTCGACGGGTCGAAATGTGTCAGAATCGGGACAAGGAAGGTGGCACCGAACATGGCCACCACATGCTGTGCGCCTATCCCTGCTGTCCTGCCCCACGTCATGCGCTCATCGGGGTCTACCACCTCGCCTGGGTTCAAAGTCTTTCCATCACCGTGAAGTTTCCATGTAAACATGCCGTTCATCGCTGCTCCTCATCATTCTTCGCCGTAAAGACGTCCTTGACGCCGAATCGGTTTGCCGTTCGCCGATGGAATATTCTATTCGCCGCAACGACAAAATGGCAATGAAGCCTGCTGCCGAAAGCTCCCCCTATCGACGAAAGTGCGAGAGCCACTGCGGTCTGCACGAACCTCAAGCACGACTACAACGCGCGCGAACATGCAAAACCGGTCGGACGCGCATACGACACCCGACCGGTCACACCATGATAGAGCTCAGCCTTCAATGGCGATGTGGTGACCTTCCTCGACCTTACGTTGAGGATCTTTCTTCGCAATCTCAAGGTGCAACGTGCCGTCCTTGTAATTGGCACGGACGTCGTCCTCACGAAGCTGGTTACCCACGTAGAAATTACGCGAAGCGGAACCTACATAACGTTCACGACGCAACCACTTACCGTTCTCGTCCTTGTCTCCGCCATCCTCGTCCTTATGCGCGGAAACGGTCAAATATCCGTCGTGAAGATCAACCTTGATGTCGTCTTTGTTGAAGCCCGGCATATCGATGGCCACTTCGTAATTGTTGTCATTCTCGCGCACATCGGTCTTCATAAGGCTTGGCGACGAAACACCGGTCAACATCCTCTCCGGGGCGTCGGTCCAACGGCTGAAGAACGGATCGTCGAACATATCATGAAACGCATCATTCATCAAAGCTGGAAACATAGCCATAACACATACTCCCTTACGTGTGAGTGAAGGCTGGCTGCCCATCCGAGACAACGAGAGCAACACCCGGTGCAACAACAGCACCCGAAACCTTCCGGAACCTCCCGGCTCCTGCGTTCCTTTTCACTTCCTTCAACCACACGCGCACATGCGAATTCCTGAATTTTACCGACGGTAAAATCGTTTCGGAATTCGACTTACATAGTCATTCCCGAACAGGAAATCAGACTATGAGGCACCGGAATCGCGAAAGCCAACGACGGGCGAGCAGTGTCCGGCATCTACGACCGACAGTTAGGGCAACCGGGAAATGGCGAGTGCTCCGCTTGCTAGACGCACCCGTCCGGCTCCAATGAGCACTTGGTCCGCTACCCGGCGATGTCCCCGTATGGATACCGACGATCGTGTTTGGCATAGAACTCACGCACGGAGTTGATTTTGTTCTGCCTGTCGAATTCGATGATGGAAACACCATCGAATTCGTAGCTCCCCTCCCTTTCGGCACCCACGCCATCGGATTGCCCAGCCACGCCGTCTACCTCACACAGTGAGTGCGAACGGTCGGCCAGATCATAGGCGCAGAACGTCCATGTCACGGTTATTTCAGGCTGCCCCTGGTTCCCGCGTCCATGTAGGAAATCATGCACCCGCCAACTTACCACCACTTGGGCGGCTTGCAAAGCGTCGATCCAACGATGTATCTGATCGCGGCCTTGGTAAATGGAACCGGTATACTCCTCGTACCTGCAATCGGGTGCGAAGAGCCCATCGAGCTTGTCGAAATCGCGAGCCACCCACATCTTGAAATACTCGGTTATCGCGCGCTCACGGCTTCGTGCTCGCTTCATCGAAAAAGAATATGCCACCATGTTCCTATTGTAACGAAAACTGTAGGGCACGTTGCCGCATCCGTCTCATTCTCCCACCCCGGCGTACGAAGCACCGGGACGACGGCGAACGATGGATAAGCAAACCGGAATTCAGGAGCCGTTCATGCTCAATCCGGCACTAAGGCACCTTCACATCATGCGCAGTAGGTAATCTCGCAATACCACGGCGTTGTTGTGTTCTTCATCCTTCGCGGAATACACCAAAGTCACCACGTCATGTTCACGACAGATGCCACGCAATTCAGCGACCGGTCCCGCTTCCGGAACATACGCTTCGTCCATCGCGTCAAGCTCAGAGGCATAACGACGACGAAACTCGTCGAACTTGGAGGGGTCATGCCCAAACCAAGTGCGCAGAGCGCCGCTCGGAGCAATGTCCCTGAGCCACACAGCGACATGCGCTCCGACCTTGGAAACCCCTCGTGGCCAAAGTCGGTCCACGAGCACACGAAAGCCGTCGGATTGCGAAGCGTCGTCATAGACCCGTTTGATTGTTATCCTAGCCACTTCCCATACCTGTCTTTCAACCGTCAAAGCCGACCTTTGCGAAACATGTGTGCGTCATACGTCACGAACTGAAGAGGAAATCCAACACGTTCATGCCGGCACTGGTCTGTGCACGGTACAGCTCGGTGTAGCCACAGTTTGTGCAGCTGATGGTGATGAAACGCTTGTTCTGCACATCGAAAAGCTTGGCGAAATTGCCGCCGGTGGCTTGGAACTGGTCGGAGACGAAAGCGGTGCATCCACACTTGTCACAACGGTACTGTCTACGATCCATAAGACGGCCTCTCATTCGAAGTGAAACCAATCAACACTAGAGTAAAAGGATACATCACCACCATGAACAATATCACGGCTCGCCATGACGCATCGCAAACATGAAGCGGGAATCCGTTTCCCTATGCCACGCTCCAAGCCCTGTGGCCGTGTTAGAATCGTTGTCGACCCTGACAATGAGGAACGGAAAGGACCGTCACGATGCATCTGCTGCTGACTTCAATGCTTCACCCTCGAATGGAGGAGGTTCTTTCAGGGACAGTCGTCTACATCGCAGACGCCGCGCGTACACTGTTGGCGAGCCCCGGTGGCCGCAAACACGCCGAATGGGAGCACGACCAGGTCCGGCTGTATGGCTGTGACCTCGTCGATGTCATGGTCGCCACCACGCCACCGGACCAGCTCGTTGAGGTGTTGGATCATGCGGACGGAATCTATATGGCCAGCGGCGAGACCTTCGACCTGCTCAACGCGTTGAAGACTTCGGGCGCCGATAAACTCATCGTGGACAAAGTGCGCGAGGGCCTGCCCTATGTAGGTTCATCGGCCGGTTCGGTCGTGGCCGGACCCAGCATCGAACCCATAAGTGTGATGGACTCCCCCGACCTCGCTCCCAATCTTCATGACTACACCGCCCTGGATCTCATCGATCGGGTCATCATACCCCATGCGCAAGGCGACGGGGCATATCCCGCTACGATCATCACCGAAACCGTTGAACGGTACGGTTCCGCGTATCCGTTGCTCCTCTTGGAGGATGGACAGGCGCTCGAAGTCGATGGAACCAGGCAATCCGTCATCGCTTAGACGCACCGTTGCTCCAACCACCGACGAGCGGCGGCTAATCACCGATTGCACAGGCGAATCACGAAGCCCGTGGTCACCGACGTCCCCGTCCCAAGAATCCGACGCGGCCATCACAGACCCTTTCTTCAGGAAACCCGAAAAGCTGCACGCAGAAGACTGACCACACGGCCGCAGTCCGAGGAAACCGTCAACCGCCGTAATATTCTGGTCTGGTCACACGTTAAACTTGAACTCGACGATGTCCCCATCCTGCATGACGTAATCACGACCTTCCTGCCGAAGCTTTCCTTCCTCCTTGATTTCGTTCATAGACCCTTTGGCAGCCACGAAATCGTCGTAGGAAACGATGTCGGCCTTGATAAAACCGCGTTCGAAATCACTGTGGATGACACCAGCCGCTTGCGGGGCAGTCCAACCTTGATGGATCTGCCACGCGCGCACTTCCTTGACTCCGGCGGTAAGGAACGTCTGCAACCCAAGCACATCAAAACCGACGCGAGCCAGCTGATCAAGAACGGATTCCTTGAGTCCTGCGTCTTCCAGCATCTCATGGGCATCGGCATCATCGAGTTCGGTAAGATCGGATTCGAACTGCGCATTGAGGAAGATGGACTGCGCTGGTGCGACCGAATCCGCGAGCCGCTTCTTCAGGGTCTCGTTGGAAAGCTCGTCGTCATCGACATTGAACACGTAGATGAACGGCTTGGCCGTCATCAGATGCAGGTCGTAAATGGAATCCTTGTCGATCTTGCCTGCAGCGGCGGCATGGTCGATGGTCTCACCATCACCCAGAATTCGCTGAGCCAGCTTGACGGCGTCAACATATTCCTGACTGACCTTCTTTCCGCGCAGATCCTTCTCCAATTTCGGCAATGCGTTCTCAATGGTCTGCAGATCGGCCAGCATCAGCTCGGTGTTGATGGTCTCGATGTCGTCGGCTGGATCGACCTTCCCGTTGACATGCACGATGTCGTCATCCTCGAAGGCACGCACCACCTCACAGATTGCATCCGCCTCACGTATGTTGGCCAGAAACTTGTTGCCCAGACCCTCACCTTCGGAGGCGCCCTTAACGATGCCGGCGATATCGACGAAAGTGACCGTCGCCGGAACGACCTTGTCGGTATGTACCAGATCAGCAAGCACGGGAAGCCTTTTATCGGGCAGTGGAACGATGCCGGTGTTCGGCTCGATAGTGGCGAACGGATAATTCTCCGCGAGCACGTTGTTGCGAGTCAAGGCGTTGAACATGGTGGACTTGCCGACATTGGGCAATCCTACGATTCCTATTGTTAAAGACATACCTTAAGTCTACGGCGGGGCTTGACGCGGTGCAAAGCAGACAACGGCACCGCCATGGGCATTCGCTTCACGGTCTTCGAGCCTTGCCTGGCGGCGTCACATGCCACGATGGGGTGTCCGTGGCATGACGAACATCACCGTGGGAACGGTATGACGAACTTCTTGGGCCGGTGTCAGATGGCCAGTCGTATGGCCTTGGCACCGTTGATGACGATGCCTTCTCTATCCGTCAACAGTTCCAGCTTCGATGACAGCGGTTGACGCCCAGCCATCGAAGCAGCCAGATTTTCCTGCAATCTGACTATCGATGCCGCCGCACGCCCCAAGAGCGCGGCACCGACATGCGGCACCACGCGGAAATCGACCAATCCAAGTCCCTTACAGGTCTGCAGAAAACGTCCCTTTGCCGGGTCGTCCATCGGTGCTATATAACCGATGTCCGGCCCCGCGACCACCGCGCCGGCCGAAACGCCGATATATGGTTTGCCAGCATCCACTTCCTCGACAAGGACGTCCGCCGCGCCGGAACGCCTCAATTCCTGCATAAGATAAAACGTATTGCCACCGCCAACACAAATGACATCGGCACCTCGAAGCTCGGATTCCACTTCATTCGGCGTCGCATGGGCCACATCAAGCACATGCACGTTGAAGCCCGCTTGGGTCAGTCGACGGATGTTCAGATGGCGGGAAACGGGTTTCCTGCGCCAGTCCCCCATATCCGCCGTCGGGATGTAGACCAGCTTGGCGCCGGAGCGCGGTGCCCCAAGTCTGCGCAGGGAACGAATGGCGGGAACGAGGCGCGATGAAAGTACCAGATTAGACATAACCCCGCCTTTCCTCGATACTCTATGCATAGGTCGCACGCCGGGCCACCGAGTCGACGATTGACTGGTAGGTAACGGCACAACCCCTGACTTCCCTCCATTATACCAATCCAGAGAACCTACGGACCACCATTGACATGGCTTCTTCGTCACATATGACGGACATCGAGAACGACTCAGCCCATCTCGATGGCATCGACGGCACGAACCACCGCACCTCGAAAACCGGCCTTCTCCAGCTCCGTGACACCTTTGATGGTGGTTCCTCCCGGAGAGCACACGGCGTCCTTCAGAGCCCCCGGGTTCACACCGGTGTCCATATACAGCGCCCCCACACCTTCGGTCATCTTCGCGGCCAACCGATAGGCGACATTGCGCTGCAGCCCATACTTCACGCCGGCATCGCCGAGGGCTTCAATATACATGGCCGTGAACGCGGGCGCACAGCCGGCAACGGAGGAGCCGATGCCCATCAGCGCGGTGTCCACACGCTCAATGAGAGCTACCGGACTGAACAGCGCCTCGAAGGCCTCACGCTGTGAATCGGTGAGCGAATCGGCGCTCTCAGTCACCAGCACCCCTTGACCCACTTCGATGGGGGTGTTGGGAATCACGCACTGCACATGCACATCCTTACCCAACAAGTCCTGATAATATCGAAGGTCAAGTCCGGCCGCCACTGAAAGCAGAAATCTTCCATTCGCTCTCAGCAGGTCCTCCGCACCTGCGAGCGCCTTCTCGACTTGGTATGGCTTGACGGCCACGATTACCACATCCGCTGCATCGACGGTCTCGGCGGCGCTGTGGGAGGCCCGTGCTCCCAGAGCCTGGACCGATTGCTCAAGCTTGTCGAAATGAACCGCGTTCGCGATAATCTGACTGCCTCGAACCACCCCGGCGTTCACCAAACCCTTGGCCATAGCCTGGGCCATGTTCCCGAAACCGATGAAACCCACTGTGATATCAGTCAAATCGTAAGCCATATGCGTTCCTTTCATACTCCTCACATAATCGTAACCATCTTAACCAGCTTGGTCAGAACAGCTCCTCCAAATCGCCGCGATCCAGAGCCTGCTTGAACAGACGCGCGAACACCTGCGGTCCATGCACGCCGTCATGCTCGAACTCATTGGTGACCCAGGCATGGGAGTTGCCTATCCGCGAAAGCGTGTCTAGCTGAAGTTCTGAAGGCACGTACATGTCATCGAAATACACCGCCGCCTGAAGCGGAACTTCGTTGCGGGCCAGCTGTGCCGCATCATAGATCTTCGGGAACCGCACGTCCTGCATGAGCAGTTCAACGGCCTGCCGGTACGGTCGCAACTGGCTTTCTTGCTCGAACATCCAGGGGAAGACTGCTTCGCCCGTGAACAGCAACGGACACCTGTCCGTACCGAACTGCGGGAGCCCGTCACGCACCCGCTGCGCGGCCCAATCGAGGGGACGGGCAAGCTCACCCTCGTCGCCCCCATCCGCATATATAGCCTCTTGAAGCGGCCAATACAGCGGATTCGACGATGAATAGGACTCCACCGATTCCAGGAATTGATCGGACAATGCGGACCTGACGCTGGCCGACCCGTCACCGTCCACGAACGCGGAATCGAAAACCCAGTGCACCCATTCGAAACTTGGCTTCATTCCGAAAGTCGCACCCAACGTCTGCAGACGCTCCACGGTGAGTCGATCCCCATTGGTCAACTTCACAGGGCGCACGTCGTCCGTCAACATTCGCGCCACCATGCCAACACGTTCGACATCCTGTGGATAGCGTTCATAATATTGAAGCGATTTACGCTCCATGCGCGGAAACGTATGCTCATACAGTTCCTGGGCGTCGGCCGGAACATGCGGAATGCCACCGGTGGTGAAGCTGGCGACGACCCCTTGAGCGAACAATGAAAGATAGGCCAAGGTGAGGAACCCTCCGTAGCTTTGCCCCAGAGTCACCCATCGCGCACCAGCAAATTGCGTCAGGCGCAGATGCTCGAAGTCCCGCACGATGGAATCCGCGAGGAAGCGCTTAAGATATGCCTCCTGGTCCTGAGCCGAGCCAAAACGCACCATGACATGCGAATCCACGCGTGAGGAACGGCCAGTACCACGCTGGTCAGGAAGGATGACGCGGAAATGCCTGACCGCCTCCTCAATCCAACCGTCGCTGGATGGGCTGATCGGACGCGGTCCCGCTCCACCCGGACCGCCCTGAAAGAACACCAATAGCGGCAGATCATCATGTACATGTTCAGGTGCACACACGACGCGATAAAATAGCTGCAGCGTCCTTCCGCTCTTGTCGACGCCCTCTTGAGACCCGCATACCCACTGCCCTGGCGTCTTTCCTCTCCAGTCAAGCGGAACAGGAATGGAACGGTCTTCCACATACAGTCCCGGAACATGATATTTCGCCAGCAACGCCATCTCGCACCTCGCAATCCAACCACACGGCCCCTTGAGACCCGATAGTCCCAAACAGTGTGACAAACAGCATAAATCATCGGCCAGCCATCAGTATACGGGCCTACCTGCCCACCACCGTGCCAAATCCGCACATGCCGGCATCAAGGATCGGGAGCGCAGCGACGCGACATATCACCACTGCGTATGATGGAGCACGCCCTCACTTCACGATAGTCTGAAGGCATGGGAGCATTGAACAAATTCGTCGCATGGAGCAAGAGACACACCATGATCTTCGACGCGGCGCTTGCTTTGCTGTTCACCATGATCTCCCTGGCCGCCGCAACCAGGAGCATGACCGCCGGACTGTTGTGGATGCCAGGGGATTTGTCAGTGATGCTGTGGACCGTCGCTCTGGCCGTGCCGATTGCGACACGGCGCAAATATCCCGAGCCGAGCGCACTCATCTTCGTGCTGCTCGTTCTTCTTCAACTCATACTTGGCCCCACCTTATTGCCCGTGGACGTATTTTCGACCATGTCATTGGTGTATTCGGTCATCGCCTATGGGAAACCCGAGCACACCAAATCCTTCATTCTGCTGACGTTCCTCATGACGTTCGCGGCTACGCCCACCATCATCTGGTCGCGGGTCGCAGGCCCGATGTTTCCCCCCAAAAGCACCCGGACCATCACAGGGAATCTCGATTGCGCCACCGCCTATTCGAGTGGTCTTACCAAGGCCTGTGGAAGCCGCCTGCTGCACGATTCGCTCGAGAGGCTTTCATTCACGGCCGTATTCCTGGCATTGGCCATCGTGTTGGGCTACTGGCAAAGGGCGAGAAGACACACCGTCACCATGTTGCGGGAACGCAATCGGGCCATCGCCTCGAGAAACGAGGAGGAGGCGCATATCGCGCGTATGGCGGAACGGGCACGCATCGCGCGTGACATGCACGATGTCGTGGCGCACACCCTTTCGACCGTCATCGCCCAGGCCGATGGAGGGCGGTACGCCGCAACCCACGACCTGGAGCTCGCCAGGCGAACGATGAACACCATAAGACTGGAATCCCGACACGCCTTGGACGACATGAAAGGACTGTTCGGCATGTTCGGACAGACCGAGCATCACGGTTATGCCGACATCGCCACCCTCATCGGGAAGCCGTGCGACGGAGCGAACATGTCGGTCTCGCGCCGCATCGTCGGCGAACCGAATTCAAACTCACTGAGCGTCCAGGCCGACGGCGTGGCCTATAGGGTCGTCCAGGAAGCACTCACGAACGTGCGCAGGCACGCGGGGGCACACGCACACGTGAACTACATCGAACAGTGGACGACCGACGCGCTTGAAATCGAACTGACCGATGACGGGCGCGGGGCGGCGTCGGCATTGGACGCCCACAAAAGCGGCTACGGGCTCATTGGTATGCGCGAGCGTCTGGAAGCGATAGGAGGCAAGCTCAGCAGCGGCCCTCGCGTCGGGGGCGGATTCACCGTCCGCGCGGTCATACCCTACGCCATACGGGAGGCCAACGAGGTACGAACCGACGAAACGTCCGCCCAAGAGGGGGCGATTGCGCATGTCGACGATGCTGCGAAAGAGGCGGTCGGTCCGGCATACGGGAACCATTCGAAGCAGGGACGGGACGCTACAGACGCACGAAGCAAGCAAAACCGAATCTCGGATGAAAACGGCGATGTCTTGGCATATCCCTCCTCTCCGCACTCCCATGCCGCCGTGACGACCGCAACCGGTGCGTCCAACCAGCAGAACAGAGCATCCAACAACCAGAATCGACGCAAATGGTCCGGACTCATGAACCGGTTTTCCATATGGGGGCAGCGTCATTATCTGGCCGTCGATGCCACCGTGGCCTCTCTGATTCTCCTCATCGTCACGATGAAACCTTCGACCGGCATGCTCCTGACCTCCGTCCCCGAAACGTATCTGATCGGTCGGCCTTCACTGACTCCTACCGAAAGCTTCCTGCAAAGCCTACCCATCTGTTTCGCATTGGCCCTACGACGTCGATGCCCACGCTTCAGCGCCGGCCTGGCGGTGACAACGGTGCTTATTCATATGGTGTTCCTCGATTCGATACCATCGATGGATGTTTTGGCATTGGTATTGCTTTACTCGATATGCCTCTACTCGGTACGCTCCGCAAGAATCTGGTCAAGCCTGGCTGCTTTCGCCACCTGCCTGCTGTTTTCAGCGAAGGCCACGACGCAATCACAGGGTTACGGCAGCATGCTTGACCTGTTGCCGAACGGCAGGCCACGAAACACGTCCCGGCCGGCGCTTGATTCGTACGGTTCGCTTGGATTGTTCCTGCTCATTGCGGCCTTCTCATCCGCGGTGACGTTGGTGATCATCATCTGTGCAATGATGGTCAAGCTAAACGGCAACAATGCCATCCTTCTCAGGGCGCGGGCCGAGGCGCTCACGAGCGAAAGGGAACGTCAGAAGGTCTTGGCTGCCAATCTTGAGCGGTCACACATCAGTTCCGAAATCCAAGCCGACGTGGACCGAGCCCTTGGCAGCGTCATCAAGGAAACCGAAGTCGGATTGGAACTGTTGAAGGCCATAGCCCGCTCAGACGGACTGCAACCATCCGAAACCGACGCCGAACGCATAGCCCAATCCTTCGCCTCCATCGCCCGCCAAGGACGGCAAGCGCTGAGCCACATACGAAGTCTGCTGGGTGTCCTGAGACAGACCGAGGAAAGCCCTTCCGAATCACATAAGGAACCGAGAATGCACCCTGTGTCGCGATGACCATTCTTCGGGCCAGCCGCACATACGCCGTGTTACAGTGATGGCATGAGTGAAACGCAACCGATACGGGTACTGATCGCGGACGACCAGGAACTGGTTCGCGCCGGTTTCGCGATGGTCATCGATTCTCAGACTGACATGACCGTCGTCGGACAGGCAGGCGACGGCGATGAGGCCGTGTCGATGTGCGGCAGGCTCCGGCCCGATGTGATGCTTATGGATGTGCGTATGCCCAGGGTCGATGGCATCGAAGCCACCCGTCTTATCATGGAGGATCAGGACCACGACCGGAACATTGCACCGGCAACGACAGGGAATGAGGCGAATGATGCATACAAGGAGGCCAACGACACCAAATCTGATGACAGGCAGACCAGGGAATACGCCAATCGGAGACCAGCGACCAGAGTCATCATCCTCACCACCTTCGACCTGGACGAATATGTGATGAGCGCAATCAACGCAGGTGCTTCAGGCTTCCTGCTCAAAGACACCGAACCGGAGACCCTGCTCAGTTCGATTCGCACCGTATACCAAGGCAATGCCATCATCGCCCCGAGCGCCACAAAACGCCTTATCGCCCATATGAGTGCAAGAGGAGACACAGGAATGGGCACCTCGACGATCGAACCTTCCATATCAAAGAATCAAGGCGATGACAAAAAGACGAATGGTGAAGGAATCGCATACGCCGATCCGGAGCTTGACGACCTTACCGAACGAGAGCGCGAAGTGCTGGTGGAAATCGCCCGCGGCCTGTCAAACCAAGAGATATCGGATAAGCTCTTCATCAGCATGCCCACCGTGAAGACGCATGTGGCGCATATCCTAGCCAAAATACATGCTCGCAACCGTGTGCAGGCAGTGGTATTCGCCTACGACAACCATCTCGTTTCCTAAAACGCACCCGGCATGTGCGGATTCCGGCTTCGCAAGCCCCTGCGCCGCCAAGATGAGCACCAGCCGAGAAAGTCGCACACAATAACGTACA
Source organism: Bifidobacterium bombi DSM 19703 (assembly GCF_000737845.1). Taxonomy (GTDB): domain Bacteria; phylum Actinomycetota; class Actinomycetes; order Actinomycetales; family Bifidobacteriaceae; genus Bifidobacterium; species Bifidobacterium bombi. The sequence goes on along the minus strand of NZ_ATLK01000001.1, from coordinate 250,670 downwards.
CTCCATACCGCCCCATTCGTCATGATGCCGGAAACCGACCGCAAAGACGGACCCTGGAATCACGACGAATTGCGCACAAGCCGCATAGCAATCAGTACGGAATCAGGATAACGATACAGTGATGAGCATCGGGACACCGCAGCCATCGCGGACCTTGACAATCAGTGAACCTGCGGCATTACCCTACGCTGCGCGACTCGTTTTGCGACGGCCGGACGCCGAAACCACTCAGGCCTGGGATATGGCGTCGATGGACTTCAGCTCGTCAGTGGAAAACTCCGTATTCCCCACCGCCTTGAGGTCATCAAGTATCTGCTCGGGGCGAGAAGCCCCGACAAGCACGCTGGTCACCGTATCGTCCTGAAGCAGCCAGGCCAAGGCCATCTGGGCAAGACTTTGACCTCGGCGTCGTGCGATCTCGTTGAGCTTGACGACCTTGGCCGCCGTTCGATCGACTTCGGAAGCGTCCATTTCGCCTCGCGCGGCACGTGAGTCACTCGGCACGCCTTTGAGGTACCGGTCCGTAAGAATGCCCTGCTCAAGTGGAGAATACGTGATCAACCCCTTGCCCAGTCTTCGGGCCGTCTCCTTAAGTCCATTGCGCTCCACCGTGCGGTCGAGAATGTTGTAACGGTTCTGGTTGATGATGAAGGGCACATGCAGTTCATCGAGAATCTTCGCGGCCTCCTCAAGCGTCTGTCCGTCGTAGTTGGAAAGTCCGACATACAAGGCCTTGCCGCTACTCACGGCCGTGGCGAGCGCACCCATGGTCTCCTCGAGTGGCGTCTTCGGATCCATGCGATGGTGATAGAAGATGTCCACATGATCAAGCCCCAGACGCTCCAGACTCTGATCGAGGCTGTTGAGCAGGTACTTGCGGCTGCCCCAGTTGCCGTATGGCCCTTCCCACATCTCGAAACCTGCCTTGGTGCTGATGACCAGCTCATCGAGATGACCGGCGAAATCCTTGTGCAGAATACGACCGGCGTTCACCTCGGCGCTACCGGGTTCGGGACCGTAGTTGTTGGCGAGATCGAAATGGGTGATGCCGTTGTCGAACGCGGTGAACATCATGCGGCGCATGGTGTCGTAATTGCCGGTGTCTCCGAAGTTGTGCCACAGACCCAATGAGACGGGCGGCAGCATCAAACCGCTCTTCCCACACCGTTGGTAATCCAGCCGTCCATACCGGTTCTGATCCGGCGTATACGTCGTTGCATAATCAAACATCGTTTCCTCCCCGAAAACAGGCTTCGTGCCTATGCTTTTATTATAGGCACGACAACCGCACGACTCCAGCCATTCAGTGCACGGCGCAATATCGCCTTGTCCGAGAAAGCCGCGATAGAAAACCCAACGGCAACGCGCATGGCGGGCAATCAACGACCATGGTCGCTGGCGGATGACAACGTGCCACCCGGATTGCACTGCCCATGGCGCAGCGATGATGTCCTTGCACACCGCGCTTCACTTCGTATGTACAAGGACGTCATCGAATGCCTGCGCTACGCTTCTGCCAAAGCCTCCACAGGAGGCGTCTTCACAGCTCTGCGGGCCGGAAGCACACTGGCGAAGAGCGCCGCCAATACGGCGACGATGAGCATGATGCCATTGACCTTCCAATTAAACGGATACGAAACCTTCCCGTATAGGCTGAACACCATGTAGGCACCCAGCCAGCCGAAGCCGGTTCCAAGCATCACTCCCAATACGGCATTGACCAGTGATATGAGCAACGCCTCGATGGCGAGCGACCGCTTCAACTGGCCACGTGTCATACCTATGGCACGCAACGTCGCCGACTCCTTGGTGCGTTCTATGACCGAAAGACTGAGCGTGTTCGCCACGCCGATGAGCGCGATGAGCACGGCGACAGCCAAAAGCCCTACGATCAGCAGCATGATACTCTCGATTGTCTTATTCCATCTCTGCCTTTCCACGGCCGGGCCTGATATCTGCACGTGGTTGTTTGAGACCGATGCCTGTATTTCCTTGAACACCGTCATGTCGTTCGGATCGACCAGCCGGCCGATAAGCAAGTGGCTTTGGGCGTGGAGATCACCGTTGCGAAAATGCTTCATTGTTACGAAACCAACGGGTTGAGTGCTGCCTGAAACCCGACGGTAATCAAGTTGGCTCGACTTCAACACCAACGATTTGCCGTTAGGTTTGGCCTCATCACCCAGATCCGCCGATTGGAACACCACTTTTTCTTCGACGGTGAGCTTGTGACCCGTTGCCTCGGATATTTGCGGCAGTAACACGCTGCCGTCGTCCAATGTCGTGCGACTGAGATTCAGACGAAGCACGGACCGCAGGCTTTCGATGGAATCCACACCGACAAGAAGCATTTGCCGATCCGCATCCTGTAGGCCCTTGTCCCCTTTGATCTGCACAATGGCGGCCGGCATATAGAGGGTTTTACTCACTCCTTTCACGACGGCAATCTCCCTGGCCGCCGCCCGGTCGAGCCCGTCGCCGTCCGCCGACATGTCGACACTGTAATGGGAGTCCAGCGATTCGTTGATGGTCCGCTTTCCGCTTGCCGCCCCGGTCGCGATGGTTGAGACCAATGTGACGCCGATGAGCAGGGCCAGCCCTGTGGCCGCCACACGGCGAGGGTTCTTTTGGATGTTTGCGCTGGCAACATTGGCGCTTGGACCGCAATGCGAGATCACTGAGCCCACGCCCTTCATGATCCAAGGCAGCCAGAAGACAGCCATGATTGCGAGAGCAAGAAATATCAGAGCGCAGCCAGCGATGGCCGAAAGCAGGAGCCCATCGTATGTGTTCGAACTATCCTTCTGCGAAGCTCCAGAACCATTGATGAGACCGGGCATCTGGCGAATCGCAGCAAAACAAAGCACCAATCCAGCCACAAGCATCAAGATCCCCAGGAAGGCACGAACACGTCCGGCTTTGCGAGAGGCCGCAGCTTCGAACGGCTGCAACGCCTCCAAAGGCGTGACGCTCGTAGCCGACCGCGCCGAAGAGATGGAGGCCAGAACCGTAACGATGACGCCGAACACCAATGGCACCCAAATGACCGGAGGCGTGACGACGACCTTCAAGGGCGCGCCTGATGCGTTCATCCATTTTGTACCGCACATCAGTTCCATGAGTGCCACGCCCAGAACGATGCCCAAGATGGAGGAGATGACGCCAAGCAAGCCAGCTTCCGTAAGCACCGAACGGTACAACTGCCCTTTCTTGGCTCCGATGGCGCGCAGCAGCGCAAGCGTACGGCGCCGCTGGGCCACCATGACCTGGAACGTATTGGCGATGACCAGTGCAGCCACGAACATGGCGAGAATCGCGAAGCACAGCAGGAAGGTGGTGACCACAGACGTGCCTTCCTTGCTCAGTTTGCGGATACGCCCATCGGCCAGAGCCTGCCTGGTGGACAGAGAGTAGCCTTTCGGCAGAAGTTTTTTGATGGCCGCCGGCGCCGTGCCGAACTTGGCGGGATTGATCTTCACCAGCACCGTCGCGGAATCCACGGGAATCCGATTGACATCGGTGACGCCGTAACTGCGCACCAATACGTCATCCGAAACGATCGCGGCACCTCCGAAAGCACCATATAATCCAGTATCGTCCCGGGTAAGGCCCACCACCTTCAAATCCACGCCTGTATTCTCAGGGGACGATGTCCTGGAGGCAACGGCATCGTCGGACGACCCACCGTCTTCCGGTTTCCCTGATACATCCTCACCGAATGCCTCTCGACTCGCACCCGGCGCAGAACCACCACTCTTTTCATCTGGCACATCGGCAGCTCCCAGCTTCGCCTGCATACTCTGGCCGACGCCCACATGCAAATCCTTCGCGATGCCTTCCGGTAGGGCTATCTGACCGGCACCCTTCGGCTGTGAACCTTTGACGATGCTCACAGGCAGCAACGCCGTGTCCGCCGCAGTGGATTCAACGTACAGATGGGCTTTCCTGCCCTGTGTCGCAACCGTGAATTCGGTCTGCATCATAACCCTCACGTCTTCGACACCATCGATTGCACGCATCGAATCAATGTTGAAATCGCCCACGGTAGGCGTCATACCCTCCGGGAGCGCGACCTCATCCTCGTCCTTCTGGCTCACCACATGAGTAGCCCGTCCGTACTGCGCGGTCATTTGTGTCGTCAACGAATCCTCCATGGCATTGCCGAAGAGGAAGGTCGCCGCTATGAACGCTGTGCCTATCATGATGGCGATGCCTGCAGGGATGAGCATCTTCGCGTTCTTTTTCATCAGTCTCAGAGTTATGGACCACATATCCGTTCTCTCATTTCTTCGGTCTCATGGCACCGTCATTCGTGCCTTTGCGTCGAATCGCTTTTTGGAACTCCAATCATATGCGCGTGAACTGCCGACTGTCCTCCGCGCCTTTACGTCGAATCGCTCGAGGCGGCGCCGCAACGCCGTGCCCGTGCGGCAATGGTTCCATACATGTTCAATAATGCATACCCGAGTTGGATCCAGGCATGGCATGGCGTCCCGACGAGGCGGCAACACCTAATGCCGAACCCACACCACCGATCTGCGACTGCTCCACGCCGTGTCTTGGCATGATGGAATCGCGTATGGCAAGTTTCCGTTCCCTCATCAGCAAATCGCTCATCTGCTCTGCTTCGGGATGGTCGACATCCGCCACAATGCGGCCATCGGCGAAGACTATTGCGCGATCAGAATACGAAGCCGCCACGGCATCGTGGGTCACCATCACGATGGTTTGCCCCAGCTCCTTCACAGATTGCTTGAGAAAACTCAGGACCTCGGCGCTTGATGCGGAGTCCAGGTTCCCTGTAGGCTCATCCGCAAAGACGACCTGCGGCCGCGTGATCAAGGCACGGGCTATGGCGACACGCTGCTGCTGACCACCGGAAAGCTCGGAGGGACGGTGTTTGAGACGGTCGGCAATCCCCAACGTCTCCACCAGCCTGGAATACCATTCCCTGTCAGGTTTGCCGCCGGCGAGCGTCAATGGCATGAGTATGTTCTGCTCCGCGGTGAACATCGGCAGAAGGTTGAAACTCTGGAAGATGAAGCCTATCTTTGACCTTCTGAGCACGGTGAGCTCGTTGTCCTTCAATCCGGTGATCTCGTCGCCGCCCAGGAACACTCGACCGCTCGTGACTGAATCCAGACCTGCGAGCGTGTGCATCAACGTCGATTTCCCCGAGCCCGAAGGACCCATAATCGCACTGAATCTACCTCGCTCGAACCCTATGTCCACATGCCGCAACGCATGAACGAGATTCTCACCATGACCATAATCCTTGACGAGGTCGATGGCCTGAACCGCGAATCGTCCATCTTCGGCACGCTTCCCATCACTCACGTTGCGCAATAAGACGGGTGCATCATTAGGGAGTTGAGCCATGTCGCTCTCCTATCTATCGGTTGCATTACCCAATGACCACAACTGTAGACGACGATGCAACGGGAAGATATCATGCCAAAGGACGAATTCACCTCAGTGTGTGATTGCCCTCGCGTTCATTCCCGAGGATGAGATGGCAGCCACAACATGGTCGCCCTGTATAGGCAAAGCTTCTAATCGACAGTCCAACTCGTGCTTTCTCGCACTACCAGTCTTGGCGCAAGAATTCTCCGATTGCCGGCCACATGCTCGCCATCCATGTCCTTGATCAACAGTCGAGCCACCTTCTTGCCGTATTCAGCGGGGTCACGGTGAACGGCGGTTATCGACGGATATACGGCGCTGCACACGAACGAATCCTCAAAACTGACGATGGCCGGCAAATGCGGCATCGCCACGGATCCTTCTTTGGAAGCGAAACTCTCACCCCCTGGTGCGACCACACCTCTGTTGGCCATCAGCTCTTCCAACGCCCGTTGACTGGCCGCTGCCATCGTTTCATTTTCATAGATGAATGCCGTTGGCGGGTCAGGGGAAGCCATCAGACCACAGGTTTTCCGCACGGCTAGCTGGGTGTCGAACCGTGTGGGAACCACTGTAGGTGCGCGAAGATGGTCCTGCTGCGCGAGCTTGATGAATGAGGCGACACGGGCCTTGCTGTAGTCAAGATTCTCATTGCCTGCGAAATAAGCGATATGGCTATGCCCCGCCTGCACCAGATGCTCAATTACCTTCGCCATTGTTCCCGAATCATCTATCGAGAGTGACGGGATGAGATTGCTCGGATCAGGCCCTCCGGCAAGCACTGTGCGGATTCCAATTCCTCTAAGCAGTTGGGGCCGCGGATCATCCGAGCGCAAATCCACCAACACTACTCCGTCCACACGCTTGCGACGGCCCCAATCGCGATAGGTCTCCACCTCCTCGCGCAACGAAGAAGTCGGACGGAAGAGCAAACCGTAACCTTGGCGACTGAGAGAATCGTGCAGGCCCGACATGAAATGCAACATGAACGATTCCGACTGAAGGTTGCTGTGGGAACGCGAAGGAGCGAAACCGACCGTCATGGTCTTCGAGGAGCTTAAAGCCTGGGCGGCGTACACAGGACTCCATCCAAGTCTTTCAACCGCTTCCTTGACCCGTTCCTTCGTCTCCTTCGAAACGCCTGGACGGTCGTTGACTGCGAATGACACGGCGGTCTGGGAAATACCCAAGTCGTCAGCCACGTCCTTGAGGCTGACACGCCCCCGACGAGCGTTCACACCATCGTCTTCCATAACAACTCGTCCTTTTCCAACCTGTAACGAACGCATCTGCGACACAACCTGCTCACTTGCGTATCGAGTTGACCTTCCTCCATCAAGCGCGCCAATCAGCCTTGAACGATTGGCTGATTCTTATCATAGGGGAGACGCAAGCCCGCCGCAAACACGGTAGCGAAAAACGAGCCATCGACAGGAGGTCCGTTGCGCAATGTGTTCCACCATATGGCACAGGCTTATACAGCGGAACACATTGACGAATCATGTTATAGCCACGTTATTTAGGACTTCCAGCTCTAGCGGTGTATGCGCAATGTGGCGAGTTGGTAGGGCTCCAAATGTATTTCCATGTCTCCTGCATCATGAATCCCCGGTTGGATGGCGCGGGACAAATCATCATCAATCTGCGCGTTTTCCAACAGACCGACTTCCTCAATACGTCCGCCTTCGAGTTCGCCGCACAGGTGCAGCGTTCCCTTCGCCCGGCCACCTGAAGGCTCATAAAGTCTTAGGATGACGTCGCCGGAACCATCATCTGCCATCTTGATCCAGTCCAGTACCATGCGGCCTTCCTGTGCTTCAACCTGTGCCAGTGGGCTGATGTCCGGCAGTACCGGAAGGACGGGTGCGTTGATTCTGGACGCCTGGGCCAGCACCGTATCCAAATCCGCCTGAGTCACCACGGACCAGGAGTAGCTGTGCTCACCCTGATCTGTGTTGGGATCTGGGTACAGCGGAGCGGAAAGCAACGACAACCGAAGCATCGTTCCTGCCTGCTTCGACTCATGCGCGTCCGCATCGATAGGAGCTATATCAGAACCGTATGTGGAGGCGTTCACCACGGCAGCGGCATAGGTCGGATCCTCCAAACGGACGAATCGGCGAGTGCAGCTTTCGAACTTCGCCTCATCGGCTTGAGTGTTCTTACGGATCGGGCGTTCAATCAAGCCGTACTGGCACTCATATTGGGCATTGACGGGCGTCAAGGCGAGCGGCAGATCGACTTTAAGGAACTGCTCCTTCGTGTGCCAATCCACATGCGCGTCGAAGTCCAGCGCACGGCTGGCGGGGCGCAATGAGATATGGGTGCATATGTCAACGCCGGACGCCTTGGTCTCAACATCAACCCGCACTGAACCATCGGGCTCCACGGTTGAATTGACAACTTGTGAGTCTCCAATGGCGCTCGCCATGAGGAACGAGTCGCGTTGGATGTCCCAAGCGTCCCACTGGAATGGCTGATCGGTCATAAGTTCGTAACGACCCATCGCAGACCCTTGCGGAATAAGCTCACGGTCTGCCGACAAATCGTACAGTGAACTGACACAACCATCAGGTGTGACGGTGACACGAAGAAGACCATTGTCAAGAACCGTGTCCTCACCGTCATGGTCCAGCAGCACAGCCGAAGCGCCGACCGGCTGCACGCCGACAGCCGAAGATGCCACCTGCGCTTGGGTCACGGGGTTCGAAGCCTCCACAGCCGCAGGCACGTGGTTCGCCCGGAATACTCTCCAAGCGTCTTCCGGACGGTCGGCAACCGAGACGATACGTGCGTTTCTCACCTCTGCAACATCTGGTCTGACGGAGGAAATCGCATCACCGGCCTCCTGCGCTATTTCAGCGAGACGCGCGATGTCCCGTGCATATTCCTCGCGGGCCTGACGGCATACCCAAGCGATGGCTGAACCAGGGAGAATGTCATGGAACTGATTGAGCAGCAGCGTCTTCCAAATACGGTTGAGTTCATCTTCGGGATACCGATAATCCGGGTTGCGCACACTGGCCGAAGCGCACATATACTCAGTAACTCGCAGCATGTTTTCCTCACGCCGGCAGCCACGTTTCATCTCCTGCTGTGCGGTGAGCGTGGCGCGATGCAGCTCAAGGTAAAGTTCGCCTTGATACGACGGCGTCTCGCCGTCGCCGTGATCCACGATTTCCTCGCGAACCCTATCGAAGAGTTCATCTGGCGCACCGAAATCGACCTTGGGAGCCCCATCAAGGTCGCGCATACGACGAATCCTGCTGTCCATCTCGCGGGTGGGGCCACCGCCGCCGTCACCGTAGCCGAACAGTATGATAGCATTGCGCGAAAGATCCTTATCAAGGTAATTACTTTGCGAGTACGTCAAATCGTGCACATTCATTGGCACATCGTACGAGTCCACTGGCGGGAAGTGCGTGAGAATCCCCGTTCCGTCTATTCCCCTCCACACGAACGAATGATGCGGGAACTTGGTAGTGTCATTCCAGGAGATTTTCTGCGTCAGGAACCAATCAAAACCGGCTCGTCTGGCTATCTGAGGCCACGCCCCCGTATATCCGAAGCTGTCTGGCAGCCAGACGCCACGTGGATTCATGCCGAATTTATCTTTGAAGTACCGCTGCCCGAAACTTATTTGACGAATCAAGGACTCACCGTCAGGTAACATGCCGTCTGATTCGACCCACATGCCTCCGACGGGTATGAAACGTCCTTCCTTGACTCGCTGTTGCACCCTCCTGAACAGGTCCGGATGTTCCTGTTCGAGCCACTCATATTGCTGCGCCGAGCTCATGGCATATATGAAGTCCGGACCCTCATCCATCAGAGCCAAAGCGTTGGCGACAGTACGAGCTACCTTACGGTGAGTTTCCCTGACCGGCCACAGCCAGGCGGAATCGATGTGCGCATGACCCACTGCGACATGATTAACGACGCTGGACTGCGCTGGTTCGGCCAGCACACCGGCCAGCTGCTCTCTTGCCTCATCGAGAGTGCTCAGGTTGCGCTCATCATAGGCATTGAGGCTACGCTGCAACGCCTTGGCCAGCTGCCAATACCGAGGAGAATCCTTCGGCAATTCACGCATCAGCTGTGAGACCACTTCCAAGTCTTCGTAGTATCCATGCGCCTCGCGATCGAACACGCAAACGTCCACACGCCGCAGCGTATACGGATCATCAGGTTTACCTGTGGCGCATTCCCCGCGATCGGTGGGAGAGAAAGGAGTCGGCCCTTCTACAAACGGATTGGAAGCCGCCTCCATGTACAACGTAAAACTTCCATCGGGGTTGATGTCGCAATGACGGGTGCCATCCTCATCAATCAGCGGGATCCATTGATTGCGTGGGTGAGCCGACTTGATGGCGGAACCGTCCGCACGATAGACCATTCCTTCGGCCTGGAAACCAGGACCCGCATTCTCACGCCAACCGAGATCGACCACAAGCTCGATCTTCTTGCCTTGAGCCGCCGCCAAATCAATCACGCCGCGGATTTCAAACCACGTTGTTCCCCATACCGTCCCCCAGACGCCAGGGACATTGAATTCATGGAACTCGACACAACCATCACGAACCTTGGCCAAGAACTCCGATGACGGTTCCGGCTCCCCAGGATTATCAAAAGCACGCAGAGTGCACGTGGCCATCACATGATGGATGTGCGGAGCGAGCCTTTGCTGCATGACCCGATCACATCTGCTTAATTGTTGGTCCGGTACAAGAAACATCTATGAATTCTCCTCGGTTGAATTTTGCGGCATCGTTGCAGCACCGGAACTTGCGGTACTAAAACGCTTTAGTTCAATTATCCTAAACACACTCTGAAAGTCAATCTCGACACGCTAAATTATACGTAGACATCGGGAGATTCTCCGGCAAGCACCACCACTAAGCATTCCCAAAGCAAGATGACAAGAAAACGGACCCGACCGTCAGATCGAGTCCGTTTTTTCATATGCTTCTCGCGTCAATTCAAATCGAGCACATTCCTATAATCTACGCCCGCGTCGCCGAAGACCTCTTCTTGGCCATTTCAAGCAGAATACCGGCCGCGCAACACACGGCTGCCGTGAATTCGATGCAGGAAGCCGCATCAAATCCAGTCGCTGCCAACGAGTCTTTCTCGCGCGGCCTGGGCACCGACGAAGGATTCTGCGCAGGATTAGCCGGTAGGTTCGAAACGTCGAAAGTTTTCAAGGACTCAATAAGATTGGACGCCACCCCAGCAACCCCCTGAACGGTATAGGTCTTCCCTCCGATGGCCCGCGCGGCGTTGTCTCGGGCGCTCTTTAATGCGCTGACTCGAGAAGGATCATACGACCCGCCGTGAGACAACGCGTTGATGAGTGTATCCGCACGGTCGATGCTCCGTTCCACTTCGGAAATATCCACCTGGGTGAGCTCCGATTCAAGGATGGGATCATATGTAGGGTCATAACCGGTGCCATAATCAGAACCCAATACGGCTTTGTTGACTTCATATAGATTGGTTCCGGCATCAATAGCCGCAGACACCTCAGTGATATTGGACTTCACATATTTCATGCGATCGACGAAGTGATGTGCAAGGGACTTCGCTTCACCCAATTCCATGCCGTTGACTTGAGCGATGGCGGTTTTCGTCCAGAGTAAATTGGATGGCTTGATATGATTCAGATCATCAGGTTCATACGTCCGTCCATCACGATCGAAAGCGTATAAGAACATACCACCGAGATTTTTTTGCTGGACGTAGCTGGCCACCTCATATATATTGCTTTGGGTATATGGCTCAGAAGCGTCAAGCCATCTGTTATTGCCGTCCTGTTCTTCAGGGAAAGTGAGGCCGGGCACGAATCGATCGGCCGGCAGTTGGCCTTGGTAAGCATTCACTGCTCTCGCCGTACGCGTCGAGTCGCTTCCGTATTGCTGATAGGCTAAGAAATCGAAACAATTCTCTACATTCTTGAACGGATTCAGATAGCTGCCGTTGGTGTCATACAGAAATATCGATTGTCTGTTGCCTGATTGTGGACCAATCAACCTGGACATCGCCTTGATAACTCCATCGCTCAGCTTAACCTGTTGATCGTTGGGATACTCTTCCATATCGATGTCTAGGCCGTCGAGACCGACATCAGTGGACAGCGTCTTGACAAGATATGCGGCGTAATTCTCATACTCCTGTTCAGTCGGCTCAGCTCCGGCATGAGGCACGGCAACTATCGTGCTGTAACCGACCCCACGGACTAATCGAACGCCTCTTCTGTGCAATTCAGGTGCGTAAGTGCTCTTCAAGGCATCGTAAAAAGGCTTGGCCTGCTCTTCTTGCCCGGCCGGAACATAACTGAACACGTTAACGACATCAACGCCGTAAGGGATGTCCAACATCGTAAGCCAGTTTTCATCCGGCAATGAGGTATTGACACCCTTCATGGTTTTGTCACGCCAAGCACGGTAATACACCATAAAATGCTTCCGATTGAGGGAGCTTGATTGTTTGTCCGCCTGCGCATAAGTGTTGCTGGCCTCCAATGAAAATCCCGAAAATGCCACAGCTAATGCAAGCAACACCGCGAACGCCACCCACAAAAGGTGACCAAAACGTGCACTTCTTTTCATAACTGCTCCTTTGCTGTTGATTTCTCTTTCAATTGTGCTGCACCGCCATAAAATGAAAAGACACTCGATGCCTTATGCATGGGCTTCATCCTCGAAAGCCCCAAGAGACCAGCGGAATAATGAGAGAAGTGACCGCCTAGCTGTCGAAAAACAAACACAGGACAATGGACGCATTCCCATAACATCCGTAAACAACATTGCTCGTATGCTTCCAATCATTGACCGCCATTGAAAGCATACGAGCAATTCCAAGCAAACAACCTTTGCTGATTGCCATGCCTGTTTTACTCTTTGATTCCGCCTTGTTCCAGACCTTGGAAGAAGTACTTCTGGAAGCAGGCGAAGAAGATGAGGATAGGAATCAACGACACCAAGGCACCGGCCGCTATGAGCCTGGGGTCTGAGACGAACATGCCCTTCAACCTGTTCATGCCCAGTGTCAACGTGTAATTCTTTTCATCCGATATGACGATCAATGGCCACAGGAAATCGTTCCAAGCCCCTACGAAAGCAAATATTCCGACCACGGTCATCGTTCCTTTAACCTGCGGAAGGCACACATGGAAGAACTGCTGCCATACGTTGGCGCCGTCGACCTGCGCCGCCTCCTCAAGCTCGTTCGGTATCGCCTTGAACGCATTCGTCATCAGCAGGATGTTGATGGCACCCACCATCCCAGGTAGAGCCACCGCCAGAAGCGTATTCTGCAAATGAATGCTGCGGATGATAAGGAACTGGGAGATCATGACGCCTTCGACGGGAATCACCATCGTGCCCATGAACAAGGCGAGCATCGCATTGCGCCCACGCCATTTCAAACGGCCGAGCGCGTAACCGGCCATAGTCGAGAATATGACATTCCCTGCAATGGCGATAATCGCAACGATGATCGTGTTGATCATGTAGTGAAAAACGGGTACCTGACGGAACACCTGTTTGTAATTTTCGATGGTCGGCGTTCTGGGAATCACATACGGCGGCACTGCGTAGACGTTGTCTCCTGGCCCTTTGAAAGATAGGGAAAGTTCCCACACGAACGGACCTACCAAAAGGACGAACATGAAAACAAGAACAACATATTGGACGACCTTCCCCAAGGTTATTTTCTTATGGCCCATCAGTCCTCACCCCTTTTTTGGACAATCTGCTGCACAATAAGCATGGTTCCGACAACTGCCAATACGATGAGCGATATAGCGCTCGCGTACCCCGTGCGAGCCTGAATGCCAGTGCCTTGCTGCTGAATAAGCATGGACATGGTGATGTCTTCACCACCAGGACCTGCGGTGCCGTTCGTAAGAACATAAATTTCATTGAACACGCGGAATGCGGCAATGGTCGAAAGCATCATAATCAGCACCATCGTGGAACGCACACCTGGCATGGTGATAGAGACGAACTGGCGCACGGGACCGGCTCCATCCAACGAAGCCGCCTCGTAAAGCGCATCATCGATATTGGCCAGGGCGGTGAGATAAATTACCATGTAATAGCCCAAACCCAGCCAAATCGTGACGAACATCGCGCTGAAAAGTATAAGCCAGCGATCAGTGAGAAAAGGTATTGGGTGCTTGATGATGCGTGTGGTTTCCAGAATGGAATTGATCAATCCCTTGGAATCCAAAAGATTCGTCCAAATCATACCGACAACTACCGCCGACATCACCACTGGTGTGTAGAAAGCTGTCCGGAAAAAGCCCATAATCTTAGAATTACCACGCACCAAATTGGCTAATATTAAGGGCAAGATGACCATAAACGGCACCACGCACACCACATATAGCGTTGAGTTCAACATTGCGGTCCAGAAGTACTCGTCATGGAAGACCTCGACAAAGTTCTGGAAACCTACGAACTTTCCGGGAATCAAAAGCGTTGAATCGGTGAAAGCCAAACGGAACGTATTGAGGGCTGCTATGACGACGAATACAAACACAATCGCAAACGCCGGGAAGGAAAACAGGTACGGAGCAAGTATTGTTCCGATTGAACGCTTCGGCTTGCGAGGCTTGCCTTCCTCAAGTTTCTTCATCGACGGTTCCACCCGCCCGGAGACCGAAGCCTCCGAACGGGAACCGACGGAAATATCCGTATCATTCATATTATAACTACTTCAACTTCTTATTCGCGAAATCAACTGTCTTGTCAAGGGCCTGCTTTGCCGTCTGCTTGCCTTGCATCGCAAGCGCCACCTGCTGCTGAAGATACTGGCTCCCAGCCGCATCGGTGAACTGCGGAGGACGGCTTGAATAGCCGGTCTGCACTTCCTTGAGGGTGATGGCGAGAGCCTTGCCCTGCAAATCGCTGGTATCGATCTTCTTGTAGTAAGGATCGTCGAGACCGCCGGCACTGGACGGGAAGGTGTTGGACTTCTTGGCGAACTCGAGCTGATTCTTGGAGTTCGTGACGAACTGGGCAAAGTCGAGTGCTTCCTTCTTATGCTTGGTCTGTGAATTCACCGCCAGCATCTCGTAGCTCACGGTCGCGGAACGACCCTCATCAGTAATCTTGGGCCCTACAGCCAGGTTCTTGTACAAATCCGGCGAGTTCTGTTTGAAATCGGCCGCCGAATAGGCGCTGCCGCCCATGGCGATGATGCTGCCACGCTGGAAGAACTCACCCTGCTGCGACCACTGTGCATTCAGTGCTTCCGGCGGAATACCCTTTTGGTTGTACAGATCGATGAAACGCTGCAGATGAGCGACCGCCTTCGGCGTATTGAACGTGTATTCAGTCTTGTCCTTGCTCATGAACTGAACGCCCGCAGATGCATAGTCGGCTGCGTCGCTGGCCGTGTTCGTGGACATGAACGCACCACAACCGCTCTTAACCATCGTGTCGGCATCGGCGAAGTAGTCATCATACGTCACCGGCAGCTTGTCGGGATCAAGCCCGCACTTCTTCATCAGCTCGATGTTGTAATACATCGGGCCGTCATTGACGTACCAGGGGAAGCCGTAAGCCGCCGTCGTAATGCCCTTGCCGCTGAAAGTGACCGCTTTCCAAGCGTTCGGATAGTAATTCTTTGAAGCGTTCGGAGCCTCCTTACCCACATCCATCAAGGCACCGGCCTTCGCAAGGCCGAACATCAACGACGGATTCGCATCCAGCACATCCGGCAGGTTATTGGCGGCCGCATCAGCGGAAAGCTTCTCTTCATAATTATCGGAGAGCTGGTCGATCCATTTGATCGTCACGCCCTTATGGCTCTTCTCGTACGCGGAGATAAGACTGGTGAAGTACGGAGTGTACTTGTCGTTCTTCAGGTTCCAAGTCTGGAACTTAATCTCGACGTTGCCGTTGGCGGCTTCATTGTCCTTGTTGCCGCAGGCGCCCATCGAAAGCAGCATAGCAGCCGCTCCGGTGACGGCTGCGACTTTCTTCATTGAAAACATCTTTTCCCTTTCTTTAATTTTTCGATAAGTCAGAATCAACGTTCATCATCATTTCACTTCCTTGTGATCACTCACCTCCTGTCGTTTCAACAAAGATACTAAAACGCTTTAGTTACATTATGCACAATGGAACCAGGATTGTCAATTTCATCACTACGTGTTTCATTCAAAGTCAGATGGCATTTCTCTTAAGACACAGGCTCGCGAGACCATTAGCTCAGGCGGCACCAGGCCGCCTTCAGAATTCCCTCCATACACCGCGTATTGCACTATCCAAGTGAGGGGTCGGAAACAGCGTTGTACGGAATGCCGGCTTGCATCGGAACCGTTATACACTCCTGTATTCCTCTGTTCGCAAGAAACTCCGCGTCCTGCGCCTGCTTTGAAGAGACAATCGCAGGGCGTTCATGAGCGTCACTGAGCTCCATCCACTTGTCAAACAACGAACCGCCCGGAGCACAAGCCGACTTCATCACGGGCTCACCCTGCTCATCGCTCCGCACGACGAGCGCACACCTGCGGGGTTTGGGAACGCGGGCCAAGCTGTAATCCTTGACCAACCGAGAGAACTCCACCCCAAGCGGTTTAAGGTTTCCATCTTGGTCAAAAAGACCCAAATCGTGCTCGAATGGAGGAAAATCACCCATGCTTTTATCGACATCATGCGAGCACCACCACGTAATCGCGTATGTATTTTCACAATCCAACGCGTGTTCCACGGAGCGCCTGCAGAATTCAGGGGCGTCGCTTTGATTGATGACATTGCCTGGCGCACCGATCTCCTGAAGCCATACCTGGCGATCCGGCTGCGTCGCAAACGCCTTGGACAATTCCATAAGATATTCCGCATGCCGGGTCGTCGCTTCGGAGAGTGAGCCATACCTTTGGGCCGTCCCATTGAAAGCCCATGAATGAATGACCGAGACATCACCGATACTCGAAGCTGCGGTAGGCGTGAACGCATGGCCTTCCTCATACCAGACGGCATCATTTTCACCATGAACAACAATCTGACCGCGCCTTGACGCCTCGGACTCGATGGGATCGATCATGGCATGAAGCCATGCGTTGATTTGTTCTGCGTTCGCGGGCATGGACATTGGATGCGAGGCGTCTTCAAACTGATTACATTCATTGCCGACCGTGAGCCCCCTAAACCGAGGAACGTCAGCCAGCGCATCGTAAACTGCGCTTACCAGCTGGGACTGCGCCTCAATGGCCTTGCAATCGGTGAACATGTTCGTCTTATGCCATGTGATAAGCCACGAAGGAAGAAAATCGAAACTCGACATATGTCCTTGCAGCACATCCGAATAGACATCAAGACCACGATCGCTAGCCAGTTGGGCCATATGACGAAGATCGTCAAGCCCAGACTGGTTGATCCACGTACGGTTGGGCTGAAGCACAGGCCACAGCGGGAATATCCTGACATGGTCAAGACCTAGAGAAGCTATGGCGTCCAAATCCCTAGCCACGCTGTCCCAATCCTGATGCAACCAGGAATGGAACCAACCATGCGAAGGAGTGTAGTTAACTCCAAACCTCATCTTTTGCTTACACCTTCCCTCTTTGGTCCTCATCCGTTTTCGCATCGTATGCCATGCACGGAATCGTCTTTGCGTCGACTTCACTAATTAGCAAGGACGCAAATGAAGGCAACAATCAGCCTCCAATGCGACACTACTAAAGCGCTTTAGTTCAATAATGCTTAGTTGTGACGAAAATGTCAAATTCTATTTGTATGAGGTGTGTCAGCATGAAACATCAAGCTCCGCGCCAAACGCCGACAAGCCATGAGGCCCAGGCTTTTGACGTCAATGAGCGCGGCTTCAAATGTTACCCCGCACGAAAATCCAGACTTCCTTCGCCGCCAACATTTCGTGTACAACGGCTGCCGCCATAGCTCCCTCACCCGGGGAATCACTCAGATATGGTCTTCAAGTGGCGAAGCATTGACTACGATGGTACGGTATTCACGCAGAGCCAGTTCTTAAAGCGACATAAGCCGCCATCTGGCAGTGCAGATAGAAGGTCAAGATGACAAGCAGTTCAGTGCTCTTCACGAGGGCCCATGGATACATCCCCCCGCGTCGCCGCAGTGCATGACATGTGCGGCTATGGCAAATGTTCCCTTACCGCGGCAATTCCGATCCTTTCCGCAGCTGGATGCGACGTATGCCCGGTGCCGACCGCGCTTTTTTCTGCGCATACAAAATTTCCTGTCTACACGTTTCACGACACCACAGACATGTTGAACGACTATCTCGATACCTGGAAACAAATCGGTGTCGAGCTTGACGGCATCTATTCCGGCTTCCTCGGTTCAGCCACACAGGTCGATCTGATCAAACGACTTTACGATGAATACCCCACGGCTTTACGCATCGTCGATCCCGTGATGGGAGATGGCGGGAAGATGTATCCCACTTACACACAAGAGATGTGCGACGCAACCGGCACGCTCGCCGCAGGTGCCGACGTGCTTCTGCCGAATCTCACTGAAGCAAGCTTGCTGACGGGACGTACATACCCTGGCCAGAACCTCACGGACGTACAGGTTGACGATTGGCTCAACGCATTGCTGGATTTGGGCACAAAGAATGTGATCCTCAAAGGCATCGACCGCAATGACGGCGCCTTGCACAACTTTGTGGGTAGAAGAGAAGACGGGAAACTCGTGAAGGACTCCCTGACACACGAAAAGCTGCCCTACATGATTCACGGCACAGGCGACGCCTTCGCTTCAGCCGTATGCGGCGCCGTCATGGCAGGTGAACCGCTGAAAGACGCGGTAGCACTGGCAGGTGAATTCGTCCGCCACTCCATGGAGCACACCGTTAATCAGCCGGATTTTGAGAACCGCGGAGTCAGCTTCGAACTGGATTTACATGAACTCACAGGACTGGCGCGATGAAGCGAAACGCATGAGCATCCTTGAATTGGTACACTCATAGGTATATTCTCAATCCAACAGTCGGAGGGAATCCCACAAATTCGACACGCCATCGCCGCATGAGCGTGGACCGTTCGACCACATGACCTCCCTCAAGGCTCTTTCATGGCCCGAATCATGCTTGGCTTGTGTGCATGGATACGAACACAGTTTACAATGAAACCAACTGCACGCGAATGGCACTGAATCAGCAAACCGATGGCGCCCTTCCAGCGGCAACTACGTCGGAATGCGCCGCCGAGACCATCGAGGCTGCAAGAAACCTCGTTGCGATCTCGAACAGTTCACCAGAAGGACAACCGCGTGCGGCGGGAATCGCAATGGAAGAGGCATCCCTCCAGAACATTGAACGGATCCTATGTGACGAAAGGCTTTCCCCACGTAAATTGGGTGCCTTCGGTGAACAATATGCAGCACAGTGGCTTAAGGAACGCGGTTGGCAGATCCTTGCCCGCAATTGGAGCAGCCGTCACGGCGAACTCGACATCATCATGCGCGAGCGCGACGACACTCTCGTCTTCGTGGAAGTCAAGACCCGTAGGACGCTGCACTATGGAACACCTCAGGAGGCTATCACCAGACACAAACAGCTCAACCTGCGCAGAACCGCAGTCTCATGGCTTTCTGGACCAGGCAGGAACTTCAAGCACACGCAGATTCGTTTCGACGCTATATCACTGTGGGTGCATGACGGCCATGTGCTGGTCCACTGGATACCAGGGGCGTTCTGATGGTAATCGGCAATGCCATGTCCGTCGGGCTGGTCGGTCTGAAGGCGTTCACCATCCAAATGCAGGCGTTCATTTCCCCGGGTTTGCCGTATTTCTCGATTATCGGACTGCCTGACGCCTCATTGAGCGAGGCGCGTGAACGTGTGAAATCCGCCTGCCAAGCCAGTGGATTCGCTTGGCCACAAACTAGGGTCACCGTGAACCTTTCCCCAGCATCCATGCCAAAAAGAGGTTCGTCCCACGACATGGCGATAGCCATCAGCGTGCTGAGCGCGGCCGGCGTCATTGATCATGACAGCCTGTCACGGACAATTGTGCTCGGCGAACTGAATCTTGACGGGTCCGTACTACCCATACAAGGATTGCTCCCCATCATCCTGTTCGCCAAAGAACATGGCATCAAACGTATGTTCATCCCCGAAGGCAACCAGGAAGAAGCCGCATTGGTGGAAGGCATGGAGACGATACCGGTAAGGCATTTGGGTGAACTGATCGAGATGATGGGAGGAAAGGCCTCATATGAGTTCAAAAACAGCCAGACATTCGCGGAAGATACCGACGAGAACACGGCCGCCCATGCTCCAGCAATAGGCGACATGGCCGAAGTAGTCGGCCAGGAATACGCCAAATGGGCGCTTCAGGTGGCGGCCGCCGGTGGACACCACATGCTCATGACCGGGCCTCCGGGTTCAGGCAAGACCATGCTTGCTTCGCGCCTTCCTGGCATTATGGCTCCATTGAACGAAAAAGAACAGCTTGAGGTAGCCTCCATACGCTCACTGTGCGGCACTTTGAGTAGCTACGGCATCAGCGACGTGCCGCCATTCGAAGCACCGCACCACACCGCATCAACAGCGTCTCTCGTCGGTGGAGGTCCCGGTATAGCCCAGCCCGGGGCGATTACGAAAGCACATTGCGGCGTACTGTTCATGGATGAGGCGCCCGAATTCTCACCACGGGCGTTGCAAACCCTGCGGGAGCCGCTCGAGTCGGGCTACGTCGTGCTTTCCCGCTCGCACAGCACGACATGTTACCCGGCAAGATTCCAATTAATCATGGCCGCCAACCCTTGCCCGTGCGGCTTCGCGTACGGAACTGGGGAACGCTGTACCTGCAGCGAAAGGGAACGACTTCGATATTTTTCTCGACTTTCAGGACCTATTCTGGACCGTATCGACATTCAAATCGAAATTCCTCCAATCGAACATATCATCGATACCGGCGAACCAAGAATGTCAAGCATGCGAATGCGCGAACGGGTCATGCTGGCGCGACAGGCAGCACAAGAACGTTTCTCCGACCAACATTGGTGTTGCAACGCCCAAGCTTCAGGTTCTTGGTTGCGCTCCAAGTCATCAAGGGCAGTCATCAGCATAATTGACCACGCGATGACGGCCAATCGTCTTAGCCTTCGTGGGGCAGATCGTTCCCTTCGTCTCGCATGGACACTGGCGGATCTTAACGGAAGGACTTCGCCAGGCCGCGAGGAAATCCTGCAAAGCATTACACTTCGAACGAAAGAGCACTGAATGCAAACAGAACAAAGAAAACAAATGAAGAACGCCCCGGATTCAGTAATCCTGACAAATCAAAGACACGACAACGCCAATCGATGTGGTCGGCAAGCCTGCATGACCCGCGTCGATTCTTTACAGAACCGTAAGGCAGACGTACCGACCCGCCTTGGAATCGATGAAGACACCTTGGCTCGTGCTGTGCTGACCTTCTGTATCGACGGCGCTGATGCGTTGATGTATGCGACAATCAAGGGAAGTGAAAACGCTATGCAGACCCTTGAACTCATCTCACTTGCAAACAACGATGAACGCAACAGCAGCTCACAATGCCTCGATCGGACTTTCGCCACCGGTACGGCACGTTGGGGGCGAAAAGTTAATTCCCAAGGCATGAAGGCGTTCCACCGTGCCCTACAGCGGTGGCAGTCGCGTTTTAGACAACTTCCCAGCTATGACCCTCAAAGTCTCATCGACTGGCTTACCGAATCAGGAAGGTTGTGGATTATCGGCCCTAGCAGCCACTTATGGCCACGGCAACTCGATGACCTAGCCATACGCAGCCAATGGGCTCCCCCATTGTGTCTGTGGGGATATGGCGATGCGTCGGCGTTGACGAGCTGCCCTAAGCCCATAGGCATAGTTGGATCCAGAGGAGTGGATGAATATGGCAGGTATGTAGCTCGCAACATTGCCGAACATGCCGCAGAAGCCGGGCATCTGGTCGTATCCGGCGGCGCTTATGGGGCCGATGCGGCAGCTCATTGGGGAGCACTGGAGAGCAGGACCAGACTAGGAGCCGAAAACTCGGGGAAAACCGTATCCATATTCGCCGGAGGACTCGATCATGTCGGCCCTGAACGCAACAAAGGGCTCTTCGAGCAAATCACCGCTTCCGGCGGGGCTTTGCTCAGCGAATTATGTCCCGATACCATTCCCGAGGCACGACGGTTCTTGTTACGCAACCGCATCATCGCCGCGCTGTCGTCCACTGTGGTGGTGGCGCAGGCTCGGATTCGTTCAGGAGCCCTGAATACCGCTTCGTGGGCGTGCGAGCTGGGACGCGAGGTCTACGCGGCCCCTGGGGATATCAACACCCCTCACAATACTGGTTGCAATCATCTCATCAGCGAAAACCGCGCGATGCTGCTTACGTCGGCACATGACGTCAACCAGATATGCCACAGCCCACATAAGCCCATCACTATGACGTGGGCGACGACGTCCGAAGCCCGAGAATCCCCCGCGGAAAACATGTACGCCGTGAAGAATCACACCACGGAAGAGAAAAGAGTGACCGCACCGAAAAGCCGAGATTGCACGGACAGCGGAACGCGAATCAGCGAAAGGTACGCGGCACGGACCACGCATGGGCTGGACTCCATGACACCACACACCGACGAACATGGTTCATTTGAGTGCGGCAAAGCCCGAAAAGGCGCAGTGGACGGCGAGCGCACCGCACAAAGACCATGCCGCATTGAATGCTCCGAAGACGTGGAGAGCGTCGGTTCTATGAATGAGCGAAATCCGCATCATCAGCGGCAGGAAGAACTGCTCACGGCCATACGACAATGTGGGAAAGCAGGCATCATCGCCAACCATGACAACGTTTTAAGGATGCTCAACGAAAGGACGACCCCCAAAGGTCCGGCAAGCAGGACAAGGAACGCCCGATGGGACGTGTACGGCATGAATGAGATCCTGGGCGAGCTGGAGCTGCTTGGAATGCTGGAAACACGAAGAGGTTGCCTTCGCATCGTCTCCTCCCCTACCGCCGCCACTGACAACGGGCGAGATCTACCACGAATCCATCCTGACCTTGGTTCTTGCGCTGATTCGGAGGGGCAATGAACGTCACACCCTCCTTTTCCAACAGCCGCCGCTGTTCGTCAGGTCCACCGAATGCGAAGCCCGGGGCAAGCGAACCATCCCGGAACACCACACGATGGCATGGTATGATGCCGGGCTCGGGGTTGCGATGGAGAGCGAAGCCTACAAAACGGGCGTTCCTTGGTGCGCCGGCAAGCTCGGCCACCTGTCCGTACGTGGCCACCATACCTTCAGGGATATCCTTGACCACTTCATACACCTTGGCATTAAACGTTCCTGACATGCCACCATTATCCCACGGTAAAGGTCGCACGTCGCCACGTCGATCCACGAGTCAAGGCTTGTGGGAAAATCGAAGCATGAGCGAAATCACAGTGAACGACAAATACGACGCAGTGATCGTAGGCGCCGGGGCGGCCGGGCTCTCCGCCGCTTTGGCCATATCGCATTCCACGCAGTTCGAGCGTCTACGAGAGCAGGGCAAGGAGCCAAGAATACTTGTTCTATGCAAACTGCAGGCACTGCGTTCGCATACCGGATCAGCCGAAGGCGGCATTGCCGCCAGTCTGGGTAATGTGGAACACGATGACTGGCATTGGCACTACTACGACACCGTCAAGGGCGGTGATTGGCTCGTCGATCAGGATGCTGCACGGATTCTCGCGGAAGAGGCGCCCCGTACCGTCATCTCGCTCGAGCACGACGGCGTCGCGTTCTCACGAACGCAAGACGGACATATCGCGCAGCGTAAATTCGGAGGTCATACAGCCGATTTCGGCAGAAAGCCGGTACGACGCGCAGCATATGCGGCCGATCGCATCGGCCATCAAATTCTTTACGCCCTGTGGCAGCAATGCGTCCACGCCGGAATCGAATTCGCTGAGGAATGGTATGTAACCGACCTGGTGGTAGAGACAGGACCGGCCAGCCTTGGCACGAAGATCAAGAACGGCATCGCAAATGCAGCCGAAGATATCGCAAACCATGCCGTCGACGTCACAGACGAACCGGGTGTCCAAGGTATCGTCGCCTTGGACACCCGTTCCGGGACGATACACTCCATAGTCACAAACAACGTGCTGCTCGCCACCGGAGGCGCGGGAAGACTGTTCCATACCACGTCCAATTCGTGGGATCTGACGGGGGACGGCATGGCTCTAGCACTTAAAGCCGGCTTGCAACTGGAGGACATCGAATTCATGCAGTTCCACCCCACTGGTCTGGGACATACTGGCATATTGCTTTCCGAAGCGGCACGGGGAGAAGGCGGCGTGTTGCGCAACGCCGAAGGCGAAGCGTTCATGGAACGCTACGCGCCCGAACATCGAGATCTGGCCGCCCGTGATGTAGTAAGCCGCTCGATCATGGCTGAAATCGATGCCGGACGGGGTATTCCCGACCCCTTGGACCCCACCGGCCCCAAGGACTGTGTCTGGCTCGATATGACGGGAATCGACGCGGGACGTATGAACACGGCTCTACCTCAGGTCTTCGAAACCATACGGCGTTATGCCGGACTGGATCCCACCGTGCAGTGGATTGCAGTCAAACCTACAGCGCACTACACCATGGGCGGCATCCCTATAACCACGGAAGGACATGTCTACCGCTGGACAAAAGGCCAGCGCAAGGAAGTCAAGGGACTCTATGCAGCAGGTGAATGCTCCTGCGTCAGCGTGCATGGGGCCAACAGACTGGGCGGCAATTCCTTACTTGATGCCTGCCTGTTCGGCGAACGCGCAGGGTTGTCCATCGCGCAAGCCGTTTTTTCAAGGAAAAACACGACGGAGAGTTCCGACGACGAACGGCTCTGCGAGGCAAACAACCTGGCATGCGAGCGCGTTGCCATGAAACGTCTGCAGGACATGAAGGCACTGTTGCGCTCCGATACCGTGTGCACACCTTCCCACGCTTCATCACCTTCCACGACCAACAGCGATGCGGCTCAGACAGACATCAGCCGGGCCGAAATCCGTACCGGTGCTGTCACTGCCAGCACAGACAGCACCGCAGATAATGCAGGACATACCGAACGTGAAGACAATCCATATGTTCTGCTCCAGCAGCTCGGCACCATCATGGACGAAGCACTCGCCGTACGCTGCGACGGCGACGGCATCCAATCTGCGTTGGACCAGATAGAGAACGATCTTGCCCCACGCTCCGAAGACCTGATCGCTCATGACTCCGGTGCGTCCTTCAACCAGGAGCTTACGGCGATATGGGAATTGCGCAACCTCATCACGATGGCAAAGGCAATGCTCAACGCATCGTCATCGCGACATGAATCACGCGGGGCCTTCCATAGGAACGACTTCACTGGACGTGACGATGATGGCTTCCTTGCCCACAGCATGATAGACCAGAATGGTTCGATATCATGGCAGCCAGTGCATATAGTCGACATGCCGCCGAAACAGCGGGTCTACTGAAGGAGAACGGACAATGAGCGCAGAAGGAATCCACATTCATACAAGGCAATCGCAGACTCGTGTCGAGAATGAACCTGCCGCCTTGAACAAGGCTTCCGGAACCGGAACAAACAGCACACCAAACCCGGCAGAACCTACAGCAGCAGGCCTGCTGACACTGCGAATCAGCCGATTCGCGCCCCACACCGGTGCTTCACAATCCCAGGCGCAACGTTCAGGAAGCCCCTTTGCGACAAGGCGCAGCAATCCTTTTGCCTCACGCCGGAGTCCCTTCGCCGCACGTACCTCAACCAACCGAATTCACGGGAGACACTGGACGCAGGAGTACAGCCTAAGGGTCCATGGCAACGAGACGATTCTTGACTGTCTGCTGGAGATACAACGCCACATCGATCCCACGCTTGCCTTCCGACACTCGTGCGGTCACGGCATCTGTGGTGCGGATGCCGTGACGATCAACGGCACGGCGGCTTTGCTGTGTACTTCAAGCGTGGCTGAATACGCCGTACACCCAACGGGAAAGCGGGGAACGGACGCATCTGGATTCAGACGTACTGCTACCGAAAACGATGACGGTGAAACGCCGCAGGCCAACATCCGAACTCCACAAGACGGATGCGACATCCCCGATTACGGGATAATCGAAATCAAACCATTAGCCGGATTCACCGTATTGAGGGATCTTATCGTGGACACCGATCGCATGATGAACCAGATTCGTTCACTGAAGCCATACCTCGAATCAGCCGGGCATGAGGACCATGTAGACAAGCGTATGGGCGAGGAACACGACATGGTCGAACACCTGCAGCGCCCTGAAGAACTCGAACGCTACGAACGACTGACCAACTGCATCTCGTGCGGCATCTGCGAAGCGAGCTGTCCGGTCTATTCGGGCGGAGAAGCATTCGTCGGACCCGCAGCACTCATCACGGCATCACGATTCATCAACGATTCCCGTGATGGCCAGTCGACTCAACGTCTGCAAAGCATACAGACCAATGACGGCATCAACGCCTGTCAATCCATTCGAGCCTGCAGCCGCCCCTGCCCGCAGGGCATCGACGTAGGCGAAGAAATATGGAGGCTCGTCACTGAAGCCAATGAGCGCCAGTAACATGGATTCCACAATAGCCTCAAGAAGAGGCACCGTCGAGACAACGAACAGCCAAAACGACGGCACAACCGACGCGACGACCAGCATACGGCACCAACACAAGCAAGCCTGACTCAATGAAACAGACTTGACATGGTAAAGCGGGGAGAACCAAAGCGGCGAAACCGTATGAGTCAAGTCAGCCGGACGTGACCAGACAAGACCAGCCGGACAAAACCCAGCGAAGAGAGCAACGTCCCGACATGAACTCACGATTAAGCCAAAAGACAGGAACAACGCTGTTGTAGGATTTTTCTTCGGTTCCCTCCTCAAAGCACAGGCACGACCACTTTACACACGGTTCCGCAGACCCAGCCCTAGGTAATCAGAAAACCACAATCAGGAACCGCAGTCGGAAGACCTCGCCAGAACTCACAAGCCAGGGCAGGTACTAGAATGTGAAGCATGACAGAAACCACACAGGAGAGTGCAGGCGCGGCGTGGGCGCTCGCGGAACAACAAGCCCAGGCCAATGAGCCCGAAGCGCAAAAACGAGCTCGCACACAGGCCGAACAGTCGAATTGGCCGCTGAGCTCCGCCGCACAGAATCAACTATTGACCTTCATGACCAAGGCACTACATGCCACCAGCGTCATCAGCGTAGGAACAGGTTCAGTACTTGAAGCCCTTGCTTTGGCAGCGGGGCTCGATGACAACGGCCAGTTGACGGCCGTCGACTCCTCGGCACGCGGCATCACGGCCATACGGGAGCAAATCGGGAAAATCAATGCCCGACCCGACG
Organism: Bifidobacterium bombi DSM 19703; assembly: GCF_000737845.1. Lineage (GTDB taxonomy): Bacteria > Actinomycetota > Actinomycetes > Actinomycetales > Bifidobacteriaceae > Bifidobacterium > Bifidobacterium bombi. The sequence continues at coordinate 223,900 of NZ_ATLK01000001.1, read as the reverse complement.
ATCTGCAAGGCGGCGAAGACGATTCCGAAAAGCGGCAGAAGCACATCACCCTGCGGGCTGTCAACGCCGATCCGTCGGTATTCCTGCCACGCCTCAACCCATCAAGCTATGACCTGATTGTCGTCTCCGGAGACAAAGACAACTACCTGCCCACTTTCAAACAGGCCTCATATCTCTTGAAAGACAGAGGATTCATCATTTTCACGGACATCATCGGCTCCGGCGTCTCAACTCCGGACAACACAAAACCGGCCATAATGCGGAACCTGATGGAAAGCGTAGAAGCCAGTGACGATTTCACTTCCGTCCTCACAGCCACGGGGACGGGTCTGCTCATCGCAACACGAATCTGAAATCACCAACCTCCGGCTCGTTTGACGGAACTGTGTCCGCCCCGAAACAACCCCGTCAAACCCGATTTCTGCCTCACTGGCGTCACCCCCCCAGTGAGAGGCCCCACCACTCCGGGTGGGGCAACCCCATCCGGGGCACCTTTGCAGTTCCCTGGAGGCAAAAGGCCTGAGAGGGTCCTTGACCAAGGTGGAACCTTTCCTGCAAAAAACAAGGCATCACCCATAACAAGACGGCACCCATTGGTGCAGGAACATAACAGAGTCACCGCCCCCTCAGCATCACCCTCAAAAGACACAGATTGCGAAATCGCAGGCGCCACCCATCTGGCAATCCGGCAACGAAGCTCCCTCTCCCCTGACGCAAGATGCCACCAACGTTGCTGCTTTCAACCCGCTCAACGTCTTGTCAGATTATCCAGCCGGTAGCTTGATGCATCAAAAACCAGAATGCCAACCCGCCGCTGCTTCTATCCGAGGCCCCAGGCTGAAGGGCAAGCCGTCTACGGTAAGGTATTGTCCTGGAGCACTTTGACGACAGGGCGGTCAAGCCGAGTTGGCTCGGCAGGAGTTCAGGCTACAGACCCATGCGAACGGTCAGTTGAGAATACTTAAGACCAAGGCGAAGACAGGTTCGGAAGACTCGTCTACGGCAATGGAGATGCGGATACAATCAGACATCCGCCCCATGATGAACCGCCTTAATCGTATTCATATGAACCAGCATGCGATGACGGTGAATGACAGTTATCCCGAGGAATTCAGGACGACTGTGCCGACTCAAAAGACGGTGTGCAAATGCAACTTCAAAAAATAACCAGACAGTTACAATACACCCCATTGCGAAAAGAAAAATGGCCCCAAAGTCGTAAAACCTTGGAACCATTACCTTCTGTGCGCCAGACAGGATTCGAACCTGCAACCTGCTGTTGAGAAAGGCTGCTGTATGTGTACATGCTAGCTACCCTTAACTGTTAGTAATAACGACTGGAATACTGCCGGTGATAGCACATTCCAAGTATTAACTGATGCGAGCTGAAACGGGTACGTTAGTGTATCAATGTGCCCGATTGGATTTTCAACGCCAAGCTCTGCCATCATGTCAAGGTTAAATCAGAGCGTAAATATTATAAAAGATCTTTGAAAACATCCGAAGCAAGTGGAATCGAAAAAGAACTTCCAAATGTACCCAATGCTTGCAGCTAACAATATAATTTATAGCACACTGAACTGCCATTAAAGAAAACCCGGTCAAAAAGTTGAATGCCAGCAAAAGTCAACCATTAGTTTTGCGCTTTACGAGTTTCAGCATTAGTCAGAAAATATAACTTTTACTATCTTAAATCCAAAAACGATGAAAGGAAATTGTTGCCCGCCTTGGGACGCGAATGCGCAATTCCGATACTGACGAAACTTCCGAAGAGGCGGCCCGGTACACGTCTGTTGCCCAACACCAGGCCGCAGGCGACAATCAGTCCAGGCAAGGCTAACCAAGTGAGCAAACCAACGATTTGAGGCTAAATCATGGGAGAAGACAGGACGGCCTTATAGAGCACAGCAATGGATGGTGTTCAAACACAGATGAGCCTATGGCTCCGTCCATGGAATGGGCGTAGAGAGGTAGAGCACCCTTGTCTTGAGCTTCCTGACGGTCGGCGGTCGTGTCGAATTTGGCTAAATCACCTGCAGACCGTCACCAAAAACATCAATCCAGACCAAAGTTGGATCCCGATTGCAATGGAGAGTCTCCATGTACTCTGTGTTCCAAGAAGCAGACCGAATATCCCAACATCAAGAAATACCAGATCTTCTCATCACTTTTTCCTGTAACTTCAGAAAACTGTGGGAGATGACCACTGCTCCACGAAAAGTTCTTGCGAAGCTAGGAATATGCAAAACCGCGGAAGTTTTGGCACGTACGTGCCGTAGTGAAGCTTGCCTCCCTACCCATCAGTCTCGTTCCCCAGGGACATCTTTGGCAGGACATGAACTTTGAGGAGCTCCACCCATCCCTCTGTTTGGCATTAATCGAGCGCAGGAATTGCCTTATCACCCATACCAACTTGATAGGTGTTCTCGTCAATCAGTTACACATGCATTGTGCATCATTTCATTGCTCCCCATTGATTGATGGATTCACATTGCATTGCTCTCTGTAAAGTGTTTCAAGATTGTGTCATCATCATTTTCTTGGGATGCCTGAGCAGAATAGCAAAAACTGATTCCTGGATCATTGCTCAGGTACTCGAATAAATTTGGTCTCAATAACTTTGTTTTATCAGAATTAAATTCACTCCGGCGTCCACCGTTCGGATTCCTTCTCACCTTAGTACAGTAGACTTTACTCGGATCCTCAGAATCACTTTTGCTAAGAGACCGTACCATTGCACTTTTTTCTTCATCCGATAAGTTATCAGGCACGGAAGTAGGAATCGCGCTGTCGAGCGCTTCAGCAAACTGACGGATGATATCCCCCAAATTCTCTTGGTAATCTATTCCGAAATAAACACGCAGTGTTTTCGCGTCAACAAGTAATCCCTTTCTATTTGCTTCTACTTCCAAATCATTTTGTAAGTCACCGGACCTCATAAAATGTAATTTTACTAAAGCATATTTACTTACTTTTGTTTCCTCACCGACGAAGCGCTTTACAAGTACAATATATTCTACTTTTTTGTAATAAAACAAAAAGCTGCAAATTGTCCAGTTTTTCTTTTCCATATCATTTTTAGGTATCCTAAATTATCTAATGGCATCAGTCTCTCCTATTTTAAGTTTCGCCCAATTCTTACATTAAAGAGAATTTACCATTAAAATGAGAAAAATATCCTGCATATCTTTGAATGAGAAAGATAACTTAATTCAATTGAATCTGCCCCGAATGCCCTCATTTGTAAACGCATGGTATGAAACATTGGGGTCTTTCCCGGCATACAAATACTGTGGGCTGCACAGGAAAAGACATAACAATCGCCGCAAACCCAGTTGCAGGTCGATAAACCAGCAGGAAACCAGATGCCCCACTTTTTAAAGGATAAGAATCCTACAGAGCGGGTAATTTGTATCTCCATAATATCACGCCTGCCTCCGAGGTCCAGCTACGTTATTATCCAGTGGGATCAAGCAACGCAATCAAACTAACATTATCTGGCTGGCTGCAAGTGAGTTCATAGTCACCACTGCGATCAATGTGAATTCGAGCAAAGGGGAAATAATTCTGCCCGTTACCTGCTGGATAATTCAAATCTGAAGAAGAACCATGCATTGCCTTGCCATTTACTCTGCATCGTTTGGCATTTACCTTTTTGAGGTTCTGCCTTGTTGCGAGAACAAATAAGGTCCCCGATTTTTCTGCAGAAATAGCGGTCTTGCTGCCGTCATTTGCCACTTCGTATCTGGCCATAGACGAAAAATGGTTGACCACATCATCCACGGTCGGATCAGCCCGGTTGGTGCCATCACACCCGGAAAATATGATCACACCAATTAAAGCAGCTAAAACTGTGCCAACAAGTTTCTTCCTCATAAAGGCACCATTCCTAGCAGAAGACTACGCTAGCAGTACTATATGGCATAAGCGTTGTCCAACCGCATCCGGCCACAGAAACTAGCGAAAAAATCGAATCGGGCGATGCTCCTGTCTTACGAGTGCTTGTTTGTTGAAGAGAAAGTACGTTATTCATAATTGCTCCTTTTGATATAAGACACTTCTATGTGCGACCGATACCTTAGGTAACTTGATACAAACCCACGATATATCAACTTGCGAGAAAGTATATCATGCTATTTCACAGCAGTCAAGTATGCTCAAACGCTAAACGCGTATATCAGTCTGCATTTATGAAGAACTTTTCAACTTTTTAAAGCAAAAGGATGTTTGTGGGTGTCTCGTGCCAGAAATTTTCTGTTGGTTACACCCGGTTCGAGTGATTACACGCAAATGCTGTTGCTTACGCAATTATGGCGATGAGGAGATGCAGCTATTCCCTCAGTTAATCATCATGTTCTCAGAGCAATGGGGCCGCAATCCACAAATGACACGCCCGCTCAGGGTACGCTGACCATATCTTACAGTATTCGACATCTTTGGGAAAGACTGATTCAGCTGCCGATTGCTCCTCTAGCTTCGATCGGACAGTCAACAATGAAAACTACTAGGAAAACCATCTGTAGCACCAAGGCGGCGTGAACGTTATCTGAACAGTTGGTAACCACTCTGACCCGGCCCTGGTCGAACGTATCCTCGACCTGCTAAATCTCGGGTTGCCGAATCTAAGCCAGCATTCCTGCCGCACCGAGGGACGCTGCCAGTGACTCGATTGGATTGAGTCCAAACTGCACAAGCACGGCTGGCGCAACACCACCCGCATCAAACGCCCACTGGGTTCCAAATGCCCCAGCCAATACCGCAAGACACAAGGACTGATACCCTAAAAACACGACACAACACCGTGTGCCCAAGTATTCCCCCGCACCCCCGAACTCCGCTGCGCCGTAGATATTCAGCCATAGTTTGACGGAATCGCGTTTTCTCATAGTCATCTCGTGTCATGCCTCAACTTTAAAGCTTGCCAACATGTCAAGATTAAATTGGTTAGCAAGCCACATCTCCTAGATTAAGGAATAGGCAAGCATCAAGTAATCACGGATGGCGCTTCTGTTCATAAAAGGATGGAAGTGCCATCCGGGCCTCGATCTTCTTCTCAGACTGGCTACCTATCAGCATGTTCGCTGCATGGAGATAGCTCCGTGCCGGTCAGATTCGGATATCCTGGCCGATCACCTCCGCCACCTCCCCGGTGCGATTGGGCCATAGGTCCGCGTAGGTGTCCAGGGTCTCGGTGGCCGAGGCGTGGCCCAGTACGGCCTGGAGGGTCTTCACGTCCGCGACGGCTTTGATGGCCAGGGAGGCGTAGGTGTGGCGCAGGGAGTGGATGACCAGGCCCTCTATGTCCTTCATGCCCGCGTCCTGCAGGGCCGGGGCCCATACCCGGTTCCGCCAGTTCGCGGTGTTCTGCCTTCCTCCCCAGGGCCCGCGCAGTAGGTACTCCTCCGGTCCATGCCCCTCCAGCAGGGCTTTGACCCTGGGCAGCAGCTGGCTGGGTATCGGCACGAACCTGGTCCTGTTGCCCTTCGGCAGGGTCTCCACCAGGAGGTAGTTGGCATCGACCGACTGGGTGCGCAGGACGTTGATCCGGTTCCGGCTCAGACCCACGTCCCCGCACCGCAGGGCCAGGGCCTCGCCGATGCGCAGTCCCGTGTACGCGAGCAGGTAGACGACCGTGGCGTTGACCTCGTCCATCTGCCCCGCGATGGTTTTGATCTCCTGCGGGGTCAGGTATATTCGCCGTTGGACGGCCCTGTTGTGCGGCACTTTCGCCTTGGCCACGGGATTGGCCTCCAGCCACCGGTTCTCCACAGCCACGTCCAGGATGGAGCCCAGGACTATCTTGCCCGCCGAGCGGATCGAGGACGCGGACAGCGGGGAGCCGGAGCCCCATTTGCCGGCGTAGGGTGCCGTCCCCTCCGCCAGTTCAACATACCAGTGCTGGATCCCCACCGTGGTGATGTCCTTCAATGCGACCTCCCCCCATTTGGGCAGGACCCAGCAGCGCAGCTCGCGCCGGTACCGTCCCTCCGTCGAGCCCTTGACCGTGCCCGCCAGCCCCTGCTGCCACAGGTCAGCCACCTCGCTCAACGGCCTGCGGGAGTCCCTGGGGTCCGTGTACCGGTTCGACCGTATCCTATCCTCGATCTCGGCCATGAACGCCTCGGCGTCGGCCCGGTAGCGGAAGAGCTTGCGCCGGCCCGTGCCATCAACCCTCCAGCGCACCTCCCAGCGCGCGCCTTTACCGAAGTCCTTCGACCTGAAGTCATCGGGCACCTTCGCCTTCCCCGGCTCGTCGGCGTACATCGCCAACGATCGCTTCACGGATGACGGGGGCTCTACTTTCCTGCTATGCCCATCCGCCGTCGTGACCTGGGCGGACTTCAACCATTTGTCATGTATCCATGCTTTTGCCATACCAACCTCTATGCGTCAGACAACAACTCGTTCCGTTTAGCGATAACCAGCTCGAACTCATGGAGGCGCACGCTGACGCATAGGAACAGGTATGAGCCAAACACAAGAACCAACGAACGAAAACACGGCCGCGACATCGGCCAAATTGCTCACTCCTGCGGAGGTAACCGAGATCCTGGTGATCCCGGTAAGCACCCTGAACGCCTGGAGAGCGCAAAAAATCGAGCTTCCGTATGTGCATATAGGGCGCCAGGTCAGATACCGGCCCGAGGATGTGACGAATCTGATACGCCGCAACACGGTGCGGCCGGAGTGAGCTTGAGGGGGGGACCCTGCACATACGATGTGCCCGAAATGTGCCCGATTCCGAAAAAAGAAAGGCCCCAAGGCCATAAAACCTTGGAACCATTACCTTCTGTGCGCCAGACAGGATTCGAACCTGCAACCTGCTGATCCGTAGTCAGCTGCTCTAATCCATTGGGCTACTGGCGCGCATCATCAGGAACTTCATCCTGACAACTCGTCTACTATAGCGCTCAACCGACCGTCGCGCAAGAACAGCGTGTCGCAGCATGTCGCATCGCTTCCACCGAAGGGAACGATCATAATGATCCTCCCCAACGCTCCTGTGACCATTATATGACTGCAAACTATGCCATGACGGGATCCTTGACCTGCAATAACCCCGTCCTGCGCGTATCACATTACTGCGTTCCTTCCCGATGGCGATGCAATCGCCGTCACGCCCCGGAACATGACCGACACACCAGCAAAACATCCAACATCGCTCGGCTGACATGCTTTTCGATGACTGCAACGTTGAACGAACACCCACGGATGGCGACAAGATTCCCACCCGGCGAGATGGCGATGACCGGCATGAATGGCGGACGATGAAATGCTAATAGGCCGCATCTTCACCTAGCGAGGCGGCAGGTAACTCCAACGCTCCGGGCCGAAAGCAACCGTACATAGGACACAACCTATAAGACAGACGACTTAGTCGGGCCATGCGCGAAGTTCAGGCGACCTTCCGACGAAGGAGGCCGAGCTTGCCATCATCGTCCACACCTTCACGGACTACCAACCGTGGCTCATCAGTCGTGCCCACAGGCGCTTCGTCCACGACCACCCGCCGGGCACCTTCCATCTCCGGCAGACGGAACATCGTGTCTTCCAATGTTTTCTCGATGATGGAACGCAGTCCTCGAGCACCGGTGCCCTCACTCATGGCGGTATGGGCAATGGCCGCCACCGCTTCGTCCGTGAACTCCAGCTCCACGCCATCTTCCGCGAACAGCTTGACGTACTGTTTCACCAGCGCGTTGGCCGGCTTAGTGAGGATATCGCGCAGGTTGGCCTCGGTCAGCTCATCCAATACGGTCACGACGGGAAGTCGGCCGATGAACTCCGGGAGAAGTCCGAACTCCACCAGATCATCCGCACAGACGCGGCTGAGCAACTCATGCGCCTCGACTGCGCTGCCGGAACCTTCGCGCCATGAAGCGGTGAACCCACTTTCGCGTGCGCCAAGACGGGTCTTGATGATGTCATCGAGGCCTACGAACGCACCACCGCAGATGAAGAGGATGCCCCTGGTGTCCATTTTGACACTCTCCACCTCGCGGTGCTTGCGTGAGCCCTCCAGCGGCACGGAGGCAATCGTCCCCTCAAGAATCTTCAGCAACGCCTGCTGGACGCCCTCCCCGCTCACATCACGCGTTATGGACGTGTTCTCTCCGCTTTTGCGTGCGATTTTGTCGATCTCGTCTATGTAAACGATTCCATGCTCGGCACGGTCAACATCACCGTCAGCCGCCTGCAACAGACGTTGCAGCACGGTCTCGACGTCGTCACCAACATACCCCGCTTCGGTGAGCGTAGTCGCATCTGTGATGACGAAGGGCACATTCATGACATCGGCCAGCGTCTGCGCCAAATACGTCTTACCGACACCAGTCGGCCCCAGCAACAGGATATTGGACTTCGCCACCTTGACCCCGCGCATCGCCGTGGATGGTATGTCCGGATGGGCGGCCTCCCTAAGCTCCATGTTCACGCGTTTGAAATGATTGTACACGGCCACTGACAGCGTACGCTTGGCGTCGCTCTGCCCCACCACGTACTCGTCCAAATGATCGTATATCTGTGAAGGCTTGGGCAGGCGGAGCATATTCGTTTCGGCGTCACCGCGACCTTCCTCGGAGATGATGTCGACGCACAACCCGATGCACTCGTCACATATGGCGGCCGCCTGGCTGGTGACCAGCTTGTGCACCTGTCGTTCCGACTTACCGCAAAACGTGCAATGCGGCACGTCTTCGTTGTAGCTCACCACTCGCCCCATGACCAACTCCTTACGATGCTAGTATCAACAGAATACCCCGGACGCGCGAACGCCGGGGTATGGTGCATATATTCGCTCGGTCCGAGCCCATAGGCCGTCACTTACGACGTTCGAGAACCTCGTCTACCATGCCGTACTCCTTGGCCTCCTCAGCGGTAAGGAAGGTATCGACTTCGATGTCCTTACGGACGCGTTCGACACTTTGGCCGGTGTGCTTGGCGAGGGTCTCCTCCAACCACTCGCGCATGCGCAACATCTCCTTGGCCTGGATCTCGATCTCCGTGGCCTTGCCGAATCCCTGGTCAATGGCCGGCTGATGGATGAGCACGCGGGCGTTGGGAAGCATGAGCCTTTTGCCCTTCGTTCCCGCCGCGAGCAGAATCGCCGCCGCTGAAGCCGCCTGACCTAGGCACACCGTCTGTACGTCAGGCTGGATGTACTGCATGGTGTCGTAAATCGCCGTCATGGCGGTCATCGAACCGCCGGGCGAATTGATGTACATCATGACATCGCGATTGGGATCCTGGCTTTCCAAGACAAGCAGCTGCGCCATGATATCGTCGGCCGAGGTGTCGTCCACCTGCACGCCCATGAAGATGATACGGTCCTCGAACAACCTCGAGTACGCATCCTGGGTCTTCATGCCGTAAGGTGTCTTCTCGCTGAACTGGGGCATGACGTAACGGTTCAGCGGTGAGCCCGATCCAGCCACACCCGCCGGACCCGCGAGCCTGTTTGCACGCTCGACGAATTTCGCCTCTTCACTGGCCATGCTCATTCACCATCCTTACCTGCGGCATCCGAGGTACTCATGGTGCCCGGAGTGGTCACGATCTTGTCGAAGAAACCATATTCCAAAGCCTGCTGAGCCGTGTACCAATGGTCATACTCGTTGTCCCGATAGATTTCCTCAAGGGTGTGCCCCGTCTGTTCAGCAGTGAGCTGCGACAATGTCCTCTTCATATCCATGATGAGCTCAGCGTTGATGCGCACATCCGTCGCGGTGCCACCGATGCCGCCTGAAGGCTGATGCATAAGGATGCGCGCATGGCTTGTTGCGAAACGCTTGCCCTTAGTACCGCTGGAAAGCAGGAACTGTCCCATCGACGCTGCCATACCGACGGCCACGGTGGCGACATCCGGTTCAATGAGCTGCATGGTGTCGTAGATGGCCATGCCTGCAGTGATGGATCCGCCGGGCGAATTGATGTAAAGCCAGATATCCTTCTTCGGGTCCTCGGCCGCGAGCATCAGCATCTGGGCACAGATGACATTGGCATTGGCATCCTTGACTTCATCACCAAGCCAAATAATTCGATCCTTGAGCAGCCTGTTGAAAATCGGGTCCGTGATGGCGGTCGGGGCGCTGTCCCCATCGTCCATCGAGGGAGCCGCCATCAACGGCGTAGATGTCAGCAATCCTGCCACCATATCTCCTTGTTCCTACGGTTGTTACGTTATGAAATCTTACCCTGAACTCCGCGACACCGAGGCTCTTTGAGCTGAGGACGTGAAGAAAAGGACGCTTCCAACCACCACGATACGACCAACCCGGTAACACTGGCGATTGCCATGGGCAGTAAGTATGAGGAGGGTGCGTTCGTCAGCTCCATCACCAAGCTCATCGCCATCAAAGGCGCCTGTTGCGACACCGACAAAAGACCGGCGGCACCCACCAGAGCACACGCCGTGACGGAGAGATGGGCAGCAAAGCCCGGAAAGACCAGAAACGCCAAGATACCAAGCAGACCACCCAAAACAGCACCAAGGGCTATGCCCGGCTGAAGCACGCCACCGGAAGCTCCTGATCGAATCGTGAGTACGGTAAGCGCCATTTTGGCTAACAGCACCGCCAGCATAACAAGCGCAACCCATCGTAAGGACGGAGCAGTCGCCGGCGTCGATCCTGCGTTTATCGACATTTTGCCCCCCGGTGCCGTAGAGAAGGCGAATTGCGCCGCAGTCCTGCCATTGCCCATCACCTGCGGCAACCATATGGCAACCACGCCCGTAAACATTGCAGCCAATGGCATCTGCCAGACGATGCCGATTCCCTGCGCCTGGTTGGTTTGAGCCCACGATGACGCCTTACGGAAAAGCAAGCCGACCATGCCTGCGCAGACACCGCAAATCACAGCGAATACGACCAGCCGCCAGTCAGGTATCGAACCCTTTATGAGGCGCATATCGTAAAACACGGCATCGCCTTTGATGAATGAAGCGACGTAGGCCGAGACCGCGCACATTCCCAAAGCCAACGCAACGGTCCTGATACTGATGTCGACAAGCAGAATCTCGACAGCGAAAAAAGCCCCGGCCAGCGGCGCGTCATAGACACCGGCCAGACCAGCGGCGGCCGCACACGCAACAATGGCGCGTCCCTGACGTCCGTCGATGCCGAACGCCTTGCACATACGTTGTGCGAGCATCGCCGCGAACTCGCGTGGCGCCACCTCCCTTCCAATCGACGAGCCGGAACCCACGATGAAGATCTGTAGCAGGACATGGACAGTGGTCTGCCAGACCGGCAGGCTTTCGCCCTCCACCGCTTTGGAGACGGAAGGAACGCGTCTCGTACGGGTGCGCAACAGCCACCAGATGAAGCCGGCGAACAGCGAACCCAACACGACAGAGGTGACACGACGCCAAGAAGCGACTGCATACGGTCCTGGCACATCTGCGGTCTCACTGTAGCCCATCATGAAGCGTTCCACGACCTTGAGCATGACGGCGAGCAGGCCAGAGGCCAAGCCTATGACCACGCCAAGAGCGAGAAGCAGCGTCAAAGTCGTCAAACCGCGTCTGACGCCACTGGCATCCGTCCGTTTCATTGGAGCCTCCCACCGTAGGCCGTCGAAGAAGCAGGCCATACATTGTTTTTCATCCGTCTGCGGCACGAGCCTGCGGAACCGCGTCCATCATGTTGTGGCCCGTACGCAACACGGACAACGAGACACAACAATCGGCCCTGCCTGAATCCCTATCCGGCATCAGGTACAAGAACGTCCGCTGATAACATCATACGAACCAAAAAGGACCCAAGCACATGGCTCAGGCCCTTTGCATACTCATTGATACAACCGATCGATCACTCGGTCTTGTCCGCATCGGACGAGGCGATCTCGTCAGCCACTGCAGCGGCAGCGGTCGCGGCCTCGACGCTTTCATCCTCTTCCTCAACTTCGGACTCCTCGTCGTTCAGGAAGGCGCTCAAATCAAGATCCTTGCCATCGCTGGTGAACTTGACTGCGCGCATGCCCGCGAGCAGCCCCTTGGAACGACGAACCTCCTGTACCGCGGAATCGAACTGTCCGTTGTTCACGATGGCGCTGATGAACGCATTGGGATCCATGCCGTACTGTTGCGCAATGGACATCAGAAAGTTCATCACATCCATCTGGGACACCTGAACATCCATCTGCTCGGAGAGCGTGTCGAGCACAATCTGATCACGCAGCTCCTTCTCGACGCTCTCCACAGCCTGCTTCTTCTGCTCGGCAGTGGCCTTGTCCGGATCCGCCGTGACCTGCTTGAGCTGGTCGGAGACCATCTGCTCCTTGATGCCCTTGGGAAGCGGGATATCCAAGCCGTCCTCCAGACGGGCAATGAACGCATCGCGGGCGTTGTTGGCCTGACGACCCTCGCTGTCGCGTTCGCTCTGCTTGCGGATGTCCGCCTTGAGGTCATCCAAGGTATCGAATTCGGAAGCCTCCTGGGCGAAGTCATCGTCAAGTTCTGGAAGCTCCTCAGCCTTGACCGAATTGACCTTCACCTTGATCTGGGCCTTTTCGCCCTCATGTTCGCCGCTTTCAAGCGTACCTTCGAACGTGGTCTCCTCACCCGCCGAAAGACCGTCGAGTGCCTCATCGATGCCGTCGAGCAACGTGCCGCTGCCCAACTCATAGCTCACTCCCTCTTGGGAATCGACCGATTCACCGTCAATCTGCGCATCGAGATCGATGTTCGCGTAATCGCCCTTCTTGGCTGGGCGGTCGACACCGACCAAAGTGCCGAACCGCTGACGCAGATTGTCGAGGCGCTTGTCGACGTCCTCATCGGTGACTTCCACCTTCTCCACGTCAATCACCATGCCATCAAGCTTCGGAAGCTCGATATCGGGGCGACGCTCCACGGTAGCCGTGAATTTGAGCTTGGTGTCGTCCTTGCCGGAGGAAGGCAGATCGGCAACGTCCAGCTCTGGCTGAGCCATGGCGCTGATCTTCTTCTCCTCCAGCGCCTTGCTATAAAACTCCGGAACAGCGTTGTTTGCAGCCTCGCCGGCCACCGCTTGATAACCAACGCGCTGATCGACAATCTTGCCCGGAACATGGCCCTTACGGAAGCCCGGAATATTGATCTGCTTGCCAATCTCCTTACGAGCATTGTCCATGTACGGCTCAAACTCTTCTGGGTCTACTGTGACGGTGAGCTTCACCTTGGTGGGCTCGAGATTTCTAACGCTGATTTTCACGCTGGTCTCCTGTTGATAACGACTACTTATGCCTTAAGGCAACCCACATATGATAGCTCGACTTACGGACTCTGCAGTGAGGTCTATCTGCCACTGACGAGCACCCTGCTCCCGAAAGAACGAAGCCACGTCGTCTTCGTCAAAACGATCGACGTCATCGCGCCAGCAGAGATTACGCAATATCTGCGGTTTTATCACCATGGAATCAGGTGTCCTCGTCCGGGCCGCAATCTGCCCCACAGCCTTTCTCACCGTCCGCAGGCGATCGAGACGTTCCGGATGATGCTTGGCCCAATACGACATGGATTTTGGCGCCTTTCCATGTCGCGATTCCTTGCCGGGCACCTGTTTCGGCCATTTGCTGCGCGGCAACTCAAGCGCCTGCTCGATGACCTGTTTCCATACCGAAGGCTTCACCTTGCGCTGAATCGGGGCGTATCGCTCATACATCTTCGCCTGTTCACCGCTGGCGTTACGCCGAACACGTTCATTAAGCGAGCGTATGGCACGAAATTGAGCGGCGTTGTGAGGTTTTTTCAGTGCGGCTTCGATGATGGCGGCATCGGAAAGGAGCAGCGTCGGCTCGATGTCAAAACCACGGGCCAATGCATCACGCTTCTCCCAAAGCGCCTTCGCGACCGCCTGCGCCCGCCTGTCCTGTCCCAAAGCAGTGAAATGCGAGATGTTCATCCACGGGTCTGGGCTTGGTCGCTTCCTGGAGAACCCTTTTCGCAGGATATCTTCGAATTCCTGCAAGGCCCATTCCCACTTGCCTTCGGCCTCAAGATCCCTGCGAAGCGCTTCCTCCAATTCGATGAGCACTTCGACGTCGAGCGCGGCGTAATTACGCCAATCACGTGGCAAAGGCCGATACGACCAGTCTGCGGCCGAATGCTCCTTGGCGAGCGTCACTCCAAGGTAGCGCTCTGTTACAGCGGCGAGGCCGAATTTACGCTGCCCCAAAAGCTTGGCGGCGATCTCCGTATCAAACAACGACGCGGGCTTCAAACCTATTTCATTGAAGCCGGGCAGATCCTGCATGGCATCATGCAATATCCATGTGGCACCGCCTACGGCCTGATTGAACACATCCCAATGCACACCCAACTCCGACAGCGCCACCGGATCAAGCAGTACGATGCCCGCGCCCTCACGTTTGAATTGGATGAGCCAGTCCTTATGTGAATAGCGATAAGAATACGCACGCTCCGCATCGGCCGCCAAGGGGCCGTCAGCCGACGCCAGACGATCGCATGCCTCTTCGAAACCCCGCAAGGTATCCACCACTTCAGGAACGCCCCCACGTGGTTCCGCAAGCAGCTTGGGTTCAGCGCTCAACCTCATTCTCCTGTGTATTCTGGGCTGTTTCAGTTCGTTGCGACGGTTCAACCTCCACCGCCGATCCAACCGCCCACAACACTACGCCGAACCATTGTCGAAACGTAACACATGCCACGCCTTGCGACGAAACCAACACCATATGCCGGTCGTACACAAACCACACGACCACGGATACCGACAATGGACAACGCGGACTCCGCAGGCTACAGGAGACTGCGGAGTCCGCAACAGCGGCGTATTGACTGCCTGACGGCCTTGACCGGAACAATCGCTGCAGGCAAGTCCCGACACGAAGAAGCAATGCGGTCAGTACACCACGAAACCGTGGTCGCGGAACTGCTGCCTTACCCGATCCTTGAGTTCCCTGCTCGGTCCCTCGCACGTCTCCAACGGATAGGGGATGCGCAACTCATGCCACTTCGGACGGCCAAGCTGGTGGAAACCGAGCACATCGATATGCTCGACCGCATCTCCAAAACGCTCGCATATCTTCGCCACATTCTCCACGTTCTCCACACTATCGGTCAGACCGGGAACTAGAACGAACCGCACCCAGATCCTCTTGCCGAGCCTCGCATAGCGCTCTCCGAACTCAATCGTCGGCGCCAACGCCGCACCGGTGACCCTGTGATAGGTCTCTTCGTCGCCGCTTTTGACGTCAAGCAAACACATGTCCACATCCTCAAGCATCTCGTCGGTCCATGAGCGGCCGAGGAAACCCGATGTATCGAGACAGGTGCCGACACCCTCCTTCTTGACAGCGTGAAAAACCCGAGAGACGAATGCGGCCTGCATCATCGATTCCCCACCGGACACGGTGACGCCGCCACCAGTGGATTGGAATATGTCCTTATATCTCACGATATGTCCAACCATATCGTCCAGATAGACAGGTTTGCCGTCGCGCATCTTCCATGTATCCGGATTCTGACAAAACTGACAGCGCAACGGGCAACCACTCATGAACACCGTCATGCGCGTACCAGGTCCATCGACTGAAGTGTTGATGTCCCAGGAATGCACGAAGCCGATATCACCCGTTCTCATGGCTTGGACACGGTCGCGCCTGTCCATTCCCACGGGCGAACGGAAACCCGAGAGCCCACCCATCAGGGCACGCTTGGCATATACCTTGGAGGTCTTGAGCATATGAGGCGTCGTGGTGCGGAATCCCGTATTCTCCGAATCGCGGGACGCACCAGAAGAAACCTCAACGCGCGTCGTGGAGCCATTTGCGGAGGTCTCCATCTTCATTGGTGTGGTGGCAGTCATCGTCGCACTCCTTTTGCTTCCTCTATCATTGTAGTCGAAGGCTCAACGGCGAAGCGTCACAATGAACCATGCGAGCATGCATTGTGACCTCTTTCACAATAAAAACGTTCAGGGGCGACCCCTAAGGTGTCGCCCCTGAATCTATCTTGGCGCATCGCCTTTCACGGCACGCGCTGCAATCAGTCCGTCACCGCACCCTGATGGAACGTACGGGAGATGACGTCAAGCTGCTGTTCGCGAGTGAGCTTGACAAAGTTCACGGCATATCCCGAGACGCGCACGGTCAGGTGCGGGTACTTTTCGGGGTGCGCCACCGCGTCCTCAAGCTGCTCCTTGCGAAGCACGTTGATGTTGGCGTGATACAGACCGTGACCGTTGCCCGAATCGAGGATGCCCACCAGGTTGGTGATGCGCTCCTCATCGTCACGGCCCAAGCCGTCGGGAGTGATGGTGTTGGTAAGCGAAATGCCGTCCAACGCATCGTCATAGTCGATTTTGCCTACCGAGAACATGGAGGGCAGCATGCCATGGGTGTCCATGCCGTTCTCCGGATTGGCGCCAGGAGCGTACGGGGTGCCCTTCTTGTGCCCGGACGGGAAGGAGCCAGTGGCCTTGCCATACACCACATTGGAGGTGATGGTGAGGATGGACTGCGTGGGGACCGCGTTACGGTACACCGGCAGCTTCTTGAGCTGGCTCATGACCGTCGCTGCGACCCACTTGGCGAGGTCATCGGCCCGGTCGTCGTCGTTGCCGTACAGCGGGAACTCACCCTCGGTACGATAGCCGACGATCAGGTCATCGTCCACGCCTTCGACGTACTCGTCCTCATGGCCAGGCATGTCCTTGGCCTGCGCGTTCGTGATCGGGTACACCTTGGCATATTTCAGCGCGGACAGCGAATCCGCCGCAATGGACAGACCCGACATGCCGCAGGCCATGGTGCGGTAGATCTCCTTGTCGTGCAAAGCCATCTCGATGGCCTCGTAAGCATACTTATCATGCATGTAATGGATGATGTTGAGCGCTTCCATGTAGGTCTCGGAGAGCCACTGAAGGGCACGCTCGTAGTTAGCCTTGACTTTCTCGTAGTCAAGGGTGCCGTCAGCCTCGGGACGAACCGGATCGATGACACCTTTGTCGATGACCTGCATGCCGGTCATCTCGTCGCGACCACCGTTGATGGCGTAAAGCAGGGCCTTGGCCGAGTTCACGCGCGCACCGAAGAACTGCATCTGCTTTCCTACGCGCATCGGGGACACACAGCAGGCGATCGCCGCATCGTCGCCCCAATGGCCGCGGATATCAGGATCGGACTCGTATTGGATGGCGGAGGTCTCGATGGAGATACGGGCGCAATAGCGCTTGTAGGCTTCAGGAAGCTTCGGGTTCCAGAAAATGGTGATGTTCGGTTCCGGCCCCGGCCCCAAGTGGTCCAAGGTCAAGGTGGCAAGCAGACGGAACGAGGTCTTAGTGACCATATGACGGCCGTCATCACCCATGCCCGCATCGGACCAAGTGGCCCAGTAGGGATCGCCGGAGAAGACCTGGTCATATTCCTCGGTACGCAGGAAGCGGACGATGCGCAGCTTGAGGACGATCTGGTCGATGATCTCCTGAGCGTGGACTTCATCAAGCGTGCCGTTCTTCAAATCGCGTTCGAAGTAGCAATCGAAGAAGGCGGAATTGCGGCCGAAGCTCATGGCTGCACCATCCTGGCTCTTGACCGAGGCCAAGTAACCCATGTAGGTCCACTGCACGGCTTCCTGGGCATTCTGCGCCGGACGCGAAAGATCGAGACCATAGGTCTTGCCCAGAGCGATGAGCTCCTGCAACGCCTTGATCTGATCGGCGTGCTCCTCGCGGAACCGAATCCAGTGCTCGACCTCAGTCTCGGTGAAATCGTTGCGGTAAGGAATCGAGTCCTTGTCAATCTTCTTCTGCTCAATGAGGTAATTGACGCCATAGAGTGCCACTCGACGGTAATCGCCGATGATACGGCCACGACCGTAAGCATCGGGCAAACCGGTGAGGACCTTGTTATGGCGCGCGAGCTTGATCTGCTTGGTGTATACGCCGAACACGCCATCATTGTGCGTCTTACGGTATTTGGTGAAGATGGTCTTGATGTTGGGGTCGACTTCCTTGCCGGCCTCACCGATGGCCTGCTCGACCATACGCCAACCACCATTTGGCATCATCTCGCGCTTGCAGGGTTCATCTGTCTGGATGCCGACTATCACATTGTCGTGCTCCTTATCCATGATGTAGCCCGGCTTGAAGTTATCGATGCCTGCGGGAATGTGGGTCTCCACGTCATAGACACGCTGCTTGCGTTCGACCGCAAGCTGATGCGTATCGAGGTAGTTCCACATCTCTTTGGTCTTATCGGTGGCCTTGGCAAGGAAAGACTCATCCCCGTCGTACGGTGTGTAATTCTTCTGAATAAAGTCCCTGACATCGATGCCCTTTTGCCAGTCGCCAGCTACGAAGCCGTTCCAAGCCTTCGCGTTGAGCTCTTCGGCACTCGGTGCCTTCTCATCAACTGCGGTCATGTATCACTCCTTGATAACTTAGTAACGCATCATTACGTTGCGTTACCACCATTATAAGAAGCAACCCGCGAAAATATGAGAAAAAAAGTGGTGAGCTGCATCACACTTTAGTACCGATGAGGAATTCTGCCGCTATAATGCACACGACATCACACACAGGTCCGCACCACGGGACCGGTCGCCGGCGCGGCTTAGAGAGGACACGACGTAGTAAACGAGGTCTTGCGAGCACGTGCACGACATTGCCTATGATCCCGCCCGCATCATGACGCCGTCCATTCGCACCCGGGCTTGGATGCCCCGCGGCTCATTCCGCAAACGCGCTGGTCACAGGAAGGCGACGGTCCCTACCAAAAGCAAGTGCCGTCACCTTAGGCCCCAACGGGTACTGGCGACGTTTCCATTCAGCCCGATCAACCAAACGCATCACCGTATCCACGGTGCGCTCGTCGAAACCATCGGCGATCAGGTCCGCGCGTCCATGAGCCTTCTCGATGTATGCGGCAAGCACCTTGTCCAACATCGCATACTCCGGCAGCGAATCGGAATCCTTCTGGCCGGGACGCAACTCGGCGCTGGGCGCCTTTTCGATGCTGTTTACGGGAATAATGACGCCACCATCCGGCTCGATACCACGATTGCCCGACTCGTTGCCCACCATATGGAGCCCACCGATCCCCATACCCGCAACAGTCGCTTTATTTCGCCACCTGGCCAGCTCCCAGACACGGGTCTTGAGCAGATCCTTGATAGGCGCATAGCCGCCGACCGCGTCACCGTAAATGGTGGAATATCCGCAAGCCAGCTCGGATTTGTTGCCTGTGGCCAAGGCGAGCAGCCCCTTGGAATTGGAATACGCCATGACGATGACCCCGCGGATGCGCGCCTGAAGGTTCTCCGCCGCAATCCCTTCGAGGTTAAGTTGACCTTGGAAAGCATCAAACAACGGCTCTATCGGTTGGACGTCATAATGCCCGCCGATGTTGCGGGCGAGATCTGCCGCATCATCTTTTGAACCGTCAGACGAGTACATGCTCGGCATCGAGACTCCCCACACGTGCTCACCACCGCAGGCGTCGGCCGCCATGGCCGCCACGAGCGCGGAATCAATGCCGCCGGACAACCCCAGCGTGACGCCGGTGAAATGGTTCTTGGTCATGTAATCGCTCAGACCAAGCACACACGCGGTGTAGACCTCCTCGTCCGGATCGGGCAGTTCATGGATCTTGCCCGGTTTCTGGCGCCGCGCCTGAGAATCGAAATCAAAGTATCCCAAATCCTCCATAAACATCGGCGAGCGCTCAAGCAAGGTACCGTCCGCATCAACCACGAAGGTCCCGCCATCGAACACAAGGTCGTCCTGCCCGCCCACCTGGTTGACGTAGATCAGCGGGGCACCCACCTGGGCCGCACGTTTCGCGGCCAATTCAAGGCGCGTGTGGGTCTTGCCCTCCTCATAAGGCGAACCATTGATGGTAAGCAGTACATCGATGCCGCAAGTCGCCAGCACCGCCACCGGGCCGCCGTCCTGCCATATATCCTCGCATATGGCGAATCCTATCCTCACGCCGCCGATTTCAAGAATGGTGGTTCGTGTTCCTGATTGGAAGATCCTGAATTCGTCAAACACGCCGTAATTGGGAAGAAAATGCTTGTCATAACCTGCATAGACAACACCATCATGAAGCACCACGAGGCGGTTGGTGGGCTTGCCTTCGGCCTTGGATTCGTCTTCGACATCACGGGGGCCACGTGCAGTCTCCTCGTCCTTGCGTTCGCCTGCGGACGTCTGAGCGAGCGGCTGGGCGCTGCCTACAGTGCCGACCACCACGTACAGGTTACCAAGCCCCTCGTCGCGCAAGACGCCAGCCAACTGATCGGCCTTGTTCCAAGGCGCCTCACGAAACGTACGGCGCAATGCCAGATCTTCGATCGGGTACCCGGTCAGGGTCATCTCGGGGAAGACGACGACATCCGCATGGTGAGCCGCGGCCATTCGACTGAATTGCAGAACCGAGGATGCGTTGCCCTCCAAGTCCCCCACGCAAGTGTCGATTTGTGCCAAGGCGAAACGAAGTTGAGTCATGCGTCCATCTTATTGCACCCTGGTAACCTCTCGCGCAACGAGGACAAATGATCAACAAGTCACCTGACCTTCGATGTCAAGCCGTCGCGCCTGCCATGCGTGCGGTCGCGGCACAATACGAATGCATCATCACTGAAGGGTCGCAGCTACATCTGCCCCGAATCCACCAAAGGAAGACTTCGTACCTCATCCTGCGATCACAGACCGTCGTACGAACTCCCCTTCCGAATCCGCCGACCACAACAACCACCCGAATCATCGGCCGGAGCCATCATCGGTATCGTCAGGCAATCCCTGCTCAAGCGCGTTCGCCACGGAAAGCGCCTCATTGACATAAAACTCCGCCTCAGGACGCAGCGTGGCGTCCGACCCGACGAAATGCGAATTGTGCAGCGAGGCGTGGCCGCTTCGCCCATCCGAACCCACCGATGCAAAAACCATCGGCGCGATGCCACGGTAATTGCCGAAATCATCACCTCCCATGGACGCGGTGATCGGCACCAGTTCGGCATAATCCTTCACGTCCTGCTCTACGATGGATGCCAGTCGCGGATCACTGCCCACAGGACCTGTGAGCTCCTGCCAAGCGATATCAGCATCAATCCGGAACGCACGAGCCGTTGATTGCACGATTCGACGGAAACGCTCCTCCATCAACTCGCCATCTTCTTTTCGGAAGTAACGTGCCGTGCCGAGGAAGCCCGCTTCCGCCGGTATCACATTCCAGACATTCCCGCCACGTACGGAAGTGACCGAAAGGACCGCCGGATGGAACGCCTGCACGTCATGCGAGACCACGGTCTGCAGCGCGAGAACCATCGAAGCCAAAGCCTCGATCGGACCAGTGCCGTGGTCGGGATGAGCGCCATGAGCCCCTTGCGCGCGCAGCGTGACATCGAATTTGACGCATCCGGCCATCATGGTCTCACTACCCACCGCTATCTGGCCGGGGGAAAGACTTGGGCTGTTGTGCAGACCTATCATGGCGTCAAGATGACCTAATGCGCCCGACTCCACCACCTTCCTCGCGCCCATCGCGCTTTCCTCCGAAGGTTGGAAAACCAAGACCACCGAACCATGAATGAGGTCACGATGCTCCGCCAGCCAAAAGGCGGCAGCAAGCAATGCCGCCGCATGAAAATCATGTCCACAGGCGTGCATCACCCCATTATTGACGGAAGCGAACTCCAGGCCCGTCTCTTCCTGGATCGGAAGCGCGTCGATGTCGGCACGCAGCCCGATCCTCGGCCCCGAGGACTTTCCGTCGATCTGAGCTATGAGTCCGGTCGGCAACGACGTGTCCAACACCTGGATGCCGTGACGGCGCAATTGCCTGCGCAGAAATTCCGTCGTCTCGAACTCCTTGAACCCAAGTTCCGGATGTTGGTGCAAATGATGCCGGATGGACACGATTTGCGGCGAAATCCCGATACGCTCACTCATTGTTTACTCCCGTGCTGGCTGACCTGGAAAATACCACGATACGAATTAAAGCGCCTTAGAAGGCAAGGATAACGAAAAAACCGCCATATTCCACCACAATCAGTGCTCAGCTTATTCGTGTTTGTTATAGCTGGCGTACAACGCCCGACATCACCGGCGACCGGTATCGCAGGAACGACCAAAAGGAGAGAGGTCAGCGTCTCGCATCGCAGACGAACCTCGAACCATCGGAACCGTCTGACGCATGTGTGAAAATAAGACCATGACGACAGTTATCATGCATACATCCGAGGGCGATATCACCCTGAACCTTTTCGACGACAAGGCTCCGCAGACCGTGAAGAACTTCATCGGCCTGGCCACGGGCGAACAGGAATGGACGAATCCCGCCACCGGTGAGAAATCAAACGACAGATTCTACGATGGACTCACCTTCCACCGTATCATCAAGGACTTCATGATTCAGGGCGGCTGCCCTCTGGGAACAGGGACCGGAGGTCCAGGCTACGAATTCGACGACGAGATCGACCCCGATCTGAAATTCGACAAACCTTACAAACTCGCGATGGCCAATGCCGGGGTGCACCCTGGACGCGACGGAAAGATGCATGGCACCAACGGCTCACAGTTCTTCATCACCACCGTCGCCACGCCATGGCTCAACGGACATCACACCATTTTCGGTGAAGTGGCCGATGATGATTCCAAAAAGGTGGTCGATAAGTTAGAAGCCCTGCCCACGGACCGGAGCGACCGACCCACCGAACCGGCCATCATCGTCTCCGTGGAAGTCAAATGAGATCATGACGATTTCCAACGAACGCTGAAAGGGCGGCGGCACAGGTTCTTCCCATGTGCTGCCGCCCTTTCAGCGATGCCACCATGGAGCCAAGGAACGTCCACACCACCGTGGAATGAATCTCACGCAATGATGGTCAACCTCGTGAAACGAACTTTCGACGCGGCAACTGCCCCATCGGCGCCATCAGCCCAATGGGCGCGCGCCTTTCAAGCCGACACATCATGACGGAGCCTGCCCGCAATGGCCAGTCTAAACCCATCAATCCGCGCCATTGCGCATCTTACGCATCCGCGGCTCCTGCGAATCCTTGGCCCCGGTGATGCGATACACGTCGAAGACCCCATCCACCTTTCTCACGGCAGAAAGCAGCGTGGCCATGTGTTGAGGGTCAGCCATTTCAAAGGAGAACTGGCTGATGGCGACGCGGTCGGAGCCCGTCGACACCGTGGCGCTGATGATGTTGACGCCATTGTCGGAAAGCACTTGGGTGATGTCCGTGAGCAGATGGGGACGATCCAACGCCTCAACCTGAATCTTGACCATGAACAGGCCTTTGGCGCTGGTCCAGCTAACTTCGATGATCCGTTCCGGCTGGTGTTTCCTGAGGTCCAGCAGGTTCTGACAATCCGCGCGATGCACCGAAACACCCTCGTTGCGGGTGATGAAGCCTACGATCTTGTCACCTGGAACCGGGGTGCAGCATCCGGCAAGCTTGACCCACACATCACCCACGCCTTTGACGGCCACGCCCAACGAACTGTTCTTCTTGGCGGAGCGCTGCCCTTTCGAAGGAAGCTGCAGCTCGGCCTGCTCAGCGTTGTCCTCGACCTCTTCGCTTCCCACATCGTGAACCAGATGCGTGATGGCATTCTGTGTGGAAACCTGCCCCTCACCGATAGCCGCGAACACGGCATCCGCGTTATCGTAATTGAGCTCATCGGCAAGGCCGACCAGGGCCTCAGGCGTAAGCAGAGCGTTGACGGGCAAATTACGTTTGCGCATGGCACGGGTAAGCTCATCACGGCCTTCATCGATGGCTTCGCTGCGCCGTTCTTTGCTGAACCACTGACGGATCTTGTTGCGTGCCTTCTGACTCTTCACAAAGCTCAGCCAATCGCGCGAAGGGCCTGCGGTGTCTGACTTGGACGTGAGCACTTCGACGGTGTCGCCGCTTTCGAGCACGGTGTCCAGCGGCACTAAC
Organism: Bifidobacterium bombi DSM 19703; assembly: GCF_000737845.1. Classification (GTDB taxonomy): domain Bacteria; phylum Actinomycetota; class Actinomycetes; order Actinomycetales; family Bifidobacteriaceae; genus Bifidobacterium; species Bifidobacterium bombi. Next base: position 200,007 of record NZ_ATLK01000001.1, on the reverse strand, counting down.
CTTCCGTTGACGCGAGCGCCCATGGTACGGTGCCCGACTTCGGTATGAACCGCGTAGGCAAAGTCCACCGGCGTCGCCTTAGCCGGCAAGGAGACGATCCTGCCCTTGGGCGTGAAGACGTATACTTCATCCGATCCGAGGTCCTCTTTGAGCGAGCCGAGGAATTCATCGGAGTCCGGAGTTTCGCTGGTCCAGTCTGCGAGCTGCTGAATCCATTTAAGATTATCCATCTCGCTGCGGTCCTGGGACTCAGCCGTCGAACCTTCGCGCTTCTTATCGTCCTTGTCGGGTGCGCTCAGCTTACGCCCCGCCTGACCGTTCTCCTTGTACTTCCAATGGGCGGCGATGCCGAATTCCGAGCGGCGGTGCATGTCCCAAGTCCGGATCTGTATCTCCACCGGCTTGCCGCCCGGCCCCACGACCGTGGTGTGCAAGCTCTGGTACATATTCATCTTCGGCGTGGCGATGTAGTCCTTAAAGCGCCCGGGAACCGGACTCCAACGCGCATGCACGGCACCGAGCGCGGCATAGCAGTCCTGAATCGTATCGACAATGATACGCACGCCGACGAGGTCGTATATGTTGGAGAAATCATGCCCGCGCACGATCATCTTCTGATAAATCGAGAAATAATCCTTTGGACGGCCGGTGACGCTCGCCTTGACATGGATCTCGTCCAAATCCTCATTGATCTCTTCGAGGATCTGCTTGAGATACACGTCCCTCTGTCCGGCCCTGCGGCTGACGAGAACCACGATCTCGTTGTAGATCTTCGGGTACAGCACTTTGAAGCTCAGCTCTTCAAGCTCGGTCTTGATGGCGTTGATTCCGAGGCGGTTCGCCAGCGGCGCATAGACATCAAGGGTTTCGCGGGCCTTGCGTTGAGCATTGGATGGTTTGACGTATCGCCACGTACGCGCATTATGCACCCTATCAGCGAGCTTCACGACCAGGACGCGCACATCAGCGCTCATGGCCACGACCATCTTGCGGATGGTCTCGGCCTGTGCCGAATCGCCGTATTCCATGTTGGTGAGTTTGGTGACGCCGTCCACTAAACCGGCCACGGTATCACCGAATTCCTCACGGCACTGGTCAAGCGTGTAATCGGTGTCCTCCACTGTGTCGTGCAGCAATCCAGCCGCGACCACCACGGGCCCCATACCGAGATCGGCCAAAATCTGGGCCACTGCGAGTGGGTGGATAATGTAGGGTTCTCCCGAACGGCGACGCTGGTTGCGGTGCTGCCATACAGCACGGCGATATGCCCTCTCAAGTATTTCCATATCGGCATCGGGATGATGCTGGCAGCAAAGCATGACGATGGGCTCCAACGGGTCTAGAGGATCGGTGCTGATTTCACAGCCGAGCATCCTGGCAGAACGGCTCTCGTATTCCTGGTCCGCCATATGCAGTCCCCCTTCGCTTTTCATGCCCATCATAGCGGTAAAAACCGACACCTGCACCGCGCGGCCGCAGATGCGATACCTCAGCCGGCCCTGCGGTCATGCCGTCACGCGATTGCCGCAGTGAGGCGACGCAATCGACATGGAGCCGTGAGCATCATCATTCATCCGGCCATGCCCCCACCGCACGGGCCGCGAGCCTCAATGCGACCCCAGACCGGTGGAGCCAAACCCCCGTTCCGACCTGTCCGAACCCGGCAATTTCCGGGACAGCACGAAACGCGCCTCGACATAGCGTTGTATGACCAGCTGCGCAATGCGGTCCCCGGGATGGAACACGACCGTATTCTGCGGATCGAGGTTGATGAGGGGCACCTTGATCTCGCCGCGATAACCGGCATCAATGGTCCCCGGGGCGTTCAGCACGGTCACCCCTTGCTTGGCGGCGAGCCCCGAGCGTGGGTGGACCAGACCCACATACCCGGCGGGCAGGGCGATGCGGACCCCGGTAGGCACCAGCGCCCGATGGAAGGGTTCCAACGTCACCTCCTCGGTCGTGACCAGATCGGCGCCGGCATCGCCGGCGTGGGCATACCGAAGCGCCGGCACATCACCGTTCTCGGCCTTGACCAGCACCTCAACCTGTTCAGGTTTGTTATAAGACTCATCCCAAGCCATCAGGCGGCGCACTCCTTGCAGATCGGCTGCCCCGATTCATCGGTATAGGCCAACTGGCTGCGATGCTTGACGAGGAAGCACTGCGAACAGATGAATTCGTCCCCCTGCATGGGGATCACCGTCACCGAGGAATCCTCATTGCTCAGGTCAGCGCCCGGCAGTTCATAGTCCTCTGCGATGGCGTTCTCGTCATCATCGATATCGGTGTTTTCGTTCTGCGAGCTCTTGCCGAGTTCCTGCAGCGACTCCTCATCCTCGTCCTTATTACGTGGAGAGTCATAATCCTGAGCCATAATGCACTCCTTTCATCGACCTTCGTGAATCATCCGACATGGACGATAACACTTTTATGCGCTACAGAATACACGATTTGTGGAGAAGGTAAAATACGACACGTGGGGCATTATAGGACTAGCATAAAAAATATCGGTTCTTTTTCCAGCGAAAGGGTGACGAATGCCGGCCAAATCAGGTGTGCAAGCTAGGTTCGATCATATTGACGACACCGGCGAGTTGGTGTTTCTCTCCGAGACTTCGGCGTTTCATGTCAGCGTCGACGACAGACTCGAGCGGGCCATACTGGAAGCGAGGCAAGTCCAGCAGGAGAACTCGGACGCGGCAGGCGTGCATGAGACCAAAACCCTGCCGATATCGAAGATTCAGGCTCTTATCAGGGCCGGCGAAGAACCAGGCAAAGTCGCTGAGCGTTATGATCTCAGCGCCACCTTGGTGCGCCGGTTCACGTCCTCGGTGCAGACGGAGAAGCAAGACGCGATAGAGCAATTCCTGGCGGTGAACGCACCCAAGGGCAGTCGGATGCGCACCATCGGGGACCTGATAGAGTCGACGCTGACCGCAGCCAAAGTCGACCCACAATCCGTCAAATGGAACGCGACACGCCGTGGGAGAGAGCCCTGGATGATTTGTGCCCAATTCCAGACGCCGCATAATTCGGTACGCGCGATCTGGAGCTGGAACATCCGAGATAACGGTGTGGAATGCATGAACGCGGCCTCCAGGATACTGCTGGGCGAAAGGGTAAAACCCGCACCCCCGCAGTCAGACGGGGAGGGCTCAACACGCGCGCCCGCATCATCACAAGACGAGTCGAACATGCGCAACCCCAAAACGTATGATCCACTGCCTCCCTACCGGCCGTATGAGCAGAGCAGCGCGACCACAGGAACCGTCTCTTCGCAGGGCGACGAGCGCTTGCCCATGACCTCAGCACCACTCACGGCACCTCAAGACACCGATGCACAACGTATGCAAAGGGTGGTACAGATGCCTTATGCATTCGACCAGCGAGAATCCCGAACACCGATAGAAAGGACACGCCATGATGCATCCGTCGGCAACTCCACGACCAATGGAAAGACGCCGAACATATCGCACGGCGCAACGACGGACACCCGTCCCCCTGTTAACGGACAATCCGCCAATGACGCCGCCGGTTCACCGTATGACCGGCAGGCAGCCGGCAACGATGCGGAAAATGGATTCAACAAGACACAGGGAAGTCTCTGGGGTGCTGTGCGTGACACCGAGCAATCTTCACAGGCACCGAATCCTTCACTTCCGCGATCGATTGACGGCAACGAGCCATCGGTCCAGCAACACGCCAAACGCAAATCGGGAAGATCAGCCATGCCCAGTTGGGACGAAATCATCTTCGGGGACTGATGGAGCCACCGCATGCTCGCAATCCCGACGCTCCTATCAGTCCACGACATCGACCAGACAGGGAATGTCGGACTCCATGTGACTCAACGAACCATGCACCCCGGGAAGACTCATCTCTCCTTCGCCCTGGATGCGTGAATCAACGATGGTCGATTCGCCCATCGCATGGACGATGACATCACCCAACACCGACATGGCGCGTTCGCTTACCGGCCCGTACATTCCTGCTGCAACCGCTTCATCTTTGGTCCGCACCACGGCCCGCCCTTCGAGCACCTTCCGCCAGCGCCCCGCCACATCGTGCGGATCGACCCCTGGATTCACATACAACATCGGCGCTCTGGGTTCGCCGCCCACCTGCGCGACCCCGCGGGTAAGCTCGCCGCAACCGGCGATGTCCATGCGTCGTCGCGGGTCAGCCGCCACCATACCGTGATCAGCGGTGATGACAATCAGGGTACCCGAAGGGACGCTGCGCGAAAGCAGGCCAAGCTGCGCATCCACGTTTTCCAATGACGCCACCCATGCCTCTTCGCCCCAGCCTTCCCGGTGACCGGTTTTGTCGATGTCGCGCAGGTAAAAGTAAGTCAGTCCGGGCTCGCGCGCAGCTTTGGCGGCTTTCATGAGTCGCGCCCTGGCTGTGCCCGCGCTGATATAATCCGGACCACGAAGTGCCGCCTTGGTGAGCGAGGAATCCGAGAATTCACGCAGCCCCACACTGGTAACCCTGACGCCTCGCTCTTTGAGACGCTCGAACACCGTAGGTTCGCGTTGCAGATCGAATGGTTCACCCGCCCCCTTGAAGCTGATGAGCTGAGCCAACTGTCCTGTCTGCGGGTTGCGTTGCGTATAGCCGGTCATGCAGGTCACTCCAGGGCATGTTCCCGTTCCGAACGTGCCCATAGCCGCCGTTGTCGTGCTCGGCACGCAAGTGCTGATGGGTCTTTGATTTTCACTGCGATTCATCAGGGAACGCAGGTACGGCGCATGGCCGATTCTCATATTGAGATTCCAATAGCCCAGACCATCAATGAGGACCACCACGGCCGAACTCGCCTGAGGCAGCCCCAGTGCCTTCCGGCAACCTTCCGAATCGTCATGGACGCTCGTCTTGACCGGGAAACCGATGGCGGCACTCAACGCCGGCAACAAGGCGGATAAATGCAACGCTCCCCCGCGTTGACGCCCATCGGATCCAGACTGCCCAAACTCCCGATTCCTCCACTGGTCGTTTTCAAGCTCGGCACCGGCCAATCCCGCATGCCCGCAGTCTGCGGCCGATCCTGTGTCCTCGTCACCGAACGCGGCCAACGGTGCATGGTCGAGCAGTTGCGTCATACTCGGAATCTCAATACTCATACTTCCATTTATACACCTGCATGCATCCGTTTTGAGGAACTGGCACAAGCCCCGACTACAGACTGCCCCGGACAACGACTCCGTATAATTTCAAGCGTCACCAATGAATCGGTATCACCTCCGCCCCAGGCAAGTCCCATGCCTCCATGGCTCGGCACCCGGCCGATGTGCATGCGCCGCGCGTGCCACGAGCGTCCGGTCGGCAAGACTTCCGAAACCTGTTTTCTTCGATTTGGCGAGGTTTTCGGCTAGTATGGTTGGGATTTAACGACGCGTCTGGGGAGGGAATCATGGCCGTACGCCGCAAACCCACGAAACCGGGGTATGACCCTCGCACCGTCAAGGAAAACATCGTCGAAACGCCGTTGAACAAGGAAATGAGCACGTCGTTCCTGGAATACGCCTACTCGGTGATCTACGCCCGCGCCCTACCGGACGCCCGCGACGGCATGAAACCAGTGCAGCGACGCATCATCTACCAAATGGGCCAGATGAACCTCACACCGGACAAGGCCTACATGAAATCGGCACGCGCCGTGGGTGAGGTCATGGGCAAACTACACCCTCACGGCGATTCCTCCATCTACGAAGCCATGGTTCGTCTGGCGCAGCCATTCGCCATGCGACTGCCGCTGGTGGACGGGCACGGCAACTTCGGATCCCTTGACGACGGACCGGCGGCGTCGCGCTACACAGAGGCACGCCTGGCACCGGCCGCACTCGGCATGAACGCCAACATCGATGAGGACACGGTCGATTTCTCGCCCAACTATGACAACAAACTGAAGGAGCCCGACGTACTTCCCGCAGCCATACCGAATCTTCTGGTCAACGGCGCCTCGGGAATCGCGGTCGGCATGGCGACCAACATGGCCACCCACAACCTCGGTGAAGTGGTGAACGCCGCCAAATACCTAATGAAACATCCGGACGCGACGTTGGACGACCTCATGCGATTCGTGCCCGGCCCCGATTGGCCAGGCGGCGGCATCATCATCGGCCGTGACGGCATCCGCGAGGCCTACGAGACCGGGCGCGGGACTCTCACCACCCGATCGGCCACACACGTCGAGAACGTGACCGCCCGCAAGAAGGCGATTGTCGTCACCGAGCTGCCGTTCATGGTCGGCCCGGAAAAAGTCCTGGAGCGCATATCGGCCGGCGTCAAGAACCATAAGATCGAAGGTGTGTCCGGTGCCATCGATCTGACGGATCGGCACAACGGCACACGCATCGTCATCGAGATCAAAACGGGGTTCGACCCGGCTTCGGTACTCGCCCAGCTTTTCGCGAACACACCGCTGCAAGACAACTTCGCCATGAACAACGTGGCGCTCGTGCACGGAAGACCACACACCATGGGCCTCAAGGAGATGCTTGAGGTCTGGGTCGAGCACCGGCGCACCGTGGTACATCGCCGCAGTGAATTCCGGCTCAGGAAGGCCCAGGAACGGCTGCACCTCGTGGAGGGCCTGCTGCTGGCAATGGTGGACATAGACGAAGTGATCCAGGTGATCAGGTCATCGGAAGACGCCGACGCGGCAAAACAGGCGCTGATGATCGTCTTCGACCTTGATGAGACCCAGGCCCAATACATCCTCGACCTGCGGCTGCGCCGGCTCACGAAAATGAGCCGCATCGAGCTTGAAGGCGAACGCGACGATTTGAAGCGGCGCATCGAGGAGCTCAACGAGATCCTGGCCTCCCCCGAACGGCTCGATGAGGTCATCGAGGGCGAGATGGACGAAGCGGTGGCACAGTGGGGCGACCCACGGCGCACCGTGCTGCTCGACAAAGCCGAAGACGGCACGCTGAGCCCCGTGCATGCGGAAGGAGCCGACGGTGCGGGCACCAAACCGGGCGTCAGCACAACCGCTTTGAAGGCAATCAGGACGGCGCAAGTGGTCTCTTCCGCGGCGGCCGACATAGCAGCGGCGAACGCGGCGCGCAAAGCCGGCAAGGACGAGGTCGCGCTGCAGGCGTTGCAGCTAGACGATTCACCGTGCACGGTCGGCTTGAGCACCTCAGGCCTGGTGGCGAGGTTGCCTGAAGCCGCGCTGGACCTATGGAACAGTCGTTCGGCCTCCGACAGGCGGCACCCGAACGACCAGATCGTCTCGCTGTTCGCCACGACCACGCGGTCCAGATACGGACTGATCACCTCGCAAGGGAGGCTTGTGCTGGCCCACGTGGCGGACCTACCGGCGCTCGACATCGTCGATGTACCCGATCTCACAGGCGGCGTGGCGGCCCGGGAGCTGCTGTTCGGGACCCAAAGCACGGAACCGGTCCCCGCCGAGCGCGTGGTGGCTGCCATCGCAATCGGCGAGGGCAAGAAAACGACAGGCAACGCGAAGAACGGCGTGATGGATGGCATAACTTCCGCCGATGGCGCGGATGATCGCACGGCGGGGCCGACGGACCAAAGCAGCACGCCACTGGCCATCGGAACGGCTCAAGGCATCGTCAAGCGCTGGAACCGGGAGTCGCCGAGCACCATGGATTCATGGCAGGTCATCGAACTCAAGGACGGCGACAGCGTGATCGGCGCGGCGCCCGCCGCAGACGGCGATCGGCTCGTGTTCATCGCGTCGGATTCCTCGTTGCTCACCTTCGACGCCGCCGAGGTAAGACCCCAAGGGCGCGCCTCGGCCGGCATGAACGGCATCAGACTGGCGGCGGGACGCCATGTGTCCGCCTTCGGCGTGGTGCCTGCCGGCAAGGTAGCTTGGAACTATGAGGAAGGCGAAAACGGCCTGTACTCGGCATCGGGAGCCGTGGTGCTCACGGTCGCCGGAGATTCGTCGGCTTTGCCGGGAACCGAAACAGGTGCTGCCAAGGTAACGCCTTTGGAGATGTACCCCACCAAAGGTCGTGGCACCCGTGGCGTGCGCTCACAGCGTTTCCTCAAGGGACAGGACACCCTGACCATCGCGTGCGTGGGAACATATCCGTTGCATGCAAGCAGTTCCGCAGGCTCTCCAGTGGAACTGCCCAAGCCCGACATGCGCCGCGATGCCTCAGGCGTGGAACTGGAGTCCCCGGTCGAGTTCGTGGCGTAGCCGGAACGTACCGTTCATAGGCTCAAACCCGATGCCAGGACACCACGTACCGACGTCGCTTCCATTCAACGGACGACCGTCGTTTCCATCAGGAAATATCTTGACTGGTCGCACTTCGGCATTCCGTTCTCCAAGTAGCGGCAAGGACCTCTTCTGGAAACGAATCCAGGAGATGACCTTCGCACCTTCATTGAAGCCGCAACTCGACCATAGGCCCTAACCTTCTCCCTGACACCACACATCCACTGACACGCACGGCGGCCCACAACGCAGCGGGATCGTCGCAGATATACACGGAGAAGTGGGCATCTTCTGCGCCCCATCAGGAAGCACGAAATGCACGACGAGCAGGCACGTAAACGACGCGCAACGGTACACGGAATTCCGTCCGACACCGGACACGGGCACAAGGAAGCGGAAAATCGCGCAACAGTGGTACGCGGTTCAAACTGAGACCACACAGGAAATGCAAAAGCCTGAAGGACCGGCCAAGTGGGCGGATCCCGAACGAGCAGGGTAGCACAAAAACCACGTCATCAACGACGAAACCAGTACCCGTAAACGGAACTCCTGCAGGAACGATCCGCCGCACGGACCTACTTCTTCTTATCCTTGGCCTTAGCGGCAGCAGCCTCGGCGGCCACACGCGCCAAGGTTTTGCTGGCAGGCTCGTCAGGGAACTTCGTATGATGTCTGTCGTCCCCGGGTTCCGCCGGAGCGAACCCCAGATTGACATCAAGCAGGCGCTGGGCCTCATCCTCGTCAATCTTCTCCGCCAAGGCAATCTCCGAAGTGAGAATGCCCCTCGATCGGGTCAGCATGCGCTTCTCCCCTGCGGAAAGACCATGCTCATCCACATTGCGCTGCGAAAGGTCCCGCACGACCTTGGCTATCTTATTGACTTCACCGGTGGCGATCTTCTCCACATTCAGCTTATAGCGCCTGGACCAGTTCATCTTCTCGTCTTCGACGACGGGGGTACGGAGAATCTCAAAAACCTTGGAGACCTGCTTGCCATCGACGACATTACGAATGCCGACTTTCTTGACGTTGTCCATAGGGACTTCGATGTTGAGACCATCGGAGGAAAGCACCGACAACTGCATGTATTGGCGGGTCACTCCCTTCACCGTATGCTCCGTAAAAGCGACGACCTTAGCAGCCCCGTGGCGTGGATACACGACCACATCACCAATCTGATACTCCATGCACCCTCCGTAGAGATTCCACCTCAATCCTGCCTATAATCCCATAAGGTAACGACTTTTTACATGAGGAAGCGGTGATACTACTCTAGAAAACATAGGGAAACGGATTTCATCCATCCTCCCCCGGAAGCTTGTTTTACGGAAAGGCGGCACGCTCATGGACAGCGGCTTGGCTCAACATACGGATCCTGTGACCATCCTGGTGGTCGAGGACGAACCCGATCTGGCCACCGCGATCGCCCAACGAATCGCGGCCAAGGGATGGAGGGCGCGGGTGGCGTCCGACGGAGCGAGCGCGGTGCGCGCGGCCAGAACCATCAAACCGGATCTTGTGATCATGGACATCATGCTGCCGATCATGGACGGCATCACCGCCACCAGGCACATCGTAGAAGAGCGCCCGGTCCCCGTGCTCATGCTCACCGCCCGTGACGGCGAAGCGGACAAAATCAACGGTTTGAATGCGGGCGCCGACGACTACATGACCAAGCCATTTTCCCCTCGCGAGCTCATAGCCCGTTGCGAAGCATTGCTGCGCAGGGTCAAACGTGCCAGCATCATCGCACAGAACAATGCGCATGAGCAGGTGCTGGATTTCGGTTCACTGGTCATCAACCCCGGTGAAAGGACTGTGACGCTCAACGGGGAGCCCATACATCTCACACCGACCGAATTCGACTTGCTCGTCACTCTGGCACGTAAGCCGAAGACGGTATTCAAACGCGACGAACTGCTCAAAAGCATCTGGAATTGGTATGACTCATCCACCACCCGCACCGTCGACTCCCACGTCAAGGCACTGCGCCACAAGATAGGTACGGCCCGCATCCGAACCACCCACGGGGTGGGCTATGCGTTCATCCCTCCCGACGACGGCGAGGACGACTCCAGCTGGATGCACCAGACGGGCGGGAGCAGGGACGGTGAAACGGCAAAGGAGGGCGGTGCCCTGCCTGATTCACGTACGATGCCCAACGGCACGATTCCAAGTTACGACACACCTGGATTCTAAGGTTCGAGCACATGCGTAAGGCCAATATGCAAAACATCAGGGAAGGCTCCGAAAAGCTTCTGGAGAAGGGCCGCCCGGTCGCGCTGTTCTCTTCGCTCAAAGTCGAACTCAGCGCCATCATCGTCTTTTCCACGGCCATAGCCTTCGTCATGGCCTGGTTCCTGCTCAAAGTAGGCCTCAGCGGCTGGATAGCCATGCCGGTGACCATGGTGGTGGCGTTGGGCATCACATATGTGTTTTCACGCGGTCTGACAGCGCCTCTCAAACAGATGAGGGATGCCGCCGAGTCGATGGCGGACGGCAGGTACGACGTGCGTGTGAACGCCGATGAAAGGCGCAACGACGAGGTGGGGCAGCTCGCCCGCTCATTCAACGTCATGGCCGGGGAACTTGAGCACGCCGACAAAATGCGCCGAGACATGGTGGCCAATGTGAGCCACGAGCTGAGGACACCCGTATCAGCTCTTCAGGCCATGCTTGAGAATCTGGCAGACGGCGTCGTGGAGCCCACCGAAGCCAACATGAACCGTATCCTCGACCAAACGCACCGACTTTCCGACCTCATCGCCTTCCTTCTGGACCTGTCGCGTATGGAGGCCGGCGCCGCCAGCTTGAACACCGAACAGTTCAACTTCGCTGATTTTCTTGACGAGACCGTGGAACCACTCGAAATAGCCGATGCCGGACATAACCACAACGTACGTTTCCGCATTCCCCGGTCGATCACCCTCGAAGGCGACAAGGACCGGCTACGCCAATTGTTCACGAATGTCATATCCAACGCCTTCAAGCATTCCGACGACGACACGGACATCCTCATCCAAGCGCATGAGGATCATATTCGCGGCACCGTGGTGACCAATGTCGTCAATTTCGGGACACAGATACCACGATCCGAACGGGCCGACATCTTCCGACGCTTCGTCAAAGGCAACAACGGCGTGGGCACGGAATCCGGCGGCACGGGCATAGGACTCTCCATAGCCCGCTGGGCCGCGGGACTTCACGGAGGGACAGTCCGCGTCGTGGATGACGCCCGAGGCCCGGATTTCGAGATTACGCTGCCCAAACACCACGACGGCGACCACAATCAAGGCTCGCCCGCCCCAGCGGCACTTTGAACGGTTCACGCAAACCTCCCGGCCGGACCTGCGCCAAGCCCGCTCCAAGCGAGGACACGTGTCAAATGCCGTGTCCAGTGTTCGATTCATACTAGGTATTCGAACATATGTTCGAATACCTGGAGGTGAACATGCAACGCAGTCCGGTCATTCAGACGGCACAGATGCCTGGCGACACGCGGCACCACACGGAATCGGGACGGCGGGCGCAGGGGCCCGCCCAGCGGTGCACCGTCTCATCGCTCTACCGTTCGACGCTCTCCCCCACCCCGGTGCCCATCACGTTGGAATCGGTGCACGCGGGTTTCCCGTCGGTGGCCCAGGATTATTTCGCCGGCGATTTCAGCTTTGATGAACACATCATCCAACACCCCGACACCACATTCATCGTCACCGTAGCAGGCGATTCCATGCAGGGCGCGGGAATCTGGGACGGCGACCTACTGGTCGTGGACCGCTCTCTGGAAGTACGTGATGGTGACGTCGTGATCGCGATTCTCGATGACGAACTTACGGTCAAACGGCTCGTGATGCATGGTTCCACGCCCGTACTCCACGCGGAGAACCCACGATACCCCGATTTCAGTTCCGCAGATGCCGAGCAATTGGAGATCTGGGGCGTCGTAGTGGGTAACTTCCACATGCAACGTGACTGTTACCGCAAAAGCAACGTCCGACCCGCACCCGGCCCGCACCGGATATCATAATCAAGCGAAATGCATGCCGAGCATGGCAAGATCCCGGAACACCACGGCCCCATACCGGTCGTGACCGTCACAGCCACATTTCAATCGGCTCCATGACACCGAACATACCATGACGGACAGCAGGAACATGACACCAGACGACCCGACGATGGACCACAATCACACAACAACCCACGACCACACAACGGACAACGATGAATGCCGCTATGTACTGGCGGACGCCAACTCGTTTTTCGCCTCCTGCGAGCGCGTCTTCGATCCATCCTTGGCACACAAACCCGTCATTGTTCTGTCCAACAACGACGGTTGTGTGGTGGCGAGATCAGCCGAAGCAAAACGCATCGGCATCGAGGAGGGCACGCCATGGTATCAGATTCGCGATCAGGCGCAACGACATGGCATCGTCGCCCGCAGCTCCAATTACGAGCTTTACGCCAGTCTTTCCGCACGCATGATGTCGCTCATGCGCCGGTACATGCCCGACCAAGAGGTCTACTCCATTGACGAGTGTTTTCTCGAGCCGCATGCTTCTGCCAACAAGACCGTGGAAACGGCGCAAGCCATGCGCCGGGCGGTGCTCAAGGGGGTCGGAATACCGGTAAGCATAGGCATCGCACCCACCAAGACCCTGGCCAAAGTGGCGAATCATTGGGCAAAAGACCATCAATCCTCACAAGGGGTGGCACTTTGGAAAGACATCGAGGAACGCTACGGTGACGCCGCTTTGCGGAGCGTGCCCGTGGAAAAGGTGTGGGGCGTAGGTCGCAGGATGACAAAAAAACTCCAGTCCTTGGGAATCGTCACAGCATTGGACCTCAAAAACAGCGATCATCTGCAGATGCGCCACCGTTTTTCCATCGTCATGGAGCGTACCGTGCTGGAGCTCAACGGCGTGCCATGCATGCAGGAGGAAAGCGATGCCGACGGAGGCAGCCGCAAAGACCAGATATTGTGTTCAAGAATGTTCTCCACGCCAATTCAGGGCATCGACGATATGCGCCAGGCCCTGAGCGTCTACGCCCAGAAAGCGTGCAGACGCCTGAGACGTCAGAACAGCCTATGCTCATACGTGTCCGCGTTCTGTTCCAGCAGCCCGTTCAACAACCATCAGGATTACGTAGCACTTCATGGCACCACTGCGCTGACGGATCCGAGCGATGACCCACTGGTAATCAGCAAGGCTGCATGTTCGGCCATTGAAGGACGTTTCGATGCGCATGCACGGTACATACGGGCCGGAGTCATGCTGATCGGCTTGAGTGATGCCGGTAGATTCGACACATTGAACGGACTGCAGGCCCGGCAGGACACTCACGATTTAGGTTCCGTGCTTGATCAGGCCGCAAGGAAATTCGGTCCGTTCCGGGTCGGCATCGGTTACGGCGGCATACGTGGGTCCGGCCGGCAGGGGGATGACACCGGCGCCCAATGGAGCATGCGCAGGGACATGCTCTCTCCGCGCTGCACCACCCGTTGGGATGAGTTGGCGGTGGCGTACGCACGATGACGGTGCCGGACAAGTGATCCAAAGACCTCTTCATCGGCGTCATGCAATCACCATGCACGAGACGTCATGGCTGGCAAGACCATGCTCCACACCCTGTAATACCTCTTCATAAAAAAACCTGACCAACGAATCGGATCCAGCAAGGCCATACGATCATGCGGAATGAATATCCGTCAGACCCATCGCACCAACGTTCTTGGCACTTCCCGCAAGAGCAAGGCAAACACCGACGTGTGCACCTCCGCGCTCCAAAGCCTGAGCACACCGCCGCATCGTGGTTCCCGTCGTAACGATGTCATCCACCAAGAGAACCTCGCGCCCCGAGCATCGAGACCGAGGCATCAGACAAACGCTTCCTTCGAGTCTTATGGACCGCCCGGCGGCGGTACGGGTCTCGACTGATTTCGTATGCACATTGCGAATACGCAGGTCTGCTGATACGTACGATTCGATGCCTTGTCTGCGCAGTATCATGGACATGCCCCGGACCACAGGCAACAGATGATCGCGCCCACGCCGACGCATCGAACTGCTTGATGACGGAGCGGGAACGATGAGGAAACCTTCCGACGGTGCCGGACCTATGACGTGCAACGCCAGACGGGCGAGAAGAGCCGCGAAACACCGATCGCATTCCTCATCGTCATGATCCTTCCACGAAAGAATCGCCGTGCGGACGGCACCCTCGTAGAAACCGCAGAAGAAACAAGGCCACTTACACCCCAGGTCCACATCCCTTCGATGCGCTCCGGAGAACAGACGCAGACATGACTGGCAAAGCACCTCATCAGGAGCGTCGCAACCCGCACAGCCCCTCGGCATCAGAACACCGAGGAATTCACGGGAAAGGCAGGAAAATGCATTGAAGGCCGAATCATCCACGATTCCGACTGTAGCCACAAAGCACACGCTAGCACACCGGAAAAGAACGTTGTGGAGGAATGAAACGGGTGCGACACACGGCCCGGAACACTCACGGCCGTTCCAAAGCCTCGATGATGCGCGCGCAAACTTTGAGCGTATCGTCAGGGCCGGCAACGCGCACGGGCCTGGTACCTATGATGGCAGCGGCATAATCATTGCCGTCGGGATCCATACGGTCACCTATGAACACCACCTGGCTGACATCAATGGCAAGCTCAGCGCACAGTTTGCGCACCGCATACGCCTTGTCCACGCCTTTGACCGAAACGTCGACGCTGGTGGACCCTCCAGAGCGGACCACCAAATCAGGAAGGTCGGCGGCCACGGCCGAGGCAAGACGATTCTTTTTGGAATTGTCGGGATCCCAACGCTCTTTGGCCTCCACCGGGGCGTTCTGCCCAAGCGCGGAAAACGTGATCTGACTGCCTCGATCCTCAATGCGCTCCCCCCATACCTTTTCCTCCCACATGCCAAGCTCTCTGGCGTGACGTTCAAACGAACTCATCGCCGCACTGCGCTGCGCCTGCGTAAGATCGACCTTGTAGACGCATCGGAAGGCACCCTCGTTCCAGCGGTAATAACGGGTCCCGCTCGTGGGCATGATATGGATGCGGCTCATATCGGCGCACTCGCCCAGAACGTCAAGCACCTGGCTTTCGACGAGTTCAAAACGGCCTCCAGTGATGACCGCAACGTCGATCAGCCGCGTCAAGGATGCGAACAACCTGGACATGTCTTCATGCATCGGTTTTTTCGAGCGAGCCAAGGTGTTATCCAAATCGAAGGCCACCACTTTCGCCCCCTGCATGAATTCAACCATGTTATGCTCATGCCACAGACCGATTCGCCCATTCTGCACCGTCATCACCTCAAATCCCGCAATTCATTCGACCGGTCAATCATATTCCATAGGTTGCCCGGGCCTTGACATAAAGTTGAACATATGTTGCGACCTCCTTGGCAGAACCATATGTACCGCAACGCGCATGGGCGCGGAACACGCACCCCCGCAGTTCGGCGTCCGCCTACCCCGGTACCGCACGCGCGCTGGATTCTTCGATGACATCACGGCTTCGCAAATCAAGCGACTGAACGCCGCCTGGCCGGAATTGGTGGAACCAGTCCAATTCGCCGTCGAAGACGTTCCGCCTTCCGAACCGGCGTTCTGGGAAGGCCGCAGAAGCCTGACTTCACGGGCGTTCCCCTCAGGCAGAGGCATACCGGCACGCATCGTGCTCTACCGAATGCCCCTGCAGATGCATCATCCTGACCGCGAGGACCTGCAATGGGCCATCCACGACGAGCTGGTGCTGCGATTGGCGCAGCTCTATGGCAGGAGGCCATCGCAGATAGACCCTCAATGGGATCAGGACGAATGATCTCTTTTGGTTCAAGCTTTGCCTGTACGTACCTACGACCTTGCCGAACGCACAAAGTCGAACGAAGTCCACGTGATTGGCAAAGACGCCGGTACACCACGAAGGCGCCTTTACGTCACATCGACGAAATACTCATCGAACCGTCATCCGTGTGGGTTCAGAGAATATCTGCGCATTCGATGGTTCCAGCCCGGTCGCGGACAGGTAGGCAACGGCGGCGAGATTCGCGGAACTGACATCCTGCTGCCCGACGCGCACACCCCAAGCCAGATTCCCGCCGCTCTCGAGTTCGAACAATACAGCCGAATCACTGATGTCGCTCATAGGAACAACCTGGGCTCCATGCGCGTTGATGGAGATCTGCTGAGAACCGACCGAGCCCCCCTTGACATCATATCCATGAACCGTGGCTTCGACCGCTGAATTCGAAGCGTTGATGAAAGACAATACTCCATTCATCCCGCCTGGAACAGCAACGGCCGATCGACCTGCCTGCCGTGCTGCCGGTATAAGCGCGAAATCGGCACTCCCATCGGAACCGGAATCCCCCACCTGCGCCTGTGCCTGGACCGGGGCATCGGAACGTACCGAAACACCGTATACGTCCTGACCGGCACGTCCTAAATCGGTCACGCTCACTCTCCCGGGCTCCAAATGCACTTTGCGCACCGATTCCTCGCCGTCATGACGAGTCCAGAAGATCTCGGCATCGGCGGCACGATCGGAACGGACGGCTACGTTCACTTCATCACCCTGACCCACACCGGCCAAAACCTGGGATGTTCCGGGTTCACCCAAAGGAAGAGCGAAATCCGAACCCTTCGATGACAGACCGTCGAGCAACACGCATCGGACCACAGCAGCGACCGGCACCTCATTGCTCGTCACCTTGACAAAAAGCCCATCCTGACCGGGAGCGCCCGCCGACAAATCGACGTTGGCCTCATGATGCGCGGCCACGGTAAGGGTGTTACCCGTATGCAAAGCCAACGGACGGCCCGACTTCGTGCCCCACACATCCAAATGCAGCGTGGTGGGCTTTTCCGATGGGTTTGCCACAATGAGCTGATGTGTGGCACCTGCGGCCGTTGCCGGAAGAAGGAAGAAGCTCTCCAATGACGGAGATACGCAGGAAGCCGCGGACACTCCCTTGAGATCACCGCTGGTCGCCCAAGAGCCGACGGCTGCGACCGACCCCGTGCCCTCCTTTGAATTCAGCAGTTTCGAAACCAGGATGCTTGACTTCGCATTTCCTCTGTCCGAAAGCACCTTGACGGACGGACCTTCATATGACCCATTCCCCTCAAGTTCTCGTCCCACACCGTTCACGCCATCGACGTCGGTCAGGGACCCGACCCTGGCCTTATACACTGACCCGAAAGAAGAGTACAAAGCCGAAGAGGTAATATTGCCTTCTGAAGCCTGGAATTGGACATCACCATATTTTTCTGAATCAGCGAGCGCCATTTGCGCCGGGCAGTAAGCGACCACCTGGGATTGTCTCACCTCATGGCCGGTCCGCGCAGTGGCACGGATTCCATCCGCCGGTAGCGCAGCGCCCGGAAACATCAGGAGAGCCACCACCACTGCGATGATGGCCAATACCGTGACCGAAGCCATGAACACGCACAAACCGCCACGAGACGTACCGCCGATCTGTTTCTTCATTCGTGTCATGCTTCCTCCCTGTTACGGTGCAACACCCTCGGCAAAGCCACGAGGCAATATAAGAACAAGACGGTTGCGAAACTGTAGCACCAAGCGTATCTCCACGGACTCGACTCGGCTCTGACCCGACCCTGCGACGCGACCCCACGTTGTGCCAAACCAACATCGGAGAACTGGTAATAAACGCCCCGCTCGGATTGCGCCAGGACCTGTGTGCCATCACTTGCGTTCACATTACTGATGAGCGCCTGTGAAACCGCTCTCACGTTCGGGTGGGTGTCGTTGGCCACGTATATCCCCCCGAATCCCAGACGTGCCACCGTAGCAACGGCATCACCATCGAAACGTGCCAAAAGGTGCGCCGCCGATTGAGCAAGCTTGGCATCGGCATCGTCGGACAGACCTACGAGCTTCTGGTTGGCCTGTCCGGGAGACACATCCATAAGATCACCTCGCCTGGTCCGCATGACCGTATAATCCACTTTGTTCCCGGACTCCGCTTTCAAAGCCAGCACCCGGTGGTTATCCCCTTGTTGCAGGTAATCCACCACCACCAAGGGCAGACCTTCGGAGGTCACACGCACGTCGTTGCCACGGATGCGAGCACCGCAAAGGGACCAGGTCCCCGTCATCACGAGCAGCAGCGCCACCAGCACTGACCTGCCGACCTTCGCGACTACCGCATGGCCGTCGCTTTCTTCGGAAAAGAAACCCTCGGATCGCGGCTCTTGAGCCCTGACGACCGCCACGCCATCCCAACGATGCGGCATGGTTCCCATCACGGCATTTCCTGCCATGATGCAGATACAGGCGATCAAAGACAACAAGACCAATATCAGACCAGGCAAAGATGATCCCGCCGCGGAGCCTGCATCACCGGGAGCCACGGCCACCCTGACAGAAACCAACGTGAGCAGTATGCCACAAATGGCGGTGATCCACATCATGCGGGAGACACGCAACGCCGAGGGGAAGACCAGGCAGACCAAGGCTAGGCAGGCTAGCACAACCAAAACGGCGAACATCGACAAAGCTGGAAGATGAACCGACCACAGATTCGTAGAAAACACCGTCTTCGCATCCAATCCAAACGATTCCAGGACCACTTGCACGAAATTCAACGGACGTGGGGGACGCGCCCCTGAAAGCTCGGCCACCGTCACGTCTGCAAAGAGCTGCCGCCATAGACCAAGCTTGGCGTAATGCACCGCATAGACCAAAGTAGGCGCCAGGGAAAGAGCCGCAGGCAAGGGGATCAGCAACAGCATCGGACGATGCGAACGCACCGTCAGCATGAAAATGAGGAAGACGACAATCAGAGGAAACATCAACTGCGGTTCGGCACACATCACGGGAATGAAGCACAAGGCGGAGCAAGCCGCCATCTGAATGGAAGGACGGGCGTGAACGGGATACTCGGTACGATACATGCCCACCGCTCGAAAAACGAATGCGAAGGCGGCGGGAAGGAAGATCATGACAACGAGCATCGGCAGATCGGCATCCTGATACAGACCCAAAGCCCATCCAGCAGCCGACCACAGCAGTCCGGCGGCGATGCGCACGTAGTCCGACCTTGTAAAAATTCCGGCAAAAGCCCAGAACGCCAACGCACACAACGGCGGCGCCGCAAAATAGATTAGGGACAAAGCCGCTGCGGGATGCCCCAAAGTCAGCACCGATGCCGCCAGCCACACCAAGAGCCAGGGCGACGGTGGTGAAGACGCCCCGACCCCTACCCCGTATGCCCAAGGCGTGGTCGCAGCCGTGAACAACTGACCAAATGTGGCGGCGCTGGAAACCAGCGATGTGGAATACAGCGAAGCACCGGAGAGGGCAGCCCTGAATACATCCCATTGAAAAGCAACCAGCCCACCGAAGGCGACTACGGACATCAGCAAGGCACCTGTGTATCGCTTCACGACCCGCCTATGCAGATGCATCTTATCCAGAGGACTGAGCAGCACAGCGTTATGCTGGCTGTCGAAATCACCGCATCTTCTTCGCCACTGCCTGATCTGACGCCGGTCAGCCCTCAACACCGAAAGATCGGAAAGGGAAACCCCGGACTGCTGACTCACCGCCCTACGAGCCCGGGAGCAGTGCACCAAAACGGAAAACAAATACCACGGTGAGCAGAACACGCACCAAGCAGTGTATGGACGCTTGGCAAACATCTCACGAAAGGTGGAGACGATAGAGACAAGAAGATGAAGCAGCCACATCACAGGCCACAGGAAACGGTGGACGTCCGTGTATGCATACCGCACCTCGGCCTTGACTCGCTCCATCGACGAATCCTGCGGGGCTTCCTCGTCCTCCGGCTGTCCCAGCTTGGAGCGGATGCCTTCCACCCGCGCACGTCGATGGGCGATCTTGGCATGAGGAACCACGACGACGCGTCCGCCACCCAAACAGATCCTTCGTGAAAAATCCCCTGCCTCACCGAATGAACCGAACCACGGGTCGATTCCCCCAAATTGCTCAAGCGTCGACAAAGGCATCAACGCACCGGCCAAAGATACGGCGAACACATCGTTGCGCGCATCATACTGCTCCTGATCGCTTTCGCCGTCCACTACGAGGCTTTGTAGACGATGCCTACCGGCATAGTAGCCGACGTTGTGCAGATTCTCGCCCGACCAGTCCAGCTGCTTGGCCCCCAGCAAGGAAGCCGTGGGGGTGTTACGTTTCGCTTCCACCAGCGAAGCCAGGCAACGTCGATCGGCAGGTCTGGAATCATCATGCAAAAGCCACAGACTTTCCGTGCGCTGACCCAGCCGCGCATATTGCATCGCACGGTTCACCGCATCAGCGAACGATTTCGCTCCCGTCGAACGCACCACCTGGACGTCGACATTGGCGACCGGCTGCCTTCTGCCTTCAGGGAAACCCTCGACCCTGACACTGAACTCCGAGCGTACAGGATGATTCGTACTACCCGAGCAATCAGCCACCACTATGATTCCGGGAAGCACATCCTGATCGAGCAACGAGCGAACCGTCGTTGCGAAGAAGCGCATGTCATTCTCCACCGCGATGACCGCAGCCACCTGAGCATCGACGTTTTCACGTACGCGTCGGGAGCGCCCCTGTATCAAATCGGACACAATGTGTTGGACATCGGTTTTCATGATGGAACTCATACTCAACAGTGTACGCTGAGCCCTACGCCTGAAGATTCGACCGACAAATCCGACCGATCGCATGGTTCTCAGCAGTTAGTTTTACAATGGTGCAACATAGACGGACAAGAACAATTCTTTTGGCGCGTCCAAATCGGCGCTGAAGCAACGACAGGAAGGCACGGACTTGACATCCCACAGCAAGAAAGGCACCAAACTGCCAAATGTCAATGGATGGAACCAAGAAAAGCCCCGTCATAGCAGGGGCTTT
Source organism: Bifidobacterium bombi DSM 19703 (assembly GCF_000737845.1). Taxonomy (GTDB): domain Bacteria; phylum Actinomycetota; class Actinomycetes; order Actinomycetales; family Bifidobacteriaceae; genus Bifidobacterium; species Bifidobacterium bombi. Next base: position 178,897 of record NZ_ATLK01000001.1, on the reverse strand, counting down.
CGCGTACAGCACCGAGCACTCAAGGCGATATCACTCATAGTCGTGGCCGCGTTGGTCTTCGTGACCACCGCGATCGGCATGAGCCTGTATATGCTGTCCAGAGCACCAAAATCGATACGGCTGATCCCCCAGCGCCAGCAGAAGAATGTAGAAATCATTGATCCCAACGCCGGCAAGCCCATCAACCTGCTGGTACTTGGGCAGGACAGCCGGGACGGCGCCAACCAGGCCTTGGGCGCCACGTCACCGGATGACGGCGGTGAACATAACGCGGACACCACCATGGTCGTCCAGATCAGCGCCGACCGCAGCTACATCAATATCGTCTCCATCCCCCGCGATTCCTTGGTGGACGCCCCGAGCTGCACCACCACACACGGCACCGTCCCCGCCCGCTACAACGTGATGTTCAATTCCATCTTCGCCAGCGGCTGGCAGACGGGAGGCGACTTGGCATCCGCTGCGAGCTGCACTGCGAACGCAGTGAATTCATTGACCGGACTTGACATCCAACAGTTCGTCGTCGTGGATTTCAACGGACTAAAGAACATGATCGACGCCATAGGCGGCGTGGATCTCTGCATACCGGTCGACATCCAGGACGACTACACCAGCCTCGACATCAAACGGGGCATGAACCACATGGACGGCATCACCGCCACAACTTATGCCCGCATGCGCCACGGAACCGGCACCGACGGATCGGACATCATGCGCACCACACGTCAGCAGTATCTGGTGAAGGAGCTGATAAGCGAGGCTTTGTCGAAGAACCTGATGACCAACAACATGCAGCTGTATCGGTTGGCGAATTCCGCACTCGAATCCCTCACTATCTCCGAAGGCATGTCCAAGGCGAACGTGCTGGCGGGCCTGGCCATGAGCCTAAAAAACATTCATGTAGACCATGTGTACACTCGGACGATTCCCGTGGTTCCGGCTCCAAGCGACCCGAGCAGCAGGGTGATATGGAGCACAGGAGCAACCGAGGTATGGAAAAAACTGCGCAACAACGAGCCTTTGACCGACGAGCAGATCGGAGGCGCCGCGAAGTCCGCTCCTGAGAGCAGCCAGAGCAATACCGATTCCGGAACCCAGAACTCCACCCCCGCTGCTCCGAGTGCGCCGGCGGCTCCCGCCGAACCTGCACCAGACCCGAACACCGGATTGATCAAGCGCGCCGACGGCACACTGATCGACCCGGTCACCGGAGGAACAGTGGATCCGCAAGACGGGTCCATCAGAGATGCCAACACCGGTCAGTACATCGGAATCGCAAACCGCTACCTCATGACAACGGTGTGCGGGGTGCCTGCAAAGAATCGCTGAAGACTAGACGTATATGATGGTTGGCGCATCCCACGACGATGCGCCAACCAGGGAATGAAGGGGAGCTATGAATAACGCCAAGAAAGAGGCGAAGGCTCAAGACACGCCTCCGAGTTTCGCACCTTCCCGGAACCCGTCCTCACGTCCGCACCGTTCCGGCAATCACGAGAAACCGCGGGACGGCAACGCACCGCTGAAAACAAATCCCCCTGACGTGGTCGAGCCTTCCGACCGCAGCGTCCCTCCTGTCTTCTCACCTGCCAAAGACAGAAGAACAAGCCAGCCGATGAAGGCACGGAAAGCAAACTCTACTGCCCCTTCACGCGTTGACTCCCCCTCCGCAGCCACCTTCCGGCCGACGGCAAGCCGACATACGGACGCAGCACCCGTGGTACGACCGCGTCGAGCCGAGGGGTCCTCTGCGGTCCTTATGCACGATGCATCCGAAGGCCTCCAGACATACCCGCCCAAGGCGAACCGTACCCCCCATGCGCCTCGCACGAGACACGGCCAATCACCAACCCCTCTGGCGCAGCCACCTAGGCACCGTCATCGCATCCTCAAAACATTCGGCATCCTGATGGTGCTTCTTCTGCTTACAGGTACCTTTCTGGCGTTCAGTACGTGGAATTGGGTGGACAGCAGACTGCGTAAAATGGACTGGTCCACGGGAGCAGCCAATACACAGGGCACATCCTGGCTCATCTTAGGTTCAGACGAACGGGATTCTTCAGGTATCGGCGGTTCCGCCAAAGATGTGCCGGGATTCAGGACCGACACGATACTCATCCTCACCAAACCACAGCGCGGTCCGTCCTCCCTCATTTCCGTCCCCCGCGATTCATTGGTCGAAGTGGACGGCGATAGCACGAAAATAAACGCCGTCGACCAGTTATACGGAAAGAAGGAGCTGATCAGGCAGACCGAAAGCATCACCGGCAAGAACATCGACCACGTCGCTCAACTGAGATTCGAAGGGCTACAGAACGTCGTCGACGCATTAGGCGGCATCAACCTCTGCTACGACAGCACCGTCAGCGACCCGTATTCCGGGCTTAACTGGACGGCAGGATGCCATACTGCGGACGGCGGCACAGCGCTGGCATTCTCGAGAATGCGATATGCTGATCCGACAGGGGATTTCGGACGGGCAAAACGACAACGCTCCGTCATCGGCGCAATCATAAAGAAAGCCACTTCCAAAGAGGTTCTCAGCAACCCCACGACGGTGAAAAAACTTGCCACCAACGCTTTGAATGCCCTGCAGGTGGACAACAACACGAACCCGAAGGTCTTGGCCGAAATGGCGCAGACCTTCAAGAACGCGACCGGTCCAGGGGGTATCAGCGGGAGCCTGTACTGGTCCGACCCCGATTACTACGTGGACGGGGTAGGTTCAAGCGTATTACTAAATGACAAGAAAAACCTCCAACTGTTCAACGACTTATCCCTTGGTACACACTCCCCCGGTTCGGTCGGTTCGCTCAGTGAAAACGTATCCCAATGACCTCCACACGGTCTTCGTGGCCGACGGGAGGATGATCGTGGTCACAATCGTTTGCAACAATTCGTGTTTTTGATGAAAAAGTCTTGAAAATTAATCCAATTCGTGGTTATGTTGAACATGGTGAAACAACTTGATGAAACCTGCGATTCCAAATACAATCGCTACCGCGGTTTCAGCGCAACCATAACGCATCGGAAAGAGGAAAACTGACATGAACAAAGCTTTTGATTGGCGCGCTAAAGCCGGATGCCGAGACAAGGACCCCGAATTGTTCTTCCCCGTGGGAAATACCGGAGCGGCTTACCAGCAAATCGAGGAAGCCAAGGCCATTTGCAGGAAATGCAAAGTCATCGATGCATGTTTGAAGTGCGCCATTGAAACGAACCAGGATTATGGCGTCTGGGGTGGTATGAGCGAGGACGAGCGTCGTGCCCTCAAACGCCGCGCCATGCGGGCACGCAGAACCCAGAACATGCAGATGGTCTGAGAATCGTTCGTCCGAGCGGATTCGCATCCGCACCATCATCGCCCTTGGCATACGTCTATTCGCATGCCAAGGGTTTTTCATTATCACCTACGTAGAGGCCGAGTGGTTACGAAGCCAAGAAGGCCGCAATAACCACCATTGCGGCCATACGAAATAAAGATGATAAATGATGGCGAGACTGACGATGATTGCATAAACTGAAATACCGAAAATCCGAAGCAGCCGCAGCCACGGCATTAAAGAAACCTTGAACTGCGCAGTGTCTCCACAATCACGGCATGACGGCACCCAGGAAACCTTCCTAGTGCGCATCTTTTTATCTTGGCCCAACAAGAAAAAACAAGCTGAACCCCATTGGATCGCCCGGTGCGATACCTGTGCACGACGCCGAATTTCCGCACACGTCCATAGCCCGCGATTGGCACTCAATGCCCATCGACACCCGCAGCAGACGGACGGGATGACGCCCTCTCGACGCTCCTGGCCTGATCGGTGGTCGTTAAACTCGGCGCCGACAGATACAACGTCACATATTCACGCCCGCACGTGATGTGCACCTCCGGCCACACCGCCACCACATCAGCCACAGCACGCTTAAAAGTTTCTTTGAACTTCGCTAGACGACTGTCGCTGCCGAATTGGTTGTAGAGCTGCTGCCGGGTGATGGACTGACGGTCGTGCAGATACGACATGTGACGCGTCAGTCACCAATACACATCCAACGCCATCGGACTGTTCAGCCTGGCCACAATCTCCAAATTGACCGAAACCGGACTATCACGCAGATAGGCCACATATTCAGGGTGGGTTATACGCCAGAATGTGTGTCCAGAATCGGTTCTTGGGCCTTATGGGAGTAAGGATCGGAACTGTTCGTAAGTGGTATCGCGGAGTCTTGAGGGTGACCAGAACGTGTCTGAAACCGATTTCGAGGTGTTGGAAGAGTAGAGCCGGGAGCCGTTCATGAGTGTTTGGTTCTCTTGGGATGCCTGAACACACCAGATTGCTCCGTCCGCAAAGCGGCGATGAAGAGGAACGGCACGACCAGCGCGGGACGCACCGGATGGCGGTGCAAGCGATGCAGCTCCTCGAAAAGCCACACCTACGACCGCCGGGGCGTTGACCAGAGGAACGGTTCGGACTGGCTGTTCTCCAAACGGACCCCACGCGAGGGGCTGGCCGGCGCCAGCACCCAGCAGCGGCGCAACCAACTGATAGGATCGCTCATGCCACCGAGGCCGACACCCACCAACGCCTGGTCAGGGCACGCAACCTGCTGGACCCTCGAAACAGGGAAGGAAGCATGGGCACGTTCATCACCATAGCCGAGCAATACGCCGAGCCGATACCCACGAGCGACAACCTGCTCGAACCATGGAACCGGCAATTGCGTTCCACGCTCAGAAACCACAACGGCCTGAGCCTGGAACGCGAGATACAGGCCATCTGCCGGTGGTGCCACCAACACACGCCCGAACCCGAAAGCGACGCCTAGCCCGTCAAGCACGCCTACAGCGACGCCGACCTCGAACGACCCAACACCCTGGCCCGGCAGCACAGCCAACAAGGACCCCGCGAGACCACCGGCATGCCGGAACACCACGGCGGCACCGCCATCGACTGGAACGAACTCCACACCCCCAACCCATAACCCAACAACACCGACTAACGGACACACATTTTGACACATATCCCCAGCATGAAACTGTGAACGATGCCGGATTTCCGCGCTCGCCCCAGGCAAATACAAAAAGCATCAAACAAACGCAAAAGGGTTCCAAGACAATGCCTTGGAACCCTATCCGTGGAGCTAGGGAGATTCGAACTCCCGACCCCCTCCATGCCATGGAGATGCGCTACCAGCTGCGCCATAGCCCCGGTCTTGTTTACTTATCAGCTCCTTGCGAAGCCTTAGTAAGTGTAGCGCATAACTTCTCCATCACCAAGTCGGCGTGTCGGACGCTATGACCGATGGATGCAACGGGCTTCCAGACCCCCGTATCTAGCACGACATGCATCGCAGTCAGCCGTTACCACCGGTGTTCGTACCACCGGTACCTCCTGCAGTGCCACCATTGGTTCCTCCAGGCGAAGACGAACCGGGATTCGAGGAACCGGGGGTATTCGTTCCTGAGGACGGCGATCCGTTCGATCCTTCCGCCCCACCACTGGAACTGGAGCCGGCAGACCCATTTGAATTGCCTGAATTATTGGAGCCCGTCGAACCGCCGCCATTGCCCGCAGTTCCAGTGCCATTGGAATCACCGGGTTTATTGGAATCACCGGGTTTATTGGAGTCCGAGTCATTGCCTGATGAGCTGCCTCCATTGCCGGTATCGCTCTTTCCTGAATCCGTACCTCCGGTGCGGGATGAATCCTGATTGCCGGACTGACCACCCTTGTTGTCAGTGGTGGAGTCGTCAGCACCGGTACCATTGCCATCGTCCTTGTTGCTCGAATCTTGCGATCTCGAATTCTCGATCAGATTCCGCGCCACACCGTCGGTGCCTTGCCCACCCGTAGCCAGGGTGATGATGCCTGCGGTCAATCCCACGGCGAAAAGCGCACTGACCACTGAAATGATAATCAACATACGTTTGTGCTTCGACTGCTCCCGTTTCATTCTCGACTGAGCGAGAATGCCACTTGCTTCGGCATGAGGGTGTACCCCTACTTGAGAAGATGCTGAGCGTGCCTTGGTAATTGCAGGCATGTTGGCTGTGGAGCCCGTCTCATCTCCGGCACGTACGGGATTCATTATCCGAGTCTTATCACCGTTCTCTGCCGATGCATCATGTTCAGAAACACCCTTGCGAGTACCTCCAGCCAATGTCGAGAGACTCGGGCTACCAGCGCTGGGAATAAGAACCGTAACCGCGCCATGATCCGAATCCGAGTGAGTTTCAGAGCGGTCTTCCCGGCGTTCCCGTCCACCGTTGCCATCAGTGTCCGTAGTTTGCGAAGCCCCATCGTCATTCCCACCGAACGGCACGGCGTCCTGGAGTTTCCGGCCCGACTCGTTCAACACGTTTTGGTAAATCTGAGATGCCACGGCCGATACTATGGAACCGACGGCGACACCGATGACTGAACCAGCAACCCCGATTTTCGCGGACAATAGGAACGAGGTGACCGCGGCCAAAGAACCTGCCACTATCTGCTTCCATGATATGCCCTTGAAAAAATTCTTCATGCTTGCCATGATAGCCGTCACATCTGCGAACTCGCTGGGTGCGAACCCGTTTCGCACAATACTTCACATAATCGTCACATCCAATGATGCCATTTACGTTTGCTATAGCCATGCAGCAGTCTAAGCACCGCTTCACGTCCCACTACCGAAAGCAGAACCGCAGCAAAAATGAAGGCAAAGCCCAATATGGTGACGCCGCCGATGCGCTCGCCGCCGAACACCGACGAAAAAAGCTGGGCGAACAGACTTTCCGTGCACATGAGAATCGAGGCGTTTGTCGCACTGAGATATTTCAGACCGGTATTCTGCATGATCTGCCCCAACGTGGTGGCCCCCAGCAACAGATAAAGGACGCCAGTGACCACCGGGGCATCAAGCCACGCCCCGGTCGGACGAGGTTCAGTGAACAAAGCGCCTATGAGAAAACAGACGAACGCCACGGCGAACTGCACAAAAGTCACGGCCAACGCGTTGAAGCGTTTGGAATACACCCCCAGATAGGTCAGGTTGATCGCGAAAATGACGGCGCAGAGCAAGGTCATGACATCGCCCTGCGACAGGGATACCGACGACGTCCCAGGCTTCAATGAGACCAATCCCACGCCAATCAGACAGATCACAGCTGCCACGACATTGAGCAATCCCGGCCTTTGACGCAGGGCCAACCACGCGGCGAACGGCGTGAGCACGCAATACGAGGCCGTCAGAAATGCACTGCGTCCCGAATCGATGGTCCGCAGACCGTTCGTCTGCAGTACCATCGTGGCGTAATACGTCGCACCAACGACCAATGCTGGGACGACGATGGTGGGCTTCAGACTCGGAATGATCTGCTTGTGAAATATCAAGAGCATGATCAGACAAGCCCCACCGGTTCGTATCGTCATAAGCCATTGTGGAGGGATGACGCTGATGACATCTTTCGCCACAAGATAGCTCGCACCCCACAGAGCCGCGCATGCAAGCAGCATCACTCGTGCGATATCGGGCGAAAGCCCCCTGCCAGAAATCGAAGTTCCTGATCGAGCGCCGTTTTTTTCAGGCTCCCTCTCGTCCGTCGGCAACACAACTTGATCGTCCACTACAGCACCTTTCTTGCAATACAACGGTCACCGTTTACCGCATCCTTCAACGCAAGCGCGAACTACGAAACGTATATCGCTAATTTACCGCCTCCCCTTCCTTAAGGCGCGCCCATGGAACCTCGTGGGATTGAACTCGCTCATCCGGTGACTTTTTTCACATCATCACCTGAGTGAACACCATCGTTGCGGAGTAGACTTGTCTTCAAGTTGCATAACAGCGAAAGGAGCCATTATGGCCACATTAACAGCAGAGATGAAAGAGTTTCTGAACAAGAACCTGTCGTGGATCGTCACCTCAAGCAAAGACGGAAAGCTCGACATCGGCCCCAAGATGTCCATGTTCGTTCTGGACGACAATCACCTGGCTTACCATGAGCGCACCGCGGGACAGCATTACCGCAATCTTCTGGATGGAAGCGATCTGGTCATCGGATGCGCAAACCTCGAGAGCAAGACCGGCTACCGTTTCCGTGGGAACGTGAAACTGCACACCGATGACGCGATTTACGACGAACAGGTCAAGGTTGCGGAGAAGAACGGAACGAAGAAGCCCGCTTGCATCCCGGTTCTTGAGATCACGGAGATCGATGACCTCACCGCCGGACCGAAGGCCGGAACCGTCATCGCGAAAGACTGATGCCCACTTTCGAAGCCGTCGCTTCAGCAGCCCGGAACCAACCGCCAAGCACGGGTCCACTGGTCTGGTAAACGATCGGTCATGATTCCTCAGTCGCGGTTTCGCATATGAAGCCTCACCGAGTTGGACATCAATAATTGCGGGAGCACCTTTCCTTGGTGTCTCCCGCAACTCATATGTACCGAAGGCACGTCATCATCACCGGAGTCTGTGGCCTCGCACTGAACTACCGTGTCCAGAACGCAGCCGGATAAAGGTACCGGCTACCGAGACATACTCAAGCGTTCAAGACCAGCCAACGTTCTCAGCAGACACGAACCCGCAGTGACAACATCATGGAACCACTCCATATAGCCTTCTGAGAAGGTGTCAGTGCGCTTTAGCCGCCGTTGCACCTGTGGTCCGCTCATCTTGGAGAGGCAATCGCAAGTCGATATGCGGGCAATCCTTCCACAACCGTTCCAAATCGTAAAAGGCGCGATCTTCCTCATGCATGATATGAATGACGAAATCACCATAATCAAGCAGCACCCAGCGTGCCTCCTCAAGGCCCTCCCTGCTTCGTGGCTGAAGATTGCCAGCCTTGAGGTACAGATCCTTCTCCACTTCCTCAGCCACCGCAAGCACCTGACGCTCGTTCGCGGCCGTGGCGATGAGCATGGCATCGGTGATGGCTATGGGCTCGGTTACATCAAACGCCACGATATCCGTTGCCTTCATGCGATCGGCCGCGGCTGCGGCGATGCGCAAGGCGTCTATTGAACTTTGCAGTGCCGGCATCAGGCTTTCCTTTCTTCGTTCCGTTCCCAAACCGGTTTCCAGCCCGGGACGGCATGTTGGGAGTTCTCAGAATACACCATGGAGTCCTCGTCCACATCATGACGGATTACCGATCCGGCACCGGTCGTCACGCCATCGCCCACACGCACCGGAGCGACGAAGAGGTTACCCGCCCCAACGTGCACATTCGAACCGATTGTCGTGTGGTTCTTGTGTACCCCGTCATAGTTCGCTGTGATGGAACCGCCGCCGACGTTCGTATGCTCACCCAAATCCGCATCTCCGACGTAACTGAGATGCGGCACCTTCGTATGCGCACCGATATGGGCCTTCTTCATCTCCACGAACGCCCCTGCCTTGCTGTCCTCGTCGAGCTCATTGCCGGCTCGCAGATAGGTCCAGGGACCGATATTCGCATTCCGACCGATACGCGAATCCTGAACACGGGAACGCTCGACGACCGCACCGGGTTCGACTTCGGCATCGATGAGCGTGGTATACGGCCCTATGACCGCATCATGGCCCACATGACTATCCCCCTGAATGAAGCAACCTGGAAGTATGGTGACGTCTGATTCAAGTAGTGCGTCATCTTCGATCCATGTGGATGACGGGTCGAGAATCGTGACGCCCTCACGCATCCAGTGCTCGCATAAGCGTGCATTGTGCTTGCGGGACAGTGCGGCCAACTGGACACGATCATTGACTCCTTCGACACACAAGGCGTCCTTGGCCGCATAGGCTCCAATCGTACTGAATTCGCTGGCAGCCTCCAACGCATCGGTCAAGTAGAACTCATCCTGGGCGTTCTGTGAACTCAGACCGGAGATCGCTCGCGTCAGCACGTTGGCTTCGAAGACATAAACCGATGTATTGATCTCGTGCACTGCCAGCTCACTGCTGTTGGCGTCACGTTGTTCGACGATTCGCAGCACGCTGCCGTCACCTGCACGGATGATGCGCCCGTATCCCGTCGGATCGTCGAGTTGCGTCGTCAGAACGGTCGCTCCGTTGCCGGAACTCCGATGAAAATCCAACAGCTGGGACAACGTATCAGTGTCAAGCAAAGGCATATCACTCGCCGCAATGAGCACCTGGCCTGTCAACCCGCCTTCGGCATCAAGCTGGTGCATGGCGCACTGGACAGCCCGCCCGGTTCCCGGCTTGTCATCCTGATTCACGATGGTGACATCGGGATTGTATGAACGCGCCATACGCGCCACACGATCGGCCTGATAGCGGACCACGACCGCCAGGGTGTCAGGATGCAACCCAGCCACCGAAGTCATGACGCGATTGAGGAACGTCTTCCCAGCAAGTTCGTGAAGCACCTTCGGCTTAGTGGAACGCATGCGTGTCCCCTCACCTGCCGCCAAAATGATTGCTGCGGATAATGCCATAGCCGTCACTTCCCTTTTACGCCATGCACACCGCGCGTGGCAAAAACCGGTTTCCTTTGCCTGATAAGTCATCAGCAAAACTGCAAACAACAACGGCCGACGAACCATTTTACCAGTTCGTCGGCCGCCTTTGCGTTCCTCCACCTGGACTCGAACCAAGACTAAGGGTTCCAAAGACCCGTGTGCTGCCATTACACCATGGAGGACCGGGCACGGTACGAACCGAACCCAAATCTCAATTATGCCATATACTCTAGATTGACGCGACACTCGGCGAAATCACAAGCGATCGAGTGTGTACACGGGACCGCCGGGCAAACACCCTTGCGAAAATCCGCCTCACGGCATCAGTCCGAATCGAGATGGCCATATACGACGGAACAATCAGGCGAAGAGGAAGCCTTGCCCGTGATGCTCAGGATACGTGTCAAACAGCTTGGCGACGGACCCGCCTTCAAAGACGGCCTTGATGGCACTTGCCAGCAATGGGGCGATGGAAAGCACAGTCAACCCGTCCCAGCGTTTCGATTCGTTGATCGGAACGGTGTCGGTGAGGACAACCTCCCGTGCACCGGAATTCTTGAGATTCTCCACGGCGGCACCTGAGAGAACACCATGCGTCGCCACCACCGTTATGGAAGAGGCACCGGCCTCCTTAAGCACCTTGCAAGCCTCGACAATGGTGCCTCCTGTATCAATGAGGTCGTCGACAAGCACGCAATCTTTCCCATTGACGTCCCCGACGACACGATTCGCAACGGCATAGTTGGCCCGTGTGATGTCGCGCGTCTTATGCACGAACGCAAGCGGGCCACCGCCCAGACGCTGCGCCCACTGTTCCGCCACGCGAATACGCCCGGCATCGGGAGAGACCACGGCGACGTTGTCCAGGCGACCGTCAAAGCGATCACGGATATAATCAACCAGAACAGGCATGGCGATCAGATGGTCGACAGGGCCGTCGAAGAATCCCTGCGACTGCGCGGCATGCAAATCCACACTCATCACTCGGTCAGCGCCGGCCGTCTTGAGCAGGTCGAAGATCAACCGGCAGGAGATGGGCTCACGTCCGAGATGCTTCTTGTCTTGGCGGGAATAGCCCAACAGCGGGCAAACCGCGGTTATGGAACGAGCTGAAGCACGCTTGAGGGCATCAATCATGATGAGCTGCTCCATAATGGCTTTGTTCACATCCCCGGCGTGACTCTGAAGGACGAATACATCGGCGCCTCGCACCGATTCGGTGTACCGCACATACATCTCACCGTTCGCGAAATCGTACGCCGTCGTCTTCAACACGTCGATTCCCAACTGATGGGCGACATCACTGGCTAGCTGGGGGTGAGCCCTGCCAGTCACCAAAATAAGGTTTTTTTCAGGATTGCAACTCAGAATCGTGCTCACCATGTCTCCAAACATTGTCTGACGTTTAGGTTGCCTTCATTCTATCCGCTAAGCACGACGGACAAGCCGACCACGGGCCAAGAACCAGGGAACGCATGATTCAGGAATACAGGCCATGCTTGGCGATGTACTGAACCACGCCGTCCGGAACCAGATACCACACCGGCTTGCCTTTCGCTGAACGCTGACGCACATCCGTCGAAGAAATCGAAAGCGCCGGAATCTCAAGCATATCGACCTGGGCCTTGATTTTCGGCCGATCGGGATTCGAGTAGCCAGGCCTCGTGACTGCGATGAACCTGGCCAGGGACCACATCTGGTCCGCGTCCTTCCATCTGAGTATCTCAGCCACCGCATCCGCGCCCGTGATGAAGAACAGATCGGCATCAGGATACAGAGCACGCATGTCACGCAAAGTATCGATGGTATACGTTACGCCGGGGCGGTCGATATCGACTCGCGACACCGTGAATTTAGGATTGGAGGCAGTGGCGATGACCGTCATCAAATAGCGGTCCTCGGCGTTGCTGACTTTCTTGTCGAGTTTGAAGTGAGGCCGACCCGTAGGGACGAAAATCACCTGGTCGAGTTCGTAGACCGAGGCCACTTCTGAGGCCGCGACCAAATGCCCGTTGTGGATCGGATCGAAGGTGCCACCCATGATGCCGATTCTTTGGCGACGTCCGTCTGAAACCGCACACGACGGACCTGACGCACGGTCATCCTTCGCTCTTCGGTGACCGTGTGACGAGAGCCCCGACATCTCGCGGGCCTTGGCTGCCTGACCGTTGCCTATCGAATCCGCGCTGCAATCCGGCACTGCCGGAACACCTAATGCTTGCAATGAATCCTTGTGATCTGCCTGTTTCATGCCTGATTCCCTGAATGCCCCGCCTCCGGGTTCTCCTGACGCTGTTCATCCGCCTGTTCAGTCTGTTGCTCAATCGCCTCCACCGTGCCGCCGGATTCCTCAGGATCGATGTTGCCTACATCCTCCTCCCACTCGTCCTGAACGACGCGACGGATTTCAGCAAAGGTCGGCAGAGGGAAGTCTGGCTGATACATGTGGCGTATCTGCGAGACGCGTCCTGTGGCTCGTATCAGCGAATCGGACATGGCATCCACCTCCCCGTCCGCCTCCTGCTCGCGGAAATCGGTGATGCATTGCTCCATACCCTCCAAAAGATCCAACATCATCCTATAGTTCGGCTCACTGAGAGTGACGATTTCCTTGTCGCCCACCTCCGGCCAACCAATGAGCACGGCATCGGCATACTCCAGGGCAGCGCGATGACCCGCAACGGCGATGCCGTCCTCTACCTGCACGAGAAACACATAGCGCACGATGCTCAACCGTTCGGCCGCTATCTTCAGACCGATGAAGGGGTCGTCCACATCGATGCCGCGACTACGCGCCAGATCAAGATCCACATGAACCGCCTCGGTGACCCGCTCCTCTGGGGCGGCATCGGACGCCGCCGTACCGGATCCGAGAGAAGCATCCCTCGCCGGCACGGTGTCGGAAGCCATGTCACGCACCCCATCATTCGGCTCGCCATCGTCTTGACCACTGCCCATGGGCCCCTTGAACCGGTATGCGCATTACCCTCGTCCATCACGGTAGACACCCTTCCCATCGCCGCCATGCAGGATTCCCATCCAACATGGCCTTCCGAATGTTGCTCTATGGAGTATTGTAAGCCCACGTTCGGTCCACGATGAGATACGGATCTCCCTACGCCACACGTTACCGCTACAATGACGTTATGAACCCGGATGACGTCCGGCCTGAACATCAAAGCGCGAGGTTCCTATGCCAACCTATTTCCATAGCACACGCGGGAACGCGGACATGCTGACTTCAAAGCAAGCCATACGGCAAGGGCTGGCGCATGACGGCGGTCTGTTCGTCACGGATGACCTGGGGAACCGCCATGTGGATGTAGAGTCCCTACAAGGCGGGGACTATCAAGGGATTGCGCGGCAGATTCTGGGAACGCTGCTTCCCGACTTCAACGACACCGAACTGTGGGAATGCATCGATGCCGCGTACGGCTCGCAGTGGGATGACCCCTCCATAACCCCTTTGCGACAGCTCGGTGACGACTACGTGCTTGAGCTGTTCCACGGTCCGACCTGCGCTTTCAAGGACGTGGCGTTGCAGATGCTGCCACGGCTCATGGCACGAACGGGCTACGGCGTTCCAGACGACGCGAACGCCTCGCGCGAAGACGGCATGCGAACCGCATCGGCTGCCCGTGAACGCATCATGATTCTGACTGCAACTTCGGGAGACACAGGCAAGGCGGCATTGGAAGGCTTCGCCGACGCCCCGGACACCGGCATCACGGTCTTCTACCCTGAGGGCAAGGTCAGCGAGGTGCAGCGCAGGCAGATGACCACGCAACGCGGCGGCAACGTACATGTGTGTGCGGTCAGAGGCAACTTCGACGATGCGCAGAGCGCCGTGAAACGCATCTTCGGCGACGAACGGATCGCCGCGGATCTTGCGAGCGGCTCGCATGTGAGGCTCTCCTCGGCCAACTCCATCAACGTGGGCCGACTCGTGCCCCAGGTGGTCTACTACTTCTGCGCATACCTGCAGCTCATGGAGCGCAACGCCATCACGGCAGGCGACGAGGTGGAGTTCGTGGTGCCGACCGGCAACTTCGGGGACATCCTTGCCGGCTACTACGCCAAACGGCTCGGACTTCCCGTGGCCAGGCTCACCGTGGCCAGCGACCGCAACAACGTGTTGTACGACTTCCTCACCACCGGCACGTACGACCGCGAGCGCCCGTTCTTCCAGACCACCTCGCCCTCCATGGACATCCTCGTCTCATCGAATCTGGAGCGGATGCTGTACTATATGTCCGATGGCGACAGCGACCTGGTGGACTCATTGATGGGCGATCTGAAGCACCGAGGCTCCTTCACTGTGCCCTCCGCGCTGCTTTCCCGAATCCAGGAGCTGTTCGGCTGCGGATGGGCCGACGAGGACGAGGTGAGCCGGGCCATCCACGACTGCTGGGAACACGACCATTACCTCATGGACCCGCACACCGCCTGCGGCTACCACGTCATGCGGATGCAGGAGCAAGCTCACGAGCGTACTCAGGAACATGGAAGCGCCAAGACCCGGGTGCTGCTGAGCACCGCGAGCCCCTACAAGTTCCCACGTGTGGTCGGGCGGTCCATCGGCCTTAACTGTCCGGACGGAGATTTCGAATGCATGGACGCCCTCGCCCAAGCCACCTCGACCGAGGCGCCCGACCAGCTGCGAGGACTGAGCGATCTGCCGGAGCGCTTCACCGATGTCATCGACATAGCCGAGATGCCGCAATATGTAATCCGCGCCGCGAATACCCTCTCCTGATTACAACGCCGTCCACCGAGAGCAACGGCTACTCGAAAGACGACCTTTGTAAGGGGAAATCTATGTAACGGGAAAGCCTATGTAAGGGAAGCTTTTCACCACCCTCACATAGGCATCCTATGGGACATGCCGAAACTCACCAGGTTCGCAAACTCGCAACCGCGGAACCGTCGGGTTCGCACACTCCCGACTTCACATATCGGCCTTCAAACGTGGACAATCCCCGTCACAGCTCCTGACGTTTGTAGATACGCAGCGAGACGGACAACGACACCGTCCAAGCCACGACCACAATAAGAACAACTATCAGCGCATCGATCCAAGTATGGCTCATGACCCAGGGCACGAATGACGGTGGTAGTTTCAGTATAACAGCGCTCACCAACACGCCAACCAGAAAGACCCCGAAGAAGCAGCCGAAGAACACGAAGCTCATCAAAGGCTGGCTGGTAAAACGATATAACAGTGGCAGTAGAAGGGCGTTAATCAATAGGCTCAAGGCAAGAAAACAGAATATGATTTTTACGATGGTGGACAGATAGGAGTCATCACCCCATCGATGCGAGAACGTAATATGCACGGCGATGCATAGGCAATAATCAATAACGATCAGAACGCAGGCGAGAAACACGAAAAGATAACGCCCCTCCACCTGTGCTTTTTTGCTTATCGGAATGACTCCGTCGAATCTCCTGACTTCACCCGAGGCTGTAACCGAAGCGAGAGCATATGGCACCATGACGCTCATCGAGAAAAGTAATCCCATAACTCCCCCATCCAATCCGCCTGCCAACGGTGACGAGACGTTGGGTATGATTACCATAATTACCATCGGCATGAGGAAAATCAACAGGCCCCACCAGAGCCCGGACCTTTTGCCGCCCGCATTTGTCAAACGCAACCAATCAATGGACAAAGCCTTGCGTGTCTGAACCATCATCATCTCTCCTCTCCGTTGATTTTTCCTGTATTGCTGACTCCGGGAATGCCCGGCAGGAGCTCCCGATGCGTGAGCTCTCATTGAGTGAGTTTCCCCTGCGTGAGCTCTCATCACGTAAGCTCCCCTCACCGCGTGGGTTGGTGAGACGAATGATGTCATCGATGTTCACCGGCTCGATGATGTATCCGGAGCCAGGAACGCGGTTGATATGCTCCGCCTGCACCAAGGCATCGAAGCCTGTGGGGTAGCGGGTGCACGCCGAGAGCCATCTCTTGTATGCCCGCCAGATCTTCAGGCGCGCCTTTGACCAAGTAGAACCCGTCCGTGAACTCGTCCTTCGGCCCGGAATAGAATATGGTTCCATCGGTAATATAGGTGATGAAATCCGCAGACCGCTCCAAATCGCTTGTGACATGCGTGCTGAACAGGACCGACCGTTCTCCGTCACCGATGTATTGCGAAAGGATGTCCATCAGCTCGTCACGGGCGAGCACATCAAGGCCGCTGGTGGGCTCGTCCAGTATCAGCAGCTTCGCGTCATGGCTCAGCGCCCCGGCAAGCATGAGCTTCATCTGCATTCCGCGGGAAAGGTCCTTCACTCTTTTCTTGGGATCGATGTCGAAACGGCGCACATAACCATCGAACACACTACGGTCGAAACCGTCATAGACCTTGCTGAAAGCCGCGCAAACCGTGTCAACCTTCCAGTATTCAGGGAAATAGCTGGTATCAAAGACGATGCCTAGCTGCTGCTTGATCTCAATCTCATCAGCGACGCAGTCCAGGCCGAGAACCTCGACGGAGCCGCAATCGCGATGCACCATATTGAGAATCAGCTTGATGAGCGTGGACTTGCCTGCGCCGTTGGGGCCGATAAGCCCCATGATATAGCCCTTGGGCAGATCGAAGGTGATGTCGTGCAGACGGAAGCCTGATGTGTATGCCTTACCCACATCGCTCACACGCAATGCATACGACGTGTCGGCATCATCCCGTCCGACAGTGAAGGCCGGCGCCCTATCGGGGCCCGACCCGGCATCGTTGGACGTCTGCGAAACATACGGATCGAATCCGTCAACTTTTGTCATTGCATCGGACATCGAAGGTGAATCGTTCATCTTCAATGCTCCTTTCATAGTTTCCACGACCAAAACAGACCAATTGCGCATCGACGCGGCGCACCGGACCTCGTACCACCAAATCCGGCGCTTCCGCCCGAACCGCAGTGCCACCAACCGACCGCCGCGTGCATCGGCGCGGACTCACTTGGCGGCACTGCGTTCGCGATACGCCTGCTGCAGGGATTCGGTGAGCTCGGGAAGGCCGATTCCTGCCTCAATCGCGACCTTGACAGTCTGGTCGAGTTGGTCTTCAACCTGTTGCACCAGATTGAGCCTCATCCTCTCCCCTCCTCGCTCGGCCACGAACGAGCCTTTGCCTTGCCGGTTCTCCACGATGCCCTCGTCCGCAAGCTCGTTGTAGGAGCGGGTGACCGTGAGCACCGAGATACGCAGTTCACGCGCCAGAGTGCGCAGGGAAGGCAGCGGGTCGCCGGGTTGGAGTTCACCGGAAAGCACGGCGTCTCGAATCTGGCTTTTTATCTGTTCGTAGATCGGTTTGCCGGACACGGACGAGATGATCAGTTTCATCAATGTCCCTTTCTCTTCATCGCTGCGATGTCAGCGAACCATAAGTCCGGCATGTTTTGCCAGACAGCTGAATTGCTGATATGTATAACAGTATAACAGTTGAGTCAACTCCACAACTCGATCGACGCGGCATGTCGCCCGCAATCACGCCGGTGCCCCATCATCGTAAACAACTCTCTTTCTGACGCGCAAAGAACATCCCAGAAACGAACAACAGCACCGAGCACAACAGGATACCGACACAGAGAACCCATATATCGAAGTGCCACACACGCCCTCCCACACCGATGAAAAGACCGATTGCAGCCGCCATTAGGGCAAGGCAGCCGGAAAAGACGCGGCTCCTGTCGCACCGAGATTCGGACATTCCATTACCGTGGAACATGATCACTCCTTCATATTTGACCGCAGACAATAGTCACTTCATCCACTGTTCAAGTACAGTATATAACAGTTAGGGCGCCTGCTCATCACCGTATGCTGCAGTTCGACGAATTGAATGCGGCGATGAATCCAACCTGAACAATGCCAGGCTGGCGTTCACCGTGGCCAAGTTGTACAGCCCCATTGCCGCAACGGCAACGCACCCGACTTCACCTCATATGATGGGGTTCCATCGAAGACCGCCCATGGTCTACAGTACGGACAGGACAGCGAAAAACCAAAAAGACGCATTCCACTACAAGTTGCTGGCTGCAAGCAGCTCGCGCGCATGGTCAAGCGAAGTCTTGGACTCCGCTCCGGAAAGCATGCGCGCGATTTCACGCACACGCGCCTCCCCTTCGACTTTCGTCACGGTCGTCTCGACACCAGAGCGACCAACGGAACCTTCGGCGGCAGGAACGACGGTCTCAGTGGCCGCATTCGTCCCGCCGGAATCGGAGACGCCACGCTCCCGCACGCCACCTTTGCTCACCACGAATTGCGCGTCCGCCCACGAGGCGACCTGCGGCAGATGAGTGACGACGATGACCTGAGACGTCCTCGCCAGTTGAGCGAGCCGTTTGCCCAACTCCACTGCTGCCTTGCCACCGACGCCGGCATCGACTTCGTCGAAAATGAACGTCATATCGGTATTCACGACCTGCCGACGCGATGCCGCGGAAAGCTCAAGCGCCAGCATAAGGCGGCTCAGTTCGCCGCCGGAGGCGCTTTTGCCCATCGGCAGTTGCGGCGAGCCCGGGAACGGAGTGAACAGAAATTCGATGTCGTCCATGCCATGGGCGTCAAGCGGATCGAGCCGGAAGCCGGTCGCCCCTTCTTCCCTGCGCAATCCAGGCTCCGTTGAAGCGGGGTCGACAGCCAGTGAATGTGCATCCGAACCGCCGTGCTGACGCCTGACCACGCGAATCTCAAACCGAGCACCACCCATAGCCAACTGGCCCAACTCACGAGTCACCGATACGGCCAGATCACTAGCGGCGGCGGCACGTTTCACACTGAGTTGCTCGGCCGCTTCTACGGCCGCGTCGAAAAGTTCGGCACGTTTCGCCTTGAGCTCCTCGACCTTCTGTGGAGACGCATCGAGATCCTCGACCTCATACCCGGCCTTTTCTCGCCAGGTGATCACATCGCTCAACTCCGGCCCCCATCGGCGCATAAGCTCGTCAAGCTCATGGATGCGCAAATTGATGGAATCCAGGCTCCCGGCATCCTCCACTTCGTTCATCCGACCGGAAAGCGTGTATACGACATCCGCAAGGTCGGTGTTGATTGATTCGAGCCGATCCGCCGCGTCATCAAAACCGCCTTCGACACGGATGGAGCGCAACGAATCTACCGCACGGTTAATCAGATCGACGGCACTGGCACCATCCGCATCCCCATCGGAATCGAGAGCGACTTGCGAAGAATCCAGCGCCATCAAAGCCGATCCGACACCCGTCGCGATCTCTTCGGCGTTTTCGATGCGAGAACGACGTTCCTTCAGCTCCACATCCTCCCCCGCCTTGGGGTCGACCTTATCAATCTGCGCGATGGAATCGCGTAGATAATCCGCACGCGCCCTGACGCCAGACTCCTGAGTCATGATCTTCTTCAGCTGGGCATCCGCCGCCTGCAACGCGTCCCAGGCCTTCGTATAAGCCTCCGATTCGCGTTCGCAGTCGGCAACAGCGTCCAAAAACTCGCGCTGACGCGCAGGCGAGGCCATACGCATCTGGTCGGCCTGACCGTGAATGGTGACAAGCTCGCCCGAGACCTCACCCAGCAGAGCCTGCGGAACCGTATGCCCGTCAAGTATGGCCCTGGAACGACCGGAAGCCGGGACCTGACGCGAAAGGAACAGCTCACCGGTGGTATCCTCACCCACGCCGGCATCGTCAGCAACATCGAGGTTGGCGCCACTCCGGAGGGCAACCCTCCTCGGCCCATGTACCGATGCTTGCTCCCGACCGGAACCCTGCGGCGGCAATCCCGCCTCACCCGAAATACGAGCTGCCCTTCCACTCAGCATGACCTCGAACACCCCTTGCGCCCAAGCGTCGTCTGCTCCCGGAGTCACCCGCGCCGAGCTGGCTGCACTCCCCGAGATGAGTTGGATTGCACTGAGCAACATCGACTTGCCTGCCCCCGTCTCGCCCGTGATGGCGGTCATCCCGGGACCAAGAGCCAGGTTGGCCGCTCGAATCGGGCCAAGATTGCGAACTTCAAGCTCCTCAAGCATCGCTGTCATCCTCCTTGAGACCATGCGAAGAACCGGCATCCGTTCGGTCACTGCCACTCGTTTGTCCGACGGCGGGCTCCGGCCGCTGCCTGCAAGCCGTGCACCCGGGCTGTTGCTCCGCCACGAGCGGGCCTTGCGTTATGTCGCGCTCCTTATCGCGCTCCTCCTGCATCGCCCGCGTACGCAAACTGACACTTGGCAGGTCAAATTTCTTCACCAGTCGATTGGTAAAGGGCACTCCGGAGAGACGGGCAAGCTTCAGCGAGTTGTCAAGTTCGGTGACCTCGACGACAGTCCCTCGCGGCAACTCGTCGCTACGTCTTCCGTCGCAGCAGATCCATCCATCCGTCACCGACGTCTCAAGCACCTCGATGGTGAACTTCGAGCCCGATCCGATGATCACCGGCCGCGCGAAGAGCGCATGGGCGGCGAGTGGGACAAGCTGCAGCGCCTTGACGTTAGGCCATATTATGGGACCGCCCGCGGAAAACGCATAGGCGGTGGAACCGGTCGGCGTGGAAACCACGACCCCGTCACCACTGAACGAACTCATCTCCACATCGTCCACGCTCACCGACACCTCCACCATGCGCCCGCCACCCGGCTCACGCACCGTCACATCGTTGAGCGCCCAATCCTGCGACTGCCGTCCATCGGGGTAAGTGGCACGTACCGCGGCGAGCATGCGCTCGTCCAAAGAATAATCACGATCTGCGATGCGTCCAATCGCCTCACTGAGCTGAAAGCTTTCGAATTCCGCCAAAAAACCGACATGTCCCAGATTGATGCCGAGTACCGGTACGTCCGTCCCATAGACCATCTCGGCGGCACCAAGAATCGTCCCGTCCCCCCCAAGGACCACGACCATCTCCGTATCGTCATCGACCTTGTTCGCAGCCGGCCGACCGAACTTCGGTGCCACCAGATCATCCACGACGCTGATTTCAAAACCCGCTCGGCGCAACTGCTCCATGGCCTCACGAACCACAACGCCGTCCTCGCGCAGCCTCGTATGCGTCACCAACACCACATGCCGTTTGACAGCCATACGCCCGCCTTTCACACAACCCGACCCATGGTCCTAATCCTAATCGGACACCACCTACAAGTCGTTCGGCACCGACACCTTGTAACTACTCACCACATGCATGCCATACATGAATATTAGTACGAATATGTGTATAATCATCTTATGCTTGAGACGTCCCAGGCAAGGGGTAACGATGATTCTGAATTGTTACGGGGGAATTATTCCTCCAGGTACCTATGATATCATCATCGCCCACGGGCAGACGCAAATCGGCACGATGGCCGACTTCGCCACATTGGTGGTGAAAAGCGAAGTCGAAGTGAACCGAGGCGACGCAGGCGATGTCATTTTTCGAGGTGGTTCATTACGATGCCCGGGCAGCCTACGTTGCGGCCGCATCACAGGGTACGGCAAACTCTCGGTGCATGGGTCACTCAAATGCGCGTCGCTCGCGGACTTTACCGGCATCATCGAGGCCGATGCCATAGATTGCGACACCTCGCTCGCAGTGCGTGGCAGCCTGGAATCCGACAGCGTGCTGGTCCACGAGACGATCACCGTCACAGGGCACGTTTCGACCCAATATCTGGAAGCCGAACACGTCACCCTTTCGGCACTGCAGACCACGATGCTTCCTCGATTCGGCATGCATGACTACGCCCAAAGAAGCACGGTGTCCACAATCAGGGCTGACACCGTCAGAATGCAGACCACCACATGCCAAACCATTTATGCCGGTGCCGCGACCCTCGAAAAAGGAGCCTATGCCAAACGCGTGTATTACCGACATACACTAAGCTACGACAGCTCCTCGTACGCGGCCATCATCAGGCGTGAATACCGAAAAAGCAGGTCAGCGGACATAAGGTCTCCGAGGGGCGACCCACGACCACGAACGACAAGAACCGAACATAGGCCGGAGGGTCGAGGCGACAATCCCAATGCACATCAATCATTCTTGGAATCACGCGGGGCCGAGGCATAAAGCAGATACTCCCTGTTGCCGTGCGCGCCGGTGATCGGAGAATCGCACGTTGACACGACGCGAAGGCCATGAGCCGAAGCGCAATCGCATACTTTCCGTAAAGCTTGCATGCGCAACTCGGGATTCTCCACGATGCCACCGGAACCGAGATTGCCCCTACCTACTTCGAACTGCGGTTTGACCAACAGGACCACATCGGCATGCGGAGCCACGACGGAAGCGATTATTGGAATGACATATGTGAGTGAAATGAACGATACATCCGAAACCACGAGTTCAGGAGGGCAGGGCAGATCCGACACGGTGACGTCACGTATGTTGACGCCACTCATCTGCACGACTCGTGGATCGCGCGCGATGACCGGGTCCAGCTGACCGTGGCCCACATCCAAGGCCACGACACGACGGGCGCCCATCCTGAGCAGCACATCCGTGAACCCACCGGTGGAGGCGCCGATGTCCAGACATTCTCGCCCTTCAGGAGAGCCCAGTCCCAGCCGCGCAAAGCGCTCGAACGCACCAAGAAGCTTGTAGGCTCCACGCGAGACATAATCCTCGCCCTCAACCAACCGCAGCCGTGCACGCTCGTCTACCAACGCGGAGGGCTTGTCAACCGGCAACGAACCAATCAGGACACGCCCCTCACGAATCAATCGCTGGGCCTTGGATCGGCTTGAAGCCAGCCCCTTCCTAACCAAGGCGACATCCAAACGCTCGCGGTTTCTTCCGGTGTCGGTGCAGTTTCCGGCGGCATCGTCCCGATCGCCCCCGCAACCGGTCGATGTCCACACGGGCTCATAACGCTCTGATTGTTCAGAGGACTGAACAAACGCAGATCCATATGCCCTATTCGTAGCCCACGACACGTTGCTAGTCCCGTTCGCGATCGAGGTTTTTCCGCATATCCTTCAGGACCAGGCGAAACGCTTCGATTCGACGACGCTCCTCGGCTTCGTCGAGAGCCTTCGCTGCCCGTCCCTGCTCATCCGCGTCGGCTCCCGGCTCATCGCCTACTTCACCATCCATATACTTAAGTTGCGGATAGCGTTCACTCACGCTCGACACCGTCCGTCCTCCGTCACAGGTTGAATTGCGGGAGCACGAATTTGACCGTGGCGTCCGTACCCTCGCGCTCATCATATTGCCAGAACAGGTTGCACGCGGCACGCAAGGCGTTAATATCACTGGTGTCACTGACCTCCAGAGCGGTTTCGGTCAAACGGGCCGTGGCCTGGCCACAGTTGAATTGGAGAGGGCCGACCTGACGCGGCTCCGGCATCGACTCATTCAAAGCCCGTAAATCACTTGCAATGAATGTAGGACGCTGGTACGCCGGTGCATACAGCAATTGCTCGGCATCGCAAACACCGGTGAGAACAGCCAAGGAGTCATAGCCACCCCTATTGCCCGCCTCGATGTCGGTATCCAACCGATCGCCCACTGCCAGGCACTGTTCTTTGCCGAAGGGGCTACCATTCGATGATGCGAGCAGCAACGCTTCGTCGTACATGGCCGATTCCGGTTTGCCGGCCGAATCCTCGGGCTCCACCCCGGTGGCTGCCACCACGGCATGAATCATCGACCCGCAGCCTGGCGCAATGCCGAGTTCACGCGGAATCGTGGCATCGAGATTGGTGACGAAATACCGTGCACCTCGTTCCACGGCAAAGGCCGCTTGGGCCAAATCCGTCCAGGCGATCTGCGGGTACCATCCCTGGATGACAGCATCGGGGTCGTCCTGAGCCGAACCCACCAACGTCAAACCTTGCTTCTGAACTTCCTCGCGCAGATGATCCGAGCCAATCACCAATATCCTGGAACCGGCCGGCAATTGACGTGCGACCATCCTTGCGGCGACGACTGACGAAGTCATGACTTGGTCGGCACGTACGTCCAGTCCGAAACCACGCAGCTGATTGGCTACTGTCGACTGGAAGCGTGCGGAGTTATTGGTCGTGTACTCCACTCCCATGCCGCGCTTCTCGGCATCCCCTATGCTCTGTGAAGCGTACGGCACAGGATCCTTGCCCCTGTACACCACGCCGTCAAGGTCGAGCAACGCGAGGGAATAAAGTTCACTGATTGGTTTCGTAGTGCCCCTGAGCAATCCGATCAATCCTCCGTGTTTTCCGTGTCTGTTTTATCTTGTGAATCGTCACCGTCGATACCACCACTATAGTCGCTTTCGGCAGCGTCCACAGTCACGTCGGCATCGTCACGAACTTTCTCGGCCAGTGCTGGTTCCGCTGCTTCCCCAGCCCCCTCCTGAGTCAATTCAGCTGGCAACTGATTCTCGTCATCCTCATCAGGAGCGTCGGGATTGTGCGCCTCAGCCTCTGCTTTCGCCTCCGCCTCAGACATGACCTCCACACCATCTTCAGGAGCGGCTTCTCCTGCGGCGGATTCAGCCTCATCATCGGCATTCCGCACCGACGCATCGTTCACCTCGGACAATTCATCGCGAACCAACTGAGCGGAGTCACCGGCATCATATTCCTCATCGTATTCTTCAGGCGCATACTGGGCATCGTCTTCAGTGATACCCAACTCGTCCATCAGTTCATCGGGCAACGCCTCGAGATCATAATCAATGACGGGCTGCTCCGACTCATCGTCCTCATCCACATCGGCATACTTAAGTTCCAGCTTCTCCAGAACGACGTCTAGATCAGCGGCTTCCTCACCGCGACCGGCCTGTTCGAGGAAATACTGCTCCGCCTGAATCGCGCGCATACGGTACTCTCCCGGCAAACCATTGGAGGAACCGAGCTTATGGACCACGGCGATAGCCTGATCCCAGGCACCAAGATCGCCCAAGGCTCCCGCGTAGACCAGAAACATCTCGGCCTTCGACTCGCCCTGCAAACGCTTCGCATCCTCGCCAAGGGCGATATTGATGGCTTTCTTCGGTTCCCCCAACCCTCTTTCACAGTCCGCAATGAAGGGCAGATAATCCATGAACCCATTCATGCGCTGCGCTGTCTGGAACTCACGCAACGCCAGCTTGTAATCCCCTTGCCGATAAGCAACAAAGGCAAGGGTCTCGCGCGCAAAATCGATGCGTGAGGCCTGATGGGCCACCCATTTCGCGTGTTCAAGGGCCGCTTGAGGATCGCTCTCCTCCAGCGAATAGGCCGCCAGGATATGCAGGCCAATGTTCTCGGCATGCTCTTTGGACAATCCCCTCAGACGTTCCTTCTCATCTTTGGACAGCATGGACCACTCCATGCCGCGAGGCATCCTGGGCTCGTCAGGCCGACGATCCGTATAGGGGTTCTGCGACGGGAAGGAGGTCGTGCCATCCGAATTGCGGCGAATCCCCTTACCCATGAACTCATCACGCCCGTTCGAATGATTATGGTCGCGATCGGAGCGATGGTAAGGACCCACGCCCCCGTTTCTGCGATCGTCGCGCATGCCGCCGCGATTGTTCCTACGCATGTCACGTCCGCCGCTGTTGCCCCGGTAGCCATCATTGCGATGGAAGTCACGCCGGTCATCACGACCATGGAAACCACCGCGCTCACCATCACGATGGAAGTCACGCCGATCGCCATTGCCCCGGTAGCCACCATTGCCCCGGTAGCTACCATTGCCACGAGCGTCATCACGACCACGATAACCGCCACGATCCGAACCAGACCCACCACGGTACCCGCCGCCGTTGCCGCGGTAACCTCCGCGATCGTCATCACGATGGAAGTCACGCCGGTCATCACGACCATGGAAACCACCGCGCTCACCATCACGATGGAAGTCACGCCGGTCATCACGACCACGATAACCGCCACGATCCGAACCAGACCCACCACGGTACCCGCCGCCTTCACGCCCTCCGGAGGACTTACGGAAGCCGCCGCCATGCCCTCCATAGGGCCTTCCTCCGTGGAAGTCCCCACCGGAACGCGAATCCCGGCCGCGCGAATTCCCGGAATGTAAATTGTCTTGATTTTCTGCCATATCGATAGCCTTATCCGTTCCCTTACCTGTTATCCCACAAGTAATGCTTATTTCCCTATTACCGCCCCGGTATCTCTACCCGAGCCTTGCCTTCCATCCGAGCACCTCAAGCCGATCGTCACGATCGCCACGGCACCGGCCGCCACGTACCGGGACCCCACGTCCCCGCACTCATGAACCTTCCCGCAGGAATATCCACCACTGACCCGTTGCGCACGAAGCCCTCATGGATATCCATGCCACGCTCAGCGCAACTGAACCGCTCCCAGAGCCTTCTTTCCTCGTCTGATCAATGCAAATCTATTTGACAGAAAATCAGATGCCTCAAGCTGTTGGTCCTGATCCTCCACCCGTACGTTATTGAGGTAGACACCACCTGATTTGATGGTCTTGCGGGCGGTCGAAACCGAAGGGAACAACCCTGCGGACACACCCGCTTCAGCCACTCGGTCACCCGGCGCGGCCGTGGCGAATGACTTGCCTCCTTCGCCATCATCGACCTTAAGCCCTTCAATGCTTGATTCCAGTATCTCAGCACTAATCGTAGCCAGATCGCCGCCACGACCGAACAAGGCGTCGGCCGCATCCAGAGCCTGCCTCGTGGCCTCTTCGCCATGCACGAAACTTGTGACTTCCCAAGCCAATGTCTTCTGGGCCTCACGGGCTCCTGGATCGTCCCGCGTTTCAAGCACGAGCCTTTCGATTTCGCTCTTCGGCAGGAAAGTAAAGGCCTTAAGCAGCTTCTCCATCTGGTCGTCAGGCTGGTTGAACCAGAACTGATAGAACTTGTACGGGCTGAGCATCGAGGGGTCAAGCCAAAGCGCATTACCCTCCGACTTGCCGAACTTCTTTCCTTGCCCATCGGTGATGATCGGACTGGTAAACACGTTCACCGCTTCACCACGCACTTTGCGTATGAGATCGAGCCCACTGGTGAGATTGCCCCACTGATCGGACCCACCCAGTTCCAGCGTGCAGCCGAACTCATCATAAAGGTGGAGGAAGTCATTGCCCTGCAGGACCTGGTAGCTGAACTCCGTGAAGGAAATGCCTTCATCGGACTGCAGACGCCGAGCGACGATGTCCTTCGAAAGCATGGTCCCCAAACGGAAGTTCTTGCCGACGTCGCGCAGAAAGTCGATTACCGACATGCGTGCCGTCCAGTCGTAGTTGGACACAAAACGCACCGGATTGTCGCCTGAGACTTCGAGGATACCGCCAATCTGCCGTTTAAGGCGGCCTGCCCACGCCGCCACCGTCTCCTTGGCATTCAATGTCCGTTCACCACTCTGGCGCGGATCTCCGATAAGTCCAGTGGCGCCGCCCACCAAAGCAATGGGATGGTGTCCGGCTTCCTGAAGATGGCGCATGATGATGAGCTGCACCAAGTTGCCAATATGTAGAGACGCGGCCGTGGGATCGAAACCGCAGTAGTACGTCACGGGCTCGCCGTTCAGAGCGTTCGCCAACTGTTCCCGATCGGTCGACTGTGAAATCAGTTCACGCCAGGTGAGCTCTTCAAATAACGACCCGAAACCCGCCTGCCGGTAATCCGTGACCTGAGCCATACCCTACATCTCTCCCTGTTCGATTGTGTACATGCCGAACTACGTGCCGCAAACCTGTCTGAACAATGACGAAACGCTACACGCCAAGTCTTGAAATCAAATGGTTCGAACTCCTTATTATCCCAGCATATACAGACATACCACCAGTCCGATGTCCGTCGAACATCCCGGCGGTCACGAGCAGCAAGATTTACATCGATGAGACCTGTCTGGCGAAATCCGAGCCAAGCAATTCAACCATGGACGCCGCCATCCTACGGTACGCCACAGCGCTTGGATGGAAATGATCGGTCGAATAGAAATCAGGAAGATCGGCCTTCACATCACGGTGGATCATATTGACGTATCGTGCACCGTGCGCGATGCACACCTCCTGGCTCACCTCCGCCTGGGCATCCATCTGCCTCAGAAGCTCGCCACGCAGCGTCCGTCCCAGCGAGGTTTCGTTCTGCATCTGTCCTGGGCTGAGAACCAGGATGCAGTCACTAAGGCCGACGGCCTCGTCCAACGAGGCGGCGAGGTCTTCACGCCATTCATCGAGCGTCCTTCCGGCCATGATGTCATTGGAGCCTGCACACAACAGCAGAATGTCGCAACGCTCGGAGACCTCAGGAATCATTCGGTAGCGCACCCTGCGCATAGTGGCTCCGAGCTTGCCGTGAGCCTGCCACTGTATCGAGCGGCCACAAGATGAAGCCAGCTCCCTTGCGATACAGGGTATCAGGCCTTCGCTTTGATCGTCGGTGCCACATCCGGCAACCATCGAATCCCCGATGGCGCACAGGGTTACCGGCCTGTCATCAGAAGTCTCGGCATTCCTTGGCCGTTCGACGCCAAAAGGTTCACCGCCGGGTGGATCGGAAAGATGGATATGATGTTGCGCCCATAAAGCCTCAATCACAGTCAATGGCCTGCCAACCGCAAACGCCATATGAAGCCGCCCCCAATCGTACCGACAAATAACCGGACGCGGCGCATCGAAACTTCATGCGCCGCGTCGTCCGGTTCCTTACTTCACGCTATTGATTATAGCGTCCCGCTTACCCCTCGCGTTTCGAAGCGACATCAAGCAGCCACCTGCTGCGATCCTTCGCAGTGTCATCATCCGCACAGATAAGCAACACCGTGTCATCTCCCGCGACCGTACCCAGGATGCCGTCGATCGGCTGCCTGTCGATGACGCTGGCCATATATTGCGCCGCACCTGCCGGCGTATGAACGACCAGAAGATTCTGGGCGGCCGCCACCGATGTGATCAATCCAGAAAGTCCACGGGAAAGCTGCTTATCAATACGTTCCGTGGTTGTCGCTTGACCTTCCCAAGCGGCGATGCCAAGAGTGTAGGCTATCCTGCCATTCTTCATGCGCGTTTTGGTTGCGTTCATTTCATCCAAATCACGGCTGAGCGTAGCCTGCGTGACGTGGATACCTCGCTCGGAAAGCAGATCGGAAAGCTGGGCCTGCGACGCGACCTGCGTGCTGCCAAGCAAATCCTGAATCATGCTCAGACGGGCGGCCCTGTTGCTTGGACGACGGGTTCTGGTGCTGTCGGCGTTCCCTTCCGGCTTGCTTTCCTCGGCATCAGTCGATTTGACATCGTCTTCATCCGCATTCTCGACTCGGATTTCGTCTTGACCCCGATTGTCGACGGACAACTCCGTAGCATTCACATAACTCGTGTCCCCGACTTGAAACTCAACTACATTACGTTCTGCGGCAATCTGATCTATATTGTTTTCCAAATTTACTCCTTACAATCTAACCAGTTTTGCACCGTGCCACTCTTTAGTACCAACGACGGTGTGAATGGTTCCATGCAACAACCCGTCTACACTGTGCCATTGTTTGTTTAGTCATGATTCATCATGATTTGTCTTTTCTTCATAGCATTTCAAGCACTCAAAGGATTACCCCCGACATTGCCTGCACCCAGGCTTCCTAACAACATGGTGTAAAGTGAATCCAAAATCCCTTGCAAAGCCTGAGGATGGAACAGGAACCACAATTGGACGATAAACGCCAATATGCTGATCATTACTGTCGCAATCGCCAAGCCATGGCCTCTCATATGGAAGACCTTGGTGCGGCGCATCGCGAGCAACCCCATTACGAGTAACAACAAAGGAAACTCGAAACTCCACAGAGAAAGCACGAACGAGGTGACCGCCAACGCACTCCAACGACCCCATAAAGGGTTCTGCTGTGGGTCGTTCATATCCACCCCATTGACCATGTCCGGTTCATGAGATTGTCCGTCGTTGTTCGGATTCACAGACCCGTTGCCCATGGGAGCTCCGAACCTTCCGCTCGACCCCGGTTGGACTGGGTACCGATCGCCGTAACCCGTTCCGCCATCCCCACTGTTCTGTGGCCGCTGACCGCCTGATTGGGGACTCTGGTTATATGGACCACGATTATTCGCATTGCGCCCAGGAGAAGGAAAACCTCCAGCAAACGGCGGGAAGCCGTTCTGCCTCTGACCATGGAAAGCACCTTCAGACTGCCCATTGGCGGCGGTCAAGGACTTTTCCTTGCCCGTCCCCTTGTCGTTCTTAGTATCCGGTTCCGGTTCTCCGAACACGTAAGGATTGTAATCTGGAGGAAACTGGCTCGCCAAGGCACCGTACTCCGGCACCTTGAACTGGCCGTACTGAGGCTGGGCAACCCCGAGGCCTCCAGGCTGCTGCGGTTGTTGCTGTGAAGCCATGCCCTTCGTTTCCGAATCGCTCATTTCACCATTCCTTGATCCACTTGCCGTCAGAACTTCAAGCGAATACCATATATTCAGCTTTCCTGTAATGAGGATACTCACTCTAATCCACGAAATGCATATACACGATTCTCCTCGTCTCACAGCAGAACAAAGAAGTTTCGCAGTCATCTACACACCGCTTCAGCTCTAACGTACTAAGCATACCTGCACAATATGTATAGTTTATGAGTGTGTCGGCAATATTCTCTGAAAAAACACCGAAAAGCTTTACTCGTGTTCAAGATACAAGGATTGAAGCCGAAAACAAGGTCTGTGAAATATGACACAAAACGGCAAAAGCGTGCCAACCACGGCGGCTTGGTGTCCATCACCAACTCAGCAGCAGTTCTTGACACGCCTCTACGATGCCTTATATCCACGAACACCGACCCGGATCACCGGCTCAAGCCCGCAGATGTGCGCCGATTCCCTCGGCCGCCTGCGCGATTCGGGCGCGCAAAGCTTCGGTATCGCTCTGAGCCAAGGTCTTGGTGGAAGAACGGAAGGTGACCGAATACGCCAATGACTTCTGATGCTCGCCAAGCTGCCCGCCGGCATAGACATCGAAAAGCTCGATGGATTCAAGGTCACTGCCTGCTGCCTGCTCGATGACCGACTGCAATCTAGCGTCACTTACGGACTCATCCACAGTGAACGCGAGATCCTGCTTTACGGGCGGGAACGTCGAAATCGGTTTGGCCTGAACGGGCCGGCCGTCCAGATGTGCAAACAATCCGGTGAGGTTCAGCTCGAATGCCGCACTATGGTTCGGAAGCCCCAGCGCCGTGCAGACATGGGGGTGCAACTCACCGACCATGCCCACAAACTCATCCCCAACCTGCACCCGGGCAGCACGCCCAGGATGCCATTGTGCCGGCACATCGCCGGATTCAGGCTGATCAATACGAAAATCTGCGCCAAGGCGATCCATGACGCGGGTCATCGCTTCGACGGCATCGCTCCAATCGACGTCCCTGTGCACACCGAGCCACCCGGACTCCTCTGCCTTGCCCGTCAGCAACGCCGCCACATGGAGAGGCTGGTCGGGAAGCCCGGCATCAAGTGCCTTCAACTGCTCATCGGATGGTTTTCTGCCTCCCGGAAGGGAGGGAATAGCGGGTGCCTGCGGGTCCCAAAGATATACATGCCCGAGTTCGTAGAGGGACACATTATCCAGACCACGCCTGATATTGCGCTGCACGGTCTGCGCAAGCGTCGGCAGAATCGTCCGGCGCAGATAAGGCCGGTCACCGGCGAGAGGGTTGGCCACCTCGACGCTGACCGGTTCAATCTCCTCCGGATTGCAGCCGAATGCCTTGAAGTCCGCCGGTCCCACGAACGGATAGCTCAGCGACTCGGTCAAACCGTATTCCGCCAACTCGTCGGCCACCTGACGCTCCCGAAGCTGGTTCATGGTAAGGCCCACTTCCCCGCTTACCGGGGCCGGCGGAACGGTCGTCGGAATCTCATCATACCCGACGAGTCTGGCCACCTCCTCTACCAAATCACACGGCTCCGCCAAATCGGGGCGCCATGTGGGCGGCACCACGCTGGCACGGCCATCACCTTCCTCATGCACTGAACATCCGATGTCCGTAAGGATATCGCGAATTCGTGAATCCTCGGTGTCAAGCCCCGTGAGACGAGCGACTTCGCAATATCTGAAGTCGATGGGTTGGCGCGGACGGGTATCATCCACATCCACCGGATTCTCGGAAGCCTGCCCCCCACCGAAACGCGTCAGCAGCTCGGCGGCCATCTCGGCCGCACCTGGCTGAAGGGCGCTGTCCACTCCGCGTTCGAAACGGTGCGAAGCCTCTGAAGGAATCTTATGACGACGGGCCGAACGCGCGATGGAGATTGGATCGAAATGCGCGGATTCAAGCAACACGTTTTTGGTCTCCGCAGTCACTTCGCCATAAAGTCCGCCCATGACGCCAGCCAAGCCAAGAACGCGGGAACCTGGCTCGCCATTCGGGGAATCTGTAATCAATAGATCTTCGACGCTCAGATCATGGTCCTTACCATCCAAGGTGGTCAGCTTTTCACCGGGCTTGGCACGACGCACCACAATGGGCCCGGAGAGCTTGTCGAGATCATAGGCATGCATGGGCTGGCCCAAATCGAGCATGACGTAGTTGGTCACATCGACCGCAAGCGAAATCGAGCGCATACCGGCTCGAATCAGGCGGCGGCGCATCCAATTAGGCGTACGGGCCCCGGGGTCGAAACCCCGGTACGGCCCGGGCATAATATCTATCGCACGCTTGAACGCCATGAATCGGAGCATCGTCCTCGATCCGGACCTCGATGTCACCGCGGCTTCATCCGCACCCCGCGGCGCATTCGAATCCAGTTCCAACACCGGGTCGCGATATGCTGCACCGGTGGAGTGATGGTATTCACGAGCCACACCACGATAAGAGAAGGCATAGCCTCGGTCGGGTGTGATGTTGATCTCCAGCAAGGGCTTATCAAGGTGGAGCAGGTACATGGCATCATCGCCTGGTTCAAGAGCCTCGTACTCATCTTCACTGAATCCATAGTTGCGTAGCAGGATGATGCCATTATGGTCATCACCCAAACCGAGTTCACGCTCAGACGCGCACATGCCATTCGAAATGTGTCCATACGTCTTGCGCGGCTCTATCTTAAAATCACCGGGCAGTACCGCCCCAGGCAAAGTCACGACGACTTTCTCGCCGGCAGCCATGTTCGGTGCCCCACACACAATGCCGCGCGGCACCTTGTTGCCATCATCGTCGGTGTCATTGAATTCCGGCCCCACGTCGACCTTGCACCAGTTGATGGTCTTGCCGTTCTTCTGCGGCTCGGGTTCGGCCGAAACCACGTAACCCACCACGATCGGCCCGGTGACCTGCGAGGAATGGATCTGCTCCTCC
This sequence comes from Bifidobacterium bombi DSM 19703, assembly GCF_000737845.1. Lineage (GTDB taxonomy): Bacteria > Actinomycetota > Actinomycetes > Actinomycetales > Bifidobacteriaceae > Bifidobacterium > Bifidobacterium bombi. Next base: position 145,247 of record NZ_ATLK01000001.1, on the reverse strand, counting down.
TCAAGACCTACACGCACCAAATCGGCGGCAAGCCGTTCATAAGTCAAATCGGCCGGGACTTCCACATGATCCTTAAGCCAGTCAATATCTACCATTGGCATGAGCGTTCACTCCCCCATCACAAATTGGTCGCTGAAACGCACGTCACCTTCGACAAGGTCGTGCATGTCGTTGATATCATGGCGCAGCAACAGCGTGCGCTCCATGCCCACGCCGAACGCAAAGCCGGTATATTCATCCGGGTCTAGACCGGCGGACTTAAGGACATTCGGATTGACCATCCCGGAGCCACCCCACTCTATCCAGCCAGGCCCGCCTTTCTTGTCAGGGAACCACAGGTCAATCTCGGCACTCGGCTCGGTGAATGGGAAATAGCTGGGACGGATGCGACTTTTGGCATCAGGACCGAACATGGTGACCGCGAGCTTGTCGAGCACACCCTTAAGGTCACCCATGGTCAGGTGCCGATCGACGGCCAACGCCTCGCACTGGTGGAACACCGGCGTGTGGGTGGCATCAAGCTCATCGGTGCGAAAGACCCGACCCGGCGAAGCGATGTACAGGGGCACGCCTTTGGAGATGAGCGCACGGACCTGGTCGGAGGAAGTCTGCGTACGCAGCACCATGTTGGAACCGACGAACCCTGCGGCGTCCCTGGCTTGGTTTCCCTTGACGTAGAATGTGTCCTGCATTTGACGCGCCGGATGATCCGGACCAAAATTGAGGGCATCGAAGTCATACCACTCGCTCTCCACCTCAGGCCCTGAGGAAATGGTCCAACCCATGGAGACGAAGAAATCCTCAACATCCTCCAGCAGTTTAGGCAAGGGATGACGCGCTCCCAAGGGCTTGCGGCGTACAGGCAGGGTCATGTCCACCGTTTCGTCGGCGAACCGGGCCGCCTCCTCATCCGCCTTGAGTTGGCTTTCCACCATGCCGTAGGCACGGCCAAAATCAGCACGGAGCTTACCAAGCAGCTGTCCCGCACCCTTCCTCTGGTCACCGGGAAGCGAACCCACGGCCTTGCTCGCCGCGACCATAGCCGAGCCCGCACCGGTGTACTGCGCTTTCAACGCCTTCAGCTCTTCAAGATTGGAAGCACGATTAATCTTATAGATGCCTTCGGCAACCGCGTCGGTCACCGTACCAGCATCGAACAGCACATCCTCTGCCACGAGTATCCTTTCTGCGAAGCTTGCGTTCAAACACCTGGACAGCGTGCTCAAAACCGCCAAATTCGAGGTATTCTCTAGCTTCGTATTCTTCCAATACGACTCGACATGACCGATCAGGAACGTGCCATGGCGAGCGCATACAGCATGACCGCGCTGGATGTCGCCAAATTCAATGACTCAGCCTTACCATAGATCGGTATAGAAACGATACGTGAGACCCGGCGCAGAACCTCCTGAGGCAAACCACGCGCCTCGTTGCCGAAAAGAACAGCCGTGCCGGCGGGACCAGCATTGGAAGACGTTTTCCCGTGCGCCGTTGCGATTAACGAGTCTGTATCGTCTCTGATGACATCCACCAACGACTCGGGCCTCACCTGCGGCGTGCCGTAGACATCGGCGGCAATCACCGCGACGGACGCTGAGGTGCTCCAGGCGAAGAACTCATCCGTGCCCATGGTGAGCACCGGTACATGGAACAATGAACCGGCGGTGGAACGCACCACTTTCGGGTTGAATCTGTCGACGCAGTCATCGATGAACACCACAGCACGGCATCCGGCGGCATCGGCCGCACGAATCACCGTGCCGGCGTTGCCTGGATCCCGAACCTGCCAAAAGGCCGCAACCAAAGGCGAGGCACCACCATCGCGCACCTCACCGGCACCGGCAAGACACGGCGCAGCGAACCGCATGGTCTCCATGGAGGCAACCGCAACGATCCCTTGGGAATCAGTGCTCATCTTATGCATCACTTCAGCGGTGACGCGGTGTACATACAGCTTCCGTCGTAGCGCCGCGTCCACAATCGAAGCCACCGTAGGACTTGAAAATCCTTCCAGACCCTCGACCTGGGCGTAACAGTCCACCACCGCGTCCGGTCGGTATCTGACCAATTCCCGCACCGACTGTGGACCCTCAACCAGGAATCGGCCGCTCTTCCTGCGTTGCTGGGGGCGATCGAGCCCCGCAACGCGGCGCACACGCTCGGATTTGGGATTGGCAATGACTTCTGGACTCATGGGCATGCGTACCACTTTACCCGCAGAAGCGCACCGGCAAAACCCACGCACCAACGATATCGTCTGCATGACGAAGACCTGCGCCATCTTATGCGCACGAATAAGGAACAAGGTTTTGAGAAAGGTACCTCTGAAACACACCCGAGCTGCGCGATGCACTTGCCCGCCCAACTACTGCAGCGCTTATTCCTATGCAAGGCACGGACGGCAACGGTTTTGAAGAGGCAATAGAAAATGTCGATAATGACCTGCTTGCGTCACAACGCCGCACAGCGTTAGAGTCACCAATGAGCGGGTCCCCGCATACATCACAACGTTGAGCAAGGAAAAACCATGAACGACATTAACGACATCACAGCCAACAACACCCAACACTATCATTTCGAGACTTTGGAGCTGCACGCCGGACAGGAGCAGGCCGATCCGGTCACCGACTCGCGCGCGGTGCCCATCTACGCCACCACCAGCTACGTATTCCATGATTTCGACCATGCCGAAGCACGCTTCAGTCTGGCGGATCCGGGCAACATATACGGACGACTCACCAACTCGACGGAAGGCGCCTTGGAAACACGCATGGCCGCGCTGGAAGGCGCCACAGCTGCACTCGCCGTGGCTTCTGGAGCGGCGGCCGTAGAATATGCGGTGCGCAACATCACCCAGGCAGGCGACCACATCGTCTCTTCAAAACGTATTTACGGCGGTACGTTCAACCTCTTCGCCCACACCTTGGTACGCGACGGCATACAGACCACGTTCGTGGACCCTTCGGATCCCGAGAATTTCGAAGACGCCATCCAGCCGAACACGAAACTGGTCTATTTCGAGACTTTCGGCAACCCAAACGCCGACCTGCCCGACTTCGAAGCGATCTCCCGCATAGCACACCGCCATAAACTGCCGGTGTTCGTGGACAACACCTTCGCCACGCCGTACCTGTTCCGCCCGCTGGAGCACGGCGCAGACATCGTGATTGAATCCGCCACCAAATTCATCGGTGGCCACGGCACGGCCCTCGGAGGAATCATAGCGGAAGGCGGCCGGTTCGATTGGGCCGAAGTGCCAGGCCGCTTCCCCACGCTCACCGAGGCCGACCCGTCCTATCACGGCATGAATTTCTATGAAGCGCTTGGCGGCACCGCGTTCGTCACCCGTGCCCGGGCCATCCTCCTGCGTGACACCGGTGCCTGCATCAGCCCATTCGCGGCGTTCCTGCTGCTGCAAGGAACCGAAACACTTTCGCTACGAGTCGACAAGCATGTGAGCAACGCCCTGAAGGTCGTCGAATACCTTCAAAGCGTACCCGAGGTGCAGTCCGTCTCACACCCCTCAATCGAGGGACGGTCGGATCACGAGTTGTACGAGAGGTATTTCCCCAACGGCGCCGGTTCTATCTTCACCTTCGACATCAAAGGCGGCAAGGATGCGGCACGCGTCTTCATAGACAACCTGCACCTGTTCAGCCTGCTTGCCAACGTGGCAGACGTCAAGAGCCTCGTGATCCATCCCGCCTCCACCACACACTCGCAGGAGACGACCGAGGAGCTTGAAGACCAGGGCATCCACGAGGGAACCATCCGCCTGTCCATCGGCACCGAACACATCGACGACATCATCGCCGACCTTAAGGGTGGTTTCGAAGCGCTGCGCGCCTCAGGACTGGCGAAGTAGGCAGGTCTTCACGCCAGTCCAATCCCCGAGTTCCGCAGGGCGTGCGGATACGGATCGTCAACGTGTATCCGCACGTCCCTCACCAGCCGTAGACCATGAAGTTCATCGAGCAAAGAACCGGCGCAAGGGAAGCAAGGATGAAACCAGTGGCAATCGACGACAGCGGCAATCGGTCCAAGCCGGTGCACACCTCATCCGTCCCTCACCGACTCAAGTCGAATTCGTCGGCGACATTTCGTCCGGCGGCGGTTGACTCAAAACGAAACATGCATTCGACACACGCCGACATCCGTCATATGAACCGCTGCGATACGCGTATCCGGCCTTCCCAACACCGCACCCGAACACACTCGCAGTCGTCCTCACAGGTGTCGGCAATCCGCTCCTATTTGATATAGTTCACCGATACGCGCGAACTGACTATTCTCCATATGAGGTAGAAGACGACCATTGTTGCAACATTAATAACCAACGTGGGAATGGACACCGTGCTCAGTGCCAACGCGCCATCCGCTTTCCCCTTACTCCATACCATCACAGGTATGATGTTAACGAACTGGCTGCTGCCGATGAATGAAAAGTTGACGCCGAACGCCCAATCCATACCGGTCTTGTGCAACAACTTCGGCATGAGGATGGCGCACCCCTGCGCAATGCTTACGATGAGATATACACCGACTGCGATGATAGCGGAAAAGACGACATTGCTGGAAATGAAGGACACATACGAGCACACCATAAAGATCAGTATGAACGCCGCTATCCCTGCGGTCCGTGACAGCCTGTCAAACAACACGACTTTGAACATATCGGCATGACTAAGTCTCGTGGACAACGTATGAATCAGCAAAGGACTTTCAACGATGGTGTAGACGAACAGGATACAGAAAAACGTCACGGCTCTCACCACCAGTCCGTTCGCCTTCTTGCCCGGCATGGTGAACGATTGATAGTCATTCTCCCCATTGCCGTAGTGGAACAACTCAAATGCAAGGTAGCATACCACGAGAAACCAAGCCACCGTACGAATCAGCAAAATTAGTTCCATGGCAACCATCTTCTTTTCCAGCAGGATGCTGGATACGTCGCAAGCCACCAATACAATCAACGCCGTCACGCTGACATACAGATACCTGCGCATCTGAATTGCGACTTCGTGCAAAAACATACCCGACCATGATCGTGTTTTCATCGCCTCGCCATCCTGTCCTTGAAAGCCTGTTCCAGCGACCCGGAGTCCTTCTTGAATCGCTCCACGGAATCATTCGCCACTATCCGCCCGTCGTTGATCATGATGACGTGCGTAAACATCGAATCCACTTCGGAGATGATATGTGTACTCATCACAATGGTGGAATCCTTACCGGCCGATTGCTTGATCACCGAAAGCAGCTCGTCTCGGGTATACGGGTCCACGGCCGCAAGCGGTTCGTCAAGTACATACAGGCTACAATCGCGCGAAAAACTCAGCACCAGATGCAGCTGCTCGGACTGGCCTTTCGAGAACGAGCCCAGCGGACGGTCCAACGGCAGCCCCAAGTGGTTGACAAGACGTTCGGCCTTGTCGGAATCGAAATCCGCATATCGGGAGACGAAAAGCCTGATGCACTCACCGATATTCAAGAACCGGTACAGATACGGAACATCGGGAACATATGAAATGGAGTCGAGATCGGGCGCACTCAGCGTACCGGAAAAACGGTTGATGAGACCCACCATCGAACGCATCATCGTTGTCTTGCCTGCACCATTGGGCCCGAAAAGACCGATGGTCTGGCCGCTGAGGTCGAACCCGCCGGAAGGCACGTCCAGGACCGTACGCTTCCCGTATCTTACGGAGAAGTCGGCAAACTCCACCTTCCTTGGTGCTATCACACGTTTCCCGGTCACCGCAGCCTCCCATCACCACATCGTCCACACGATCACGGCATATATCGAATATAATATATATAAACAAACAAGGTGGAGGACACGCCATGTGCCCCTCTGCATGCCCGGCCCGTACACTCAGAGCAGACACTCAGAACGGACACGCCCGCTGTGCACGACCTACGTTATAAAATCGCATGAAGACTCAAATACAGAGCGTCATTCAAAGGGGAAGATTGCATCGTAGAAAACTTCCTGCATAAATGGGGAGCAGGAGCATGCATACGATGTCTCAATTGGACTCCGGACCGGGAGTCCCACCATACGCCGCACTCAGGCCAGAATGCCGTCCACGAAACTCTCGGCGTCGAATGGCGCCAAATCATCCGGCCCTTCACCAAGACCGACCAATTTGACCGGCACCCCAAGCTCGTTCTGCACCGAAATCACGATGCCGCCCTTAGCGGACCCGTCGAGCTTGGAAAGCACCACGCCGGTGATGCCGATCGCGTCGGCGAACACCTTAGCCTGGGTCATGCCGTTCTGCCCCGTGGTGGCGTCAAGCACCAACAACACCTCGCTGACGGGCAGGTTCTTTTCGGTGACCCGGCGGATCTTGCCCAGCTCGTCCATAAGATTCGACTTGTTCTGCAGACGGCCCGCGGTGTCGATGATAAGCACATCGACGTCCTTCTCCTTGGCCTGCTTTGAAGCCTCAAACGCGACCGATGCCGGATCAGCGCCGTCCTTCTGGGCGCGGACCACAGGGACCCCTACCTTGCTGCCCCACGTCTCCAGCTGATCGGCAGCCGCCGCACGGAACGTATCGGCCGCAGCCAGCATGACCGACTTGCCTTCGGCCACGAAAAGACGGGCGAGCTTGCCGGCGGTAGTCGTCTTGCCGGTACCGTTGACGCCGACCATGATGATGACGCTGGGACGGGATGCCCCGGGTTTTTCGGCGTTGAGCGCACGGTCGCTTTGGGAGTTCACCTGTTCGACAAGCCTCGAACGCAGGGCCTCGCGCACATCCTTCGCTTCGGAGGTGCCGACCACTCGCGCATCGCTGCGCAATCCCTCGACGAGGTTCTCACTCGCCTCGCCGCCGACATCGGCAAGCAGCAGGGTGTCTTCCACATCCTCCCAATCCGACTCCGAGAGCTTGTCCTTGGCCAGGATGTTGAACAGCACGCGGCCGAAGGGGTTCGAGGATTTGCTCAGGCGTGACTTAAGCCTCGTGATGCGGGAATCCGAGGATTCCGGAGAGTCCAAGGCACCTTCTACGCCGGAAACAGAGCCGGTTTGGGGCCGCACCACATCCGAAGAACCTTCGGCGCCACCACCATCCTGACCAGCACCATTCAAACCCCCGGCTTTTGCAACATCTCCGGAATCCAATCGGGAGTAATCCTCCGCACCTGACCCCACCGAACCCGGACCCGCTGACCGGCCGACTGAGCTGTCGCGCGTATCTAAGTCAGTTTGCCCGACGTTCTTGCGTTTGTGCGCACTCTCGACTAATATTCCTGCGACGATGAGAACCGCTGCGACAAGCACCAAGACCAGAACAGCGACCATTATTTTCGTATCCATAGTCACCAGCCTAAAGTCTCGAAGCGACAGACCAGGAATCAGTCGCTTCTTGATCGTGAGCCCTCGGCACAGTACCAGTCTTTCCACCATCGCCCCTTCCACGGGAAGTACTTAACGACATGGCCCGGCTTTACGGACGACCACTTTCCAGCATGTATTTGCAGTATATGGCGGCGTTTGCCCGGCATGGCGCAAACGCCGCCATACGACATGCACCCGATTCCCGGCATCCACGGAACACCTCCGCACTCCTACACGTTCGAGGCCCGTCGCGGCAGTTCGACAAAAACGCTTCACAACGATATAAGATACGTCCTTCATCATTCACTAGGCCAAATATTCGCATTGTGAGGTCACCACAGAACAGAGACTGACCACCGTGCACATGTATTGCACACTTCTCGTGTAAATTTCGTGAACACTCGAAATCAACGTCATGGACGCCATCCGACATCTACGTCAGATTCGCGGCCACATACGCTTGACGCTCGTCGGTGTTTCCCGGACTATACCTGCACCGGATATGCGGCCGCTCTTGCATCGCCATGCACATCATCGGTTTCCAGAATCATTGCACAGGCCATCATCGATGGAAACCGCCACCGACCTCACACGCAGCGAAATGCTTCACAGGAACCAAGGAAACCACAGTATCATGGTTTATGATAGTTCATACATAATGACGTACATCAGTGAAAGGGCAGTGATGCATGGGCGCTCTCAGAATTGCGGTGGTGGAAGACGATCCAGGAGCCTGCACGCTGATTCTCGACTATCTACAACGCTACCAGAGTGAGAACGGGCAGGATTTCATGATATCCGCCTTCAACGACGGCGAGAAGATCGCTGACAATTACCATTCGGAATATGACATCATCCTCATGGACATCGAAATGAAGCATATGGATGGAATGGAGGCAGCCAGACGCATCCGCACCGTCGACAAAAGCGTCGTCATCGTCTTCATTACCGCGGCTTCGCAGTACGCCATCAACGGCTACGAAGTGCAGGCGCTTTCCTATTTACTCAAGCCGGTTCCCTACTTCGCTTTCAGCCAGGAGATGGCGCGTTCGATCGAACAGGCGAGGAGCAATGAGAACAGGTCCATTCTTCTGGAGACGGGAACCAGACAGATTCGTCTTGAATTGCGTGACATACTCTATATAGAGTCGATCCGGCACACCATCATCATCCATACGAACGGAGGCAAGGTGTCCATAACCTCCACCCTAAAGAAACTCGAAGCTCAGCTGGCCGAACACGGCTTCTTCCGTTCCAATTCCTGCTATCTGGTCAATCTGCAGCACGTCGCCGGAATCGATGGGCAGGACTGCGTTATGAGCAACGGCGAACGTCTGCGGATCAGCCGACCTCGCAAAAAGGCGTTCACCACCGCTCTGAGCGACTACATCAATGGCAGTGCGCTATGAACGGCACCATCACCAACGCATTGCCCGACATACCTCGTGTGTTCACTGCGATAAGCGAGTGGGCGGCTTGCATCGTCTACCTGCTCGTCATTCACCGTCGAGTGTCAATACGCCGCACCATGCTGACGGCGGCGTTCGGGCTGGCGCTGATGATCGCCATACAATACCTTGATGGCATCGCCCCTCTGTTCTTCTGGATCTTCGGTATGCTGCTCGCCTTCGCATCGATGTTCGCCATCATCATGGCAGGGTCGGGAATCTCAAAACGCGAATCACTGTATATCACAGCGCGTGCCTTCGTCCTGGCCGAACTCGTCGCGTCACTGCACTGGCAGATAGCGACATTCGCCGGTACGGACATGAAAGACTACAGCATTCCAGGATTCAATAACGCCCTTCTGCTGTTGGTGTACCTTGTTTGCTTCACCATTGCATGGGCCATCGAACGCCGAAATTTCAGCAACACTGAAACATTTTTACCCACGCTATCCGCCACAGTCGGCACGATAGCCATCACCGTGGCGACCTTCGCCATGAGCAACCTCAGTTTCGTCTCAACCAACACGCCCTTTTCCGGTACAGTAGGGCAGGAAGTGTTCTATATCCGAACGCTTGTGGACCTGTGCGGATATACCATACTGTACGCTCAACAGGAACAGTTACGGGCACTCAAGGCAAGCACGGAACTGGCTTCCATCGACCAGAAACTCATCAGCGAACATCAGGAATACTTACAGTCTCGCGAAAACGTGGAATCACTAGGCCGCATGGCACATGACCTTAAACACCAGATCATGGCTTTACGCGCCGAAGTTGACCCAAACCATGCAGCGGCGGGGTTCGAACAGCTGCAAAACTCGGTCAGCGCCCTCAGCGCGCAACAACACACCGGCAACCCCGTGCTTGATGTCATTCTCACCACCAAGATGAAGACCTGCCAACGTCATTCAATCACACTCACGGCAGTGGCGGACGGTAAACTGCTGGATTCGATGAGTTCGATGGACATCGCGACGCTCTTCGGCAACGGGCTTGACAACGCAATCGAGGCTACCGCGAAGTTGGAGGATCCACAACGGCGGCTCATCAGGTTGGCGTTGTACGCACACAACGATATAACCGTGATCCGGATGGAGAACTATTACGATTCGTTACTGAAAAAGGATGAGAGCGGCAATCTGCGCACAACGAAGACCGATGAGCATTCCCACGGTTTCGGCGTCAAATCGATTCGCCACATCGCTCAGCAATATGGCGGCAGCATGAGCATCAAAGCGGAAAACCACTGGTTCACCGTGACGATACTGCTGCCCAGAAAACCATGACGACTGCGTTGGGATCAAGTCTCAAATCACAACCTAGGAGTCATCAAGGCCTGGCACCGATGCTTTCCGGCGAGTTTACGAATGGGCCGAAATCCTGGATCGCCGCTAAAACAACGCACCAGGATTGTGGCAAGGTTTCCCATAGAAAATCGCACAAACAGCCAAGAAATCCACAACAGTCCATATCCCCCGTGCATGGCCATGGATCTCACAGGACACGGCCCAGACCAGCTTGTGACCGCAGCGAACCGTTCTGAGAGACAAGGACCAATAACCAATAAGCCTGCTGTGCAATCGCGCACAACCCACAGTCCCGCACTCCTACGCCATTAAGCGTTGACGCGACCCCACACCAATCAAGCGCCAATCCCAGATCTACGCCGTGACGATGCTGCCGACCATCCGCTCATCCCGGATACGGAAACGAAAACGCGAGGATATGTTTCGCCCAATATTATGTTTGGCTTTTACCATTGTGTGATTTCAAAACCGGGCTCTAGAAGTGCCCGGCGGAACACCAACGGCATTGAGAAGACAATCACTTGCTATTCTTCGGCATGATCCACCATTTAAGAAGAGGATAGCTGATGATGACCGCCAAAAGCGTGTTCACAACGGACGAGATCGTCGAGGAGATGGCGTTGTTCCAGCCCCAACCGGTGCAGACCTTGGTGATGTACCCAGGCAATACGAGGTTGCACACCACGATGATGACCGCGAGGATGACATATTTCCAAGCAGCATCTTTGAAGCTGGAATCCGATTTGAACACCCACTTCATCTGGACGACAAAGTTGACGGCCTGAGCAGCGATCTCTGCAATAAGGAACGTGAGGAATCCACCTAAGCCATTGGTCTGGGGATCCTTGTAATTGAAAATGAGAAAGCTGAACGGCTGGGTCATATGCATGGCCGAGACGAACACGGCAGTGAATATCCAGACGAACACGAAGCGGGTGATTGTCGAGATATTGGAAAGTACATTGAATTTGATGAATTCCCAAAGATTCGGATATTTATCAATCCAAAGACGGATGGTCCCCATCACGCCACCTGTACCGGCCGTAGACACCGTCGGCTCACTGGTCTTGTTTTCATCATCGTTGAGTTGGTCGTTCATTTTCGCTCCATTCTTATCATCGTTATTGCATTCATTGCATCGTTCGGTCGTCACCACGAAGGACGTTGGAAGCACATAGGTCACATGTCAGCGAGTTCCTTGGCCATACGTCGCTCCGCTCCCCTGCCACGGAAGAATCCGGCAATGAGGGAGACGATTCCTCTGAAGGTATGCCCATTCGCGATGGCGACCACGGCCTTGACCATATCCTGATCCACCATCCCTTGGGTCATCTTGCACATGGCACGAGGCGGCATGTTGAGGATGAAAAGCGTATTCAAGTCAGGAGAACCCGTTTTCTCACGTACCTTCAACTCACGTTTTTTCAGGAACCTGGCCACGGTACGTGCAGTCCAGCCAGGTGAACGCACCCATGACGAAATGGGGTCGTTCGCGCCGAACACCGTAGGCTCAACGGCAGCCGTGACGGTATGACCGAAGAGCTGGGCCACCTCGGCATCGGTGACATGCTTCACGTCGCCCTTGAGATAGTGGCCGAACGCCGGATCGACGGGCCGGGATATGTCGTCGCCGTCAATCGAAATCTGTCCGTTCAGAGGCAGATGCTCCACATCTGTCCCGACAAGAACGGTCCAATCCCCTGATTGGATTCCCCAACGCCCCTCATCGATATCGAAATGACGGAACGTGGTCTCGTCGAAATCGATGCGGACCTTTTTGCTCTCATGCGCCGCGAGTGCCACTTTGATAAAACCTTTAAGCTCGCGCTCCGGCCTGAGCACACCGTTTCTAGGTCCATGAACATACAGCTGAACCACAGCACTTCCTGGTGTATCGGACTCGTTGGTTACGACGAACGCAGCACCCTGCCTGTCAAGAGCAAGATCAGCCAAGCTGAAATCGCTGTAGCTCAATCCGAATCCGAAGGGAAAACGGACTGGAACCCCGACCGTCTCATAGTATCGATATCCGACAAAGGGACCTTCGCGGTAGATGGAATCGCGGCCGGAAGCGGGATACCACTGCGAACTCGGGCAGTCCTCGTACTTCAAAGGCCAGGTCTCGGCAAGATGTCCGGAAGGGTTGACCTTGCCGCAAAGCACGCGGCTTGTCGCCGAAGCGCCAGCTTGACCAGAAAGCCCAATGTAAAGCATGGCATCGATACCGTCAAACCACGGCAGCTCGACAGGCGCACCGGCCACAAGCACTACCACAATTGGTTTTCCGGTAGCCGCCAAGGCATTGACAAGGTCGTTCTGAGGCTTCGGAATCGCCATTGTAGTGCGGTCGAGGCCTTCGGACTCGCTCCGTTCATCAAGACCTACCACAGCGACTGCCACATCAGTGGCAGCGGATGAAACAAGGGCCACCGCCTCATCGATAAGACCCTGATCCGTCGCACCTTGCCTATCATATCCTTGCGCAAAACCCGACACCTCAACGCCGCTATCCGCCTTGTCCAGCTCGTCAAGCAGATTCTCCACTTTCGTGGCATTGATTTTGGAGGAACCAGAACCTTGGTATCTCGCCGTTCGTGCCATATCCCCAACCACCGCGACCCTGGTGCCAGAAGCGAGTGGGAGAACGTCGTGGTCGTTTTTCAACAATACGATGGATTCCTCGGCCACACGACGTGCGACATCGTGGTGCTTCTTGATGATGTCGTCACTCAGGAGGTCATCACGCCCAACACCATCGACATGCGCACGCTTCGCGACCTTCGCGACTTCGGCAGCACGTGCGGTGAGATCAGCCTCGGAAAGATCACCACTTTGCACGGCCGCGACAAGTTCACGGACGGAAGTGTACCCTGGCGAAGGCATCTCCAACGAAGCTCCGGCCTTCACCGCAGCCACCGCCGAATTCGAACCGCCCCAATCGGAAATGACGGCGCCGTCAAATCCCCATTCATCACGGAGAATTTCGGTGAGAAGTTTTTTGTTCTCATGGGCGTAAACACCATTGACTTCGTTGTAGGAACTCATGATTGCCCACGGACGTGCCGTACGTACGGCGATTTCGAAGGCGGTGAGGTAAAGCTCTCGCAAGGTTCGTTCATCAACAACCGAATTGGAAGCCTGACGACGCAATTCCTGGCTGTTCACGGCGAAATGCTTGGGGCAGGAAGCTACCCCGTTGCTTTGCACTCCCTTGATCAGACCTGCGGCCATGTGTCCGGCCACTTGGGGATCCTCCGAGTAATACTCGAAATTACGGCCGCAAAGCGGATTGCGCTTGATGTTCATACCCGGTCCGAGAAGAACATTGACATCAAGGTCGTGAGCCTCCCGCCCCAAGGCCTCTCCCATTGCCTCCGCCAAAGCAGGGTCCCATGAATTCGCCACCGTTCCAGCAGTCGGGAAACATGTGGCGGGCTTTGAGCTGCCCAGGCCCAAGTGATCCCCTGATCCAAGCTGACGACGAACGCCATGGGGCCCGTCACTCATCACGAAGCTCGGAATGTCGGCCTTCTTACTACCACGAGAATCCCATTCAGATGCTCCGGAAAGCAACGCCGCCTTCTGTGCAACCGACAAATCCTCAAGCCTCATAGTCTTTTCGTCGCCCATCGCTCTCCTTTGTGCTTGTCGTCACAACAAGGCGGTGCCAATCAAGGCCACAGACAGACCATCACCATGGCACCGCATACCTATTTATCATTCATTTAACCAGCCTAGAAACGCATATTCCCAAGCAGCTGCGCAATTTGTCGGTTCACACGCACGAATGGGTGCGCCCCCAACGTTTAGCACTTCCTATTCCAACCTGACTGCCCAGTTGGCTTAGATCGGCTTCACCTCACGTTAATGCCGGCAGCGACGGGCCTGGAGCTTGCATTCGTTCACACAAAACTTAGCCGACTCCAAGCCCCTCTCTTCAGCACCGTGACCGGGATTCGAACGCATTCCTGGCTTCTTTGCGTCGCCGGGCAAAGCGACGTATGGCCAATGCTTCAAGCGCCACCAAAACCACAGCGACAACCACCCAAACTACATACATGGCTTTCTTCCATGTCGGTGTCTGCGCCCTAGGTTCACCATGTTCGAACATCCAGCTGTTCACGGTCGTGTACAGCACGTTCTTGGCCGCCCTACGCATCTGGATCACCGAGGTGGCACTCAGGTCAGTAACGTGGTTGGTCGTCTGCGTGGAGGCCAGCATCACATCAGTGCCGCCGCGGATCAGTTGATCGGCGTTCTGGTAGCCATAGTTGGGACCCGAGAAGTAGTCCGTGACGATGAATCCACGGAAACCCCATTCCTTGCGCAGCACCGTCTCGTTGAGGCTGTTCAGTCCGCTGGCATAGGTGTTGCCCACGTAATTGAACGACCCCATGATCGCCTGCGGCGTGCCTAGAGACGCCTTGACGACGATCTCGAACGGCTTGAGGTAGATCTCGCGCATAGCCTGTTCATTCGACCATGTGCACAATTGTCCGTTTCGTTGCACTTCCTGCTCATTGAGGGCGAAATGCTTGGTGAAGCTGTAGATGCCATGCTTGGCGGCACCCAGCACCTGGCCGGCTGCCATGTCGCCGGTGAGCAATGGATCTTCCGAGAAGTACTCGAAGTTACGCCCACCGAACGGCGAGCGGTGGATGTTGACCGAAGGAGCATACCAACCTGAAATATGCATGTCCCTAGCCATGCGGCCAATAGCGTCACCGAACCTCCTGGCGATGTCCTTGTTCCAGGTGCACGCCACCGTCACGTTTGAGGGCAGACCAATGGACCCGACTCCCGTGAAGTTGTCCTTCAGAGCGGCCGGACCGTCCACATCGGACATCCTGGGCTTGCCGATTGAAGGCACAGCAGCGTTCTGATAGCCGCCGTTGGCGATCAGGCCGTCCATCTCCTTGATGCTCAGCTGGTCAAGCAGTTTGTCCCACATCGGGTCGTTATAGGACTTGCCACGCATCTGCGCGAGTCGGATGCCGTTCTTCGCATCGGTCGTCGGCATCTTGTCGCCAGGCTTGTCGAACTTCTTCGGATCGTAATTGCCGTTGTTGTAGAACGTCCTCTTCACCTTGTCCGGCATGGCGTAATCTGAAGGCGCAGCAGTGGACGTCCTTTCGTTTTCGAACCTGTTCGCACGGCTGAGGTAAGTGACGTTGCCGGCCACATCATCGAAGCGGTTGGTGGCCGCGACCTTATCACCATCATGTGTGTTCGACGCCTTGTCGTACGTGACAGCCTGGGCGACGCTCAGGTTCCTAGAAGCTATGACATGGTGACTGTCGGAACGAATGGAAATGCCATAGTCACCTGCGTCGAGCACATAGGACTTTGCCCCGCGGTAGTCGTAGGAAGCCAGGTCGGCGGTGTTGAACGTGACATGGATATTCTGTGACTCTCCGGGCTTAAGCTCCTTCGTCTTGTCGAACGCCACAAGATTGGCCGTGGCCTTCTCCACTCCACCATCGGTGTAGGGAGGGGTCGAATACGTCTCCACCACATCCTTGCCTGGTCTGCTGCCCGAATTCGTCACGGTCACGTCGAACGACACCTTGTCACCCGAACGGCTGATGTCGCCCATCCGCTGAGTGAAATTGGTATAGCTCAGACCATAGCCGAAGGGATACTGAACCACATCGTCGTAATTGATTGCCCCTTCGTCGGCTGCGCTCTCATAATAACGATAGCCCACGTAGATGCCTTCGACATAGTTGACGAAACGTGGCGAGCGGAGGCCTCTCGCGGACTGGATCTCGAATTCCTTCACGTTGTTGTAGGCAAAATCTCCGAAATTGTTCCAGGATGGAGTGTTTTTGAGATCATAAAGGAACGTGTCCGAAGTCTTGCCGGAGGGATTTACCGAGCCATTAAGCACTTCTCCCAAAGCCTTGAATCCGGCCTGTCCGGGATGCGGCACCCAAAGAGCTGACTTTATCTGCGGGTATTGGCGCAGGAAACTCAGATTGAAGGCGTTGGCGCCATTGTAAACGAGGACGACGTTCTCAAAATTCTTGGCCACGAGATCGACCATGTCGTGTTCGCTCTTATCAAGCTCCAAATAATGCTGGCCCTTGGTGAAATCGGCATATTGTTTGGAATTGTTCTTGTATGTGATGTTTTTGGCGTTCATATCGGTAGGGAGGTCAGTACCTTCACCGCCGATTCGCGAAATGACGACCATGGCGGTGCTCGAGAACTTCTTGGCACCTCTCATAAGAGAATCGGAGTATTGCGCTGCAGGAGGTTCCGGCAGAGTCCAATCAGCCTTTGTCACCTCGATGGCTCCGCGCTTAGTGGAATAGTCCGTGTAGAACTTGGACAGGTCGGTGTTCGTCCTGTACCCCGCTTGATGAAGGCTGTCAAGCAGCGAAGTCGTCGGATAGGTGGTATCCAAAGCACCTGAACCGGTACCTCCGTAGACCGGATTGGTGGAAGCCCAACCGAACACATTCAGATTCCTGGTAGCGCCCGAAGTACGCAACGGCAGCATATGGTTGTTGTTCTGGAGCATGGTGATGCCCTCACGCTCGATTTCGACGGCCAATTTATTGGTGTTGTCTATACTTTGCTGCGACAGATGCTGCTTCTGCGCAGTCGTCATCGTGATCATACTGCTCAACGGACCAGACAGCATGGTGGATACGGCCGCCACAATGGCCACGGCCGCAACGACCCAGGTCGTCGAATGCGTCAGCTTGCGCACATTGCGATTGGACACAGTATGTTTATTGATGGCAACAGTGATGACCAATGCAAGCAACAATGCCAGCACCACCACTATCAATTCCACCCGTATCGATTTGATGACGGCGATGACGTCATCCATATTGATTCCGAGCATCTGGTTCTCCTCCTTGGGAAGTTTTGCTCATTCGTTCAGACGTCTCCGGACCGCCTGCCTTGAACAATCCGGGAATCCGCCTTCATTCAAGGCAATCAGGTTCAAGCACTTGAAGCCCTTCGGAAAACCCCAATCTGCATCAATTGATGCATAACCTGACGAGACCGACCAGTAAATCCAACAAATCTATAGAATTTACCCAAAATGACCAAAAACCTTCGTCTCCCAGTATCAGGCATCCCTTATTTTTTCCAGATACCACCCCAACCGACAGCTCAACATTGATCACTATGACAAACAATGGACAATGCTTCTTCAAGACAGCAAAGTGGGCGGCAGCGGCCCTGAAGCCGTATACCGCCCACATGTACATCATCATGCTCAACTTCAAATAGGCGAGCACTTAGAATCGAGCAACCTCACCGCCGTGGTACTGACGAATCGGATTGCGATACCACGCTTTCATTCACTCCAACAGGTTGGATCGTTGCGTTGGCTTCAGCCTCTACTTTACTTGCCTTACGGCGCCGCATGAAACGACGTATGGCAACATACTCGAGCAGAACGAAGAGAAGCGCCGCAAGGACCCACAGAACATACATCGCGGTCCTCCAGATAGGAACTGCCGCCTTTGGCTCACCATGCTCATAAAGCCAGCTGTTCGCAGCCGCATAGAGTATGTTCTTTGAAGCCTGGCGCATCGCCAAAACCGTCGATGCCGACTCGCCATTCACATGATTGCTCGTCTTTGTAGTGGCAAGCATGGCATCGTTGCCCGCACGAATAGCCTGATCGGCGTTCATGAAGCCGGCCCCCGAGAAGTAATCGGTGAGGACGAAGCCTTTGAAGCCCCATTCATCGCGCAACACGCTCTTAAGCAGAGCCGGATTAGCTCCACACCAAGTAGGCCCTATGTAGTTGAATGCACTCATGGCCGCCGAAGCGTGCCCTTGCTTGACGCTCATCTCGAAAGACTTGAGGTAAATCTCTCTTATGGCCTGCTCGTCAGCCCAGGTGCACAGCATGTTCATACGGTTGGTTTCCTGATCGTTCAAGGCGAAGTGCTTCATGAACGCATACACACCCTTGGATTCCGCTCCGGCAATCTGACCAGCGGCAATAGTGCCGGACAGCGTGGCGTCCTCAGAGAAATACTCGAAGTTACGGCCGGAGAACGGACTGCGGTGAATGTCCTGCGAGGGTGCGTACCAGCCTCCAACGTTCATATCGTGCGCCATATCACCTATGAGTTCGCCGAACTTGGTCGCCAACTCCTTGTTCCAAGTGCATGCAACTGACGTCGATGACGGGAAACCTATGGAACCGACCTTGGTGAAGTTGTTGTTCAACGCGGCCGGACCATCAGCGTCGGTCATCTGAACCTTACCTACGGAAGGAACCGCGACGGTACCGTAACCACCATTAGCGATGAGGTTGTCCATGTCCTTGACGCTCATTTCATCAAGCAGCTTGTCCCATTGCGGATCGTTGTAGGATTTTCCGTGCAAATCGGCAAGCTTGACGTTGTTCTTCGCGCCTGTGGTCGGCATCTTGTCCGAAGGGCTCTCTTTGATCTTATCCTTGTAGTTGCCCAGGTTGGTGAACTCGGATTTGGCCTTGTCGCTCATGCTGAAGTTAGAGGGAGCGGCATTGGCCTGTTCATAATTTGCGAAATGGTTCGCACGAGACAGATAAGTGACATCGCCCCTGGCATCGTCAAACCGGTTTGTCGCCACAGCTTTGTCTCCATTGTGCGTATTGGACTTCGAATTGTATGTGATCGTCGAGTGAATGCTCACATTCTTATGATCGAGCACCGTGTGGGAATCGGAATTGATTGAAACATCATAGTCACCGCCTTCAAGCACATATGATTTCACTCCTTTTTCATCATAAGAAGCCATTTCGTCTTCCTTGAATGACACCTTCACGGCCTGGGTTTCACCCGGCTTGAGAAGCTTGGACTTCTCAAACTTTACAAGATTAGCCGAAGCTTTCTCAATGCCTCCATTGGTGTAAGGCGGGTTATAATAGACTTCCACAGTGTCCTTGCCGGCCTTGGTACCAGTGTTCGTCACCATGACATCGAAGGAAATTCGACCATCTTTGCGGGACACCTCGCCCATCTTTTGGTTGAACTTGGTGTAGCTCAATCCATATCCAAAGGGATACTTCACATAGTCGGCATAGTTGATGAGCCCTTCCTTGGCGGCGGTCTCATAGAACTTGTAACCCATGTAGATGCCTTCGGTGTAATTAACGAAGGTAGGCTTCACCGGGTACGTCTCTCCGGTGAAACCAGTGACCATCTGCTTGAATTCTTCAACATTGTCGTATTTGAAATCGCCAGAGTTATTGTAGGTGTTGCCTTTCTTCAAATCAGTGAGGAACGTGTCGGATGTCTTGCCCGAAGGATTGATGGACCCCGCAAGGACCTTCCCCAATGAAGTGAAACCTGTCTGACCTGCAGGCGGACACCAAAGCACCGACTTGATCTGAGGGTATTTGTTAAGGAAATCAAATTGCAATGTGTTCGCACCGTTGTAGACAAGCGTCACATTCTCGAAGTTCTTGGTGACGGTGTCCAGCATATCTTGCTCGGTCTTGTCGATCTGCAGAAGGGACTGACCTTCTTGAAAATCAGGATAATCCTTGGAGTTATCCTTATACGTGACGTCTTTGGCTTTCATGTTGCGAGGCAAATCCGCACCTTCGCCACCGATACGGGAAATTACTACCACCGCCTGATCCGAAAAGCTCTTAGCCTGATTCATGACCGCAGGAGTGTAATTCTTGGCAGGCAGTTCAGGCAACGTCCAGTCCTGCTTAAACATAGAAACATCCGGGCGGTCCTTGCGGTAGTCCGTATACAGCTTCGTCAACCGTGCGTTCGTAGTCAGGCCGGCATTCTTCATACCTTCCAGCATGGAGACCATGGGATATTGCTTTGACATGGAACCCGATCCAGTACCGCCATATACAGGGTTTGTTGAACCCCAACCGAAAACATTGACCTTTTTTGAAGCCAGCGGCAAGTTGGAGTCATCGTTCTGCAGCATGACGACCGACTCATCCTGGATGTCCTCAGCAAGCTTATTCGCACGGCTTACCGTTGAGCTTTGCAGCTCATACTTCTTGGCCGTTGCGTTGTTCAGCAATGTGGACAGCGGTCCGCTCATCATGGCGGAAACAGCGGCAACGATGGCGATCAACGCCACCAGCCATGTCTCACTGCGTACCAACTTGCGTGTACCTTCATTTTTTACCGTCTTCTTGTTGACGGCAACACTGATGATGATCGCAGCGACAAAAAGCGCACCGATGACCACCAAATAAGGCACCAGTGACTTTATGACGTTGACGACATCAGCCATGTTAATCTGCAGCATGGTTTGTCTCCTCCCTTGTCTCTGTGCGAGACTAAGCACTACGGCCGATAACCATTATCGACGTAACATCAAGCTAAGGCTGACTCTGCCCGTCTGACGTACCTGAAACCCCGCCGCCATATCAGTGCCGGCACTGGATTTCATTTTGTGCATTTTCCCTCATTCTTGCAAGATAAGGGGCATCTCTCGGAAAAATTGCCACAACTTGTTGCTATGCGTTCACAATCTGCTCAGACTCTTCCAAATCGTGGACTGCTGCCTACTCTCAATCGGCAGGCATCGAACGCGTCATAGAATCAAAATCAATCGATAGGCCTGCGCTATGTAAAAGACCGCGAACCCAGTACACGAACATTGCAGTTGCGGTACCTACCTTGACATGGCATGGTCAGGGCGAGAATTAACCCTGATGAAATACGGAGAGAACCCCACTCCATTCAGTTGAAACCGATGACATGCTCGGCGACCCTATAACCGGCGCGAATGATCGCACGCCCAACGGACCCGGGCAGATTGATGGCCCGCGAGGGAAGCTGACGCCGAACGGACCTGGCGTTGACTGGGGAATCGACACTCAGATTATGCCACAGTTCACGTTTGATCCGATAATTCGTTGGCCGACGTGAAAGAATAAGGAACACACTCGCAACTACAGAGTTGATGGAAAGGAAATGAATCATGTAACGGTAAAGGCCTGTAGGCACACTCCCTTTCCCCGGCGTCGCCTGCGACATCAGCCGATTAACCCTTACCAGCTGGTCTACGCGGCGAATCATGACGTCGGTCTGAACGCTCTGTCCTTCACGACCGATAAAATAGTGATACAGCGGCACATCGAGATACATCAACGACTTGACCCAAGGCAGCGGTTGGTAGGCATATAGAAAGTCCACGTAGAATGTGTGCTCGGGCAACCTCGTGCGAGCCTCACGCAACACCTCGGTCCGAAAGGTGAGTGCATGCATGATCAGATATTGCGCAATACCAAAATGCTTTAAGTCATCCCAACCTAGTCGCACACCCGGCCGCATAACCCGTCTGAAATTTACTATATGCTTGCGACGCTTGTTCACCTTGTCGTACACATAGTTGGTGACGATCATATCCACCGGCGATAGGCTTTGATGTTCAGCCTCGCAACTTTCTTTGTATCTGATGTCCTTCCTGACATCGCTTCCCTGGGCACGTTGTGCACGCAGTACACCCAGCAATCGCACAAGCGCATCATAGTCGACCCAATCATCCGCATCCACCACCTTGATGTACTGCCCACGTGCCGCGGCGATACCGGTGTTGACTGCCCCGCCATGACCCTTGTTCTGTTGGTGGATCACGCGCACACTGGTCGGGCCATGTGCATTGTGAGCGAGCGCGTCAGCCAGTCGTGCGGTGCCGTCATTGGAACCGTCGTCAACGATGATGGCTTCCACATCAGCCCCACCTACGGCGGTGATCGAATCCACACATCGTGGAAGATAGGACTTCATGTTGAATGCCGGTATCACAAACGTCAATATCTTCGGATGTCCATCGTGGGCGACTCGGCACCCGAGCCTCTGTGCTGCCACACCATCATCTTCGCCGTTGTCTTGCATTGTTCCTCGATAAGTCATGAGTGCAATCGCTCCTGATAATTCGACCATACCTTCGACAACGCCCACACACCGTTGCAACAGCATGAATCACGCAATCAGTGGCACGAATTGTATCAATAATAATGTGTGAATGAGAAAAAACGAAAGCGCTGCTCAAACCCAACGGTCCAGCCCCTGCGGCAATGGCGGGTGAGCATTGACACCGGCAAACCGAACACACCCCGTATTAAGCTTAGTAGCATGTCCAGCACTTCGAGAATGACTTCATACCAACGCCGCGAACAGCTTATCAGAATTGGCCGCTCTCTGTTTGCCGCTAAGGGATACGAAGCGGTGAGCGTGGAGGAGATAGCCGCGGCGGCCAAGGTAAGCAAGCCTATCGTATATGAGCATTTCGGCGGCAAGGAAGGTCTGTACGCAGTGGTGGTGGACCGTGAAATGCGCGCACTGACAGACACGCTTATCAATGCACTTTCTCACGAAGACGAGCACCCCCGCCAAATCGTCGAGCGCACGGCGTTGGAGCTACTGACATACATCGAGAACAACGCGGAAGGCTTCCAAGTGTTGGTGCGAGACTCCCCCAGCACCGACCCCGCCGGTTCGTTCAACTCACTACTGGGCGACATCAGTCTTCGCGTCGAGGAGATACTTGGCAAAGCCTTCAAAAAGCACCACCTACCGGTCAAATTCACCCCATATTACGCCCAAATGCTCGTGGGTATGACCGTCTTCACGGGCCAATACTGGGCGGGGCACCCGAAAATCAGCAAAGAGCAGCTCGCCGCCCACATCGTCAACCTTGCATGGTACGGGCTTTCCCGGCTTGAGGCAAAGCCGGAACTACGATTCGAAGGAAAGGAATCCGGAGGCGAACGGCATGACGGGCTATTGCAGACGGCGCACTCCGGTGGTGATACCGACGATGCCGACGATGCCGACGGGACGGCGGAATGCCATAATGCGGATATGGACGATGCTCAGGCAACTGATGAAACCGCACAGAAGCAAGCTGCCGCACCTGACGAACCTGACGAAGACACCATCACCGGAACCACCGATTAGGACCCTGAACCCCAGGCTGATGGTTTCGGCCAAACCGACGATTAGGCCGAAATCCGCGCATTGGCCGGGGTTGTGCGTATCAGGCACACCATTGTTGCGACCAAGGCCAGCCATATGGCTGGATCAGTCATCGAATCGGACACACCGGCGACCTTGCCCTGAATTTCTTCAACGAAGTCAATGAGGTCTGTCGGAAAGAGCAAACGAGTTTTTCATGTGATCGCTTGAAGTATCCAGCACACGGCTAAGCAATCTCCTGTTGCGGCGCTCCAAATAGTCAGCCATACGCTGGTTCGCACGCTCAAGCAGTGCATGCAACGCCTTGCATACTGCGGGAGGACAAGGAGCAGAAAACCACCCAACGGAACCATCTGCCGATGTCGTTTCCACCGCCACCGCCCGTACGTCGTCGTCCGCATCCACGGACGATTCAGCACCGCCGATCAACGCCCGTCGGAAAAGCTCCGTGCCTCTGGCATCACTTTGATCAAGAAACGCATGGCCATGCCCCATCACATCCTCATGAAACGCTTCCACTGCACTGACATTGAGATCGTACTGGGCATCAGCGATTACGGCAATCAACCGAGCGGTCCAATACAGGGTGTGCGTATCGACTTCTCCGGTCGTATCGCGCAGATAGGCAGGGGTGTCACTCACGGAAGTGTAGAACGGCATGGGTGCCGTGAACGGTTGCGAGCCGAACGCAAGCCACATCACGGAGCGGAAGGAATACGGCATATATGGGCGAATTTGCATGATCGCCAAGTGCCCGGTGCGGCTTATGCCCACGGGCCTGAAACGGTGACGCGACTCGTCGGTCCCCTCGTGGCCGTATGGATCATACGGCGTGTCCTCATAATGCGAGCTGAGCACACGATGCACATCCTCCACACTCACCTTGCCTTCAGGCACCCTGCACCACGGAATATCATCGGAAAGCGGAGTGTGACTGGCAGTGGGAGAATCCCAATCGTCACTTGGATTGAGGCACCGTTCCATATACCAGGCGCGTGGGGTGTTGTAGACGTGATCGGTAACTGTCGCCGTCCCGAACACTTGGCGTGGGTTCAGATGACGCCAGTGCTCCTGCGACTCATCCATCGACCGGTCAAGATGATTCGTCTCGATGAATTCGCGCAAATCGGCGGAACACATGTAATCACCTTCGTTGCCTTGCCCTTCGCCGTCCGCGAGCGCCGCGACGAGATCGAAATCGTCAATGCCAAGCTGATTGGGAATGACCGCATAGCAATCGTCGGGAACCCTCCGGGCAATCCAGTGGTGACCACCAACGGTCTCCACATACCACACCTCATCACCATCGCTGATGCTGACGCCGTTTGCCTCATACGTGCCATACACCCGGAGCAGCTCCCCCAAACGCCTTACAGCCTCCCGTGCGGTGTGCACATACGGAAGGACCAATGTAATGATGTCCTCCTCCCCTATGCCTCCCGGCACCTCGCCATGAGCTTCGGTATCCGAAGGGATGTCCCACCCTTTTGGCTGGGCAGCGGCACAACGATCACCACCAGGAATGGTGCCATTGCCGGCGTCATTCTCCGCTTCTTTCGTTACGCCGTCAAACAAGTCATCGACCTTCAACCCGGTATCGAGCGCATCGGGATCGTACGCCTCGGGTTCACCGTGCGCATTCCAGAAAACCTCGACTGCTGACGGAACATGGTCTGTAACCAAGCCGTCTACTTTTTTGACAGCCTGCTGGGCCCGCACCCGCGCCGGACGCAACACTACCAAGGGATCAGCTCCAAGCACGCGTTCATTGACGGCGATGGTCTCCGTGGCACTCATCGCCACGTTACGCTCCGAAATCCCAGCCTCGGCCAAAATCCCGCGGTTTCGCAGTGCGTTCGGCGCGATGGTGTAGGCGCATGGATCGTCCGGCAAATCCATCTCGACATGGCTTATGACGCTGCGGTAATGCCGAGGTTGGTCAGCGGGGCTTACCGCCACAAAACGCTTGGGGTCATAACGCCCGCCACCACTGTCATCGTTGCGCGCGACGAGCGTCGAACCATCATAACTGGCATTTTTCCCTACAAGAAGCGTTGTGCAAGACATGCCTGTATTCTACCTAACCCTGGCCCGATTAACTGAGTTACCACGACTCGCCGTTATTCCCTACCGCGCAAACACCGTCACATTGCAACCCCTAACCTATACTATTGAAGAAAACAAAAACAACCGCGTCAAGCACGAGGGTGCAAGCGGCTTATCTAGGGAGAACCAATGCAAAACACACAGGACACGCAAAACGAAGCGATAGTGAACATCTACGGTGCCGATTGGTGCGGCGACTGCAAACGAGCCAAAGCCGCGCTGGAGCGTTTCGGCGTCAGCTACGCCTGGCATGACATCGAGCATGAGGACGGTGCCGAGGCACGGGCCATCGAAATCAGCGGCCAGAAACACATCCCAGTGGTGCTGTTTTCCGATGAAACGTTCCTAGTGGAGCCATCCGCAAATGACCTTAAGACGAAACTGACCGAGCTCGGCGTACCGATCAAGGACTGAACGTCCAACAATAGAGTTCAGAATGGCTTGATGCTGCGGATTGCGATGCGGGTCCGAAAGACGTTGCTTTGGGGCATCGAGCTTTCGGCGAACGCGCTTCGCAATGGGTGCAAATTACAATAAACGGACGATGCGGCGAACACGGTCGGAGACGACCACCATTATTTTAGGGCTTGTGGTTCAGTGAGCTCATACACCTACGAACATACATCCCCGTGACTTTATTTCCTTTGCGAATATCCTTTCCGACCCATAAGTGGATCTGGAAAGGACGCTGAACGACTGCGATGAGGAAAAACGAAACACCGGTGGTTCGCGTCCACGGATCCGCTATAATAGTTGATTGTGCCCCTCTGGCTCAATGGTTAGAGCAGCGTCCTTTTAAGTCGTGGGTTGTCGGTTCGAGTCCGACGGGGGGCACTCAAACCGGTCGGAATCATTGTGGTTCCGACGTTTCCGTCTCCTGGCTGCTTTCGATTGTGTGGGTCACATACGGCAAGTTGTGTGGGTCGCGAGCTAGACTGTCCTCATGCGAGGCAACGGCGGGGTCTATCCCAAGAAGCGGGTCCTGCGTGACGGCGGCACGCACACGTATTACGTGTGGCGAAGAGAACCGTAACGATCGAAGGCAGGCACATTGGCAAGGAGAGATCGGGCCCGACACCGGAAGTAGCCATCGCGGCCCGCGAGAAAGCCGTTCTGCGCGCATACGGGGGCGTCGCCGAGGTAACGATACCGAAGGCGAAACGCTCCAAACCCGCACCGACCATGTCCGAGGCGATGACAAAGTGGAACGAGATGTGGAACGTCAGCGACGGCACGATGGACCGCACGCGCAGCGTCATCAAGAACGACATCCAAGGTGATTTTGGCGACTTGCCAGTGTCTAAGGTGTCACAGGGAGATATTGAAACACTCCTAGCGTCACGGCCCAGCGCGTAGTCACGGCGGACTCTGTACAAGAACCTGCATATGTTTCTACGAATGGGCCTTCGAACATCACTTGGTCAAGGCAAACCCTATCCAAGGTGAAGCGCCCGCCCATGCCTCGAGCGCGTCAAGCCACATCCATCAAGATGGAGACGAACGTTCGGTGTCTGAAATACGTTCTACTGCCGTATCTCGAAGTCCGGGCCCAACTGCTTTATCGCCGCCATACGCTGAGGCTGGTCCCGATGACTAAGACGGGTCAGACACGAGTTGTGGAAATGCCCAATGTCATGTGGCCGGCATTCCTCCAATGGTCGATCCGGCGCAATGAACTGATGAAGAGCGGGCAGTGGCACCCGAAGCCGGGCATGGAGAACCTTGTCCTAACATCCGAGACCGGGAGAGCACTGCGCCAACAGGATGATTCGAAGCTTTGGCGCGGCGTCCTAACAGAGGCGCAGAAAGACATCCTTGAATCGCAACGAGTCACTTGGACGATGGCCTTCAACCGCCACATCGCTGTTACGCTTCTACGGGACGCGGGCATCAACGAAAATCTGGTCGCGGCAATGATGGGCCACAACATCGCCATTGAGGACCGTCACTACTACCAGTCCCAGTTGTCCGCGCAGGCCGCAGCAACCGCCCAACTCCACGGGGAAATCCAGCGTTACATGCAGCAGCACACGGCGGCGACAGCGCTACGAGATAATGATGTTCCAACCGATGAATGGTTCAATGAAGAAGCATGATTCCGATTCTGGGCGCGATTCGGACATTGTCTCAGCCCCCGCCGGAAATGCGGAAAAAGCGCGACGGCTCGACCGATAGTCAATAATCGCGATGGACTCCGCGATTATTGAAGACGTCGATTCTGAGAGCCGTCGGCATCGTCGCCAAGGCTGCTCGGGAGGGTGATTTTCAAAAAATCGGCGCGTGACCACCGCTACTACTAACTAGATATAAAGCGCCCTACCCTCGGCTTGGGGCTTCTCAAAGCCCCAAGCGACTGGCGGGCGATGCAAATGGCGACGGGCTCCGCCCGCCCCCTCCAGACGTCGTTGTCCTTCAGGCCCGGCGTTATCGCCACCTCGATTCTGGTGTGGGCATCGCTCCTCCACCTTTGCCTGTGCTAAGGCGCCCCCGGGCCCTGTCTTCGGCAATAATCCGTCACACGCTCCCGTGTGACGGCCCACAGCACCTTGGAGCAGCGCGCGATCGACATCAATCGCGCGCACCGCGGCAATGCCGCGGCTGACCTCCAGCCTTGACCGCGTCCCCCGGCGGCATACGAAATCCTGGCACTTTGGGCGGTCGCTTGTTAAGCTCGCCGCCGTTTCCCCCATCATGCCGAAGCTGTTAGTCGCCGCGCATCCGGGCTGGCTGTATAGAGCCTTGCTCGCTAGCCGGGCATCATCCGTCGGGAGACCCGGTCACCAGTCCGATGCGCGTCCGCCCCCCGATCGGGAGCTAGACCTGCCCTTCCAATGCAATCAATGAACATCTAACCAATATCGTCCGAAAGCCATGACTAAGAGGACGGGCATCATCCGACGGCGGCATTCAGCCATCTTCAACATGTCCGGAAGCCGTCGATCGGCGATTGATAGATAAGAGATGACATCCGGACGAACGTTCGAATGCGGAAAGGACGATATGAAGTCCGGATACATCAGGGTCTCCACGGCCCGCCAGGCAGACGAGAGGACCTCGCTGGACAGCCAGAAGAAGGCGCTGCTCGATGCCGGCGTCGCGCCGGAGCACATCTACGACGACGCGGTGGTCTCGGAAAAACAATGAAGCGCCCCGGCTTCACGTCGCTCCAGAAGGCCACGACGAGGGGGACACAATCATCGTCGCCTGCGGGGTGTCAGCTGATTCACAAGCCGCATGATGACCTTCCATGCGAACTGGTCTTCGGCGCCAGTTCCTCCATTGGTTCCGAACATGGGAACCTCGATAATGTCGGGTGATTTGTTTCCATAACACGACTTGGAGAACAACTCACGAATAATTTACAGAATTAAATTTATTTTAACCTTGCAATTTCAAGGTAGTAAAGAGATTGAGCCACATCTAAAGCTAAAGTCTCTAATGTAAAAGTCGGATCAGTATCGGAATCTTGTAATTTGATTCTAGTAATAAGAGTTCTGACAAATTGTTTTGTAGCTGGAGTGGTTTCATCTTCAAGTGAGTCCAAAAAAGATTCCAATGAGCGCAAAAGCCCCTCTGTACTTGTTGGAATATTTAGATTTTTACTCAATTTCCTACCCCTAATACAAAATTACAAGCCATGTGTTAGCTTGACCCCGGTCGTACGTTTCCATTCCCAAGAATACCGGTTTTGGGGATTAATTTCGTTGCAACGGTTATTATCGTTGCAACGATGGCGTTTATCAGTGCTTTTCACCCTGTCAGTGCAAGATGTGCACAGTATAAAAACAGATGTTTTCCTGACGGCCTCAACAAAAACACAACGCTTCGTGGGAACCCTTATACGAAAGATCTATTGAGATGTCATACCCACGGCTACTGCATATGGCATCTATGGGAACTGCTCAGCTTCAAGCAACAAACCGATCTATATGATGCGTATTTCAAGATAACGGGCAAAACCAACCATGAGCACAACCTGCTGTTCATCACACGACAGATGAGAAACGCGGCAGCGCATGGGAACTGTCTCATGACCAATATCGCTCGTCCTTATGAAGCAAAACGCAAGACGAAACGGCTTGATACCGAAGTGATTTCTGCAGCGTTGAAGATGTGTGGGCAACAGATGCGACCAAGTACCAGAGGCGGTAGTCTTCAACATCAGCTCGACCTGTTACTGCTGAACAATTTTGCAGCCGTGCTCGTCTGCCATCTTAGATTGGTACAAAGCATGGCGATGCTTGAGCATACCCGCATCGAGTTGAACAATCTCTCGCGTCGAATGCAACTCCACCAAAAGGAATATTTCGGACGGGGGGAAGGCCTGTCGGCACCCGGGAACGGAGAACATATATGCGGCTTTAAATGCACTGTGCACATTGTGCGACGGTTACAGCAATCAAGCAGAGCGCCGGGTGAAAAAACTAGAGCAGAATCGGGTCATGCCATGATACGGACACTCTGATACCAGAACGGATGCCCCTTATTCCACGGACCAATATCGCAAACCCCCACATGTTGCACCCTGCCAAACTTCAGACTGTGAGCACACATTCGATGGGCCTGCAGAATCAGACAAACGGATTACAACAGAACCTACGGCGGTTCTCATCATCTGTAGGGGAAGGAAATCCCCGGTTCCGAAAGACTCCATCGCAAATGCAGATGCCGAATGAGCTTTCAAAAGGAAGAGCCCAAGCCCATGAGGTACGCGTTACCGATGTCTAAGTGTAGAATCCGAGGACAGGCCTGAAACTCCCAGCGATTGGCATCACTGCGCCTTGAACCGAGCTGCCTGTAGAGCGTTACCATGAACACAATCTCTTTAAATTCTTACGGTATCAATCCATGCCATGTAGCCCAATGAAAAACGTCGGTTGTCTTCCGCGCATACGTACTCGCCTTAACCTGATTCGGACAGGGCACTATTCGGAGCGCAGGGCATGCAGGATGACTTCATCAGCAACAGCGCTTAACAAATCAGCAGATCATGGACCACGCCTGACTACCGAATAATAGGCCCGAGTTACCAGAGACTGAACATTCCAGAGGGCATGAGCACCGAGACAAATAACTCAACTACAAGGATGCCCATATGGGATGAGAAAACCAGTAGCGCCGGATCGCAACATTGACAATCTGCTTTTCCAAATGTCATGCCTGCCTTTACAAGTTCAAAATGATATCCCTACTTCGGAAGACGGTGCAGCACTCATTGGATTCCGTAGGCAGGGTTGGTTGATGGCATCGTCATTCATAATGCGTCCATGCCTGTAGGGCATCATTCCATGCCATTGGACGCATTCGCGAATCCAGCTGCACCATGATTAAATTCAAGCAGATCACCTTTGGAGTAAGGCCACTCGCGAGTAGTGCATTCTAGGCTCTGTATGGATTAAGGCTGTCATCCATGGGCGGCAGGCTGGATTCCAGGAACCAACAGAACGCAGAAGAGTTCTGAGTTGCCAATGCATCTGCAAGTCTTCCGCAGATCCTGATTCATGCCGGCAAGTGGGGATAATTGGTTCACACACGGTCAACATTTTGACACAAAGTACTTTGCGGTATAGAATACAAAGTAACATCGCGATGCTTTGTATTTTCGTTTCCGTTAGGCAACCGGTCAGAAAGCCGGATTGCCTACGTTGAAAGGAGTTCATATGGAGTCAGGTGAAACACGAAAAGGCCATACCATACAAACAGATCAAGCTAAAGACGACTTACGGACCGATGAAGCGAAAGCAGGAGGGCCGTCAACGAGCATGAATGAACTGTACGATGATGAGCCGGCCATCTCGGATCCGGCTCAAGCCATGCGATTGGTCGACGATGAAAGCCGTCGTCTAAGAGCCATGTTCGCCACCAACGGACAGGCCTTGTATCTGACTTGGGGACTGGTCTGGCTGGCCGCATATCTGGTGCTGGGCATTTCCTCCCTGCGGACTACCCACGGGCCCAGTAGCGCTGCATTCATCATATACAGTCTCTTGCTGTTGACCGGTGTGGCCACCAGTATCATATGCGGTATCAAGGCGGGAACTGGCCGGCGAGGGCAGTCTAAACTCAAGGAGATGATTTACGGCTGGTCCTGGTTCCTCGCCTTCCTGGGCGGCATGCTGATGTGTGCGGGCCTCGTCCGGCATCTGGGTCTGTCCGGGGAGTATGTGGCCACGGTCTACAATTGCACGGCCGTCCTCATCGTGGGGATTCTCTACATGGTCGGGAGCGTTCTTGCTGATTTCGACCTGCCTATGTTCCTGGGAGGAGTCCTGATGCTGGTCATTGGGATACTCATGCCGTTGCTGTCCGCTACGGTCGGATTCTTCATCATGGCCGTCGTCGGCGGCGGCTCCTTCCTCGTCCTTGCAGGCGTGGTCCATGCCTGCACTAGGGGTCTGAACCGGAAACGTGCAAGGAGATAAGATGTCGACAGAACTCAATCCCGTCATACACGTGGAATCCAGGCTGAGAATCATGACGGTGCTCTCAAGGCTCGGGACGCAGGAGGAGCTGTCGTTCGAAAAGCTTCGCACCATGCTGGATATGACACCCGGCAATCTGTCCGCTCATCTCAACAAGCTAGAACAGGCGGGATATGTGGCCATATCCAAAACCTTCGAGAGCCGCAAGCCCGTGACCTATGTCCGCGTGACGCCCGAAGGCGAGGCCGTCTTTCAGACATACCTCAAGAACCTCAAGGAACTACTGGGACAGAATTGACTGGGCGATGCGCGTATTGCCGGCGAGCGTATCGCCGGTATGCCGTACACAGAATCGCGATATCGAGCATCGACAGACAGCCCGGAGGCACCGTGCCGGACATCAGCGAGCACGAACAACACCTGAATAGCTCAGCCGGTTAGAGAAGCCGACCCATACTCAGCGTATCCGGGGTTCGAATCCCCGTGGGGGCACAGTTGAGGAACCCGCTTCGTCGGGTTCCTTTTTTATTGCCGTACGTGCCACCCCAAGCATCAGATTTCGAACTGGGAATTTGATCAGCATCCCCCGCCCAGTCAAGTGCTGTGAAATATCGGCGATAATGCGGATCCAAGGAAAGATGAATGAGTACATACGTTCATGGAAAAGAGAACCCATTAACCAAACTGTTGCGTCCGGAATGAGTCTTGGCCATACTTTCACCAAGCACGAAAAGGGTGTGCACTCCACCTCGATGGTGATGTGCACGCCCATGGGCGACTCTAGGTTCAGACCGTCTGTATTGCCTTGGGTCTGATCAGCTCGCGCAGATACGCCGATTGACTGACGTGCACGGAGGCCGCCGCCTGGTCGAGCTCATACTGCCAGGACTTGGGAATCCTGACTTGTATCTTTATGGTTTCCTCGCGCCGCTGCTCCACACACAGCCGGCCAAGAAGCACATCGTCGGCCTCCTGCGCAGTGTCGGTGCCTGCGGCCTCCATGAGCAAGGCATCCATCTGCCGCTGCGCCTCGGCTCCGGTGTAACGCTCCGATTCCTGCTGGTTCCAGCGTCACACGTCATCGTTCGTAATAGATTCAGTCATCTTTCCTCCTCGTGCATCTGGATCGGCATCAGTCACAATCCATGAATCCTTCGTTAACGATAACCCGCCCACAGTGCCACTTCCACCACTTCGCCTCAGCACGGAATTGTTCGGCGTTAATATTTCTTCAGGATGATACTTGCGTTATCATATAACTTGCGTTAGTATTAATTTGCGTTAGCACAAAACATGCGTTAGTATTAACGTGTATTCAAAAGAATACAAATTTTAAAACAAAGGAGCACTAATGATCTTTATTAAAGTGGTACCGCAGAAGAAATCCGATTTCATCATCGATGGACAGCAAATTGACTGGGTTGGCGTGCCGTTTAGCTACAACTCCGCCATTCCGGAAGATCGTGCGGAATTCGTTCAGCACAACCGCGGCATATGGCGGATAGGAGAACGCGCGAAGGATGAGCGGTATATCGCGTTCACTTTTGAATCCAAGGTGATATGCGTCGCCGAAATTTCCGATATTAGGCCATCCGAACAGTATCCGGAGCGTTCCTATTTCGTCTGCACCCCGCTGGGCCCCGGGTCGCCCGTTTACGATAAGTGGATAGGCAAGGATCAGCCGTTTGCAGTGCGGAGCCGTAACCCCATCTCCTACTGGCACGATTACGAAATCGATGGCACGTCGGGATGGTCATGGAGGAACGATGACGAGATTCTTGACCTCATCGATGGAATCGCAAAACGTGAAAACACGCGAGAGAACTTGATCGCCTTTCTAAAGAGAACAGACAATCAACAATAAGAGCCACGTCAGTCTTGTGGTTACGACGGAGACATTTCGATGCCGGCTCGTACCCAACTACATACCCATAACATCCTCCGATCTCTTCTGCCTCAGACATCGGCAACGGGACCGGAGGATGTGTTTGTTGCGGCCGATAACGAGAGGCAGGGTACCAGACTACCGATCTGCTTAAACCACTAATAAAGCTCAAACTCCGGGTTCTCTGGAATCTGTAGTGCGGACGGGTCGAGGTATGGGTCCGGTATGTGAGCAATCTGCCTAGACGCAAGAGCAAAGCCCTGTGTTCCCGTCTTTTCATATTCATAACGATCTATAATGCGTGAGAACATCCGTTCCAGACCCGCCAGGTCACCCCTCATATGCGTGATACCGATATCGGTCCAGTGATTTCATAGCTTTCCGATTATCTTCTGTACACGAAAAAATATATTGCTGTGTGGTTGCCAGGGACTCGTGGCCTAGCAGTGCTTGCACCTCGGCAACATCACATGTCGCGTGCCACAAATCAGTAGCAAACCGCCTGCGGAATAAGTGTGGCGACCAACCCGTAACCTGCTTGACGAGCCTGTACACCGTATCCGGGCAGAGATGACCATGCTCCCCTGGGAACAGCCACCCCTTGGGGCGACTCCTGATCTCAGTAGCCAGCAGATCGGTTAACGGTACGATCCGATCCTTCTCTCCTTTCCCGTGCACCACCAGGCTCGGACCCATCGCATCTTCAATGACGTCATTCGTCCGGACTTGACATATCTCACGGCGGCGTAATCCGGCGTCCGCCGCAAGCATGACCATAAGACGGACGCGCCAATCAGTGCTTGACAACCCCAAATCCCTAGCGATAGGAGGAGCTGGCAACTGCTTATGTTTGTCGCGCTTTATACGCGGCACATCGGTCATAAAATCGTGCGATAGACGTTTGGTGCGCACAGCCCAACGAGAGAACGACGCCAGCGCGTTACGGCCAACCCTCATACCGGCATTACTTACTCCGCGGCCAAGATAAGCAACAACATCAATACCAAGAATACCGTCATGATCTTTACGACTAAAGATCGCGAAATGACTAACCTCATACCACCACGCTTCTATCGTGTTGATCGTAAGACCTTGCACTCTCACGTCGGCAACCCAACTATCCAGCCAAGCGATCCATGCTGTACGCGGTTGCCGTCGTGATACAAATTCCAAAATTTCCCCTCCTTTTCGGTTGTTGCGGCACATTCAGCGTGTCTGAAACCTAGTATGAATCCATTAAGGGCATAATCGTGATTCAGCAAAAAATTGAGTACCGCATAAATAAAAGTAGTAACAGCGCTACGGGCCGTCCTTTAAGTCGTGGGTTGTCGGTTCGAGTCCGACGGGGGCACTCCTGAATCAGGAAGCATAAAGCGTATTGATACGGATCATCCGCGATCCATGCATCAACTTCGATAACGGTGTACGCGAATAACCGGAACATCCTTGAACCGTCGGATTCCTCCATTAGCACCATAAGGTCAAGCAAATCAAAGGCTCGCATCCACACTGTCATCCAGTGACGCGACTGGTTCCGATTATTCCAGTGATGCTCGATCAGCATGACCACGATTATCAACATCCGAGCCACGTGATAAGCGAACTAACCGCGGAACCGGGAACCGGTGACGATCGATACGACATATGCGACGATGAACGCTATGACGAAGAAAGCGATGACACTATCAACAGTTTTATTGGACATCTTGTAGTGACATCGAATCTCATTGACCACATCCGTAAAAGCGAAAACACGTCCGCGTCCGCGCACATGCCCTCTAACATCCCGGCATCACCGCTACGACTGGCATCCATACCTTCGGGACGTATCTTTCTACCTCACCTGCAATCGGCTATATAGCTCGCACTCCTCATTAAACATACGAATGCCTTTATAGATTCGCACTCGCATTCATTCAAACCTCACCCATACTATCCATCAGGCCTCACACTTGAGGAAGCACACTCCTCTTGTGACATCTCTATTGACCAGGAACTCGGCATTCGCGGAAAGTATGCCGGTTCAGCCGTCATGAATAGCGTACCGAAAACTTCACACAATCACCCACATGCATATATCCGTCTTCCGGTGACGTTCGAAGTCCCCTGCCATATGCGACGATATATCCGCTCAAGAAATCAGCATGTACCATGCAATATGCGATGACGCCAACCCACGAAGACGGACTTGAAGTACCTCTCGGTTCTCTCAGTGAGCCAAGCACCCTCCATTTTCATAAAGCGCGACAACAGACAGACGGGCGGTCCTCCTCGAACAGCTGGGGAACCTCATGCCTTTCACGGCACAACCATAAATATTTTAGTCTTCAAATTCAGTCCACTTTTCCATGGGCGACGCCACGGACCCGATGTTCGCGAACGACTGAGCAATCCCGATTTCGACCAATCCGAATATTCCCCGCGGTCGGTTAGCCGAAACAGGTTCCCGCAACTGCGATATCTCGGCAACAAAGCACAGCGACCTCGATAAGCGACTTCTGCGCAGCAAGCTCGCAGGATTCCGGAGAACCCTTGTTTTAAGCGCATCGCAGGTGCCTCTTCGCCAGTGCTATCAGCTCCCATCTACGCTCATAGCGATGGTGAACGACGCAGAAATGGCTTTTCCACCAAGGCATCGCAGCAATTGGAAGCCATCTCGGCTGTCCACCCAGTCACGGTTGGGAGGACTTTTTAGTATGCTCGTGTCCTTGTGCACTCAGCCAGCCAGACCAGCTTGCTTTAGGAGCTATCCGCAGCCTTTGCACTGAAGGTGACTTACAGGTAGTACAAGAGAGACAGATCAAGACTACTGAGCCTGACGCATGAGATACCAGAGGATAGCAAAAGAGGAAGAATGAGGAACGCATTCGCGATCGTCAAGCGCGATATCTTACGTTTACTAAGAGTACCGGCAGCATGGGTGATTCTTTTTGGGCTCGTATTCATCCCACCGCTATACTCCTGGTTCAACGTGCTCGGCTTCTGGGACCCATACGGGAATACGCTCAACATCCGTGTGGCGGTGGTCAATCAAGACCG
The DNA here is from genome assembly GCF_000737845.1 of Bifidobacterium bombi DSM 19703. Taxonomy (GTDB): domain Bacteria; phylum Actinomycetota; class Actinomycetes; order Actinomycetales; family Bifidobacteriaceae; genus Bifidobacterium; species Bifidobacterium bombi. The sequence continues at coordinate 108,769 of NZ_ATLK01000001.1, read as the reverse complement.
CGGTGCCGACAACGAGATCATGGGCAAGGCGAATCTGGGCAATCAGATCGTGTCCCAGCTCAAAGGCAATTCCCAACTCGGCTGGCGGTCCTGGACTAGGACGAAGCATGGACCAAGTGAAATCCGGCGAAAGCTACGCCGCGATCATCATCCCAAAGACTTCAGCAAGCAGCTGACCGGCGTCATCACCGACGGATCGGCACGCCCGCAATTGGAATACTACGTCAACGAGAAAGCGAATGCCCTCGCCAGCAAAGTCACCGACACCGGCGCCTCCACGGTGGACAAGCAGGTCAACAACACCTTCGTTTCCACCGTCTCCAAGGTCGTCTCCTCGAAGGTGAACTCGACCGGTGAACGACTTGGACAAAATTAGCAGAAAGTCACCGGAAAAACCATTTCGGACCTAGTAAAGGTCAAGACGAATCTAGGAAGGCACGATCGACCATCGGCGACGTCGATGGTCAGCTCGACCGCATTCCCTCTAAAACACAAAAAATTCGTCAGAAGCTGGACAATGCACACCACATGCAGCAGGAGGCGTCCCAGGGGTTAAGCAACGCCAGCAGCAATCTGAACCAGACACAGGCCGGCCTCAACGATTTCCTTCTCTCATCCTCCGGAGATCTCGATCAGGCATCCGGTCTGCTCTCGCAAGCCAGCGGGCAAGCCAACCTGTCTCTTTCAAAGGTGACGGGCAAGCTAACCGTAGCGAACGCCGGCGTGGACTCACTGATTGGCGAAGCACAGGAAATCAACAGTCAAAACGATCAACTCATCGATGACATCAGAGAATCACAGCTGCCCGGTTCCGGCGATATCGCCGCCGACTTGAAGCAACGCAACGGGGACCTCAAACAATCGATCTCCGACCTCCAGAAACTGAACTCTGACATCGGCGAGTCCGTCAATACATCGGCTTCTTGGGCCAACCAACTCAACGACGCAACGCAAGGTTCACTGGCACGCTCAGGCGCGGCACGCAAAGACGTCATCTCAGGGTCACTACCTAAGCTCAACCAAGGCCTGCAGACTCTGTCAAGCTCGTCCAACGCCTTGAGCCAAGGGCTCGATAATCAGGGGAAAATGGTTCAGCAGGCCAAAACCACTCTGGACCAGCTGGACCAAACAGCGGCTGCCACACGCCAATCCTTCTCCTCCACCGATGCCTATCTGGCCGGCTTGGAAGGTAGGCTCGATAGCCTTATCACCGACGTCAGCGCAGTGGGCTCCTCAAACGTCCTTTCTCAATATTTCGGCAAGAACGGCAAACTCGATGTCTCCAAAGTAGCCGATTTCATGCTCTCACCCACCGTACTCGACACAAAAGTGGTCTATCCGGTCGCTACCTACGGCTCAGGAACGGCCCCGCTCTTCATCAACCTGTCTCTGTGGGTAGGCGCGTTCATGCTGATGGTAATCGTCAAGCTGGAAGTCGATGACGAAGGCATCGACAACCCCACACCTGGTGAGCGCTACTGGGGCCGTTGGCTTCTGCTGGCACCTCTGGCGGCCATACAGGGCTTGATCACCACCGTGGGAGCACTGCTGATCGGCGTGCAGACCGCTTCGGCTCCGCTCTTCATACTCACCGCCGTGATTACTTCCCTGATCTACCTATCGATCATGTATGCGCTGTCCACCACCTTCATGCATGTCGGCAAGGCACTGTGCGTCGTATTGGTCATCCTGCAGATTCCTGGAAGCTCTGGCCTCTACCCCATCGAAATGATGCCTTCCTTCTTCCGCAACCTTTACCCCTTCTTCCCCTTCACCTACTCCATCAACGCCTTGCGGGAGACCATCGGCGGCTTCTACCGCAATGACTGAGCCAAGGATATCGGCAAGCTCTTTGTCTTCGCCGTGCTTTTCTTCATCCTGGGATTGCTTGGACGCCCGCGTCTAAACAACCTGAACCGTCTCTTCGCCCATGAAATCGCCGCCAGTGACATGATCGTAGGTGAACCCGTCAGGCAGATCAGCCACGAATTCACGCTCTCCCAGGCTCTGGCAGCCTTGGCTGACAAGGATGAATACCGGCAAAGCCATCGTGGCCCGCACCTCCCGCTTCGCCAACCTGTATCCCAGACTTAAGCGCGGAGCGCTCATCATCGGCATCATAGTGCCAGCCATCCTTGCGGTCACCTTCTCGCTCACTACCAGCAGCATGGTGGTGGCGCTGTCGGCTTGGGTCATTTGGGTGCTTGTCATCATCGCCTTCCTGATGGCTATCGAAATGATGCGTGACAGCATGCTGCGAGAGGTCAGGCTCGGTGCCCTGAGCGAGGAGACGATTCGCGGCATAGTCTTGGAATATGACAAGCCACGGCACAGGCGCTTCTACAAACACGAAACGCGAGCACAGAAAGCTCCATCAGTCTCCGAACGCCACGAAGCGACGAAAGCCAGCACGACGAACGCCGCGGACGGCGAAGACGCCATCACTATTCGCATGGCTCCTCCGACAGCCAATCCGCCGACGACTCCTCCAACGGAACCAGACGAACCCACGGGACAACCCGATATCCACAATCCGCATCCGCGAGAAGGTGAACAGGCATGAAATCGATATGGAAGCTCTTCACCGGCGACGTTCGCCGTCTGACTTCGAACGTGGTCTCAATCATCATCGTGATCGGCCTCGTCGTCATTCCCGGCCTGTTCACTTGGTTCAACGTGGCAGCCTCATGGGATCCATTCTCCAACACGAAGAATCTCAAGTTCGCCGTCGCCAACGTCGACAAGGGGTACAAGTCGGATTTGATGCCCGTCAAAATCACTGTGGGCGACACGGTGGTCAATGAGCTGCGCGCCAACAGCCAGCTTGATTGGACGTTCACTTCCCAGGAAGATGCCATTGACGGTACCAAGTCAGGCAAATACTATGCCTCGGTCATCATTCCCGAGGACTTCAGCCGCGACATGATGACCTTCTTCTCCGCCAACGTGCGGCATGCCGGACTCACCTACTATACGAACGAGAAAACAAACGCTCTGGCACCCAAGGTCACAGGTCAAGGAGCCGACCAGGTGTCCGCGCAAATCAACGAGATGTTCGCCAAGACCATCACCGGCACGGCGCTATCCATCGCGTCCCAGCTCACCGACCAGTTAAGCAAACCCCAGGCCAAAGATCAGCTGTCCAACTTCTCCGGCAACATCAATTCCCTCTCCACGGAGTTGGGCCAGGCGGCACAGCTTCTGAACTCCTTCGGCGCCATGGGAACCAGTGCCGAATCGCTGATGACACCCTCCAACCAGCTGGCGCAAGGCTTGGTTTCAAATGCGGACCAATCGTTCACCAACGCAAAGGCGACAAGGAGCGGCGTCAACGACATCACCGGCCGCTTGGAAGACACCACGATCACACTTTCGGGAGCGCTGGCACAGTCCGGATCCTCATATATTGCAGTGGGACGGAACATCGATTCCACGCTTGATTTGGCGGACCGCAGCATGCAGGATGTGGCAACTGGCATCCGCCACCAGGCAACCCTTGTCGACCAACAGAAGGACAGGTACCAGCAAATTCGCGACAGCATAGCGGCATTGCCCGACTCAGCCTCAGGCAACGGCAACCAGGTGTCGCTCACCGCTGCGGGCCACGCTGCGGCCAATGGCAAGGACACCAAGAAGATCCTCTTGCAGGAAATAGACAAAGTCATTTCCCAGCTCACTGCTTTGAGTAATGCCTTGAACTCCACCGCGCAGAATCTCGCCTCCAAGAACGACGATGCTCTCAAACAGCGACAGGAAGTCAAGGACCTGGCAAAACAGGCCCAAGAGAGCATTGCCTCCGTGAAAACCAACTTCGACAGCAAGCTCAAGCCGCAACTGGACGATGTGGCAGGGGCGTTGGGCCAGACCGCAGCCGTTCTTGACCAGAACTCCGGCGAGTTGGACTCAACCTTCAACAAGCTTGCCTCCACCACAGGCAAGACGAAGGGCGACGTGGGCAAGCTACAGCGAATATTGGCCGATATGTCAGGCAAGCTCAATACCACGAGCGGCCGTTTGAACGATTTCTCCAACAAGCTCACACAGGCCCTCAACTCAGGGGACATGGACAAGGTGCGTGAGGTATTGGGGGGTCACGACCCCCAGGTTCTGGCCACCACGCTTGCGGCGCCGGTGAAGCTCAAGCGCACCGCAGTGTTCCCCGTGCAGACCTTTGGAGCGGCATTGACGCCTTTCTACACCTTCATCCCCCTGTGGGTGGGCTCCCTACTCCTGGCCGTGACTCTGAAGACCACGGTCTCCCGAAAGACCCGAGCCGCCTTGGGTAATCCCAAACCGTACCAGCTCTACTTCGGTCACTATGGCATCTTCGCCTTGATGGCGCTCCTTCAGGCGACGTTCTCCTGCGGCGGCAGCCTGCTTTTCCTGCACGTCCACGCCGTCCACTCCTGGCTCTTCATGATAGCCGGCTGGTTGAGCGCCTTGGTGTACTCCTTCTTCATCTACACTTTGGTGACTACTTTCGGCAACATAGGCAAAGCCATAGGCGTGATTTTCCTGGTCATGCAGATTTCCGGCTCCGGAGGGGCGTACCCCTTGCAGGTACTGCCAAGATTCGTCTCGATGGTCAACCCGTATCTGCCAGCCACCCACTCCGTCCAGGCCATGCGCGCCGCCATAGCCGGAATCTACATGAACGACTTCTGGAAGGAAATCGGCTTGCTTCTCGTCTTCATCGTCCCCATGATTTTACTGGGACTCTTCCTTCGCCGACCCCTTGCCAAGTTCAACCAAGGAACCATGGCGAAGGTAGCTTCCACCAAGCTCATGGGCTGAGTTGGAACCGAGCCGCTATCGCCATGAGACGAAACGAACAAGGTCTGAAAACATGACAGGATTCGCTCGGCACGAGAATTGGTATCGCCGCAATGGGAAGACCATTCCCACTGATGACCATTCTCGTGCCGTCAATTGAGGAGCACTTACCGATAAGTCGGCTAGCTTACATATGAGAAAGGTTCCCGATACGGCGACAGGTTCGGTCGTGGGCCGCTCCAGAAGGTCACGTACATGGTGGTAGGCAGGGACACTGATGATGTGAGGCTTTCGAACACAATCATCAGCGACGACCTCAAGGACGTGCTGGAAAGCCCTGCATGTAAAGGATTCCACTTCGGAGGGTTCCGCTTTCCTTATCCCGAAATCCACATCAAAACGACACCACCTCCGATGTCAGCTTCCCGTCCTATATCCCCGGTCCTCGAACGTCCAAATGGAAACGCCCACCTAAGATGACTAAACATATGGCTCCCGCGAGCCTCATCACCACCACCCAGCGCATTCGCAACGCCTCCTCCACAGCGAAGCGGACGTCAGGACCACCCCGATGCGGCTCCGCTCTCCCGATCGATTCGAGCACTTTCCCTTCCGATTCACACGCCCTCTTCACCTGCTCCCAGCAATTCCTGTAGCTGTTCCTGCAGATTGCCCAAAAGCAGCTTTCTTCTTCTCAGGACCGCCTCCTGCTCCTCTATCGCCGCAATCTCCCTGCGCACCAGCGCAAGATTTGCCTTCCATTGCTCCGCCGTGCCGCACTGGCGCTCATGCCTGTCATAGATCTCCTTGATGGCCGATATGGAGAACCCCATATCCTGCAAGGATTTGATCTGCTCGAAATCCTCGCCGTCCTTCTGCACATAGCAGAAGTTACGTCCAAGCCTACGCGGGTGCATCAGCCCCTCCTGCACGTAGAACCGCACGGTATCCTTCGTGGTCCGGTGTGCGAGGACGAACTCGCCTATCCGCATGTCAGAATTCCCCATGATGCCTCCACTCCCGCGTTCCGATTTGCTATGGGGTGCACCCCACATGCTCTAATGATACTGAAAACCCGAAAAGGAGCATCATGAAACTCACTTTGAACATCATAAGCCTCATATACGCACTGGTGATGGGAGCGGCAGCAGCCGTCTCATACAAAACGCTGCCCTGGTGGGCGATTGCCGTGAACGTGCTTTTCGCGGTCTGCCTGGCGGCTTCGATTCGTTGGAGTTGGCTTCTGCCTGTAGGCCTGCTGGGTTTGGTGGCTGCGGCCGTCATGAACGGACTGCTGATGTACGGCCAGGTTCATCTCTCGCACGTTATAGTCAGGGTCGTAATCTCCATAGGACTGCTGACGTTTTGGCACCTGTCTCGCAGCCATGCATAAGAACCGCGGATTCCCGAATATGCAATTCCCGCTGTTCGGCTTTGGTCTTCATCCGTACCATGAGTACGAATAGATCGTCCCCGTCTACAGAGCGAAGGTCACAAAACGGTCGGCGAACCAGACTGGCCCAGCGGCTCTCAACGTTCAGCGCAATCGCACCAGACGGCAGCGACACCGTTCACCGACATTGTCGTGAGCTTGGATTCAAAAGGCCTTCATCACACACAGCTTGGATACCCAGAGAGCCATCAGTAGACGTCCTCGATTCATACCAGGATTCTCAAGCCCTTGTCATCAACAACGAAACCATGCCCACTGGGACAGTCATCGACAACCAACCACGCGAACGGATATCTTCCAGCTCAGGACAATGCTAACCACCTTCAAGAAGACTCACCCATCAACACAACCGTTGCAAATAGGCTCCGCATCATGCAGACCGATGCTCTCCCGCGGCGGCTGAAACCATGAATCACAAACCTCGGTATAAGTCCGGGTCCAATCACACCACGGAAGGTATCCGCCTTACACCGTTCGGCTCTGCTGTCAAGCAAGCATATGGCGGTGGCTGGCAGCAATCGCCAGACACAAAATCACCCCTCCCGTACAAGCACAGACAACCGTGACGGCGATCGTGGGACCCCAGCCGATCGTCGTTGGCTCATACGCCCAGGCCCAAGGCGACACCGGCCACAGCATCGTTCCGAATGCACCGGATCCGGTGATCAGACCAAGCACGAAACCAGCACCCTGAACCGCATACGCGACCCCCTCTCCCCATCGCGCCGCAAGCCAATACCCTAAAGTGGTCAGCATCCACGCCAAAGACGCACCTACGAGCACCGTACGAAGCATCACCGCACCATCGACATGGGCGAGCGCGAGAAACACCGTCCCCGCCAGCAGCGCGAACACGTCCACCATCCACAACGCAAGCATTCGCATGACGGTCAGGACGACGACACCCTGAACATGGGTGGCCGTGATGCGCAACGCTCCGGCATGGCAGCTCCAGCCCAGGACCCCCAGCAACGCCGCCTCCAAAGGGATGACGATCAGTTGGAAGAACGCTACCGTATAATTCGAAAAGCCTCTCCACGTGAACCACACCGAACATTGCAAAAACAAACCGACGAATGGAACCCAGAACACCGGCGTACGCTTGAAGGACAGGAACTGCGCACGCCACGGTCTTGTTTCAACCCGCTTCGGCCGATCCGTCGGCAGGGCACGGAAGCTTTCCGTAGAAGACGTGACCGCAGGCGCAACTGCGCGGCTCGCAGCCATAATTTGAGACAACTTCCCCGCAAGCCTCACACCACCCAAGACAAGGATGACAATCAGCAGGTTTACCGCGAGTGTAAGCAGAGTAGCGGGCATGGGGTTTTCGAAACGTAGCGGATCGGTATCTGCCAGGCCGGTGCCATTGGCGTGGGTGCCGAGCAACGGCAGCAACGCCCGGATCGGCCATGCGGGGGGAATGATTTTCCAATCCGTCTTTTCGGCACATAGCACACCGACAATCATCCAGAGACCGGCGATTATGATAGGCACGATCAGACCCAAACGGCGCGAAATCAAGTCGTAAATCGGCAATAGCGTGCATGCCCCGATGGTCAGCACCAAGGCCAACGCCGCGAACTTGCCTAGTGGTACATCCCCACCTATCGCAAGGCTTCCTGCTATCAGAGGCGGGAGGACGACGCAGACGTTCATGAGCAGTATCGCGACCACGACGACGCAGAAGCGCGTCAGGAGCAACACCTTTGCGCCCGTCTGCCGCCACTGAGCACCACCCCAACGGGCTTTTTCATCGCGTTGGTTCACCAGCGCCATGAGCAACGCTGCAGCGGGTTGGGCCGCGCCCGTCGCCCATAATACAACGCTTGCCAGGTACGAATCCCAGCGCACACCTCCTCCAAGCATCGCAATAACGGCCGAAAGCATGGAAAACAGTGCCGCAAGCACAAGCAATATCAATCCATTGCTTCGGCGCCAACGTAACAGTTCCGCCCTGAATACCCCCTTCACCTGGCGCTCACCTCCCTGATTCGCCACTGAGACGGAAATACGCCCGTTCCAAGTCGCCGTCAGGCGCGAGACGTTCCAAGGGCCCTTCGTAGCATAGGGAGCCGCCTTGAAGCACGCCGATATCGTCCGCTATATGCTCGATCTCACCCAAGGCATGGGAACTGATGAGCACGGATTTGCCTCGGGCTACGAATTCTCGCAACAAACCTCGCAAGCTACGGATGCCTTCTGGATCAAGCCCGTTCTGCGGTTCGTCCAAAATCAACAGGTCTGGGTCACCCAGCAATGCTATCGCCAGAGCGAGTCTGGCCTTCATACCAGTGGAAAACCGTGAGGACGGCGCCTTGCCGGTATTGTCAAGTCCCACCACTTGTAGCATCTGATCGACACGGTCTTTCTCCACACCAATCAGATCCGCGTGGATGCGAAGGTTGTCCCTGGCGGAAAGACGGCCATACAAAGCCGGCCCGTCTATGGAAGCGCCGACGCGTGCCAACAGCCCACGTTCGAAACTCCGACCGAACAGCCTCACCGACCCCGTACTGGGAATGATCTGACCAACCAACAGTTTCATAGTGGTGGATTTACCGGCGCCATTGCGCCCGAGCAGCCCATACACCTTTCCCACACTCACATGCAATGACAAGCCTTTCAAAACCGGCTTGTCGCGGTAGGCATAATCCACACCCTCCAGCTGTGCCACAAAACCCGCTTCAGAGATCACAGTTCCTCCTCACCGATACTTCATACAAAACAAAGCAACAATTTCAGCATAAATCGCGCGATTCAATGAAGCCATCGGTCAAAAGAACGATTCACGGAATCGTGAACGAACACGCGACGAATTTCGCCAAGCGCAGTTTGCAACGTTCCATGAATTCCCGGTAAACCGAATTCTCTCGCATCCACATCGGGCAATGTGCATTCTTGGCGCACATCCGCCGGTTTTCCTATACGAACGATTCCATGTCCACATATTCAACGCAACAACCACACAGCCGATCGGTGGCACACGGACACTCCAGCTGCACTGGAGACAATCGCCAGAACAGGAACCATATATACGCACTGCTGCAATCAGAGACATGCGTACGCTCTCAGGAACAGCGGATTTGCATATCGGCACTTTATGCATATTTGCTAATATTGGTACAATCATCCGAACGCTCGAAGAAGGGATTATCAGGATGAGCGTGGAAAAGATTCCAGAACCCAGTGACGAACGTCGAAACGCATTCAAACCGGTTGCCGCCGTCGTGGCGATAGCACTGGTGGTGGGGTTGTGCGCGGCAGGCTGGCTGCTGTGGCAGCATCACGAGGACACGCAGGCCGGCCGTCAGTGCACCCAGGCGCGTGTCACGGCCCTCAAAGCCCGCAAGGACTACGAGAGCCTCCTGGCCGGAAAGCAAGTCAAGGAAGCCAAGGGCGTGACCGGCGAACAGGTCAAGGACGCCAAGGGCGTGACCGCTCTGACCGACGATCTGAAACGCAAGGAGCCGGCCATGCCCTCCTGCCCCACGGGCAAGCGTGACAGCGTGCTCGAGACGAGCGGAAGACTGGGCCAGGCCGAAGCCTGGTATACGAAACAGATCAAGACCGTGAAGACGGATGTGAAGAAGGTGTTGGCCTCACGCGACGACAAGACACTGGCCGACGCGCAGAGCGTGTATGACTCGTCAGAGGGCAAGGTCGCCGACGAGAACACCCGCACCCAGTTGAAGAAGGCACTCGACGGGAAGGACGCGAAGAGCGGCGAAGAACGCTGCGGATGCGGTGAACGCCAGCGTGCAGGCCAAGAGCGAAGCCGACCAGCAGGCCGCCGCACAAGCCCAGGCACAAGCCGAGGCGCAGCAGCAGGCCGCCGCGCAACAGGCGGCGCAGGCCCAGCAGCAGGCGGCGCCAGGGTATGCGGGTGGCTGGCGGGCACCCGCAGGCGGCTACACCCCGCCCGCACGACAGAACTACAACCCACCCGCAGCGCAACAGCCGCAAGGCAGTAGCCCGGGATACGACCCAAACTGGGTCGCACACACTAGTACAGGCCGTGTTGTGTGTCATGCTGGTGAGGCGTGTGGTATCGGCTGATTTGATGTGAATCATGGTTTTTCCAGGCTCCGGCGGGTTGTCCGTCGGGGCCTTTTCCATGCCCGAAAAAAAATTTTTGTGCGTTGTCCGCCCAAAAAATCGAAAAACGGGTACATAGTAGATAGTGATGGTTCGCAAGGACCATCAAAAAAGAAAAAGGCCAACGCCATCACTGATCCGCCAAGATGTATGTGATGGCGCCGGCCCCACTTGGAGACGGGCGCAAGCCCGCCTCCCTCAATGATAGTTGAGGAGCACTATATGAAACCAATCGGGAACCATGCCACAGGGCATGAAAACCGGCACAAGGCCGGCTGGCTGAAAACAGGGCTGGCCTCCGCTGCGGCCCTGGCGATGCTCGCCTCGGGCGGGGTCGCCCTGGCCGCCACGGTTACGCCATTCAGCGGCGGCGGCGGCAACGCGGACGGTCACGGCAACGGCAACGACGCAGTGGGCGCCTACTGGACGTACAAGGACGACAACAACGGGGCGTTCGGCGGCTACAACATGTCGAGCATCCAGGCCGCGTTCGCCCAGATGGGCGTGACCATGCAATCAGGCCAGGGCAAGGCCCAGCAGGCACTGGACGAAGCCAACGCGAACTGCGTGGGCCGGTTCAACGCAAATCATCCGGACCAGGCGGGCGGCGCCCAATGCCGCGTGGTCGGCGTGGGCGTGAAAGCCAAGACCAACGGCAAGCTCTGGAGCGGCGAGGAATGGTCACCCAAAGCCGACTACATCAACACATGGCTCGCCGGACCTAAATTAGGGACCTGGAGCAACAAAGGAAGCTCATACACCACTGGGGATTTCTTCAGCGATGATAGAAGTAATTCGGTAGACAAAATTGTTGATCAGTATTCGACTGATCATGCGTCGATCGTGGTGATCATGTTGGATCAGTACGAGCCCAAACCGGCCGAACGCGCACCCGAGCCTCCGGTCAAGAGCGTGCCGGAGGGCACGAATGCGGACTCGATGGGCCACGCGCAGACTGTTTCCACGGGCACGGGCCTGGGGGGCAAGAGCCTGGAGATCAGTGACATCCTGGACCCCGATGGACAGGAGTACACCGTCTCCTCGCAACAGGTCAGGGACACCAGCGAGAACAAGGACATTTCCGATAGGTTCACGTTCAGCACGCCCGACGGTTCCAAACCCGACCACGACACCGTCACGGCCGTGTGGAAGGGCGGTGACCTGCCCACGGACCACACGTTCGAATACACGTTGAACATAACGCCCTCGAATCCCAAGACCAGCCGGATCGCCGACCACGGGCGGGTCCATTGGAAAGGCAGCGTGAAGGAATCCACCCAGAACACGGGCGACAAACGCTTCCCGACCTGGGCGCCCAACCCGGACAAGTCCTGGATACTGTACAATCCCGACACGAAAGGCTGGGATGCGGTGGTGGACCCGGCCAGGACCGATATGACCGGCGCGGACGGGCATGTGTTCCTGGATGGCGACAAGGTCGCGGGCGTGGTCAACGGCACGGTCGAACAGCATCTGATCGAGGCTCCCGGGTCGTTCACGTTGAGCGATGACTGGAGCGCGGCCGACTACCTGGTCGATCAGGACGGCAGGGACACGATCCGCGTGTACGAGGCCTTGGCGCAGCCCGGGGCCGATGGACGCTACCGGGCCTCCAGCGTGGAGGGCATCACGCGCAAAGGCCGGGACGTGACCGACCGGTTCACCATCAGCATGCACGCCACGAGCGTGACCGTCAGCGCGAAACCCGAGTACCTGGAACACTTAAAGGATATGGATTCGCCGTTGCAGGTCACGCTCCTGGTGCCGTTCACGGTGAACTTCGCGAACGGCAAGGGCGCCGCCCAGGCCCGCAGCGACCACGGCAGGAAGCCCGGCGAGGAACTGGAGTTCTGCACGCCATCGGACGCCCCGAACGCCCCCGCGTTCACGAACAAGGGAGCCCAGAGCGTCAACCGGCAGTCCGTGGCCACGAACGAGCCGGCCATCTGCGGGTACATCCCCCCGGTGAACAAGGACGTGATCGGCGAAGCCTCCCAGGGCGGCGACCAGTCCAGTGTGGACGGCAAGACCGTCTACCCCGGGCAGAAGGTCGAATACCAGCTGGACACCCAGCCGGCCCTGCCCGCGAACCTGGGCTACCAGATCCGCACGCTCGCGTTCACCGACCGCTACGACCAGTACCTCAAGCCCGACAAGCAGACCCTGGAGATGATGGACCTCAACAGCGGGCGGGTCATACCCAAAACCAGGTACACGACCATGTGGGACGACACGGCGCACATGTTCACCCTGACCGTGAGCGACCCGCAGCTGATCGGCCAATGGCGGGCCGCCGCCAGGCCGCGCCTGCAGCTGCGTTTCGAGGGCACCGTGGACCGGTCCGCCCCAGCCGACCACAAGGTGGGCAACCAGTGGATGCTGAAACTGAACAACAGCCTGACCCCATCCAACCAGGTGTTCAACGTCCCGCCCTCGATCAACCCGTCCAAACATGACGTCAGTTCCAAGGACCCTACCATCTCCATCGACGGCAAGACCCTCCTGCAAGGCGACACGGGCGTCTACCGGATCAGCATCGACGCGAGCCAGGCGAACACCGCGTACCAGGTGTGGCGCCTGGGCGTGGTGGACGACTACGACGAGGAACACCTGAACGTGGACCCCACCGCGATCGAGGTCATCGGTTCGGACGGACTGGATTACACCAAGGCGTTCAACATCCAGGTCAGGGACGGGGTTCTCTACGCGTTCGCCAAGACCGTGGACACCATCGTGCCCGCCACCGGCCGGATACTCAAGGGCGACCCGCAGCCGTCCGACCTGAAAGCATACGCGCAGGCCGACGGGCACGACCCGCTGACCCAACCCGCGATCGACCAGTCGCTGCTGGGCCGCACCTACGAGCTGACCGTGCCCTACACGGTCGCCAAAGCGGACGGGAGCGTGGTGAGGAACACCGCCACACAGATCAGCAACGACGTACACAAGGACACCAACACCGTCTCCAACACGCTCAAGCCCATCAACCCCTCCAAGGACGTGACCGTCACCGTGGGCGGGCCCAGCGCGAACGGCAAGAGCGTGTACAAGGACTCCCTGTTCCTCTACCAGCTCGACAGTTCGATCCTGCCCGCCGAGCGCGCCTACACGCAGGTGGACCGGTGGGACATCCAGGACCGGCTGAACCCACAAACCGACCAGTACACGGGCCAGTGGGCCGTGTACGCGACCCGCGACCTGTACAAGGACGGCGCCAGAATCGCCGCCAAAGGCACCCGGATCGCGGGCAGCGGGTTCAACCAGCCGGCCCTAGGCGTCCTGTTCACCGCCGGCCAGGACCCCTCGGGCATGGTCACGATCCAGGCCACGGCCGCCTACCGGACGCTGATATCCACGTCCGGCGAGCGTGAGGCCGGCTGGCGCGCGTACATCCAATGCAAGCGTCTGAGGACCATCGACAGGCAGGAGAACACGTTCAACGAGCATTACAACGACAAGAACCTTGCGTCGAACACGGTATGGACCCGCACGCCGGACATGACCCCACGCCTGCACGTGGTCAAGTTCGACACGGCCTCCGGCCTGCCCGCAGGCGACCGCAACAGCCCCCAGGACGCGCTGGACATCCACGGCGATACGGACATCACCGTGCGCATCAGCAACGAGTCGGGAACCGATCCCGACACCGGGACCGGCCCCGTGTTCACCGGCAGGGACATTCACCTGCACGACGAGACGATCGCCGGCGACGGGACCGTGATCGACTGGCGCTACCCCGACGGCTGGGATTCGTTCACCCTCAAACCGGGACAATCCGTGGACATCCACGGCACCCTGACCGGGGTGAGCGGCCACCACACCGACCGGGTCAAGGCCACCGGCATCCCGCAGACGTCCTGCCCGATCAGCCCATCGAACCCGTTCGATGGCAAACCGGCCGAGACCGGCCTGGCGGCGGGCCTGTGCCGTGACACCCCGGTGCAATCCAACACCGACGACTGGAACGGCAAAACCGCCACACTCGCCCTCACCGGCAGCAGCATACTGCCGATCGTCCTGGGAGTGCTCATCGCCCTAGCCGCAGGAACGGGAATCACACTCGGGGTCAAACACAAACCCATGTAGTCTACATGTCTATACATGAACGGAGGCCGTGGCGAAAATGCGCTCGGATTCGTCGCCACGGCTTGATTCAAATGGAGATGCACAAATAACATCTTTGATGCGAATGCCGAATCAAACGCCGATAAATGAATCCATCAAGGGATTCCGAATTCCTTGTCTATGCTCGTCGGCATGCTTAAAAACATGGATTCCGCCGAAGATCAGCATGCACTCAATGTCCTAAGTTATTGGTGCGCTATCGAATTATTTTCACCCCGACATTGGGATCAGCTGAGACCGCTAAATCTAAGGCAGAATGACGGTGACAACTCTCATGAAGACTATCAATCTCCTCATGAAGAGGGGTTGCCGTGGGATATGATGCAAGCCACTCTGACCATTGGTTTAGTCCAAAATAACAAATCCTCATTCAATCAGAAATGCAATGAAGCAAGGCAAGATCATGGCTATCAAATCGTCACCGACATGCGGGCCCGGCTCTTATGTCCCTTCTCCTTTACCCAAGCAACCACGGCTTGGATTAATTCACAGACTGGCACATATACCGACACCGATCCCTCACCCATCCAAGAAATCCTTGAGAAGAAACAAAATGAATGGTATCAACTGACTCAAGGTACAGAAACATTACCGACAGGATCACTCATATCCGACGACCTAGTTACCTTCCTGGTCAATGCCATGAAAGACATAGCCAAAACCGCACGAATACCTGGGGCCGTTTGGGCCTTATATTTCAAGACCTCTGGATCGAATCATTCTTCAAAAAAACATTTCGAAAAACTCAGATTCCCACTTGGATCGAAGGACATGGATTACCATAGCACTTACGCAAGTTGGCTTAGACATGATTTCTTCCGTATTCGGGTAGGGCTATCCGAACAAGTCATCTTCAACGCTCTATTGAAGGCGGCCGGCTTAGTACGTCGACCAAACAATGCCGAAAGGACAGAACAGGATGAGCGACTGCAAGAGCTGACTGAAAAGAACGCCAGGCGACCGACCATGCAAAGGAACATTGCTTCGTTGATGAGCTTCACTGTTCGTGATGATGGTCACCTGGGGCCGGTTACATCCGTAACGATTTCTCAATATGCCAAAGCGGTTTCCTGTCTCTTTGGACATAAAGGGTGGCCAAGCTGCCCAAGTGGTTGGCCACATATAGAAAGCCTCTATGATAACGAGAAAAACGCGAAGGAGGCATATGCTTCACTTACCGATGATTCAAAGAGCAACGCCCTTTCACGGCATGTCGATCGTGGCACCCTTCGATACATCATCGATACAATCGCTCAAAACATCGGTTTGAGCGACGATGCCGTACGACGTTCACCACTATATACGGCCGCGGATGGCTCACCCGTCATAAAAGATTATGTAGACTGCTGTTCACTGTCGGAAAACGACGGCAGCAGCGGTGACGACATGATCGATTCATTTTATTTATCAGATTTGGAGGAGTTGCTCGCGCTGCAGGAACGAAAGATCAAACGATCCGACAACGGCTCAGATTTGCTTTCGATACCACTGAGACAATATTTGTCGCGAAATCACCCGTATCGCATCGACGTTTCCCAGAATCTTAACGGTGTCAATCTCGACGCATGTACTCAGCCTAATCGTATCCCAACGGGTCGTTGGCCAAGTCAATCAAACCAATTCCAATCCGTAGGCCAGCAACTTGCCATCGATCAAATCACGACAGCCGTCGACAACGAAGGCGATGGATATCTTTTAGGCGTTAACGGTCCTCCAGGAACAGGAAAAACAACGATACTGAGGGACATCATAGCTCAGATCGTTGTAGCACGTGCATGCCAACTAGTTCGATTTGATGAACCTCAAGACATATTCAAATCAAGCAAGCGTACGAATGGAAGCAAAAGTGAGAAGACCTTACCATATTGGACGCTTGACCAACGGGTGGTTGGTTATGAAATCGTCGTTGCCTCCAACAACAATAAGTCCGTCGAAAACATCAGCGAGGAGCTGCCCAGCATCGATGCCATTGCAAACGAGTGGCAGACAAAAATCGATATGCAATTCGACCAAAATGGAAAAGATTTCGCATTCCGGCAGAGTGCGGACGCTATAGCGCGATTCGACGGTTCTACCGGGGGAAACATAAAAAACGGCGACCGCGGCTGCACCGATTCAGCCAGACCATCTTCACAATGGTCTCTATTGGCCGCTCGTTTGGGCAACAAAAAGAATATACACAAATTCGTGAAACCATTTGAATCCAATTTCATCCAAAAACGATTGAACCTGTCACATACTGAACGCTCTACAGCCAAGAGCAAATGGAATGAAGCAAGACAACGTTTTCAAAATGCCTTAATTCATGAACAACGGATACGCGAAACAATCGAGCAGAAATTCATGACCGATCATTATCCTTCAAATCTACTTCAACAAGAAAAACAACTGAGGGATAATCTGAAAGTCACGGAAACTCAACTCAGTCAAGCCCGTCAGGTCCGCAACACGTTGAAGCGACGCCTTTACACAGCAGAGAAGGAAGCGTACGAGGCATTCGAACAAGCCGAGCGGAACAGACGTGCTTGCATGGAAGCACACGCCATGTACCGTGAGCAACAACATTACTGGTCCTATCACTGGTTCGCCGCCTTCATCCATTCCAACCAACAAAGGCAAAGCGAATACAGTTCGGCCCAGGCTCTGGAACATGCAGTTGCCGCTAAAAACGCCAGTCGAGCATATGCCGATCAAACCCAAGTCACCTTGGAACGAATGAAAGAGAATTTCGCGGCACATGATTCAAAGATTGCTTCCCTTAAGTTACATAGGCAATCATTAGAGAATAGCCTGGTGCAATGCCAAAAAAGAATTCATGAATACAACACTCGGCCGAAGCACGTTTCGACTCTTACCGACGATCGGGTCAACTGGATTGACGAGGAATGGAACGAGGCACGTACCGAGGTTTTCATCCAGGCTCTTGCCTTACATAAGCAGCTCGTAATTGGATCAGCGAAACAATTTCATGATAATCTCACTCTGGCCTGCAGAATGCTCGAATCGAACCAGTTTACGACGAAAGAGCAGCTGACGGCTTGGCAGTCATTCTTTTTGGTAGTTCCAGTCGTATCCTCCTCATTCGCATCCATACATAACATGTTCTCCGGGATGCAGAAGGAATCGTTAGGCTGGGCAATCATCGACGAAGCCGGCCAAGCCACCACGCAATCCGCAGCAGGCCTATTACAGCGAGCGCGTCATGCGGTTGCCGTGGGCGATCCCATGCAATTAAAGCCAATCGATACGCTTCCTGCTCAGATGCGGGAACTGCTGGCCTATACTCACGATATCGAGATAGGTCTGGAATCGGGAAACATGCAGGAAATGGTCGATTATCAGACACCATATGGAATGCATGCTGGTTCAAATGCAGCATGGATCGGCATGCCGTTGGTGGTGCACCGACGTTGTGACGAACCCATGTTCTCAATTACCAACGATATGGCTTATTCCAAACGCATGGTGCGGGTGGGCCCCTCACATATACCCTGCAGATACATGGCCGGCAAGAAAAAAGACACTGAGTTGCCGCGCTCGTGCTGGTACGATGTGCCAGGGCAATCGGGTGAATCCTGTTCAAAACAGTCGAGGCAAAAAGAACAGGATGAACTCTATGACAAGTTGAAGGACCTCATCGAAGGTGGAATATCGCCTGAAAAAATACTTGTCATCACCCCGTTCAGGGCCGTCGCGAACGCGGTACGAACTGTTTTTGCCACAGTGCTCAAAGAATGCGGACATTACGATACGGCGGCCGCGGAAGAATTGGCGAGAAACCACGCGGGGACGGTTCACACTTCCCAAGGTCGTGAAGCCGATGTCGTCTTCTTGGTGCTGGGAAGTCAGCCAGGAAAAGAAGGGAAAGGTTCTCGAGTCTGGGTCAACAACAGCCCGAACCTGCTTAATGTAGCGGTTTCTCGTGCCAGGCGCAGATTATACGTCATAGGAAACCTATCCGATTGGAACCGCGGCAAATATAGCGCAATGGTCGCTGATGGTCTAAAACCCCAGGAGCCACCAGTCTCGACATGACTCTCTGTCATGCGATACCGGCCACTGCGCAATTTCTGACAACGGGTGGGGAAGACATAAGCGCATGAAAACCGTGGTTTCGGCTTCAAATCCGGATGGAGCTTATACACCGAAAGAAGCCGGTAACAAGCCGTTCGCCTGATAATCATGTTTCTATCAGGCGGATGACTTGTTGACTCGCCCATCACTCATCAACGTCGGTCGACTTCGCGATTTCAGTCTCGGAGCGGTATTCGGCCAAGCGGTCCTCCAGGCGATGGATTGTGTTCTCCAAAGCTGCCGAACCGAGTACCAGGTGCAGAGGCGTATCCGGTTTGCCGGCACTCTCGATGATCCGGGCCGCCATCTTGGCCGGATCTCCCGGAGCCAGACCATTGGCAGGGTCCAGCATCTTCAGGAAGCTGTGCGTTGGGCCGTCGTACTCAGGCATGAGCTTAGCCACGTGAGCGCTGCCGTAGCGGAACTCGGTCCGGGCTCCGCCTGGCTCCACAATCAGAGCCCTGATGCCGAAGGGTTTGACCTCCTGAGCCACGGATTCCACGAAACCTTCGATGCCAAACTTAGACGCGTGATACATCGAGTTGCCCGGGTACGCCACTTGCCCGCCGTAAGAGGAAATCTGGATGATGATTCCCGAACCCTGCTTGCGCAGGTGCGGCAACGCCGTGCGAATGACCTGTATGGAGCCGACCAGATCGGTGGCGAGAATCTGGTTGACCTGTTCGTCGGTCAGTTCCTCGGCGGCTCCGAAGAGACCATAACCTGCGTTGTTGACGATGGCATCGATGCGGCCATGTCGATGGAAAGCGTCATCGACCACCCGGTACACCGCCTCGACATCGGTTACATCCAAGAGCTGCACATCCAAAGTGTCAGGATACTGTTCACGCAGATCACGCACGGATTCGGGCTTCCGCACCGTACCTATGACGGTCTTGCCCGCAGCCAGAAGCTGTTCGGCCATCTCCTTGCCGAACCCGGAACTGATGCCTGTGATAAGCCAGGTCTTGTTGTCTTCATCGGTTATTGCAGTCATTGTTTTCTCCTTGTTTTGTTAGGCAGCGTTTCGTTACCTACTCTTCGTCAGGCCTTCGTCAGCTACCTTTCGTTAGCTATTCATTACTTACTCTTCGTTGGATGCATCTCAAAGGCGATGTCTGATAGTCTGCGTCGCTTCCCCACTAACAGCGACTCCGCTCCGCAGCACGTCAGTTTCAAGCGCTTTCGTTTCAAGCTCATCCGTTTCCAAGTCCATCGGCCCCCTTCTCCCGTTTTTCGCTCCACGGTTTCAGAAACCCATAGCGGCAGAATCGCGGGTTCCTGAACCATCGTTCACGGAATCGCCGTTGTCTAAACTATTGTTCTCAGAATCACCGGTTCCGGAGCTATCATCCTCAGAACCATCATCATCGACTCCTTCCCCTTCATTCACCGCCTCTCTCAGACATTGCAGAGCGTTGAGACTCCTCGGATACCCTATGAATGGAACATTCTGGCTGATGACGGCGATGAGAAAATCCTCGTCGTTTCCGATTCGAAGATTGGCCTTCGCGTGCGACGTCAGTTGCGGTTCTGATCCGCCTTGGGCGGAAAGGAAACAGAAAGTGACCATCTCCCTCTCCCGCATGCTCAGCCCGGTTCGAGTGTAGTAATCGCCAAAACAATTATCGGTCAGCCACCGGTTGATATGCACGCTGTCCTGCGGCCCGGATTCCCAGAAGTCCTTCATGGTCGGACCGAAAACCGAGATTTGCCTCTCTTCCCCGCCTTTCAGCCGGCTCTCCGAATCGCAGGTGGTGGTGGATTGCGGCGCTAGGGGGAGTTCCACACCGGCATCTCGCAAGGCCTGGTTGGTCGCTTTGAGGAAAGGGAATACGCGGCCTATGCCCAAGTACGCGACGGCCTGATAGACCACCTCCTTGAGCTGCACCGGCGTCAATCCGAAGTTCAGAGCCGCGGGAACGATGGCCTTGAACTCATCAATCCCCTGGCACCCTATGAGGCTGGCGACGATCGACATGAACCTGGTCCGGTCATCCAGATCGGTTTCCCGAACCACCTCGTCGAATGCGAAATTGTCGAAACGCTCGATGAATTCGGGGTCGGTTCTGAGAAAATCAGAACGGTAACCGGGAAACATGCGTTCGTGAAAATTCCAAGCGAACTGACTTATCGCCATGGCATTCCTCCTTTGCGCCACCCGCAGCCCGTGTGGTCCCACAAGCTCCAATGCTTGACATGCTATGCCTGCCGCACTTCGGAAACAATCTCGATTACAGCCCTCATCGATAAGTATTTCTTATCAAACAATTTCCCAGGGAGGACACCCTCTTCCGAAGTCTTTACCGCATCGCACTTAAAGGAATCCGTCAATGAGATTCCACCGTCCGGTAAGCCGGAAAGACGCTTGACATGCCATCAATCGCGCCCTGACCGACGCCCGTCCGAATGCGCCGTTCGGCGCCATTACACGATGCGGCCAAGTGCATCAAGCAACACCATCGCATGACCTCGAATACCATACCGATGTTGAGCACAGTTGAGCAAGTTTGGGTCACGATCCTCATCGACGGGAAACCACCGGCACCCATCAATCCGGCACGTGAATCCCGACTCACATGCACCACCTGCGCAAGCACGTCCAACGCAACCGTCCGCCGACCGCGCAGGTAACCCATGCTTATGTGAACCGGTGCAGATGAGCCGACGGCCGGTCAGTCCACCCCATCACTGTTCGGACGTCGTTGAATCAAACTGCTCCTTAAGAAGACGGGCGAACGCCTCCACGCAATAACCCGAATTTCCCTGCCGCCAGAACGCGTAATATTCCCGCACCAGCGGACGACCTTGACTGGTGACCGGTAACGCGGAACCCACGCCCGAGTCTATGAGCCGACCTGCATGGTCATCCACCAGCATAAATCCTTTCTTGGCGGCAACCAAAATCTTGGCATCCTCTAAAGACCCGGCCATGAGGAAACGGCTTTGAACGCCAAGAACATCACGATGATAGTCCTCCTCCGCCTGACGTTGCCCCTCCTGAGCGACCAGAATGCAGGGCAATCCCGCCAGTTGGGCCAAATCCACCGTCGTCGTTCCGGAAGGCAGCAGCCGCTTGGCCAGCACCACCCGGAAGACCGTCTCAGTGAGGTAATAGTTGACGAAACGCTCGGAAAGCGCCCGACGCTGATCACTGAAGACGAGATCCACCTTCTCATCGGTCAGCAGCCGATACAGGTCCTCATGGGTGCCATGTTCAATGTCGAGCACGATTTGAGGGAACCGCTGCGAAAACTTCGAAACGGCCTGAAGAAACTCAGCTGAGCCATATGACTGCAGATAAGCCACCTTCAACGAGGAATGGACGTTCTGCGCCATCTGTCCGGTCTTGCGCACCAAGGCATCCAGCGAACGCAGCAACGGTTTGCTTTGGTTGTAGAAGTACTCACCGGCTTCGGTGAGTTCGAAGCTTCGGCCTTTTCGGGCCAGCAGCTGAGCGCCGATCTTGTTTTCCAGGGCCTTGATCTGCTGTGATATCGCTGATTGGGAAATGTTGCAACGTTCAGCAGCACGGAGAAAATTATGCTCCTCCACCACGGCGATGAAATAACGCATCTGCTGAAACATGGCTTCCTCCCCTGCGTCCAGGCCGCCCGTGGCGCGCACGGTTCATTGCGGTGCACCTCAGCAATTGTACCCGCGAAGCACGGAACGACGACGCACGAATCAGTCACGATGCCCATCCGGAGACAGGCATCGAGAGACACCAGAAAGGCACGAGACGATGTACAGGACACGGTTCGCGTCTCCGGCCATACGTGTGCTTTTCTGTTCGGGTTGTGGGCTACGAACGGGACATAGAGAGGAACCGACGCGGCATTGGAAAGCGGATTCCAGACGAGGGTGTTCCGTTCAAGCGATGCGAACAGACCCGCCGCAGGAGCAAGACTCACGCAGTGCGAACGAACCCAGCACAGGAGCAAGACTCACGCAGTGCGAACGAACCCGGCACAAACACCGACCCCGCGCAAAATCAGTATCCGGTGTGGAAACATGAGTCCGTGCCGAAACGGGCCCATCCGAGACGGCGGTCATATGCGGAATCGATTCCGCGTAAGGAAACTAGTGGACAACAGTTCCGTTATACGCCTGAAGAGTAGGATCCAGGACATACCAAACGGCACTAGGATTGTAATTACTTGATTTTAAAAAAGCATAATGAATCGCCTCAGGAGGTGCACAATGAAAAATGACCTTATCTACCAGGACACCAGTTATACGTGTGCCCCCACCACCATACTCAACGCGCTTCGCTATCTGTACGAACGCGAGGAACTACGGCCCGACTTGATCTGGACCGTGTACCGGCTGACCATGGACTGCTACGGAGCCGACGGCACCTTCGGCACGGAGGGAACTTCCCCTAAGGCCGTGCTCTCCGTTGCGAACGCATTGAACATGTTTGGAGAAAGCAACCGTTTCCCTATACAGGCGACCGTCTTACGCGACGACCAAGCCCTGGTGGGCTCGCCACAGGCCAATACCCCGCTGCGCCGCACCATTGTGGAAGGTGGCGCCGGCGTGGCTCGTGTCTGGTCGAACAACATGAACGGGCATTACGTATTGGTCACCGGTTTCTCGCAGATGCCCGATGGCACCCCGGCAGTGCGTGTGTTTGACCCACTGCAAGGGGCTGCAGTGGACGGCGACGACGTACTCCGGATTGAAGGAGAGCCTCGCTGTGCGAACCGCCTTGTATCCGTAAGCCTCTTCGACAGTGGCTCACGCAAGCCGTTCGCACTGGTGAACGACGAAAACAAGCGCCGCGTCATCTGTATCTCACACAGGTAGACGGCGACGACCGCACACCACGATAGCCGTGAATGAACACACTGAGAAGACGTGCTCGGACAGCAATGCCGAAAACATAATGGCATGCTTGATGCAGAGCACTCGAAACAAGCGTCCTTCCTCGACTCGATAGATGGCTCTTCACTGATTCTTACGCTTGAAGCTGATGAATTGTAATGTTATTCGACCAGCGGAATTTATCATGAATGCTTGCATTTACATGGCTCTGATAGTAAATCATAAATAGCATCGATATCAAAAGGACGAATATATGACTTTGCAGAAACGGTTTCAACCTATACTTACTGGAATCACTCAATAACTGCATGCGTTTGACGTCAATGATAGTCGGGCGACATCATGAAAGAAGAAGGAAAACATGACTTTTCGTAACCAAACACTCCAACGAGTCACTTCCAGCATCGCCGTAATGGTGACTTGCGGAGTGCTGCTTGCCGGCTGTGGCTCAAACAGCACGAATCCGGCTAACAGCAAAGGTGGAGCCTCAACTAGTAGTCAATCCAATTCATCCGATGGCACCGGAAAACCCCTGGACATCAAGGCATATGACGATCTGATCAAGTCCGGTCCCGTAGCCGACGATTCCACGGTAACCGCCAATAAATGGGCTTCACAGATCAAGAAAAACGGTACCCTCAAGGTCGGAGCAGTAAAGACCTCAACGCTGTTCTCGCTGCAAAGCCCTGACGATGGGAAATTACGTGGCTTCGATGCAGGGCTTTCCCAGCTTCTGGCCCGTTACATCATTGGCGACGCAAAAACAACGGTCAGCGTGGTCGACTCGTCCACCCGTGAAGCGGTTCTTCAGAACGGCACTGTGGACAGTGTCTTCGCCACCTACTCAATCACCGATGAGCGCAAGCAAAAGATTGATTTTTCCGATCCGTATTACACTTCAAAACAGGGCATCATGGTCAGGTCGGACGATAACAGCATCGCATCGGTCAACGACCTTGCGGGAAAGCGAGTCGGCATTCAGCAGGGTTCCACGGGATCGCAGATTCTTAAGAAATATGCACCGAAAGCCAATGGACTTGAATTCCAGACCGACGCCGAAATCGTGCAGGCCCTCAAGCAGAAGCGCGTCGACGCCTACGTCATCAACGAGTCATTACTGCTGGGCGATGTCGCGAAAGACCCGAAGTCGCTCAAAGTGGTAGGAAAGACGTTCGGCACCAGCGATCCCAATGGCATCGGTCTCCCCAAGGGCAGCGACGCCACCAAGTTCGTCAACGCTTGGCTCAAGAAGGTCAAGGAGGACGGCACTTGGGCCAAGCTCTGGAAGCTTACCATCGGCGAGCGCACCGGTGTTACCGAGGTCCCCACCCCTCCCGAGGCGGACGGCAAGGAATAAGGAAAACAACCAGGGAATGCATTCAAGGGCCGGCAACGAGCTGGCCCTGTTTACAAAGTACTAAGACCGGCAGTAAAGTTTGGATTATGAACAGTACACGAACGGAATGGGGCAGCATCCTCTACCTGCTGCAACATTATGGCAGCGAATATGTGGCGAGTTACGCAGTGGCTCTGCGCATCGGGGTTGTATCGTTCTTCGCCGCGCTTGTGTTGGCGACGGTGCTCACCGTGTTGCGGGTGAGTCCCATTGCGCCGCTACGGTCCGTGGTTTCCGGCTATGTGGAGGTGTTCCGTAATATCCCCACCCTATGTTTGCTTATTTTCATTGTATTTGCACTGCCGCAAGTCGGCGTGACCTTGGATTATGAACCTTGTGTCACGGTGACGCTCATCCTGGTGGGTTCGGCCTTCGCATGCGACAATCTGCGTTCCGGGATCAACTCAATTGATGTGGGGCAAATCGAGGCGGCACGATCGCTAGGACTTCCGTTCCGCCACGTCATGGGATCGATTGTTCTTCCCCAGGCTCTGCGTGCCGTGGTGCAGCCCATGACCACATTGTTCATTTCACTCGTTATCAGCTCATCGACGGGCGCCTTGGTTCCGCTCGCACACGTCGAATTGACCGGTTTGGTGAACAAGATCAACGACCAGGAGGCTTTGGGCATTCCCACCTTCATCGTGGCCGCACTCTTCTATGTGTGCACAGGCCTGGTCATTGCGGGAATCGGTCGTTTCCTTGAGAAGAAAGTGGTGATACTACGATGAAGTCCACAGCATCCATGACCTCCACCGAAGCAGCTCTCTTCGAGACCACCGGCCCACGTGCACACCGACGGATCGCCATCGGCACGACCGTTTCGGTATTGCTTGTCATCACGTTGCTCGCTTGGATAGTCGCGCAACTGTACCGGCATGATCAGTTCGACCCCTCATATTGGAGCTTGTTCGCGGACTTCAACGTCTGGAAGTTTCTAGCGCAAGGCTTCGTAGGAACCGCCCGTGCGGCGCTGGGTGCCGGCGCGATCGCTTTGATTGGCGGTCTGGTGCTCATGTTCGGTCGTATCTCACGTTTTGCTCCGCTCCATTGGATCGCAACCGCCATCATCGAGTTCGTCCGTGGAACGCCTACTTTGCTGTTCATTTATTTCTTTTTTCTGGTTCCCGGTCAATTCGGCCTGCACATGAGCACCTATTGGATGGTCGTCATCCCCGTTTCCTTGGCGGCGTCGGCGGCTTGGCAGAGGTCTACCGTGCCGGCATCAGCGCCGTTCCCGGAGCAGAAGGAAGCGGGGCTGTCGATAGGGCTCACCACCTGGCAGAATTACCGTTACATCATTCTGCCCCAAATGTTCCACATCGTGGTGCCCACGATGGTCACACAGCTGGTCGTGGTTGTCAAGGACACGACGTTCGGCTACGTGGTAACCTACCCTGAAATGATGCAGAACACGAAAGTCATTATTGCCAACTACAACAGTCTGCTGCCGGTCTATCTGGTCACCTCGCTGATATACATCGTCGTCAATTACGCCATTTCACGAGCTGCACGAGCGTTAGCATACCGTTCCGATGCCCAGATGAACTCCTGAGACCACGCCCGCGGTATGCAGCTTGAAAGCCATCCTCAACCCTTGACGTCACCAACTTCGAACCAGCGGCCTTCTTTCCTTATTCGACTCGCCTGGCTCCCGAAGCAAGAACCGCTCACTCATCGACAGCCAGCAGTCCAACAACCTTGTCCTTCATATGCGCGGCCGAAAGGCGCATGGGCAGCGATCGGTCGCCACAGATAGATGTCAAATGACCCATCAGCCTTGATTCACAGTTCCGGTCATACGAACAGACAGCACTCGTCCGACGAATGCGTGAGTGCCAAGATTTTCCGCGGTCGAATCCATGCGGAAGCCACGGGCTTTCAAGGCTTCCGCATATGTCGTAAACGGATCACCGATGCATCAGGCAGTCATCCATCCTGACGGGAGGGTGATACGTCGATGTCCTGCAACTTCACGATTTTGGTGTGGTGGCGCCATTTATAACCGAAATACAACACCGCGAACAGGATGACGCTGAAATACGTGGCGAACAACCCCGCCCAGTTGCCGGCTTTGAAATCACCGATACCCTGGCCGCAGATGACCACCGTGCAAACCGCGAGCACCAGCAAAGGACCGAACGGGAATATCTTCGCATGATACTTGAGTTCGTTGAGTTCATACCCTTGCTTCCTGAACGCGCGGCGGAAGCGCCAATGACTTAGGGCGATGCCCATCCAGGCGATGAAGCCGGTCAGACCGGTCGCCGTCACCAGCCACATATAGAATTTCGGCCCGAAGATGCTGCTGGCGAAAGCCGCGAGTTCAACACACATCGTGAGCCCCAAAGCTACGATCGGTATTCCCTTCTTGGTGGTCTTGCGCAGAATTCCCGGCGCGAAACCCTGGTCAGCCATGGAATACAACATGCGCGAGCTTGCGTAGGCTCCCGTGTTGACAGCGGACAGGATGGACGTCAGAACTACGGCGTTCATGATGCTGGCAGCACCGGCGAGTCCGGCACGTTCGAAAACGATGGTGAACGGCGACATGGCCACGTTGGTATCGGATCCATTGAGCAGATTGGGACTCGTGTATGGAATCAAAGCGGCGATGACGAAAATCGAAAGCACATAGAACAGCAAGATGCGCCAGAACACCTGGTTGATGGCCTTGGGCACGGCCGTGCCGGGATCGTTGGACTCCCCCGACGTCACCCCCACCACTTCGGTGCCTTGGAATGAGTAGCCGGCGATGAGAAACACACTCATTATGGCCGGAAGCCCACCCACGAACGGAGCGTCCCTATACGTGAAATTGGTCAGACCAACCGCCGGATGGAACATGATTCCCGCAATCATGGCCAGTCCGATGACGATGAAGACGATGATGGTGAACACCTTGAGGATTGAAAGCCAGAACTCGGTTTCACCGAAAGTCGATACGGACAGGGTGTTGATGGTGAAGACCAGTAGCAGGACCAGCAGACTCCAGACCCACCCGGGGGTCTGGGGCAACCAGTACTGTACAAGGAGCGCCGCCGTTGAGATATCGACCGCGCCTGCAATGGCCCAATTAAGCCAGTAATCCCAACCCATGGCGAACCCCAGAGCCGGATCGACGTATTTCGCGCTGTACGTGGCGAATGAACCCGAAACCGGCATATTCGTGGCCAGTTCGCCCAGGCTGGTCATCAGGAAGTAGATCATCAGGCCCATGGCTGTATAGGCCACCAGGCCGCCGCCTGGCCCCGCAGTCGAAATGGTCGAACCAGACGTCATGAAAAGCCCGGTGCCTATGCAGCCACCCAACGCGATCATGGAAACATGGCGTATTTTCAACCCCCGAAGCATGCCACCGGATTTGCGGCTCTCCAAATTCCGGTCACCACCCGTATAGCCGGCTCGTATGCCGTCGTCAGTTTTGCGTAGCTTCAACTCAGCCTCCTTCCTATCCAATTTCAACAGTATCGTATGCCCAATTGTTTGCTCATGTACTGTATGACTCACATGATGACGAGCCCAACCTCAACAGTTACGCATTTGCACAACTCGAAATCGAATGAAAACAATGCCGTTCAATGAACGTCTACACAACCTCCAGGGACCCCTCTCATAATTGAAGGTCCAAAACCCACATCTGACATCGCGATTGAGCTTAAGCGAAAAGTCTGGGACATCATATCGAATCAGATCGACGCTAGATTCAGTTCTTGTCCAGTATCATACGAATCAGCTTAGAAAACTAAGGCTACATAAGAACGAAGGCGACCGTATCGGGTTCTTCTTAGAGCACCAAAAACCAAGGCTAACAATCTGGACTAAACAGGGTGATGGATAGCCGAACTAAAATCGGTCTCGTCATGTTATAAAGTGCCGAACCTTCAAAAGCAATAACAAACTTGCTCATATTCACACATTTAACTACACCCGCTGAAAACAAAGACAAGGAAACCAAAAGCTGGTCATGCAATTGCGTTTGCACAGTGTAACATAATGCAAAATGGAATTATCAAACTGTGGTCCCATACTCGCCTTTACATGAAGATAGCCTATTGTGGAACCCACGCAGAAGAAACCAGCATTTACTTAGTTGAGCCACGTTTCACGAGGGTATACATACTTTCAAAAGATCGCACCGGCCCATGATAACCTTCAATCCTCTCTATTAGCATCTCCACAGCTCGTCGAGCGTATAGTTCAGTATGAGGATCGATGCTAGTCAAACTCGGATTCGAATAATTATCCTCCGGCACATTATCAAATCCTACTATCTGCATCTCTTCAGGAATCTTTATACCATGCTTCGTTACTTCGTGCATTGCCCCGATTGCAACGGCATCGTTCAAACAAATCACGGCATCAAAATCTCTCCCACTATTCAAGAGCTTTTTCATTCCGGAAGCTCCTCCAAAGGTGGTTAACCCATGCGTCATAGGAACAAACAAAGAAGGCTCTGGCGCAAGACCACGATCTTCGTAAGCCGTGAGGTATCCTTGCAAGCGCAACTCTTGGGTTCCTTCTTTTGCATTCATTATAGCGTCGTAATCAAAGGTCTCACACGGCGAGCCAATCACAGCGATATTTTTGGACCCGGAATCAATTAAGCGACCAACCACATCATGCATGGAATTAAAGTTAGGCATGGTAACATGGTCTACCTTACCGTATGAATCATAATCACTTGCCATCACTACAGGATAAGGTTGTTCTAAGATGGCGCCTTCATTTCTTAACGGACCGTCAACAAAGAAAATCCAACCATCTGCCCCAACCCGATATGTCTCATCGATAATCGTCGATACACCATCACCTCCGACCCCATAAGTACTTACTATGACCCCATAATCAAGATTACGGGCGGCTTCAATTACCTTATCGCAAAAATAAGATCCAAAAGGTTGTGAAAAATCAAAAACGCCCAACCCGATAAGTTTACTTGACCCGGTTTTCAAATTCCGCGCAGAAACATTAATTGTGTAACCGAATTTTTTCATCACACTTTCCACACGTTTACGTGTTTGCGGACGCATACTGCCGGTATTATTTATCACATTTGATACGGTTTTTATAGAAACTCCTGCCTCTTTAGCGACATCTTTGATCGTTACTCTATTGCGCACCACATGACCTCTGCAATCATCATTTCCATGACCTTACCTGTCGTAATATCGAAAGCCGTGCTTCATTTATTTTGATGCGTGAAAAGGTTAGCAATAAAGTTCGCACAGCTTACGAAAGATTATACCTTGTTCATTGGCCAGGCAGCGGACGATTCCGAACTTATCCATAATTCTTTTCAAATAAAAACTTGTACATTATAAAGCTGCATTCGACAGGGGCACCAGGCAGAAACGCGTCATTCCTGATTTTCATATATCAAGGCGCTGGTTGCCAACACGCGTTGGCGACCAGCGCCTTTAAAGCCCAATAAGCTTTATGCTTTTACTGATCCTGCTGTCAACCCCCCGACCCAATAACGTTGCAAGAAAATAAAGGCGAGAACAAGAGGTATGACAGAAATGAAGGCTCCGGAAGTAATCAGATTCCATACTTGCTCAGATCCTGCACCGGCATTAGATTTTGCCTGCCACTGAGTGAGCCCTACCGTGATTGGGAACAGTTTGGTATCCGCCAATACAACTTGGGGCAAGAAGTAGTTATTCCAACAATTCACGACTGATAACAGAAATACTGTAGTGATAGCGGGAGTCATAATCGGTAATGACACCTGCATAAAGGTACGTAGCTCACCAGCGCCATCTACCCTTGCGGCTTCAATCATCTCGTCTGGCAAGGAGTCTTGACAGTAGACGCGCATAAGATAGGTACCAAATGGCGACAGCATAGCAGGCAAGAGCACTGCCCATACAGTATCATTCATTCCTATCTGCGACATGATGATGAACATCGGAATGACCAAGGCAGTACTAGGAATCATCAAAGCTCCCAAAACCACATTGAAATACGCTTTACGTCCTTTGAAGCGATACTTGGCGAATCCATACCCTGCCATCACGGAGATGACTGTAGCACCCACACCGCCTACTAAAGCATAGAACAACGAATTTCCAAGCCAACGCCAGAATATGCCGCCCTCATAAGCAGTCAATTGTATTACATTGTCGAAGAAGGCAAAGTGCTTATCGAACCACATGGGTCCACCGGTACCCAAGAACAGACCGGAGTTCGATTTCGTAGCCGCCACGATAAGCCACCATACCGGCAAACAGAAATAGACTATGCATATGAGCATGAAGACCTTGGAACCTACACGATGCCCACTATTAATACGTTGATGTGTGATTTGCTGAGTTTGTGACATCTCAATCCTCCAAACCGGACTGTTTTTTGGTCGCTTTCATGAAGAAGACGCTGAAGATGACAACCAGGAGTCCTAGAGCGAATGAAATCGTTGCCGAATAATTGATTTGGTTATAGTTGAAGGCCAGAGCCTGTGCATACATATTAGGCGTATATTCTGGCACAATGGCTGAATTCGCATTGTTTCTTAAGACCATAGGTTCCGTGTAGAACTGCAGCGTGCCAATCAATGAAAAAATTGTAACCATAACCAAGGAACTGGAGATCATCGGCGTCTTGATTTTCAGCGCTATTTCCATTTCGGAAGCGCCATCGATGCGAGCTGATTCATAAAGTTCACTGGGTATGGACTGCAATGCTGAATACAGGATTACCATATAGTAACCAGTCCATTGCCACGTTACCATATTCACCAATGATCCAAAGATGCTTTTCTTACTTAAGAAGTCTGGAGCCTGTAATCCAAAAAGATGGAAGAAAGCAGTAAAAGGCCCCATATCCTTAGAATACAGAAATCCCCACATCAATGCACCGATAACAACGGGGATTGCATAAGGCAAGAAATATAAAACCCGGGAAACAGAACCGAATTTTGTCTTTATTGAATCCAAAACCAACGCCAGAATCAAAGCAAGACCTAACTGAATCGGAACCATTACAACTGTATATAAGACAACGCGTCCCATTCCTGAAAGAAAGATAGGATCTGTGAATGCACGTTTATAATTCACCAAACCTGTAAAAACACTACCACGGACTTGTGTGTACGTAAATAGTGATACATAAAACGCATAGACCAAAGGCACTACGAGAAACAGGATAAAAAAGACACCAAATGGAGCAGTGAAGAACCAGCCCCAACGATTTTCTTTTTTTTCGTGCGCTTTTTTGACTGTGAGAATGAGCAAAATCTGTTATGTTTGTTTCAGCCATTTTATTTCCTTACAAAAGAATCGCAAATGGAAGGATAATTGCAGTCGTTTCAGGTTATAAACCAACACTTGAAACGACTGTAATCAATCCAACTGAATTGTCATTCGGTGGTAAAACCTTGTTGCTTGGCATAATCGGTCAGTGTTTTTTGGAGAGCATCGAGTTCCCCGCCAACATCCTTACCATCACGCAAAATCGCAGACAATGTCTTGGTCTGTTCGTCGTTTGCATATGTTTGGAATGGAACGAACTGATAACCTGTATATGCCTTAGCCACCGGAGCCACAATCTCATTTATTTTCTGATCATCGAAGAATTTCTCTCGGCGATTCATGAATTCAGGATCGTTGAGCTTTTTCTTCCATGTCGGATACAATCCAGAATCATTCACAGCGATTTGCTGAGCTCCATCATCAGCAAAGAAGTCCATGGCGACCTTCGCTGCCAACTTGGTGTCTTTGGCCTGATCAGTCACAGCTAGCGCAGAACCACCGCAATTAATGGCTGGATCTCCTTCTTTCCAGACCGGAGCCTTGGCTACTTGCCAATGCGAACCATCTTGGACACCGGAAAGGCCACTAAGGTAGCCAACCATCCAAGAAGCGTGGATGATAGTGGCATAAGAACCATCCACGTTTTTCTTATTCCATTCGGCTGTGTCGGTGTCATCTGTAGATACGATGTCATCCTTAGCGAGTTTTTGCCAGAAGGAAACCACATCCTTAACTTCAGACGAATTAAAATTAATCCCAACCTTTTCTGGATCATTGGCCGAGTACTTGAATACTTGTGCACCTTTTTGTGCATAATATGCATAATTAAATAAGGTTCCGTTCGGTTGCCAATTTCCGATATGGCCTTGATAACCTTTTGCTTTCAATTCGCGTCCAGCTTGTTCATATTCCGCCCAAGTTGTAGGGACATTAACTCCATACTTATCGAAAATATCTTTTCGATAATACATCACAACAGGACCAACGTCTACGGGAACACCATAAACGCCTTTGTCGCCACCCAATTGAACATCTTTCCATGATCCAGGTGTGTAATCATTCTTGATCTTATTCGCTCCGAATTGAGTCAGATCCACCAAATGCTTCTCAACG
Source organism: Bifidobacterium bombi DSM 19703 (assembly GCF_000737845.1). Taxonomy (GTDB): domain Bacteria; phylum Actinomycetota; class Actinomycetes; order Actinomycetales; family Bifidobacteriaceae; genus Bifidobacterium; species Bifidobacterium bombi. The sequence goes on along the minus strand of NZ_ATLK01000001.1, from coordinate 75,660 downwards.
CCGGAAGCGAACTGCGGCATCACCGCGTATTCAAGTTGGACAATATCCGCTGCTCCTGATTTCGCCTTGATCGCTGTATTGAAACGTGAATAGGCCTTGGCTGACTGATCTCCACTGGTCCAACACACCTGGACGTCTTTGTGACTTTCGTTGAAATGGTCAATGAGTTTTCCAACCTGAGGATACCATGACCATAACGTAACTTTTTCGGCCTTCGGATACTTCACCGTGTTACGGCATTTCGCATCATCGTTAGCTTTGGTATCTGTATGCACTGCAGCGGAACCAGAGGAACCGCCAGATGGAGCCCCAGGTTGTCCACAACCACTGACACCCATCACCATAGTCGCTGAAACCAAGACGGTCAGCAATTTCGATAGCTTTTTCATTTTTCTCCTTTTCTTGTCGCCAACACTGGCGTATCAATCATCGACTGTTTGTCCTCAGTACACATGGACTATGCTCCAAGACACTGGTGGCAAACAAATGTTGAAACCTTGAGAATCAATGACGACACTGGAATTCTCATGAGGAACGACACGGTTCGGGTCATGCAAAGTATTTTTTGCTGAGATATCATCTTCATGCAACGTTTGAGCATAAACTGCATTCAAGTGCATGGCACTAGGAAGATTCACTGAAAACTTAATAGGGTCATTGATGGAACGGTTGACTGCGAATATAATCAGTGAACCATCATGACACACAACCGCTACTGCATTGACAATATCGACAGAACCATAAAGGTCGGTATTCATTTCCGAAGAATCAAGGCAAGGAAGCAGAACAACACCCTTTTTCACCGTTGAAGCCACTTGGGAAAAAGGATAAAAAATAGTCTGTCGCCAAGCTGCACCTCCCGGTTCCGTGACGATTGGAGCTATGACATTAACAAGCTGGGCCAAACTAGCCGCATGCACATGATTCACGTTTTTAAGCAAAGAAATGAGCAAATCACCGACAACTACCGCATCCGCAGCACTGTACAACTGTTCTAGTAAACGCGGTGCAACCGGCCAATTATCAATTCCAGCAGGGTTATGTGCAGGTTCGTTGGCTTCGTACCAGACATTCCACTCATCAAATGAGAGGAATACATCATGCTTGCTATGCCGTTTCGCTTTAGTAGAAGCAATGATCGAGTAAACATCATTGATGAACCTATCCATATCCACGCCTGAAGCCAAGAAACTTTGAATATCGCCATTTACTGGTTTGAAATAGGCGTGACACGAAACAAAATCAATAAGATCGTACGTCTGATCTAGAACTGTTTGTTCCCACTCACCGAACGTTGGCATATCATGAGTTGAAGACCCACATACCACCAACTCTATAGATGGATCAATTTGTCGCATTCCAGCTGCAGTTTTAGCCGCAAGCCTCCCATACGATAGGGCATCGATATGACCCATTTGCCAAGGTCCGTCCATCTCATTACCAAGGCACCACATTTTAATGTTAAACGGCTCCCGATGACCATTTCGAATTCGTTGGTCTGATAATCGAGTGCCATCCGGTACATTGGAGTACTCCAATAAATCCAATGCCTCCTGAAGGCCTCGTGTACCGAGATTAACCGCCTCCATAAGTTCATTTCCGCCAGCTTCTTCAAGCCATGCACTCATCTCATGTAAACCAAACTTATTCGTTTCCTTCGAATGCCAGGCACTGTCCAGCCTATGCGGCCTCTCGCCTTGTGGCCCGACCCCATCTTCCCACCTATAGCCAGAAACGAAATTACCACCTGGATATCTGATTGTGGTCACCCCAAGCTCACGGACGAGTTGTAAAACGTCTTTTCGAAAACCATGTTCATCCGCTTTGGGATGACCTGGCTCATATATACCCGTATAAACACAACGTCCTAGATGCTCGACCAATGATCCAAAAAGTCTATCTGGCACTTTCCCAACTCGGAAATTATCGTCAGCGAACAGCGTCGCCTGTTTTTGGTTCCCATCTTTCTTGGCGGACATCTACCTCTCCTTAGAAACTATATTTAATACAACGTTGTCCTTATTGAGGAATGAAATAATTACCTTAATTACATCATTTCTCGAATATTTAATACAACCTTGTACTGGTTACCATTAATAATAATTGGTTGTCAGCGATATTGCAACTTCATATAGGTAACACAATGAGAATCCAGCAATTACATGCAACACACCGTCTAATAATCATTGCAGATGACCACACATATGCCGCGAATGCTTAAATATCGGCGATGCACAATCTCATAATTAATGAAAAGGGACGTTTGGCTTGCAGATGCGCTATTCAGGGTGTTGCATCGAAACTCAGTTTAGATGAAATTCAACCATTAAACACGACCCATTCCATGATACCCTCACGGATAAGTGATTTCACCCGTTTTTAGAGAGACAAGAGATAATAGCAACAGCTGAGTCAAGCTTACAAATTTTCCAAACATTAACATCTATTGACAGGTTCCTTATCTCTCGTAATATTGTGGTACCCTTTACAACGCCTACCAAACGCGTTTCACGCCCCGGTTTTCGCTCGCTTCGTCGGGTCGACGAAGGTAACCGGAGCGTCGCCCTCCATCTGAGCGCCTTCCGCATCCGCACCAGTGAAGGCCGGCTTCCCACAGGCGGCCTCATATTTCATGCGTGCCGCCTCATCGTTCCATTTCTCACCTACGAGGACACCGTGGTTGAGCATGATCTCCCTCTGCGCGCATGAGGCGACCAAGGCGTCATGGGTTACCACCACGATGGTGGTACCCTGCTCGTGCAGTTCACGAAGAAGTTCAAGCACGATCTTTTCGTTCTTTTCATCAAGATTGCCGGTCGGCTCATCCGCCAGAATCAGCTTCGGGTGATTGATCAGAGCCCTTGCTATACACACCCGTTGCTGTTCGCCGCCGGAGAGTTCACTCGGCAGGTGCTTGGCTCGGTCGGCAAGGCCAACATGCTTGAGCGCTTCCAAGGCCTCTTGCTCATCGACCACGGAATGGTAGTATTGCGCCACCATGACGTTCTCCACGGCTGTCAGATGGGGAACGAGATAGAACTTTTGGAACACCAAGCCAACCACGTTCTTGCGAACGTCGGCCAGTTGCGCCGCATTGAGGTCTTCCAGACAACGCCCTTCGAGCGAAACGGAACCCCTGGAGGGCGAATCCATACAGCCGATGATGTTCATCAGCGTCGTCTTCCCCGATCCGGACGAACCCACTATGGCAAGCCATTGCCCAGCGGGTACCGTCAGGCTGAGATCATCCACGGCATGCAGATCGCCGTAAATCTTGGAAATATGATCAAGTTCCAACAGCATCGGTCGCTCCTTACGGTTTTGGTACTGAAAACGCTCATCGTCGCCATTGCGAGAACCCATTGAGCCCGCATATCCGCCCGCATCCAGATCGCGTCCACGTTTTGGCGCACTGATTGAGATGCCTTGCCCGTTCCTGGTTTTGCCCATCGCCTTACTCCTCGCTCAATACGACTGCCGGTTCGATTCTCGTTGCCCTGCCCACCGGCGGAATGGATGCGAGCACCGCCACCATCATCGTGAACGCAACCGATCCGATGCCGAGCGGCCAGCTGAAACCAATGGCATGGTCAAACACGGACACGCTCAGCCAGCGGGCGAAACCATAGCCTATGGCAGTGCCTAAGAATCCTCCGAACAATCCATACAAGGCCGATTCAGCAAAAAACTCGACCCCTATGCTCCTTGAAGAGGCACCCAATGCCTTGCGCAGACCGATTTCATTGCGTCGCTGGGACACAATGGACGAAATGGTGGTTCCGACACCGACCAACATCAACGCCAACACCACCAATGATACGATCCAGAAGAGCGTACGAAGCATGGTCGTGATGCGGGTGTCTGCCGAGGTGATCTGAGTGACCTGCTGTGCCTTGAGATCCAAACCCGCATCCCGGTTGACCGCCTCCGTCAAAGCCGCCAATGAATCGCCTGTGGCCTGCGAAGAGAACTCGACCACGTCAGCCCCGCGTCGTACTCCAGTCAGCTGATCGACGTCTGCGGCCGTGGCGTAGACGATGTCGTCTTCGTTACCGCCGGTGGACACTATGCCCCCGATGCGATACTGAATCTTGTTCTCCTTGGGCATGCTCCATGTTCCGGCCCCGGTCTTCGGCGCGTCGCCGGTCTTGTAGGTGATGGTGATGACCGTGCCGATCTGCGCACCCAACGTTTGAGCGAGATTCTGGCCTATCATTAGATTGCCGTCAGTGGGCCACTTGCCTTCCACTTCCCAGTGCCGATTCAGCGAACGCACCTGAGCGGGGTCGATGCCGGCAATGGTGTATGGAGTCGAATTGATGCGCATGGTCTCATAACGGTATGACGCGGATTGCGCAGGAGCGACCCTGCGTACCTTCCTGCCCACAGCCAGAACCTGGTCGGCATCGATTCCTTTGGCTTCCCGTTGCCGAGTCGAATCCTGTGCCTGCTCACTTGGGGATTGATCCGCGCCGGATGATTCGGTTTGCGCACCGTGGCCGCCGGACTGCATGGCGTTGCTTGAACGGTGCGAAGCCCCATCTTCATCTGCATGCACCGACGTGACGATGAGGTTTGCCCCATACGACCGCATGTCCTGTGCCATCTGCTTGGGAACCATAATGCACACCGAAACCAGGCAGAACAGTGTGGCCGCGCCGACGGCCGAAGCGATGACCGCCATAAGCGCCCGTGAACGCCGCCGGAACACCGCCCCGAACAGCATCGAGAAAAACATCCTGCGATTCGTCATATGGCCGCCTTTTTGAGATGACCTCATGTCCGGCTCTTCAACCGGACCCAACTGCGGAGCGTGACCCGTTTCAGCCATGGAATCACCCTCATCCTCGGAGCGCCTAAGCGTTCGCATTCGTTGTTTACCGGCCATGAAGCACCTCCGCTGGACGCACCTTAAGAATCGAACGAATCGCGGAGAACGAGGCGATCAGAATAGTGACGGCCAACAGCACAAACACCAGCACGAATACCATCGGACGCATGGTTATTCCCGAGCCGAAGACGACATGCCCGACGACTTGGGCAAGCAAGGAACCCAAACCCGCACCGACCAACGCGCCGAGAAGCGAAATGACCGCGGTCTCGGTGAGCATCAGCCGTGAAACCGCTCCGTCGGTCGCACCGATGGCTTTCAGCAGGGCAAGCTCCGAACTTCGCTCATTAATCGAAGACGCCATGAGATTCGCCACCGCCACGGCGGCCGCAATCAGGCTCATCACCGTCATAAGGATCATCACAGCCGTGGTCTTGTTCAGCACGTCGCCCTGAAGCGCGGACACCTGCCGTACTTGTTTCGCCATGGCGCCTGGTATGGCCTCTTCGATCTGGTATGCGATGGAAGACGGATAGGCCGTACAATACCATGTCTCCCATTCCTCAGGACTCAACGCCGCCGGGTTCCTCGCCGCTTTACGCGCCAAATCGTTCTCCGGTGTGGTAAGCGCCTTGACTTCGATCTTATCGACGCTGTCGGGCAAATCAGAAAGTCTTTGGACGAGATCGGAGGGAAGGTACATGTTATCCGAATCATCGTCGCCCGAATCATAGATACCAGTGATCTTGACCCTCAATGCCCGCCTATGGCCGGAAGCGGTGGTCTTGTGCAGCGTGACGACACCGCCCACATCCAGATTCTCTTTGCGCGACAACGACTTGCCCACCAAAGCCTCGGGCTTTCCATCGCGTGGCCACGAGCCTTTGACCTTCCACCAAGGTCTCATCGTCTTAATACCGGCCACAGTAGATTCACCCGTGGGCAGGTGCAGCTTCTTGTTGAACCAGGTGCCGACCACGGGAATGCTCCGCTGCGTCGTTCCTTGCTGCCCGCCATCGGCAAGATCTGCATGCACGTTCAGCAAGGGGGTGAAATCAATGATGTTGAAAGCCCAGAACGTGGTCTTGATCTTGGGTATGTCCGACTCCTTCAGAAAGACCGTCGGGTCGTCTTGACTCCCATCCGAGGCCGAATCATCCCCTGTGCCGTACAGGTCGGAAACGACCGCGCTTTGTTTGGGCTGCACCATGATGTTGGAGCCGTAAGTGGACAGCTCGGCGTTGACCTTGTCCCCCACGTCGAAGACCACACCAAGCATGGCCACGGCCACGGTGGCGGAAAGACATACCGTGACCGCTATGAGCAGACGCCGTTTGAATTGGCGACTGAACGAACGCAGCACCATTCGCATCAGGAACATCAGACCACCTCCCTGCGAATCACATCACCGAGCGTCCATGCCATGCCATCATCTCCATCACTGTATGTGTTGTCCGTGCACCAATACGACCAGTACCATACTCGCCGCCCGTCTAATCCTTGAAATGCGAGGAAAGGGCGTCCAGCACACTCGTATGAATCGTAATGTAGCCGTGGCCAGTCGTGTAATCGAACGGAATCGGATTGCAACCACCCTTGAAGCCTATCGTAGCCACATTCATCTCCACATCACAGCGCTTGCAAATTATCTTGCCGTCCCTCTCGTAATAACCGGCGTCTCCGCAGGTCTCACATGCATCGAGACCCACTCCATACGCCCCGCCGTTCTTCTTGATGATGATGAAACGCATCTTGGTGCCGTCCTTTGCAGTATACGCAAAGCGATGCAAATGCCCGTCATCGACTTCGGGGAACGGTATCCTGGCCACCCCGGCCTTCAACGAATACGGTTCGGGGGGTGAAAGGGTGGGTACCTTGTTGACCTGAGAAACGCCGAGCGTCAGTGCGACACCAATGCCGATGACGACAACCAAACTCCACGCCCCGCTGGCGAACGCCCTTCGCCGGAAAGCCCTGTGTTCTCGCCTCACCGCGGGATTTGGGCCTTCGAAATCCTCACGGAAACCGGCGACGATCGCCGCGACGGCGGGAATGACGAAAACGCAGACCTGTGCAATGACCAGAATCAGGTCATTGTTGGAAACGATGATGAGCGCGCGGAACGCCGTGCCATGCAGAACCACAAGCATCATCGACATCAGCAAAGAAAGGAGCTGCGAGGCATGGCGCACGAAAAGTAGGATTAGCATCAAGACGCATGCCGTTAGGAAAGAACGATGATAGGCGGTGGTGCGCATGGTACGCAATATCGCAGCACATGCCACAGCCAGAAGGATGCCGAGAACCCAGCCAAGCGCCCGCAACAACATGTCCGAGGTGAACGTCGATTTTCCCACTTCGACGAAACTGGTCAATTGCATAATCACGTCCTGGAGGGCAAAGAAGGTAGTCAACGCGATTCCCAAAGCGGCTATGGCGTTCGCCACATGTAAGCGAACCGGGCGTTCATGCCAGTTTGCAGTCAGGTTACTGGCTTTGCAGGCAATGGGCACCATGAGAACGTCACAAACCACGCAACCGATTAGGACCGGCAAATTGACGCCGGAACGTCTATCGACGATGACAAGCATGCGCAACGCAGCAAAGACCACCGCCGCCAATAGACCCAGCAACAAACCCCACAGACGCCAATTGCGGCTCGCCGGTTTGTCTTTTCCTTCACCGACCGTCAGCAGCACGCTCATGGTCATGGCAAGCAGCGCCGGTGCAAGCATCCCTGGCAGCGCTTGTACGAATTGTCCTAGCATTTCCATCCCCTTCATCTACCTCAACAATGATGTACATCGTCACACCGAGTCTCCGACCGGCACATACATGGCCTCTACATTGTTCCCGAACGACGCCGTGTCGGCACCGCGAAATGCACCTTCCAGCACTGGCCTTAAAACCTGGCCTTGTGCCGACCGATTCACTTTGGACTCACCGTCGGATTGGGACTCGGCACAACGCTCACCATTGGTGAACAGTATAATCCCAGTCGAAGTTGGCTTCGATCGGTTCGGTCCAGAAACGCCCCTTCACACCGGTGTCGGGATCGACGTGAAGTGTCCATCCGTTGGTCTGGGGACTATAGATGATGAAGGTCAGTTTATATTGGCCAGCTTTGTCCAACTTGATGTTGGCGCCATAGTGAGGACCGTCATCGGCGTTCATGCCCATGAACGTGCCCTCTTGCTTGTTGTTCGGGTCGTTTTTGTCTTGGATCTTGTATTTGACCGTCAGATTCGGGACGAACTCACCCGTGCCATAGCCCAGCTTGTTGTCTTTGAGCGCATGAATGTCAGCTTCAAGGTGCAGGTTGGATTGCGCTGCTGGAAGGCCCATTCCCTGAGGGTACATATCTACGGGCTGGAAATAGACGGCTCCGATGTTCAACGGAAAGATCTGCTGGTCATCGCCGATGGGAATCTCTTCGAACTTGGCGCCGTTGTTGTTTTTCTTTCCGGTGTCCTGCTTGGATGACTGAGATTGCGAAGAGCCGGCCTGACCGCCTTGTGCCCCCGTGTTGTCGCCGCATGCGGCAAGCGAGAACATCAGCACGCCCGTCGTGAGAAGAGCGAGCGCACCCGTGAGTTTGTTGTGCTTCATATCATTCCTTTTCGTCTTGATTATGTTGGTTGCCGTTTACCGGGAATACCGAGTCGCCACTGGCTGGCACACCGACCACATCCTTATGGATGCCGCCTGCGCGCACCTGAACGGTGCCGCCCCCATTCCTTTCATCGCCACCGTTCTCCTCCTGCCTGCGCTCCGAGCGTTCCCGGATGGCGAACACCACGTACAATGCGACGACGACCACCGCCATGAACGCCTGGACCGTGATGGTTTCAGCGTAGGGATAGAGGCCGAGCCAGTCGCTGGTGGGCACTCCCTGCAGATAGGTGCCGGCAATGAGGTTGCCTTCTATGAGTGAATGCACACCACCACCGGCGAAGATTACCACCAGCAATGCCATAAGCACGGATGTGACGACGAAGAACGGTCGGATAGGGATGCGTACCGAAGTCAGGCGGAAGATCACGAAGATGATGACGAGCGCCGCCACCGCCGCCAGGCCTCCCAACCACATACCTTTCGAGTCCTGGGTCATCGAATAGATGCTTTCGTAGAACATGACGGTTTCGGCGCCTTCGCGGAATACCGCAAGGAAGCTCAGCATGGCCAGCGAAACCACGCCGCTCAACGTCAGGCGTTCCTCACCCGATATGCCTTGCACGGTTTTCTCGGTCTTCTCCCTGATGTAGTCGTTCCACTTGTCAACGCCGGATTTGGAAAGCATCCAGTTGCTGGTGTACAGCAGCATGACCATCGCTATGAGTGCCACGACGCCTTCCATGATCTCCTGCTGTGGGCCATTGCCGCTGAACAGCACACCAAAAAGCATGGCCACGAGACCGGAACCGAGTAGACCGGCGAGAACGCCCACATAGATCCACTTGACGAGACGCTTGTTCCCTGATTTGGCAAGATAAGCAATGATTGCAGCGACCACGAGGAGCGCTTCGAGCCCCTCACGTACCAGGATGATGAAGGCCTGCCCCACAGAGCTGGTGATGAACCTGGTGAAACCGCCGACGTTCTCCTGCGCCCCACCGTCGAGCTGTCTGGCGTCCTCTACCAGCATCGTCTTGAGTGTGTTGACATGCCCCTGCACCGTTTTGATGCTCTCCCCGCGAATCATGGATTTGCGGCAGTCCTTGAACGTGCTCTCCACCAATGAAACCCGGGAACCGGAAATCGCGTTCATCACGTTCTTCTCGAACCCGAGCTTCTCGTAATATTGGTAGTAGGCCTCATTCACCTTGTCCGAGCCTTTACGCGCGTCGCCGGCCTTCGTCGCCTTCACTGCGTCGTCCAGGATGACCCCCATCTCTTTGGCGACGTCGGTCCAGGAACGGGAGCCCTTTCCGGTGAACTTGGTCTTCTTTTCCTTCTGAAGCCTCCTGCGTTCGGCCTGCCTTTTCGCTGCAAGCTCCTTCGCATAGTCACGCGGTTTGGCGACTCCCGCAGCGCCGTCCAACGATGCAGAGGCATCGGTAAGGTCCTGCTTGAGCGTCTCCGCCTGAGATGAAAGAGCTGCGTCATTGCCCGGGGTCTGTGCCAAGGATTCAATGGACTGAAACTCCTGGGTCTGCTGCGAACTGCGCTCCGCACCCAGCGTGGCGCTCACCTGCGAGACGAAATTGCTGGCTATATAAGTGACGTTCTGGGCCTGGCTCATTTGCGCACGGGCCGAAACCGAATCGCCCGAACCGTAGATTCGCAGGGCCTCATCGAGCTGTCTGCCTATGTCCTGCGACACAGCGGACCATGAATCATAATCCGTTGGGGCGGCGGGCGTCTTCTGAGAGACATCGGCGGTCTGGACGACTGCATGCTCTACGGACGGCGGACCGGCGACAACGGCGTGGCCTGTACCTACCAAGCCGGCACGCATGAAACCGACATCTGGAAGCGCGGAAAACGCAATGACCATGACCGACGCAAGAAGGGCGAGGACGGCAAGCGCACCGAACAACGCACATGCACAAGCGCCGCGCACACCACGGGAATCACCATGAGCCATGCAAGGTGCGGCACCATCGCCGTCATCGTAGCCGTAACGATTCCCCCCACGCATCATGCCTGCCTCTCCTTGTTCAGTTCACCCACGTGGACTCCACCCAGCCCTGTGTTTACCTACTTTGATTGAGCCTAGAATAAAAAAATAAAAAAGAACAGACTTGACTTTTATGGAATTTAGATGTACTTACCCGAAACCCGCAAGGAATCGGCACTAAAGAGCGGTCATGACTACTCAAAATGCGTCACGATATCTCACTATTTGAAAACCAAGTGCAGATTGGGGCAATCAGCGTCCATCGATGACGTCCGAGGCGATGCGAGGCTCACGGCGACCAAAGCAAATCCGTCGCCATGAGACGACGGTCAGTCGGTAGGGGTCAGTCTTCGTCCAGATCCGGCACGTCTATGGACATGAGCAGGTCACGCTGCGGATCGGCGCCCACCAGGAACGTGTGCTCGGAGAAGAACGTATACCCCATGCGCTGATAGAAGGCCTGAGCCGGATCATTATGTTCCCAGACGCCAAGCCACATTTTCGGCAGTCTGCTGCGGCGGGCGGCGTCGAAGGCCAGATTCATGAAACCGGTGCCGATGTGGTGACGCTTGAATTCAGGAATGACGTAAAGCCGCTGCACCTCCAGATACCGATCCCCCATCGGCTCCGTCTGGGCCGCGCCGGTGTTGAGCTTCATATAACCAGCAGGGGTGCCGCCCACCGTAGCCAGATAGAACATCGAATCCGGGTCGGTCAATTCGCGGAGCACCTGGTCATGACTGTATGCCTGAACCAAGTAGCTCAGCATATCACTTTCCGCAGTGGTGTCGGAAAACGTGACTCGGAAGGTGTACATGCCCAGCGCACACAGCACATCCACGTCGTTCTCATCGCACCGTCTATACTCGACTTCACCACTCATCGTCGTTTTGCCTTTCCCGTTCAGCAGCTCACAACAATCATTCCGGCCGATTCATGGATACTCCGTTTCGCAGCGATTCAATCGCCGGCAGCGACTTACATCCCCACAGCGATCAAGCCAGTCAATCGCCACACATGTTTCGGAAACCAAGGATTAATCCACCGAGCAGGACAGCATACACTTGCGGTACCCCAAAAGCTATCAAGAAACGTCACCGGGCACCAAGCAGTAAATTCGGAAGCAATCCTTCGAACAAGGAACGTGAACATTGACGACGACACCTGAAAGAAAATCGGAAGAAGCAGCAACAATGTAGGAAATGGTTGTGTTAGTCGTATCACAGTTAAGGATTTCTTGAGCGCGTCGAATGATGTAACCTTAAGCAGAGCACTACTATATTTAGGTATAACAGAATGCGATATTGCTATATTTAGTAGTAAATATAAGAAGTGCCGCTCTTCGATTCTTCCGTCCTCATGTCACGGCAGGAACCATGCAGTACACGGCGGCATAAGACTTAAAAACGATTCACGTGTTCCACAACAGGAGGATACGATGACAGAACAATCCAAGGCCAAAGAAGTCAAACTCGCGGACGATGCCATGATGGCCGCGTCCATTACACCGCCCGAGTTCGCCAGCAATCCGAACGGGCGCATCCGCCCCGTCAACTGGAACGACATCAAGGACGACAAAGACCTGGAGGTATGGAACCGTCTCATCGCCAACTTCTGGCTTCCTGAAAAGGTGCCACTGAGCAACGATATCCCTTCGTGGAATTCACTGTCGCAACATGAGCAGCTCACCGTGGTGCGCGTATTCACGGGCCTGACCACATTGGACACCGCGCAGGCCACCGTCGGCGAACTTGTGCAGATTCCCAACGCCCTGACAGAACACGAGCAGGCCATCTACACCAACATCGCGTTCATGCAGAGCGTGCACGCCCGTAGCTATTCCTCCATTTTCTCGACCTTCTGCTCCTCCGAGCAGATCGACGAAGCCTACCGCTGGGCGGTCGGCAACGACCTGGTGCAGGAACGCGTGCGGATCGTTATGGAGCAATACCAGAGCGATGACCCGCTGAAACGCAAGATCGCCGCCGTGATGCTCTCCTCACTCCTGCTGTATGCGGGCTTCTACCTACCCTTGCACTACTCGTCTCGCGCCAAGCTGATGAACACCGCCGACATGATCCGCCTCATCCTTAGGGACAAGGCGATCCACGGCTATTACAGCGGCTACAAGTATCAGAAGCACTTGGAGCTGCGTACCGAGGCGGACAAGGTGATGCTCAAGAACTTCACCGATGACCTGCTCGACAAGCTGTACAACCTCGAAGTGGAATATTCGAACCAGGTCTATGACGGATTCGACTTCATTGATGACGTGCAGGCGTTCGTGCGCTACAACGCCAACAAGACACTGATGAACCTCGGTTACGATGCCAAGTTCACACCGGCACAAACCCAGGTAAGCCCCGAGATCATCGCATCACTCTCCCCATCGGCGGACGAGAACCACGACTTCTTCTCGGGTTCAGGGTCGTCCTACATCATCGGCAATGCCGAAGCCACCGACGATGATGACTGGGACTTCTAAGAAGAGGACAAGGACTTCTAAACCGTCCGATGAGAAAGGCCCCGTGCGCTCCATGGAACGCACGGGGCCTTTCTCATTCCGAACGTGTACCACGCAGAAGGATTGCACTCAAAGAGCATGCGAGGAGCAGCGTCCAATTGCGACATCAGCGTTCGCAATGCCCCATTCCCAAACCGGCACTCACTTTCAAGTCCACCTTGCCACACCAGTCCACGCGGCCAAGCCCACGCCACCGTACCCGAATCTCAGGAAACCATTGCCCATGTGTTCAGCCGACGGCGCCATCAAAAAACACCGACCGATGGCACACAGTCAGCTGGGCGCAAGACGTCACCGACGATTATCGACGGAGGTTTCGGCAAGGGTGTCGGGAGTGGTAAACCAGATGAACTCCTCAGCTCCATCGGCAAAACTCGAGGGGAATTCGGGGTTGTCTCGACGGCTGAAGACCCCTGCAGTGGCATGCGCCTTACCCGCTCCTTTGGTCATCATCCACGTACGGGTGGAACGTGCCATGAAGGGGGCCGAAAGCGAGACGCGCAGCGGAGGCATCTTCGGAGAATGGGTGACGCCTACGACCAAACGATCAGTCACCTCTATCTCATGATGGGCGGGCGCTGGGAACAACGATCCGAAATGACCATCAGGCCCCATGCCCAATACCAGCAGATCGAGCGGCTTGATGCACGTGACGGCCTCGGCCTGCGAAGGCGTGGCACCGGCCGGTCCCAGCTGATGAATCAATTCCCGGGCATATTGAACGGCCGCCTGCGAAACGAGCTGATCATTCTCCTCATCCTCAGCCCGCGAAGCCTGCTCCACCGAGCGCCTATCCGCAGCCATCTCATGAATGTTGGACTCAGGTAAAAGCCCCTGCTCCACCAAGCCACCCAAAAACGCCCGTCGCGCCTGAAGCGCATTGCGGTCGGGGTCGACTGCAGACACGAACCGCTCGTCGCCCCACCAGAAGTGCACACGACTCCAATCGATCACCCGCACAAGTGAATCCGAAGCCATATCCTTCAGAGCCTGGATCGAATCCGAACCACCCGTAAGCCCAATGTCATACCGACCGTCTGTAGAATGCTCTGCATCGATGACGGCCTGTAGAGTGCGGTGAGCCACCTCCTTGGCCATGACAGCCGCATCATCATATACCTTAAGAACCCGTTCGCTCATATTTCCCTCCTGCGAACCTATCTGCATGGTTGTATGCGAATGCTCAGGCGAACTGGCCTCCGCGCACTATCCGGGCATAAATCTCATCCGGATCCATTCGCCGCAATTCCTCGCTAAGGCAATCCTCCAGCGTACGTTTCGGCATGGCGACAGGCTGCGGGGTCTGACCCGGCTGGCAGATGATCCCTTGCGAGGAGTTCGGACGTTCAAGCGAAAGCACGCCGTCCTCACGGGTCAAATAGACACCGGTTATGGAACCCTCCTCCTGACCAGTCCGAGTCTCAACCGAAACCGGCACCTTCAACTGAATCCTCAACCAAGTTGCGAGCATATCCAAAGGCAGATAATCATTGCTCTCGCTGACCGTGCCGGTGACCTTCACCGAAGTGACCAGTAGATGAGGAGGCTGATCGAGCAAGCTGGCGAGCATGGCACGCCAGACCGTGATCCTCGTCCAAGACAGGTCGATGTCGTTGGGTTGCCAATGGCTTTGAAGCCCCTTGATGACGGCCACAGGATCGTCCGAGCGCAAAGCGTCGGTAAGCCTTCGGTTGGACATCGCGCCAAGCCGGTCCTTTGAAGGATTTTCCGGTGGGTCCGTCGGCCACCACGTCACAATCGGAATATCCGGCACCAGCAGCGGAATCACGAGCGTATCGGCATGCTGCATCAATTCAGCGTCAGGTCTGAGAATAATGACCTCACCGGCACCTGCATCCGCACCGAAACGCACCTGGGCATCCAAATCGGTGATAGGCGCCTCAGGGGCATCTACCGACACGCATTCGGGTCGATCGTTCGAAGCGGAGAACACGATGTCTGTTTTCACGCCGTCAGCCCCGTGCGTGGCCTTGGACTTCGCATCGCCACCATCGCTCTTGCGAGCAGCCTGATGCCTCCTACGAGGAACCACGGCTATGACTCGGCATGGGTGCTCCCTGCTGACCGAATTGGCCACCTCCAGTGAGCTCTCCAAATCGGCTACATCAGTGGAAATGATGAGCGTGAGCACACGGTCGTTGCCCGCTTCACCCCGCTCCTCGTGGAGTTCGGCGATTTTGCGAGCAATGGCACTCGTCTTAGTGTTCGGCATATCGATAATCATGGCATCCTCCAATGGCGTCCGTCCCGCTGCAACATCTCTTCCGCACCCTTCGGACCCCATGTACCCGCTCGGTAAGGCTGTGGTTGGCCGAGACCGGACCAGAATTCCTCAATCGGGTCAAGAATCTTCCAGCTCAGGTTCACCTCATCTGTGGTCGGGAACAACGGCGGGTCGCCAAGCAACACATCGAGGATGAGACGTTCATAGGCTTCCGGTGAGTTTTCCGTGAACGACCGCCCGTAGCTGAAGTCCATCGAGACGTCGCGCACCTCCATCTTGCTTCCGCCCGGGACTTTCGCGCCGAAGCGGATGGTGACGCCTTCATCGGGCTGCACGCGGATGACGAGCGCATTCTTTCCAAGCTCACGGACGGCGGTCTGTTCGAAAGGAAGATGCGGGGCCCGTTTGAATACTACGGCTATCTCGGTGACGCGCTTGCCGAGCCGCTTGCCGGTTCGCAAATAGAACGGGACTCCAGCCCAGCGTCGGGTGTCCACATCAAGACGAATCGCGGCGTAGGTCTCAGTGATGCTTGACTGGTCGATCCCCTTTTCGTCAAGATAACCCTGTACCTTCTCTGAACCCTGCCATCCGGCGGCATATTGACCGCGTGCGGTATGGACATCCAAATCGTCGGGCAGACGAACAGCCGAGAGCACCTTCTTCTTCTCGGCGGTCAAATCCTCCGCAGAGAAACTCACCGGCTCCTCCATCGCGGTCAGCGCCATCAACTGCAGAAGGTGATTCTGAATGACGTCACGGGCGGCGCCGATGCCGTCATAGTAGCCTGCACGACCGCCTATTCCGATGTCCTCGGCCATGGTGATCTGCACATGATCCACGTAGTTCGAGTTCCAAATCGGCTCGTACATGGAGTTGGCGAAGCGAAGCGCAAGAAGGTTCTGAACCGTCTCCTTCCCCAGGTAATGGTCGATACGGAAAACGGAACTCGGGTCGAACACCTCGGAGACGACACGGTCAAGCTCCATGGCGCTTTGAAGATCATGACCGAACGGCTTTTCGATGATGACGCGGCGCCAGGCGCCGTCCGTGGATTTGGCAAGACCCGAATCCGCCAGCTGCTTCGAAACCAAAGGAAAGGCGCTGGGCGGCACTGACATATAGAACGCATGGTTTCCGCGAGTCCCCCGGTCACGGTCAAGCTCCTGCACCGTCTGACTCAAGCGTGCAAAGGCTTGCGGGTCGTCGAAAGTCCCCTGCACGAAACGAATCCCCTTGGCAAGATTCTCCCATGTAGACTCCCTGAATGGCGTGCGACAGCGGGCCTCGATGGCCGTTTTGACGAAAGCGGCGAAGTCCTCGTTGCTCCAATCTCGACGGCCGAAACCCGTCAACCCGAAACTGGAAGAGAGGAGGCCGCGGTTGGCAAGATCGTAGATGGCGGGAAGCAACTTCTTTTG
Source organism: Bifidobacterium bombi DSM 19703 (assembly GCF_000737845.1). GTDB lineage: Bacteria > Actinomycetota > Actinomycetes > Actinomycetales > Bifidobacteriaceae > Bifidobacterium > Bifidobacterium bombi. Next base: position 59,019 of record NZ_ATLK01000001.1, on the reverse strand, counting down.
CGCCAAATCACCGGTGACACCGAAAATAACCACGCTGCAGGGACCGGCAATGCGAGGCAGGCGAAGATCACGGGGGTCCAGTAAAGGATTCACCCAAGGTTGATTAGTCATAGTTAGTATTCTAATGACCTTTCAACAATTCAGCTAGGTTCATCCATCTTGAACGGTATTTGGCAGGAACCGCATAACCTGAAGGGCGCGGTTCTATCAATACTTCCAGAGAAGACCCGCCTCATTACCAACGATTCGCCGTAAAGCGTAAACACCGCCAGTTCATCGCACCCACATGTCGCCAAGCTCCAATGACTCCTTGGTGAACGCCTGATGGACACTTGGTAAACACACGCAAAACAATTGAACGCCAGACACCGTGAATCGAATCAAAACCATGGGATGCACGGCACGCGAAGATGGTGGAGCCGACCCCTCTCAGGAAGCACTGCAGCCTCATGCACCTTTTCGACCCACGACAGGCGATCGAAGAAAGAGGCAGCCGGAAAGAATCGCAGAGGGTCGGACACGCCACGGCACGCCCGACCCTCTTCAAGGAGATCCGCAGATCAGCTCTCCGAAACCCGCAGATCAGCTCTCCTTGATCTCCTCACGCCCCTCTTGGGCCCACAACGTATGGAAGGCACCCGGCTCATCCACACGACCATAAGTATGCGCACCAAAGAAATCACGCTGACCTTGTATCAAGGCAGCCGGCAGACGACGGGAACGCAGCGCGTCATAATAGGAAAGCGAGCTGGAGAACACCGGCGCGGGAACTCCCACCTCGGCCGCTTTCGCCACCACTCGACGCCAAGACCCCTGAGCCTTTTCCATAGCTTTCTCGAAGTATGATGCGAAGAGCATGGACACCTCAGCTTCTCCGGACTCGAAAGCATCGGAGACCTTATTGAGGAACTGCGCACGTATGATGCAGCCACCACGCCAGATACGAGCGACAGCAGCAAGGTCGATGTTCCAGTCGTATTCTTTGGCGCCGTCGGAAATCTCATTGAAGCCTTGCGCATAGGCCACGATCTTCGAAGCATAAAGCGCCTGACGAATGTCTTCTATGAAGGCCTTCTTGGCGTCCTCGGGAATGTCGATCCGCCCATCGGGTCCGGCGAGACCCTGCTTGGCGGCCTCCTGACGCAGACCGGTCTGACTGGAAATAGCTCGAGCGAACACGCCCTCAGCAATGGCGGTCACGGATGTACCTAGGGAAAGCGCGGTCTGAACCGTCCACGTACCGGTGCCCTTCATGCCGGCCTGATCGACGATGACATCGACCAGTGGCTTGCCGGTCTTCTTGTCCTTCTCGTGAAGGATATCAGCCGTGATCTCGATCAGGTACGAATTGAGTTCCGTTTTGTTCCATTCTTCGAACTGATCACCGATTTCATCCGGAGTCATCCCCAATCCACGACGCATAAGGTCATAGGCTTCGCTGATGACCTGCATGTCTGCGTATTCGATGCCGTTGTGCACCATTTTGACGAAATGACCCGCACCGTTCTCGCCTATATGGGTCACGCAAGGTGCGCCGTCGTCCTCGGCCTTGGCAGCAATCGACTTGAGGATGGGGCCCAGCGTCTTCCATGATTCATCCGTGCCTCCAGGCATGAGCGACGGCCCGTTGAGGGCACCCTCCTCGCCGCCTGAAACACCGCAACCCACAAAATGGAAGCCCTTGGCACGCACTTCCTTCTCACGGCGGATGGTGTCCTTGAAATACGAGTTGCCACCATCGACGATGATGTCACCGGGTTCCATGGCTGCTTCCAACTCATCGATCACCGCATCTGTGGGAGCGCCGGCCTTGACCAGGATAATGGCGGTCCGAGGCTTCTTCAAGGACGCGACAAACTCTTCGATCGTGTGCGCCGGTACGAATTGGCCTTCCATACCATGGTCCCGCATCAAGTCCTCGGTACGGCTGTAATGACGGTTGTATACAGCCACAGTGTTGCCATGATGCGCGAGATTGCGCGCGAGATTAGAGCCCATAGCCGCCAGGCCGATAACTCCGATGTTTGCAGTAGCTTCTGCCATTATTTGCCTTTCGTTTGTTCCAGATACCTCGCTGGTACGTATGGTTACAGCTTACCGCTACCAAACGATGAGGAGGCCTTGCCATACGTGAAATACTTCATCTTTCACGTACTAGCATCCGCCATCCTTGGCACGTTACCACCCACTCGCAGGCCATGCCCAGGAACGGCCCGCCACATGCGATACCGATCCGAACGGCAAAAAATGGCAATCATGCAGGGGCACACCCCTTGCCGCCTGAGAACTCACGAAACAACAACGCCGATTGGGGCAATCATCGATAGGGCGACCAGATATGGGCAACCGCTGGACCGTTGCCCACGGACGCCGAACCATACCGTGAAGTGGTCATTGGATGAAGAGCTCACGCAACCCGGCGATGTCCTCCAGGCTCATCCCGTTCTCAAGACAATACGCTTCCACCCCTCCATAATCCTCACGTAGCTGAGCCAGCACACCACGCATGAGCTCAGGTGGCGACGCGAGCGCCGCGGTCTGCGCCGCAGAGACCTGCCCAGCGCCATCCTCATCCTGCGCCAGCCCGTTCATGACGGCCTTTCTGAACGCTTCGCCCAGGTTCGCACCCGAACGCGCATAACAGGAGACCACCATATCGTCACTCACTCCAAGCAGACTCATGAGTACCCCGGAGGTGATGCCTGTACGGTCCTTTCCCGCCGTGCAATGGATCAGCATAGGGCACTCAGACGCATCGAGCGGCTTCTTGATGATACCGACGATCTCCCTCCCCGAGCGTGCCACGATGTCATGGTACATGTCAGCCATGCTCATCGTTTCAACGGCTCGCCTGGCCTCGGTCCCATCAGTTGCATTGAACGCCGCAGACGGATCGAAGCCCGAGTTGTCCTGCTTGATCAACGCAATGTTCTCCACGGTGATGTCATCGGGGAGGCGATATGGCCAAAGCCCGATTTCGGAGGGGTCACGTAGATCCACCACTTCCTTGATGCCAAGTCTGCGCAGGTCAGTCAAGCCGTCCTTACCAAGGAAGTTGAGACCTGCGGAACGGAAGAAAAGACCGTTCCGAATACGGTGCCCATCTGCCGTGGGGTAACCGCCGATGCCTCGGGCGTTCGGCACGCCGCCGAGTTTCACACCGGCACCGTCACCCTCAGGTACGTAATTCGCCTCAGGGTTCATGTCGCCGTCCAGATCGGAGTCATGCATGATGCCATCCATCTTGTTCCTTTACCTTTGCTGTTCGGGGAAAGTTCACGTCCAGTCTAGTCCATCGTGGTCATTTGCTTGGGAGCCGAGGAAGCCAATGAGATGACCGGGCGTCGGATACACGCCAGCCGTCTCAGCGGATGAGCGGAGGAACTTCTCGCCGCCATCGTCCCTGCCTCGCCAAACCGCTATAATGTCTTATGAATCCAGGTCGCAACGACACAGAAAGTTCACAGATGCAGGCAAACATAGAAGATGTGGCCAAGCGCGCGGGCGTGTCCATAGCCACGGTTTCCCGCACGTTCAAGCATCCCGAGCTTGTGGCCGTCAAAACAAGGGAACGCGTTCTTGAGGCGGCGAACCGACTCGATTTCTCCATCTCTCGTTCCGCGTCCATTTTCCAGACCGGCCAGACCTTCCGCGTGGCTTTGCTGATCAACGACCGCACATCGACGTGGTTCAACGCGCACGTTTACGAAGGCCTCAACTCCGTGCTGAACCCGGCCGGCTACGACATCGCTTTCTATCGGATAGGGAACAGTTCGGAACGCGGGAAATTCTTCGAAGACCTTCCCGTCCGTCGCAATGCGGACGCCGTGATCGTGACGTCCTTCGACATCAAGCACGAGGAAGTCGCCCGACTCAACAGCATGAACGTGCCCGTGGCGGGCATCAACGCAATGCCGGAGAACGCGTTCACTTTGTCGGAGTCAATCGATGACGAGCATGCCATGCGTCTGATGACGCGTCACCTCATCGGATTGGGACACCGCGACATCGCGTTCGTAGGCATGCACCCCACGAACCATACGTTGCATTTCAGCGCGAACATGCGGGCGCAGGGATTCAAGGACGAATGCCGTAAATCAGGCATCGATCCGATTATGATCGATGTTCCCGACGACGAGCACACCACGGACAGCGCGCTGACACAACTGCTCGCGCTCGAACGCATGCCCACGGCGATATGCTGCGTTCAGGATTCAATCGCCATCCCCTTGCTGAGCCGATTGCAGCACTTCGGCCACCGCATCCCCGAGGACATATCCATCACAGGATTCGACGACGACGGAATCGCCGGACAGGTCGGGCTGACCACCGTCCGTCAGGATCCGGTCGCGATGGGTGCATCCGTGGCCAGGAAAATACTCCACGCCATCGAACATGACAGCAAAGGGGTCATTCATGGAAATGGACCCGAGACGTCAGTAGGAGCCACGCTTCCATCCGGCCTCCGGCACCCGTCATCGTCGGTGCATCAAAGCTCGGATTCCCACAATCAGGCGGAACAGCCGCAATCACACGAGAAATGGCCCACACAAATCGTTTTCCGCGACTCGACGGCCCCTGTTCGCGGCAGACCACGGGTCTAGGCGCAACGCACCCTACAAAACCGGCCCGCCCCAGGCCATCCAACACGCGAACCTCTATCGATTCCGTCATCCTCGTAGCCGCCATGCCCACGATTCCTGCGAACACCACAGGTTCACAAACGCCGGAAGCCAACAAACGCACATATTTCGTTCCTTCGTGGACTGCTGACGATGACCAGCATCCCGCTTTCAAAAACCAGTCGCGCTTGCTCACACGAGACGACCCTCGCAGATCCCACCTCATTGTCGTAATGAAAATCTCACCATCTGAATGAAAACATTTTCTTTTTGGAGATACCAATATTTACATCAAACTAATTTATTTTTTTTTGCAAAAGACCATGAAATAATGATAGCGTTGTCATATAATGGTCACGTCCATGTTTCTTCGAAACCCAGGAAGGCATTATGACCAACAACAATTTGCGTAACGATTGGTGGAAACAGGCTGTCGTTTACCAGATCTACCCCCGTAGCTTCAAGGACGTCAACGGCGACGGCATCGGTGACATCGCCGGCATCACCGAAAAAATGGGGTATCTGAAGAACCTCGGGATTGATGCTATATGGCTGTCACCCTTCTACCCGTCGGCGTTGGCCGACGGCGGATATGATGTCGCTGACTACCGCAATGTAGACCCCAGACTCGGAACCATGGCTGATTTCGACCGCATGGTGGAGTCCGCGCACGACTCGGGTCTGAAGGTCATTGTGGACATCGTTCCGAACCACACCTCGAACCTGCACCCACTGTTCCAGGAGGCACTCAGGGCCGGACGCGGTTCTGCTGCTCGCGACCGCTTCATTTTCCGCGACGGACGCGGGGAAAACGGCGAGCTGCCGCCAAACGATTGGCGTTCACTTTTCGGTGGACCGGCTTGGGAACGGGTCGAGGATGGTCAATGGTACTTCCATATCTTCGCGAAAGAGCAGCCCGACCTCAATTGGAACAATCAGGATGTACACGAAGAGTTCAAGAAAACACTGCGGTTCTGGAGCGACCACGGTACGGACGGTTTCCGCATCGACGTGGCACACGGGCTTGCGAAGGATCTTGACAGAGAGCCTTTGGAGCAACTGGGACGCGACTATATTGTGGAAGACACCCTCAAAGAAAACAGTCCGCTTTGGGATAGGCCGGAAGTCCATGAGATCTACAAAGAATGGCGCAAGGTGTTCAACGAGTACAATCCACCGCGCTTCGCCGTTGCGGAGGCATGGGTCGCCCCTGAGCATCAGCACCTTTATGCCTCTCCCGACGAGTTGGGCCAAGTCTTCAACTTCCAGTTCTCGGGTGCCCAGTGGAACCCGAAGGACATGCACCGTGCCATCGACGAGGGCCTTGAGTCGGCGGCGCACAGCGGAGGTTCCACGGCTACATGGGTGATGAGCAACCACGATATGCCCCGACACCCCACACGCTATGGACTGCCGCAGGTCGCTGCCCCGGATTCACGTCAAATCGTCAAGGACTGGCTGATGCGCGACGGCGCCACCTACCATGAGGACCGCGATCTGGGAACCAAGCGGGCACGAGCCGCAATCCTCATGGAGGCCGGTCTGCCCGGGTCCGTCTACATCTACCAAGGTGAGGAGCTTGGACTGTTCGAAGTTGCAAACATTCCGTGGGACCGCTTGGAAGATCCCACCCCCTTCCGCACGTCGCGCAACTTCACCGACAAGGGCCGCGACGGATGCCGCGTCCCCTTACCCTGGACCGCAGAGGACATGCCGAAGCCAGCCGACTGGGACTCCAGCTTCGGTACCGGAGCCTCTTTCGGTTTCTCACCGACCAACCGTGACGACGGGACCGCGAGCGCCGACCCCCACCTCCCGCAACCGCTTTGGTTCAAGGATTTCGCAGCTGACAAGGAGGAATCCGACGACAGATCGATGCTTGCCTTGTACCGCCGCGCCTTGCCGCTGCGTTCGGATCTGCTCACTGCGACGGGCGATACGACAAACTTCCAATGGCTTGACCTGGATGCCGACGTCATCGCCTATTCACGTCCGAGCACGGATGACGCTGGTCGGAACTTCGTTTCCGTAACCAATTTCAGCACCGAACCGTTCGAACTGCCGAAGGGCGAAATCGTCCTCACCTCCGAGTCGCTCGACCCGCAAGGCCGTCTGCCGCAGGACGAGACGGCATGGCTGCTGATGTGATCGAATAGGGTACGTACCGATTAAAATGACTCGGGCTGTGTCCATCCTAGCTGATTTACATAAAGTAGAGATGTAACGCAGCCCGAGTCTTCCTGCACTTATGCCTTGCCGACGACTCATCGCGCTGCATCGGCCAGCTGACCATTGCGATCGATCATTGCTCACATTCATTCCAGAGCATCGTTACACCAACCATTTCAAATGACCGTTCCGCCGACTAATTGACAAGTGAGCGCAGAAAACCACGAACGGCGCTCAGGATTTTGGTACCAACAGAAGAACCAATCCTGGTTAAAGCCCATGCAGCCAACGACCGATGACATTCGCGACCCCACGTCAAACTGTCGGCACAGACGACAACACACAGTCGTCGCGGGCATGCGTAGCCGAACCCCGAACACGTGGAACAATTACAGATTCCACCGGTCGATGACACGGTCGTTCTTGTAGTAGCTCAGCACGGAAAAGTGCGCTGTGTCAAAGCGCAGAAGCCTTGCCTGACGCGGATCGACGCCAAGCCATTGACTCGTGACGATACGAAGTACATGCGCGTGGGCGACGAGCAGCACATCGTGCCCCGACAGCACTCGCCTATCAACCGATTCCAGCAGGTGCCTGGCACGCAAAGCCACCTCTTCTATGGTCTCGCCCACACCGTTTCGCACAAGAATCTTACGCCCCGTAGGCAGTCCGGCAACCCACTCGCCTGTCGAAATGCCGTCCAGAGCTTCGGTGCCATCTCTCCAGAGCTCCCATTGGCGGCCGAGCAGCTGGCTGACCTGGTCACGGGTACGGCCTTCGGCCCGGCCATAATCCCATTCCAATAGATCTTCCGTGGTCCGGTAATGCTCAAATCCGGCACGTTCCGCGGTCATGCGTGCGCGACTCAAAGGGCTCACCAGCACATCGGGGGCATCGAAACCGCTTGGAAACGCCTCTCGTAAACGACGGCCACCTTCCGTGGCTTGACGCTCCCCTTCGTCCGTGAGAGGGATGTCGGTGCGCCCCGTGTGCTGGCCGCTCAGACTCCAAGCCGTCTGTCCATGACGCATCAATACCAGATAACCTGGCGAAGAAGCTCCATTGCCTGACGTAATGTAATTAGCCATACCACGACTATAGCGCGTCGTCATGCCAGGGGCATATTTCACCACTGCATGTATCATCACCTGGTCGTATCATTGATTTATGCGCAATACACTCAAGTCCGGCTTCACCAAGATAACCCGCACCAGTAATGTTCCGGCATCCGCATGGCAAAACGGCCGCGGTCAGAATGACGGCAAACCAAGCCGACAGCATGCACAGTCCGCGCCTGAAAACGGAACGCTCACCCAGGATGCGCACGGCACCTCCGATGCCGATGGCATAGTCGAGCGCTTTCATGAGGCGGATGGCAAGATCGCACAGGCTCGTCAGAGACTGCTCGACGACCCGGACACATTGGGAGACAAGGCGTTCAAATCCATCGTGCCCATGCTCACCGGCATTCTAGGGGGCAAGGCATTCCAATGGATCTGGGACAACACGCTGACCAAGTACAGCAGAAACACCAGGCACGGGGCAGAGGAAGAATCCACACACCAACAGGGAATCTTCGCCAGCATTATCTTTGCCGTGCTTTCCGCGGCTTTCGGCGCGGTCATCAGTGAATTCTCGAACCGAAGCACGCAAGCCGTCGTCAATCGTATACAACGCAGGCGCAAGTAAGCCGCATTCATACCCTGCCAATCGGATGTCACTCACAGTCAGGCCTCCCACGCGAGTGGATGAGATCAGCCATGATTCTCGGGTCTGCGACGTGCAGCAAATACGCGGCACACACGCCGCCATGCGGGAACACACCCGGGCGGGCACGGCCATGCGGCCATAGACCTGAATCTTCATAACCACATGCAAAGACGCCGTTGAAGCAATCGCCTCAATGGCGTCGAATACTGCAGACTCTCATACAGGAACGTCCGAGCCAGCTTTTTCAATCGCGCACGACGATTGCGAGCATGCGCCCCTCGCGCTCCTTTCGTGCGAGTGAGGAACGCCGGTGCGAATACCACATCGGATTCTCCAACGTACACAACGGGTGGTGCACATGGAGTGAACCCTCATCAAAACCGCTTCCACGTTCATCAGACCAGTCGTCGGCTTGGCTCAGACCTCGTAGTTCAGCGTCATCGGCCAAGTATTGAGTGGCGGCGGCCACCCTCGGCAGTGAGGATACCACGTTGTCCGCAGGTACCCCGGCGGCGCGCAATTCCTGCAACGCCGCACCGGCAATGTCAATGCCCGGCCCACCGAATCGGGTAAGACTGGACGTTCCCGGGAAGCGGGCGTCGAAAGCACCAGCGATGCCATCACCCACCTCATAGCAATCAGAGCAGATACATGGCCCTAGGGTGGCCGCGATGCGATTGGGCATGGCTCCTTTGTCTTCCATCATCCCCACAACGGAGCCGATGATTCCGCGCTCCAACCCCTTCCTTCCGCAATGGGCGGCGCCGATGACACCGACCTCAGGGTCGGCCAGCAGCACCGGCAGACAATCAGCTGCGAACATTCCCAAGGCGACGCCTCTACGTGAAGTGACCTGTCCATCAGCTTCCACATCGGCAATGGTAATCTGGCCGCTTGCTCGCACCCCCAGCAAAGGCCCTTCCTTGCCAGCATCGGAAACCTCAATCAATCCATCGACGTCCACGGCACGCCCAGAGTGAACCTGGGAGACCAGAGCAAGTGGGGCACCTACCACATGCGCCACCGCAAGCCTGTTATTTCTGACGTGTGACGGATCATCGCCACCTTTGCCTCCGAGATTGCAGTGAGCATACCCACCTTCGCTGACCCCGCCAAGTCGTGTGGTGTATATGACTCGCACCCCTGGTGCCAGCACAACGGGAATGGTGACCGGTATGGGTTGCCCTTCGTCATCCGTTGAAGGAATGGCGCTGCTGTCCAGAATCGTTTCACTCTCGACGACACCATCGTTTTGTTCACCGTCTCGCCCGAACACGGATTCCTCTGACATATCGCTCTCCCATCAGCGTTCTCATTGCCCATACGCCACCATACTCCAACCACCGCGAGCACAGGCGGATGCACGATTCTATCACATGCGCTGTTTGAAGCCCCGCGCGGGATTCACGAGGAACACCATCGGCATGTAAGGCGCTCCACCGGCATATATAATGAAAAACGCCAGTGACGCATGTGCCCACATGGACACGCCCCACTGACGCTTCAATTCCTACTCTGTTGCGCTATCGACCCAATCAGTCCTCGAACGGATCGAAATCACGACGCACCTGGCGACGTGGACGCTCATGGCGCTCCTCACGATTCGAACGATACTCATCATAGTGATCGTCGGTGGCATAGCGAGGATTACGGTCGTTCCTGCGGCCTCCACGGAACGTACGCCCTTCACGCCCGCGATATTCACCGCGTCGACCGCGGTCGTCCCGTGAAGGACGCTCATCCGCATCAATGCTATCCTCGCGAACCTCACGGCGACGGCGCGGACGGTCATCATAATCACGGTCGTCACGACGACGACGCGGTTCATGACGGCGGTCATCGCGGCCTTCACGGGAAGGCCGCTCGGCTTGTTCAACGATGTCATCCAAATCCACATCGTCCACATCGTCTTCCACCTCGACAAGGCGGCGACGCGGACGGTCATCATAATCGCGGTCATCGTGGCGACGATCCTCACGGGAACGACCACGGTATCCATGGTCATCGCGATGTTCGAAGCCCCTATGGTCATCATGGCTTTCACGACGCGCGTGGGATCCGAAGTTCTGCTCCTCTTCGAATCCAGGAATGGCCAGCGAAATCTTGCCACGGTCATCCACTCCCTGCACCACGACCTCGACGTTGTCACCTTCAGTGAGCACGTCTTCAACGGCATCGATGCGTTCACCGTCGGTGAGATTGCGAATCTGGGAGATGTGCAACAACCCATCGGTGCCCGGGGTGAGGTTCACGAAAGCGCCGAAGCTTGTGGTCTTGACTACCTTGCCGTTGAAGGTCTCCCCCACTGCCGGTACATGCGGGTTGGCGATGGAGTCTATCGTGGCCTTGGCCTTCTCCGCGGCGTCTCCACCCTCGGAAGCGATGTAGACCGTTCCGTCATCCTCAATGGTGACCGTCGCACCGGTGTCTTCCTGAATCTGGTTAATCATCTTGCCCTTGGGCCCAATCACCTCTCCGATCTTATCCACCGGAACGTTGGTGGTGATGATGCGGGGAGCTGTGGGGCTCATCTCAGCCGGAGCGTCGATGCACTCGTCAATCACCTCGAGGATCGTGGTACGCGCATCCTTGGCCTGCTGCAATGCAGCAGAAAGCACATCAGCCGGAATGCCGTCAAGTTTGGTGTCAAGCTGAAGGGCCGTGATGAACTCGGAGGTACCGGCGACCTTGAAGTCCATGTCGCCGAACGCATCTTCCGCACCAAGAATGTCGGTCAAGGTCTTGTAAACATGCTTGCCGTCGACGTCACCCGAAACCAAGCCCATGGCGATGCCCGCCACCGGCGCCTTCAGAGGAACTCCCGCCGCCAACAGCGACAATGTGGAAGCACACACGGAGCCCATGGATGTGGAACCGTTGGAACCGATCGCCTCGGAAACCTGGCGAATGGCATACGGGAAGTCCTCACGGCTTGGCAGAACCGGCGTCAAAGCCTTCTCTGCGAGAGCACCATGACCTACCTCACGGCGCTTGGGCGAGCCCACGCGGCCGGTCTCACCTGTGGAATACGGAGGCATCTCATAATTGTGCATATAACGCTTCGTCTGAGGACCCGAAATGGCATCAAGCGTCTGCTCCATCTTGAGCATGCCCAATGTCGTTACACCCAGAATCTGGGTCTCGCCGCGCTGGAAGAGCGCCGAACCATGCACGCGAGGAACGATGTCCACTTCCGCGGAAAGCGTACGGATGTCCTTCAGGCCACGCCCATCGATGCGGTAGTCCTCGGTAAGGATGCGACGACGAACGATCTGCCGCTGAAGCTCCTTAAAGGCGTTGCCCAGTTCCTTGTCCTTCTCATCATCGTCCATGTCGGTGAACTCATCGGCAAGCTTGGTGCGAACGTCTTCCTTGATCTCGTGGATGCGTTCCTGGCGCGGAAGCTTCTCCGCGATGGAAAGTGCCTCGGAAAGATCGTCGTGTGCGATCTCGTCGATGCGCTTGTACAACTCGTCCGTGTATTCGGGGAACAGCTGGAATTCCTTCGTATTGGCCTTTCCTGCTTTCTCCTTGAGCTCGTTCTGAGCCTCGCAGATCACCTTGATGAAAGGCTTCGCGGCTTCAAGGCCGCCGGCCACCACAGCCTCATCGGGTTTTTCCTGACCCTCGTCATAGATGAGGTTCCAGGCGTTCTTGCCCGCACCCGCTTCTATCATCGCGATCGCCACATCACCGTTCTCGATCACACGGCCGGCGACGACGATTTCAAACACGGCGCGGTCACGCTCGCTCCAGCGCGGGAAAGCGACCCACTGACCATCGACCAGAGCCAGACGGACCCCGGACACTGGGCCTTCAAACGGCAGCCCGGAGATCATGGTGGAAGCGGAAGCCGCGTTAAGTGCAATCATGTCATAGGCATCATCGGGGTTGCACGAGAGGACCGTCTCCACGACCTGCACCTCATTGCGCAATGTGTGCGGGAACAGGGGACGCAATGGGCGATCGATGATACGGCACGCCAGAATGGCGTCGTTCGAGGGACGCCCCTCACGACGGAAGAAGGAGCCGGGAATCTTACCTGCGGCGTACATCTTCTCCTCGACGTCGACGGTCAGCGGGAAGAAGTCATAGTTCTCCTTGGGGCTCGAACCGGCGGTCGTGGTGGAAAGCACCATCGAATCGTCATCCAGATATGCGGCTACGGCGCCGTCCGCCTGCTGGGCCAAACGACCCGTCTCGAAGCGCAGCACACGCTTGCCAAATGTTCCATTATCGATTACGGCTTCAACAGCCTTTATTTCGGGACCCTCCACGGGTTCCTCCTTTGTTTGATTTACCTGATACTCTGCATACCTCAAAATGTTTGATGTCATCGTGGACGTTAACTCATCACGCACATCGCCGTATCCTCATCCGTCCGGACGCCATGTTCACTTCTCAGCGTCAGCTGTTTTTAATTATAGTGTAGTTTTCATCGGTCTTCACCTTAAGACCGTCCAGTGTTTCCCTCGCAAATCGGCAGATCGCCGGAAGAAGGCGCGTACCGTCGCATCGCGGCCCTATTGCAAAAATGCCCGAGCAAAGCCCGGGCACAAAGCTATCGACGCAAACCGAGACGCTCAATGAGCGAACGGTAACGGTTGATGTCTTCACGCTTCAAGTAGTCAAGCAGACGACGACGGTCGCCAACCATGAGCAACAGACCACGGCGCGAATGATGATCGTGCTGATGGGTCTTAAGGTGCTCGGTCAAATCCGCAATACGCCGGGTAAGCAAAGCCACCTGAACCTCCGGGGAACCCGTGTCACCCTCATGCGTAGCGTACTTGCTAATGATCTCTTGCTTGACTTCAGCCGTAAGTGCCACGGCATCCTCCTTATAGTTGCTGCGCGGTGCCACCGATCCTGTACCGGAGGCGCTCTCCATCCGCGGGCGAAACACGCCAACAATCAAGTATACACAACAGCATGGAGAACCTCAGTGCGCACACGCCCATCATACCGAAGACAGCGCGGGAATGCCGACGAAGATGGCGAGGAGCAACGCCACCGCCTCAAAGAAGAAAAACATCAGGAACGCGGCCCAGCTATGGGTGAATACGTTCAATGTGGAATCAGGACGAATCGCGACCAAAAGCCCCACGTACACCACAGCAAACACCCCAGCGCCGATGATTACGGCCAGAATGCCAAGATTCGCGGCATTCGGCAAGGCTGACGCTTCGGCATAGATCACGCGGGTGGAATACCAGAAATTGAATTTCAGCACGCATGCACCGGCGAAAAGCTGTTCGACGGCCAACGCGAATACAAAAAGGTGACGCCAAAGCCAGGTGGAAGATTCCACAAGGGCCAGCCCCAGAAAGGCAAGACCCACCATGCTCACCATCCACGAAATGAACGTGATTCCCTGCGGCGTGAACGGGCTGAGCACTCTGAGAACCACGGAAGCGTGATTCAACGCCAGCTTCCGACCAACCCAATACGGGAGCACGATGGCCAGCAGGACAAGGACCACGTAAGTGCCCCAAGCCCAGGGATTGAATCTGCTGCGCTGAATGTCAGCCCAGGATACATCGGTCTCAGGAATCGTGGAAACGGGATGTTTGGACACGGGAACCTGCTCCACCTTCCCAGCGATGATCTCGGTGGCCTGGTTGGAGAGCCTTCTATCGTCGGAAGACTCCTCCGCATCGGGGATCGTATTTCCGTGACCGTCTCGACCCCTTGTAGTATCTGACATCATTCCGCCCCGCTCTCGACTGCTTTCAGTGCATTACCTTACCCGGATAATGGTAAAACGCCATCTGCCGACGAGGACTTCCCGCGCCCCACCACGCACCGAGCCCGCAACCTGGGGGCAGACGGCCCGACCTCGCGCATCGGTGCTGCACCACGCCAATAAGTACGGTCGCCGCCTACGTGCATTGCAACGCACTCGAACCACGTCTGAAAATTTCCGACGCATTAACATAATATATTGGACACAGAGGCCGTCCGAAAGACACTACATCACAGCCACAAAGTCCTCTGGAGTAGCGCAATAATCTACGTAAACCGGAGGTGCGCTTTCCGGCTCGTTTCATCCCGGATGTTCACTGCGAACCTGGCGAATTATTCTCAGGTACAGTAAATAGCTCCTCATTTGATGTCATTTTTGTATCACCAACGCAGGATATGAATTCCAAGAGAATTCAAAAGACTGATATCTCGACATCTTTTCAAGATCGAGCATGGAGCGGATGACGGGAATCGAACCCGCGTAATCAGCTTGGAAGGCTGAGGCTCTACCATTGAGCTACATCCGCACACCGTTCCAGCGTGAGCTGAACAGCAATAGACAAGTGTACACGAACCCCGCCCCAGTGCGACACGTCCAACGAAAGCCGCCCCGCACCGAATCGATATCCGCCGAACAAACCGACTCCACCCGCGTCACCACCGCACGGATATGCGTTCACGCTCATGCGGTCGATCGGACTCGATCTCATCTACCATTGCCGTGGCAAAATCAGCGTAGCTAATAGCGCTGACGCCATCGGAGTCCGTGCTGTACTCCTCACCCGCCAGCACATAGCGCCCCTTCGTCTCCCCCGTCGCCCTGAAATCTGCGGCCGGGCTGAGATAGGTCCAACGGACGTCGCCACGCTTACGCAAAGCGTCGAGGGCATGGCCCATGGCGACGGGGATGGCTTTGATATCATCCGGGAACTCATCGGAAAGCTTGGCGACATGCGCTTTGTCGGTGTACAGACTCCCCGCTCCGCCAATCACCAAGAGCCTTGTCCGACTGCCCGAAAGAACATCACAGAGATGTCGCAGCGAGCTGATGTGCTCGTCGGCTTTGTCCGGTGTCGTGCCGAAAGCATCCACCACGGCATCGAAACCTTGCAGATCCGCATCGGTAAGATCGAAAAGATCCCTGACCATGGCATGTTGAGCCAGCGTGCTGTTCCCATGACGCACCACAGCCGTCACATCCATGCCACGCTTCACCGCCTCGGTGACGATGAGCCGCCCTTCCTTGCCATTCGCCCCGACCACTGCTATTTTTCTGCTCATGCTGCCTCCCGGCCTCTGATGCTACTTACAATAACATTATGTTATCTTTTCTCGGCGTGAGGATTGGTTTCACCATAGAGCGCACAAACGAATCATTCGAAGCGCAAGCGAACCTGCGAACACGACGCCACGCGGAACGCCAGCAACCAAGAAACCACGGGCACAGACCAGGGCACAGAAAAAGAAAACAACCGCGTCCGGCTGCGACACGATGCACGATCAGACCAGAATGAGCGCATGATCTACGGCATGACACCGATTTGCAAGGACGAAGAGAACTATATGAAAAGTCCCGTCAACAAAAGTGACGGGACATATGTTCGCCAGTCCGACTCGAATGGGGAAACACCGCTCTCTCCCGTGCGACCGAGCTAGTGCACTACCGGGCGAAAAGGCATCAGTGGCCGGACTTTACGCCATCTTTTCCACGAATGGCAAAGGAGACCACAAAGGCAACAACGGCCAGTACCAAGGCGAAGATGAAGCCCCAGCGAGAGCCGGTAACGAAGGCCATCGGCTCTGAAGCTCCGCCTGCATAAGAATTCTGGCCTGCAGCAAGCAGAATCGTGGCTATAGCCGTGACGACCGCACCGAGCACCTGTTGCAGCGTATTGAGGATCGTGGATCCGTCCGTCGAAAGATGTTCAGGCAGTGAAGCCAAGGCAGATGACTGCGCAGGGCTCATGGCCATCGGCACGCCAATCATCAGAATTACGTGCGCCGCGATGATGAACGCCATAGAAGAGGAAGGCTTAGCCATCATAAGCAGCACCAAGCCGACCATCGACAACAGCAGGCCGACACGAATCAGCCACTTCGGACCGATGCTGTCGTACAGACGGCCGGCCAGCAGAGAGACGATCGCATTGACCACACCGCCAGGCAACATCACCAAGCCGGTCATGGCGACAGCCACGCCCATCCCCTTCTGCAACTCCTGCGGCATGAGATACATGGATGCCAACGTGATACCGAAGTTCATCATGACGATGATGGCACCGGCTGTGAACTGCCTGATGCCGAGTGCCCTAAGGTCAATCACTGGGTTGCTCATATGCAGCTGTCGATAGCTGTACCAAACGATGGACAGCACTCCCACGGCGAGCACCACAATGACAGGCGGGGCAAAACCGAGTACGCTGATCAGACTTACCCCCAGTACCAGACCGCCAAATCCAAGTACGGACGTAAGGCAGGAGAGAGCATCGATCTTCGGCTTGGTCTGCTTATACGGACTGACCCCCCAAACGAACGCACACACGATGGCAACGGCGGCAATGATGGCGAAAAAGAAGAAGATGGCGCGCCAGGAAAGCGTACCGATAAGCGCGCCGGCGAGCGTCGGACCGATGGCAGGAGCGAACATGATGACCAGGCTCGCCGTTCCCATCGCCGCGCCGATCTTCGCCAACGGGAATATCTCGGTGATGACCGAGAACATCATCGGCAACACCAGACCAGTGGATATACCTTGGATCATACGGCCCACAAGCACCACGGCGAAGGCCGAGCTCGGGGCGAATCCGGAGACCAATGCGCCCACGAAGAACGCACAAAGCGCCACAATCAAAATTGACTTGGCTTTGAACCACTTCATGAGAAGGCCGGCGAACGGCAGCACGATGCCTATGACGAGCATGTAGCCCACCACCATCCACTGCACTACGCCTGTTGAGACATGGAAGGTGCCCATCAGATCAGGCAGAGCTATGTTCATCGAAGTTTCGGAAAGCATCCCCAAGAAAGCACCAAGATACAGCCCCAGCATGGCCAGGTTCGGATGTTCCACATGAAATCTGGCTTTGGCATCCATGAACTCCTGACCATCGGCACCTGCGGAGATACCACCGACGGCTGAGTGCCCGGCACCGCCTTCACTTCCAACCAACGTCCCGTCGGTCTTCCCTGCGGTCTCCCCGCTCATTTTTCCGCCATTTTCCCCCATTTTGGGCATGGTTGTTTCAAACATGGTTGAACCCATGAATCCCTTCTCAAATCATATGCAATCAGTTGGTGATTGTGCATCTATCTCGCACTGGAAGCGCGCATTCTACCCGGCGAACCCCCGGACCCGCTCCCGCGCATTGCTTTATAGAGAGTGACGCCAACGCATCCGCTTATTCAAACAGGATCCCCTCAAATCCCTAAGCAAATTCCTTATTATTAGCGAACCGCCGGACAAGCGGTATAGATACCGACTGATTATAGACAAGTCCGGCGAGAGCAACAGTTTTCGGCACGCTACCGACGTCAGTACACAAAGGAACTGCAAAATGGCTCGAGCACACAACATGACAAGCATCGTCAATGACAAATTCTCGAAACCCCATCAAGCCGCCATAAGTTCAAACTACAGCACGACCAAAGCCACAAGCAACGGTCACAGTGGTCATTCTTTTTGTGCAAGGATGCGATCGACCAACTCCTGCTTTTCATGGATCTGGCCGGTGAAGCCTGGCCGGATGTCGAGTTTCAGACTGACCGAAGTACGGTATCCCTGTCCCGCCAATCTCAACGTGGCATCACGCACAACCCGAAGCACCTCGTCCAAATCACCTTCGATGTTGGTGAACATAGCGTTGGTCTCGTTGGGAAGGCCAGACTGACGAATCACCTCTATGGCCTGAGAAACCGGCACACTGAGCTCGGCGCCTGTTCCGCTGGGGGCGATGGCCACAGCCGCCACCGTGTTGATATAGGGCTTGCCCGTGGTACCATCAACGGGAACCTCCTGGCGCACCGCGTTCCTATCGATGGCCTGATTCTTAATACCCTTACTCATGAGCCGCCTCCATACACGTTCATGACTCCATCAACCAAAACCACGGGTCCAAACCGCACATCGCCATCAACCCGGCATACGACGCACCCGCATGTTCCAATCTACCATACACCACAGGGAAACGCTCCTTGCCCATTAGATAACACATACGACCACCGGCGTATATAGTTATGTGCAAGAAAATGCAGTGGCTATACACTAACGACCATAAGACTGCGGAGATGACAGATATGTCGGAAAACACACTGAAGGCAGGCGCCACGGGCATTCGTTGGTTCTGCAAGGAACACACTTCGATTGCCGCGATGCTGTCCGTATTCTGCGGCGGGACGATCGGCTCGCTGCTACGAATCACCCTAGGCTTTTTGCAATCGACTTCGCCCGGCGCATGGCCTTGGGCCACCACGATCGTCAACCTTGTTGGCGCCTTCATGCTTGGGGTCATCACTGAATGGTTCGCCCTGACGGGCGAGGATTCAGGGGGCAGGAAGGTAGCACGACTCGGGCTGGGAACAGGTCTCATCGGTGGTTTCACCACATATGGCACCATGATCATCGAGATGAACACGCGTCTGTTCACCCACCACATTATGCTCGCAATCGGCTATTCGGCAGTGAGCATCGTGGTTGGCCTGTTATGCGCAAGCTTGGGCATAGTCGTCGGCACCGTTTGGGCCCACCATTCAGGGAATCGACTTACGAAAGTCACCGCTTTCAACACCGATAGCGACGCCCACGCCAAGGCATCGTTCGTACAAGCCACCAGACAGGAACATGGTGATGCCGAGCTTCAGATAACCGCGGCTCGCGGCGGGGCCGAGCGATCAACCGTCCAGGTTCGATGCGCCAAGGGGCCGCAAGACGTTAAGGACAACACTGATGGCGGGAGCGAGGAGGTCTAGAAGATGAACCATCCATTGCTCATGTTTTTTGCCGCTTTGTTGGGTGGATGCGGCGCCGTTCTGCGCATGATGGTGGACGGTTGGATCAACATCCACATCACGCCCCACTACCACTGGGGATTTCCACTGGGGACGATTATCGTGAACGTCACCGCATGCTTCGCTTTGGGACTTCTCACAGGACTCGGCATTGCCCACATTGCCCCCGACCCGGTCCGCTTCCTGCTCGGCTCGGGCTTCCTCGGCGGCTATTCGACATTCAGCACCGCCAGCGTGGAGGGAGTCAGACTCCTTAAAGCCGGTCATCCCGGCCTTTTCGTGGTCCATACAGGCGGGATGCTGATTTTGAGCCTGGCCGCAACGTGGCTGGGCTTCGTTGCCGTATAAAGATTCCAAAACAAACGTATCAGTAAGTGAAGCTCCAGAAAATCAAAGACACAAGTACCCCGATTCGTTGCCTGAGATGAATCCCACACAAAAAGCGACACTTATTAGGATTCCACGCCCTGATGGCCGCTGCGAACACAGCGTTCCAACAAAGCGTCATAGATAGGGGTCGTACCCAAGAGGTCGGACACCATAAGTGCAAGGAAACTGCACAAAGCCACCGGAAGCATGTGGGTCAGAGTGCCGCTCATCTCAACGGTAAGCAGAATTGAAGTCAGCGGCGCCTGGACTGATGCCGTAAGCGTACCAGCCATCGCACAAACGGCGAAAACAGGTATGATCGATGCCGGAACAAGTCCGCCTCCGGCGACCGAATTGACCCTCACCAGAAACGAACCCCATGCAAACACCACATGCTCAGTGGACATCGAAGGGGCACCCACACCTGAGCCGGAAAAACCGACATCCAAGCCATGCAACAGCACCCCATACATGGCCCCAAGAAGTGTCCCCACCGTCAGAATCGGCATGAAGATGCCGCCGGGAGCACCGGAACCAAAACTTACGGCGGTGAAGAACATCTTGCCAAGGAACAACAGGGCGAGAAACGTGATTCCCGTCGCCGCTGCCGACTGTTCGGCCAATTTGATCAGGGTTGCGCCGCCACCAAGCTCCTGGGGCAAGAACAAACCGATCGGCAATGCAATGGCAAGCGCAACAACAGGACGTGACCACCAAGGTAGTTTTGCGTACACCGTCTGAGCACCGAGCAGCAATCGGTTCATCATCGTTCCAACCAACCCCGCGAGCAAACCAAGCGGAACGATCCACCAATACTGAGGAAGGGTAAGCTGCGAGAATCTCGTGAAGTCAAGCACCGGAGTCAGACCGAACCAAGCTTTAGCCACCGCATCGGCGCTCAAGGCCGCACCTGCCGCTCCAAGCAATATCGCCGGGGAAAAACTATGATGTACCTCCTCAAGAGCGAACATTACACCTGAAAGGGGTGCACTAAAAGCCGCGGAAAGTCCAGCTGCGGCACCTGAGGTGATTAACACATCAGTCTGGGAAGTATCCGGCCGTGACTCTTCAATAGATGGGGCTGGAAACTTCTTCCCTGACCTGAGGATCAATCCACGTGTGCCACGTGCCATGCCTTGCGCCGTCGCCGCACCAATCTGTACGCTCGGCCCTTCCTGTCCCAGCGACAGGCCGAACATAGCGCAAAGCAGGCCACCAAGGAAACGGACGACCAGAACCATCGCCCAACGCATCTTGAGCCCGAGGCGCACCACACCTTCGACTTGTGGAATGCCGCTCCCCGAAGCCATAGGCTCCAAACGAACCAACCAAGCCACGAAGAGTCCAACCACAAGCGCCGCAAGACCCCAAGGCAACGCAAGCCAAGCGTCGCGGCGAATCTGCGGATACATCCATTTTGCGAACCGCGTGGCCAGCTCGATGCCCTGCCGGTAACACGCGACAAGCACACCCACGAGCAAGCCGCACACCACCGCACGAGCCGCCACAACCCACTTGCTGCGACGTGATATGCCTACGATCGCCACGGTCTGACTTCCAATCCTTCCTACCTCTGTTGATGACAACAGAATCCCTCATCGTCACCGGTTTTTCGTAAGTCGGCTTTCGTTCATCCACTCGCCCAGACTAAGTGCGTCGAAACTCTCAGTCGCACGTCGCCGGCGGCCATCATGTTCGTTCCGGATAGCTTCAGTCCACCAACGAACGCACTGAGATGATATGGTCGCGCTCCGGACCGGTGCCGATAGCTGAGATACGGCAATTGGACAATTCCTCAAGCCGTTTAACATAAGCTTGCGTGGTTGCGGGCAGATCCTCGAAACGGTGAACCTGCGAAATATCCTCGGTCCATCCAGGCATGGTCTCATAGACAGGTGTGGCCCGCATGAAAGCATCCTGATCGACAGGCATGTCGCCATAACGGGTATGAGTGCCATCACCATTATCCACATTATAGGCGACGCAGATGGGAATCTCCTTCAGACCAGTCAGGACGTCGAGCTTGGTGAGCACGATGTCCGTAAGTCCATTGACCTGCGCGGCATAACGGGACACCACCGCGTCAAACCAGCCGCAGCGACGCGCACGCCCGGTGGTCACACCGTACTCATGACCTTGGGCCCGCAACCATTCGCCGGATTCGTCGTTCAGCTCGGTCGGGAACGGTCCCTCCCCGACCCTGGTGATGTAGGCTTTCGCTACACCGATCACACGGGATATCTTCGTAGGTCCGACGCCGGTGCCGGTGCAGGCACCACCCGCCGTGGGATTAGAGGACGTGACGAATGGATAGGTACCGTGGTCCACGTCAAGCATGGTGGCCTGCCCACCTTCGAAGAGCACAGTCTTGCCTTCGTTGAGAGCCGCATTGAGAAGAAGCGACGTATTGGCCACATACGGTCGTAGTCGTTCACCCAATGCAAGCAACTCATCCGTCGTCTCATCAACATCGATCGGTCGACGATTATACAGCTTTATCAGCATCTGATTTTTCTGATGGAGACTGGCCTCGACCTTGTCACGAAGGCGCTTCTCATCGAAGAGATCATGCACCCGTATGCCGACGCGATTGATCTTATCGGCGTATGCGGGTCCGATGCCGCGGCCTGTGGTGCCAATTTTATGCTTACCCAGGAACCGCTCGGTCACCTTATCGATGACGCGATGGTACGGCGCGATAACATGAGCCGACTCACTGACACGCAACCGCGAGCAGTCCACGCCTCGCGATTGCAATCCGTCTATCTCCTCGAACAGCACCTCGGGATCGATCACCACCCCATTGCCGATCACTGGTGTGACGTTCGCATTGACTATCCCACTGGGCAGCAGGTGCAGCGCATATGTCTCGTTTCCGACGACCACGGTGTGCCCGGCATTATTGCCGCCATTGAATCGCGCCACATAATCGACTTTAGTGCCGATGAGGTCGGTGGCCTTACCCTTTCCTTCGTCTCCCCATTGAGCGCCGATAAGAATTATTCCGGACATCAACCCCTCCCAGATATGCGTTTTTCGCCGTTACACGACTCTACCCGCAGGCATACCTAGACGCAAGGCCGGTGAAAGCGGTACAAACCCAATCAATCCAACCATATCCGGCCGTCCGGAAGACCAAGCATTCTACTTGAGGGCCTTGCCGGCACTTCCCAGCACTTCACAGGCCTCCACCACACGGGATGCCATCGCGCTCTCGGCTTGCACCCCCCAGGAACGGGGATCGTAATACTGCTTGTCTCCGACCTCTCCATCGACCTTGAGAACCCCATCGTAATGCTTGAACATGTGCCCTGCAATCGCTCGGGTGAATGCATACTGCGTATCAGTGTCGATGTTCATCTTCACCACACCGTAGCCCACCGCTTGGCGTATCTCCTCCTTGGTGGAGCCGGAACCTCCGTGGAACACCAATTTGAAGGGTTTGTTTTCAGGAAATTCAGGAACGGAACCGCCTCGAACGGGGACAAACGCCGGAACGGTTCCATTGGCACCAGCGACTGCGCTGCCTTCGTCGTCACGATCTTTTGCGGCATCCGTGGAGGGGTTCACCGCAGCGGCAACGGTACGCTGAATCTCGCCAAGAAGTTCCGGGCGCAATTTCACGACACCAGGCTTATAAGCACCGTGAACATTGCCGAAAGTAAACGCGGCCATGTAATTCCCACACTCCCCTAATCCCAGCCTACGGACCACCTCCAAGGCGTCGGCCGGTGTGGAATACAACTTTTCGTCTATTCTGGCGATATGACCGTCCTCTTCACCACCCACCGCACCTATCTCGATTTCGAGAATCGTGTGTGCCTTGCGTGAGCGGTCTAGCAACCGCTCCGCTATGTCGAGGTTATGACCCAGAGATACGGATGAGCCATCCCACATATGTGATTGGAATGCAGGCTCCTCACCCCGACGCACCTGCTCGGCTTCATGGTCGAGCAACGGCAGCACCCACTCTCCCAGATACGGTTCGGCGCAATGGTCGGTATGCAGCGCGATGGTTATGTTCGGATACCTTCTCGCCATCTCACGCGCAAAACCCGCGAAGGCCAACGAACCAGCCACGCGGTCGCGCACCGCCTGCCCGGAAAGATATGCCGCACCACCCACGGAAACTTGAATGATTCCGTCCGAGTCCGCTTCTGCGAACCCCTGCAACGCCGCGTTCAACGTCTGGGTGCTCGTCACATTGATTGCAGGATAGGCATACCCGCCCGCTCGCGCGGCGTCAAGCATCTGCGCATATCTTTCCGGAGTTGCAATAGTCATATCATCATTATGAGCCGCGGTCTACACAAATCGCTCGAGCCGCAGCCCATACCCTGCTATTTTCCCCAACCTACCAAGGTGGGGTCCAAGGTTTGCAGAC
Organism: Bifidobacterium bombi DSM 19703; assembly: GCF_000737845.1. Lineage (GTDB taxonomy): Bacteria > Actinomycetota > Actinomycetes > Actinomycetales > Bifidobacteriaceae > Bifidobacterium > Bifidobacterium bombi. The sequence goes on along the minus strand of NZ_ATLK01000001.1, from coordinate 35,016 downwards.
CATGCGGCCCCCAATTGGCCAAACCTTTCTTCACTGCGGTGAAAGAGGGAGAAGCCTGATAGGGCATAGTGCCGTATAAATTCAGCGCGGCCTTCTCGGCTTTGTTCGCTTCCACCACTGCTTTGAGCTGACCTTCGATTGTGGAAGGCCGTTTGGCGAGGCGGTCGATTTCGGCATTCCCTATGTGCGTATAATTCGAATCGGATTTGGAACCGTAAAGCTGCATCAACGCGGTTTGACCATAGGGATCGGTGACCACCCATGACATCGGAAGCACATCGTAATCGCCACCGTTGAGAACATCAGCGAAATCTGCGCTTGAATGCGGATCCAGATTGATCTTCACACCGACCGCCTTCATCATTTGAGAATAAGCCTTCGCCGCAGCCACTGTGCCGGCGCTGTCCCCGAAATACGTATACCGAAGTTCAAGGCGCTTACCGGCCTTAGTGTAATAGCCGTCAGACCCGAGCTTGTAACCTGAGGCAACAAGCGCCTTCTTGGCCGCTTCCTTGTCAAGTCCCTTTTTCACGGCAGCTGGACGATTGTCCTCATATCCTTCCTGGAATACAGGGAAGAGTTCGGACCCTGGCGTGGGCACGGTCCAATTGAGACCTTGATTCGCAATGCTCGCCAACGTCTTGGTGTCGAGTCCGAAGGTGATGGCCTTACGAACGTTGATGTCCTTAAGCGCACCTGCAGTGGCGTTATATGTGAACACACCGATGCTGGAACTGTACCCGAGCCGGATCTGTATGCCTTTGACCGTTTTCGCGGTTTTCAAATCGTTGGCGGATGAGAAATTGACGGCATCAAGTTCACCGTTTTTGAAGGCGTTGAAACTGGCACTGCTTTCCATATGCTTGAATGTCACCTTTGAAAGCTTCGGCTTACGGCCCCACCAGGAAGGATTACGCTCGAACACGGTCTCATCCTTGTTGACCTTCACCGGCTTGAATGGGCCAGCGGCCCATTCCGCATGAGGGTTGTCAATCCATCCTTTGGCGTATGTCTCGCGGTCAAGTGCCTTTGGATTGGCCAAACCGCTGAAAAGCTGCTGCCAAGGATAGTAAGGCTTGGAGAACGTGATGACCGCTCCCTTCGCGTTCTTACCCTGTTTCACGCTTTCGATATCCTCGACTCCCTGTGTGCTGGCCGGATTATAGATGGGATCTTTGCCGTTCATCAGCTTCCAGTTGGCCTCAAAAGCGGTCCAGTCAATCGGCGTGCCGTCATTCCACTTGGCTTTTGAATTGATGTCTATGGTCACGACCATGGGCTTGCGGCTGGTAAGTTCCACGTTGGTCACATAGTCCGGATTCCATGTCAGATTACCTTTGACGTCCAGGCAATACAGATTGGGCATGTACCATTGCCACATGTTCGACATGGCTCCGGTATTGCCGTCAGTGCTGTATAGGTTCCAGTTCGGCGCATAATCCTCGACGAGGGTGAGTGACCCACCGTCCCTAACCTTATTGTAAGGCTGTGGATTATTGTATGCTTTATCGGGTAAAGGCATTGGATATTCGCCCTTATAATCTTCAGGAAATCCAGCTGCAGGCTCACTCACCCTACTGACCTCATTTCCCTGTGTACCCGAGCCGCCGTTTTGACCGCAGCCAGACAAGACCATGACCAAAGCCAAAGCAGCCGCTCCTGCGACCGCCCAACGTTTACCGGTGAAGCGCTTATTGCGGAAACACACGTTTTCTGCACGAAACATCTTCCCTCCTTCTCTCAGGACTGCACAGCAGCCGCCCGCTTTTCTCCGTATTACGTAACCACACCTCTTATAATAAATGATTATCCGTATTTACGTATAATATACGTTACAGAATAGTCCCCTTTTATGCCATCAATTCTCATTATTCGGACCCATAAACAAAAGACCGTTGCATAGTTATTCCTATGCAACGGTCTTCACTGGGAAATGCCGTTATCTTATTTCATCCACGGCAACAGGACGATGGCGGTTCACTTCTGCCAGCCTACAGTGACGGGATCAATGCCCTTGAAGCCGTTGGGACCATAGTTGGCCAAACCCGTCTTCACGGCAACGAAGGACGGAGGCACGTCCAAAGGCCTTGTACCATAAAGCTTCAAGGCTTCAGCCTCGGCTTTGTTGGCGGCAGCCACAGCTTTGAACTGATCGGAAATGGTTCCAGGCACATCAGCCATCTTGTCAATCTTGGAGTTGCCCACGAAACTGAAGTTGGAGGCAGACTTGGAACCATACAGCTGATTGACGTTCACCTGGCTGTACGGACTCGGTGCACTCCACGACATGGGGAGAATATCATAATCGCCGGAATTCAAGGTTTTCGAGAACTTGGCGCTGTCACGGTTGTCAATCGTTATCTTGATTCCGGCATCCTTCATCATTTGCTGATAGGCCTTGGCCATGGCGGTAGACGTCGGGGAATCACCGAAGTATGTGTACCTCAACGACAGCACCTTGCCGTCCTTGGAGTAGTAACCATCAGAACCCTTCTTATACCCGGCCTTCGAGAGGGCCTTGTCAGAGGCCTTCAAATCCTTACCGTTCTTAAGATTGTCCGGCAGATTGTTCTCATAACCTTCCTGGAAGACCGGGAAGAGTTCCGAGCCTGCCTCCTCTGGTGTCCAGTTGAGACCCTGGAAGTGCACTTTCGTCATTGTATTGACGTCCAGCGCCTCATTGATTGCCTCACGTACATTGATGTCCTTCAGCGCGCCTGACTTGCCATTATACATGAGCACATCCGTGGACTTGCTGTAACCAAGGCGAATCTGAATGTCCTTACGACCCAAGATAGTCTTCAACGAGTTGTTGGTGGCGAAAGTCACCGCGTCAAGTTCACCGTTTTTGAAAGCGTTGAGTGTGGCGGCATCCTCCATGTATTTGTAGGTGATCTTGTCGAGTTTAGGCTTCACACCCCACCAGTTCTCATTGCGTTCGAAAATCGCCTGATCCTTATCGGCCTTGGTGACTTTGTACGGACCAGCTCCCCACTCATTGTGCGGATTGTCGTTCCAGCCTTTTGTGAACGTCTCAGGATTGGCTGCCTTGGGGTTGAGCGCCGTACTAAAGAGAGTTTCCCATGGGAAGAACTGCTTGGCGAAGGTGATCACCACCTCCTTGGAGTTCTTGCCCGCCTCGACGCTTTTGACGTCCTTGTATCCATCGGTGCTGGCGGCATTGTATCCCGGGTCCTTGCCGTTCTGCACATCTACGAGCGCCTTGATGGCGGTCCAATCCATGTCGGTTCCATCGTTGAATTTGGCTTTCGGATTGATGTCGATGGTCACGACCTCGGGGTTCTTGCTTGTCTGTTCAGCCTTGGTGACATAGTCTGGGTTCCACGTGATGTTTCCCTTGAGGTCCATGTTGTAGAAGCTTGGCATGTACCAGTTCCACAGTCCACTCATGTAACCTGTGTTGCCATCGACGCTGAAATAATTCCAGCTGTCGGTGTAGGTGGTGGCTAAATGAAGCTCACCACCGTCTTTCACATTATTCGCAGGCTGCTCGTTATCGTAAGCCTTGTCCTTGGAGGGCATAGGATATGCTCCCTTGTAATCCGGCGTGAAACCCGCCGCGGGTTCCGCGGCGTTACTTCCCGTCGCCTGGCTCCCGGTCGTCTTACCTCCGGAACCACCGCATCCTGCCAGAAGCATGGTCAATGCGGCCAACGTGGCGGTAGCCGCCGTGAGTCTCTTCCCCATCGTGATCTTCATTGTTTTCCTCTCTGTTTCCACATTCAAAGACGATGAAACCATGTGCAAGCACTTGGAATCGACTTTGAATACTGCTGTTTCGAGAATGCGCTTACCATATGATTGGAGGCACCTGACTCTGCTTCGCTCGTAAAGATACACAATATGCGTTAATACGAAGTATTTGTAGTCTAAATTCAGCACCTCACAGAACTGTCACATATTTCATTATGTGAACACGAATAGAATAATTTGCACATATGATTACTTTTTATCTGATTTATCGAAGCATCTGGTATTACTTCGCACCCGATTATCAACCGAATATGGCACGGGACAGGACAATACATATTGGAAACTCACACACCATCCTGTCACCGCACCATATGTTCATTCGTACCACATCATGAATCATGGAACTTACCGAGAACCCATCGCTGGCGCCTACCTACCTTTGCCATCCGACAATCAAAGGATCGACCGTCTTAAAACCGGCGGGGCCGTAGTTGGCCAGCCCCTTCCTGACGGCCCAGATCTTCGGAGGAGCGTCATACGGGAAGGTGCCGTAAAGCTTGAACGCCTCAGCCTCCGCCCTGTTCGCCGCCTTCACCGCATCGGACTGCTTTTCAATGGTGCCAGGGACCTCGCAAAGGCTATCGATCTCATCGTTGCCGAGGAACATTAAGTTTGACTCCGATTTTGAATTATAGAGTTGATACAGCGAAGTCTGACCGTATGGATTATCTGCTCCCCATGCCGAAGGCATCACCTCATAATCCCGAGCTCCGGTCGTGGCAGCCCACTTCGAATTGTCACGGTTCTCCAGATTCACCTTGATGCCCACCTTCTTCATCATCTCGTTGAACGCCTTCGCAATGGCCGTGGTCGTCGGCTTGTCACCGAAATAGGTGTAACGTACGGTCAAAGTCTTGCCGTTCTTTGCGTAATACCCATCAGAACCCTTCTTATAACCGGAAGCCTCAAGTGCCGTCTTTGCCGCAGCGACATCAACCCCCTTCTTCATCTCGGGAGTGCGGTTGTCTCTGTAGCCTTCCTGATAAGACATAAAAAGCTGCGATCCGGGAGTATCCGGCTTCCACCAATCCCAGCCCTGGTACTCAACTTTATTGAGAAGCTTAACGTCAGTTCCGAAAGTGATGGCTTTGCGGACGTTGATATCCCGCAACGGACCGGCCTTACCGTTCATTATGAACACGGACACCACAGCGCCATACGCGATACGGATCTGGATACCCTTGCGAGTTTTAACCATTTGCAGGTCATTGTTGTTGGTGACGGGTACAACATCCAGCTCACCGTTCTTGAACGCGTTGAGCGAGGCTGAGTCTTCCATGAACTTATAAATAATCTTGTCGAGCTTAGGCTTGGGACCCCACCACGATGGATTGCGCTCCAGCATGGCTCCGTCCTTGTCCGCTGAAGCGACCTTATATGGCCCCGCAGCCCACTCATTGTGCGGATTATCGGTCCAACCGTGCGAATATGTCTCTGGTGTCACGCCATCAGGGGAATAAAGGAACGAAAATAGGGGCTGCCAAGGATAATAAGGTTTTTCAAAGGTGACCACCGCCTCTTTGGCGTCCTTGCCAGCCTCCACACTTGAGATCAATCGGTAGCCGTCGGTATTGGCCGCAGAATACGCCGTGTCTTTCCCGTTGTTGACCTGCCAAGTCGATTTGAACGCCGTCCAATCAATGTCCTTGCCGTTGTTCCACTTAGCCTTGGGGTTGATCTCGTATTTGATGGTCAACGGATTTTCACTGGTGACCTGAACGTCAGTGACGAAATTCTTGTTCCATTTGAGGTTACCCTTCAAATCATATTGCTGAAGCATTGGCATATAGAAATTCCATATTTTCGCCATGCTAGCCGTATTTCCTTCGACGTTCATGAAATTCCAATTCGGCGTGTAACGGGTGGCTACCGTCAAGGAACCGCCCTCTTTGACGTTATCACCCGACACAGGATTGTCATAGGTCTTATCGACGGACGGCATAGCATAGGCGCCTTTGTACTCACCGTCGAATCCGGCCGCCGGCTCTACGGCGCTACCAGACGCATTACCTCCCGCACCTTCCAAAGAACTTCCACACCCCGCGAGAAGCATGGTCAGCGCGATCACCGTGGCAGTAGCCACCGTAAGTTTTCTTCCGATTTCACCTTTCATTGTTTCCCTCCCCCTGTTTTCCAAGAACACGAACCGGCCCATACACCGGGAATCCACTTCGATCATTGTTGTTTTCGAAAATGCTCTGTACCCCTAACGATCATTCGGGATACACGCCCTTTTTCATTTGTATATATTTGATACGTTCAATGAATATGAAGTAATGAAATGCTAACGTGATGCCACCGATAGCACGCCGCGCATCTCACCATTTGAACTTTATACCAGTGCGGTTTCACCGCGTTTCAACGGGGAGTGGGTTTCCCATCGCACCGAGACCGGATCAGTAAAACGCAACACCCAGCTTCCAGGACATGCCTTACCAAGGCGCATGAAAAACTGAAGAAAACGGCAAACAGAGGCAAACCAAGTTTCGTCATCACGTGCCGCCATGATCCGCAAGCTCGACCGGAAAGCGTTGCTTCTTCCACCCCTTGGTAAGCATATTAGGAGTTCGAAGCCAGCAAAGGCGCCTGGTGTACTCCAGTGCCATGGCTTGCAAAGCAAAAGGACGCACCTATGACACTGAAACGTGCAACTCCCAGAGGTTAGCTCGCAGATACCGAGGCATTCGTGAAATGGCAGGCGGACATATGGTTCAAGCCGGCACCCGGAACCCCCCAATCGTCAAGGGCGGGCGGTTCGGTCTCGCACAACAGCTGTTGCTCCGTACTCAGCGTAATCTTGAGCGGGCAGCGCGAAGCGAACGGACAGCCGATAATCTTCTCGGTCGGACTTGGAAGCTCACCTTGAAGCATCACACGACGCTGTTCCCGGGCGACTTTCGGATCGGGGACGGGCATGGCTGAAAGCAGGGCCTTGGTGTACGGATGCTGAGGATGCTCGAACACCTCTTCGGTTTCCCCGCTCTCGACGATGCGTCCGAGATACATGACAGCGACGCGCGTGGAAATATGGCGGATAACCGAGAGGTTGTGGGCCACGAAGAGATAGGCCACACCCAGCTTGTTCTGCAGGTCCTCAAGCAGATTGATCACGCCCGCCTGAATGGAGACATCAAGCGCAGAGACGGGCTCGTCGAGTAGAATGAGCTTGGGGTTGACCGCCAAAGCACGCGCGATGGCGATACGCTGGCGCTGCCCGCCGGAGAACTGCGTGGGAAATCTGTCCACCTGATCGGGATTCAACTCCACCAGCCGCATAAGCTCGTTGATCCGCTTATTGATGTCGTTCTTGCTGGTGTGCAGCACCTTAAGAGGCTCGGCAAGGATGTCGTATATCGGCAGACGCGGATCAAGCGAGCTCATAGGATCTTGGAATACGTATTGGATCCGCTCATGAAGCCGACGGCGCTCCGCCCCGCTCATCCTGGCGCCGACATCCTGGCCGAACAGCTCTATGGTGCCGGACTCGGGAGAGGCAAGGTTCATGATTTCCAGCAGCGTCGTGGACTTGCCGGAGCCGGACTCGCCTACAAGCGCTACTGTCTCGCCTTCTCGCACATCGAGTGTTACATCGTCCACCGCGTGGACCTCACCGATCTTACGACGGAGGAATCCGCCGCCAGTCAACGGAAAAGTCTTGCGCAGATGATTGACATTAAGGACGATGTTACGGTCTTCACGCGCAATCCCATCGAAGATTGACTTCGTTGATTCCCCGACCTTGTATACATCGGTGAAGGTCAAATGGTTTTTCACGACCAAATCCGAGCGCAGGCAGGCTGCAAACTGACCAACCCGACCCGTTATGGGCTCAAGATTCGGCTCGACTTTCCTGCATTCCTCAACGGCGAGCGGACAACGTGACGCGAACGGGCAACCTTGGGGAAGGTCGGCGAGATTCACCGTGGAACCCGGAATAGGCACCAATCTGCCAGACTTCCCTTTGTCGGAACGAGGGACGGCACCCAAAAGTCCCATAGTGTAAGGCATGACCGGATGTTCGAAGATATCATCCACAGGAGCCTTCTCCACGGCACGGCCGGCGTACATGACGAGGATGTCATCGGCAATGCCGGCGATGACACCAAGGTCGTGGGTGATGAAAATCAGCGCGGCGCCGGTCTCCTTCTGGGCCTTGCGCAGCACTTCCAAAACCTGGGCCTGGATGGTCACGTCAAGTGCGGTCGTCGGCTCATCCGCGATTATGATATCTGGATTGTTGGCGATGGCCATCGCGATGACCACGCGCTGGCGCATGCCGCCGGAGAACTGATGTGGGAATGACTTGAGACGTTCCTCGGCGTTGGGTATACCCACGAGCTGGAGCAGCTCGATGGAGCGGGCAGTGACGTCCTCCTCGCTCATATCCGGGTTGTGGATCTCCAGGGCTTCCTTCATCTGGTCACCGATGCTGAACACAGGGGTGAGGGCGGAAAGCGGGTCCTGGAAGACCATCGCTATTCCCTTGCCGCGAATAGCGCTCATCTCCTGGTCCGACTTGGTAAGCAGTTCCTCGCCGTTGTAACGGATGGAACCAGTCACCTTCGAATTGGAGTCAAGCAAACCCATGATGGACATCGACGTGACGGACTTGCCTGAACCGGATTCACCCACGATACCCAACGTCTTGCCACGCTTTAGATCGAAATTAACGCCGCGGACGGCATGCACGGTGCCCGCCTCCGAGGCGAAGCTGACCCTTAGGCCACGTACGCTCAGGACGGTGTCCTCGCTGGGCATGCCGTTGTACGCCGTGTCTTCGGGGCGCAGAACGGTGGTGCCGTCCATCCCGCCGCCGACGAGAACCTTGGAGTCGGTATCTGCTTTTTTGGTCTTTCTAAACAATCTCATCGTACTCTCACTCGGCCTTTCCAACGGAACGTGAATTGGGGTCGATGGCATCCCTTATTCCATCGCCAATCAACTGCACTGAGAACGTCAACGCTATCAACACCAACGAAGGGGCTAGTAGGACCCACGGAGCCGTGATGGCGACCGACTGACCTTCATTGAGCAACGTGCCCAAAGAGGTGTCTGGCGCCTTGATGCCAAGTCCTAGGAACGAAAGCGACGTCTCGGACCCGACTGAGCCGACCACGCCCAGCACGGTGTTGATGATCAACACGGAGCCGAGGTTCGGCACTAAATGGCGCACAATAATACGGAAGGAACCGACACCCATGAACTTCGAGGCACGCACGTAATCCAACTCACGCAAGCTCAGCGCAAGCGTTCGCAGCGTCCTCGCATAACCTATCCAGCCAAAGACGGTCAGGCCGAAGGTCAGCCACAGCCACCCAGCAGTGCCCGAAGAGGAACGCACCAACATCGCGATGAGCAGAAAGGACGGAATTACCATAAGCATATCAAGGCACCACATTCCCACTTTTTCAAACCAACCTCCGAAAAAAGCAATACTGGTGCCGATAATGGCCGCGATAATTGTCTCCAGAATGGAACTTAGGAAACCGATGGACATGGATCTGCCCAGACCACGGACAACCATGGCGTACATGTCCGATCCGCCAGACGTAGTGCCAAGCAGGTGGTCGCTATTCGGAGGAACCCCAAGCGCCGCAAAATCAAGATCCTGATAGGTCCAATGTGTAAATTTATTGCCAAAAACCGCGAAGAAAACCAAAAGGACGAGCAGCACCAAACCCAACACCGCCGAGGGTCGACGGAAGAATCTGCGCACATACAAGGTCATGCGTCCGGTACGTTTGTAATCCGCATGCCTCTTTTCCTCCGCGGCTTCGTTCGGCTCATCAGCGGTGGTCTCGTCATATTGCCCTTGTGTCATTGCTTTCCCCATTCCGTTCTCAGTATCGGTTGACTGTCTGGGTTCAACTCAGCCGTATGCGTGGATCGAGCCATGCAGAGAAGATGTCTGCCAAGAGTGCACCTGCCAGTGTGCACAGACCTCCGAAAGCGGCTATGCACACCGAACCGTTGATGTCATTGGTGGATATGGTCGTGGTGAAATAACGGCCCAGACCATTGATGGCGAACACCGTTTCGGTGATGACCGCGCCGGTGAAGACCCCCGTTATGGAGAACGCCACATTGACGGCTGTAGGAATAAGCGAGGTACGCAGCGCATGCTTGCGGATCGCCTTGTTCAACGGCAGGCCTTTAGCTCGAGCGGTACGCACATAATCCTCATTCATCGTGTCAAGCAGATAGGTGCGCTGCGTAAGGTGGTAGCCAACGGCGCTGGGAAGCAGCAACACAATCGTTGGCAGGAAAATGTGCTGAAGAAAGTCCACGAACCACATGAACGGGTTGCCACCGTCATACGCATGCAGACCTGTCACATAAAAAATACGAACACCCGTCTTGGTGTTGACCCATATCGCGATGAGCGCGACGAACAGCCCCAGGACGGCCGCCGGAATTACCAAGAAAAACGTGGCCACCATGTTGAGCACACGGTCCTGCCACTTATACTGGCGAATGGCGGTGTACACGCCGATGCTCACACCCAGGACGATGGACAGGATCGTCGCGATCGTGACCAACTGTACGGAAGCTCCTATCCTGCTCCCGACCGCCTGCCGCACGGAGGATTGATCGGGGGCGAGACCCCAATCCCAATGCAGGACGATACCCTTGAGCCAACGCCAATAGCGCACCAGGATCGGCGTCTGGTCATTGATGTTCGCATTGGTCAGCGAACGGTTGATGGACTCGATCGGCGGATGCGGATGCCGCTCCATGTAATTCGAACGCGGATCCATGAAGGCGCTCGCCAGGAAGTACGTCATGGATGTGGCGACGAACAGCATAATCACGTAGTTCACACAGCGCTTTACGATGTATTTCAGCATTCGCGGGTCCTCCTGCTCTGAATCGTGAAGGACATGATAACTCACCTTTTGTCAAAATTTATTACGGTATAATGTCATACTTAGTTCCCGTAGCCTACGTTATGTCACTATCATACAATTGATTGTATTTTATTCATACCTCTGATCAAATGGTGTGCAATATTCGCTCAAAATATTCAAAACACAGTATTTTCGACATCGAAAAAGGTGTCCATATTGTGGTCATCCTGCGTGAATCGGGAATTCATGTAACATAGTGGGACTATTTTATTAATGCAGAGTGAGTGATGGACACGAACGTTCATACACCGCCGATCATGAAGGGACCCTCAAACATGAGCAAGGCATCGAAGACGGTGAAGAAACCCGCGACACGCGCCGGAAAAGAAAACGAAAAAGCGATATCAAGCAGAGCTATAGACGAATATTCCAAGAGATTCAACAGCGAACGTGCGAACCGCGTAGCCGCGAATGCCTCCACATCACTGGGCCTGATCAAAGCGGCCACCAGCTACCAGGGGGTACGCTCCCTGCCTAAGGATTTTTCCGTAGACCTCAAGCAGACAGGCATCACCAATCAGAAGCAGTCCGGACGCTGCTGGATGTTCGCGGCGCTGAACACACTGAGCTTCGAAGTCATGCACAAATGGAACCTTGACGACTTCGAATTCTCCGAATCCTATCTGTTCTTCTGGGACAAAATCGAAAAATCAAACACCTACCTGGAAAACGTGCTCGCAACGTTGGACGAAGACACCGACAGCCGAATCTTCACGATCATCAACTACGAGCCGGCTGATGACGGCGGCTGGTGGCAGATGTTCGTCAACCTGGTCAACAAGTACGGTTTGATGCCCAAGTCGGCCTTCCCCGAAAGCGCGAACTCCGGCAACTCAGACGACTTCACCATGTATCTCAACGTGAAGCTCCGAGAATTCGCCTCACAGCTGCGCGAAGAACATCAGGCAGGAGCCAGCTTGGACAAACTGCGCGAGCTCAAGCTCAACGACATGGAAACCGTCTACCGCATCTGCGCCATCAGCTTGGGAGAGCCGCCCAAAAAGTTCGATTTCTTCGCCCGTACGAAGGAAGACGACAAGAAGGAGGACTGCAAGGACGAAAAGACGAAATCCGATGGCAAAACGAAGAACGTTTCCAAGGACGCCAAGGACTCGAAGGAATCACGCATCGACGACAGGCCGCAGATCCGCGAATACGGGATCACACCCCAGGAATTTTATGCCAAGTATGTGCCCGTGGACGTCAACGACTACGTGACCCTATGCAACAACCCCATGAAATCACGCCCATTCAATCGTCGCTACCAACTGAAGTTCAGCACGAACGTGGCGGAAACCGGACCTCTGGAATTCGTGAACGTGGACATGGACACGATACATAAGGCCGCATTGGACCAGTTGCAGGCGGGGCACCCCTTGTGGTTCGCATGCGATTGCGACCAATATGCGCTTTTGCGCGGCAAGGAGGGCATCTTCGACCCAGGTGCGGTCCGCGTTGATGAGCTTTTCGGAACCGAATTCACTTTCGACAAGGCGCATGCCCTGCAGTACGGCGTTTCATCCGCCAACCACGCAATGACATTCACGGGCGTGAACATCGATGAGGACGGACAGGCCGACCGCTGGAAAGTGGAGAACAGTTGGGGCAAGGACGTGGGCGAGGACGGCTACTACGTGGCGTCGGACGAATGGTTCCGCCGGTATGTCAACGAGCTCATCGTCCGCAAGGAATTCCTACCTGAACCAGTGCTCGACGCGCTGCAAAGCGAGCCATTGACGCTTGAACCCTGGCAATCCCTCAGTAGCATCTGCCGATGACGACGGCATGTTGAGGCTGCGAACACCTACAAGATTCGGCCTCAACCTGGCCCCCGACCGAATTCACCGAGCACCGTAGACGCGTGCCTATGTGCGAAATGCGCAAAAGCACGCTGAGCAGCGCCACCATCAGGCAGCACGAACAGCATTGCAAGGACGATGACACCTCCTACGATGAAAACCAACGGCGGATACATCCAAAACGGACGAATGCTCGGAAACTTCGGATGCAAATACCGCCGACCATCATCAGGAAGGCATTCCAATGAACACCAGCGACACGGAGCGGCATGACGAGGCACAGGAACATCCAACGAAGGCGGACGACGGCATGCAGATGTCCGTCGACCAGACGTTCGACGCCGATGCATTCCTGAACGGACTCGATGCCATATACAATGCCCATAAAGCCAAAAGCAACGCCGAACCATACCTGCTGCAGGCCTTGACTGACGCTGAAAATGCCGGAGACGAGGCCGGCCTGCTTACCGTACTCAACGAGACCATGGGCTTTTACCGGTCACAAGGCAGACATGAGGACAACCAATGGATAATCCAAAGATCGATCGAACTCGGCTTGAAAATGCGCATTGAGGGCACCGAGGCCTGGACCACCACATTGATCAACGCGGCGACCGCCCTCAGGGCGGCTGGAAGATATGACCAAGCCAGGGATATCTATCTGCAGGCGCTCGAATCAGCGAAACGGACATACTCCCCCAATGACCGCAGACTTGCTGCTCTGCACAACAACATATCCATGCTGTACAGCGAAACCGGTGAGCTGCAACGCTCGGAAACCGAACTCAACGAGGCACTGGAAATTTTAGGACGGGCGACCACTGATCCCGACACCGACCTCGACATGGCAAGTACACACACCAATCTGGCGCTCGTACTGCTGCAGGAGGCACAGCAAAGCGGCGGAGAAGCCGCAACCGCGCACGGGAAACGCAGAGGGCTAATCGACGAGGCCACCTCTCACGCCGCAAAGGCCCTCGACATCTACATCAAAGGTCACCTGGAGCATAGCGCCCACTACGCATCGGCACTGGCGGGATACGCTCAAGCCTGCTTCGCAGCGGGTCGTTTCCGCCAGTCAGTCGAATCCTATGAGCAGGCACTCGCGGTCATCGACGAATGCTACGGCAACGACACCGATTATTACCGCATCACCGCGGAAAATCTTGAGCAGGCTCGCGAGGAGCAGCGCAAATGCGAAGACCGAGAAGAGAGCCCCGCACAGACAAAAACGAAGGCCAAAACCGGCGACGCAGGAATGAACGAAGATCGTTCGCAACCGACGGCCCATGCGAGTGCGATGTCAGGCATCACCTTGGCCAAAGCTTACTGGGAGCAAGTAGGCAGACCGATGATCGAGCGACGTTACCCGGAGTATGCCGGCCGAATCGCAGTTGGACTGGTCGGCCACGGGTCGGAATGCTATGGCTTGGACGATGAACTCTCACAAGACCACGACTTCGGCCCCCCGTTTCTGCCTGTGGCTCGACAAAAACGACTATGCCTAATAGGCGAACGGCTCGAAGCCGATTATGAATCACTGCCCCGGGATTTCATGGGGTTTCAGCCGACGCCGCGCACGCCGCGCTCACAAGGAGCACAGAGACGCGAAGGCGTGTTCGAAATAGGAGCTTTCTTTGAATCGATCACCGGTTTCACCAAGGCACCCGCAGAAGACAAGCCACACGAATGGCTGCTTATGGATGAGCCGACGCTCGCGGCGGCGACGAATGGAACCATTTTCGCCGACCCTCTCGGAGCATTCTCCAAGACCCGCCAGAGTTTCAAGTTCATGCCAGAAGACGTACGACTCTCACTGATTTCCAGAAGATTGGGCATGATGGCACAAGCCGGCCAATACAATCTGCCGCGAATGCTCGATCGTGGTGACGGTGCCGCGGCATGGCTGTGTATCCAGAAATTCGCCACCAATGCGTGCTCATTGGTGTTCCTCATCAACCGACCCGTCACCGTCGGCTACATGCCCTACTATAAATGGCAGTTCGCGGCGTTACGAAGGCTCAGCCGCCGTACCGCCACACGTTTGAAGAACGTATGCTGGTCACTGAAAACCCTGCTTCGTCTTTCCAGCGCGGCCTGTTTCGGCGGCGCGGCTTTCGGTGAAGGAGGCAAAGGGGCGACCGATGTGACAAGTCAGGTCCTGCAAACTGTGGAGGACATCTGCCGGGATGTCGTTACGGAGCTCAGGGAACAGGGGCTGACCGACAGCGACGAAACCTTCCTGGAATGGCAGCGCCCGTACGTCGAATCGCACATCAAAAGCCACGACCCCGTCTTACGGAGCCTGTAGACACATGACGGCCATCCGCCCGACGACGCAAACTGGCGGCACATCGGCGCTCGACGCACGGTGAGCACGCCCATATAGACTTGATGTCCGGACCCGGCAGTGCAAGGAAGCAGGGACCGAATCCTAAAGCATATGTCGCATACCTCGAAAGGAACGAACATGGAAGACAAACTCATGCAAAGCGTAATACGCTTGGAATGGGAGCAGTTCCAACGCACCGATAATGAGGGCGGACGGGCCGCCTGCCAAGGAGACTGGCCTACATTCCTGCAAATGCGCTCCAGCCAGTTCCTGACCTGGCCGCAACAGCTACTGGAAAGCTACAGGGACGATTTGGATGCAGCCGAACATTCGGACCGTAACCTGGTCACCGAAAAGTATGCCCGTATGATGGCATCCACAGCACCTGAGAAGTATGCACGCGACATCGAACCGTTCATACCACGTCTTTCGGAGCAACGGCTGGCCGCTCAGGAAGAGGTCATCATGCAGCAGGTGCGATGGGCGAACGCCTTCCGCATGCACTACCCTCGCCTCGGAAGTAAAATGAGGGCGCTCACCACACAGGAGGACACGGCACGCAGCACTTCCTTCGAAACCTATCTACGCGGAGAGCTGGGAACTTATGGAGATAGGACATTCCTGCTGTACCGCCGGTTCGTTCTCCGCATGGCGAGCGCCGAACGCAACCTCACGGAGGAGACGGTCCTGAACACCGTGAGGATCGAGGGATACGCGTCCCTCGCCGAGGCCGAAGCCTCGCAACGATGACCACCAACGATTCGAGACCTAGAGGCGCTGAGGTAAAGTGGCGTTCGTGCAATCCTTGAAACGATCACTGACCTGCCTCACCACATTCATTGTTCTTTCCTTCAGCCTCATGGCCATCGGGGCCGCCATGATGCCACACTGGACGGGATCGGCTCCCTACAAGGACCACATCCGCGTCGCCTCGGCGAACACCGACACAAGCGCGGTGGGCATCAGACCGACGGCGGAAGGCACATACGAAGTGCACACCACTTACACCCGTATACGGCTTCCAGGAGGAACGAGCGTGGATGCCATCATACGTGAACCCATAGGAGCGCCGGCGCACCGCCCCGCATGCCTGTTCGTACATGGCGCAGGCACCGGCAAGGCCTCCGAAGTGTTCGGCGACATCGCCCCTGCCATGGCCTCCGCAGGCATCGTCACACTCGTGCCCAGCAAGCGCCTCGACACTTACTCGACGTTACGGCGCGATTATTTCTCCATGGCCCGCGACTATGAGGCCTCCCTCAACGTTCTGCGTCGACAGCCCGGGGTGGACCGGGCGAAGACCGGCATCTACAGCGAATCCGAGGGTACCTGGATATCCGAGGTGATGGCCGCCGACGACCCGTCGATCGCCTTCATGATCCTCACCTCCCCTCCAGCGATGGCCGGCCGCCACCAAATGGCCATGGCAGCAAACACCTACCTTTCACTTTCCGGTGCACCTGAGGGGTTGCATCGTACGGTCGACAAGATTCTGAGTTTGGATTTCCGGCCATTCGGCCCGAACTACGCGGATTTCCCCGCGGAGCGATACCTGAGCCATCTGACGATGCCGATTTTGGCCAACTACGGCACCGATGACCCCTCGATGCCCATCGAACAAGGAGCGAAACTGATCATCGGACAAGCCTCCAAGTCAGGCAACGTCAACGTCACTGTGCGCTACTATGACGCAAACCATCAAATGAGGGTTGGAGCCAAGACCTCCAAACCCGGATTGCCACTGGACGTCAACTACACCAAGAACCTGGAATACTGGGTGCACGCAGTCACCTCAGAGTCAGCCGCGAGCGCCACGAGTTCCTACAGCGGCTGGACTTCACCACAGGTCTCCGGCTCACAGCCACATCAACGTTTCGCCGCACCGACACGAACGCCGTCCGGCATTGTCGGGTCCCTCAATGTGCTGGCCGGAACAATTGGGATGGCCGTCCTTTGCTTCGCGCTTGCGGCCGTGCTGGCAACAGCCGGCGTAATGGCGGACAGCGCGACACCGACGCGACACCGGCTCCCTAGCGGCCTTGCCGGCATTCTGGGAGCCAACGCCGGCATGATGACGTTTACTCTGGTGGCGTTCTTCATCTATACGACCATAGCCGTGACAAATGCTCTGAAACTGCAATCGAACCCACAAATCCTGCATGCAGGTTGGATCCTGCTAAGAATCCTGGCTTTTCTCGATGCGTCGGCAGCATCCTGGCTCGCCGCGAGACTGATCTTCGCGAGGCGCCAACCAGCCCGCGCCTTCGGCGCTTGCAGGATGGCGGCCACGACGCTGACCGTGGCGGGTGTGTTGGTCTCGCTGCTGTCATTTGCCTTCTTCGGACTATACAACTTCTAGGCCTGTCCATCCGGTTCCCCATGCATTAAGCCCGTCCATCTTGTTTTCCACGCACCTCGAGGATTACGCAGATCAGCGCAACGACAAGCAACACTACCCCGACGGAACCTAACGCAATGCCTACCATTTCCCTCGAATGACGAAACACCCCGAGAGCCCAGGGGTCAACGAACCACAGGCCTTCCGCGAGTACAACGACACCGATGAGAGCTGCTATCACACCGAAGACGATGGTCCACGCATTTGGTCCGGTTTCCATCGCACGCATGGGCGTGCCGACTGCTTGAGACGAATCTTCTGCATATTTTGCGGCGGCCGGGGACGCATATAACGGAACCTGCCGATCATGGGCACCGCAATCGCTGTACTCCCGATGCATCGTGTCACCCATCAAACCCTGCCCTAGTTCAGGTTTTTCTTCTGCTCCACCAGGCCCGTCGTTGATGCGTCCGCTCCGGGACGATGCGCTTGCATCGGCATCATCCGGGGTGTTGCAAGTTTCACTGATTCCGGATCTCGTTTCCTCATCTCCAGCTAGCTCCATCTGCGCCGCTGTGCCGCCCGCCTGGTTCGATTTCTCGTCAGTCTTCCGACCAAGGGACTCCTCGTTCATTTCTCCGTCCTCCCGTGATTCATTCATCATCGGCTCCTTTCAGGAATATGGATATCGTTGGGGTAGCCCACTTGAACCTGAGCCTGGGCCAATGCCGACACGGTTATGATAAGCTCCGGCCCCTGAGCCGGCATAGCCTCAAATGAATCCATCAAAGACCGCGATCCTCTGGAGTAATCATCGCCATGCTTCCACAAGCTGTAAAAACGCCGGGAAGCGGCATAAGGACTTCCCAGCCTTCTTGCACCCGGCTCACCGACCTGGTTCGCACCCATCACCAATCCGAAATGCCCCAAGCCTCGATGATCCTCGAAATCCCCATCGCCATAATCGCTATAAACGTCGTCGTCCTCGTCATCAGGCGAATCTTTTTGATAATGCTTGGATGACTCCTTGTGCAATGCAGTCACATGTAATTTTCGAGAACCGTCCTTATACGAATAAAGGTTCACGCGGTAGCCGTCATGACGAATGTAAGAACTCACCAGACCCTCGTCCACCGGCGTCAGAACATATGAGCAGCCCTTCGGGAGGGTAACATATACCTGCGCATTGTGGACGGCAAGGTTGATGCGCCCCGTGGGACAACCCGATTTCACGCTGTTGCCGTTCTCCTCCTTTATTTCATGCGTGCCGAAGGTCGTGGCATAGTCGCTCAGATCGACATTGACGATCGAATCGTCGTACGATGCCCCTTGGAAGGCTATTCCCTTCTCCAATTTACGATAGTCAGCGCGACTCGAACCAATGGAATGAACCCCTTGCACGTATTCCTCCGCATACCCATTGACGGCGCCGCGCGTCCCATGAAGAACAACGGCGTAGGCCGAATCCGCGCATATGGCGAAGACGGCGAGCATGGCTACCAAGACGACTATCGGCTTCAATCCACCGGCACGATGCCCGACAACACCTAAAACCACGACCCCCAGCCCCAAGGCCAGGCTCGTCAGCCCTACCGCCACCGATACCAGACGAAGCGAACCCTCCAGATACATGTGATTGGTCACAATCATGTAGACAACCACTCCAGCGACCAGAAACACGAGGCCGAGGGCTCCGAGCGTCAACGCCGGACCTGCAGGGCGGCGGCGCATTCGCTTCGGCTTGCGTGCCTGCTGCGGACGGGAGCGATACGCAGGTTGCGGCGTGGATACGTACGTCGTGCCGAACGGTGGCGCGGTAGGCGCCTGCCAGCCATACGACCCCCTATTGGGGCCTTGGTTCCAGCCGGAGCGCCTCGGGGTCTCGTCGGCACGGGACTCACCACCATACTCGGCCGCGGAAGCGTCACTGGTACCGGTGGAACAGCCTTCCGGCACGGAACAATAGGATTGCCTCGGATATTCGATTCCGGGCTCATGTGCACGGCACGGATCCGAGGCGTTCACCCCCGGCTGCTCGTAGGGAAAGGGATTGCCTGCCGGAGCCATCCGTGGAGCACTTGAGCCGCGCCCATACTCAGGGCCCGGCTCGCCGCCTCCCTGGGGATAAACACCCTTGGGAAAATGACCGCCGCTACTGACCATCACCACAAGCAATACGAATGCAGCCAAAAAAGCGAAGATACCGACACCCGGAACCCAAATCGCAAGCGCGAAGAGAACGAGGACCCCGATGAGTTCGGCCCGCCACTCGCCATGCACCAGATCCTCCGCCAGGATACGACCCGTGTTCGAATCCGGCAGAAGCACCCAAGCCACTGCGTAGAGCATCAGACCCACTCCACAGGCCAAGGACATTGCGAAGACCACAGCACGTACCAGAATCTCACTGATTGCGTAATAATCTGCGATACCCGAACAAACACCACCTATCCACCGGTTGCGCCCCCGCATCAAACCGCTGCGCCTTATCCAATCGAAGAACTTCGCAATCCAGTCGTTGTGCGAACCGGATCGAAGTGGCGGCTGCGGACCGCCACCAGCGGCACCCCGTGGACCGCCTTCGTGCGGAAAACCAGACGCACGGCCATCTTCATTGGGAAAGCCGTCACCCGCGTCGCGTCCACCACTGGCATCGCGTCCACCACTGGCATCACATCCGTCACCCGCGTCGCGTCCACCGTTTGCAAAATTCGATCTCCCGTCATGCGGGGCATCCTTCCGCACGTCGGAATCGTCGTCATCATATTGATCTGTATCGTTCATGCTTCAATTACACCACGCCCTTCACGCCGGAAGGATAGGGGAACACCCTGATTAAACCCTGAAATATGCATGCAATACCTCCCTAATCCCCTGAAAAGGGCACAATGGATGTATGAAGCAAACGAATCAGCATCCGCACGGGCGGCGTGACAAGCAGCGATGGCGCCACCAACGGACCGAGGAACCCACCATGCCGCACGCCGACTTTACCGAAAATCGAAGCACATACGTCGTCGATGGAGCGCCGGAGGGAAATCCGCCTCGACGCCCTCCTTTGATGAGGCCCACCACAGGACGGGTTTTCTGCGGAGTATGCCGAGGGATAAGCCTGCATCTGGGCATCCCCGTGGCCATGGTGAGATTGGCCTTCGTCATCTCCACCCTGTTGTTCAGCGTCGGGGCTGCCGCATATATCTTCCTATGGGTGTTCGTTCCCGTAGGAGACCCGATGGAGGCGTGGAGCCAAACGTTCCGTCGTCCGAACGGTTCCTTCGAAAAGCCTTTGGCCCACGGCAACCTGCCATACTCCTCTTACGGCGACGGCGACCGACCGCAGACTCATACCGGGATTCCGAACGACTCGCCACCACCGGTGCACGCCCCGGAAGAAGCCTCCGACGAGGAGGGCATACAACCTGAGTCGTTCCCGGACCTGGCAGAGGCCATCAAACGTGCACCGAAATCCTCATTGTTCGCATTGGCCGGTTTTGCCGTCATTATCGTCTCCGCGATGATCATGATGAGCCCGCTCCCAATCGGAGCGATTCTGCCCATCATACTGTTCGCCATGGGAATCGCCCTGCCTTGGCTTCATTTCGGTGAGGAGGAAGGGCAACTCCGTTCCATGGCAGTAGGTCTGGTACTGACAATAGCCGCATACGCCTTGTTCATCTTCAACAACATGGATTGGCTTCACCGTTCTCCGGCATACGTCTTCGGTTCCGGGATCGCGTTGCTTGCAGGGGCCGGCGTGGCCATGGCCCCGTGGTTCAACCGACTCATCGAAGACCTTGGCGTGCAACGTGCCCTTAAAGAGCGCGAAGAGGAACGGGCGGATATGACGGCTCACCTGCATGACGGGGTGCTGCAGACACTGGCGTTGATCCAGTTGCATAGCTCTGAACCCCAAACCGTGTTCTCACTGGCACGCGGTCAGGAACGCGATTTGCGCGAATGGCTCTATCAGGAACGCACCCCGCCGGAACGATCGGTAAGTTCAGGAATCAAGGAAATCGCCGCACACATCGAGGACGAATATGGCAAGGCCGTGGACGTGGTGAGTGTCGGTGATGCCATGCCATCTGCGCAGACCGATGCGCTTTTGGACGCTACCGGCCAGGCACTGCTCAATGCCGTGCAACACGGCGGCGAGCCCATATCGGTATACTGCGAGGCCGGCGACGGAAACGTGGACGTGTATGTGCGCGATCATGGCGACGGATTCGACATGCAATCCGTTCCTCCTGACCGTCTGGGAATCCGGGAATCCATTCAGGGACGAATCAGGAGACGAGGCGGCAACGTGGAAATCGTCTCACGGCCGCATTGGGGTACGGAAGTGCGCATGCACATGCCAATCGCAACAGACCCAGCACCCGAGGAGAGCGCAGACAGATTCGAACCACCGGAACAGAAGTGATGCACGGAAACCACCAATTCCAAGTATCTCGACAACAGCGACAGGACATATAATCGGAAGCGAAACAGGAACAGGACAACGACATGGAAAAAGAGACGGCGGCACGTAGGCAGGACGCACGAATCATGGCAATACCGGACATCAACGGCATCGGCGACGACCCAATCAAGCGCAGGACACCGACTGTAGACCATGCCACGAACGACCCGGAAGACGACTCTGCGGACAGAGCCTCCACCGAAACGACCGGACGGCAAATCCGCATAGCGGTCATCGACGATCATGAAATGTTTCGTGCCGGCGTCATCTCGACGTTGAGCTCTTATTTCGAAATCATCGGCCAAGCCGCTGACGTAGACGCTTCTGTGACGATGATCGATCAGACGAAACCCGACGTGGTGCTGCTCGACGTACATGTACCCGGAGGCATGGGTGGCGGCGGAGCGGAGATTCTTGCCCGCGCCCAACCACTCTCCCCTGATTCGGCGTTCCTTGCACTCTCGGTTTCAGACTCGCCCAAGGACGTAGGAGCGGTGATACGTGCCGGCGCTCGGGGTTATGTGACCAAAACCATAAGCGGTAACGACCTGATCGGAGCAATAAGGCAGGTGCACGAAGGCTACGCGGTCTTCTCTCCTAAACTCGCCGGCTTCGTTCTCTCGGCATTCCAGGGCACAGGGCAAGCCGAGCGGGACGACGAGCTCGACAAGCTCTCCGCGCGAGAGCAGGAAGTGATGCGCCTCATAGCACGTGGCTATACATACCGTGAAGTCGCATCGGAATTGTTCATCAGCGTCAAGACCGTGGAGACTCACGTGAGCTCGGTGCTTCATAAACTCCAGCTTTCCAACCGAAGCGAACTGACCAGGTGGGCCGCCGACCGCCGCATCGTATGACCAACGCGGAAACCGGTCATCGCCACTGCGCGCACGACTAATCCGAATACCCGCCATCGCCGTTTCCGTGCAAAAGCTGATCGTGGCCGGCACTAGCCATTGCCGGCACCGGCCACATGTACTCAGTCGATTCAGGCACGGTGCAGGTACGCCTTGCCGCATCTTTGGCTCCCGCCGTGCAACGCTCAGGGAGGAATCGACGGCATAGCGACGTCTCCGTCACGGATGCCACGAGCACCCTGACAAAAGCCGAAGGTCACGGCTTCATCGCGGCATGGCGGAAACAACCCAAGTCAAGTTTCACCCAAAAGCCATGCAAGCCCGGGCTACTGCGGAGGGAACACCACTGCTGGCTTGCATTCATGGGGACCGACCGGCTCCAGCAAGGCCACCACTTCACCACCGGCATCCGGCACGTACGCCGCACAGAGGCCATTCACAGGACGTTCCAGCCTACGTCCGTAGCGCAGGCCCCTTGCTTCATCGTCGTTAATGCGCAACACGGGCATGATCGCCTTGACCACTTCAAGCATGGACAGGCTTCGCGCCAGCAATTCCTCGCGGTCGACCGGGAGCACGGCACGGTTCCTGGTGACGTTTTCTCCCTGACGATCGGTGAATGAGCGAGGCTCGGCAGACGCACGGACCACGCTCCGCCCAGCGACGCCGAACTTTCCGATTCGCGTGCGCCGAAGACTGACCAGGTGCCCGCCAACCCCGAGAAGCTCACCCAGATCTCGTCCCAAAGAGCGAATATACGTGCCGGCCGAACAGACGACCCTCACCGAAACATCCACCACGGACGTCCGAACGCCATGCTGACCTTGAACGTTTCCCGCTACGGCCTCCTTCATGGCGGCATCAAGGACGGTGAATTCGTCAATGGTGACATCCCTCGCCTTCAACTCGACCTGCTCGCCCGAACGGGCCAAATCATAAGCTCGCCTGCCATTGACTTTGATGGCGGAATATTTGCTCGGGACCTGTTTGATGTCACCGGTCAAGCGGGAGGAGATGACACGCTCGATCAGCTCCCTCGACACCGTGTGCATGGCAGCACCCGACCCAACCGCGGCAAGCGGACGCCCTTCATCTCCCTCGGCCGATACACCCAATGAAGATACCGACATATCATCACGACCATCCGCCAATACAACGGGAACGCACGCCATGATGCGTCCATCGGCATCATCCGTATCGGTCGTCTGCCCCAATCGAATCGTGGCCTCGTATGTTTTGTCATGATCGACGATGTAGTTAAGCAAGCGTGTCGCCTGCCCAAAGCCTACGACCAGCGCACCAGTAGCCATGGGATCGAGCGTGCCGGCATGACCCACGCGACGCAGATGCAATACGGACCGTACTGCCGCAACCACATCATGGCTGGTAACCCCCTGCGGTTTGTCGATGACGATGATGCCCGAAGGCTCGCCGGAACCTGGCCTACCCAAGAGAGGAAAAGCCCGTCTGCGCCGATGCATCATACGCCGCAGGTCGGGCGTCACCGGCATCGTCGGTAGAAGCGCCCGCGGCGCCATTCATACGTTCGACACCTCTGGCATCGTCATCATCGGAACCAGCGGCCTGAGCACGAGACCACTCATCGCCATAATCGGCATCATCTCCGTCAACGCTTTCATATTGTGGCTCAAAGTCCTCGGCGGTACGTACACGAGGATGCTCGTAGGGATCCTGCTCGCCGGCGTATTGCGCATTCTGACGCGACTTTTCGATCTCCTCATCGCGTTTGCGAGCCACAGTGAGAATGTCTTCGATTTCATGGGCTTCGCTGGGCACCTCATCGTAAATGAACTGCAGCTTCGGCGTCAACCGCAAGCCTGCCTTGGAACCCACCAAGGAACGCAGTTTCCCCGTCGCCTGACGCAACGCCTGCTGCGCACGTTTGCGCTCGCCCTGCTCCTTGCCGGCATCTGCGAGCTGCGTCCAGTAAACCCTGGCAATCTGCAGATCACCCGTCACCCTCACATCGGTAATGGTCACGCCCGCCAGACGCTTGTCGTGCAATTGATGCTCGACCGTCTGTGCGATGACGCGTTGAATGAGTGCCGCGATACGCGCGGCGCGTGGATTCGTTCCAGCCATAATTACCCCTCATGTCCATCCGATGCCACATGCAAACGGACATCCGTGCCTATTGAAACAACCGTCGTCAAGTTCAGGTATTCCCGATGTACACTCGTCATAATACCGAACCAGTTCAACCAATTGCATGTTCTGAAGCCACTTTTGCCGCAATCGACGGAGGGAACACCGATTCCGGACGTCCTGTTCCGGTCTGACCTCAGACACGACTGGATTCATATCGTGAACCCACACCAATCTGACGGACCACGACCAATCGCGTTGTGGCGAATGCGGCTCGGCTGCCAATATATGAATGCGAGGCCGTGCAGCGCCTGTGGCGCACCGTCAAGACTTCCCCTCGGCCCCCATGTTCCTTACACGGCAAAAGAAACGGCCGCCCCGCGCAAGTCCGCACGGCGTGTACGGAGGTGCGAAGGAGCGGCCGCTGAAATCATTTCCGCTCGATTTCCTTCATTTCGAAGGTCTCGATGATGTCCCCAACCTCAATGTCGTTGAAGGACCCGAGGTTGATGCCGGCCTCGTAGCCTTCCTTGACGGACTGCACGTCGTCCTTGAAACGACGCAGCGAGGATATCTCCAGATCGTTGACCGTGGCCACGCCATTGCGCAAGATGCGCGCCTTCGTGCCACGCTTGACTTCGCCATCCTGCACCATGACGCCGGCGATGTTGCCGAACTTGGAGGAACGGAATATCTCGCGGATCTCGGAATGCGAGGTAGTGACCTCTTCAAACTCCGGCTTGAGCATACCTTTGAGGGATGCCTCAATGTCCTCGATGGCCTTGTAGATGATCGAGTAGTACTTGATCTCCACGCCTTCACGTTCCGCGAGGTCCGCGACCTGACGGTTGGGACGCACGTTGAAGCCGATGATGACGGCCTTGTCGACCGTGGCCAGGTTCACATCGTTCTGCGTGATGGCACCAACGCCACGATGGATGACCTGGATACCCACCTCGTCGCCGACGTCGATCTTCATCAAGGAATCTTCCAGCGCCTCGACGGAACCGGAGGAATCGCCCTTGATGACGATGTTGAGCATATCAACCTCGGACTTGGCGAACTGTTCCTTAAGGCTTTCCAGCGAGACGATCTTGCGCCGCTTGGCCAACTGTGCCGCTCGCTCGGAAGCTTCGCGTTTCTCTGCGATCTGACGGGCCGTACGGTCATCAGGAGCCACTAGGAAGAGGTCTCCCGCACTCGGCACGCTCGTCAGACCCAAAACCTGCACGGGTGTGGAAGGCGTGGCCTTATCCATCTGCTCGCCGTTCTCGTCGAGCATGGCACGCACACGTCCGTAAGAGGTTCCAGCCACAATGGCGTCACCGACATGAAGCGTGCCTGACTGAACGAGAACGGTCGCCACTGCACCACGGCCTTTGTCAAGCCGCGCCTCAATGGTGGCCCCCCTTGCATCCATGTCCGGATTGGCTTTCAGATCCAAGGAAGCGTCAGCCGTGAGCAGAACCGCTTCAAGCAGCTTATCTACGTTGGTCCCGAGTTTGGCGGAAATGTCCACGAACATGGTATCGCCGCCGTACTCCTCGGGAACCAGACCGAATTCCGTCAGCTGACCACGCACCTTTTCAGGATTCGCGCCATCCACGTCGATTTTGTTGACCGCAACCACAATCGGCACGTTAGCCGCCTTCGCATGGTTGATGGCCTCGACGGTCTGAGGCATCACGCCATCATCCGCAGCCACGACCACGATGGCAATATCGGTCACTTCCGCGCCGCGGGCACGCATGGCGGTGAACGCCTCGTGGCCTGGTGTGTCGAGGAACGTGATCTTGCGAGGCTGCCCCTCTAGATTCACGGTGACCTGGTAGGCACCGATGCGCTGCGTGATGCCTCCTGCTTCACGAGCGACGACGTTGGTCTTACGAATCGTGTCAAGCAGCCGGGTCTTGCCGTGATCGACATGGCCCATGACAGTGACCACCGGCGGACGTGGCTTCAGATCCTTGTCGTCCTGAAGACCTTCCTCGTCAAGGTTGATGTCGAACTGCTGAAGTAGCTCCTTGTCCTCTTCCTCAGCGGAAACTATCTTGATATTCCATCCGATTTCCTCGCCTAGAATCTGGAAGGTAGCCTCATCCAGGGACTGTGTGGCCGTGGCCATTTCGCCCAGATGGAACATGACGGTTACCAGCGCGGCCGGATTCACGTTGATTTTCTCGGCCAAGTCAGCGAGCGTAGCGCCTTGGCGCAGCTTGATGGTCTTGCCGTTGCCGGTCGGGATGCGTACACCGCCGATTGTAGGAGCTTTGATTTCCTCATAATCCTGGCGTTTTGCAAGCCTGTTCTTACGTGCTCTTGATGACTTGCCGCCTTGTCGCCCGAATGCACCGGCAGCGCCGCCACGTCCACGGCCGCCGCCACGGGAAGGACCATGCGACTGACCGCCCTGGAAACCGGCACCCGCTTCGGATCCACCGAACCGATTGCCGCCACGGCCTTGTGAGCCACCTGCACCAGCTCCCTGGCCCGGACGATTATGGCCCCACTGGCCAGCACGCGGTGCCCCGCCCTGACGTCCGTTGCGGAAACCGCCACGTCCGCCGTTCTCGGAGTTGCCACGGCCACCGCGGCCGTTGCCCACGGTCGGGCGAGCCATTGGATGTGGACGCGGTATGTCACCCGGCACAGGTACGTGCATACCCTGCTTGCGGCTGAAGGGATTGTTCCCCGGTCGTGGACCCGACGCCGTATGCGGATGGCCAGGCGTAGCTCCCGTGCGCGATCCGGAATGCTGCCCCGGCGTAGCCGTACGGGATGCCCCGTTAGGGAAGTGCTGACGCGAACTGCCTTCATTCTGTCCCGGACGATGCGGGCGTTCACGCTGCTGTGGTCCCGGACGACCTGCGGCGTTCCTGCCGCCCTCGGCACGGTCGCCACCACGTGTACCTTGCGTGGAACGGGAATGCTGTCCCGGTTTTGCGGGGAAATTCGCACCACTCGAAAATGCCGGTGCGTCAGACCTCCGTGGAACCGCATGGCCCTCGGTTTGCTTCGCTGTTGCCGGCGCATTCCGCCGTTCTTGTCCATCCGCTGGTTTTGGCGTCGGATGCGACGCGGAAGGCTGATCGGCGCCCTTCCGTTCGGCACCTGGTTTCACACTGCCGTGGCCGGAAGCGGGCTTGGCCGATGTCTTGTGACCGGAATCCGCTGAAGATCCGGAATCCTTCTTGGGAAAGGCATTCATCAACTTCCTGACCACAGGTGCCTCAATGGTCGAGGACGGAGCCTTCACGAACTCCCCCATGTCCTTCAATTTGCTCATGACAGTTTTGCTGTCCACGCCAAGATCCTTGGCTAGTTCATATACGCGCTTTTTAGGCACTCAGTTTCTCCTCAATCTGATGGCCGCGCGTACATACGCGGTCAATATTCGATGACGGCGAGCTTACTCTGACTCATCGTGCGACCATGATCGTGTTACCTCGTCTCTGCCGTTGCAGGCGCACATTACGCCCACTTCCGGATTCCCATATCAAGCATACTCGTGGCTGTGGATTGACCGTGATGCAATTCCTCATCAGGAAGCGACATGATCAAAGCACTTGGCCAGTCCTCGACCTAACCCTGGTCGACTGCTGAATCTTGCGTCTGCTCGGCGATGGAGACCTGTGCCTTTTCGGCCTTGACCTTCGCATCATGGGTCTGCGAGCTTTCGATGCCTATTTTCCAGCCGGTGAGCTTCGCCGCAAGACGTGCGTTCTGCCCTTCTTTGCCGATGGCCAAGGACAGCTGGTCGTCGTGAATGTACGCAACGGCGGTTTTGTTCTTCTCGCTGACGATGTCAACACCCGTGGCGACGGCCGGAGACAGGGCCGCGGCCACGAATTTCGCGGGATCCTTCGACCAATCCACGATGTCGATCTTTTCGGAACCAAGGTTCTCCATGACGGCACGCACACGGGTACCGCCGGGGCCGATCAGCGCGCCCTTGGGATTAACTCCTTCAGTGTTAGCACGCACCGCAATCTTCGTTCGCGCGCCCGCTTCCCGCGCTATCGCCATGATGGAAACCGCACCGGAGACAAGCTCCGGCACTTCACGTTCGAACAGTTTGCGCACCAGTTCAGGATGTGATCGCGAAACCACAATCTCAGGCCCCTTGAGTCCACGGCTCACGGTGACGACGTACACACGCAACCGCTCCCCGTGCCGGTATCGCTCACCGGGAACCTGCTCACGCCGAGGAAGAATAGCCTCTACATCACCAACCGCTACATGGACGTTGTCGGAGTCCTTGCTGTCCTGCTGCACCACTCCAGTGATCAGGTTGCCCTTTTGCCCCGCGAAAGCCCCTAGTACCCTCTCGTCTTCGGCGTCTCGGAAAAGCTGACGTATGACCTGGCGCGCGGTGGAAGCGGCAAGACGCCCGAAATCATCGGGGGTGTCGTCATACTCTTCACCCAGTTCAGGGCGTGGATGTGGATTGTCTTCGGTTGGAGCCACCGGCTTTTCGTCCCTGGCCCAGATCGTGAAAGTTCCAGCGCGTTCGTCAAGTTCCACACGCGCATGTGGTGATGCGTGAAGCGTTTTGCTGTACGCAAGCAGCAGCGCCTCGGTCAATGCGTCGTCAAGCGTCGCAGAGTCGATGCCCTGCTCCGCCGCGAGTTGATGAATACCTGTCAGGTCCAGTTCCATGGTCGCCGAGACCTCCTATATGAAATTATCCCGTTTGAAATTATCTTCCGTCGGACACCGCATAGGATGCCGACACACACTATCCGAACCCAATTCGGATGGTTACAGCAACGTATCAGTCTATGACATTGCGCAGACAAGGAAGAGCCGTGTACTACCGTCATGCACGATAGGAACGACTGAGTCATATGCGGGTAAATCATAGTCATCTAGCCAGCGACGAACGCTCAACTGGCACCGAACGCACTACCGCCTGAACCGCCTCCGGAGCCACCGAAACCGACACCGGAAAAACCACCACCGGAGCCACCAGAGAAGAAACCTCCCGAGGCACCGCCGCTTTCAGGTGACGAAGCAGCGGAAACGGACTGCCATAGCACACCGAAGCCTGTGGAAAGTTGCGTCCCCATAGCCGACAGCAGGGAGCCACCTGCGTGCGCCACACTCGAACCCGCTGTGGCGACTGACCATGGATTCGAGGCGTTCGCCGAATTGGAATCAACCAAAGCGGCATGTGAGAGCATCCCATACAACGGGGAAAGTGGAGCCGCATTCATATTTTTTGCGGCACCGACGATCGAGTTGACCTTAGAGAGCAGAAGCACGGCTTTGTCAGAAATGCCGAACGCCGTGGCATAGACCAGATAATCACCCCAGAGTACCATATCAGGTACGTCAAGATCGGTGAAGTCACTGAAGTCATTAAGGTATCGAACCAAACCCAGCACTTTCACCGCTTGCATATGACCAGCGTCAGTAAGCTTGAATTCCATGGAGAATGCTTTGGCGAAAACCGCCAGGCTTATGACCAGGGAGGTGCACATCGCACCGAAAAGCGGGGCGGTGTATTCGAATACCGTGTTGTACACCATGACGATAGCGAAAGCGGCAAAGAACGCAAGGGTGGTGAGCGCGAACACGCCTCGGCCACATGGCTTCGACAGATTCAACGCAGTGTACTCATTGTAAATGGACATCTTGTATTTACGCACCAATAAATTCGCCTTGGGGTTCGCCTTCAGGTCGGAGTTGAACTGCGCAAGGTCGAATGAAACCGGCAAGTGACGACCCTCGACATCCATGAACAATTCGAGCAAAGCCTCTTCGCTTTCGTACAGGTGCAAGGATGATCTGTGGCTTTCACATACAGGAAG
The DNA here is from genome assembly GCF_000737845.1 of Bifidobacterium bombi DSM 19703. Taxonomy (GTDB): domain Bacteria; phylum Actinomycetota; class Actinomycetes; order Actinomycetales; family Bifidobacteriaceae; genus Bifidobacterium; species Bifidobacterium bombi. The sequence continues at coordinate 4,627 of NZ_ATLK01000001.1, read as the reverse complement.
AAGGGTCAACGTGAAGTCGCTTTTGTCTGAATCATCGAAATCAGTTTTATGGTCACGTATCCAAACCTCTGCCCCAGCAGGGCTTATTGAAACCAAATCGACGCCTTTGTAGCGCTCGGCCTTTCCTGGATGAATAGCGACGGCCTTCTTTTGTATCAACGACATGAGGGTTGCCGACATCTGCTTGAATTCCAAAGGCACCCCACCTGCACCGTCCGAGGAAAGCACTTCAAACAGCCGCGCCGCCGCTGATGGGCTGATGTCTGGTATATCCCTCCAATAGTCGAGATCATCAGGGAATTTCATCCTCACGTTTCCCCGCACGGATATAACCAAGTCGGCCATGGCCAACAACACACTCAAAAGGAGGATGCCAATGAAGGGGAAGAGCCGCATTCTTACGACTTGCTGGTACTGCCTTTGCTCGCCTCTTTCGTCGTCCATGATGCGTTGCTTCGCCAAGTCAACTCCTGTGCGGGCCATATCCTTCGAATAATCACCCGAAAACATACCCACGAAGTCAAGGTGCCTCTTCCCATGAATGTTTTCTGCGCTGAAATGCACCGTACCGTCTGGATCCTGCCTGATCCGCGAGGGACCGTCATAATGTAACCAAGCCCAAGAATCCTTGGAAGTAACACCTGGAGGCATCTTCACCGTAGCGTTGACCTTCTTGATGGGAGCCGTATTACCGTCTCCGACCGGCTCCCATTTAAGATAAGCGACATCGGGACTGGCCGTGCACACGCCTTTGAAAGTCATGGCGATATCGAATTTCATACTATCGGCGGTCATGGTAGTCGGGATATTCAGCACCAAATCCACAGTGGCATTATCACGTGGACGGGAGATTTCGGAACGTTGATGCTCGGACTGTGTCGTTCCATTGGCATCTCTGTACCCTGGATGATTCAAGGCATTCAAATAATCAGGATTCCAACTTTGCTGCCCACTTCCGGTCAGCGCACCATCCGTCGGTTCCACGCCGGCGGCCCCCTTGGTTTTGGTTGTTAACCCCATCGTATCCGTGCCCCTGTCGATGAGTCTTACTTGGGCAGGGTCATAAGGTGCGTCCGTTAACGTGGTATCGACAAGGTACCAGTGGCCCGCATAGTCCGCATCCCATATCCGATCATCCATGTACTCGTTCGGATCCGGCATTCCCTTTTCGGTATAGCGTTTTTTGGTGGTGGCATTGGTGACCGTCACATCGTTTATGGCCATGAGGCTGCCGGCATCAAGCTTGAAACTCTGATTCAGATGATGCCACGGCTCAGTTACATTGTGCTCAGTATTTTGCCCCAACCTGACGTCCACATGCTCCACGACACGCATATCGCCGTTCTCAAGTACCTTCACATCATAGTCAAGGGAGTTGTAGCTCACTGGCGGGGGAACAAAGACCTTGAAATCTATAATAGCAAAACAGCCAAAGATCAGCAGCCCAACTGACAAACCCACGGCTAGCGCACCTTCGAATCGGCGCCTGCTCATGGCAATCCGAGGCTTATCGAGCCAAAGGCCAAACCAAGTCTTCTTCGATTTTTTCATGTCTCCCATACCCCTCCACAACTACCACAAGTTTCCATTCGCAGGCGCCGTCGATATTTGTGCTCGCCTGCATTTCACTTGCTTGGCCCAGTTTCGCCACCTGACCATCGTCAGAACTCAACATGCACGTTTTGGCGGCTTTCATCGTCGACGTGGAAGTACTGTTCATGAGCGAAACGGAACACCGAAGCCATGATATTGCCCGGCACCTTCCCGATCTCGGTATCGTACCTGAGCACCGTATCGTTATAGAACTGACGCGCGTAGGCGATTCCCCGCCCCAGCCGCGCAAGCCGGCCCTGCACGTCAAGGAAGTTCCGGCTCGCCTTGAGAACGGGGTAAGCCTCCGCGGTGGCCGTCAGGTCCATCAACGCCCCAGTGAGCCCGTTTTCAGCCTGAACACAGTCCGCCGCTCCGGCGTTCGCGTCATTCGCCGAAGCCACCGCCTTGGCACGAGCGGCCGTGACGGTTTCCAACACGATTGACTCATGCGCCGCATAGCCCTTCACGATCTGAACAAGATTCGGCACAAGATCGGCACGCTGCCTGAGCAGCACACCAATCCGGGCCCATCCGTTGCCCACGCGATTGCGCAGCGTCACCAAACCGTTATAAACGCCAATGGCCCACACAAGAACGATGACGACCAGCACCACCAGCACGACAGCCCCTACACCCATCATCGACTCTCCTCCTGAAACAACCTCGTCAATCAAAGCCATCATACCAAAACAACACCGTCACCACGGACGGATGCCAATATGCAAACTCCCATACAAGGACGACCCACCAACAGCAGCCGAAACACCCCAACACACCTCGACCACAAAACACTCCCCAGCCTAAAACGACATGAACCGGACCGCCATCGAAGCGGCGGCACAAAGGAAAATCAAAAGTCCCCTACAATACCGTTGAACATGAAGTGACGTCAGTGTCAAAGGAAAAGGCCGGATACCTGGCGGTGGATGGCGTACGTACCTCGCCCAAGCGGGGCCGAGCACAGAACGGGGTCGTTGGAGACCAAGCAAAGCCACAATAGTCGGGAATACCATACAGAACGGTAACAATCAACTGCCTAATCAGTGGCAATGAGAACAACCTTTATGACGGATTTCGATCATCCTTTTCCTGATTGAAATGCAGCTTACCAACTCCATGACGTCTATTGACTATCAAGCCGTTTGTTCATCCTTTCGTAAGCTCGTACATGATCCTCTGCTTGTTCATCTTTCAAAGACTACTTAAACAGATTCATCGCAATGGCCTGCCGCTTCTCCTATTGTGCCAAATTTTTCGGCTTCAACCAGATACCAAACACCGCATCGATAGAGTCACCACAAACGTAAGCGCCAAATTCTGACGCAAAAACAACATTGATACGGTGAAAGCGACGATTGCGAAAATAACCGTTTCCAAAACCACCAAAACCAACCATCTGGATAGTCCGTATGTTGTACATGTTGTACATTGCGGAATAGTCATTAAGCCAAACTTGTGGTATACATGCGATAGCGTTGCTTCCCATGGCCAATAGTATTAATGCATCAATGGAGCAATCGAGCCTACTGCACTTTACAAACAGGATAAGTACCATTACCTCCGCAATACCCTATACGACACCCATCGTCAGCCTGCCAATCAATCTGTATTGAAAAGCAATAGGAACCCAGCTACCGCCAGATTTCATTTTTCTTTCTCCCCTGAAACAAAAGCAAACTTTATAGTGAACGGATACCTTCATCTATTCAATATGCAGGTTTAAACCCGACGCAACACCATTTTCAAAAAATCAACAAACATGTAAAAATGAAACAGAGAATCAGCACACACGGAGTTCCCCGAGCAACCGTATTCGAAAACAACGAGTTACACCTATTCTGAACACCTTGGAATACCGGTAGATAATTGGCTGGCTGACTCCCCAGCTCTTGCGATTTGTATCGTTGACACATCGGGGTTGTCCTACACATAGTCTCAGACCGTCACCCCTTGGCCCTGCCGCCACTGGCCGACCCTGGTGCCTTCGGACCCATCGATGTTCTGCGCGGCACGGGCACGTGCCAAGTAGACGACTTGTTTTCTGTAGTTGCATCAACCGACGGTCCTCGAAGGAACGGATGGTGTGCGACTACCTAGACGCTCACCCCGGTGTCTCGCCCACCACGGCTGCACGCGACGTCGGTGTCAACAGGCCCACCATCTACAAAGTACGGCGACACAGATAAGGTAAAGAGACCACACCCGAACAAACCCCAAGGCTACAGTGGGAAACCAGCAACCATCAACCAGCAACAGGAAATACACTGACGATCTCGTGAATTACTCACAATCGAAAATCATCAGCTGCATGTGCTAAAACAGATTGAAAAGACTGTTTTTATAACATGTCACTGAAGCTTTTTGGTTGTGGATAACTCATATGGTCGTTGGTGTTTGGTGGTCAGTCATCATTGCTATGGTTCGTGTTGTCCTGGTTTTCAGTTTTGGTTCTTCGGGCTCCTCGTTCGCCCGTCTCGTGTGCACTTTTGGTTAGGATGCGCATGACTTCGTAGATGTCGTCGGCGCCGCCGCCTCCATGAGCAGCTTGTTCATCTCGCGTTGCACCGCCTTCTCCCGTAAAGGTCTCGGCCTTCCCTGCTCCCCATGCGCTCTTGTGCGGCGTCTGGAGCCGTGCTTGCGTGCGACACCACACTGACCCCGACGCCTCCAGCTCGTCGTCGGAGGGGCGGCGTCCAATGCCGGCTATCTTGTATTGCATTCACATCATAGCCCATGCTCACTCGTTTGTTTTCACGTTTTCGACACAAAAACTCTATTAGTCTGAATGGCATGGGGACGACGATTAGAAGCAACGAGAGTGACGCGACAGCGCACGCCAATGCGTTTATGCACGCCTCCGGCGGGCTGTCCAGGTCGGCAGGCTCGCCGGTGCCCGACACGTTCGCCGGACACCTGCCGATGCTCGCCACGGCGTGCCAGTCAATGGCCAAGCTGGACGCCGACCTGCGCAGGCAGGCCGCCGCGTACGCGGCGCGCGGCCATGACGTGAAAGCAGTGCATGTGCAACTGCACG